>JAUMFO010000001.1:0-121986 GCA_032119795.1 Solirubrobacteraceae bacterium
GAGCGTTGCCGCGTCGTCGCGGTAGATCGCGTAGAGGTCCTTGTAGAGCAGCGTCGGCGGCGCCCACGCCAGGCGCGGATCAAAGGAAGGGGCGTGCGCGACGACCTGCCAGATGTGCTCGCGCATCCAGGCCTGGCGGGTGGTGTCGACGTCGGCCTGGCCCAGCCACGTGTCCCACGGCGTCTCGACCCGGTTGACGTAGCGCGCGTTGCCGACGCCCAGCTTCGGGCCGGTCGCCGTGGTCTCCGTGGAGGCGGCGTTGCGCACGACCACGCTGCGCTTGAGCGAGACGGTCCACCACTTCTTGCTGGCGCGGACCTTCGCCTTCACGGTGAACCGGTAGGTGCCGTCCTTGAACGACTTGGTCTTCCAGGTGCACTTCACGCGCACCGAGCCCTTGACCTTGAGCTTCGTCGTCTTCGGCTTCTTCGCCGAGAGCGGGCCCGTCACGGTGATCTTGGCGCTCTTCGTTCGTGCCGGGAACTTCACGTAGCACTGGCTACCGGTGATGGTGCCGCGCACGTAGTTGGCGTTCGTCGGGGCGACGATCTTGGTCTTCTTGAGCAGCTTGGGAGCGGCTCCGGCAGGAGTCGGCGAGAGGGTCAGCGCGGCCGCAAGCGACAGCAGCACGAGCAGCAGCACGCGCGCGGTCGGGGCAGGCAGGTGCTGACGCTGCGCCTCGGAGGGGAAGACGGGCATCCCGCGCAAGGCTACAGATCACGCCATCGGAAATTGGTCGATCCCCCGCCCAACCGCCGCCTCTGTGCGGTACGCCACGGCGCTGCCCGGCAGTGCCCAGGCGCGGCCACGCTGCGGGCTGCCGACTCCGCGGGCGGGCGTTCGCGAGAATGCCCCAATGCAGTCCGCCGCCCTCATCACCGGTGCCTCCAGCGGCATCGGGCTGGCCATCGCCCACATGCTCGCCGACGAGGGCTACGGCCTGACGATCGTCGCGCGGCGCCCCGAGAAGCTCGAGGCCGCCCGCGCGGAGCTCGAGGCCGCCGGCGCGACGGTCATCGCCGTCGCCGCGAACCTGGCCAACGAGGACGACATCGTCGCGTCCGTCAAGGCCCACGAGGCGAAATTCGGCCGCCTGGACCTGCTGGTGAACAACGCGGGCGTCGGCATCGGGCAGCCGATCGACGGCATCACGAGCAAGCACTTCGACCTGCAGTTCAACACCAACGTGCGGGCGTCATTCCTCTACTACCGCGAGTGCGTGGCGATGCTCAAGGCCGCCGCGGCCGAGCAGGGCGTGGCGCGCGTGGTGAACACGTCGTCGATCACGGCGCTCTCGCCCCAGCCCTGGCTGAGCGCCTACTCGGCCACGAAGGCCGCCGTCCGCAGCCTGACGATCTCGATGAACCGCGAACTCGCCGCCAGCGGCGTGTTCTCCACCGCGCTCTGCCCCGGATTCGTGGAGACGCCGATGACGCAGTTCGCGCAGGAGGGCATCCCCGCCGAGCAGATGATTCGCCCGACCGACATCGCCGCCGCCGTGCAGATGCTGTTGCGCCTCTCCGACCACTGCATCATTCCTGAGATTCCGTTCATCCGGCCCGGCGAGGACGCGCTCTAAGTCGGCGCGGACCCGCTCGGCAGCCCCCTGATGACGCAGCTCCATTCAGCCTCCGGGGCGCCGATGCGCGTCCTGCTGGGCTCGTTCGGTGAGGCCGGCCACACGTTCCCCGTGATGGCGCTCGCCGCCGCGCTCAAGGACCGTGGCCACGAGGTGATGGTCCACACGTGGCATCGCTGGCAACCGGAGATCGAGGCCCTTGGCCTCCAGTTCGCCAAGGCGCCGCAGTACGACCTGGACCCCGAGACCGGCACCTACCTGGAGCCGTATGAGGCGGTGCGTCGCGCCGTCTTGGACTGCGAGGACGAGTTCCGGGCGTTTGCGCCCGACGTCGTGATCAGCGACGTCCTCACGAACACGCCGGCGCTGATCGCCGAGCGACTTGGGGTCCCCAGCGTGACGCTCGTGCCGCACGTCTACCCCATCTCCGACCCGGGGATGACGCCGTACTCCGCTGGGATGCGCAATCCGCGTACGCCGCTGGGCCACGCGTTCTGGCGCAAGTTCAACCTGCTGATGGAGCCCGGCTACCGGCAGGGGGAGCGCGAGTACGAGGAGCTGCGCCAGCAGCTCGATCTCCCGCCCGCGCCCGGCCCCATGCCGACGCTCAGCCGCGAGCTCACCCTCGTCGCGACCTTCCCGCAGCTGGAATACGAGCGTGCCTGGCCGGACTGGGTGAAGGTGACGGGCCCCCTGCTGTGGGAGCCGCCGCACGGCCACACCGAGCTACCGGCGGGCGACGAGCCGCTCGTGCTGGTCGCGCCGTCGACGTCCAAGGATCCGGCGCAGGTGATGCTGCGCGCGTCGATGCGCGGCCTCGCCGACGAGCCCGTCCGTGTGCTGGGCACGACCAACCGCCGGCAGGTCTACCAGCCGCTGCTCGTCGGTCGGCGCTCACGGCTCGTGCCGTGGGTGCGCTACGGCCAGGTGATGCCGCAGGCCGACGTGGTGATCTGCAACGGCGGCCATGGAACGGTCGTGCGGGCGATCGCCTCCGGCTGCGCCGTGCTCGTCGTCCCTGACGACGGCGATCAGCGCGAGAACGGCATGCGCGTCTACTACTCGGGCGCCGGCCTGCGGATCCCGAAGCGTTGGGCCAACGCCAAGTCACTGCGGCTCGCCGTGCGGCGATTGATCGCCGACGGGCGCTACATCAAGCGGGCACGCGAGCTGGCCGCCTGGCATGACGCCAACCCCGGCGACGTCGCCGCAGCCGAGCAGGTCGAGGCGCTCGTGGCGCGCTTGCGGGCCGCTGCGGGCGCGATCGCCGGTGAGCGCGTTAGCGGATCGCCGCCTTGCGTCTAGCGCGCTAGACGGAGCCTCCGCGAACGCGACGTCGTTTGCGACGTGCGTCCCGCTGGCGCAGTTTTAGGGCTCGAACCTTAAGCATCTCGCGACGCCACGCTGGAAGCGCAGCAAGGCCACGACCGAGAGCCCCAAAAACGAGAACCGCGGCAAGCGCCCCGGCCAAGACGATCCCGGGCGTTCCCGGGCCACTGATGACCGTGCCGACCGCCGTGGCCGTGCTCGCTGCGCCCGCAGGACTCATGAAGACCAGAGTACACATTGTCGCCAATGGCGGCTATGATTTTTGCATGGCTGGCGATTCCGATCAAAGACTCGTCACGGTTCGGGAGACCGCCCGTCGGCTCGGGGTCCATGAAAACACCGTCAGAAACTGGGTTCGAGACGGGGTGCTCAAATCCGCGCGGGTACCCGGGTCCCGCTTCCATCGGTTTTCCGAGGCAGAGATCGAACGGTTGATCGCAGAGCGCGCAAACTCGGCGCCGCGGAACACCTCAGAGGAACAGTGGTCCGTCGGCCCGGAACTCGTGGACGCGACCCAGCTGAGCCAGTGGGCCGCGACCAAAGACGCCCAGGTGACGTTCCCCGAGCTGGTGCGCCGCCTTCTTTCGGTAACGGCCGGCGTCACCAACGTGTCGGTGCGTTCCGGCGACGGGACGAGCGCTCCCGGATGGGACGGTTCCGCGGACGTGTCGGGTGCGGCCTTTCTGCCGACTGGCCGCCTGCGCATCGAAGTCGGCGTCAGCGCACGGCCCAAAGCCAAGGTCGACGCAGACTATGCCAAGCGCTCAGGCGAGCCTGACGCGAAGGCGTCGATCTTCGTATTCATCACTCCGCGACGCTGGGCCCACGCAAACGCTTGGCAACGTGAGCACCAAGCCGACGGGAAGTTCCGCGGTGTCCGAGTCCTCGACGCCGATGACCTTGAGGGTTGGCTCAGAGCTTCGCCGTCGGTGCACCACTGGATCTCCGAGCACCTCGGACGTAACCCCGACGGGGCGCAAACCATAGAAAAGTGGTGGGATCGGTTTAGCGGGCAGACCGAGCCGCGTCTCCCAAGGGAGCTATTTGCGGCCGGCCGTGACGCCGAGGTCGAGCAGATCGGCGATCTGATGCGCCGGGCGCCTTCGATCTTCTCGGTTCGTGCAAGGTGGCGGGACGAAGCCGTTGCCGTTGTCGAGATGGCCAACGAGTGGGCAGGGCGCCCGCTGGCGACTCTGGTCGTGTCGTCCGCAGATAGCTGGTCACGACTGGCCCGTCAGCCGGAAAAGGCTGCGCTCGTGCCTCTGTTTGCCGGACCTGACACACAACTAGCTCTAGATAATGGGCACCACGTCATCTTGCCGATAGACGGGGCCTCGACTACTCAGGGAACAGAAGTGACCTTGCCCCGACTGTCGCGACAAGGAGCCGCCTCGGCGCTTCGGGACGCAGGCGTCGAATCAAGCCGTGCAGACAGGCTCGCAGCGCTGGCTCGCCGCAGCCCGAGGGCCCTAGTGCGCCGACTCGCGCTGAACCAAGCTTTCTCAGCCCCCGAATGGGCCACCAACGATGACGCGAGTGCTTTTGGGCTGCTTGCTCTGGTCGGCAGCTGGAGCACATCGGAAGCGGATCTAGCCGTAGTTTCGACCGTGACTGGCCTGGACTGGGACGACCTCGAATCAACACTGACCCGGTGGGCGCCGAGCGACGATCCTCCATTCGGCGAGGCCAACGGCACGTGGCAGGTGAACTCGCCGGAAGAGACCCTCGAACTCCTACGAAGCACAATCCCTGTATCCGGGCTCAAACGATGGGTCACCGCTGCCTTGGACGTCTTTCTCGAGCGCGATCCTCGACTAGAGCTCGGTCCAGACGAGCGCTTTACAGCCGGAGTCCGTGGAGTGGCGCCAACACATTCGCCGATGCTTCGCCGCGGCTTGGCACGCGGACTGGCCCTCATGGGAACGATGAGCGATAGCGGTCCGAACGACTTCCTGAAGTTTGGAGAACCCGCACGCTCAGCCGTTCGTTCCCTCTTGGCTGAGGGATCAAAGGACCGCTCGGGCCGACTTTGGGCCTCTCTGTCAGATGTCCTGCCCCTCTTGGCAGAAGCGGCGCCCGAGCAATTCCTTGCGGCGGTCGAGTCTGATCTCGAGAGCGACGATCCACTTCTCCCTTCGCTCTTCCAGGACGGTTCGGAGACATCGTGGCTGTTCAGCGCATCGCCACACACAGGCCTCCTCTGGGCACTGGAGACTGTTTCCTGGTCGAAGGAACATCTGGTTGATGCGGTGGTCCAGTTGGCCCAGCTTGCGGTTGAAGACCCCGGCGGACGGCTCTCGAATCGACCTCTGGAGAGCCTCTCCAGCGTTCTTGTTCCGTGGGTCCGCCACACCGGCGCGCCGGTCTCCGGACGCATCGAGGCGCTAGAAGCGGCCTGCTCCGTGAGCGATGCCGTGGGTTGGAAACTCACACTGGCGCTATGGCCGGCGCTTCATTCCACCTCCTCTCCGCCTAACGCCCCGACATATCGAGACTGGCTCCCCGACAAGGAGACTGTCTCGCTGTCCGATTGGTTCCTCTTCGTGAGTGCGTTGTCCGAGATCGCGGTAACGATGACGGCGCGCGACCATACACGCTGGACCGAACTCATAGGGCGGCTCGATCGGCTTCCGCCGGAACTTCGAGCGAGCCTTCTTGAGGCCGCTGAGGTTCAACTCACGAGCGGGCATCCCGGTGCAACCGAGACTCACGCCGAGGTCTGGCATGCCCTACGCAAAGAACTCGACAATCATCTTGAGTTTTCAGATGCCGATTGGGCTCTGGCACCAGAGGAGCTAGCGCCGCTAGAACGACTTGCGGGCATTTTGGAGCCCCCGTCCGCGGCCGATCGCTACTCCTATTTGTTCGACTGGCGACCCCGTCTTCCGAACGGACCGGAGTCGTCCGACCCAGACTACGAATCTCAACTCGAAACACACCGAGCTGACGCCGTCCGCGACATCGATCGCGAAGCAGGCATCGCTGGGCTGCGCCGACTCGCGGAGCGAGTCGCGAACTCACAACAAGTGGGTTGGACACTCGGCGCAGCGCTGGGTTCGAGATACGAGACCGATCTGATCGACTGGCTTGGCGACGGCAGCGCAGCCGTTAGCCTGGCGGGCGCCGCCTGGGCTCGCCGAGTGGCCGCCGAGAACCACCCCGACTGGCTCTTCGGGGTCCTCAGTAACGCATCGCTAACCGCTTCCGCGCGACTGGTCGCGGCGCAGCAAGCGCCGCCCACCGCTGAGACCTGGGATCTCCTCGAACGTCTCACCCCCGACCTAGTCGGTCGGTATTGGGAGGAGTTCGACGGTTGGCGCGTTCAGTCGAGCGAAGCCCCGGCAGCGGTGGACCATCTCCTGCGGCATCAACACTTCGCCGGCGCAATTCACGTTCTCAGCAGCTCGCTAGCTACTGATGAGCAAAGCCACGCCGTAACACCGGCGATCGTTTTGGACACTCTCCAGCAGCTCCTCCTGAGCGACGGCGCCTCGGTGCTCAGAGGCCGCGGCAACCTGGGATACGAGATCGGAAGACTGCTTGACCATCTCGTTAAGAGCGAGGTCCCCGACGCAGTCTTGGCGCCGATCGAGTTCGCGCTGTTCCAACTGCTGGAGAACTATCGGGTCCCTCGATCTCTGTTTCGAGTGCTCGCAGCTGACCCGAACGAGTATGCCCTGCTCGTCAAACGTGTCTTCCGCGGGCGCAACGAGCCTCGACGAGAACTGAGTACTTCAGACCAAACCAAAGCGAACCACGCTTGGTGGGTACTTGAGCATTGGAAAGTCATGATGCCGGGCGAACGATCCGACGGGACAATCGACCACGAACGGCTAGCGAATTGGGTCAGAGAGGCGCGCAACGCCCTTTCGGAGAGCGATCGGACCGCCGTTGGGGACCGTCAGATAGGGCAGGTACTCTCGCGCGTCCCGACGGAAGACGGCGCGCCCTGGCCCGCGGCCGCAGTGCGAGAGATCTTGGAAGCCGTTGGCAGCGACGATCTGATGCGCGGGGTCTCGCTCGCGGCGTTCAACGACCGCGGGCCGACGATGCGGTCTCCCTATGCCGGCGGGGAGCTCGAGAGGCTCGAGGCTGCAAAGTTCCGCAAGTGGGCGCAAGAGGTCGGGCCGTCGGCACGCCGCACTAGCCGAATGCTCAGAGACCTAGCTGCGGAATATGACCAAATGGCGGTCCATGAGGACATGCGGGCGCAGCGAGAAGCCGATGACAGCTAGCGTCCAACCGATCCCCGTCTAGCGGTATTCGGGGTTCGGGTGGTCGAATCGCGCGCCGGCGTCCCACTCGGCGCGTTGGTTGCCGTACGCCGGGATCCCGCCTGAGCGCTTGAGCATCGCGGCAAGGTGCATCAGGTTCCACGTCATGAACGTGGTGTTCCGACGGGTGAAGTCGTTGGTGAGGCCACCACTGCCCTCGTCGGCGTAGCTGGGGCCAGGGCCCGCTTCTCCGATCCAGCCGGCATCGGCCTGCGGCGGGATCACGTAGCCGAGGTGCTGCAGCGAGTACAGCGTGTTCATCGCGACGTGTTTGATGCCGTCCTCGTTGCCGGTCACAAGGACCCCGCCGACGCGGCCGTAGTAGATCCACTGGCCGTGGTCGTTGAGTTGGCCCGAGTAGCCGTAGAGGCGCTCGATCACCTTCGTGGCGACGCTGCTCTTCTCTCCGAGCCAGATCGGCGTGCCGAGCACGAGGATGTCGGCGTCGAAGACCTGCTGCTGGATCGCCGGCCAGCCGTCCGAGTCGTAACCGTGCTCGGTCATGTCGGGGTATACGCCAACGGGAATGTCGTGGTCGACGGCCCGAACGACGCTCACGTCGACGCCGCGTGCGCGCATGATCGCGATCGAGTTGTCCATCAGGACCTGGGTGTTGGACGGCTCGGGGCCGCGTTTGAGCGTGCAGTTGATGAACAGCGCGCTGAGGTCGGAGAAGTCGTGCTCGGGCATGGCGAGGTCCCTCGTCGGGGTGGTCTGTGGCGCACCGGTCTGCGCCTTCCCTCCGTCTCGCCAGCGTGCGCGCCGTTACGGGTCGGCGGGCCGTTCGGCCTTCCAGCGACTGAAGGCGTCGAGCAGATCGCCGCGCATCTCGGGGGTGATGTCGTCGTCGGTAATGCTCCCCGCAAGGTCGCGCGTGAGCTCGAGTTGCGCCAGGTAGTGCGCGCACTTCTCGCAGGCACCGAGGTGCGTTTCCAGGCGCAGGAGGTCGCTGGCGCTGAGGGCGCCTTCGAGGTAGTCCGTCACGAGTTCCACGAACTCGTTGCAGTGCATCGGCGGCAGCACGGCGCTCACGCGGCCATCTCCTGCTCGAGGGCCGCACGCACGCGCGAGCGGGCGCGGTGCAGCAGCACGCGCTGATTGCCTTCGCTGATCTCGAGCGCGTCGCAGACCTCGGGGGCGTCCCAGCCCTCGATGTCGCGGAGCGTCATCACGGTGCGCTGCGCTGGCGGGAGGTCGTCGATCGCGCGGCGGATCGCGCTGATCGTCTCCCGTGATTCCAGGCGCTCGACGGGTTGCTCGTCCCACCGTGGCGGAGGAGAAGCCCAGTGCCCGGCGACGCGGTGCCCCTCGGGATGGAACCGGCTGGCGTCGACGGCGGAGAACTCCTCCCCCGTCTCGTCGCTGGCCAGCGATGCAAACGGCACGGTGCGCTTCTCGCGTACGCCGCGGGTCTTGGCCTGGTTCATGAGGATCCGGAAGACCCAGGTGCGCACCGAGGAGCGCCCCTCGAAGCGGTCGATGCCACGCAGGACGGCCAGCCACGTGTCTTGCACGACCTCCTCCGCGATCGCCTGCGTGGCGACGTGCATCCGCGCGACACGCAGCATGCTCGGGGTCCACCGGTCGACGAGCGTCGTGAACGCCACGGCGTCACCCTGCCGCAGCCTGGCGAGAAGGAGGCGCTCCTCGGCGCCCGCCGCAGCGAGTTCTTCCGGCGTGGGAGTCGGGAGGGATCCCATCGACGGAGATCATCATGCGGCCTGACTCGCGCGGCTGCAAGAACAAAATCTGAACGCGCGGCTCCGGCTGGCCAACCAGGGCTTGTTTGTTGGAGGCCGGCATCTAGGGCAGTCCATCCAGCACGCAGGAGCGTTACAGCCGTCTTTGCCGACTCGCCGCCAGCGTTCTCGCGCCGGCAGCGCCCTGGGCGTCACAGACTCCGGCCACAAGCCGCCGCAACGAAGGCGTCCTAGAACGCGAAAAGCCCGCATATGCGGGCTCTTCTCGGACTGGGAGGGCGGGACTCGAACCCGCAACCCTTCGATTAACAGTCGAATGCTCTGCCATTGAGCTACCTCCCAATGAGGTCCCGCGTGAACGGGGCGCCCATAGTATCGGCATCAGCGCCGAGACGTTGACTCGTGCGTGCCAGCCGTCACCTGCAGGGCTTTTGAGGGCCCTACGCCTCCATGTTGGCTTCCATCGCGTCGTCGAGGCGTCGGCGCAGGTCGGCCCCTTGGCGTTGGAGCGCGTCGACGGAACCGCCCGAGCGGCGAGCCTCGTCGATCTGGCGCATCACGCGGCGGATCTCCATCTGCACGATCTCGAGTTCGAGCAGGGCCGGGCGTGCGTCCATCGTGGAAGCTCGCATCAGCACGTCGCGGGCGACGCCGGAGAGTTCGTCGTCGCCGGGCAGCTGCCCACCCTCGTCTCCCCCAGCCTGCAGCCACTGCGCCACGGCGCGCACGTGCGGAACACGTAGATCGGTGAGGTCGAGGGCAGCCAGCTGCGCACGACCCGGCTTCCCGAGGGCGACCATCATCGCCACCAGGACGCGTTCTTGCTCGTCGAAGGGATCCAGCCGACGGGGGGCGTGGCGAACCGGCCCGGTCGCCGTCGCCGGACCTTGCCCGCGGGCGGGCGCATGATCGGGGTAGACGTCGTAGCCGGGATCGCCGTCATAGTCGGCGAACGGCTCCGAGCGGTCCTCAAACGGCGCGCCGACGCCACGCTGCGGCCCGAATCCCTGGTTCGGCGGCCCACTTTGGCCGCCGCGGCCCTGGAAGCCGGGGTCACCTACCGGGCGCGGCGGTGGCGGAGCCGCTCGCACGACGCGGTCGACGATGTTCGGCCCGAGCTGCAGACGCTCCGCGGTCTGCTGCACGAGTTCCTCACGCAGCGCGCCCTCCCCGAGCTCGCCGATGATCGGGGCGATTTTGGCGAGGGCCTCATCACGCAGCTCCGCCGAGGAGAGGTCGGAGTTCTTGATGATCCGCCCCACCCGGAACCGCGAAAAGTGCATCGGGGCAGCCAGCGCCGCCTTGAGTTCCTCGCCACGGCCGTCCTGGACCAGCTCGGCAGGATCGCGCCCGTCTGGAAGCTCGGCGACGCGCAACTCCAGACGCGAGCCGCGAGCCAGCCCAGCCGCCTTCTCCATCGCGGCCTCGCCGGCGCCGTCGGGATCCAAGGCCAGCACGAGCAGCGGCGCCAGCCGTGAGAGCTCCGTGACCTGCTCTGGCGTCATCGCCGTGCCCATCAGGGCGACGACGTGGGCGACCCCGATCTGCCGCAGCGCGACGACGTCGGTGTAGCCCTCGACCAGCACGACCACTCCGCTCTTGGCCGCCGCAGAGCGCGCGAGGTGCAGGCCAAAGAGCTGGCGCCCCTTGTGGAAGAGTTCGTTCTCAGAGGTATTGAGGTACTTCGGCTTCTGATCGGCCGTCATCGCGCGTGCGCCGAACCCTCGGACCTGCCCACGGGCGTCGCAAAGCGGGAACGTGATCCGGCCGCGGAACCGATCGTTCGGGAGGCCTCGGCCGCCCTTCTTGGGCAGCGCGAGGCCGGCATCGATCAGCATCTTGGGATCGACGCCTGCCTTCGAGGACGCAACGACGAGCTTGTCCCAGGCGTTGGGCGCGAAACCCACGCGGAACGCCTTGAGCGCCTCCTCCGTCAGCCCGCGACCAAGCAGGTAGTTACGGGCGTCCTCGCCCTCTGGCGAGGTCCACAGCGTCCGCTCGTAGAACCCTGCGGCGCGCTCGACCAGCGCAAGCAGCTGCTGCTGGCGCTTGCGCCGCGCCGCCGCTTTGGGATCGTCATCCATGATCTCGAGCTGGACGCCGTACCGGTTGCCAAGAAACTCGATCGCGCTGTTGAAGTCGATGCCTTCGGTTTCCTGCACGAAGGAGAAGCAGTCGCCGCCGGCCTGGCAGCCGAAGCAGTGGTAGAGCTTGCGGTCGGCGTCGACACTCATCGACGGCGAGCGCTCCTCGTGGAAGCAGCAGCGGCCCATGTAGCTCGCCGAGCCCGAGCGCTTGAGCTCGGTCTTCGTCTGCACCAGATCGACCATGTCCACCGCGTCCTTGACGCGCTGTTTGGTCTCAGGGGTGTAACGGGGCATCGGCAGTCCTACGTTACCGGCGGTCGGCGCCAGGCACCCTCGACCAACGCCGCCGCAACCGGGAGCGGTTGCATGCGCCCCAGCTGGGACGCAATCAGGGGATGTCGAACGCCCGCGGGACCGTCAGCCCCACGAACGTGCGGACGGCAAAGCCGTCGGTCATCCCCGCCACCCAGTCGACGATCCGCTCCTCGAGGGTCGTCTGTGCCGGCCAAGGCGGCGGAAGAAGCTCTGGGTGGGCTTCGTAGTGCTCGAGGAGTCCCCCGAGGACCGACTCGATCCGCGAGTGCTCCTGGCGTGCCGTCTCGCCGAGGTAGACGGCGTCGAACATGAACTTGCGCAGGACGTCCATCGCCTCGCCGGCCTCCGCGCCCTGCTCGATCACGCCGCGCTGCGCCGAGGTGGCCACGAGGTCGTCGACGAGCGTGTCGATGCGGTCGGTCCCGGCGCTGCCGAGCACGTCGACCACATGCTTGGGCAGCTCGCGCTCGTCGAGCACGCCGGCGCGGATCGCGTCGTCGACGTCATGCGACAGGTACGCGATGCGGTCGACGACGCGGACGATCGCACCCTCGAGCGTGAGCGGCGCGGGAGCGCGGCCGCTGTGGGTCGCGATTCCGTCGACGACGCTCCGACAGAGATTCAGGCCGGTCCCTCCTCGCTCGAGGCGCTCGACGATCCGCACCGAGTGCTCCCAGTGCCGGAAGCCGTCTGCGCCGCGGGCCGTGAGCCAACGGTCCAGGACGTCCTCGCCGATGTGCCCAAACGGCGGGTGACCGAGGTCATGGCCGACGCCGATCGCCTCGACGAGATCCTCGTTGAGGCCAAGGGCGCGGGCGACCGTCCTGGCGATCCCGGTCACCTCCAGGGTGTGGGTGAGCCGGGTGCGGAAGTGGTCGCCGGTCGGCGCGACGAAGACCTGCGTCTTTTGCTTGAGCCGCCGGAACGCCTTGCTGTGCACGATCCGGTCGCGGTCGCGCTGCAGCGGCGTGCGACTCGGCGCTTCGGGCTCGGGCCGTTCGCGCACCGCTGGGTAGGTCGGGCAGGCCAGATCAGACAGCGTCGCAGCCTCGCGCGCCCGCTGGCGATCGTGAAACCCGGTCGGATCGTGAAGCGGCACTGGCTCGGACGGTAGCTGGTCGACATCCCGGCGTTCTCCGAAATGACTCGAAATTGGTTGGCAAGCGCGGGAGCGACCGGGAAACTGCAGGAATGTCAGCCCCGCGCGCGCACGAATCCAGGCCAGCAGCCGCCTTGACCGGCGCCCTCACTGCGGTCGTCGCGCTCGCGCTCTGGGCCGCACCGGTGCAGGCTGCAATGGCACCGAAGAAGAAGGCCACCACGATCTCGGGCGTCGTCTGGGCGGACGCCGACGGCGACGGCGTCCGCGACCAGGGCGAAGCGCTCGTCCAGGGCGCCAAAGTGGCGATCACGCGCAAATCAGGCAAGGCCTTCAAACCTTCCAAGACCCTCACGACGTCGAAGAAGGGCGCGTACTCCTACACCGTCCGCGCGAGTGGCAAGTTCCGGGTGGCTGTGACCTTGCCCGCAGGGTTCTCCACGTTCTCGCCGGCGAACCGAGGTAGTGACCGACTGGATTCGGACCTGTTCGACACCGGATCGAGCGCGACGCTTTCCGTGCGCCGTGGGGGCACTTCGAAGCGGATCGACGCAGGGCTGCGCAGGGCCGTCGCGCCCACCGCCCCGTTCACGCAGACGGTGCCGGCCGCGGGACCGCCCGAGACGCCACCGGCGCCGACGACGCCCACGCCGGGTCCGACGACCCCAACACCGACGACTCCGGCGCCATCGACGACCGTGCCCGTGGGCGACATCGTCTGGTCCGATAGCGACCAGGACGGTCGGCAAGACCCGGGCGAGCCTGGACTCGCCGGCGTCCACGTCAAGCTGCTCTCGAGCGCTGGCGTCCCCATCGCAGAGACGACCTCGGCGACCTCCGGCGCGTTCACATTCACGGCGACGATCGGGACGGTCTACCGGCTGCGGGCCGATCTCCCGGCTGGCGCGGTGTTCTCCCCAAAGAACGTCGGCGTGTCCAGCAGCGACTCCGACATCAGCCCCACCGGTGCAGCGACGTCCTACAGCGACCTCTTCACCGCGTCGGCGTCGCTCGCCAAGCTCGGTATCGGGATCTCCTTCCCCGGCACCAGCCAACTCGGCAACCGCGTGTTCGAGGACCGCGACGGCAACGGCCTCTATAGCGACCCAACGGACCGTGCGATGTCGGGGATCACCGTGAACCTCTGGAACGAGAGCCGCAGCCAGATCATCGCCACGACCACCACCTCGAGCGCGGGGCTCTACGCACTGCAGGCGCCGCGCGGCGCGACGTATGTCCTGCAGTTCGTGGCGGCCTCGTACTACCTCGTGTCACCGAAGGACGCCGGCGATGACACGCTCGACTCCGACATCTTCGAGACCGGCGCCAACAAATACTTCACCGCGCCTTTTGCCGTGGGAACAGCTCCGAACGGCACCCTCGACGCCGGGTTCATCACACCTGCGACCCTCGGCAACCGTGTGTGGGACGACGTCGACGCCGACGGCATCCAGGACCCTGGCGAGCCGGGACTGGCCGGGGTGACCGTCCAGCTGTGGAACGCCGCCAAGAGCAAAGTCTTCTCCCAGACCGTGTCTTCGTCCACCGGTGCCTACGAGTTGAAGGCACCGGGCGCCCAGAACTACCGGATCCGAGCGGTCCTGCCATCTGCTGGGACGGCCTTCTCACCCAAGGACCAGGGCGGCGCCGAGTCAGACGACTCCGACATCAACCCCACCGGAGTCAACCTCGGATTCACCGACATCATCGCCGTCGACATCAGCCTGATCTCGACCACCATCTACGACATCGGGATCGACCAGCCCTAGCGTTCCGCCCGGGGCCGGCCGCGTCAGGACTCGATGCGGAGCGACCGCAGTCGCGCGCCGAGGTGGTGCTCGGCGAGGTCGGTGATGGCACGGTCGACTTGACGACCGACGAACACCGCGGGCTGTGGCGCACCCGCCAGCGGCGAGCCGATCATCGCCCGCATCACATCCGGCACGTCGGCGTGGACGCCGAACCCGGCCTCCCCGAGGCACGCTTTGCAGACGAGCCCGCCGTCGGCGCCTGAGAACCCGACGAGCGGCGGCGGGTTGCCGCAGCGGGCGCACTCGGCCAGCTGCGGCGCGAGGCCCGCGGCGAGCAGTAGCTTGATCCGGAAGGCCAGCTGCCGGCCCGGGTTGGCGGCGGTCGGGTCACGGTCGAGCTGCCCGAGGTGGTTGACGAGCAGATGAAACGCCGGCGGGTGCGCCTCGCCGTCGCCGAAGAGTCGACCTACGTCGTCGCAGGCGTGCAGCGCGGCATCGATCGCGTCGAGGCGCTCGCGCAGGCGCAGCATCGCGGCGATCGTCGAGACGCCCGTGACGGTCGCAATGTCGCCGCGGCCTTCGTGCAGCTGCAACTCCACGTAGGACGGCGGCTCAAGCCGGCCGCCAAGTTTGCTCTTCGGGCGGCGGGCTCCGCGGGCGATGACGGAGCGCTGGCCGTACTCGGGCGTGAAGACGTGCAAGATGCGGTCGGCTTCGCCGTACTTCATCGAGCGCAGGACCACCGCCTCGGTCTGGACTGGGCCCGCCATCAGGCCCTCACGCTAGCGACGACCGCGGGCGCGCTCCGCCTTCCCGATCGGGCCGGGGATCCCAGCCGCCGCAGGCTGCGCCGAGCCTTCCCGCTAGCCTCATGGCATGGCCGAAGTCGTCGTCTACTCCAAGGTTCCCTGCCCGTACTGCGTGCAGGTCGAGCGTCTGCTCCAAGCCCGCGAGATCCCCTACGAGAAGATCGACCTCACCGGCGATGCCGCCGGCATCTCCGACCTGAGCGCCCGGACCGGCATGTTCACGCTGCCGCAGGTCTTCGTGAACGGCAAGCTCGTCGGCGGCTACACCGAGACGGCCGCCGCAGACAAGTCCGGCGAACTCGCGAAACTGGTTGCCGCCTAGGCGACGCTCTTGACCGGGCGCCGGGCCGCCCAGGTCGCCCACGCGATGTTGGCGATCCAGAGCGCCCCGAAGATCATGAGGATCGCGACCAGCGTCTCATTGGTCTCCCCCTGAGCGGCAGACACCACGCCCCAGATGGCGAGGATGTACATCAGCATCTCGCCGGTCCGGAATGTCGCATCGCGGTAGATCGACTTCACGCGCTCGTCGCCGACGCCCGTGAGGATGCCGCCGATGTCCTTGCCGCGGCGGCCTGCGGCGTAGAACGCTGCCGCCGAGGCGAGCAGCACTCCCGCGCAGGCAAACCCGAGGGCCAGATCGCCGCCATACCAACCAGCGCCAATACAGACGAGGGCAAACAGCACCTGGAACGCAATCCAGAAGGTCGTCGAACGCTGATAGATCATGAGTGAGGGCCTTCCTCGTTGGGGTCGAACAGCGCTTCGACGCGAACGTCGAAGTACCGCGCGAGCGCAAAGGCGAGCGGGAGCGACGGCAGGTACCGGCCGGTCTCGATCGCGTTGATGGTCTGACGGGAGACGTCGACCGCGTCGCCGAGCGCTGCCTGCGACAGGCCGCGCGCAGTGCGCTGGGCTTTGACGTCGCTCTTCACGGATGTAAAGCTAGCTTGACACCCTCGGGGTGTCAAGGAAGCTTTACATCGAGCGGCTTGCCATCAGCCGGCGCTAGCCCTTGCGCCGCGCTGAGCGCGGCAGCGTGCGTGGCGGCGGCTGGCAGACCTCGCACACGTAGGTCCCGCGCCCCGCGACCACGAGCTTCGTGATCGGCCCGCCGCAGTCCGGGCACTCCAGCCCCTCGCGGCGGTGCACGAGGAACTCCCACTGGAAGCTGCCGCGGGCGCCGTCGAGGTGGCGGAAGTCGTCGATCGACGCGCCACCGGACTCGATGCCGAGCTGCAGCGACTCGACGATCCCCTCACGCAGCGGACCGATCTGCGCCGGCTTGACCTGCCTGCCAGGCCGCGCCGGGTGGATCCCCGCGCGAAACAGGGCCTCGTCGGCGTAGATGTTGCCGATGCCGGCGATCTTCTTCTGATCGAGCAGGATCCCCTTCACCGGGGCGTCGCGATCCTTCAGGACCGCTCGAAGGACGGCGTCGGTGAACGCCTCAGGATCGAGCGGTTCTGGGCCCAGGCGCGCGTCGAGATACGCCGTCGCCGCAGCGCGGTCCGGCAGAAGCAGGCCGGTGCCGAAGCGCCGCGGATCGCAGAAGGCGATGGCGTGCTCGTCGTCGAGCCAGATCCGGACCCGCTCATAGGGCACGTCGTTGGCGGCGTCCCAGAGAATGATGCCGGTCATCCGCAGGTGCATCAGCAGCTGCTGGCCATCGTCGAGGGCGACGATCAGGTGCTTGCCACGACGCTCGAGCGCGTCGATCCTGCGGCCGATCAGCTGCTCTTCGACCTCACCGGCGGGCTGCGGCGCGCACCAGCGCTCGTCGTCGATACGTGCGGCCGTGATCGTGCGGCCTTCGAGGTGAGGTGCCAGCTGACGGCGAACCGTCTCAACCTCGGGGAGTTCAGGCACGCGCGTTCAGGAGACGCTCAGCGAGTCGAGTACCGGCGTGCAGATCGTCTCGTTGAACTGGGCGGCGTCGGCGAGCGGGCCGATGCAGTCGACGACGGTCTCCACCCCGTTGGCGTAGACGTGCAAGCTCCGGATCGACCGTGTGGCCCCCGCCATGTTGCCCACGCCCGCCAGCTCGACGGCGGGTTCGGGCACGCGGCGCAGCAGCGCGGCATTGAGGCGGAAGTTCGGATCGCGCGTCTTCACGGCGGCCTTCAGGCTGCGGCGCGTGTTGACGAGATCCTTTTTCGTCGTTGGCAGCGGCTCAGCGCGGGGGTAGCGCCACACGACGACGGCCCCTTGCCCGGACGTGGCGCGAACGACCTCTGGCCCACCTTCGGGGCCCGCGGTGAACTTCCAGGATGCGGGCAGATCGATCGAGCCGCCCGTCGGGAAGGCAAACGGCTCACCGCTGGGATCCAGCGCAGGGCGACCGACGCTGGGAGCCGACGCGGGCCCCTCGCCACACGCGGCAAGGGCAGTCGTGAGCAAAAGTGCGGAGGTGAGCAGGACGCGGCGCACGGCCTGCATCATCGCAGGACGGGCGGCGCGGAGACGAGCTTCGCTCGGGGGTGTGCGTTCACGTAGGCGTCGCGCAGATGGTCGGCGGAGACGTGCGTGTAGATCTGCGTGGTCGCGACGCTGGCGTGGCCGAGCATCTCCTGCAGCACCCGGAGGTCGCACCCACCCGCAAGCAGGTGGGTCGCGAAGGTGTGGCGGAGCATGTGCGGCCCGACCTCATGAGCGATCCTCGCGTCGATGCCCGCCTGCTGGACGACGGCGTGAACCGATTGGCGGCTGATTTTGCCGCCGCGGTTGTTCAGCACCAGCCACGGCTGCGGGCGGTCACGCAGGAGCGCCGGGCGGCCGTGGAGGAGCCAGGCGCGCAGTGCCGAGAGCGCCGCCGAACCAAACGGGACGATCCGTTCCTTGTTGCCCTTGCCGCGCACGAGCAGGAGGCGCTCTTCAAGGTCGACGCTGCGCAGCTCCAGATCGGTGAGTTCGGAGACACGCAACCCGCTGGCGTAGAGCAGCTCGAGCATCACCCGATTGCGGAGGGCGAGCGGCGCGTCGCCGCGGGCCGTCTCGATGACCGACGCAACCTCGTCGCGGCTGAGCGCCTCTGGCGCGGCACGGCGCTCCCGCGGCGGCCTCAGGTCGACGGTCGGGTCGCGCGGCAGCCGGGCTTCCGCCACGAGAAATCCGTAGAGCTGACGGATCGAAGCGGTGTGGCGGCGCAGGGTCGCGATGCTCTTGCCTTCATCTGCGAGCGATGCGAGGTAGGCCGACAGCTGCGTGTGGGTCGCGGCAAGCGGGTCGACGTCTTGGCCCAGCAGCGTTGCACCAAGCCGTTCCAGATCGGTGCGGTACGCCGCGACGGTGTTGCGCGAGCGGCCGCGCTCGACCGTCAGCCAGGCGAGGAGATCCTCAACCGCCGCCGCGTACGCGAGGCCGGTCTTGGCGGTGTTCACGGCCGCTGGAGCGTGATGTGCAGGTCGGCGTCGTCGAGCGCCAAGGTCGCGGCACGGACGAGCAGCTCGACGGCGGCGTGGCCGTCGTCGCAGACGCCGACCGCGACCGGGTAACCGAGCTGTGCCTCAGGGTCACGGTTGGCCGCACCGCCCGCGCAGAGCAAGGCCACGCCGCGCTCGGCGGCAGGCCCAGTCGGCTCGATGCGGACGTGCAGCATCGCGGCGGCGTCGGTTAGGCCGACTGCTCGGTCGCCACGCGGGTCGCGACCGGCGTTCCGCCGTGCTCAAGCGCGGCGGTGATGAACCCGTCGAACATCGGTGAGGGGCGCTCCGGCCGACTCTTGAACTCCGGGTGGAACTGCGCAGCGACGTAGAACGGGTGATCCGTGAGCTCGATCGCCTCGACGAGACGCTCATCCGGAGACGTGCCGCTCACCACGAGGCCTGCCGCTTCAAGACGGCGACGCAGGAAGAGGTTGACCTCGTACCGGTGGCGGTGGCGCTCGTAGGCGATCGCCTCGCCGTAGAGCTCCAGCAGCTTGGTGCCCTCGTGGAGCTTCACCGGATCGGCGCCCAGGCGCATGGTGCCGCCGAGGTCGGCGACTTCCTTCTGCTCGGGGAGCAGGTCGATGACCGGGAAGGGCGTCTCGGGATCGAACTCCGTCGAGTTGGCCCCTTCCATGTCGGCGACGTTGCGCGCGAACTCGGCCACGGCGATCTGCATGCCCAGGCAGATGCCAAGGAACGGGATGTTGTCTTCGCGGGCGACTTGGGCGGCGAGGATCTTGCCCTCGACTCCGCGTCCACCGAAGCCACCGGGGATGAGGACGCCATCGGCGTCGGCGAGACGGTCGGCGGCCTGCGCGCGGGTGGTGAGCGTCTCAGAGTCGACCCAGTCGATCTCGATGCGCGCGCCGTGCTTCCAGCCGGCGTGACGCAGCGACTCGGCGACCGAGAGGTAGGCGTCTTCGAGCTGCACGTACTTGCCGACCAGCGCGATCTTCACGACGTCCTTCGCACCATCGATGCGAGCCACGAGCGACTCCCACTCGTCGAGCTTGGGCGCCGGCGCCTCAAGCCCAAAGTGATCGAGGATCACCTGGTCGACGTTCTGGCGGTGGTACTTCAGCGGCACTTTGTAGATCGAGTCGACGTCGACCGCCGTGATGACGGACTCCATCGGCAGCGACGCGAACATCCCGATCTTCTTGCGGATGTCGTCCGGCAGCTCGGTCGCGGCGCGGAGCATGAGCATGTCGGGCGCGATACCGATGCGGCGCAGCTCGTTGACGGAGTGCTGCGTCGGCTTGGTCTTGAGCTCACCGGCGTGCCCAATGTAGGGCACGAGGGTGAGATGAAGAAACATCGTGTTCCGACGGCCAACCTCGACCGGGAACTGACGGATGGCCTCCAGGAACGGCAGCGACTCGATATCGCCGACGGTGCCACCGATCTCGGTGATGACGACGTCGACGCCGGTCGTCTCGCCGATCAGGCGGATGCGGTTCTTGATCTCATCGGTGATGTGCGGGACGACCTGCACGGTGCCACCGAGGTAGTCGCCGCGGCGCTCGCGGCGGATCACGGAGTTGTAGATGCCGCCGGCGGTGACGTTCGAAGCGCGCGACGTGTTCGCGCTCGTGAACCGCTCGTAGTGGCCGAGGTCGAGGTCGGTCTCGGCGCCGTCCTCGGTCACGAAGACCTCACCGTGCTGGTACGGCGACATCGTGCCCGGATCCACGTTGATGTAGGGATCGAACTTCTGGATCGCCACCGTGACGCCACGGCTGACGAGCAGTCGACCGATCGAGGCTGCCGCGATGCCCTTACCGAGGGACGAGACCACACCTCCCGTGACGAAGATGTAGCGGGTGTCGGGGCGACGGTTTTGCGAGGGCACGGAGGACAATCCTAGATCACGCCGCGGACTGTGCAGTGGCCGGCTCACGGTTGGCCGCAGCACGCAGGCGTTCTGCATGTTGGAGGGCGGCGGCATCATCGTCGGCGGCGCCCAACATGCGGACCAACTCGCCTGTGACGCCGTCCCCCGATAGGGCGGCAATCGTGGTGCGGGTGTCGCGCTTGCCGACCTGCTTGACGATCGTCGAGTGGTGGTCGGCCAGGGCCGCGACCTGCGGGAGATGGGTGATGCAGAGCACCTGGCGCCCGGCCGCGAGGTGCTGGAGCTCGGCACCAAGGGCCGCCGCGGTGCGGCCGCCGATACCGGCGTCGATCTCGTCGAGGACGTAAGTCGTCTCCGCTCCCCCGCCAGCAGCCCCAACCAGCGCCAACAGGACGCGTGACAGCTCACCGCCGGAGGCCACGTCGCGCAGGGGCGCAGCGGGCGCGCCAGGGTTGGCCCGTAGGACGAACTCCACGGCGTCGGCGCCCATCGGCCCTGGGGCGACTTGGCGCAGGTCGATGACGAACTCCGCGGCTTCCATCGCCAGACGTGCCAGGCGCTCGCTTACGCCCGCGCCGAGCGCCTTGGCTGCCGCGCGCCGGGACTTCGTGAGCGCGGCCGCCGCTTTCGTCCGAACCTGGATGGCGTCGGCGAGGTCGGCTTCGAGCCGCGCGCGGGCCGTCTCCACATCGCCGAGTTCCTCCAGGATCGCCCGACACGCGTCGGCGTGCCCGAGGACCGCCTCGGTCGTGCCGCCGTACTTGCGCAGCAGGCGCTCGAGTTCAGACATCCGAACCTCGACGGCTTCCAGGCCGCCAGGTTCGGACTCCAGATCAGCAAGGTAGGACCGCAGCTCGGCGCCGATATCGGCGAACTCGATCGCCGCGGAGCGGAATCGCTCGATCAGCGGATCAAGGGCTTCGTCGACGGCCTCCGCGGACTCCAGCTCCGCGAGCGCAGCAGCGCTCAGCGAGCCGATCCCACGAATCTCCGACTCGTCGGCGTCGATCGCCTCCGCCCCGGCCGAGGCGGCGCCGCGCAGCCGCTCCAGATGACGCAGCCGCTCGCGCTGGGCGCCGAGTTCCTCGGCCTCGCCAGGCTGCGGCGCGATCCGTTCGATCTCTTCGAGCTCGAACCGAGCCATATCGACCCGGCGCTCGCGCTCGGCCGCCAGCTCATCGAGTTCGGCCAACCTTGCCTGCGCGGCCCGTACGCCCTCGTGGGCGGTGGCGGCAGCGCTCAGACGACCAACCTGCTCAGGCCCAGCGGCAGCATCAACCAACTCAAGCTGCGCCCGCGGCTCAACGAGCCGGCGGTGCTCATGCTGCCCGGTGAACGCGATCAGGGCCTCAGCGACCTCCCGCAGCTCGGTCGCGGTGGCCGTGCGGCCCGCGACGTAGGCGCGGGTGCGCCCCTCGGCGGTGATCCGCCGAGCCAGCACGAGCTCCTCGGCGTCGGCCGGGATCCGATCGCCGAGCAGCGCGCGCAGCGAGTCGGTGAGTTCGAAGATCCCCTCGACGTAGGCCTCCGGCGCCCCGGTGCGCACGAGCGACTGCTTCGATCTGCCACCAAGCAGCAGGTCGAGGGCGCTGGCAAGCATCGTCTTGCCGGCACCGGTCTCCCCGGTGATCACGTTGAGTCCTGGACCGAGCCGCAGCTCAGCTCGCTCGATCAGGACGAGGTTCTCGACACGCAGTTCAAGAAGCACGACTGCGTTGTACCGTAGCCATCGGACGAACACCTGTTCGTAGCTGCAACAAATCGCACAAGAACCTGCACCAACTTTGCGCAACCGCCCCGAAACGGGGCGCTCCTACGCCGACGAGCGTCAGCCGCGCAGGTGGCCGAACTTCTCGCGCAGTCGCGCATAGAAGCTCGAGCCCGGCAGCTGCGCGAGCACCGACGCACCCGGGCGGTAGCCCAGCGTCACGCGGCGCCCCGGATCGACGAGTACCCCGTTGGCGCGGCCGTCCACGAGCAGCTCGAGGGCATCCTGGCCGCGGTTCTCCACGACGAGGTTGTCGTTGGGTGAGACCACGATCGATCGTGCGGTGAGGGAGTGCGGCGCGATGAACGAGACGGCATACCCCTCCACGCCCCACGCCATGATCGGGCCGCCGTTGGCGAGGTTGTAGCCCGTCGAGCCAGCCGGCGTACACGCCACCAGCCCGTCGCAGCGCACCGCCCCGAGAATCGCGGTGTCGACCCCATACCCAAGCTCGGCAACCCGCGAGCCCATCCGGCGGTGGATCGACACGTCGTTCATCCCGAAATGCGTCTCGGGATCGCCCTCGACCTGGAACGTCACCGCCGGCACCTCGAGCCGGTCGAACTCGCCGTCGAGCGCCTGAGCGAACGTCTCGACGAGGTCGACGGGCTCAGCCGTCGCCAGGAACCCCACCTGGCCGAAGTTGATCGCGAAGACCGGGATACCGGTTCCGCTGAACTCCCGAAGCGCCCGCAGGATCGTGCCGTCTCCACCGAGCGTGATGCACACGCGAACCAGCCGATCGGTGCTGACGCTGGGGATCACGTGGACGCCCAGCGCCACGAGCCGTTCGCGAGCCGCCTCCTGCTCATCGATGCAGAGTTCCACCCCACGCTCCGCGCACGCCTTGAGCAGCGCGCGGACGGGCGACTCGATGCCACGGACGGCGTCGTGCGTCATGAGCACGACGCGGCTCTGAGCAACCTCGGTCATCGCTGCCAGCCTGACGGGTCGCTTCGGCGGCAGTTCATGCGATTCCCGCTTCGATCTCGGGAGTGAGCTCGGCCACGGCGCCGTCCCGGGTGCCCTCCACCAGATGGAGGAAGGTCTCGCGGTTGCCCTTGGGCCCCGGCAAGCCTGCCGGCGCGGCTCCGGCGATCGCCCAGCCGAGCTGAGCAGCCGCTCCCGCCACCGAACGCACGGCATCACGGCGGTCCTCGTCGTCGCGCACCACGCCTTGCTTACCGACGCGGTCGCGGCCGACCTCAAACTGCGGTTTGACCATGAGTAGCGCGTCGAAGACCGGCCCGACGCAGGCGGCCACGGCCGGGAGCACTTTCGTCAGGGAGATGAAGGAGACGTCGGCGACGACGGCATCGACGGGGTCGCCAACGTCCTCGGCGTGCAGCTCTCGGGCGTTTGTACGCTCCAGCAGCTTGACCCGCGGATCCTGGCTGATGCTCCACGCGACCTGCCCGTAGGCGACATCGACGCCGACAACGGACGACGCGCCACGCTGCAGAAGGCAGTCGGTGAAGCCTCCGGTCGAGATTCCGACGTCGAGCCAACGCCGGCCGTCGACGGTGATGCCGAGTTCATCGAGTGCCGACGCCAGCTTGTGCCCGCCCCTCGAGACGTACTCCTTGCCGCCACGCACGGCGAGGTCCACCTCGGCATCGACGAGTTGCCCGGCCTTCGCTGCGGGCTCGCGACCGATGCCGACGAGCACCTGCCCGGCCATGATCGCGGCGGCGGCTTTGGCGCGCGACTCAAACAGCCCGCGCTCCACCAACAGCGCATCGATGCGAGTTCGGGCCATCGCGCGCACCATAGAGAACGCGCCACCGCCAGGGCCGACGGATGCAAGAACGCGTGCGAATGTGGCGGGCGTCACCCGAGGAACCTGGCATGGCAGCGTCATGTGTTCACCCTCACCGCCCACCGGGGGACACCAGGGCGCCCTGTGCCCGAGATCACCTGGAAGTCGCTCGAAGTTACGGTTATGTAATCAACGTGTTCACCGAGCTCTCACCCACGTCCAGTCGCCCCGTCCGACCCGCCACCACCGCCCGCGGCAGGAGCGGGACCCTCTCGCTTGAGCTGCAATCCGGACTGAAGTTCGGGGTGGCCGTCGCGCTCGGCGCCACCGCCGTCTGGGGCTCGATGCCGCTCGCCGCAGCGGCGCTCGTTCTCGTCATCGCCGTCATCTTGGCGTCGCGCTCGCTGATCGTTCTGGGTCATGACCCGAGCAGCCCGCGGCACCTGCGTCCGCGCGAGCACGCACACTGGGATGGCGCGCTGGCAGTGGCCCTGGCCGTGATCGCGCTCGCCATCGCCGTCGCTGGTTCCACGGTCGCCGCGATCGCGACCGGTGCTGCGGCGCTGGCGCTGGCCTTGCTGCGTCTGCGCACGCGCTACGTCGCCGGCTGAGCTGAGCGTCGGCGCATAGGGCGCCGAGTCTCGGCCTGGTTCAGGCCAGCGCCACTGGGTCGTCGGCGGTGACGATCCGATCGCGCCCCGTGCGTTTGGCTTCGTAGACCGCGGCATCGGCGGCTTCGAGCATCGCTTCCCAGCCTCCGTCGACGCCGCGCCGGCCGCTGACGCCGACGCTCGCGGTGATCTTGATTCCGTTGACGGCGCGGTCCTCACGCAGGATCGCGCAGAACTGCTCGGCTCGGGCGATCGCCTGCCCAATCGTCGCGCCCGGCATCACCACGGCGAACTCCTCCCCACCGACGCGCGCCACCAAGTCGCTGGCGCGGCAGGACGCCCCGAGCAGCTCCGTGAAGCGGGTCAGCGCAAGATCTCCCACGGGGTGGCCGTGCTCGTCGTTGATCCGCTTGAAGTGGTCGATGTCGATGAGCATCGCGGTGATCGGGCGATCGTCGACGACCGCCCGGTCATAGTGGCGAGACAGCCGCCGCTCGAAGCCACGCCGGTTGAGCAGGCCCGTCAGCGGGTCGGTCGTCGAACTGTGCCGCAGGGAGTCGATCGTGGTGCCGAGGCTCTCGGAGAGTGCACGGACGGTGGTGACGACCACCACGCCGACCATGAGCGTCAGGAGGTAATCGACCCAGGGGAAGGCCTGAGATGCGTCATGCGCCACCAACGCGGCCGCGTAGCCCGTGGCCGTGAGGAGCGTCGCGGCCACCAGCTCCAGGCGTGACAACAAGTAGGCGGCACCGAGCAGCGGCCACACGTAGAAGAGCGGGACCATGTTCGCACCGTCGACCACGGCGACCAGCACCGTGATCGCCAGGATGGTGGTGACGATGACGACCCTGGTGATGCCGGCGAACGAGCTGCCGCGCTGCAGCGCGAGGATGCCGGCGAGCACGACGAGCCAGGCCGCGGCGGCATGCGCCAGCGCAGGCTGATCGGTCGTGACCGACGGGACCGCGAACATCGCCTCGATCACGGCGGCGCCGACGAGCAACATCGTGATCGCGAAGCGGCGCCAGCTCTGGATCGAGCCGCGCTCGGGGGTGAGATCTGCAGCCGGCTGGGGAACCGGCGTTTGGGGGTGTTTTGGAGATCTTGAGAACACGGCGACGCCACGCTCCTGCCAGGGAAGCCGGCGGCGTGCGCAGGACATGGACCGTTCGCGCAAGCAGCCGGCGACCGACGGTAGTACGCGCGGGCCCGAACGGCAACGTCGCTGGCTAGTACATCCGGCCGGAACTGTCCGTTACCGAAACGGGAGCGTCCAGAACCGGCCCGTCTAGCTGGTGCGGCTCGGGCGCTCCTGAGCGGCGGCGCCCGCTA
The DNA here is from genome assembly GCA_032119795.1 of Solirubrobacteraceae bacterium. Classification (GTDB taxonomy): domain Bacteria; phylum Actinomycetota; class Thermoleophilia; order Solirubrobacterales; family Solirubrobacteraceae; genus JAGIBJ01. The sequence goes on from JAUMFO010000001.1 coordinate 25,700, forward strand.
ACGGGCGACGGCGGCGCGCTCGGCCGCTGAGGCCGTCGCGTCGAGACCCAGGCGCTCCGCGACGCGCCGCGCGACGCGATCTGGCGTGAAGCCGACCTCGGCATGCAGCAACGCTGGCTTGCCGTGGGTGACGTAGCGATCGGGGAGGCCAACACGCAGGATCTGCGGCACGGCGCCGGCCGCGAGCTCGAAGTGTTCCCAGACGGCGCTGCCGAAGCCACCGGCCAACACGCCCTCTTCGAGCGTCACGAGGAGTTCGTGGTTCGCTGCGAGGTCGTCGAGCAGCGCGCCGTCGAGCGGCTTGCAGAAGCGCGCGTCGACGACCGTCGGCCGCACGCCGGTGCGGGCTTCGAGTTCAGTCGCGGCCTCGCGGGCCAGCTGGACGCCGCTGCCGTAGCCGACGAGGGCGACGCGGTCGCCCTGGCTGAGGACCTCGCCGCGGCCGATCTCCAGGATGCGGCCGTGGGCCGGAACCTCGACGCCAGGCCCATTCCCGCGCGGATACCTGAGGCCAAATGGGCCTTCGTCGAACGAGACCGCGGTGTGGAGCAGGTGCACGAGCTCGGCCTCGTCGCGCGGTGCGGCGAGCGTGATGTGCGGCAGCGAGCGCAGGTAGGCGATGTCGAAGACGCCGTGGTGCGTGGGGCCGTCGTCGCCGACGAGGCCGGCGCGATCCATGGCGAGCACGACGGGCAGCTTTTGCAGCGCGAGGTCGTGAACGATCTGGTCATAGCCGCGCTGCAGGAACGTGGAGTAGATCGCCGCGACCGGCTTGATGCCCTCGAGTGCGAGCCCGGCGGCAAACAGGAGCGCGTTCTGCTCAGCGATGCCGACGTCGAAGTAGTGGTCGGGGATCTCGCGCTGCAGCGTGGAGAGCCCGGTACCGGAGTTCATCGCGGCGGTGATGCCGACGATCCTCGGATCGCGGCGCACCTCGGTGACCATCGCGTCGCCGAACACCTCGGTGTAGGTCGGCAGCGACGGGGCCGGCGGCACGTCCGGAGCTGGCGCGGGGGCGCGCTCGATGATCGAGTTGGGCTTGGCGGCGTGCCACTTCTCTTGGCCCTTCTCGCCGCCATCCTCGGCGGGTGCAAAGCCCTTGCCCTTCACGGTCGCCACGTGGACGACGACGGGGCGACCAGCCTCGAACGCCTTCGTGAGAGCGCTGCGCAGCGTCTTGACGTCATGGCCATCGATGACGCCCATGTAGGCCCAGTCGAGTTCTTCCCACATCGCGCCGTGGTTGACGAGCGCCTTGAGCGACTCCTTGAGCTGCGGGCCGACCTTCTCGATCGCCGCGCCGATGCCGCCGGGCAGCTCCGTGAGCAGGTGCTCGAGGTCTTCGCGGCGCTTCCAGCCACCGCGATGCAGACGCATGCGGTTGAAGGAGCGAGAGAGCGCGCCGACGTTCGGCGAGATCGACATGCCGTTGTCGTTGAGGACGACGACGATCGGCGTGCCGAGGCCGCCGGCCTGGTGGATCGACTCGAAGGCGACGCCACCGGTCATCGAGCCGTCGCCGATGACGGCAACGACTTTGCCCGCGTCGATGTTGCCGTTGAGGCGCATGCCCTCTTTGAGGCCGACGGCGTAGCCGATCGACGTCGACGCGTGGCCCGCGCCCATGATGTCGTGCTCGGACTCCTCGATCGCGCAGAAGGGCGTCAGGCCCTCGTACTTGCGGATCGTCGGCAGCTGGTCGCGGCGACCGGTGAGGATCTTGTGCGGGTAGGACTGGTGGCCGACGTCCCACAGGATCTTGTCGGTCGGAGAGTTCAGCAGCGAGTGCAGCGCGACCGTGAGTTCGCAGGTGCCCAGGTTGGCGCCGAAGTGCCCGCCGATCTCACCGACCGTGTCGATGATGTGCTCGCGGACCTCCTGCGCAACCTGCTGGAGCTGGTCCTCAGAAAGCTCGTGGAGGTCCTGAGGGCGGTCGATGGCGTCGAGCAAGCGAGTCACGTCAGGAACCATTCTCGCATCTTGTCGGTGAACGGAATGACAAGTCGCTCCACTTCGCCGGGTTGTGATGCTCGGTGCATACCTTTCCTACGGACTGTGGCCCCGCGACGGTTCACCGATCTGGACGGAAGCTAGGATCGCCAGATGGCCAACGCAGACCCGTCCGCGAGCTCCGAAACGCGAGCGTTTTCCGCCGGAGAGCTCGCCGGCGACCACGCCGGCGCCGTGATTGCGCCGCCGCCGTGGGCGCTGACGGGCCGCGCGGTCGTTCTGCTCCTGCGTGACACCGCTCCCAAAGCCGCATCCCCCGGTCTCGCCGGCCGCTTCTCGTCGGTCGCGTTCGTCGACTACGCCACCAGCGGGGTCGGCCCCTACCGCGAACTGCTGCACGTTCCACGGGTCACCCGCTGGTCCGACGCGATCGGCCCGACGGTCGCCGGCATCTGGGTGGACTCGGCGGCCAGTGCCGCATCCGGCAATCACAACTGGGGCCTCACCAAACGCGTCGCGCGCATCGAGCGTGAGCGCATTGGTGGAGGCAAGCCCGAGCAGTGGACGGCCTCTGACTCCCACGGCAAGCTTGGCGCGCTCGTGCACCGCCCGTGGGGTCCGCCCCTGCCGATCGGGAAGACGCGCGGCCTCGGCCGGCTCCTGCAGCGCCGCGACGGCCTGTCTTGGTCTACCCCGGTCTCGGTCTTCGGGATCGCTCGGCCGACGTCGGTCTGGGACGTCTCGCTCGATCCCGTCCGCGTGACCGATCTGGAGCGCCACCGCGTCGTGGCGGCGTTCTCGATCACGCACGGCCGGATGGGCTTTCACGAGGCACTCGTGCGGCCCACCGCCTAATCCGCGCCCGCTTGGCGCGGCGGCGTCAGTGGGAGCGGGTCGCGATGTAGTCGGTGATCCGCAGCAGCTCGTCGCCGCGCGGATCGGCGGTCGCGAGGAGCTCGCGCGCTGCGGCGTGGGAGCTGGCTGCCAGCTCGCGGGCGCCGTCGAGGCCGAACTCGCTGACGTACGTCCGCTTGCCGTGGCGCTCGTCGCTACCTTGCGGCTTGCCGAGCTGCTCGGCGGTCTCCGTCACGTCGAGGATGTCGTCGACGACCTGGAACAGCACCCCGAGTTCCTGCGAGAAGGCGCTGTAGGCATCGTGCTGCTCGTCTGGGGCGCCGGTCGCCAGGAGCACGCATTCGACGGATGCCGCGATGAGCTGCCCGGTCTTGAGTGCGTGGAGGCTACGTAGGCCGTCGATGCCTTCACCCATGGCGTCTTTGACGTCGAGGTACTGGCCGCCAACCATGCCGTCGACGCCCGTGGCCTGCGCGAGCCGAGCGGCCGCGCGCAGCACGTCGGCCGGCTCGCCCTTCTGGCGGGTGAGCACGAGGGTGAACGCTTCGGCGTAGAGCGCGTCGCCAGCCAAGATCGCGACGTCCTCGCCGAACACTTTGTGGCAGGTCGGCCGTCCTCGGCGAAGGTCGTCGTCGTCCATTGCCGGCAGATCGTCGTGGATCAGCGAGTAGGTGTGGATCAGCTCCGCGCCGAGCGCGATCGGGAGGATCAGGCCGGGCTCGGCGCCGATCGCTCGAGCGGTCGCCAGCGAGAGGACCGGGCGCACGCGCTTCCCTCCGGCCAGCACGGAGTAGCGCATGGCTTCGCGCAGGCCGTCGGTCGTCGGGTCGTCGCCGAAGGCGAGACGGCCGAGTTCACGGTCGACAAGCGTCCGCAGCTCTTCGGGGTAGGTGGCGGCGGCGGTCGTCACAGCAGGCTGGTCTGCGCGAGGTCGTCGCGGGCTGCGAGGCGAGCGGCTGCCTCGAGGGCAGCAGCGGCATCGGCGGCCACCGAAGCGGCCTCGTTGGCGATGTTGGCGGCCTCGTCGAGCGGGACGCCGTCCTGCTCGAGACGGTCGACGGCGGCTTCGAGCGCCTCGACCGGTTCGGCGGGCGTGCGCAGCTGGTGGGGGTCGCCGCTCACGACAGCGTCCCGGCCTTCATGTCACGCAGCGCGGCAGACAGGATCCCGTTGACGAAGCTCGGCGCTTTGCCGGCGGAGTACACCTTGGCGATCTCGACGGCCTCGTCGATCGCCCCCTCGGGAGCGATCGGCGTGTCGCCGATGGCAGCATCCGGGTGGAGCATCTCGAGCAGGGCCACGCGAAGAACCGCCTTCTCCAGCGGCGCGATGCGATCGAACGTCCACCCTTCGGCGTAGCCGCCGATGATGGCGTCGAGTTCTGGCATGCGGTCGACGGTGGCGTGTGCGAGGGACCGCGTGAACTGCGTTGCCTTGCGATCCAGGACGTCGCTGAGCTCACGGCTGGTGAGGTCATGCTGGTACACGGCGAAGACCGCGTCGCGGCGCTGCTCTGATCGGCGACTCATCTGCAGGCCAGCGTAACGGCGCGCCGTTCGCCGCGCCGTTCCGACCTCCCTCTGCCATCCGGCTGCGGCGTAGCGCCTGCCGACGCGCACGCCCGCCTCAACCGGCACAATGGTCTCGGCTATGCCCTGCCGGTCGCCCTTCGCCCTGTGAGTTCCTCCGCCAGCGCCACGTCGGCGATCACGAGCCTGCGCCGCAAGCTTGCCCCGCACGGCCCGCCGAAGTTGGCCCGCGACGATCTCTGGCTTGAGGTCATCATCGTGATCGTGGCCGCTGGCCTCGCCGGCTTCTCGCTGCGGGAGTACATCGCGCCGGACTGGGTCGCCGAGATGGTCCCGCCGCTCAACGCGCTCAAGGAGTCCGGTTTCAGCGGCGCGTTCGAGAGTCTGCCGGGGTACCCGGCGATCGCGCTCCTGGAACTCATCCCCGCCAAGCTCGCCGTGATGCTCGGCATCAGCGAGGCTGGGGTCTGGCGGCTCGTCTCGGCGATCGGGATCTCGTCGATCGCGCTGGCGGTGATCTCCTCGCTCCCGTACCTGCGGGCGACCGAGGTCACGCGCGGAGCCGCTCGCGTCGGCGTGGCGGTGGCGGTGGCGTCACCCACCGCGTATTGGGCGCTGCGGATCGGTCACCCGGAAGAGCTTCTGGCCACTGGCCTGCTGTTGGGATCGGTGATCGCGGCGGCGCGGGAGCGTCCAATCATCGCCGGTGTCCTGCTTGGGCTCGCGTGCGGCAAAGCCTGGCCTGCCGTCGCCGCGCTGCCGGTGATCGGCCTGCTGCTGCCTGATCTTCGGCGGGTCTTTATCGGGGGACTGGCAGCAGCGATCGCGTTGGCCGTCTTCTACGTGCCGTCGTTCCTGTTCGCCACGCACTCCGTCGAGGTGCTGAAGGTCCTCGGCGTGAACTCGATCAACAACGTCGGCCACGTCTTCTGGTGGTTCGGGTCGCCGATTCCGGACTCGGTCGTCGCCACCCAGCTGGTGCCGCAGCCTCGCGTCGCCCCGGCTTGGCCCGGCGAGCTCTCTCATCCGCTGATTCTCGGCGTCGGCACGGCCATCGGTGGCGTCTGGTGTTGGGTGCTGTTCCAGAAGCTGCGGGCTTCGCGCACCGTCGCCTCGCTGCGCACCGACGGCCGCACGCGCTCCAACGCTGAGGTGGCCCAGCTCGCGTCGGCCGCGCTGCTCGTGATGGCCGGCATCCTTTATGCCCGCTGCTTCCTCGACACGTGGAACGTGCCGTACTACCTGCTCCCCGGTCTCGTGCTCGGCGCGATGGGCGAGATCCTGGGCGGGCGACGCCCGATCATCAGCCTGGTCGCCGCCGGAATCATGTGGAAGTGGTGCACGCCGGGTGATCCGACCGTCCGCACCGATCCAGACATCTACACGGCGTTCTACCTGGCGTGGACGATTCCGTTCGGAATCACATTCATGGCGCTCGGCTTCAAAGCGATCCAGACGGCCGCCGACGTGGCCGAGGTGGCACGTGGACTCGAGGCCGTCGAGGCCAAGCAGGCCGTCGCGTCCTCGGACGCGGTCGACGGCGGCACGGCGAGCACCAGCTCCCCACCCAGCACTGCCACGGACTGAGCGTGTCGCCGCGGCCGCGGGTCGTCTCGCGGAAGCGTTAGCCGCGCGCGAGTGCGGTGAGGCCTTCGACGGTCAGCCCGTCGAGCGTGTCGATGAGGATTCGGCCCGCGGCCGGTTCGACGTGGGCGACGTGTGGGACGGCGACCGTGACGCAGCCAGCCGCCTCGGCGGACGCGACGCCCGTGGGCGAGTCCTCGATCGCGATGCAGTGCGCCGGGTCGACGCCCAGCTGCTCGGCGGCGAGCAGGTACGGCTCTGGGTGGGGTTTGCCGTGGGTCACCTGGTCCCCCGTGACGACCGCCGAGAAGGTTCCAGCGGGCAGCTGCTCGATGACGGCGCCAGCGAGGCTGGCGTAGGACATTGTGACGAGCGCGCAGGGCACGCCGGCGGCGACGAGCTCGGCGAGCAGCGACTTGGCGCCGGGCTGCCACGGCGTGTGGCCGCTTACGCCGGCGATCACGCGGGCGAGGAGGCGCTCGACGATCTCGGCCGGCTCGAGGTCGACGCCGCCGCGTTCGCGAATGTAGGCCGCCGCCGTGAGGAGGGCGCTGCCGACGAGCGTGTGGGCGTCCTCATCGGTCCAGGTGCCACCGAACTCGGCGACGAGGTCGAACTCCGCCTGGATCCAGTACGGCTCGGTGTCGACGAGGGTCCCGTCCATGTCCCACAGGACGGCGGCGGGCTCGAAGGCGTGACTCATGCCCGGCATCCAAGCAGGACCCGGGCGAAGGGGTCGGGGTTAGGCGTCCGGGCGCTTGGCGGCTGCGACGGCGTCACGGCGCCGGTCGGCGCGCGTTGCGTAGGCCCACCACGCCGCGCACAGGACGGCGGCGACGACGACGGCGACCGGCCCGAGCAGCAGTCCGAGCACGATGAGCGCCACGAGCGCGAGGCCGAGTGAGACGAAGCGCCGGATGACGAACTCCGAGTGCTCTTCGGCCGTCGGCGCCACCGAGGCATCTTGTGGCAGGTAGCCGAGGTAGACGAGCGCCATCTCGCGCTGGGACCACCGGCGGTCGGGATCTGATTCACGGGTCACGAGGTCATCTTGACGCCCGGCCGCCGGGGCAGGCACGGCGGCCCGGCTAGGGTCGGAGCGCCAGTGGCCGGTCAAGCACCGACCGCCGCCCCTGCGAGTCGGTCACCGCCAGCCGCACCGTCAACCGCAATGGCTTCTTCGCGTCGAGGCGCAGCGCCCGCAGCGCTCGGCCTGGCGCGAGTTGGAGCTGGCTGGAACCGATCGTCGAGGTACTCCCACGAGCGATCACCACGTCGCCGCGCAGCACCCAGGCGCGCACGCTCGTTGCGCCGGGGGCGGCGAACTTGATGGTGATTCCGAGGGCGCGAGCGCGCTTGAGGCTCGACGTGACCGCCAACAGCTGCACGGGCAGACTGCTCAGCTGCGCCGCGCTGGCTGGGGCGGCCGCGCCAGCCGGCGAGACCGGCGCTGGGACGAGGATGGCGGGCGTGGGAGCCGCTACGGCGAGTGGACTGGTCGGCGCGGGATCAGCCGAAGTGACCGGTGGTTCGACGGGCTTTGGCTTGGCCGCGAAGGTGCACGCGGGGTCGGAGCCCGTCAGCGCGGCGTCGACCTCGGCAAGGGTCGGCTCCCAGCCGCCGGCGGGGGCTGGTGCTCCTGCACACGCCTCAGACCACCGACCGTCTCCGGGGTACCACGTCGTCCATACCGGATAGACCGTGCCGGTCGCGAGATCGACCGCGCTGAAGGTCTGTCCAGCGCCGACGGCGCGCTGGAACCGCACGATCCAGTACCGCTGATCGGAGGTGTAGCTCGCGCCATAGCCAACGTAGGCGTTGGCCGTCCAGGTGTCGCGGCCGTCGGCCTCGATCGCGAGTGTCCACCGCGTGGATCTCGCCGATCCTTTGACGTAGTCGGAGTACCACGTGAGGACGGCTCCGTCCGGTGACCAGTCTCCACCCCCGCCGCGGGACTCGTAGGTCCCGCGGTAGTCGCACGTCTTCGTGAGCCGCGTCAGTTCAGTGCCGTCGGCCCGGGCCACCCACACATCCGAACACGGTGGCGCAGGCGTGTCGTAGGGCGGTGGGTTCTCGTACCGCAGATGCGCGTCGTGGAGGAACGAGAAATGCTTCCCGTCGGGCGACACTCGAGGACTGCTGATGTCTGCGGCGACTTTGCCTTGGCCGACGAGCGCTGCGACGTCCTCAGGCGTAAGCGCGTCGGCCTGGGCCGACCCGACGACGATCGTCAGCGCGGCGATGGTCAGCGCGAACGCACGGAAGACGGAACGGAACGTGAGAGACATACGAGAGACGGCACCGCGCATCGCGCCGTCAGCATCGAGGACTGGCGCGGTGAGCTGACGGGAGAGGAGTGTCGCTGAAGTGACCCTGCGGCGCAAGGTGATGCTGACTGCCTCACGACCGTTGCTCGCGACCGATCGCGCTCTCTTCAGTCGCAGCGTGCTGCCGGCTGCCGGCCTTGCGGCGACGCGGCAGAACCGCCGCCACCGCCCCGCTGGTTAGGCTTACGGGCAAGCGTCCCGATCCGTCCGCCAGGGCGAGGCTCGTGGACCGGTTCAGTATCCCCTCATTTGCAGGCATTTCGTGCTCTCAACGAATCAATTCAAGAACGGCAACCACATCGAGGTTGAGGGGACGATCTTCAAGATCGTCGAGTTCCAGCACGTCAAGCCCGGTAAGGGGCCGGCGTTCGTGCGGACGAAGGTCCGCCGCATCAGCGACGGCGCCGTGATCGACAAGACCTTCCGCGCCGGCGAGAAGTTCCGCGCCGTCCACACCGAGACGCGCAAGATGCAGTACCTCTACGAGGACGGGACCGATGCCCACTTCATGGACACCGCGTCCTACGAGCAGCTCGCCGTGCCGCTGAAGGGCGTGAGCGACTCGCTGAAGTGGACGAAGCCCAACGACGAGGTCGACGTGCTGTTCGTCGACGACCAGCCGGGCGGCCTCCAGCTCCCGGCGTCCGTCGAGCTCGAGGTCACCCACACCGAGCCTGGTCTGCGCGGCGACACCGCCTCCGGCGGCGGCTCCAAGCCGGCGACGCTTGAGACGGGCGCCGAGATCAACGTGCCGCTCTTCATCAACATCGGCGAGAAGATCAAGGTCCAGACGGAGACCGGCTCCTACATGTCGCGCGCCTAGCGCCCACGCCGTCGGAGAGGACAGACCGCGCCAACACCTGGCCGGTCGGCGCTGTCTGCCCCACGCATACTCAATTGAAGCCACGCAGCTGCCGACCTCGTGAGGTGTGACCAGTGCGTCTCTCGCCATGACCGACCCGTTCGCCGACGACGCGTCCCTCGCCGAACTGCAGCGGCTCATCGCAGCCGATGGCATCGTGAGCCACTTTCAGCCGATCGTCGACCTCGACGGCGGCGAGGTCGTCGCCTTTGAGGCGCTTGCTCGTGGACCGGTCGGGTCTCCGCTGGCGATGCCCGGCGACCTCTTCGGCACCGCCGAGCGCCACGGCCTCACGGTCGAACTAGACTGGGCATGCCGGGCCGCCGCACTTCGCGGTGCGCTGGAACAGGGCGTCACCAGACCGACGACCGTCTTCGTGAACATCGAGCCGGTCGCCGCCGCGGCGCGCATCCCGGAGCAGTACGCCGACATCGTCAAAGCCTCCACCGAGGAGCTGCGCGTGGTGTTCGAGTTCACCGAACGCGCACTCGCCGAGCGCCCCGGAGAGGTCCTCGCTGCCGTCAAGCACCTGCGCTCCCTCGGAGCCGGTATTGCGCTGGACGACGTCGGCGTCGACCCCCGCTCGCTCGCGCTCATGCCCTTCCTACGGCCAGACGTGATCAAGCTCGACATGAGCGTCGTCCAAGGCACAATGTCGCCTGCCAAAGCCCGCACCATGCACGCCGTCAACGCCTACGCCGAAGAGTCCGGCGCGGTGATACTCGCCGAGGGCATCGAGACGAAGGACCACCTCGACCGCGCCCTCGCACTCGGCAGCCGGTACGGCCAGGGTTGGCTCTTCGGGCGACCATCTCCCACTCCCGCCGCAGCACGCCTCGGCTCACTGCCGCGGCACATGGCAGCCAAAGCCGCACCGATTGCCGGCCGCACGCCATTCGACCGCGTCCAAGACGCCGGCGCCCCGCAGCGCCGGGCCACCAAGCGGCTGCTCCTAGCACTCTCGCTTGAGCTCGAGGTCCAGGCCGAGTCGCTTGGCCCCGAGGCAGTCGTCCTCTCCAACCTGCAGCAAGTCGAGCACTTCACGCCGCTGACACGCGCCCGCTACCGCCGGCTCGCCTCCCGTGCCGCGTTCGTCGGAATGCTCGGCACCGGCATCGGCGCGGCCCCCGAGCATGGCGTGCGTGGCGGAGACCTCGACCCGGCAGATCCGCTCGTCGACGAGTGGTCGGTGGTCGTCATCAGCCCGCACTTTGCCGCGGCGATGGTCGCACGGGACGTCGGCGACTCCCGTGCGCACGACATGACCCGCCGGTTTGACTACAGCCTCACCTACGACCGAGCGCTCGTCGTCCAAGCGGCCCGGCTGATGATGGCCCGCATGGAGCCACCTACGCCCGATCCGCGATCGGTCCTTCGCCTCGCCTGACGGCCCTCGCCGCAGGCCGGCGCTCGGCCGTCAGCCGACGACGACGGCTTCGCGCGGCAGGCTCGTCAGAATCCTCGGTCCGTCGGCCGTAACGGCGACGAGCTCCTCGACGCGCACGCCGAACTCGCCCGGCAGGTAGATGCCCGGCTCGACCGTCACGATGTGGCCGACCGCAAGATCGGCAACGGACCGCGGAGACAGCGTCGGGCTCTCGTGGACCTCCAGGCCCACGCCGTGCCCGAGGCCGTGGCCGAAGAAGTCGCCATAGCCGGCGTCGGCAATCAGGGCGCGCGAGAGCGCGTCGACCTCTTTGCCGCCCACGCCCGGTTTGATGGCCGCCAACGCGACGTCCTGGGCGCGGCGCACGATCTCGTGGACCTCGCGGCGCTTCTCGTCGACCTCGCCGGTGGCCACGGTGCGCGTGCAGTCCGAGCAGTAGCCATCGAGTTGCGCGCCCCAGTCGATCACGACGAGCTCGTTGGCCGGGATCGGCACGTCACGCGGATCGGCGTGCGGCAACGCGCCGTGCGCGCCCGCGGCAATGATCGGATCGAACGAGATCGCCTCCGCCCCACGCTGGCGCATCGCAATCTCGAGATCCAGGGCGACCTGGCGCTCGGTGCGGCCGACGATCCCACGCTGCACGATCACCTCGTCGAAGGCCTCATCGGCCAGTGCCTGTGCAGCCGCGATCGCCTCGATCTCGCCGGTGTTCTTCACCGCACGCAACGGATCAACGAGCCGCGTCCCTGGGACCCGCTCGATGTCGTCGCGCAGGATCCCGGCGAGCTTCGCGTCATCGGCGAGTGTCGTGCGATCTTTGGCGAGCAGTACCTGTGTGGCGTCGGCCTCGTTCGCCAGTTCGCCGGCGCGGCCCACGAGATCCGGCACGATCTCGAGCTCAAGCCCGTCGACGACGAGCGACTCCGCGAGCGAGCGGTAGCGGAAGTCCGTGATCAGCCAGGCGGCCTCAGCAGTGACGGCCACCAGTGCGTTGCTGGCCTTCAGGCCCGTCAGCCACCGCACGTCGACAAGATCACCGATGATCGCCAGCGCGCCGTTGGGAATCGACGCCCGCAGCGCCGCCAGGCGCTCGGCCGTCGGGTGATCGGTCGCCGAAGTCATCGAGCGCCTTCAGCGGCCGAAGGGTCGGTCGCGCCTGCCGCATGCGCGCCGAGGAGCTCCAGGGCCTCGCGGTAGCCCTCCGGGCCCTTCCCCGAGATCGTGCCGATGCAGAGCTCCGAGATCACCGAGTGCTGGCGCCAGGCCTCGCGGGCCTTCACATCGCTGAGGTGCACCTCAACGGCCGGCAGCTGCGTGAGCTCGAGCGCGTCGTGGATCGCCCAGGCGTAATGGGTCCAGGCGCCCGGGTTAAGGATCAGCGCGTCGCCGAGTTCGGTGGCCTTGTGGAGCAGCTCCACGTACTCGCCTTCGAAGTTCGTCTGCTCGAAGGTCACGCGGTGGCCAAGGTCAGCGGCATAGCCGCTGATCGTGCCCTCCAGCTCGTTCAGCGACCCAGACCCGTAATGCCCTGGGTCACGGCGACCCAGCTGGTCCAGGTTCACCCCGTGCAGCACGATCACGCGCAGTCCACTCATCGCAGCTCCTCAACGGCGGCGCGCACTTCGGCGTCGCCGATCTCTTGCCCCCACCGTAGTGAGCCGGGAGCGTCGACTACGACGTACGGCACGTTCGCACCGATTCGCTTCTTGTCTGACCTGGTCGCGGCCACGACGGCGTCGACGTCGATCGACGGGTCCATCGTGACGGGCAGACCCTGGGCCTGCAGCAGCTCGCGGACGTCAGCCCGCAGCGCGTCCTGCCCGCTGAGGCGCAGAATCGCCAGCAGGCCCAGGCCGACGGCCTCGCCGTGGCGGTAACGCTCGTAGTGCGTGACCGTCTCGATGGCGTGGCCGACCGTGTGGCCGAGATTGAGCATCTGGCGCGGACCGCCATCCTTCTCGTCGCGGGCGACGACGTCGAGCTTGACTCGCGCGCAGCCCAGCACGACATCCGGCTCATCGACGGCGCCGCCGCGGATCTGCTCCCAGAGGGTGCCGCCGGCGATGATGCCGGTCTTCACCACCTCGGCATAGCCGGCGGCGCGCTCGGCGGCCGGAAGCGTCTTGAGCATCGACGGGAGCACGTGCACACCCTCGGGCTGGTGGTAGGCGCCGACGTAGTTCTTGGCCGCCGGCAGGTCGACGCCCGTCTTCCCGCCCATCGCCGAGTCGATCTGAGCGACGAGGGTGGTCGGGACCTGCACGACGGGGATGCCACGCTGGTAGCTCGACGCGACGAAGCCCGCCACGTCGCCGACGACGCCGCCGCCGACGGCGATGATCCGGTGCCCGCGCGTAGCCCCCATCTCCGCCAGCTGCGTCCAGAGCTGCTCGGCCGTGGCGAGCGTCTTGTGGGCCTCGCCGGGCTCCATCACGAGCTTGCGGGCCTTCTCCAGCCGCGCGCCGTGGAGCTCGGCGACATGACGATCGGTGATCACGATGTCGCGGTCGTCGGTCACGGGCCACACCCGCGCACCGAACCAGACCGGGTAGACCGCCTCGCCGGCGCGGCCGAAGGCCAAGCGACGCCCGCCGCCAGCCTCCAGCAGCCGGGCAGCAACGCGAGACATGAAGCTGCGGCCGCCCTGCGGCAGGAACACGTCGGCGGCAGCCTCGTAGACGGGCTGGCGCGCGTTGTAGAGACGGCTGAAGCCGTCCTTGTCTTGCGCGAGCGGGCGCTCCGAACGCTTGGCGCGGCGCCACGCCGACGCCTCGTCGATCTCCAGCCAGCAGACGGTGTGGGCCGTCAGTGCCTGGCGGACGCGCTCGCTCCCCAGCGCCCCGCCGCCGAGCGCAACGGGCATGCCGACTTCGGCGCGATCCAAAACCTCGAGGATCGTGCGCTCCTCCAGCTCGCGGAAGGCCGGCTCGCCGTCGGCGGCGAAGATCTCAGGAATCGTGCGCCCAGCGCGCAGCTCGATCTCCGCGTCGATATCGACCAGGGGCTTGCCAAGCGCGTCAGACGCCGCCCGTGCGGCGGTCGATTTGCCGGCTCCCATGAAGCCGACGAAGACGAGGGCTCCAGGCACGGCTCTGCCTCAGGCGCCGGTGGCGGCGGTCTGCCAGCCGATGCGCTCGCGGTAACGCTCCAGCGCCTCGACGACGTCGTCGATGTGGTCGCCGCCGAACTTCTGGCGGTAGGCGTCGGCGAGGATCAACGCCACCATCGCCTCGCCGACTACGCCGGCGGCCGGGACGACGCATGAGTCGGTGCGCTCGCGCAGCGCCTGCGCCGGCTCACCGGTGTCGAGATCGATCGAGCGCAGCGGCTTCGTGAGCGTCGGGATCGGCTTCACGGCGGCGCGCAGCACGAGCGGCTGGCCAGTCGTCATGCCGCCCTCCAGGCCACCGGAGTGGTTGGTGACGCGGTGGATGCCCTCTTCAACGCTGTTGAAAATCTCGTCATGCGACTGCGAGCCGGGAGTGCCGGCAAGCTCGAAGCCGTCGCCGAACTCCACGCCCTTGTGGGCCTGGATCGAGCAGATCGCGGCGGCGAGGCGGCCGCTGAGGCGCTGATCCCACGCGGTGTGCGAGCCCAGGCCGGGCACCAGGCCGAACACCTGGATCTCGTAGACGCCACCGATCGACTCGTTGGCCTTGCGCTGGAGCGTGATGTGGCGAACCATCTCGCGGCTCGCGTCGGCATCCAGGCAGCGAACCGGATCCTCGTCGACGCCTTCAAAATCTTCGACGGCGAGCGGCGCCGTCAGCGGCGGAGCTACGACGGGACCGATCTGCACGACGCGCGAGCGGACCTCGACGCCAAGTGCCGCGAGGAACGCGCGCGCCACGGCCCCGCCGGCGACGCGGGCGGCCGTCTCACGGGCCGACGCGCGTTCAAGGATGTTGCGCACGTCGTCGGCCTTGTACTTCCACACGCCGACAAGGTCGGCGTGACCGGGACGCGGCATCTTGACCGGCTCGGGCTCCTGATCGACCGGCCACGGGTTCATCCGCGATTCCCAGTTGGCGTAGTCCCGGTTGGGGACCGTGATCGAGATCGGGCCGCCGAGCGTCTTGCCGAAGCGCACGCCGGAGGTGATCTCGACGTGGTCGCGCTCGATCTTCATCCGGCCGCCGCGGCCGTGGCCGCTCTGGCGGCGGACCATGTCGGAGTCCATGACCTCTTGGTCGAGGGCCAGACCAGCTGGCATCCCCTCGACAACGGCCGTCAGGCCAGGGCCGTGGGACTCTCCGGCAGTGACGAATCGCAGGGCGTGAAGCACGGCAAGCAGTCTACGGGGACGAGCGTCCCCGTAGCTGCGCGCCAGTTTCTAGCTGCGGATCTTGACCTTCTGCTTGGCCAGCGACTTGACGACTTCGTCGTCGCCGAGGACCGACTTCAGTGCCTTGGCGCCGGCCTTGCGGAGCAGGCTGGCCCGTCGCAGTGACGCCTGGGTACCCGAGTCCGGGTCGCTCTCCGTGGCGTCGACGTCGGAGGCCGAGGTGTCGGTACTCGCCGCGGTCGTGTCGACCGGCACCCGCTTGGTCTCGATCTCCAGGATGGTGATCGTGACCTTCTTGTCTGGCGTGGCGACGTAGACGAATTCCGCGGTCTCGGCCACGCCGAGCGTCAGCGTGCGGCAATCCTGCGGCGTCGGCGCACATTCGCCGTCGCCGTCGACGGTCACGTCGGCTGAGACGAGGAAGCTCGCTGCACCGCTCGCGGTCTTCCCGACGTACACCAGGAACGGATCTTCGGGATCGACCAGCGGGCTGAGCGTCCGAATGTCGACCAGCTGCTCGGGCTCGGCACCTGCGGTGCCATCCGTGACGAGGATCGAGAGGAGGTCGTCCTGCTCGGTCTTGACCTCGGGGTCCTTGGTGGTCGGCGGAGTCTCACCGCTGCCGGAGTCGCCGCTGCCGTCATCGCCGGTGCCGCCGGAGGAGGTGCCGTCGCCGCCGATGACGTCGTCAGCTGCGCTGCCGAGGCTGTCCGCCGTCTTCTTGAGGCTGCCGCTCTTGGCTCGAGACGCGAAGGGATCGAGCTGTTCGTCGTTGACGCGCGCCGGCCGAGCGAACCCGGTCGTGGAGGCACGCGTCAGCGTGAGCTGCGGGCCTTCCGCGGCGACATCGCCCTCGGGCTGCATCACCGTCGCGCCGGTCGGCTCGCCAGGCTTGGCGAGCGTCATCGGCACCGAGACGAGCAGCGCAATCAAGATCAGCGCGCCGATGCCCGCGATCTTGTTTTCGCGCAGGTCGGTGAGAATGTCCTTGAAGATCTTCATCGGAGGCCTCCGACAGCCGCGGCTCCGGTCGACGTGGACGGGGGCGTTGCGCCGGCGGCCGGCGTTGCGCCTGCCGCGGCTGCGCCACTCCCGGAGACCGACGGGGCGGTCACCGGCGGGGCGTAGTACACCGAGGCCGACAGCGCGGCGTTGAGCGTGGGTGATTTCTTCTTCGACACCACTGGGTCACCGTTCGCATCGACGGCGGCCTCTTCGCCCACCGGCTGGTAGCTAAACCCGTCGACGATGATCAGACGACCCTTCGCGGTGGTCTGCTTGGCAGACATCACGGCAAACCGCTGCACAGCGCGCAGGTAGCGCTCAAGGTGGAAGTACTCACCGCTGAGCTTGATCGCGATCGGCGTGCGGGCGAGCCCACCGGCGACCTCCACCGAACCGGGCGTGTAGAGCGGCGCAACCGTGTCGGTCGAGCGGGTGCCCTTCGGCGTCGTGTCGGTCGTGGTCGTCGCAGGCGCCGAGGAGCTCGAGGCCGCGCCTGAGGCATCGATGGAGTACGAGGTGAACTCGACCTTCTCGCGCTTGGCGAGCAGCTCAAGCTGTGTCAACAGGGTCGGAATGTCGTCGCTTTCAGGAACGACGCGCCCGAGCTTGATGATCGTGGTGCGGTCGCGGCGGAAGGCGTCGCGCGCTTCCCGTCCGGCCGTCAGCCGAGCCTTGGCGGCCTCGAGTGCCGCAGTCGCGGTCCCGAGCTGAGTCTCAGCCTCGCTCGCAGCTTTGCGCTGCGGCGTGAGGACGAGGAACCAGAATCCGCCGACCAGCACCAGGGCCAGCACGGCGAGCACCATCATGCGATCGCGCTTGGTCATTGGGATGCTCCCGAGGACGTGGCCGGAGTGGTGGCAGCCGGAGTGGTGCCGGTAACGGAGCTGGCCGTCGTGGCGCCCGCCGCGGTCGACGGTGCGACCGAGCCAGCGGCGACGGCTTTGCCCGCCACCATGAAGACGACCATGGAGAACTGGAACGGTTTGCCAGCCACGGTGCATGAACCCGCACCGCTGCCGCCGCCTTCGCCCTGCTCGGACGACGTCAGCGTGACGTTGGTGACGCGCCGCATGGCTTGCAGCTGGTTGATCAGGTTGGCGACGGTGGATTGCGACTTGGAACAACCGCTCAGCGAGATCGCCGGCGAGTTGATCGCGCCGCGCAGTGAGTTCACTGCGCCGCCGCCGCCAGAGCCGGAGGTCGCCGTCACTGAGGCCGAAAGGCCCGTGATCTGCGTGTCTGCAGGGATCAGGCGGGCGAGATCACGAAGCGATCCAGCCCAGTCGAACCGCGCGTCGGCGAGGCCGCGAACGGTCGAGATCCGCTGCGAGGCTTGGCCGGCGGCTTCCTCAAAGGAGGAGAAGTCGGCGGCAGCGGCGCTGTAGGCCTGCGTCGATTGCTCGACGACGGCGAGTTCTTGCGTGGCCTGCGCTTCGGTGCGCTTGGCGATCGCGAGCACGCTGAGTGCCACGAGCAGCAGCGCCATGACGCCCAGGACGCCGTAGGCGGCACCGCCGGACTTCCCGCCGTTGACGCGCCCCGGGCGGGAGTCCGCTGGGACCAGGTTGACGGCTCTCATGCTCGGGCCTCCCCCAGCGCCAGACCTGCCGCGACGGTCACGTCCGCAGCGTCGATGCCTTGAAGATCGTCGGCGACCTCGATGGCGCGCGGCACGACCGACACGCCAAGCTCATGCTCGAGCGTCGCGGAAAACCCGTCGATCTGGAGCGCCGGGCCGGTCAGCACGACGTGATCGATCGGAGCGTCGCCTGGGCTTTGCGCTCGCTGGAAGTCAAGTGATTGGCGCGTCTCAAGCGCCAGTCGGCGCACGCCTTCGCCGAGCACGTAGCGCGCAGCAGAGACGATCTCCGGCTCGCCATCGAGCTGGTCGATCGGCTGAACGAGCCCGACGTGACGCAGCCAGGCGCGGCTGTGATCGAGGGTAAGTGCCATGCGCTCGGCGAGATCGACGGCCATCGCCTCGATGCCGCCGCCCGTCACACGGGTGAAGGTGCAGATTCCGCCGCGGACGACCGCGAGGTTCGTCAGGCCACCGACCGACAGCAGCAGCTGGTCTGGGTCGCCTTGGTGGCGCAGCGCGCGAGCCATCCCGAACGCGGAGAGATCGAGCCCTTCGACTCGCAAACCTGCGCCTCGCGCGGCGACGAGCATCTGCTCGATCATGTCGCGGCGAGCGGCCACGAGCACGACGCGGCGCTTGGGGCCGTCCTCGGTCTCAACCTCACCAACGGAGACGTAGTCGATGACCGCGGACTCCAGCGGCATCGGCAGCGCCTCCTGAGCGGAGAAGCGGACGGCGGCGTCGAGTTCTTTGCCCTCGGCGATCGGCGGCAGATCCAAGACGCGGACCACGATGCGCTGATTGGCAACGCCGATCCGGACCTTCTTGGACAGTCCCTTGTGGGACGCCCAGATCTCGCGCAATACGGCTGCGAGTGCTTCGGTGTCGACCACCTCCCCATCTCGCACGACGTGGGCGTCGAGCGGTGCGATGGCTGCGCGCTTTACGCGCGCAGTCCCGGCGCTCGCCACTTCGGCGATCGCGACGTGACCCGGCTCGATGTCCACACCAACAAGGGTGGGGACGCGAGTGCCGCGGCCAGTCGAAGGTGTCTTGATGCTCGGAGTTCGAAGTTGCAAGGGGGGCTCCTACTTGCAGTCGTCGGTCATACCCTCCACTGACTTGAGCCCCGCTGAGCGGACGGCGCGCCGAGTTAGTTCAGCGTGTCCACGTAGCTGTCCCAGAGGTCGGCGCCGACGACGAAACCGACCAGTCCACCGAGGGCCAGGAAGGGCCCGAACGGGACCTTCATTTTCCTTGCTGCGCGGCCGTATCTGACCATCAGGCCAAGCCCGACGATCGTGCCCGTCAGGAACGCTACGAACAGCGCTGGCCCGAGCGCTCGCCCGAGCGCCAGGCCGAGGACGCCCATCAGTTTCACGTCGCCCATGCCCATGTGTCCAGAGAGCGCGAGCGAGAGCAGCAGGAACGGCAACACGACGACGGCCGCGGCGATCAGGCGCTCCGGCTGACCGCTGGGATCGAGCACCGTCCCGGCGACCAGCAGCGCGATCGCGGCTGGACCGGTAATCAGGTTCGGAACGCGCTTGAACTCGAGATCGATGAACGTGATCGGCACCAGGGCCGTGACCATGATCAGGCCCAGCGCGACCTGCGCGCCGTCGAAGGTCTCCGTGGATGGCTTCCAGCAGACGGCGACGACGCCGACGTACAACAGGCCCGTGAGGAGCTCGATCAGCGGGTACCGCGGCGAGATCGGTTCCTTGCACGCCTTGCACTTGCCGCGCAACGCGACCCAGGAGAGCAACGGGATGTTCTCGAGCCCGCTGATCTGGTGCCCGCACTTGGGGCACCGGGACCGCGGTTTGACGACCGACTCCCCACGGGGGAGCCGGTAGATCACGACGTTCAAAAAGGAGCCGACGGCCAGGCCGGCGATGAGCGCGAGCGCGAGTGCTGCGAGCACGAACGTTCCTTGCATTCGGAGGGCAAGAAGCAGATTCGACGACGGAGGCGTGCGTCCTGCGCGCGCCTCCGTCACTCAGTCCCGGCTTACGTGGCCGGCGACTGCTCCTGGTACATCTTCAGCCGCCACGATGCCTTCACGGGATCGAGGAACTTCGGCGGCGACAGCGTGCGCAGTCGGTCGTCGTAGGTGTAGGCCTTGGAGTAGCCGGAGTTCGTGGTGCGGCCGGAGCCGGTCGCGACCGGACCGCGGAACTTCTGCGCGATGGCGCCGGTGATCGTCAGGTTGCCCAGCGGGGCGCCGCAGTTCCAGTTGTCGACCAGGAACGAGTGGCGCAGCGTCAGCAGCGCGGCATCGACCTGCAGGTTCGAGGTGGAGCCGCCGACGAGGTTCGGCGAGTTGCTGCCCGTGGCGCAGTTGTTCTGGTTTTGCACGCGGTGCTCGACCCGAATGAAGTTCTGCGCGACGAGGCCCATCAGCGCCTGTGTCGGGGCGCCGTTGCGGATGTGATCGACGATCAGGATGTCGTCCGCGGCGCCGACGGTCAGGCTCTGGCCGTAGGTGCCGGAGACCGAGGCGATACCGCAGCCGGGGCGTGCGAGGTAGGGATCGGCCGAGGAGTGGCCGACGCAGGCGACGGACGGACTGTTCTTCACGTACACCACGCCGTTGGCCGGGTACGGCAGCACCAGGTTGGTCACGTTCTGGCCGTCGCTGGCGCGCTGGCCGGTGATCGAGATCGTGTTCGTCCCGACGGTGATCGTGGTGTTGCCCTGGAACGTGTAAGGCGCGGTGGCCTCCTGATCCAAGCTCTGGTTGGTCGGCGGGAGCAGGATCTGGCCCTGGTTCATCAGCCACGAACCGCGGTTGCCCTTGGCCGTGCTCCCGTTGAAGTTCACGTCTGGCGTCGAGGTGCCGCAGCCGGAGCCGCCGTCCTTGCGCCAGCTCGCCGTCACGTTGGTGACGGACGCGTCGCCTGGGGCGGCCGTCTCGATCGCGTCGCTGGGATCACGCCCGAAGTCCGGGTTGCCGCAGATCATCGGCGCGTCGTTGCTATGGAACGGCCCGTTGACGACGTCGGTGTCAGCGAAACGGATCGCGCCGTTGTTGGCGAACGACGTGTTCGTGCAGGAGGCCGTCAGCGAGTTCCAAGCGCCGGACCGGAAGAAGCCGGAGCTGCGGTTCGAGGAGCCGGCGAATGACTGATCGTCGCGGTACTTGTTGTTGGGGCCCTTGACGTAGTGGTACTGGGCGCAGACCTGGTTGCCCCACTGCACGACGCTGCGGTCGCCGCTGCCGTCAACGTCGTTGTTGCCGGGGTTTTCCTTGGTCTGCGTCGAGCCCGGTGCGTAGCGCGCCGGGTAGAGGGTCGGGTCGAGCGTCTCGAGGTCGGTGAAGTAGATGTAGTCCAGGAACGACTTGCGCTTGAAGGTGGCGATGATCGAGCGCTTGGAGGTGCCAGGCGTGCCGTCGACGTTGAGCCCGCGACCCGTCACGCGGATGCGGAACGTGGCCGTGTCGTCGTCGATCATCGTGCCCACCGGATCTGCCGTGTTGCACGCGGTTTTGCCGTTGGCCGGAAGCTGCTCGATCGTGTACTGACCGCTGTTGTCCGGCAGGTTGGCCCAGCGGCGCGGATCCGGTGGGTTGGTGCCGGAGCCACCGTTCCACCACTGGTTGACGGCGTCGGTCTGGTCGACGGTCTTGGTGCCGTTGGCCGTCGTGCCCGTCGGGCGGTTGCCCGTGCACTTCGTCCAGTAGCTGGCGTCCTTGGTCAGCCGAAGCACGTAGGCCTGGAGCCCGGATTCCGCGGCAGAGTAGGCCTGCTTGCGCGTCACGTCGGCGCGAGCGATGGTCTGGTCGCCGTCGACGCTGTCGAGCGAGACCTTGACGGTCAGCGTCAGCATCATGACGGCGAGCATGACGACGACCATCGAGAAGCCATCGTCCTCACGCCGGATTCGCGCAAGGCCATGGGCCAGCTGGGTGCGCATGGAGGTCAGAGGCACAGCGGGCTCACTCCTGGGTCGGTCGGATCGGCAGTGCGCACGGAGACGCGGTTAAACAGGTGGACCACTGGGGTTCCGCGGGTCGGCGTCGTCGCCAGGCCCGTCGTCGCGGCTTGGGCGTACGGGCGAGCGGCGAACTGGATGTCGATCAGCACGATCGCCGAGCGGCTGTTGGCAGCGACGCTTGGTGCCCCGGTGGTGTTGTAGATGTCCGTCGTCGAGTTCGACAGCGGCAGCGGCGTGGAGCTCGGGCGCCCGACGCCACCATCGACGGTGTAGCCGTAGTAACGGAAGATCGGGAGGACCACACCGGCGGGCGTGCGGACGTGCTCGACGTCGGTCGCGATCGTCTGCTTGCGGTACGGCGAGTTCGGGTAGCTCGGGAACGGAATCGTGAAGGGCGGGCGGGCCTCACGCGGGCGCCAGATGGTCTCGACGATCTTTCCGACCGGCTGCGCCGTGGAATCTCGCGCGTTCAGGCTGGTGCCCGTCTGGATCCACTCCAGGCGGCGCATCTCTGGCGGCTGGGTCTCACCAGGGGTCGCCGGGGGCGAGCTTCTGGTGCCAGCTGGTGGGGCGACGCTGGAGTAGAACTGCAGGGCGTCGCCGGAGGCCCACAGCATCGCCGGCACCGACGCCGACGTGTAGCCGGAGTTGGTCGGCAGGCACATCTGCGCGCGGATGTCGCGCGTGATGGTCTCCATCGCGGCGCGGCCACGCTGGGCTGCATCGACGCGGCCCGCGGTACGCACCTGCATCTGGAGCGCCGCTTGCATCGCCAAGTAGGCAGCGAAGATCACCACGACGCCGACGGAGATCCCGACGAGCATCTCGACGAGGGTCATGCCGTCGTCGCGGCGCAGCTTGTCCTTGGTGGACTGAATCTGGGGGCGCATCAGCAGGTCCCTCCGCCGCCGGAGCTCGGAATGGTGAGCGTCCGCAGAGGCGCAGACACGTAGGAGGTGTTCGCCTGGTTGATGAGCGTGGCTTTTCGTCCGCCGAAGGAGGCGCAGATCGTGCCGCCCGTCTGGAAGTACGGGAACCCCGTCTGACCTGGGCCGGTCAGTTTGCCGTCCGGCCCCGCGGTGGTGCGGGTGTGCCGCACGCCGCAGGCATCGGTGACCACGACGGTGGCGTTCGCGAGGGAGACGCCCGAGGAGTTCTGGACGCGAATGTCGAGTCCGGGCACGAAGACGAACACGGTCTGCGTGAGCGAGGAGGTGATGTTCAGGTTCGAGGGGGCCTGCTGCCCGGCGCCGAGCGTCACGCTGGCCGGCGGGCGAGCCGCGGCACAGGTGCCGGCGTAGACGGCGTAGGGGCTCGACACGAACGGGAACAGCGGGACCTGCGGGGCGGCGCTGCCGTCCCAGGTGTTGGTGTCCGGGAAGGTGAGGGTCTTCTCGGAGGCCATCTCGCTGTTGGCGAGCGTCAGGTTCTTCTGCAGCGTCGGCTCGTCGGTGTCGGCGATCCGGCGGGTGCGGAAGAGGACCTTGCCGAAGCCGGCGACGTCGTAGCGGTACTGGCGGGTCGTCGTTGCACCGCCAGCCAAGGCGATGGTGTCGTCGACGGCGGTGTTGCCGTTGGCGTCGACGAAGCCTGCTTTGGAGAAGGAGACGCGCCAGCTGCCGCTGGCGTCGAGGTTGCCCCAGCCCACGCAGCCGTTCACGTCGGTGGTGTCCGTGAAGTTCTCGGGGCCGTTGAGCGTCACGGCGACGGCCTCCATCCCCTCGCCGTCAGCGTCGACGATCTGGACGGCCAGCGAGCCGTTGCCCTCGCTCGTGGAGCGGTTGCTCGGCGAGATCAGGGTGGACATCTTGAGGGGTTTGGCTTGCCCCATCCCACTCCAGCTCACCGAGGTGGTCGCTTGCAGGTAGTCCAGGCCGCCGTTGCTGGCGATGCAGTCGACGCTGGTCTTGCCGTCGGTGTACCACTTGGTCCCGGTGTTGATCGTGTAGGTGATCCCGTTCAGCGTCTGGGTCGACTTGCCCGTCGATCCCGAGCGAAGGTTGGAGATGTCCTGGATCGGGAGCGAGCGGACGCGCTCGAGCTCTGCCTGGGCCACGTTGGCGGCCATGGTGCGTCGCTGCTGGTTGCCAGCGAGCTTGTCTGATTGATCCAGCGCCTGCATCGCAAACGCCGAAACCAAGATCAGGATCATGGCCGAGACCATGATCTCGATGAGGAGGAAGCCCTCGTCATGGCGGAGTCGGCGACGCGTGTGAGACAAGTGTGCGGCCATCGTTGATGGGATCGGCAGCCAGCGCACCACTTTGCAGTTCGCGCCAGGAAATGTGGACGGACGACCGACTGCAGCTGGGCGGCTCACCACTTGCCGTCCTTGCAGCCGGCGTCGGAGTTGCCGGGCGCCAGGATGCAGGTGCGGTCCATCGGATCGGACGGGGACGTCCGCTCGATGGTGAACGTCGAGTCCGAGCGGGACTTCGCCGTGACCTTGTAGGTCTGGGAGTCGGCGGCGGCGATCACGACCTCGTTGCGGCCGGGGCCGATCGTGATCCCGAGTCCGGATCCGAGGCCCGTCGCGCTCGTGCACTTGGTGTAGTCCTCGGCGTTGACGTAACACGCTTCGACGTGCGAAACGGTGTTGCGAGCATTCGCCTTCGCGGTCGCGTCATACCCGCGCTCACGCTGGGAGATGAAGTTCGGAAGCGCAACCCCGGCGAGGATGCCGATGATCAGGATCACGACGAGCAGCTCGATCAGCGTGAATCCTTGCTCGTTCTGGAGGCGGTAGCTCATGGCAGCTCTTGGTCGGGCGCGATGCGAAGCAGGAAGGTCGCCGGTCAGGCCGCGCGCGGTGTGCGCGCGTTGGCCGGCGGCCTACCCGCTCCTCGGCCGGCGCGCGAGGCGCCGGCCAGGAGGGGTGCTAAGGAGTTAGCGAGCTACCACTTGCCGGTGGCCGGGCAACCTGCCTGGCCAGCGCCGGCGGTTGCCGTCGGGGTGCCGCAGTTGCGGGTGATGGCGCCGGTGGTGCCGTCCTTCGCAATCTGGAACATGTTCTTGGAGCGCGAGTACGCGTCGATCGTGTAGGCAGAAGCCGTCGTCGCGGTCACCAGAACCTGGCCCTCAGCCGTCGGAGCAACCGTCACGAAGTTGATGCCCGTGTTGGTGCCGAGCTGCGCCGGGGTCTTGCACAGGGAGTAGTCCTGCGTGTCGGTGAAGCAAGCCTCAACCATCGACACCGCGTTACGTGCGTTGGTCTTCGCCGAGGCGTCCTGGCCACGACCGCGCTGACCGATGAAGTTCGGCAGAGCGATAGCGGCAAGAATGCCGATAATGAGGATGACAACGAGAAGCTCGATGAGCGTAAAGCCCTGCTCGTCCGACAGTCGCTTGTGCATGGTTTGGGTGGTCTCCGGGTTTACCCAGGCGCCACCGTCCGGGTCGACGGGAGAAGGCAGCCAGGGTCGGGGGGTGTGTGTAGGAACGGATCGAGCCAGTGCCATTGGCTGCGATCCGGAGTGGGAGCAGGAAGGTCGCCGGTCAGGCCGCGCGCGGTGTGCGCGCGTTGGCCGGCGGCCTCCCCGCTCCCGACCGGCGAAAGGCCGGCCGGGAGGCGGGAGTGCCTAGGAGCGAGTGGCTACCACTTGCCGGTGGCCGGGCAACCTGCCTGGCCAGCGCCGGCGGTTGCCGTCGGGGTGCCGCAGTTGCGGGTGATGGCGCCGGTGGTGCCGTCCTTCGCGATCTGGAACATGTTCTTGGAGCGCGAGTACGCGTCGATCGTGTAGGCAGAGGCCGTCGTCGCGGTCACGAGAACCTGGCCCTCAGCCGTCGGAGCAACCGTCACGAAGTCGATGCCCGTGTTGGTGCCGAGCTGCGCCGGGGTCTTGCACAGGGAGTAGTCCTGCGTGTCGGTGAAGCAAGCCTCAACCATCGACACCGCGTTACGTGCGTTGGTCTTCGCCGAGGCGTCCTGGCCACGACCGCGCTGACCGATGAAGTTCGGCAGAGCGATAGCGGCAAGAATGCCGATAATGAGGATGACGACGAGAAGCTCGATGAGCGTAAAGCCCTGCTCGTCTGAAAGTCGCTTGTGCATGTGTTGGTCTCCTGAGTGCACTGAAGTGGTATCTAGTGGGGTCGCCGGGTCGGCTCTCTAGATATCGGGTCTAGACCCCATGCCTTGAGCGTGTTGATCGTGGCTGGACGCTCGATTGATTCCGGCATGTGACGCGCGGCGCGCGCGTAGATCGGCAGCACCGCGGCCGGACTTGAGCCCGCTCCCACGCAGGCTGGCGCCGATCACCGCTTTTCCGGTGCCTGGCGGCGCATGCGGCCACCAGCGCGGTGCCCTCCGCGCCCCAAGGGCACGAACGACGACGTGCTCTGAGCGGGCCCGTGGGCCGGCTCAGAGCACGTGGTGGGTGCAGCACGCCGCAGCGTGCTGCACCGGCTGCGGCGGCGCAGAAAGCGCTCGCCACAGCCGGCTGGTGACGCGGAGCGTTACTTCACGAGGTAGATCTTGCGCGATAGCGCAAGCTGGTCGCCGTCGGCCGACGTCACCACGGCACGCAGCGTGACCGGCACCTTCTTCGACTTCTTCACGTACTTGCGGTACTTCGAGGACAGCTTGACGACGAGCTTGCCTTTGCCCGCCTTGGCAAGCTTCAGCTTGCCGGAGCCGATCGCGACGGTGGCAACCTTGGACTTGAGGCCCAGCTTGGCGGCGTCCTTCTTCGTGATCATGGCCTTGATCGTGAGCGTGCTCCCGGCGTTGGTCGAAAGCGAGACCGCGATGCCCTTCTTGATGGCCTTGGCGGCCTTCAGCTTGCTGCCGGCGCCGATCTTGGCCAGGAAGCCATTGGCGGTGCTTGCCGTATCGGGGGGCGTTGGGCCGTCACGGAACGGGTCGCCCGCACTCACCTCAGAGCCGACGGTCTGTGTACCTGGCGTCGTGCCTGGGGCAGTCTGCGGGACCTCCGGTCCGGTACCAGTCCCTCCCGTGCTGCCAGTCCCGCCGGTGCTACCGGTTCCGCCGGTGCTACCCGTTCCGCCGGTACCACCCGTTCCGCCGGTGCCGCCCCCGGTGGGGGCAGGCGCCGCCACCTTGACGAGCAGAATCTTGGTGTCGGTGACGCCGTCGTTGTCGGTCACCCGCAGGCGGACGGTGATGTTGCCGACGCTCGGGAACGAGCGCGTCACGGTGTCGCCGGTCGCATCGAAGGCGCCGTTGGCGGTGAACGACCACGCGTAGGCCGTGATCGTGCCATCGGGGTCGTGGGAGCCGGTCGACGTGAACGTCACGGACTGCCCGGTCGTCGGCGTCAGCGTCGACGCCGCCGGCATCCCAACGGGTGCAGCCGTGACCTTGATCTGCTTGGTGACGGTGGCGGGCTTGCCGAGGTTGTCGGTCACGCGCAGGACCACGTCGTAGAGGCCCGGCTGGGTGTAGGTGATCGAGTGCGAGTTCACGAGGCCCGTCGCGGTGAACACGTCGGTGGTTCCGGCGTCGCTGTTCCAGGCCCACTCGTTGATCGTGCCGTCGGAGTCGGTCGACGTCGAGCCGTCCAGCGGCACCGCCTGACCAACTTTGACGGTCGGCGTCACGTTCGCGGCGAAGCCGGTGAAGATGAACCGCGGGACGGGAGCAATGTTCTCGGTGGCAATGAGCAACGACTTGGTCGCCGTGGCTCCGAGGTCGTTCGTCACTTTGACGCGCACCACATGGAAGCCAGACTGGTCGAACGTGACCGTCTTCTGCGCTGTGGCGGTGTTGACACCTGCCGGCGTGACGGTCGGGCCGTCCTCCCAGATCCCGTCATCGTTGACGTCCCACTGGACTTTGGCGATCTTCGCGTAGCCCGCGCTGTCTGAGAGCGTCGCCGTCAGCGTCGTCTCCACGCCCGCCTGGGGCGATTCCGGGTTGGCGACCACGCTGTCGACGGTCGGGAGTTCGCTGATCACGATCGTGCGACTGACGGTGCTTTCCCGCCCGTTGGAGTCGGTGACCTTCAACTTGACGACCTTGGTTCCACGGGTCTGGCCGGGAATGTCGATGGTCGAGGTGCTGCCGTCGGTGTAGCTGGCCGCTCCGGCACCCGTGTGGGTGTCCCAGCCGTAGCCCGTCACCGTTGGCGGCGTGAACGCGGGGTCGTCGGACTTGGCTGCCACGGAGCCGCTCGCGCTGAGCGTGCCGCCGAGGACCGGGTCGATGACGACCGGCTCAGGCCCGCCAAACCAGGCGTCAGGGCCCGCGGGCGTCGCCGCGTTGGCGCCGCAGACCGCGGCGTGAACGCCGAACTCCCAGGCGCCGAGCTCGCCGATGACGCCGTCGCCCGTGAGGGCACGGCCACCGCCGCTGGGCTTCGCCGGCAGGCGCCGTGCGTCGGACGGCGGTGGGACGTCGACGATCCGCAGCTTCCAGGTACCGGCACGCACACGGCCCGAGGCCAGGGCGTTGATGTCGTCATCGGCCTGGATGACGGCGCCGCTCTTGAAGAGCGACGGGTCGGCCGCAAGCTCCTGGCGGGTGAGGCCGCGAGGATCGCCCTTAGAGACGAAGGTGAGGTTCTCGTAGGTCTGGTTCTCGAGCGCCGCGTCACGCGCAGGGATCGCTTGGCTAGCCGTGTCGTCGAAGAGGGTGATCGGTTCCCCGGAGCCGTCCGGGCTGACGAGCTGGAACTTCAGCCAGCGGGCGGTGTAGCGGTACTCAAAGCGCTTGACCGTGACTTCGGCGCCGCGGACGAAGTTGTTGGCCGTATCGGCCGGGACCTCAACGGCGGCGTCGATCGTGGTGCCGTCGCTCATGATGCCGCCGACCTGGCTGCTCTCGTAGCGCCGCATCGCGCCTGGCGCGCCGGTGGGAACGGTGAACGGCGTGGAGAGCACGACCGGGGTGCCTTGGACGGACTCGATCCGCAGCGGGACGTTGGAGCCACACTGGAAGCCCGCCAGCAGCCTCACCTGAAACGGCGAGGATTCGGCGTAGCTGGGGTTGCTGGAGGACGGGAAGCTTGGATCGTTGGCCACATCGCCGTTCATCTCCACGAAGCTGCGCATGCTGCTCGGGACCTCGACGAGCGGTGCCGACGCCTGGGGAGACACGATGAAGCGACCGCCCTCGTATTCGTCGCCGGTGTTCTTGAAGCGCGCGATCACGCCGAACGTCTCACCCGGCGTAACGATGCCGTCGTTGTCTGCGACCACCGCGCCGCCTGGCAACGCGCTCGCCCGCGTTCCGTGCTCGACCGAGCCCCCCGAGATCGTCAGCACTGGGGACGCACCGACGCTAGAGGGAAGGGCGAGGAGAGGGACTACCGCGAGCGACGCGCGCAGAACCCTCGTGGCGCGGGATACAGACATGCCCGGTCCATCGGCACATCGGATAGGAACCGGTATGCCTCTAGACCGGCGGATGACCCACAGGGGTCGGCGCTTCGTCCAGTTTGTTGCGCATAACAGTCCAGATAAGGGACTGCTGCTGGAACTAGGCGCCGGGGAACACGCCCGCGGCTTGTGCGTCGTAGCCCGGTTCCCACGAACCGGAGCCTTGGCACCACGGGCAGTTCACGCTGATCTGCTCGTCGCCGGCGCGGTTGGCGAAGACTCGACCCGTCGCGCGGCATGCCGAACACGGCTGCGGCCCGGCAGGAACCTCTGGTGCGGCGTTTCGCGCGGGGCGGCGCCCCTTCGGCTTTTCTGCACTCTCGGCCATTGGGGCGGATGCTAGCCGCCTGCGCCACCAGCCGCAGCCTGCTCGCGCCGCCGCCATGGCGCCCTGGCCGGCAGCTAGGCTCGCCCTCACGCCCATGGATGGTCGTTTCGCCCCCTCCCCTTCCGCCGACCTTCACCTCGGGAACCTGCGCACCGCACTGCTTTCGTGGTTGGCCGCTCGCGCGAGCGGCGGCGCGTGGCGGCTGCGCATCGACGACCTCGACGCCGGCCGGTCCCGACCGGAGATCGCCTCCCGCCAGCTCCGCGACCTCGCACTCCTGGGACTCGACCACGATGGCGACGTCGTCGCGCAGTCGGAGCGAACCGGCCGGTACGCGGAGGCATTCGACGAGCTGCAGCGCCTCGAGGCCGTGTACCCCTGCTTCTGCACGCGCGCCGAGATCCGCGAGGCCTCAAGTGCCCCGCACGGCAAAGCCGCGGGCGGCTATCCCGGCACCTGCCGCGCGCTCTCTGCCGCTCAGCGCGCGGAGCGTGAAGCGGGCGGGCGAGCCCCAGCTTGGCGCTTCCTGGCCTCCAGTCAGGCGGTCTCGTTTGATGACCGCGTCTTGGGCCCGCAAGTGCTGACGGCCGAGGATGCCGTCCTGCGCCGCGCCGACGGCGAGTTCGGTTACCAGCTAGCCGTCGTCCTCGACGACGCCGACCAAGCCGTCGAGGAGGTCGTCCGCGGGGCCGATCTGCTGGCCTCGGTCGCGACGCAGGCGCAGCTCCAAGAGCGCCTCGGGCTCCCGTCGACCGTGTACGCCCACGTGCCCCTCATGGTCGGCCCCGACGGGGCACGGCTCGCCAAGCGCCACGGCTCCGCGACGCTGGCAGACGCGCTGGAGGGCTACTCCGAGCTGGAGCTCCCCGGACTGGAATGTGGGGCGCCGGCGACTCCTGAGGAGGTCCGCGGTGCGCTTGCGGCGACCGCCTCGCTCTGCGACTCAGGAGAGGCGCCGACGCTCGCGGAACTGATCTCGAACTTCTCGTATGAGCGTCTGCCGGCCGGATCGACGATGATGCAGCGATGCTCCTGAAGCTGATCCGCTTCTGGGTCCCGACTTTGCTGTGCGTTGGCGGCGTCGTGATCATCCTCGTTGGCGCGGCCAGCGGCGGAGACCTGGAGGACTCGTTGACGATCGGAATCCCCGTGTTCTCGGCCGGGGCGTCCATCTGGCTGCTCAACTTCCTCTACCGCGTCGGCGTCACGGGCGATCAAGAACGCGACGAAGAGGAAGACGCTCGCAGCTACTTCGCCACGCACGGCCACTGGCCCGGCGAAGACGGTGGCAGCGGAGGCGGCCAATGAGCCGAGCGTCGTCGAGCGCCGAACTGCTCGCCACCAACGAAGAGATCCGCGAGTTCGCGCGGCTCGCCAACGAACGTCGCCGGTTTGCGATCGACACCGAGTTCGTCGGCGAAGGGAAGTACCAGTCGCTGCTGTGCCTCGTGCAGGTGGCCGTCTACCTCGACGACGCAGGCGCCGGCGACGAGCCGTGGATCCTGCTGATCGACCCGCTCGACAAGTCGATCGACCCTTCCCCGCTGGCGAAGGTGATCGCCGATCCGGAGATCGAGCTGATCCTCCACGCTGCCCGTCAAGACGTCGCACTGCTGCGGCGTACCTGGTCGACCGACGTGACGAACGTGTTCGACACCCAGATCGCTGCGGCGTTCGCCGGCCTACGCGCGCAGATTGGCTACGAGGCGCTGTTGCGGGGCCTCCTGGGCGTGAAGCTCCACAAGAGCGCCAGCTTCACGAAGTGGGACCGTCGCCCGCTCACCACCGAGCAGCTGCGGTACGCGCGTGAGGATGTGCTCCACCTCGAGCAGGCCGCCGTGGAGCTCCAAGAGCGACTGCTGGTGTCTGGTCGGCTCGATTGGGCCGTGCAAGAGTGCCAGCCGCTTGCGGCCGCCAGCGACGAGCGCAACGCCGACGCGCTATTTGAGCGCCTCCCGAAGATCGCCGGCCACGATCCCGTCACGCGAGCGGTGGCCCGCCAGCTCGTGGTGTGGCGCGAGGAGACGGCCAGCGGGCATGACCGCCCCGCGCAGCAGGTCCTCGGAGATCAGCCGCTCGTCGAACTTGCCAAGCGGCGCCCGAAGACGCTCGACGACCTGCGCCAGATCCGCGGCCTCGGCGAGGCCAACGGCCGTCGCCGGGCAGAAGGACTGCTCGCCGCGATCGCCGAGGGGCTCACGAAAGACCCGATTCCGCGCCGGCCGCTGCGCCAACTCGACACGCGCCCGGAGGACGTCGCGGTGATCGCGCTCTGCGAGGCGTTGCTGCGCACACGCGCCGCCACCGCCGGCCTGGCGTATGAGCTCCTGGCGACTCGCAACGAGCTGCAGTTGCTCGTCTCAGGCCACCGCGAGCAGACCGAGGCTGCCGACGTGCGCGTCCTCCAAGGTTGGCGGCGCGACGTCGTCGGCGACGAACTCCTTGAGCTGCTCAACGGCGACCGCAGTATGCGGGTCGGGCCGGGCGGCGTCGAGATCACCTAGGCCGCAGGGGGCGCGCCCCGCCGACCTCCGCTTACATCGGCGCGACGCGGGCGAGTTCGCCGGGACTGGTGAGCCCCGCGAGCACCCGCTGAATGCCGTCTTCGCGCATGGTCTGCATGCCTTGGGCTTCAGCCACGCGGGCGATCTCGTCGGCGCCGACGCCCGCGACGACGAGCCGCCGGATCTCGTCGGTGACCTCGAGGACCTCGTAGAGGCCGATGCGGCCGTCGTAGCCGGTGTCGGAGCACTTCGCGCAGCCGACGGGCTCGAAGACCGACACGAACGTGTCGGCCTCGCCGCCGATCAGCTCGGCAGGCATCTGCGTTGGGGCTTTGCAGTCGTCGCAGAGGCGGCGCGCCAGGCGCTGGCCGACCACACAGGTAACGGCCGAGACGACCATGAACGCGGGGACGCCCATGTCTACGAGGCGGCTGAGGGCCGTCGCAGCGTTGTTGGTGTGCAGGGTGGAGAGCACCAAGTGGCCGGTGATCGCGGCCTGCATCGCGATCTGTGCGCTTTCGGTGTCGCGGATCTCGCCGACGAGCATCACGTCCGGGTCGGCGCGGACCATCGCCCGCAGCCCGCTGGCGAACTCCAGGCCGATCTTCGGGTTGACCTGCAGCTGCTTGACGCCCGGGATCCGGTACTCGACCGGGTCCTCAATCGTGACCAGGGTGCGGTCGCCGGTGTTCGTGAGCTGCAGGGCGCCGTAGACCGTGGTCGTCTTGCCCGAGCCGGTCGGGCCGGTCGCCAGGATGCCGCCGTTGGCACGGCCGAGCGCGCGAACGAGGCGGGCCTCGGCGTCGGCGTTCATGCCAAGTTCGGCCAGTCCACGGACGGTCCCGCCGCTGTCGAGCACGCGCAGAACGACCGACTCGCCGTCGACGAGCGGAAGCGTTACGACGCGCAGATCAATCCGGCGGCCGTCGATGTTGAAGCCGACGCGGCCGTCCTGCGGCATCCGGCGCTCGGCGATGTTGAGCTCGGCAAGGATCTTCAGGCGCGAGATCACGGCGCCCGCGATCTGCCTGGGCACGGCGGTGACCTGGTGGACGACGCCGTCGATGCGGAACCGCACCGTCAGGCCGTCGGCGACCGGGTCGAAGTGGATGTCTGAGGCGTTGCGCTCGACGGCCTGGGCAATCACCGATTGCACGATCTTGACGGCCGGACCCTCATCGTCGGACGTCTCGCGGAGATCCTCCTCCTCGAAGCGCGAGGGCACGAGGTCGTCGATCTGCTCGAGGACCGCTCCGACTTCGGAGTCGACGCCCAGGACGCGCTTGAGGACGACCTCGAGGTCTTCGTCTCCAACGACGATCGGGCGCACGCGCTGGCCGGTGAGCATCGCGATGTCGTCGAGCGCGACGATGTTGCCCGGATCGACCATCGCGACCACCAAGGTGTCATCGTCGAAGGCGATCGGCAGGCTTCGAAGGCGACGCGCGGTGACGGTGTCGACCATGGTCGCAGCCCGCAGATCGATTTCGGCTTGGCGGATCGACAGGTACGGAAGTCCGAAGCGTTCGGCGATCGCCTGGCCGAGCTGCTCGCTGGTGATCAGGTTGCGATCGAGCAGGAGCTGGCCGATCGGGCGCCCCATCGACCGGGCCTCCTCGACCATCTCCTCCACGACGGTTCGCGGCACCCACATGGCGTCGACGACGATGTCTCCCAGGCGTCGACGTGGCGTCGGCACCCACCCGGCGGTGGCGCCGGGCAGGCCCGAGGTAGCCGGTGCGGTCGCCGTCGTGGAGTACGCCGGCGCTGGGGCTGGTGCGGGGGCCGCGGCCACTGGAGTTCCACCCCAGACACCCGTCTTGAGCGTGGCAGCGGCGGCCGCAGCAGCAGCGTCGGCGGGGTTCAAACCGGGCTCGGTCATCGGGAGGTACCTGGCATCACGTCATCGGGGGACATCTCGGTCTCCAACAGTGATCGGCGGAAGTTGCCGCGCCTAAAGGGCCCGGCCTCGCGTCAGGTGCCGACAATCTCGAGGACGTCGTCGGCGAACTTCTCCAGGAAGGCCGGGCCGACGCCCTTGATCGCGCCGAGCTCGAGCTCGTTGCTCGGCCGCACGTCGGCGATGGCTTCGAGCGTGCGGTTCGTGGCGACGGTGTAGGCGGGTTTGTCTGCGGCGGCTTCGCGACGCCACGTGACGAGCGCGCTGTAGAGCTCGGGGTCCGGGTTGTAGGGCGAAGGCTCAGCCGCGCCTCCCCCGCTCCCGCTACTTGAGCGTGACTTCTTGAGCACCTTCGGAGCCGGCAGCTGGAGATCGGGATCGCAGACGTCGCAGCAGCGGCCCTCTGGTGCGCCGGCGGTGTGGTCGCCGAAGTGATCGAGGAGCGTGCGGCGACGGCACGTCTCACCGAAGCCATAGGCCTCGATGGCGCGGTAGGCCCGCCAGCCGCGGTCTTTGACCTCGCGGTACTTGTGGTTGACGCGTGCCGCGTCGAGTTTGGGCTGGAGCGTGAGGCGCAGCCGGAATCCGTGGACCGGTTCCAGGGTCGCTCCGCCCGACTGCTCGATGATCGCCAGCGCCGTGCGGTCCTCGTCGCGATTCGGCTGATCCATCTCCAGGACGCCATGATCGGACTGACGCAGCAGTTTGCGGTGGTACGCGTTGACGGCTTCGGGCTCCACCAGGCGCTGCTCGTTGAAGTGGACGAGGCGCGAGAGATCCATCCGCGAGGCCAACAACAGCGCGCGGGCAGGCGCGCCGTCGCGGCCACCACGACCGGCCTCCTGGTAATACGCCTCGACCGAGGTCGGCAGCGCCCAGTGCACGACGAGCCGCACGTCGGCCTTGTCGACGCCCATGCCAAAGGCGTTCGTGGCGACGATCACGTCGGCGCGGCCGTCCATGAAGTCGCGCTGCACGCGGCTGCGCTCCTCTGAGGGGAGGCCGGCATGGTAGGCCTCGGCGCTGAGCCCGTCGCCGGAGAGCAGCTGCGCCACGCTCTCGGTGTCCTTCCGGGTGCCGCAGTAGACGATCGCCGGTCGGAGCTCCGGATCGGCGAGGGCGCCGAGCAACACGCCGCGTTTGGCGTCGACGGTGCCTTTGCCCTCGAACGTCAGCACGTCGAACGAGAGGTTCGGGCGATCAAAGCCCGAGCGGATCATTACCGGGTCGCGTAGCGCCAGCTGGTGGACGATGTCGTCGGCGACGGCCTCGGTCGCGGTTGCGGTGGCGGCCATCACGGGCGGCCTGCCGAGTTTGTCGAGCGCACGCGGGAGTCGACGGTAGTCCGGCCGGAAGTCCTGGCCCCACTCCGAGAGGCAGTGCGCCTCGTCGATCACGAAGAGATCCACCCCACGCTGGGCGAGCACGCTCACAAACGACGTGGAACCGAACCGCTCAGGCGAGCAGAACACGATGCGCGCGAGGCCGGAGCGCAGCGCGTCGAACGAGGCGCGCCCGTCGGCCTCGCTCATGCCGGACGCAATCATCACCGCCGGGTGGCCGTCGGCGGTGAGCCGGCGAAGCTGATCAGACATCAATGCCACGAGCGGACTCACCACCACCGTGAGCTGCGAGGAGGCCAGTCCCGGCAGCTGGTAGCAGAGGCTCTTGCCGCCACCCGTGGGCATCACGACGAGGCTGTCGCGTCCCTGCAGCGCGGCACTGACGGCCTCGCGCTGGCCAGGACGGAAGCCCTTGAGCCCCATGTGCGCGAGGAGGGCATCGGGATCCGGCGGGCCCTCGTACAGGGTTGGTTCCCACCCTGGCTGGGCGGCGTGGATCGGCGGCGCTGCGGCTGCAGCGGAGGGCACCCGGTAAGCCCCGCCGCCGTTGGCGGCGGCCGGCCGACTCCTGGTGAGTGCCCCGAGGGCCTCGGCCAGCGGGCGCGCGTCGATCTGCTGCTCTGGCGCGAGGGCCTTCCAGCCCGCGCGAGCATCGGCGAGCTGCCCGTCGAGAGCGACATCGCGGACGCCGGAAGAGGCCTCGGCTTCGAGCCGCTGCAGGAGCGCGGGAACGGCGTCGTGGAAGCTGGGCACCGGCCGACGATATCCACCAGATCGGACCGAACGCCCGTTCTGCGTGCCTGATTCCACTGTTCCGTGCGCGTGTTGCGACAAACCGGTGCACTTCTGGTTGACTCCCGCGCGTGTCGCAACGCTTCGTCGCTCTATCTGCCCTGATCGCCGCCGCAACGCTCGCGCTGCTCCCGGCGGCGGCGAGCGCCACGTACCCGGGCCAAAACGGCGCAATCGCGTACGCACAAGCGAAGTACGACAAGCGTGCCAAGGACGCTGGCTATTTCGGGCTTGGGGCGCTTCGCACCGTCCTGCCGGACGGGTCTGGCGCTACCGCGCTGCCTGATGACCCTGGGTACGACGACTTCGAGCCAGCCTGGTCAAACGACGGCAGCGCCCTCGCCTATGCGTCCGTAGGCAGCGGCAAGTACAACGGCATCTACACGCTGGAGGCCGGCGCGACGGACTTCAGACTGCTCGCCAGCGCCAAATACCCAGACGGGCCGACATGGGCGCCGAACGGCACGTCCGTCGCCTACGTCGACTACGCCAAGGGCATCTATGTGGTCGACACGGTGACCGGAGCCCCACCGCAGCTGATCCTCCGCAAGAACAAACGCTTTGACCTGGGGGCCCCCGCCTACTCCGCCGACGGACAAGCGCTGTTCTTTTCCCGTGCGAACCTGTCCACGGCTGGCAAGTTCGTGAACGGGGAGATCTGGGCGTCAGGGCGGGCGGGCGAGAATCCTCGCAAGGTCCTCGGTGGGGCCGGCGATCTGCGGAGCATCGGCGAGCCCGACGTCTCACCCGACAGCAAACAGCTCGTCTTCGCCGCGTACCTCGACAGCGGCAAGCCTGGCGTCTGGGTTGCGAACGTCGACGGTTCAGGTGCGCGCAGACTTATCGCTTCCACGAAGCAGGGCTTCTTCACCGGCCCGTGCTGGTCTCCCGATGGCAAGAAGATTCTCGCCTCGCTGATGTACGGCTCCATCAAGAACGGCAGCGCCCTGGTCATGATCGACCCGGTCACGGGGACAACCGAGACCGTTCGCAAACTCCGAAAGGGCTACGTGGGTACCGTGAGCTGGCAACCCCTGCCAGTGGCAACGCCCGCGGGCTGATCGCCTCGCGCTTAGCGCTCGCCCGCGAGGCGCCGGATCCGTGAGCGCTCGGCGGCGCGGCGGGGATCGGCGCGCGGCAGGCTGACGGCGAGCTGGCGGCTGGCCTCGAAGTCGTCGCGGCCCGTCGGCGTCCGCAGCCAGCCCTCGAGCAGGCGCGGCTCCCCGGAGGCCAGGACGGCCGCGCGGAGTTGGTCGTCGACGCGGTCACGCAGCTCGGCGACGCGAGGCACATCGGACTGTGGGAGCAGCGGCCCGGCGTAGTCGGCAAGGGCGTCGGCGACGCGTTCCTCGCGCACCAGGCGCTCGATCCGTACGACGTCGCAGGCGATCGGGGCGGTGAGGCGGTAGGGCCGCTCGCCGAGGAGCGGCCCGAGGATCGGGCGCAAGCGGTGCAGCTCGGAGCGAACGGTGCCTGGCCGGCCCTTCTCCCCCCAGACCTCCAACGCGAGCTGCTCGGCCGTCATCCCTTCCTCGCGCAGGAGCAGGAGCAGGAGTAGCTCGGTGTGGCGGGGTGAGAGGACGTGTTCGTCGTCGCCGACGCGCAGCAGGCCACGGTCGCGACCAAGGACGGTCAACGACACCGTGGTGACCTGCTCGCCTTCGCGCTCGGCGCGGTAGGCCAGCTCGCGCTCGACCATGCGCGCGGCCATCGTGACGACGGCCAGGCTGTGCGGGTGTGCGGTGCCGAGCGCGCCCGTGAGGTCGAGCACGCCAACGGTGCGCCCGCTGACGGGGTCGCGGACCGGAGCGGCAGAGCACGTCCACGGGTGGACGGTCTCGGCGAAGTGTTCGGCGGAGAAGACCTGCACCGGGTGGCGCTCGGCGAGCGCCGTGCCCATGGCATTCGTGCCGGCGGCGCCCTCCGACCAGACCGAGCCGCGCTCCAGGTGGACCTCACGGGCGGCGTCGAGCATGCTCGGGCGCCCGTCGATCCACAGCAGCGTGCCGTCGGCGTCGCAGACGAGCGCCACATGCTCGGTGTCGCCGACGTCGTCGAGCAGTCCACGCAAGATCGGCACGGCGATCGCCAGGGGATGCTGGCCCCAGCGCCTGGCGACCTCGGCTTCGCCAATCGGCACGGGCGCCAGGCCATGGTCAGGGTCAACCCCCGCGGCGACGCTGCGCTGCCAGGAGCGCTCGATCACTGGGCGCACCGTCTGGTCGCCGCTGCGGCGGGCCAACTGCGGCGTCCAATCGCCACCGAGGAGGCGGTCGCGGGCCTGCGCAATCTCACGCGCACGAGATCGGCGGTCTGCTCCGGCGACGATCGCGGCCCAGTTCTCCATTCCACCAGTGTGACGCATGTCCGGACGAACGTACGCAACTCGTGGACGGCCGACCGGACAGCTTGCCACCCCGCTTGAGTGCTCGCGCGCACACGACTGCGACGTCGTTGCGACCCCCACGGGGCGACGATCGAGGTCGAGTACCCGTCAACCCCCTCGATGTGGAGCACGCCATGAGCACGCAGCTGCAAGTCAATCCAGACGCCCAAACCTTCGTCAACCGCCACCACCGGATGCTGATCGGCGGCGACTGGGTCGATTCCCATTCCGGCAAAACCTTCGACACGATCAACCCGGCCACCGGCGAGGTCCTGGCGTCGATCCCCGCTGGTGACTCCGAAGACATCGACCGCGCCGTGAAGACCGCGCGCGCCGCCTTCGAGAGCCCGGGCTGGGCGAACATGCACCCGGCGCAGCGCGGCAAGCTGCTGCACAAGCTCGGCGACCTCATCCTCGAGCATGCCGACGAGCTCGCGACCCTCGACACGCTAGACAACGGCAAGCCGTTTGCCGTCGCACGCGCCGCCGACATTCCGCTCGCCGCCGACCTCTTCCACTACATGTCGGGCTGGGCGACGAAGATCACCGGCTCGACGATCCCGCTGTCGGTGCCGTACATGCCCGACGCGCAGTTCCACGCGTACACGCTGAAGGAGCCGATCGGCGTCGTCGGCCAGATCATTCCGTGGAACTTCCCGCTGCTGATGGCCGCGTGGAAGCTCGGCCCGGCGCTGACGACCGGCTGCACCGTGGTGCTCAAGCCGGCCGAGCAGACGCCGCTCTCGGCGCTGCGCCTCGCCGAGCTGATCCTCGAAGCCGGCTTCCCGGAGGGCGTCGTCAACGTCGTGACCGGCCTCGGCGAGGAGGCCGGCGCACCGCTGGCCGCGCACCCGGACGTCGACAAGATCGCGTTTACGGGCTCGACGGAGGTCGGCAAGCTGATCGTGCACGCCGCCGCGGGCAACCTCAAGAAGGTCTCGCTGGAGCTCGGCGGCAAGTCGCCGAACCTGCTCTTCGCTGACGCCGACATGGCGACGGCCATCCCCGGTGCCGCGAGCGCGATCTTCTTCAACCAGGGGCAGGTCTGCTGCGCCGGTTCGCGCCTCTACGTGGAGCACAGCGCCTACGACGACGTCCTCCAGGGCCTGGCCGACGCGGCCAAGTCGGTGAAGGTCGGCAACGGCCTGGATCCCTCGGTCGACATGGGCCCGCTCACCTCACAGGAGCAGCTCGACAAGGTCACCCAGTACATGCAGATCGGTGAGGACGAGGGCGCCCGCGCGATCGCCGGCGGCCACAAGATCGACGGCCCCGGCTACTTCGTGGAGCCGACCGTCCTCGCGGACACCGCCAACCACATGCGGATCGTGAAGGAGGAGATCTTCGGCCCCGTGCTGAGCGTCTCGCCGTTCAAGGACGTGGAGGAGCTCGCCCGCCAGGCCAACGACTCCAACTTCGGTCTGGCCTCGGGCGTGTGGACGTCCGACCTGTCGAAGGCGCACCGCGCGGCGAAGGCGATCAAGGCCGGCACGGTCTGGATCAACTGCTTCAACGTGTTCGACGCGGCGCTGCCGTTCGGCGGCTACAAGCAGTCCGGCTGGGGCCGCGAGATGGGCGCCGAGGTGCTCGAGGCTTACCTGCAGGTGAAGGCCGTCACGACCCAGATCTAGCCAAAGCTTGCTCGGGCGCCGGAGGGGACACCGCTGCCTGAGCGATCCAGGGGACACATACCCAGGGGGACGCGCGCGCCGTCGCAGCCCGGACTTCGGTCTGGAGCTGCGGCGGCGCCCGTCGTTCTACGCCGCAGGGAACCGCTGCGCGAGTGCTCGCGCAATGCGGGTGCGGTCCATTGCCGAGAGCAGGCCATCGGCCTGCAGCTGCGTCGCGAGGTCCGGCGGGGAGAGGAGGGCGACGTCGCCGAAGCGCAGCGCGCCACCGAGTGCCCGGTGCGTTCCGGCGAGCCCTTTGGGTGTGACGAGGCAGACCGCGCCGCGCACCAGCGCGGCGGCCTCGATCTCCACCATCGCTCGGTTCACGACCGCCACCTGGTGGGCGAGGGTGGCGATCACGTCGCTGCGGTCCATCCCGGCGACGTCGAGGCGCGGCGCCTCCGCGGCGAAGCGCTCGATCTCAACTTTGCCTTTGGCGGCGAGCGGGGTGATCAGCCAGACGCCCGACGGCGCGACCGCCAGATGGTGAATGAGCCCGGCCCATGACCGACGGGCCTGCAGCGAGACGACGTGGTCGGACGCCGACGCACCCATCGCCTGCAAGACGGCGGCGTCGAGGTCTCGCTCCGGCGTCCAGGCGCCATCGCGTGGAAGTGCCCGGCTGGCCTGCGGCTGGCGGCTGGTCGGCGGCGGTACCTTTCGCGCGCGTGTGGTGCGCCGCGGGCCTGCGGCGCGCAGCGCTCGACTGGCGCCCAGTCGCGCGCTCGCGTCGTCGCCTGCTCCGTATGCGCCAGATGCGCCCATGCTTGAAAGTACGGTCGCGTTCGCCCCTGATGGGAGCGCCTGGACGCCAACATGGACGAATCGGCTGGTCCGGCGCCGGGGCACGCGAGCAGCTCGACCCGCAGCCCGCCCCCAGAACGCAGCCGGGGCGGGCCTTGCGACCCGCCCCGTACTTGCGACTGAGAGCGTCTGGGGCGCCACTTGGCGCCGGCCCGCTTTTCGGTGAGGCCGAAGCCTCTACTGGATGTTCTTGTAGACCTCGAACATCGGCAGGTACATGGAGATGACGACGAAGCCCACGATGCCGCCGATCACGATGATCATGATCGGCTCGATGATCGACGTGAGCGACTTGACGGCCGCGTCGACCTGGTCCTCGTAGAAGTCGGCGACCTTGCCGAGCATCTCTTCCATCTGGCCGGTCTCCTCACCGACGGCCACCATGTGGGTGACCATCGCCGGGAATACCGTCGACTGCTTGAGCGGGCCGGTGATCGTGCCGCCGCCCTTCACCGACTGGATGACGTCCTCCATGGTCTCCTCGACCACGGCATTACCCGACGTCTTCCCCGTCACCTCCAGGGCGAGCAGGAGGGGAACGCCGGCGCCGGTGAGCGCCGAAAGCGTGCGGCTCCAGCGAGCCAAGGCGATCTTCTGCACGATGTCGCCGACCTTCATCGGCATGCGGAGCGTCAGGCGCTCCCACGTGCGGCGACCGCCCGGAGTCTTCTTCCAGCGCTTAAAGAGGAACATGCCACCGAAAATGCTGCCAAACACCAGGTACCACTGGTTCTTGAGGGCGTTGGACGCTGCCACGGTGTACTGGGTGAGCTTCGGCAGCGAGCCGCCGAGATCCTTAAAGATCGACGCGAACTGCGGAACGATGAAGAGCAGCATGGCGCTGAGCACGATCATCGCGAAGATGAGCACCACGATCGGGTACATCATCGCCGACTTGACCTGGCGCCGCAGCGAATCGGCGGCCTCCAGCTGATCGGCGACGCGCAGCAGCGAGGAGTCCAAGACGCCGCCCGTCTCGCCCGCCCGCACCATCGACACGTACAGCGGCGAGAAGATCTTCGGGAACTTGTCGAGCGAGTCGGAGAACGTCTGCCCCGCCTCCACGTCTTTGGAGATCGATTGAAGCGTCTCCTGCAGCTTCTTGTTCTGCGTCTGTGCCTCGATGATCATCAAGGCGCGCAGGATCGTCATGCCGGAGCCGATCATCGTCGCCAGCTGGCGAGTCATGATCGTGAGGTCGACCGGCTTGACGGAGCCAAAGCCAGGGATCTCCAGCTCTTTGGAGGTCTGTTTGTCCTTGACCTCCAGGACCACGAGCCCCTTCTGCCGGAGCTGCTCGATGACGGCGTTACGCGTCTCGGCGTCGGTCGTTCCGGACGACTGCGAGCCGACCGCGTCGACCGCTTTCCAAGCGAAGGTGCTCATGACCGTGCTGCTCTCAGGCCCTGGTTAGACGTGGGCCATCGCCGGCGAGCCGCTGCCCATCAGGCGCTTGAGCTCTTCGACATCGTTGGAACGCTCCTCGGCCAGGCTGCGCGAGATCACGCCATGCCGCACGAGCGCCGCGAGGGCGGCGTCCATGGTCTGCATGCCGTGGGCGGCACCGGTCTGGATCGACGAGTAGATCTGGTGGGTCTTGCCCTCACGGATGAGGTTGCGGACGGCCGGCGTCGGCACGAGCACCTCACAGGCGCAGACGCGCCCGGCGCCATCGGCGGTCGGCAGCAGCTGCTGCGTCACCACGCCCATCAGCGCCGTGGAGAGCTGGACGCGGACCTGCTGCTGCTGGGCGGCCGGGAAGACGTCGACGATGCGGTCGATCGTCTGCGGGGCGCTCTGCGTGTGCAGGGTGGCGAAGACGAGGTGGCCGGTCTCAGCCGCTGTCAGGGCCGTGTGAATGGTCTCCTGGTCGCGCATCTCGCCGACGAGAATGACGTCCGGGTCCTGGCGCAGGGCGGCGCGCAGGGCGAGCGAGAAGCTTGGGGCGTCGGCGCCGATCTCACGCTGGTTCACGACGCAGCGCTTGTGGCGGTGCAGGAACTCGATCGGATCCTCGACGGTCATGATGTGCTCGTCGCGCGTCATGTTGATCTCGTTGATCATCGCCGCGAGCGTCGTCGACTTGCCGGAGCCGGTCGGGCCCGTCACGAGGACGAATCCACGCGGCTTCTCGGTGAGGTCCTTCAGGACGGGCGGAAGGCTGAGCTGCTCGAGCGTGGCGATGTCGCTCGGGATCACGCGGAAGGCGGCGCCCAGAGCCCCGCGCTGGAAGTAGCAGTTCACGCGGAAGCGGCCGGTGCCGGACGAGCCGTAGGCGAAGTCGAGCTGCCAGTCGTTCTCAAGGCGCTGACGCTGGTCGTTGTTGAGGATCGAGTAGATGATCTCTCGGGTGTCCGTCGGCGAGAGGCGTTCGTAGCCCTCAAGCGGCTGGAGGCGTCCGCGGACGCGCACCATCGGCGGAACGCCGGCGGTCAGGTGGAGGTCCGACGCGCGGCGACGGAGCGTCTCCATGAGTAGGTCTGCGAAATCGAAGTCCACGGTCTTCTCGTCGGTCTGGAAAGGGGGTTACTTGAGGAAAGTGAGGTCTAGGTGCCGCAGACGCGGGCGACCTCTTGGATCGAGGTCATGCCGGCCTCGACCTTGGCAATGCCGTCATCGCGGAGGGTGCGCATACCGTTGCGTTGCGCGGCCTCGCCGATCTGCTCGGCGGTCGCACGAGCGGTGATCAACTCACGCATCTCCTCGTTGCACGTCATCACCTCGTAGAGCCCGAGTCGGCCCTTGTAGCCGGAGTGTCCGCACCGCGAGCAGCCCTTGGGCCCGAAGGCCTTGATCGGCTCGTCACGCATGTCGTAGCCGTTGGTGTGCAGCACCTCGACGGAGAGTTCGATCTCCTCCTTGCAGTGCTTGCAGAGCTTGCGGGTGAGGCGCTGGGCGACCACCGTCTCGATCGAGGAGGCGATCAGGAATGGCTCGATGCCCATCTCCAGCAGACGCGACACGGCGCTTGGTGCGTCGTTGGTGTGCAGCGTGGAGAGCACGAGGTGGCCGGTGAGGGCCGACTCGATCGCGATCTTGGCGGTCTCGCCGTCGCGAATCTCGCCGACCATGATCACGTCGGGGTCGGCGCGCATCAGGGCGCGCAGGCCGTTGGCGAAGGTGAGGCCCGCCTTCGGGTTGACCTGTACCTGGTTGACGCCAGCGAGCTGGTACTCGACCGGGTCCTCGACGGTGATGATGTTCTTCTCGGGCGAGTTGATCGCGCCGAGTGCGGCGTACAAGGTGGTCGACTTACCCGAGCCGGTCGGACCGGTCACGAGGACGGCGCCGTGGGCTTGGCCGAAGCCGTGCTCGAAGCGCTCGCGCTCCTCTTTGCGCATGCCGAGAATGTCGAGATCCATCACGACGTTCGACTTGTCGAGGATGCGCATGATGACCGCCTCGCCATGCACGGACGGGAGGGTCACGACGCGCAGGTCGAGCTTGTGGCCGTCGATCGAGAGCGAGATGCGACCGTCCTGCGGGATGCGGCGCTCGGAGATGTCGAGCGCGGCCATGATCTTCACGCGGCTCACGACGCCGGCCGCCATCTTCTTGGGCACGTCGGCGGCGTCGACGAGCACGCCATCCACGCGGTACCGCACACGCATGCCGAACTCGCCGGCCTGCAAGTGGATGTCTGAGGCGCCGCGCTCAACGGCCTGGGCGACGACCTGGTTGACGAGCTTGATGACCGGGGCGTCGTCGGAGCCGCCGCGCAGGTCGACGACGCCGTCGTCTTCGCTGCCATCGAGTTCTTCGACGCCATCACCGCTGACGACGTCGTCCAGGCGAGTCAGTCGCGAGATGGCAGTCGCAACGTCCTCGCGGGACGCCACCACGGGCCGCACATCCAGGCCCGTCATCAGGGAGATGTCGTCGATGACGATGATGTTCGCCGGGTCGACCATCGCGACCATGACCACGCGATCGGTGATCATCTTCACCGGCAGCGCCTCGTAGCGCTTGGCGGCGGCCGGATCGATCAGGTTCGCGGCGGTGAAGTCCACCTTGAAGAGCGAAAGGTCGATGAGCTCGATGCCATGGCGCTCGGAGACGGCGCGAGCCAGGCCCTCCGGGGAGATCGAGTTCTGTTCCAGCAGGATCGCCTCGGGCAGGCGGCCCTGCTCGGCACCGAGCTGCTGCGCGGCGGCCACGAGCTCGGGCGTCACCAGGCCAAGGGAGATCGCAGCCTCGAGATCCGACCGCGTGTGCTTGGCCACGCCGGCGGGGCGAGAGAGCCCTTCCATCAGGAGCTCGCCGGCCTCGTCGACGGAGGCGTCGTGCTCGGGGGTCGCGTCGACGTCGGCGCCGGGCTCAAAGCCAGAGGAGACGTCGACCTGGTGCGCGGCCGGGGCCGCAGCCAGCTCAGCGGTGTGCTCGGCGCGAGCGGCGCGAGCGGCCTCCGCCTCGGCCGCAGCCTGCGCCGCAATGTGCGCCTCGTAGGCCGCGAGTTCGGCCTCGTACTGGGCCTGCGCCGCAGCGTGCGCGGCGACGGGATCCTCGAAGCCGGCGTAAGGGTCGGCCGGCGTGGCAG
Organism: Solirubrobacteraceae bacterium; assembly: GCA_032119795.1. Lineage (GTDB taxonomy): Bacteria > Actinomycetota > Thermoleophilia > Solirubrobacterales > Solirubrobacteraceae > JAGIBJ01. The sequence continues at coordinate 70,613 of JAUMFO010000001.1, forward strand.
GGGTCACGGCGGGTTGAGCGGCCGCGAACGGGTCGCCAGCGGCGCCGGGGACGTGCGCGCCTTCCGATGCACCGTTGGCAGAAGGAGCACCTGCGTGGGCACCGGTGCCAGCGGGTTCCGCGACCGTCAGGTCATGGAACTGGCTTTCCGCCTGGGGGATCGTATGCGGCTCCATGGTCCTCTGCTGTGTTCCTTACGGCAGACCGCATCGCCGCCACATCAGCGGGGCGACCGGTCCACAACTCAAAGCTGCGCGCACCTTGTTGGACGAGGATCTCCAGGCCATCGACGACAAACGTGCGCTTCGCTGCCTCAGCAGTGAGCACCGTTCCGCCGGGCTTGTAGGCCAGGTCCACCACGGTGGCGTATCTGGCCAGGTGATCGACGGACAGCGGGAGCCCGTCGATGCCACTGGACGAACGGTCGAGCTCGAGCGCCGTGCAATTCACCAAGATATCTGCTGGTTCTACCAGCCCACTGTCCCCCGAAACGGACAGCGCCGTCCCCCCGAGCTCCTCCACGAGCGCCTCGGCACGGGCACTCGTGCGGTTCCAGACGCCGACTTCGCAGCCGATGCTGCGCAGCGCCCAGACGATCGCCCGGGCACTTCCGCCTGCTCCGAGCACGATGGCTGAGGCTTGCGGGCGACCGGTGAGCGTGGCCAGGAGGCCGGGTGCGTCGGTGTTGTCTGCCGCGATCCCACCATCTGGCGCGTAAAGCAACGTGTTCGCAGCGCCGATCTCGCGCGCCGCGACCGACGCCGTGTCTGCCACGGCGAGCGCCGCGCCTTTGTGCGGGATCGTGACGTTGACCCCGGCAAAGCCGGAGGCCGGAAGCGCGCGGAGCGTCGCCTCGACCCGCTCAGGTGGCACCGGCAGCAACTGGTAGTCCAGGCCCGCCGCCTGGTGCATCGCGGGCGAGCGGCTGTGGCTCACGGGCCACCCGACGACGCCGTACCGGGGCCGAGCGGTCGCGGAGCCGCCCGCGCTCACCGGGGCGCTCAACAGGTGTCCGGCGAGCCGCCGGCGGCGTCGCGCGCCGCGTTGTACTTCGCGCTGTCCTGGGCGAACTTGTCTGCGGTTGCAGCGAAGGCGTGTTCGCCGCAGCGGCCGGGCTTGACCACGAAGTACAGGTAGGGCACGTTCGCGGGCTTGGCGGCAGCTTCGATCGACGCAAGCCCCGGGTTCCCGATCGGCGTCGGCGGCAAGCCGGTCCGCGTGCGGGAGTTGAACGGGCCGTCCCGGTCGAGCTCACTTTGCTTGATCGGGTCGGTCCAGTTGCCGCTGGCATAGCGGAAGGTCGCATCGATCCCGAGCGGCATGCCCGCCTTCAGGCGGTTGTAGATCACCGCGGCGATCAGTGGGCGCTCGCGCGTGAGCCGCGCCTCGCGCTCCACCATCGAGGCGATCGTGAGCACCTCGTAGGGCGTGAGGTTGGCCTTCTTGGCCTTCGTCATCGAGACGCCACCGAAGTTCTGCTCAAACGCCTGAAGCTGGCGGTCGATCAGGTCGCGGGCAGTGAACCCGGCGGGGAGTTCGTAGGTGGAGGGGAACAGCAGCCCTTCGAGGGTGCGCGCGTTCTTCGGCACACCGTAATCCGCGCGCAGCTCCTCGCGGCGTTCGCGGAGCACCTTGACGGCCGTCGCGCCGTAGCCGTCGACCGTGTTCTGCCGCTTGAATCGCGCCGCGATCTCACGGATCGAGAGGCCCTCGGGGATGGTGATGTTCTGCAGGTCGAGCGGGTTGACGGTGCCGCCGTTGAGCGCAGCCAGGGCCGCGCCATACGACATGTCCTTCTTGAGCTTCACCAGGCCGGACGGCAGGTCGTTGCGCTGCCCAGCGATCACCGCGCGCAGCGTGAAGAGGCGCGCGGAATCGACGACGCCTGCTTCGTAGAGCTTGTCGCCGACGGCGCTGGCGCCCGAGCCCTCAGGGATCTCGACGCTGATCTCCTCGGTGCCACCGCCCTTGAGCGGCTGCCACAGCGTCCATTGCGACCAAGCGACGCCGGCCAGGAAGAGGAAGACGACGAGGAGCGCGAGTTTGCGGCGGCGGCTGCGCCCTCGGCCGAGCGAGCCCCCCATGTTGGCGTCGCCGGGCGGCGAGACGACCGTCCGGCTCGTCGACCGGCTCGCGAACGAGCGACGGCGGTGCACGGCGACCTGGCGGTGGTCGGGCAGGTCGAAGGCGGGGGCCGGCGGCTGAGCGGGTGGCTCCGGATCGATCTTCAGCGGTTCTGCGGGGCGCGCACGGCCGTTCGTGGCTGCAGGCGCCTCCGGCGACGCTGGCCCCGCAGGCTGTGCGCCGGCGCGGCGGCGCGGCTGGGCCGCGTCTGCTGCGGCCGGACGAGCTGGTGCCGGACGCACCGGCTCCGCGGCTACGGGTGCAGCTGCGCCTGGGGCCGGCGGCGGCCACGCCGCGACCGGCTGGTCGGACCCGAAGGACTCGGCGTCATCCCACCAGCCGGCGTCGTCGCCAGGGGCTGCGGCGGGCGTTGAGGCAGGCTGAGCGGGCTGCGCGGCTGCTGCAGGCTGTGCCGGTCGGGCGGGACGCAGCACCGGCTCAGCGCCTTGCGCAGCGCCGGCGGGCCCTGGAGGCGCGGCCGCGGCAGCTGAGCCAGCCGGCGGAGCAAGCGGGTGCCCGGGCGGCGGCGACCAGGTGGCATCGCCGGAGCGTCGCCGCTCACGGTCGATCATCGCCTGACGGCGTTCTTCCTCGGTCCGCTCGCGCGGCTCGCGGCGGCCTCCTGAGAACAGACTCACGGTCGCTCATCCTGCCATGCCGGGCCCCCGAAGGACTCCGGCACCGGCGGAAGTCCCTGGTGTTCGGCCAACCAGCCGCTAAGCAGATGGGCCGCTGCGCGCGAGTCTTCGTCAGCTCGCGCGTCATGGTCACGCTCGGCCATCCGGGTGGTGAAGCGCTCGTCGTAGAGGTCGACGGGCACGGGGACGGCTGCCCGCAGCTGCTCGCAGAAGCGGCGTGTCTCCTTCGTCTGCGCGGTCTCGCGACCCGACAGTCCGATCGGCAGGCCGAGCACGACGCGCTCCACCCCACGCTCAGCGACGAGGCTCGCGATGCGCTTGATTCCGCTCGGCGTTGCGGCCTTGCGCACGACCGGCAGCGGCGAGGCGATCGTGCCGCTCGGATCCGTGATCGCCACGCCGCAACGGGCGCTGCCGAAGTCCAGCGCGAGAACGCGGCCCACGCGGGTGCTCAGCTTCCTGCGGCCTGCAGGACGGTGTCGCGAGCCGACTCGATCGCTGCTGGCAGGTTCTCGGGCTGCTTGCCGCCGGCCTGCGCGGCGTTTGGCCGCCCGCCGCCACCGCCACCCATCACAGGTGCTGCGGCTTTGACGACGTCGCCGGCGCTGACGCCGCGCGATACCAGCCCGGGGCCGACGTTGACGACGATCTGGGCGCGGTCGCCGAAGATCGCGCCAAACACGACGGCGGCGTCCTCGCCGAGCTTCTCGCGGCCCTTCTCGGCCAGCTGGCCGAGCGCCTTGCCGTCTTCGACCTCCACCGTCCGGGCGACGAGCAGTCCGCCGCCGGGGATCACGATGCGGTCGACGATGAGGCTGTCGACGTCGGCCGTCTGAGCCTCACGGCGCGCCTTCTCGGAGGCTTTGAGCTGCTCGCGGAGCGTGTTGATCGTCTCCGGCAGCGACTCCGGCGGCGTGCGCAGAGAGGCGGCGCTCTCGCGGAGCAGGCGGTCGGACTCGCGCAGACGCTCCACGGCGGCCGGGCCGGTCAGGGCTTCGATCCGTCGCACGTTGGCGCTCGACGAACTCTCCGACACGATCGTGAAGGCGCCGATCTCCGAGGTGCGGGCCACATGCGTGCCACCGCAGAGTTCGCGCGACCAGTTGCCGTCGCCGACTTCGACCATGCGGACGACGTCGCCGTACTTCTCCCCGAACAGGGCCGTCGCGCCGCGGCCCTTGGCCTCGGCGATCGGCAGCAGCTGCCAGTTGACGGGCTCGTCCGCGGCGATCCACGCGTTGACGGCGTCCTCCACGGCGCGCAGGTCCTCAGCGGAGAGGCCTTGGCCGTGGTTGAAGTCGAAGCGCAGCTTGTCTGGGCCGACGTACGACCCGGCCTGGCGTACGTGGTCGCCCACGACGTCGCGCAGGGCCTGCTGGAGCAGGTGTGTCGCGGTGTGGTTGGCCTGGGTGCGGTAGCGCGCGGCGTGGTCGACGGTGATGTCGACGACCTCGTTCTTCGAGAGTCCCTCGGCGGCAGCAGCGTCGAGCACGACGATCTGGTCCTCGCCGATGCGCACGACGTCGGCGACGGGAGCGCTCTTGCCGCCCACTCCACCCCACTCCAGCTGGCCCGCGTCGGCGACCTGGCCGCCACCCGTCGCGTAGAGCGGCGAGCGATCGAGCTTGACGAGCGTCTGATCGCCCAGCGCCTCGATCGCGATGACGCGAGCGTCGTTGGTTCTGGTCTCGGCGTACCCAGTGAACTCCGTCGGCTCGGTCGCCGTGGCGAGCGTCGCCGCGGCGTCGCGCAGGTTGCCAGCACCGCCAGCGCCGCTGGCGCCACCAGCGCGTGAGCGCTCGCGCTGCTCGTCCATGAGCCGCCCAAATCCGTCTTCGTCGACGTGCAGGCCCTGTTCCTCAGCGAGGTCCTTGGTCACGTCGAACGGGAATCCGAACGTGTCGTGCAGCTTGAAGACATCCGGCGACGGGATCGTGCCGCCGGCCGGCACTTTGGCGGCGATCTCCTCGAAGAGCTTGGTGCCCTGCTCGAGGGTGCGACCGAAGGCCTCTTCCTCGGCGACGACCCAGCGCACGATCGTGTCGCGCTCCGCGGCCATGTCTGGGTACGCCGCGCCCATCAGCTCGATGACCACGTCGACGTACTTCGTGAGGAAGCCGGGCTCAATGCCGATGCGGCTGCCCTGCAGGATCGCGCGACGCATGATGCGGCGCAGGATGTAGCCGCGTTCCTCGTTGGACGGCACGACGCCGTCGCCGATGAGGAAGGTCATCGCGCGGGAGTGGTCGGCGAGGATCCGCAGCGCGCGGTCGTCGGTCTCCTTGGTGGCGAGCGTCTTGCCGAGTTCGATCAGCGGCACGAACTGGTCGGTCTCGAAGACGTTGTCGACGCCTTGCAGGATCAGCGCCATCCGGTTGAGGCCGAGGCCGGTGTCGATGTTCTGGTTGGGCAGCGGCGTGAGCGAGCCGTCCTCACCCATGCGGTACTGCATGAACACGAGGTTCCAGAACTCCAGGTAGCGCTCGCCCTCACCGGCGGGGCGCTCGCTGTCGTCGCCGACCTCGGGGCCGCGATCGAAGTAGAGCTCGGAGCAGGGGCCGCAGGGGCCGGTCGGGCCGGCCTGCCAGAAGTTGTCTTCGCGGCCGGCGAGCACGATGCGCTCCTGCGGGACGCCGACGGCCAGCCACGCGTCGATGGCTTCCTGGTCGGGGCCGAGGCCCAGTTCGTCGTCGCCGCCGAAGACGGTGACCCAGACGCTCTCGGGCGCGAAGCCGAGCCCGGCCGGCGAGGTGGAGAACTCCCACGCCATCTCGACGGCGCCCTGCTTGAAGTAGTCGCCGATCGAGAAGTTGCCGAGCATCTCAAACATCGTGAGGTGGCGATCGGTGACGCCGACGTTCTCGATGTCTCCCGTGCGGAAGCACTTCTGGCAGCTCGTGAGCTTGTCGGCCGGAGGTTGCTCCTTCCCAAGGAAGTAGTCCTTGAGCGGGTGCATGCCCGCCGTGGTCAGCAGGACCGACGGGTCGTGCGCCGCAGGGACGAGCGACGCCGAAGGACGGCGCAGGTGGCCTCGGTCAGCGAAGTAGCTGAGGAATCGCTCGCGGATCTCGTCGGACGTCACAGCAGGGGATTCTGGCCCATTCGGGCGGCGGCGTGCGCTACGGGGTGAAACACTGCGCCGATGGCCCTCGACCAGTCCTTGATCGACGCTGCGGTTGCCCAGCTCGACCGCCGCTTTCCGGACGGTGCCACGGGCGTCGCCGCTGCCGTGGCGCTCGCCGACGGGCGGGTGCTCACCAGCATCTGCCTCGACAACCTCAACAGTGCCGTCGGCCTCTGCGCCGAGACGGGTGCGCTCTGCCAGGCCTACACCGAGGACGTGGCCGTCGTCGCGTCGGCCTGCGTCGCCCGCGACGACGGCGATCCCGAGATCTTCGTGCTTGCGCCGTGCGGGATCTGCCAGGAGCGGCTCGCGCTCTGGGGAGCGGACGTGCTCGTGGCCGTTGCCGACCCGTCGGCACCGGCCGGCTGGTCGCCGAAGACCCTGCGCGAGGTCAATCCGCACTACTGGGGCGAGCGGTACGCCGACGGCCCGGGCCCGTGGCCGACGGCCGCCTTCCACGCGGAGTCGGCGGAGTAGACCACCGCACCTCGCGCCCGCTGGGGCCGGGAGTCCAAATATGCGTTTTGGGGCTGCAACCTCCTGAGGTTGCGATTTGGCACGCCAGCCGTCGGTTTCGCAACCTCTGCCGGTTGCGAGATGGCGCAACCTCTGCTGGTTGCACAGCCGCTGCAACCACGTGGGGTTGCGCCGATCGGCAACCGGCAGAGGTTGCGGTTTGGCGCTTTGCCGCTCCGGTTTGCAACCTCAGCGGGTTGCGCGCCAAAAACGTCTTTTCAGTCCGTGGGCTCAGCGACGCCGCTGAGCGCGGTTTAGGCCGTGCCCGCAACCTCGCCGGCCCGAACCACGAGTGCCTCGGCGTCGGCGAGCACTCCGGTGTCGGTGTGCACCGCCGTGTGGGCTTGCGCCCCGGTGCTGATGATCGTGCCGGTACCGACGACGACGTCGCCGTCCATCAGGCAGGCGCTTTGGCCAGGCGCGACGCCGCCGAAGGGCTGCTCGAGGTGGAGCGTCGTACCTTCAAGGCGACAGGGGATCGTGTTGGCGTGGTAGCGCAAGCGGACGCAGCGCACGGCGTCTTCATCGCGGTGAAGCTGGAGATCGGCGAGTTCGACGCGATCGGTGAGGAGGTCCTCGGCGGAGCCGACGGTGACGGTGTTGGTCGTCGGATCGGTGGCAAGGACGTAGCGAATAGGACCGCCGCCGAGGTCGAGTCCGCGGCGCTGGCCGACCGTGAAGTTATGGGCACCACCGTGGGCGCCGACAACCTCGCCGTCGGCAGTGACGATCGGCCCGGGCCGGTCCTGAAGGCCGCCGTGGCGCGCCAAGAATGCGCGCTTGCCGGTGCCGGCGAGGAAGCAGAGATCCTGCGACTCCGGCCGCTTGGCGACGCTGATGCCCGCCTCCTCGGCGAGCACCCGCACCTGCGGCTTGGTGAGGTGGCCGAGCGGGAAGCTCAGCCGCTGCAGCGTCTGGCGGTCCAGGCCAGCGAGCATGTAGGACTGGTCCTTGGCCGGATCCAACCCGGCGCGCAGCAGGCCGCCCTTGAGCTGGGCGTAGTGGCCGGTGACGAGCTTCTGGGCACCGAGGCGATCCGCTAGGCCCACCATCGCGTCGATGCGCACGTTGCCGTTGCACTTGATGCACGGGTTTGGCGTAGCTCCGCGGCGGTGCCCCTCGAGGTACGGCTCGACGACCCCTGCGCGGAACTCCTCCCGCAGGTCGACGGTGAAGTGCGGCATCCCGGCCTTGTGCGCGACGGAGCGGGCCAGGCGCACGGCGCTCGCCGAGCAGCACGAACGATCGGCGTCGTTCTCGGGGCTGCGCCACAGCTCAAGCGTCACGCAGACGACCTCGCGGCCAGCCTGTGCCTCCAGCGTGGCGGCGACGGCGCTGTCGACGCCGCCGGAGAGCGCCACGAGCACGCGGCCGTCGTCGAGCACGCCGAGGCTCGGGGCGCGCATGATCGCCGCGCCCAGTGCGGTGGCGAGCGCGTCGGCAGCCAGATCTGCGGCGTGGAACTTGCCGGCGGAGAGTCCGCCGAGTTCGGCGCTGACGGCTGCCGCGTCGATACGAGCGGCGTCGAAGACGGAGGCGCCGTCGGCCAAGGTGACGGCAGCGCTGGCCGCGGCCGTCGCAGCGCCGCAGCCGCTGGCGTCGAAGCCGACGCCGGTGATGGTCTGGCCGTCGGTGGCGATCCGAATCTGAATCAGATCGCCGCAGGCGGCACCGCCCGCGGTGCCGGTGAAGGCGCCATCGGGTTCTACGCCCAGGGCATGGGAGTAGGCGAGGTGCTCAGCAAAGCGCTCGTCGGCCACACCACCAGGGTACGCGGCCGAGCGCAGCGGGCTCTACGGGGTGGTGCCGACCGGCTTGGTCTGCAGTGCGGAACTCGTGAGCCGGTTGATCCGCTCGACGCTCGTGAGGCCGCCGAGCACCTTGGCCTCGTTGTTCGGCGCGATCACGATCGTCGAAGGCGTCTGGCCCAGCGACAGGCCGGAGAGCAGCCCGTCGTAGCGGCCCACGTCGCCGACCTTGATGAAGTACTTGCGAACGCGTCCGCCTCGGCGGTCGATCTCTTTGCTGATGCGCCGGTACAGGATCTTGTCTTCCTTGCCGGTCTTCGCCCAGACGAGGATCACGACCGCGCGGCGCTTCGAGAGATCACGCTTGACGGCGAGAATCGTCGCGTCGGCGCGCTTCTGCGCGGCGCTCGTCGTCGGCTTCTTCGCTTTGGCGGGCGCGGCGGCGGCGCCCGGCGTGGCAGCAGCGCCGCCTTGGGCGGCACCGGCGGCAGCGGGAGCTGAAGTGGTGGCGGCGGCAGCGTTGTTGGCGGCGGCAGCGTCGGCGGCGGGGTCCTCACCGGTCGCGCCTTCGCGGGCAGCGACGGCGGCGTCGGCGCTTGCGGCACCGTTCTTCGCGGCCTCGACGGTCTTGCCGATCGCGGTCTCCGCCTGGGCTCCGCCGGCGTTGGCTCGCGGCGTCTCAGCCGGAGTCGTCACCGCGGGTGCGGCGGCGATCGGCTCAACGGCCGGCTCTTTGGGGCGCAGCACCAAGAACCACAGCACGGCGAACACCAACGCGCCGCCAAGGGCGATCTGCATGGGACGAGATACCTGGTTCATCCCTCACTATCTCGGCCGCCGCCGGGAGAACCTGAGTCGTTTGACGCGGCAACTCGTCGCGTGGACCACCCCACGCACCCCCGTCCCCCGGTCTGAGGACACGTTGGCCGGTGTGTTGGCGCCCCGCCGCGCCTTGACGCGGCGGGTCCAGCTCTGGCGCGTTAGGCCCCGGGAGTCCCCAGCGCGAGCGTGCTGATGCCCAGGTCGCGCAGCTGCTTGGCGTCAACCGTGTCCGGCGCGCCCGTCAGCGGGTCGCCGCCGGTGGCCGTCTTCGGGAAGGCGATCACGTCGCGGATCGACTCGCGACCCGCGCACGTGGCCACGACGCGGTCGATGCCGAAGGCGATGCCACCGTGCGGTGGCGTGCCGTACTTCAGCGCGTCGAGCAGGAAGCCGAAGCGGTCCTGCTGCTCGTCGGCGTCAATGCCGAGAATCTCGAAGACGCGCGACTGCACGGCCGGGTCGTTGATGCGGATCGAGCCGCCACCGAGCTCGGAGCCGTCGACGACGAGGTCGTAGGCACGCGAACGCAGGCTGGCCGGATCCGACAGGTCGCCGGTCGGCGCGGTGAACGGGTGGTGCAGCGCGTCGAAGCGGCCCTCATCCTCGTTGTACTCAAACATCGGGAAGTCGACGATCCACGTGATCGAGTGCTCGCCCTCGGGAATGAGGCCGAAGTGGCCCGCGAGGTGCAGACGCAGCGCCGAGAGCACCGGCGCCACAACCTTGGCCTGGTCGCCGACGAAGATCAGCAGATCGCCGGGCGCGGCCTCGAGGACGCCGTTTGCTGCGGTCGTCTTCTCCTCGCCGAGGAACTTCGCGATCGGGGAGCGCCAGGTGCCGTCCTCCTGCACGAACGCCCAGGCGACGGCCTTGCCACCGTGGCGCTTGGCGACCTCGTTGAGGTTGTCGAGCTCCTTGCGCGGGAACTCGCGCTGGCCGGCGTTGATTGCACGCACGACGCCGCCGCTAGCGATGACCGACTCAAAGACCTTGAACTCCGACCCGCTGAGCGCCTCGGATACGTCCTTGATCTCGAGGCCGAAGCGCATGTCCGGGCGGTCGTTGCCGAAGCGCAGCATCGACTCGTCGTAGCCCATCCGCGGCCACGGAGCCGGCGCCACGTTCAGGCCGCCGATCTCGAACACCTTCGTCATCAGGCGCTCCATCTCGGCGATGACGTCGTCCTCCTCGACGAAGCTCATCTCGACGTCGAGCTGCGTGAACTCGGGCTGGCGATCGGCGCGCAGATCCTCGTCGCGGAAGCAGCGGGCGATTTGGTAGTAGCGCTCCAGGCCACCCATCATCAGCAGCTGCTTGAAGAGCTGCGGCGACTGCGGCAGGGCATAGAAGCTGCCGGGCTGGAAGCGGCTCGGCACGAGGAAGTCGCGGGCGCCCTCGGGCGTGGAGCGGGTGAGGATCGGCGTCTCGATCTCCAGGAAGCCGTGGCCGGCGAGGTCCTCGCGCATCGCGTGCGTGATCTGGGAGCGCAGGACCAGCGCGTCCTTGAGCCCCTGGCGACGCAGATCGATCGCGCGGTACTTGAGGCGGATCTCCTCGGAGACCTTCGTCTCCTCGTCGACCGGGAACGGCGGGGTCTCGGCCTCGGCCAGCACGGTGAGCGAAGCGACGCGCAGCTCGATCTCGCCCGTGGGCAGGTTCGGGTTGACGTGCTCGGCCCCACGCTTGCTGATCTCGCCGGTGACGGAGATCACGTGCTCCGAGCGGATGCGCTCGGCCGCGGCAAAGATGTCGGCCCCCGCGTCGGGGTCGATCACGAGCTGCAGCAGGCCGGTGCGGTCGCGCAGATCGATGAAGATCAGCCCACCGTGGTCGCGGCGGCGGTGGACCCAGCCAGCGACGTGCTTGACCGAGCCGGCGTCGGCGGCCGAGAGGTCGCCGTTCCAGGCGTCGCGGTAGGCGTTGGCGCGAGGAGCAGGAAGGCTGGTCATGAGGTGGGACTCTGGTCGGAGGGCTGGGTTTCGGCGTCGTCGTGGCCGTAGAAGGCGACGCGACCGGTCGCGGAGAGCTGCCGGCGGAGTTCGGCCTGAGCATCGTCGGCCGGGACGGTGACCTCGTCGGCGCCGCGGCGGCGGAACGTGACGCTGTCTGGCTCCACGATGGCGATCACGTCGGCGCCCATCCGGGAAGCAGCTTTCAGCTGTCCCTTCACGGAGCGGCCGGAGAGGTCGATCTGGGTGCCCGGCATGGCGCGAGTGTTGGCCAGGGCGAAGGCTTGGACGCGGGCGCCGGGCGCGACGACGACGTGCAGCAGCGGGCCCGGCTTGCTCGCCTGCAGGTGCTCGGGGTCGCGGGCCAGCAGCAGGCGCTCGATGCCGGCCGCCCAGCCGCAGCCGGGCGTCGGCGGGCCACCGATCTGCTCGATCAGGCCGTCGTAGCGTCCCCCGCCACCCACGCCGCTCTGGGCGCCGAGCGCAGACGAGCTGAATTCAAAGACGGTGCGCGTGTAGTAGTCCAGGCCTCGCACGAGGGTCTTGTCGATCTCGTACGGCACGCTGGCGGCGTCGAGCATCGCGCGGACCTCAGCGAAGTGGTCGGCGTCCTCGCCGCTGAGGTGGTCGAGCAGCAGCGGCGCGTCCTTCATCACGGCCTGCGTGCCGGGATCCTTGGCGTCGAACGCGCGCAGGGGGTTCTCATCGAGGCGGCTGCGGACGTCGTCGGAGAGTTCGGCCTCGCGGGGACGCAGGTAGTCCAGAAGCCGCGCGCGGTAGTCGGCGCGGGCCTCAAGCGATCCGAGGCTGCCGAGTTTGAGGACGGTCTCGCGGGCGCCGACCATCTGGATGAGGCGGTGCAGGAGCGTGATGAGCTCGGCGTCGACGAGCGGGTCGTCGCTGCCGAGCACCTCGGCACCGATCTGCGCGAACTGGCGCTGGCGGCCGGCCTGGGCACGCTCGTAGCGGAAGAACGGGCCGTGGTACCAGAGCTTTACGGGCTGCGGGAGCTTGTGCATCCCATGCTCGACGTAGCTGCGTGCGACCGATGCCGTGCCCTCAGGGCGCAGCGTGAGCGAGCGCTCGCCGGCGTCCTCGAAGGTGTACATCTCCTTGCGGACCACGTCGGTGGAGCCGCCGACGCCGCGCTTGAAGAGCTCGGTGCTCTCGAAGATCGGCGTCTCAATGTGCTGGTAGCCGGCCTCGCCGAGCAGGCTCGCCGCCTGGCCCATGAGGGTGTCGCGGAGTGCTGCCTCGTCGGGCAGTACGTCGGCGGTTCCGCGAGGCGTGCTCAGTCCCTTTGCCACTCGGCGGAGCCTACGCGGCTCAGGCGCCTGGCGACTCGTCGCCCGGCTCGGCGAGCGTCCAGACGTCGACGGGCGCCGTCAGCCCCCGCACCTCGCGTGGCCCGAGCGACCGCAGGCCGACGTCGTCGACCGTGACGATTCCGGTGTGTGAGCGGGCGTTCGCGGGCGCGCCGGCACCAGCGGCTGTGGCGCCGTCCATCACCACGTCGACACCTTCGGTCTTCGTCAGCGCCTGCAGGCGCGCGGCGAGGTTCGTCGTCGGGCCTACGACCGCGTACTCCCGGCGCTCAGGCGGTCCAACCGTCCCGGCAAACACCGAGCCGGTCGCGACGCCCACGCCGAGCCTGAGGTCATCGGCCCCTTCGACGATCTCCGCCAGCTCGCGGCGGACCTGCGGCAGCGCACGCGTCTGCAGCTCCCGGGCAGCCGCGACGGCCTGCGCAGGAGCCTCGTCGGTCGGCACGGGCGTGCCGAACGCAGACATCACCCCGTCGCCCTGGAACGACACGACCGTCCCGCCATGGCGGTGGACGGTCTGCGTGACGGCGCTCAGGTAGGCGTCGAGGATCGCGATCAGCGCCTGCGGATCCCGCAGGCTGGCGACGAGCGACGTGTAGCCGCGCAGATCGCAGAAGACGACCGTCGCCTGCTGAGCACGCGGGGCGATCAGGCCGTTGGAGCCACCGTCGAGCAGGTCGTCGACGACGCCCGGCGGCACGAAGCGGCCGAGGGTGGCGCGGGCGGTTGCGCGACGGCGACGCTCGGACTCGGCACGGACGGCCATCGCACAGAGCGACGCGACCAGGACCGCCGCGAACGCCGGGACCGGATCCACGAGCCAACCGAGCTTCACCGCGAGGACCGCGCCGCCAACGAGCAGCACCATGGCAACGACGGCCACCCCGAGCTGCACCCAGAGTGTGCGCCGCGACCCGGCAGCCGCGAGCAGACCGGCCAGAAGCGCGAGGAGGTACGCAACGGTCTCCCCCGCGTCCTTGAGTGGCTCGCCGCGCAACGCCGTGTCGATGGCCTGCGCCTGGGCGGCTACCCCCGGGATCCGGAGCGACGAGCCGGCGATCCGTTGCTCGTCATCGCCGGTGTTACTCACCACGGTCACCCCGATCACGGCGATCCGGCCTCGAATCTGTGCGGGAGTCGCCTTGCCTTCGAGGAGGTCCTGCATCGAGATGGTGTCGAGCTTGTTGCCTGGGATCGAGGGGTCGAGCAGCGTGCCGTCGCGTGGAATCCCCGGCCGGCCCGTGGCTTGGGCGGTCGCCTGCGAGAACACGACGAGGCCGTCCACCGACCGATCGATCCGGCGGATCCGCGAGTCATCGTCGGCCGGGAGGCTGGAATGCGCGGCGACCGCTCCGGCGGGCTCCAGGTTGGCCCGACCGCCGAAGATCGGCGTGTCACCGTTCTTGAAGACCTGGCTCGTGGCGAGAATGACCGGCGTCTCGGTGTCTTCGATCGCCTCGAGGAGCGCGAGGTCGGCGTCCTGGTCGCTCGACGGCTCCGAGAACTGGATATCGACGGCGATCGCCGTCGCCCCGAGGGCCGAGAGCCGCTCGATCGCCGAGGCGTAGCGCGAGCGATTGAGCGGCAGGCCGCGTTGGCGGCTGACCGTGCGCGCGTCGACGGCGACCATCACGACCGAGCTGGGCGCGGGCTTCGTCTCGTTGCGGATCTCGACGAGCCGGTCGTGAGTGACGCCCGAGAGCCGGTCGAGTGCGCCGAACGCGGTGGCGGCCATCGCGCCGCCAGTCGCCGCGAGCACGACCAGCACGAGCAGCCAGGTGGCGCCGCCGCCAGGCCGGCCGTCGCGTGGAGCTGCCTGCATTCGCCGAGTCTAGGTCTGCGGGAGGGCGTGCGACTGTGACGGCGGTGACGTTCAGCATGTCGCCTACTCGACGATTCTCGCCGCGGCGCGGGTCTACGGTTACATCCATGCCCACTTGCCTTCGCCCATCGCGCGCCGCAGCGCTCCTGGCTGTCGGGGCGGCGATCGCCGCGTTCCCCGCAGGCGCGCTGGCCGCGGACGCCCCGATCTCCACCCTCGCTGGCACCACCTCGGGAGTCGCCGGCGATGGCGGCCCGGCCACGCAGGCCCAGCTGAGCGGCCCGCAAGGTGTGGCGCTCGCGCCCGACGGCAGGATCCTGATCGCCGACTCCGTCAACCAGCGGGTTCGGCAGGTCGCCGCCGACGGCAACATCTCGACGATCGCCATCGTGCAACCGCCGCCCACGACGTTTGTCCCACCGCCCGGCCTCTCGGGCACGCCGGGCGGCGTCGCCTACGACCTCGCCGGCCAGCCGCTCGTCGTCGACACGACCGGTGGTTTCGTCGGGCGCATCGGCTCCAACGGCGCCGTCACCGTGATCGCCGGCACTCGCAACGTGGGTGGATTCTCCGGCGACGGCGGGGCAGCCACCTCGGCCAGGTTCAACGCGCCGACCGGTATCGCGGTCGCCCCCGACGGCACGATCTACGTCGCTGACACCGGCAACAGCCGGATCCGCAGAATCGGCACCAACGGCGTGATCTCAACGGTCGCTGGCGGCGGCGTCGCCGGCTTCGCGGGCGACGGCGGCCAGGCGCGCAGCGCCTCGCTCAACGCACCGCAGGGCGTCGCCGTCGCCCTCGACGGAGGGCTCCTGATCGCCGACACAGCGAACAACCGCATCCGTCGCGTCGACCCCCAAGGCGTCATCACGACCGCCGCAGGCAGCTCGGCCGCGGCGTTCGCCGGCGACGGCGCCCCTGCCACCGACGCGGCGCTGAGTTCGCCCGTCGGCGTGGCTCCGCTGCGCCTCGGCGGCTTCGTCGTCGCCGACACCGGCAACGACCGGCTCCGGCGCGTGACGCCGCTCGGCACCATCTTCACGATCGCGGGCGGCGCCGGCGGGCTCGCCGGAGATGGCGGCCCAGCGTCGGCCAGCCGGCTGACGGCACCTCGCGCGATCGTGCCCAACGCCTCGGGCGGCTTCGTCGTCGCCGACACCGGCAACAGCCGCATCCGCGGGCTCGCGTCCGACGGCGCGCTTCCCGGCCCGACGCCCGGCCGGTCGCTCCGGCTCTCCCCCGCTGGCGGGTTCAGCAAGGCGTTCATCGCCGGCAAGCCCGCCTCCCAGCCCATTCGCGAACCCGACCTCGTGCAGCTCGGCAGCAAGATCGACACCGAGAAGGGCCGCGTCACGGTCGAGACTGGGACGCCCTCCGGCACGCTGCGCACCGCGAACGTCACGAGCGGGCAGTTCACGATCGAGCAGCCCCTGGGACCGGTCGAGACGAACTTCAAGCTCTCGGCCCCGATGAACGGCTGCCGCTCGTTTGAGGGCGGCGCCGGAACGGGATCTGCGGCAGACAAGGTCGCAGGGAAGGCCGCGAAGAGCCGGCCGCTCGCCAGCGCCGCCGCCGCGAAAAAGAAGAAGCCCAAGCGCAAGCGGCGTACGCGCAAGATCTTCATCGAGTCCGATGGCGGGCACCGCAGCTCGGGCCGCTACGCCGACGCCGTCGTCCGCGGCACGCAGTGGACGATCCAGGACTACTGCACCAACACGCGGGTCACGGTGCGCGAGGGGCTCGTCGAGGTGTTCGACCTCGCGAAGAAGAAGTCGGTCCTCGTGCCGGCCGGCGAGCGCTACATCTCGCGGCTCAAGAAGCCCAAGAAGTAACTGTCGGCTCCCGTCGCTCAGCGCGAGCGGCGGGAGAGTGCGGCCGCGTCGAGCACCTCGGTGCGGCCTCGGCCGAGTTTGACGGCGCCCTTTTCCTGCTCGGAGCGCAGCACCCGGTTGACGGTCGCACGGCTGGTGCCGGCGAGGTCGGCGAGATCGTCCTGCGTGAGCGGCACGACGCGCGGCTCCTCGACCGGCGCGGCCTCGCCACGCTCCGGTGGCGTGTAGCCGCCGGACACCTCAAGTAGGCGTCGGCGCACGCGCTTCTCGGCGGAGACGTAGTGGGCCTCGGCGACGAGCTTGGAGAGGCGGCGGACCTGCTCGGCCAACACGGCAATCACGACCTGCGAGGTGTCGGGCCGTTGGCGACGCAGGCGCTCGAAGTCGAGGCGGTGGATCGAGAGGGTCTCCCCTCCCTCCAGCGCGCTGACGGTCGCGCTGCGGCGCGCGTCTGGCCCGTCGACGAGCGCAAGCTCGCCAAACATGTCTCCGGGCGTGAGCACGGTGAGCATCACCGCGTCGCCGAGCTGGCCGATGCCGCGCACGGCGAAGCGGCCTTTGTCGACGAGGTGGAGCGTGTCGGCCGGGTCGTCCTGGTGGAAGACGACCTCGCCGCGAGCAAACCGGCGCCGACGCGCGATCGCGAGCAGCTCGCGGACCTCCGCCTCCGGCACTCCATCCAGTAGCTCCCAGCGCACGGCGCGAGCCTATCCCCCGCCGCGGGCGATGGCGAGCCACGGCACGAACCTCCCGCAAACGGCGCGCTTTGACCAGCCGACCCCTTGTGTCGCCAACTTGACACAACGGCCATCACGGTGGCGGCAGACGCCCGCCTGGATCCGCGACACAGTGCTTGCAACGCAGGCCACAAGGACCCGCTTCAACGTCACCACAAGGAATCACTGCAATGCGCTCCCCCAAGCTCCACCGCCCCAATGCCACCAGCCTCATCGCGATGACGGCGCTGGTCTTCTCCATCTCCGGCACCTCGTATGCGGCCGTCAAGGTCGCCAAGAACTCCGTCAACTCCTCGTCGATCGTCAACGGCTCCGTGAAGTCGACGGATCTCAAGGAGGGCGCCGTCACCGCCGCCAAACTCGGCACCGGTGCCGTGACCGGCTTCAGCCTCGCCGACGGCTCCGTGAGCTCCGGCAAGCTCGCTGACGGCTCGGTCGTGGGGACCAAGCTCGCCGACGGCTCCGTCACCACGCCGAAAATCGCC
The DNA here is from genome assembly GCA_032119795.1 of Solirubrobacteraceae bacterium. Taxonomy (GTDB): domain Bacteria; phylum Actinomycetota; class Thermoleophilia; order Solirubrobacterales; family Solirubrobacteraceae; genus JAGIBJ01. The sequence goes on from JAUMFO010000001.1 coordinate 87,737, forward strand.
GACGCGGCCGTCACCACGCCGAAGCTCGCCGACGAGTCCGTCACCCGCGCCAAGCTGGCGCTCGACGCCCGCCCGATCTTCGCGGTCGTCAATCCGAACGGCACCCTGAACCGGGGCAGCGGCCACGTCAGTGGCGCGTCGCGTACCGGGCTCGGCGTCTACCGCGTCGACGTCGACCGCGATGTGACGGGCTGCGGCTACATCGCCTCCGTCGGCAGCGCTGCGGCCCCGCTGCAGGAGGGCATCGCGTCGGCCGACCAGCTGGCTGGCTCGCCGAACTCGATCAACGTGACCACCTCGACGGTCGCCGGCGTGCGCGCCGACCGCCCGTTCCACGTGACGATCGTCTGCTGAGCACCCAGCAGCCACACCCTTCGGGTCTGGGCGCCCGAACGGCGCAGGGGCGCGGGAGCAGTGGGGCTCCCGCGCCCCTGCGCGCGTCTTCGGGTCGGTCCGCTACCGCAGGAAGGGGTTGCTGCGAGCCTCGTCGCCGAGGGTCGTCGGGCCCATGTGGCCGGGCAGGACGGTCGTCTCGGGGTCGAACCGCTCCATCAGCTCAGCAATCGACTGCAGCAGCCGCGGATGGTCGCCGCCGGGGAGATCGGTGCGGCCGATCGAGCCCTGGAAGAGCACGTCGCCGGAGAGCAGGAATGGGTGGCCCTGCGGCGCGTAGACGACGTGGCCGATCGAGTGGCCCGGCGTGAAGACCACGTCGAAGGTGATGCCGGCGAGCTCGACGACGTCGCCGCCGGTGACCTGGTGCTCGGCGTCATAGGGCGTGAACGGCCCGAACTGGGCAAACATCCCGCCGCGCGCGCCCATGATCTCGTCGATCTTGAGGAGCAGCTCATGCTCGAGCTCCGGCACCCAGACCTCGGCGCCGGTGGCCTCCGCCAGCTCGGCGACGGCACCGACGTGATCGAAGTGCGTGTGCGTGAGCAGGATCCCGGCGAGGGTGACGTCGAGCTCCTCGAGGGCCTTCAGGAACCGCGGGGCCTCGGCGCCCGGGTCGATCAGGACGGCTTCCTTGGCGTTCTCGTCGGCCCGGACCAGGAAGCTGTTTTCCTGGATCGCGCCGACGGTGAACATCCGGATGTCGAGGGTCACACGCCCTTCTTCACGTAACGGTTGTAGACCCAGCGATCGGAGTAGTACGCCAGCGGCACGTAGATGATGTAGGCAAACGCGACGAGGCCGAGGATGCTCAGCGTCGAGGCGGTCTTGTTCGTCAGCAGCAGCAGCGGCAGCAGGATCACGACGGGCAGCAGCGCCTTGGTCGCGGCCTTCTTCCAGGTCGCGGGCTGCGGAATCCGCGGCCCGCCCTTGCCGCCTTTGGCCGACTGCTCGGTGCCGCGGGCACCGGTGCGTCCGCGAGTTTCGACCATGCCGGCGGCGTTGCCGCGGTGCTTGGTCTGACGACGTTTCTTGGTGGCGCCCATCGGCCATCCAGCTTAGAGCGTGAAGTGCGCCGGAAGGCCGCAGGGACGCTGACCCTTGGATCAGGCCGCGTGGCCGGCGCTCGCGAGCGCCTCCTCGATCGTGGCAAGGCCCACGATCTCCAAGCTGGGCGGGAACCCGTCGAGCGCAGCGCGCGGGCAGAGGCCAACGAGTTCGCAGCGGCTCACGCGCGCATGGCGACTGACGGCTTCGACGAGCCGCGCCAGGGGGACGGCGCGGTGGTCCTCGACGTTGCACGACACCTGCGCGACGCCTCCCGCGGCGGCCAGTTCGAGCCCGATCGCTCGCAGGCCAGGCAGACCCTCCTCCCCGCCCTCGCGGATCAGCGCGGCGACCAGGCGCGCGTCGGCGAGGGTCGCGCGCGGCTCCAGCTCCAGGTTGAACGCCACCAGCGGCGGACGCGCCGCGACGAGCGCCGCGCCGATCCGCGGATCGATCGTCGCCGGCCCAAAGTCGGGTTTGAGTTCTCCGTCTTCGACGCGCCGCAGCAATTCAGGCGTGCCTCCGCGGCGCAAGAAGGCGCGGGTGCGGCCGCCCGCAAGTTCGCCGTAGAGCAGGACCGGGATCCCGGCCTCGCCGAGCAGCTCGGCCGTCAGGAGCGCCTCGGCCACGGCGGCGCCGGCGCGGGCCTCGTCGAGGAACACGACCGGGCAGACGTCGAGCGCGCCGACGTGCGGGTGCAGCCCGCGGCTGGTCGTGAGGTCGATCGCGGCGACGGCGGCGCGCGCGCCGGCCTGCAGTGCTGCGGCAAGCTGGCCCTGCGGGGCGGCGAGCGTGTGGACGCTGCGGTGGTGGTCGACGTCGAGATGCGTGGCGAGCAGCGCGGCGCCTCCGGCGACGTACGCGGCCCCGATCGCGTCGACGGCCGCGGCGTCGCGTCCCTCAGAGACGTTCGGCACCGCCATGAGCAGCGGCGCCGCCGGAGCGGTAGCCCGGGTCGCGGTCATGAGCCCAGCACGAACACGCCGCCGTCGATGACGAGCGTCTGCCCCACGTAGACCGTGGGTTTCAGGACGACGACGTCGAGGTGCACCGGCACCGTGACGTCGCCGCCGATGCCCGCGCTGGCACCGAAGGCCACGTGTGCCGTCCCCAGGACCTTTTCGTCTTCCAGCACGTTGCCGGTGATCTGCGCCTTCTCGTTGGTGCCGATGCCGAGTTCGGCGATCGTGCGGGCGATCGGGCCGTGCGCGTCGAGCGCCGCCAGGAACGCCTCGGCCGCGCCGTCGGGCCCGCCGGTGGCGCCGGTGAGCATCCCGTCCTCCACCGTCAGATGGACGGGTTCTTCGCCAACCCCGCTGGTTGGCAACACGTGCGCGGCGATCACGCCCGCCCCGCCGCTGGGCGAGGCGAAGCCCTCGCCGCACGGCAGGTTGCCGAATGCTCCCGGCGCGCGGAGATCGCCGTGGTCGCTGATGGCGGCGCGGCCGGTGAGGTCGAAGGTGATCTCGGTCCCTGCGGGGCACGTCATCGTCGCGGATGTCGCATCCGAGAGTAGGTCGGTCACGGCGGTGGAGCGGCGGGCGACCAGGTCGAGGTCGGCGGTCATCAGGCGCGAGAGCATGCCGATCGTTGCGCCGGGGAGCGTGGCCCCGCGGACGCCCGCGGCGCTGGCGGCCTTGCGGGCGGTCGTGTGGCTGAGCGAGGGCAGGCACGGCGCGAGGAAGGCGTCGGTCTCGAGCATGGCGGCGGCGATCGAGCGTGGCGGCTCGCTGCCGCGCGCGGCGCTGGGCGGGAGCACCACGACGGCCGCGTCGCCACCGGCGTTCTGCACGGCCTCGAGCAGTCCCCCGCCGATGCCGCGGCGTTCTGGGTCGATGACGATCAGGACGTCGTCGCCGGGGCCGACGCCGACGCAGTGCTCGACGATCTGGCGGTAGGCGAGGTCGAGGCAGTCAGGGTTGACCGAGGTGCTGCGCGCAGGATCCACGGCGCACATCCTTGCCGCCCTGACGGCGGAAGGGGCGTCGAGCCGAGCCTGACGCCAATCGGGCTAAGGGGTCGGGAGCGCGGGCGCCAGGCCACCGAGGCCGGGCAGCGTGAGGCTGGGGAGATCCGCGCTGACCTGCGCGTTGAGCAGGCCGAGGACGGCGCCAGCGTTGACGCCCTTGATCTTCGCCTTCTTGGCTGCGGCGGCCATGTCTTCGGAGACGACCATCAGCACGTCGACGAAGTTCACGCCGGTGTCGCTTTGCTGCACGTTGGTCGTCGGCGCGACGCTGAGGGCGGCGAACTGGCGCTGCGGGCGGCCGCGGACGGTGCCGGAGAGGTCGGCACCTTCGGGGCGCAGGCGCAGCGCGATGTCGTCGGCGACGATCTTGCGGCCGTCGGCGCGGCGAAACATCAAGCGGCCGGTCGAGAGGATGTCGGCCTTGCTCGGCGAGAGCGTGATGGTGCTGCTGGAGTTCACGGGCAGCGTGACGAGGCGCTTCTTGCTGCTGTACGTCGCCGTCTTGTCGACCTTCACGCGCGCTTTGGACTTCTTGACGAGCTTGAGGAAGTCCTTGTCGAGCTTGAGCGTCATGGTGCCCGTCATCCGCACGACCACCGTGTTCACGGTCGTCGGTGCCACCTGAGCCTGCGCGGGGGCGGCTGTCGCCACCACCGCGGCGGAGGTGAGGACTGCGGCGAGCGTGAGTCGGGCGCGTGCGGGAAGCGTGGGCATGTAAGTGAGACCTCGGGGCCTGAGCCGGGATGCGGCGGCAGCCGGGACGTTCCGGCCGCGTTCATTGGAACACGGCCGAGGCGCAGGAGTCGCGCTGGCCAGGGACGGTATCGCGCCACCTCGCCCTTGGAGCCGTAGGCTCGACTCATGGCCATCCTCGACGAGCTCACCGCCCAGATCACCGAAGCCCAGAAGCAGCGTGATGCCACGCGCCGCGACGCGCTGCGGCTGATCCGCGACGCGCTGCAGAAGGAACTCAAGGACACCGGCTCCGTCGACGAGGTCGCCGTGCTCAAGCGCGAGCGCAAGCGGCGCCTGCAGTCGGCGGAGATCTACACGGAGAACGGCCGAACCGATCTCGCGGCGTCGGAGCAGTCCGAGGCCGATCTGATCGAGACGTTCCTCCCCCAGCAGCTCGGTGAGGCTGAGTTGGCGGCGCTCGTCGACGCCGCGATTGCCGAGACGGGCGCGACGAGCAAGAAAGACATGGGCTCCGTGATGAAGCACGTGCTCGCAGCTGCGGGCGACGGCGCCGACGGCAAAGTCGTCTCGGGCCTGGTGGCGCGCAAGCTCAGCTGACGCCGAGCGGCGGCCAAAACGGTTCGACGCGCGACTCCATGGCCTAGAGCCCTTCGATGGCGTCGACGTGCCGGGCGACCGCGGCCGTGGAGAGCGGTCCTGCGGGGAGTTCGACGACGAAGGCGGTGTCTTGGCCGAAGCGGTCGTTCTGCCAGGAGGTGATGCTGCCGTGGACCCGCCCGTACTCGCGTGCGGGGAGGCCCACCGTGCGGGCGTAGCGCCGCTCGATCCGGTGGTTGCCGCCGGATGAGGTGTCGACCATCGCGGCGTGTTGGTGGAACCACACGCTGACGGCCGGCCGGAGCCTGACGACGAGGTCGTGGATCGCCTGGGACTCGGGCTCCGACAGCGCTTTGGGGCCCGCGTAGTAGGGGTCGCCGGGGTGGTCGTTGGTGCCCCAGTTCCAAGGCGAGTTGCGGTTCAGGTCGACGCCGTTTGCGTTCTGCCGCGTCTGGGTGGCGGGGTCGCAGCCGTCGGGGTTGAACCGGTCGACGACCCACCAGTTGGTCCCCGCCGGCGGGGTCGCGCGGCGCAGCGCTCGAGTGATGGCCTCCCCCGCGCGTTCCGTGCCATGAATGCACCCGACGACGAGGATTGAGCGCTTGGCCGAGGGGTCGCCGATCACCCGCGCCTCGATTGGCCGGCCGCGGACGGACGTCCCGACCCTCTCCACCTGCTGGTCCGGGAGCCCGCGGACGGGTTCGGTGGTCGCCGCCGCGCTGGCCCACGCAGCAAGCGCCAGTCCAACCACTACCGCGCCGAGAGCGAGCACCAGCGCCGCAGCGGCGCGAACGGGCGATCGGGTGGCGCGCATCCCTGCACTCTCGCATCCGTCCGGTCGCAAGTCCGCCAAACCAACCATTCGCTAGGATCCGCGCACTCCCGCCGGAGTAGCTCAGTCGGTTAGAGCAGCGGAATCATAATCCGCGTGTCGGGGGTTCAAGTCCCTCCTCCGGCATCCCACGAAACCCCTGCGTGAGCGGGGGTTTCGGTCGTTCTGGGGGTCGTTTCGTACTGCGCTCGGGGCCAGTGGGTAACACCTGTGGGTAACACTTGGGGTCTTCTTCTTGCACTTCCGGGACGCCGAGCTACGCTCTGAGCGTCAAGAACAGCACGGTCCATGGACCTTGCAAAGCGCATGCGCCCCGGTCGACGCGATCGGGGCGCTTGTCGTTTCGGGGCTGGGCGGACGCAACGCATCAGCGAAGCTCTCGACCGTGCGGGACACTCTGGAGGTTGAGGCACCCGTGCCGATCAACCGGACATGACGGCTGCCGAGTATCCCGACGCTGTCGACCCGGGCCATGTCGGCGACTACCCGGCACGTTCTGGTGCTGGGGGCGGTTACGTCTGGGACACCGTCTTGGAGTACCGCGTTTGGTGCCACCCGCTGGACGGCAGCGACGATTACTACTACGCGTTCGTGACCTACGAAGGCGCGCTGGCCTACAGCCTGAAGCTGCGCGAACACGACGACTCCCTAGCCAAAGTCGAGGAGCCGCTGGCCCTCATCGCTCAGGAGGAGTGGATCGAACAGGATGCCGCCGGCAATTACACCCACATGAAGGAACGCCGGGTGACCGAGTGGCCACCCTTGTTTCTGAAGCGACCTCGGCGGACGCCAACGACCATCCCAGACTTCCTTAGCCCTGACGCTCCACCAAACCGGCTGGACATCCTCCGCGGGTTGGCGACCGAAGCAGGGCAGCCGTCGGGCCTTGAGCCCTGAGAGTAGAAGCGGCGCTTCCCGCAGTTGGCCATGGTCACCGGCCATCGCGTAGTCCACGGGCCTCCTCAAGCAGCCATGCTTCGATCTCCCACCGCAGGAAGAACACGCGCCGCCCGCGCTTGCGGCTCGGGATCTGGCCTTCCAGCGCCCACCGGTGGACGGTCCGGCGATGCACCATCACCAGCTCGGCGACCTGATCGGCGCTGAGGATGTCGGCCCGCGTGATCGGCCGGCTCGGACGCTCAGCATGCATCAGACTTCGCCGAGACGGGTGCTCGCATCTGCAGCGCGGCACCGATGAAGCCAAGGGCGGACATGGCGCCATCGTGCGCCCGATCGCCTCGTTCGCCAAATCAGGGTGGAGGAGGGCTATCCACCCTCGCGATCGAGCGCCCGCCAAGAAGCCTGCGGTCACCCCGCCGAAACGAAGAATTGTCGCCAGGTCCGACACTTCCCAATCGCCCCTCCCTCTCCCGCACCCCGCGCCCGCGCCACTACCCAATCGAGCTGACCGACCCTTCCGCCTCGATCCCACCAAGTTCCTCATCCAGACTTCTGCCGGTCCCCACCGTGACCACTCGTACTCCAGAGAAGAATGAACGCAGAGGGCGAGTGGTCACGGTGGGGACCGGCAGCCAAAACGTCGTTTTTGCAGGAGCTTCGTGGGATCGACGTTGCCTGCACCGCAGGCAACGTGACAGGCAGCTTTGCGGGCGGCGCCGTCGGCTGGGTGACCCGTCTGGCGAGACCATCACGGCTCGAAACGGCGCCAGAGCAACCGCTCGCTCGCAAAACCCTATTGCTAGCGATAGGATTTACCAGGTGGTCGATGACCAGCTAACCGTCGCGCAGGCGGCCAAGATCCTCGAGGTCACCCCGGATGCCGTCCGAAAGCTCCTGGGAAGCGGCGACCTCGCGGGCAACAAACGGGGTCGCGATTGGGTCGTCGACGGCGCCGCGGTCGAACGGCGTCGGCGACGGCCGCCTTCGACTGGGCGCCCGCTGGCGGCACTGACGAGTTGGGGGGTGATCCTGGAACACTCCCCACGCTCGGAGTTCGAGCGCGCGTCCGAGTGGACTGAGTCCGCCCGGTCATGCGGACGCGGTTGGCTCGCGAACCACGACCCCCTCGCCGAAGCTGGACGGCTGCGAGCCCGCGCACGGCTTGAGCGGTTCGACGCGCACCCCTCCCAAATCCCGAGACTTCTAGACCGGCACGTGTTGGTCACTGGGATCTCCGCCGCCGAGACGGTCGGGCTTTCTGGCGGCCCTCTGGACGCCGCCGAGCTGTACGCGCCGATCGGCGCAAGACCAACATTCCAGCGACTTCACGGCCTCGCGGCCGGTGACGGTCCGATCGCCATCCGGTGGGTCGACGATGAGCTGTGGAACCAGCTCACCAGCGCAGCACTGCCCTGGGCACCGGGTCGACCCAACTTTGCGCCCCGCCTGGCGGTGCTGCTTGATCTGCTCGAGAGCGACGACCCGCGTGCCCGTCGGGAAGCGGCTCGCGCACTCGCCGCATGATCGAGATCGACGTTTCAGGCCAGATGCCTCAGACCGCCGGACTCTGGGATGAGGTCGGCGCGCTCGCGGACGCTCTCCCGACGGGGTGGGTACTCGTGGGCGGGCTGATGGTTCAACTCCATCTCATCCAAGCGGGCGGGCCCGAGGTTCGCGTCACCACAGACATCGACGTCCTGGGGCAAGCGCGTCCGGAGGGGGCGCTCAATGCGCTGGCGGACACGTTGCGGCGCGACCTCAAGTTCGAACTCGGCGAACCTGACGCAGACGACTACTCGCATCGATTCACGCGCGGCGCACTGGTCGTCGACATCCTCGCCCCGGACGGCCTTCGCGGGGGTCCGTCGATCCGCGGCAACACGAAGACCGTTGGCATCCCCGGCGGTTCACAGGCCATTGCGCGGGCCGAGCCAGTCTTGGTCCGGACAGCCAATCGATCGTTCACTCTGCTCCGCCCCTCGCTCCTCGGAGCGGTCCTCCTCAAAGCTCGGGCGCTTCCGGTTCATCGCGACCCAGACGCCCAACTGCAGGACCTCCTCTCGCTGCTCTCGGTGATCCCAGACCCGTCGGCCGCAGCAACGGAACTCAAAGGACGCGAACGCACGTGGCTGCGCCGTGTCGAGGAACGGGTCGCGACACCGCCTCCTGGGACCGTCTCGACCGACACCGCCCGCCTCGCGCGCCTCGCGCTCCAGCTAATGGTCCAACGCCACTGAAACAGCAGGCTCCGTCGGACCGACCTACCCGCGGGCCGCCGATTCAGAGGCCCGCTTCACTGCCGCTCATCCAGCCCTCGTCCACCGTCGAGCGGCTACGCTTCGATCTCCCACGCAGGAAGAACACGCGCCGCCCGCGTTTGCGGCTCGGGATCTGGCCTTCCAGCGCCCACCGTGAACGGTCCGGCAGTGCACCATCACCAACTCGGCGACTTGGTCGGCGCTGACGATGTCGGCTCCCGTGATCGGCCGGCTCGGACGATCAGCACGCATTGGGCTTCACCAAAATGGACGCCAGCAAAGCCGCGATTGAAGGCCCGCCGCGCGCGCCGGTACGTTTTTCAACGCTGCGGTTGGCACGACCACAGCGAAATGAGCGGGCATGGCTGAAGACAGGGCGACGACCAGGGAGACCATCGACGTCACCCCGCATCCGCGGCTCCTCTCCGTCCTCGGAGACATCGAGTTCGCCGCGTGGCAGTGTCTCGCCGAGCTGATTGACAACTCGTTTGACGACTTTCTAGGCCACCCTCCAGAAGACGGAACACCACCCACCGTCGCGGTGACGCTACCCGCCAAGCATTCAGACCGTGACGCCGCTCAGGTCTGGATCAACGACAACGGTCGAGGAATGAGCCTGGAGCATCTGCGCGGCGCGCTTTCCGCCGGCTGGACCAGCAACGCCAGATACGGCAAATTGGGCCTCTTTGGGATGGGGTTCAACATTGCTACCGCCCGTCTGGGGAGCGTTACCACCGTCCGCACCACCCGTGCGGGTGATCCGAACTGGCTGGTAGTGACCCTCGACCTTCAACACATGGAGCGGTCGGAGACGTTCGAAGTCCCGGTGACCGTCGAGCCGAAGGACAACGCGGCGGACCACGGGACCGAGATCATCATCAGTGGGCTCAAACCCGAGCAGCACGACATCCTGTCCCGGCAGCAGCGACGGATCCGCAATGTTCTGGGTGACGTATATGCCTACCTGCTGCGCGACCGAGGTTTCTTGGAGAAACCTCATGTCCTTCCAGGCCTACCTCGACAACGCCGAAGCCAAGACCGGCAAGACTCCCGCCGAACTCATTGAGCTCGCCCACGCGAAGGGCTTCGGACCGGGCACGAAGGCCACGCCGATCCTTGAGTGGCTCAAGGAGGACTACGACCTGGGCCGCGGTCACGGCATGGCGATCGTTCACGTGATCAAGAACGGCGCCGGGATCAGCGACACGCACGTCGACTCCGGCGGGACCCACTCCGACCCCTCGAACGTCCTTCGCCTCGACGGCATCGCCGCCCGCTAGCGTTACCGCGTGACGCGGACGTCGGGCTCAACGCCCGCGATGACTGCCACGTCGAGGTGGCTGAGGTCCTCCACCTCATGCTCGACCGCGACGCCGGCGTCGCGGTCGCGCTGGCGCTGCTCCTTGCGCAGGAGCGTCTTCTGGCGCTTCTCGCGCACCTTCGCCTCTCGGCTCATCTTCGCGAATGTCGTCTTGTTGTTGCTAGCCAAAGTTGTCTCCGGTCGCGCAAGCGAATCGCGCGGCCGCTAAGCACGACGGCGACGCATGAGCGTGTTTCTTTCGGCCGGCGGACGCGCGACCTCGCCCAGGGAGCTTAGCCGCGTCCACACCGAACGCGCCTTCCACGCTCAAGCCCAGGGGCTCCGGTCCGGCGAGAGCCTCGAATGGCGTCGCGGGTGATGCTGCCGCCCGGTAGGGCCACGGACGCTTCGCATGCCCAACCACGAGCCGTCGCGAAAGCAGGTGGACGTCGGCGAGGCCGAGGACGGCGGCAACGAGTTGGGACTGCTTGCCTGACTTCGGCGCGTCGACCTCGACGCCCGCGCTGATGTGCGATGCACGTGGAGCTGGCCTGCCTGGCCGACTTGCGGGTGGCGCCGAGTGGGCGTGCCACAATGTCGGCATGGCCATCGCAAAGCCCGAGCTGTCCGTCGTCGACGCGCTGCGCGAGCAGGCGGGGCGGAATCCGCGCACGCGCGCCATGGATACTGAGTTTCTCCGGGTTGTCGATGCACTCCAAGACGCGGATTTCGACCAGGTCGCCGCACAGGTTGGGCATAACGCTGCTCTGCGAGACGGACTCGCGGGTTGGCTCGTTTCGGCCCGATCACGAGGCCTGGTCGAGCCGCTAGCCGCCTCTGGCGCTCGCCAACGTTTCGCCGTGACCCGGTTGGGTCACGAGCGCCTCATCGCTGGTGACTGACGCCGAGGCGGGCGGCGTCGGGCCCTATCACCACGAGTTCTTCGACCAAGACGGCTCGCCGAAGCTGGCACGGTGCGCCGTTCTCTTCGTCGATCTGCTGGGTATCACGCAGCTCGCTCGCTCCGAACAAGCGTCGAAGTACCTCACGACGTTGAACGAGGCGCTTCGATCATCGCGTGATTTCCTCGTTGAGGATTCACCTTGGCCGGCGGCGTATTTCTCAGACAGTTTGGTGATCGTGAGCCCAGTGGCCGACGGTTCAGACTGTTCCGCTCTCACCGGACTCATCGAGCAGGCGGCCGCACTTCAAACCGATCTTTTGACGCACGGCTACGCGTTGCGTGGAGGAGTCGCCCTCGGCGAGATCCATCTGAGCCGCAATCTCATGTTCGGCCCGGGACTGATCGAGGCTTACCAACTAGAGGATCGATCGGCGCTCGATCCGCGCATTGTCTTGAGCACGGAAGCAGCCACCGCAGTCCGGCAAGGCTCCGGAGAAGAAGTCAACGAGCTTGACTGGTCGCTCCTTGAGGACCAGGACGAGCGTCTCGTCGTCGACTACCTGGCTTCATCGATCGTCTCTTACCGCTTCACGTCGGGCAGAGACGGCCTTGAATGGCATCGCGATTTGATCAACAAGCGCCGTGCCGAGCACGAAAAGGCCATCCCGGTTTGGTCGAAGTGGAACTGGGTGGCGCAGTACCACAACGCCGTCTGCGATCGGCTCGAAAGCTCTAGCCCAGACCTGCTCGTGCCAGACGTAGGCAAGAGACGGTTTTCGACGTTCGTGCCGTAAAGCGGTGCGCCAGGCGCCTCAGCGCCTGGTCTCGTACCTCGTCAGGAGCACGCCGCCCGGAAACGTCCGCGTCTCCACGAGGTTGAGGTTCACCCACGTGTCCAAGGCCGGGAAGAACGGTGTGCCGCCGCCCACCAAGACGGGCGCGGTCACGAGTACGTACTCGTCGATCAGCCCGGCCTGCATGGCGGCTGCGGCGAGGGTGGCGCCGCAGATGTCGATGGGGCCGCCTTCCTCGGCCTTGAGCCGGGTGATCTCGGCGACTGCGTCGCAGGGCTTTCGTAGGGCAGCATCTCGGCGTTGCCTCAGTCACACCGGGCGGCATACCCCTACTCCGGAACGAACAGCGGCTCGTTGTCCGGCACGATCTTGCCGTAGTAGTGGAGCATCGCTGCGCCGTAGCTCTTGGTCACGAGAAGGTTCACGCTCCCGCCGATCGCGGCTCCAACCCCGAACGGAAGCATTCGGCCCAAGGCCACACCGCCGCGCCGAGTGCCGTACTTGGTAAAGACCGTTGCCCCGAGCTTCTGATTCAGCTTGCGAAGCGCCGCTCCGCTCACCCGCTTGTTGAACTGGCCGACCGCGACCTTCGTTCCGACACGCTTCCCCGCTTCCCTGGCGGGCACCACGGCCCCAGCCTGAAGTCCGGCAATGATCAGGAGTTCCTCCCGACGGTCCTCGTGGAAGACATCGTGACCGTAGATCCCGGCGATGGTCAGCTGCATGCTTGTCACGTTGCGCATCAAGATCCCGAACTCGCCAGTGGTGACCGCGACGTTGGCCCCGAGCTGAACTGCGGTGCCAAACCCCGGAACCGCGGCGGGGAGCCCGGCAACCACGCCGATCCCCGTGCATCGCGCGATCACGCCATTAACCACTTGCCGCGCGAGAACCTCCGGCGCGGCATCCGGATTGCGTTCACGCATCCGCGTCACCCGAGCGTCCACGACTCCTGGGTCCGGGAGCACCTTCGCTGCTTCGAGGAACTCCATCAGCCCCTGCGGGCGCAACATGGGCGTCGACATCACGGCCAGCTAACCGGATTGAGCAGCGGCCGGTCAAGCACGATCAAACATTCGACGGATCCTCGTCAAGTTGTTCCGTGCCCGCCGGACCCTGCTACCTGAGGGCTCGAACCTGCAACTCAAGTGATGGCCAGCGCGCCGTTGGTCACCTTTTCCGCCAGCCAGGCTGTCGGAGCTGCACCGGGCCCACAATTTGCCCGGCCTCGCGGCATAGAGGGCGATCTGAAGGCTTCATCTGCCCGCAATCTCGTCATCACTGGCTCTCGCAGGCGACCCCGTCTCCGTTGGCGTCGTGGTCCATGTCTGATCCCGGCACGACCGTGAACGAGTGACCAATCTCGGCGCAAGTCATCCCTGCGTAGTTGGCGGTCGGCGTCGCTGGGGGCGTCGCCGCCGCAGCCGCGGCGGCCTGCTGGCGCTTCAGCGCCGCTGCTCGGGCCGCCTCGCTTTTCGCCTTCGCCTTCGCTCGGTTCTGTGACTTTCTCCGGGCGACGTAGCGGTCGTGACGGGCTCTGGCCCGGGCCTTCGCGCGGTTCGCCGACCGTCGCGCGGCGGAGGCCTCTCGCTCTTTGGTCGCCTTCACCGTCGACGCGAGCACGACGGCCGCCGGCGTCGTGCTGGGCGTCGTCGCGGTGGTCGACGCGAGCGTCTCCGCTGCGACGGGCCTCGAGGGCGTGCCGGACTCGGTCGGTACGTCTTGGGTGGCACCGCCGATCCCTGCGACGACAAACGCGGCAACGCCCGCTGCGATGACGCGATACCGAGTGTTCTCCGGTCGCCGGTTGCCGGTGGCTTTGGACCAGAGCCACGCGGCAAGCAGCCAGAGCAGGTAGACGAACAGGGCAAAGAACGCCAAAGCTAGGACCGTCTGCATCCCGCAGGATGCATCACCTGGCCCTGCCGCCACCCGCTAAATCGTCGCAGCCGCAGCGCGGACCGCTCGGGTCGGCGACCCGAGGAAGGCGCGAGAGACCGGCCCTCACGCGAGCCATGCAGGCCCAAACACGCGAAGCGGCTTATCGGGCGACCAGCGTCAGCCGGGCACGTCGCCGAGGTCGTGGCGGGTGCCCGGGATGCGACCGACGATGACTGGCGTGCCAGCCGGGATGGTTCCGCGCAGCAGGGACGGGAGTTCGCCGTCGCCGGCGCCGTCGCTCGTTCCGGCGACGACAAAGATGAGCTTGTCGCCTTGGAACTGCGTCTGCACGAGCCGCTCGCCGTTGCCGCGTGCCCAGTCGGAGGCGACGCGCGTCGCGCCGCTGCGCCAGCTCTCGAGTTGGACGGTGCGGTAGGTGGTGGCCGCCAGCGCCCCGACGACGACAACACCGACGGTGCCGATGATCGCGTAGACGGGGCGGCGCCGGAAGGCCTCGTCCGGCTGCCGCGGCCGGAGCACGCCAAGCCCGCTGTACAGCGCGACGCCGACCACAACCATCGCCAACACGTTCGTGAGGAACAGGATCAACGCGCCGAGGGCTCCACCCCAGTCGCCAGCCTCAGCCATCACGCCGACCACCGCCAGCGGCGGAACCAAAGAGATCGAGATCGCCACGCCGGGCAGAATGTCTGCGATGTCGCGACGAGCGACCGCGAAGGCTCCCGCGAGCCCGGTGGCGGCGGCCGCGACGAGATCGACGAGCGTCGGCGACACTCGCCCCGTGATCTGGGAGTTGTCTGCAAGCGGCTTGAGTTCGGGCAGCAGGAGCGCAAGCAGGGCACCGAGCGCAACAACGACGACGGCCGCGCCCACGACGATCGCTGCGGAGAGCCCAAGCGGCCGCGGCTCCCCTCCAGAGATCGCCACCCCGACGCCCTGGATCGGCACCGCCAACGGCGCAACGATCATGGCGCCGATCACCGTGGCCGTCGAGTCGCTGAGGATCCCGGCCGTTGCGATCACGGTCGAGATCAACAGCAGCAGCCAAAACCGGCTCTGCTTCGCGCCGACATCGCCGGTAAAGAGGTAGACGGCATCGCGGATCTCTTGCGGAGTGCGCGTCTCTCCACCGAGATGCTCACTGATGCCCTTGCCCATGCCCCACCTTGTATCGACCAGTGCGGACGAGCTGCCGCTCATTCCACCCCACCTGTCACAGAATCCCGCTAGCCGCGACTGTGCTGCCTGATGGCCCGAGGAATCGATACCGAAGCGCTCTACGAGCGCCATAGCGACGCGCTCCTGCGCTTCTTTGCCAGGCGCACCGCAGACACGGAGATCGCCCTTGATCTGTGGGCCGAGACGTTTGCTCAGGTCGTCGGCAGCGCGCGACGCTTTCGGGGCTCAACGGCCGATGACGAAGCGGCGTGGCTCTATGCGATCGCCCGCAATCAGCTCGCGAGCTACCTGCGCAAGGGCTACGCCGAGCAACGGATGGTGCGCAAGCTCGGCATTGAGCGCCCGCCCGTCGACGACGCCCTCCGGGCAGAGGTCGACCGCCGCGCTGGTTTGGCTGGCATGCGTGAAGAACTCGCCGCCGCCCTCGCGACGCTCACCGACGAGACCAGGCAAGCGGTCACGCTGCGGGTCGTCGAAGAGCTCCCGTACTCGCAGGTCGCCCAGCACCTCGCGATCACCGAGGTCGCGGCCCGAGCGCGCGTGTCCCGCGGACTGCAAAGCCTCGCCCAGATCCTTGACCCTGAACTCGCCAACGAGGTGACGGCATGAGCGCCAACGACCCCTACGAGCAGCACCGCGCCGCATTCGCTGCCGAGCTGCGCCGCGTGACCCCCAAAGTGAGGACCCGCCGGCGGCGCGCCCTCGCGCTCGGCGGCGCCTCCGTCGCGCTCGCTTGCGCGGTGACGGCGTTTGTGGTCCTGGCACCCACCACGGATTCGCGCCTCAACGTCCTCGGCGAAGCGCAAGCCGCCATCACGGCGAGTCCCGACTCGATCCTGCACTTCGCGATGACCTACGAGTCGACCTACCCCCTGTCTGACGCCGATCGGACCACGACAAAGGAGTGCCCGACCCAGCCGCCTGAGCTGTGGCGAGCCACGACCGACGGCCCCCCGCGTTACCGGCTGCGACTCCCGATGAACCCGTGCATCGTCAACGAGAACGCCGGCCGGATCATCACCGGCGCCCTCGAGATCGCCTACGCCGACCGCACCGAGAAGTTCTACGCCGAAAACGACGGGTTCATGCTCGTGACGACCGACCTGCCGGCCGAAGCCGACGAACAGCTGCCGTTCATCATGCCCGGCGGCGCCCGGATGACCAGCGGCGACCCGAAGGACCCCGTCGGGCGGATCCGGGAGCTGCTGGCCGAAGGCAAACTGACCGACGCCGGCGAGATCCAAGGGCCGCGAGGACGAACACTGCGCCGGCTCGTCGGCCACTACACGGAGCTCCGGGGAGACCCGAAGGCTCCGAAGCCCTGGCCGGTCGACGTGGACTACCGCGTCGACGCCGAGACGTTCGCCCCCGTCACGCTCGCCGTCACCTCGAAAATGTCGGTCCCCAAGGACCCCGACCGGGCCCTCGGCCCGACCGTCCACCGTCGAATCACCGATACGGCGCGGTTCTCCACCTACGAGACGATCCCGCTCACGAAGGAGAACGAGCACCTGCTCACGATCACGCCAAAGCCCGGGACCGACGTCATCACCGCCCGCGACCGCCCTGCCACCTCGGCGCAAAAGCCCTCGGCAACCGAGCGCGCTCGTGCGAAGAAGATTCTCGACGCCCAGGTCAACGCGGGCATCCGCAAGCGCACCGACTGGTGATCGGGTTGCGGCGCGGCCCACCCCGCGCCGCAACCCGATCCGGCACCCCCGCTACGACCTCCGCGTCAGCGTCAGCGCGATGGTGTTGCCGTCGCCGGCCGTCAGTGGTGAGACGACGCCGTTCAGCACGCCGCAGCCGTTGAGGTCGCTGATCTTGTAGGTGCCAGTCAACGAACCGCCGCCGGCGAGCGTGAAGCCGGCCTCCGTCGACTGCAGGTTGATGTCGGAGAGCTGCCTGGTCTGGCAGCTGTTGCCGCCCGCGAGCGGAATCGCCCCGAACAGCTTGATCTCCTTGACCTTGATCCGCACCTTCGACGCCGTCTTCAGGACGTCATCGGCAAACAAGCCGGTGGTCTTGCCAGACGGCACGAAGCCGATCTTTGCCGTCACCGGCAGGAAGCCAGCGGTCACGAGTCGCCCGGTGGTGTCATTGAGCTGGAGATCCGCCGTAAACGCGACGCCGGAGATCGGCTGCACCTGGATCGCTCCCTTGAGCGGCAAGGTGCCCTTGGTGAGCGTCTTGATCTGCGTCGAACCGGCAAGCGCGTAGCCCAGCAGCGGCTCGCCAGTCTGGCCCGCATCGGTGGTCACGTTCACGACGAGGGACTCAGACGGCTGGTTGTTGCCCACGCCAACCACGGAGAATGCGTACGCGGTCTCAGGCGAGAGGCCGTTGATCACGACGTCGGTCTGGGTGGCGGGCACTTCGACCGTCTTGTCGCCATACGTGATGCGGTAGCTCGTCGCGGGCGACGCGCAACGCGGCGTCGGCGACGCCGTCCAGCGCAGATGCACCGACGTCGAGGTGATGTCGGCATCGGAGATCGGCGCCGAGCCCGGCTTCCCCGGCGGCAGGATCACCGGCAGGCACGTCAGCTGCACGGCGACGTCGGCGAGCTTGACGCCGGCGACGGCCGGCTCAAACCGGCAAGGCAGATCGGTGGTCTCCGGGAGACCATCGCTGTCGGCAAATGGTTGGCCGTCGACGTCGGTCGTCGGAGTGCGGAACCACTGCGAGTCGCCGAGCTCGTCGATCGGCGTCATCCGCAGATTCGGCCCGAACCCAACGACCTCGATCGTCGCGATTCCGGCCCCGGTCGTGTCGATTGCCGGCAGCGTGCCCGTGCCCACGATGCTGTGGGTGGCGTAGCCGAGCGTCCCATTGGTGGGCACGGTGTACTCCCCGACCTGCGCCGAGATGGTGTTCGTCTCACTGCTGCCGTCGGGGAGCGTCACCTTCACTCGCAAGCGGATCACGCCGGTGGCGCGGTAGCCAGGCGTCATCACCGGCAGTCCCACTCCCCCGCCTTCCCTGGGAAATGCCAACTCGACGCGAACTGGCGTCGCCGGAATCGTGCCTTCAACCTCAGTCGGCAGCGCCGCGTCGACGGAAAGGTTCGCCGAAGCCGTCCCGACGATCGGGTACTTGCATTTTGCGGCCGCTTGCAGACTCGCCGCATTCGCTGCACCGGCACTCAGGCCGATGGAAGCCGCAACGGCAACGCAGGACACCGCGCCACGGCGCAGCGTTTGGGACAAGTAGGACACGAAACCTCCAACTCCCGGGCAGGAGTTTGGGACAAGGATGGGACAATGCTGCCAACCGATAATGGTTGGAAAACTGACCGTAGCGCAGGAGTGCCGTGGATGTGAACTTTCGTGCCAAGCAACGGCCGCGCCGGCACCGCAGACAAGACTTGCGTACCGCCGAGTATCCGGATACCGTGCAGTACGCGACCGTCGCTCGGTCGCTCGACCACCCTCCGGAGACGACATGTCTGCAGCCACCGCCACGACCGTCCCTGGCCCGCGCACGCCGCGCGGGATCCAGGCCCTCGGGTTCTTTGCCCGCACCACGCCGTACTTCGCCAAGCAACAGGCCCGCTACGGCGACGTCTTTCGCGTGCACATCGCCGACGAGAAGCCGTGGGTGGTGCTCACGCAGCCCGAGCACGTCAAACAGGTCTTCACCGGCGACCCAGCGGTCTTCCACGCCGGCAGCGCCAACAGCGTGCTGCTTCCACTCCTGGGAGACAGCTCCGTCCTGCTGCTCGACGGCAAGGACCACCTGCGCCAGCGCAAGCTGCTGCTTCCCGCCTTCCATGGCGAGCGAATGGCTCGCTACGGCCACATCATGCGCGAGGCCGCCGAGCGCGAGGTCGCGACGTGGCCAATCGGCGAAGAGCTTCAACTCGCACCGCGCATGCAGGACGTGACCCTCGAGGTGATCATGCGCGCGGTCTTCGGGCTGGAGGAGGGCGCCGAACTCGACCACGTGCGCGACCTGCTTCTCACGCTGCTCGACAAAGTCATGCAGCCGTCGACCTTCGTCGCCCTCGGCGCGCTCGGCCCCCACCGCTTCCGCGAGCTGGGCTGGGTGAAGAAGATGCTCGCCCCGGCCGACGCCGCCCTCTTCGCGGAGTTCGCCAAGCGCCGCCAGGCCGACGACCTCGCCGAGCGCGAGGACATCCTCTCAATCCTCATGCTCGCGCGCGACGAAGACGGCCAGCCGCTCACCGACCACGAACTCCGTGACGAGCTGATGACGCTGCTCGTCGCCGGCCACGAGACGACCGCCACGTCGCTGAGCTGGGCGATCGAGCGGCTGATCCGCCACCCAGACAAGCTCGCCCGCCTGCAGGCCGAACTCGACGAGGGCAAAGACGAGTACCTCGAAGCTGTGATCCGCGAGACGCTCCGCCTGCGGCCCGTGCTGCCAGTCGTTGTGCGTGATCTGCAGGCCGACGTCGAGATCGGCGGCTTCGCCCTGCCGGCCGGCACGCGAATCGCTTGCAGCATCTCGCTGATGCACATCAACCCCGAGATCTACCCCAATCCGCACGCGTTCGAGCCCGAGCGCTTCCTGGACTCCAAGCCGGGCACCTACACGTGGATTCCGTTTGGCGGCGGCATCCGGCGGTGCCTCGGGGCCAGCTTCGCGCTCTACGAGATGAAGCAGGTCCTCCCCGCCGTGATCCAGCAGCTGAGTCTGGAGCCCGTCAACCCAACGTCTGAGCGCGTCGCACGCCGACTCATCACGCTCACGCCGGGCAACCGGACGCTCGTGCGCATCGCCGGGCGTCGCCAGCCTGCCGCTGCGCCGCTCGCCACAATGGCGGCATGAGCGCCACCCCCCGCCTCACGCGCAAGGAGCAGCAGGCCGCCACCCGCGAGGCCCTGCTCGAATCGGCGACGCGCGTCCTTGCCGAAAAGGGACTGCAGCGCGCCTCGATCGACGACATCGCCGGCGATGCTGGCTTCACGAAGGGCGCGTTCTACGCGAACTTCAAGAGCAAGGAAGAACTCTTCCTCGTGATGCTCGATCTGCACTTTGCCGAGCGCCTCGACGCCATCGAGCAGCTCACGTCAAATCACGACGCGATTACCGATCAGGCCGAGCAGGTCGGCCTCGACTTCCTCGCAGCGCTGCGCGGCGACGAGGAGTGGTGCCGGCTCTTCTTGGAGTTCTCCACCCACGCCACGCGCCACGAGGAGTTCCGCGAGCAGCTAATGGCCCGCAGGGACGCGCTGAGAAGCGGCGTGGCCGACATCCTGGCCCGGCGCGCAGCCGAGGCCGGCATCACCCCAACGATCCCGCCGGATCTCGTCTCGCGGATGACGTTTGCGATGGCCCACGGCGTCGCGCTGGAGCAGCTGCTCGACGAGAGCACACCTGACGAACTATTCGGAACGATGCTCCGGATGTTTTTTCTGGGCCTCTCCACGGACGCCCAGAACGCCTGAAACGCTCGCCTTCCAGGCCGATCCGTCCAGCACCCAGATGGACGTCGTTCACACCGGACAGGGGTCCGACGTCACAGACCGATACTCTTTGGGCAAGGGTCGAGCGTTTACCTTGGCTGCATCCGGGAGCCCGTTGCCCTTTTTCCCGAGCAGCCAGACCCTAAGAGGAAGACGAATACCATGGCTACAGGAACCGTTAAGTGGTTCAGCGACGACAAGGGCTATGGCTTCATTGCCCCCGACGACCAGGGCAAGGACCTGTTCGTTCACCACAGCGCGCTCGAGGGCGACGGCTTTAAGACGCTCGAAGAGGGCGCAAAGGTCTCCTACGAGACCGAGGCCGGCCCGAAGGGCCCCTCGGCCACGCAGGTCAAGGTCCTTCACTAAGACAACCGACGCCGGTCGGCGGGCGCATCTCTCGAGATCGCGCCCGACCGACCACCGGTTACCAGACAGCCAGTCGGTCGAGCCCTTGCTCGAGCACTGCGCGGTCTGCGGCAAACGACAGCCGTACCCAGTCGTTGCCTCCGACAGCATCGAAGTCGGTCCCCGGGGTGAGTGCCACGCCCGTCTCGTCAAGCAGCCGCTTGCACCAGTCGACGGAGCCGCCTAGTCCTCGTGACGCGAGCTGCTCGGCAATGTCGGCGTAGACGTAGAACGCGCCGTCGGCGGGAGCCGTCTCACCCCAGCCCAGCGCCGGGAGACGATCGATCACCAGCGCGCGGTGGTCTCGGTACCGCGCCACTGCCGCCTCAGCCGCAGCGTACGACGCGGGCGTGAACGCCGCGACCGCCGCATGCTGCGCGAGCGCCGGCGGGCAGAGCGCCAGGTTGCCGGCCAGCGCGTCCACCGGCGCGACCAGATCCTCCGGAAGCAGCGCCCACCCCAGGCGCCAGCCCGTCATCCCCCAGTACTTGGAGAACGACGAGACCACGATCGGCTCGCGGCCGTGCTCCCAGGCGCTCGTGGCAGACTGGTCGCCATACGTGATGCCGTGGTAGATCTCGTCGCTGACGAGCCTCGCGCCGGCCGCCGCACACCAGGCCACCAGCGCCGCCATCTCGTCGCGGTCGACCATCGTGCCCGTCGGGTTCGCCGGCGACGCCAGGATGACACCCGCCAGCGGCCCACCCTCGCTCGCGGCCCGATCCAAGAGCTCCGGCGTCGGCTGGTAGCGGGTATCTGCGCCGCAGGGAATGTCGACGACCTCGCAGCCCAGCGACGCCAGAATGTTGCGGTAGGCCGGGTAGCCAGGCCGGGCGAGTGCGACGCGGTCGCCCGGTTCAAACGCCGCCAAGAACGCCAACACGAACGCACCGGACGACCCAGTGGTGATCGCCACCTGCGCCGGGTCGACCGACAGGCCGTACCACCGCTCGTAGTGGCGGGCCAGCGACTGGCGCAGCGCAGGCACCCCAAGCGCGGCGGTATAGCCGAGCGACGCACCAGAGGTGAGGAGCTCGGCGGCCAGTTCGCGCACGTCGGCGGGAGCACCGCCGCCCGGTTCGCCGGCGCAGAGCGAGAAGACGTCGAGGCCCGCGCTTTGGCGCTCGCCAACGGCGGCGAGCACCTCCATCACGGCAAACGGGGGAACGGCCGAGCGCCGTGAGACTTTCACGCGCTCATAGTACGACGCGCGGCGCGCGGCGCCCTTGCTCAGAGCCCGCGGAGGACCTGGATGCGGCCGTCGACCTCGGCCTGCAGCAGCGCCTGGTAGTCGCGCTCGTTCTGATCCGCATAGCGCGCACCGAACTCGGTGATCGCGTCGACGATCTCGGGATCGGTCCCGAGGTAGCCGGCGATCGTCGCCGCGTCGCCAGAGCGGGCGTGTGCCCTCGCAAGGACCGCCCCGCACTCCTCGGCGTAGACGCGCAACCCGGTCTCCGTCAGGCGCTCGATCTTCACGGAGCCTTTCTTGTCTCGCAGCTGGCGCACGTAGTAGTCGGGGCTGCCGTCGCCGGCATGGTTGAGCCACCCGAGGAACACGTCGCCGGTCGTCTGCATCACCTTCTGGCCACGGACCACACGCTCGCCGTTGTGCGCGTACGTGCTCGGGCCGGCATACGGCGCGAACACCGACTCCTTGACCTCCTTGAGCTGCAAGAAGAGCGGGTCGTCGTCGCGATCGCCGACCAGCAGAATGATGTAGGCCTCGATGCCGACGGAGCCGACGCCGACGACCTTGCGCGCCACATCCTGGAAGCGGTACCGCTCGATGACTGCGGCCTTCTCGGGATCGAGCGTGCTGGTGTAGCGAGCGAAGTCCTCCTGCACCACGTCGAGCACGTGGTGGCCCGTGAGGCGCTCCACCAGCGGCGGCTCCTCATGCAGCCGGAACGAGCCATCGGGGAGGCGCTCGGCAAAGCGCTCGAGTGATCCCACGCTCGTGCGCGTCTCCGCCTTCGCGAAGTCCTTGCGCATCTGCGAAAGGCTTGCTTTGTCTGCCCGCCTACTCAGAATCGGGAGGTCGTGGGTGATCTCACGCCGGTGGTAGTAGACGTCGAGGTGCCGCATCGCCGCGAAGCTCCACATCGACCAGCGGTAGGCGTCGACGGCCGCAGCCGCCACCGAGCGAGCGACCTCCTCCCCCGCGTCGACGTCACGCGCGGCGATCACGCAGCTCGCCGCCAGCCGTTTGAGATCCCACTCAAATGGGGCCGGCAGCGTCTGGTCGAAGTCGTTGAGGTCAAAGACCAGGCGGCGATCCGGCGATGCGAACACGCCGAAGTTCAGAAGGTGCGCGTCGCCGGAGCTCTGCACTCGCAGGTTGCTCGTCGGGAGCGGCGCGAGGTCGGCGGCCATGATCGCGGCGGAGCCTCGAAAGAACGTGAACGGCGAGGCCAACATGCGCCCGTAGCGGATCGGGATCAGCGGCTGGATGCGCTGGGCCGACTCGGCCTCGAGGATCGCTACCGGGTCTTTGCGATCAGCCGGCGGCGCCCACTCGGCGTTCCAGCTGCGCTCGACCTCCGTTGCGAGCTTGGCGCCGCGATCCGCCCGCTCCTGTGCGAGCGCCGCGAGGCCAAGATCCGGCGCCGGGTAGGCCCCTTTGGGCGGCTTCGCGGCTTTGCCGGGCTTCTTGGCCTTTTCCGCCTTCGGGCCCTTTCCAGCCGACTTCTTGTCCTTCTTCGACTTCGGCGCGCTGCCACTCATGGCGCCGATATTGACCGCCGGCGCGGTCGCTGGCAAGCGACGGTAGCCAGCGCCCGGACGATCCGGCAGGATGTGCGGCATGCCGCTCCTCCACTCCCCCGGTTCCGCTCTCGTTCGCACCGTCGCCCTCGCCGCCACGGCCGGCGCGATCACGCTGTTTGCGGGCTGCGGAAGCGACGACAACGGTGGCGGCTCAGGCAGCAGCAGCAACACCATCACCGCAACCACCGGCGATGCGATCTTCGAAGCCGCCGGCTGCGCCAGCTGCCACACGCTGGCCGCCGCGGGTGCCAAGGGCACGATCGGGCCGAACCTCGACGAGGACAAGCCCGCAGCCGGCGAGGTCGTCGAGAAGGTCACCAACGGCGACGGCTCGATGCCGTCGTTCAAGAACCGGATGACGCCCGCACAGATCCAGGCGGTCGCCGACTACGTCGCGAGCGTCGCCGGCCAGTAGCCGAGCAACTGGCCGGCGCCGAGTTCATCCCGGCTCGGCGAGTTCTAGCCCCAAAATCGCAATGTCTTGCCGGACGCCGGAGAGTTCCGTGACCTTCGGCAGCAAACCCCAGCGCTGAAAGCCGAACGACTCAGCCAAGCGCCGGCTTGCGTCGTTGACGGCAAACGTGATCCACAGCAGCGTGCGGACGCCAACGCCAGGCGCCGCCGCGATGGCGTGCCGGGTGAGTGCCTGGCCGACGCCCCGCCCGTGGGCATGCGGCGCGACGTACACGCCAACCTCGACCGTGGTGTCGTAGGCCGGCCGACCGTAGTAGTCGCTGAAGCTCAGCCAGCCGACGACCTCGCCGCCCTGCTCGGCCACCCAGATCGGGCGGTGGTCCGGCGCGTGCATCACAAACCACGCCATCCGCGACTCGACGGTGACGGGCTCCAGATCGGCCGTCGACTGCCGGCTGGGGATCGAGGCGTTGTAGATCGCGACGATCGCGGTGAGGTCGTCTAGCCGCGCGATGCGGATCGCTGGGTGATCCCTGCCGTGGGCTTCTGCCGTCACCGTCTGCCCCAGGCCCGGTGAACGCGCCGCGTTAGGCGCCGAGGCGGTTGGCAGCTGGGTCGCGCAGCACGGCCGCAACGTGGCCGTACATCCGCTCCTTGATGCGGCCCATCGTCGCCCCGTCCTTGTGGACGAGTGCTTCGGCGCGGCCTACCGCCCAGGCGAGGAGCTTGGGGTCTTTGGTGGCGTGATCGACGATGCCGTGTTCCGCAGCGTCCTTGCCGCCGTAGCGGCGCCCCATCGTCATCGCCTCGTGGGCGGTGGCGATCGGCAGCCGAGACTGCAAGAGCGCCGCCATGCCGGGGGTGAACGGAATGTGGATGTCGACTTCCGGGGTGCACCAGAAGCCGCGGTCTTCGCGCATGACTTTGAGGTCGTGGGCGGTGGCGAGCATGGCGCCGGCGGCAAAGCAGTGGCCCTGGATCGCCGCGACCGTCGGCGCCGGAAACAGCAGGACGCGCGCGAAGACGCCGTGCACGGTGTCGATGAAAGCCTGTGCCTCATCCTGGTGCTCGCCGATCCACGCCAAATCCAGGCCGTTGGACCAGAACTTCCCGTCAGCCTTCGTCACGAGCGCCTTGGGGCCCGCCGCCGCCTCGACCTCGTCGAGCGCCGCATTGATCCCAGCGATCCACGGCGGGTTGAAGCGGTTCTCGTCGTCGCCGAGATTGAGGATGAAGACGTCGCCGTCGCGTTCGAGCGTGGGCACGGAGCAGCTCCTTGTGGTCGGGTCGCGGCAGGTGCCGGCGCCCGGGTCGTCGGCCCGCAGTCTGCCTGATCTGGCGCCCGTCCGCGTGACAGCGCGACCGGGGTGCGATACAAGCCCTGGATGTCCCAGCCCCGGTACGCCCGCGAAACGCTCCGTGAGGAGCACGGCGGGCTCGTCCATCGCCAGTTCGGCCCGGCGAGTCCAGCCAGCCTCGCCACACGCCGCGTGATGCGCGCCACGATCCATCCGACGGTCTCGGCGTTCCGGCCCACCACGCGCGGAATCACGCTCGGCCGTAAGGCGCTCGGCGCTTCATCTCCGCCGCTGCGCGGGACCAAGCTCGAGCGCCGACTGCTCGGCGGCGTGCCCGTCGAGTGGACGGTCGCGCCACGAGCCAAGGGCGTCGACGCCCACCAGCGCGTCGTGCTCTACCTCCACGGCGGCGGCTTCGTGATCGGCTCGCCCGCCACGCACCGCAACCTCGTCTCCCGCATCTCGCAGGTCCTGTCGACGCCGGTCGCTTCGGTGAAGTACCGGATGGTGCCGGAAGGCTCGATCCAGACGAGCCAGTCCGACTGCTTGGACGCCTACCGCGGCCTGCTCGATGAGGGCTACCCGCCGGAGGCGATCATCGTCGCCGGCGACTCGGCCGGTGGCAACCTCGCGGCCTACGTGGCGCTCGCCGCGCAGGACGAGGGCCTCCCGGCTCCGACGGCGCTGATGCTGCTCTCGCCTTGGGTCGACCTGGGCACCGGCGGCACGTCGCGGCAGACGAACTTCAAGACGGAGTCATTCATCGGCGGCGACGTCCTCGCGCGCATCGCTCGAGCGATCGTGCCGGACGAGGCCGAGCGCGCGAACTGGCGCAACTCGCCGATCAACGCCTCACCCGAGCAGCTCGCGGCGCTCCCACCGACGCTCATCCAGGTGGGCGACGCGGAGGTCCTGCTCGACGACGGCGTCGAGCTGGCGCACCGCATCGCTGCGGCCGGCGGCACCGTCGAACTCCAGAACTACGCGGGCCAGGGGCATGTCGTGGCCATGTGGAACGCCAACCCTGAATCTCGCCGTGCACTCAAGGAACTCGCCGTGTGGCTGCGTGGCGTGCTGCCCGACGAGCGCGATCCCGAGATGCCCAGCGACGACGTCGTGCGGGACGCCGTGGCGCAGCCAAGCGGCGCACCTGGGGCGGCCGGGTCGATGCCCGCCTAGGGAGAGGCAGCGAGGCGTCCCGCCGCCAGCGGGACGCCTACCATTGGCTCGCGATGCCACCTGCTCGTCGTCCCCGCTCACGAATCGTCGAATCGCCCGCAGAGCAACGTCCTGGCGAGACGCTGATCTGGACTGACGGCGCTTGCAGCGGCAACCCGGGCCCCGGCGGCTGGGCCGCGATCGTCGTGCCACCCGATGGGGGCGAGCCGATCGAGCTCTCCGGCGGCGAACGGCAGACGACCAACAACCGCATGGAACTCTCGGGCGCGCTCCATGGCCTGCGCTCGCTGCCGGATGACGCCACGGTCTGCGTCGTCACCGATTCCCAGCTGATGGTGAACTCGATGACGACCTGGCTTGCAGGCTGGAAGCGCAAGGGCTGGAAGACGGCGGCCGGCAAGCCCGTCAAGAACCAAGATCTCGTCGAAGCGCTCGACGCCGAGGTGCAGCGCCTGGCGGCCGTGCGCTGGCACTGGGTACGCGGCCACCAGACGGGCTCGGGCCACGAGCACAAGGCGCTCAACGACCGCGCCGACCAGCTCGCAGTGGCGGCAGCAGCCAACGTCCGCGCCTAGCACGCGAGGGCTGCTCAGGAGGGGGCGACAGGCAATCCATGTCCGCCGCCCCCACCTCGGCAGTCCTCAGCGAACAGGAATACTCGACGGGCGACCCGGGATGGGCTGATCGCGCGCCACCCGGTGGGCAAGCGTGGGCTTCGGCGAAGAAAAGATGCTGTTTTACCTCTAGACGGTGCATCAGTGGAGCGTGAACGCGCCAACCCGAAGGGCGCCGCCTGGATCACCCGTCCGCGGCCACCAGCGGGCCATGCGGGAGACGCGTCGACGATCGTATGAGTAGCGGCCTTCTGCTCCGATGGGGAGAGAGAGCACGCACTCCGGAGTGGCCATCTGTACGATCCTCGTCCCTGCAGGGTTCGGAAGTGCCCTGCAACATCCGTCACAGTGGACGGGCCACTCGTTGTTCGCCGCCTAGGCCTCCGATACACTTTCTAAACTCTTCCGACCTGCTACCGGTCTTCTCTGCATGCTGCATCGCCGCCTCCTCGCCCTATCTCTGACGGCTCTCGTCTTCGCCCCCGCTACTTCGTTCGCCGCGTCGGCAACGCAGGACGCCTACGACGACAACGATGACGTCGTCGTCCAGGACGAGACCGACACGGGGAGCGACGACACCACCCCGACGGATACCGCCGATGCGACTCCGACGGCCACCAGCACTTCGAGCCTGCCGTTCACCGGCCTCGAAGCTGGCCTGATTGCCGCCGCAGGCCTTGGCCTGGCGGGCACTGGCGTGGCATTGCGCCGCGCCGCTCGCGAGCAGTAGGTAGCAACGGCAAGCGGGCGCCTCTCGGCTCCGCCAACGTTTTTCTCGAGGGCCGCGTCAGCGGCCCTCGGTCGTTGTGGACGCGTCGGCGGCCTGCTCGAAGCCCGCGCAGCGCAGCACCGGCAGCGGCGGGTACTTCACGTACCCGGGCTCCTTCCGCAGGCCTCGCTCGCACATCACGAAGACGGAGCCACGACCGCTCTTGATCACCCGAACGTGCGCACACGCGACGCACAAACCGGTCGGGGGAGGCATCGCAGGCGGACTCATCGCTGCATGATCGCGTGCAAGGCGGTCCCGGTGCCGGGCCCCTAGCATGGCCTCTGATGCGCGTCTTCACTCGGCTGCTGGGATTTCTCGCGCCTTACAAGACCGGGTCGGCACTGTCGGTGCTGTTTGCCCTGTTCGCGATGGTGGCCACCGTGGCGATCCCGGCGATCACCGGAGCAGCGATCGATGCCGCGAACCGCGGCGACCGCGGCGATCTCACCACCTGGATCTGGGCGCTCGCCGCCGTGGCGCTCGTCCGCTGGATCCTCACCGTCGCAAGGCGGGAGGTTGCCGGGCGGGTCTCGCTTGGCGTCGAACGTGATCTGCGGCAGCGGTTCGCCACGCATCTGCAGTCGCTCGAGATCGCGTACTTCGAAGGGAACCGGACCGGGCAGATGATGTCGCGCGCGACCGTCGACCTGGCCGCCGTGCGGTTCTTCCTGGGTTATGGCCTGATCTTTCTGGTGCAGTCCGCGCTGACGATCGTCCTCAGCGCGATCGCGATGATCTGGATCAACCCGGTGCTCGCCGTCCAAGCGCTCGCGCCGGTGCCGTTCGTCGTCTGGGTTGCTCGGCGTTACGGCGTGCGCGCGCGTCCGTCGCTTCAGGAGGTCCAGCAGCGCGTCGGCGAGCTCACGTCGGAGGCTGAGGAGAGCATCAGCGGCGTGCGGGTCGTGCGTGCCTTCGCGCGGGAGGACCGCCAGCGGAGTCGCTTCGCGCACTCCGCGGAGGCGGTGTTCACGCAATCCATGCATGCGACCAGGCTTCGCGCGTTCTACAACCCGCTGATCGGGTTCCTCCCCCAGATCGGGCTTGCACTGGTCCTCGTCGTCGGCGGCAACGAGGTCATCAACGGCACCATCACGATCGGCGAGTTCACGGCCTTCTACGGCTACGTCCTGGCGCTCTTGGGCCCGATGCGAATCCTCGGCACGTCGCTCGGGATGGCCCAGCGCGCAGTCGCCTCCGGCGCACGGCTCTTCGAGGTGCTCGACCGGGAACCCCGCATCGTCGCGTCCAAGCACCCCAAGCCCATGCCTGCCGGCCCAGGCCACCTGCAGCTGCGCGGCGTGGCCTTGCGCTTTGAGCAAGCCAGCGTCGATGCCGTGCACGACCTCAACCTGGAGGTCGCTGGCGGCCAGGTCGTCGCGCTGGTCGGGCCGACGGGTTCTGGCAAGAGCGCCGTGGCGGCGCTCGTGTCTCGGCTCTACGACCCGACCGCTGGCACGGTGTTGCTCGAGGGCGTCGATCTCCGCGACCTCGACCCGATCGAGCTGCGCCGCGAGATCGCGGTCGTCGACGACGCCCCATTCCTCTTCACGGCCACGATCGCCGAGAACATCGCCTACGCGCGGCCCGATGCCACCCCGCAGGAGATCGAGCATGTCGCCCGCCTCGCGCAGATCCACGACACGATCGCCGCGATGGACGCGGGCTACGGCACCAAGATCGGGGAGCGTGGCCTCACGCTCTCTGGCGGCCAACGTCAGCGCCTGGCGATCGCTCGCGCCCTCCTGGCGCGGCCGCGGGTGCTGGTGCTCGATGACGCGACCGCTGCCGTCGACGCGACGACCGAGCTGGCCCTCGTCGAGGGGCTGCGCGAGGCCATCGGCGACCGCACGGCGCTGCTGATCACCAACCGCCCGGCGACGCTCGCGCTCGCCGACGAGATCGTCGTCCTCGACGGCGGCCGCGTCATCGACCACGGAACGGCGCCGGAGCTGCGCGAGCGCTGCGAACTCTTCCGCGATCTCACCGATCTCGGCGCCGAGTACGC
The DNA here is from genome assembly GCA_032119795.1 of Solirubrobacteraceae bacterium. Classification (GTDB taxonomy): domain Bacteria; phylum Actinomycetota; class Thermoleophilia; order Solirubrobacterales; family Solirubrobacteraceae; genus JAGIBJ01. Next base: position 117,399 of record JAUMFO010000001.1, read on the forward strand.
GCCGAGCCTTGCGCTCGCCGCGCGCGAGGAGGAGGGCCTGTGAGCGCCGCCGACGGCAGCCCTCCCCCGCCCCGGTACACCGCAGAGGACGACCCGGCGCCGAAGCTTCGAGGCCGGGCCGAGGTGCGCCGACGGCTGCAATCCACGCGCGGTGGCGGCGCCAAGCTGCGGCGCCTCGGCAGACTGCTGCGGCCCTATCGGCTGCGGGTCGTCGCGATGTTCGCGGCGCTCATCGCCGCGACGCTCGCGGCGCTGGCGCCGGGCCCGCTAGTGAAGTACGCCATCGACGACGGCATCACCGCCGGCGATCCGCAGGTGCTGACGATCGCGGTGATCCTGTTCGCGCTCTCCGCGCTGCTCGTCTGGGGCGGCACGGCGCTGCAGACCTACCTGGTGAGCTGGGTCGGCCAGCGCGTCCTGCAGGACCTGCGCATCGAGATCTTCGCCCACCTGCAGCGCCTCCCCATCGCGTTCTATGAGCGCAAACGCACGGGCGTGCTCATCTCGCGCCTGACCAACGACGTGCAAGCCCTCGACACGCTCGTCTCCGACGCGGTCGTGACGCTCTTTCAGTCCGGGCTGACGCTCATCGGCGCCAGCGCCATCCTGTTCTTCTACGACCCCGCCCTCGCCCTCCTGAGCTTCGCGGTGCTGCCCTTCGTGATCCTTGGCTCCGTGCTCTTCCGGATCGCGGCGGCAGACGCCTACAAGCGCACGCGCGAGTCGATCGGCGCGCTGAGCGCCGAGCTGCAGGAGACGCTCTCCGGCGTCCGCGTCGTCCGCGCGTTCGGCCGCGAAGACCGCCACCTGGAGCGGTTCTCGCAGCTCAACGAAGAGAACCGCAGCGCCAACATGACGACCGTCCACCTCAACGCGGCGTACTTCCCCGCCGTCGAGTTCGCCAGCGCACTGGCCACGATGCTCGTGCTCGCCGTCGGCGGCGTCCAGGTGATCCAAGGCGAGACGACGATCGGCGTCCTGGTGCTCTTCATGGCGACGCTCGGGAGCTTCTTCGACCCGATCCAGCAGCTGAGCCAGCTCTACACCACCTACCAGTCCGGGATGGCGGCGCTCGACAAGATTTTCGAGCTGCTCGACGAGCCCGTCGACCTCGACAACGCCGCGGGCGCCAAGCAGCTCCCTCCCGTCGCGGGCCGCCTCACGCTCGAGGGCGTGAGCTTCCGGTATTCCCCGCAGACCCCGTGGGCGCTGCAGGATGTCGACGTCGAGCTGGCGGCCGGTCGCACACTGGCGCTCGTCGGCGCGACCGGCGCAGGCAAGTCGACGCTCGCCAAGCTGCTGGCCCGCTTCTACGACCCGACGCAGGGCGCCGTTCGCATCGACGGCCACGACCTGCGGGAGGTGACGCAGCACTCGCTCCGCAGCCAGCTCGGGATCGTCCCGCAGGAGCCGTTCCTGTTCTCCGGGACGATCGGCGAGAACCTGCGCTTCGGCCGACCGGACGCCAGCGACGAGGAACTCCTGGCAGCGCTGCGATCGATCGGGGCCGACGCGTTCGTCTCCGCACTGCCTGGCGGCCTGGAGACCGAGATCGGAGAACGCGGCGTGCAGATGTCTGGCGGCCAGCGGCAGCTGTTGGCGTTCGCCCGGATGCTGCTGGCCGATCCGAGGCTTCTGATCCTCGACGAGGCGACCGCAGCCGTTGACCCGCGCTCTGAGCGACTCATCGAGGATGCGCTCCACACCCTGATGGCTGGCCGGACGGTCGTCGTGATCGCCCACCGGCTCTCAACGATCCGGGGCGCCGACCAGATCGCGGTCCTCGACGGCGGCCGCATCACCGAGATCGGGACCCACCACGAGCTCGTGGCAGCCGGAGGCCGCTATGCCGATCTCGACGCCAGCTGGCGCAGCCAAGGCGTCGCGGGCGCCTGCGGGATCGGCGCCGCAGCCACGGCTACCGACGGCCCCCAGTAGGCCGCGGAGCCACCCACCGAGGCCCTATTCTGCGCGGCATGTCTGCCGACGCCACCGTGATCGTCCAGCTCAGCGATTCGCACCTGCGCGCCGACGAGCCTCAGCGGGCCGTGCAGTTCGCCGAGGCGATCCGCCAGGTGACGGAGCTGCAACCGACTCCGGTGGCCGTCCTGCTCACCGGCGACGTGGCCGACAACGGCGTGCGGGAGTCCTACGAGGTCGCCGGCGAGCTCCTCGAGGCGATCGACGTGCCGGTGCACGTGATCCCCGGCAACCATGACGACCGCGCCACGATGCGGGCGGTGCTCAGGACGCCCGGCGAGGGCGACGAGGAGGTGCGCTACGCCGTGCAGGCCGGGCCGATCCGCGTGATCGCGTGCGACACCCTGATCCCGGGTCACGTCGAGGGCCAGCTCGACGTCGAGTGGCTCGCCGAGCGCCTCACTGAGGCACCGACCGCTCCGACCCTGATCGCCATGCACCATCCGCCCGTGAGGCTCGGGTTCGACTCGATGGACGCCTACGGGCTTCCAGCGTCGACGTTGGCCGCGCTGGACGACCTCCTCCCGGCGCATCCGCAGGTGCTCAAGATCGTCACTGGGCACGTGCACCGCGCCGCGTCGGCGACGATTGGTGGCGTGGCCGTGGCGACGGCGCCGAGCGTGAACTTTCAGCTCGACCTCGACCTCGCCGGTGACCGTCTCGACGTCAACGACGACCCGCCGGGATTCCTGATCCACGTGTTGGTCGACGGCCAGCTCGTGACGCACGTGCAGAACGTGCCGCGGCTCTAACGGCCTGGCCGAAGTGACGCAGGCGACGTGAAGCGAACGTCGCGGCGGTGACAGACGTGGCCGGAGCGGCGGGCCAGGGTTGGGAGGAACGGCGCCAGTGGCGCCCGGCTCCATCCCTCAACTCCACCGTCTTCCACCATGTTCAAACGCTCTCTCCCTCGTCCGACGCCCTCGATGGCCGTCGCGCTGACGGCGCTCGTCGTCGCCTCGTCAGGCACCAGTTATGCCGCCGTCAAGTTCAGCGGCCAGGATCTGCGCCGCGGGTCGGTCCCGGCCGATCGGCTCAAGGCCAACAGTCTCACCGGCACGCAGATCAACGAGTCCAAGCTTGCCACCGTTCCGTCGGCGGCCAGCGCCCAGACCGCCCAGACCGCCCAGGCTGCGCAGACGGCCGGTCTCGCCGCCAACGCCGACCGAATCCAGGGGCTCCCGGCGTCGGCATTCATGGCGGGCACGAGCCGGGTCGCGACCGACCGCACGGTCGATCTCGCAACCGGGAGCGGCATCAGCTTGAAGGTGTTCTGCGAGCCGTCTGAGCGCGCCATCTCCGGCGGTGGCGGCTGGTACGTGCCCGGCACCGACGTCCACACGTCGCTGGAGACGCCCGTCACGGCCAGCACACCCATCGTCTCCGGCGGGGAGGTGACCGGTTGGGAGGTCAGCGGGCGCAACCTCAGCGGATCCGACCGTTTCCTGCGCACCTACGCGATCTGCGTGCCCAAAACGCCGTAGCGGCGGCCCGCCAGCTCGAACTGTCGCGGCCGTGACAGTTCGAGCGTCGCGCCCCCGACAGACAGGGCCTTCTGGCTGCGGGATGGTGCTTGCACGGCGCTGAACACGGCGCCCCAATCAACACCAAGGACTCATCATGGGACGCATTCAGAAGAACTTCTCGTTCGCCAACGTCATGTCCGCCACTGCGGTCATGATCGCGCTCGGCGGCACCAGCTACGCGGCGGTCGTGCTTCCGGCCAACAGTGTCGGCAGTGCGCAGATCAAGACGAACGCCGTCAAGAGCGCAGACATCGCTTCAGCGGCCGTCACGAGTTCAGACGTGAAGAACGGCTCGCTCACCACCGCCGACTTCAAACCCGGCCAGATCCCGGCCGGCCCCGCGGGTGCTCCTGGCGTTGCCGGCGCCAAGGGCGACAAGGGAGATAAGGGAGACAAGGGAGACAAGGGCGGATTCGGCCTGGTGAAGTCGCACTCGGTCACCGCCGACGTCGACCTCGCCGACGGCGCCAAGCTGTCGTACAACGTCGTCTGCCCGGCCGGCGAGCAGGCCATCGGCGGCGGCGGACGCGGCGACGACACCGCTTCGGAGGCAACGATCGTCAGCTCGTCGCGTCCGGCGCTCGGCGTCGCGCCGTTCAACCCGCCCGCCGAGGGCGAGGGCTTCAACGCTTGGCGCCTGACGGTCACGAACCCGGCTGGCGGCGTCGCAGCCGGCATCCGCCCGACCGTCTGGGTGTTCTGCGTGCCAGCCGCTTCCTAGACACCGATCTGCAGGCCGCGCCGCAAGGCCCGGCACCTCATCACCGATGCGAAGGCTCCGCTGCGGCGGGGCCTTCGGTCGTTCTAGAGGAAACTGCGAGTATCCGGGGCATGACCGACGCCGCAGCCGCGCATTGGAACGACGCGTACGGCCAGGGCGCCGACTCCAGGAGCTGGTTCCAGCCGGAGGCAACGGAGTCGCTGCGCTTCGTCGAGGTGGCGGGTGTCACTCCAGCCGATCCCGTCGTCGACGTCGGCGGCGGCGCGTCGACCCTGGTCGACGGGCTGCTGGACCGCGGCTTCGGCGATGTGACGGTCCTCGACCTCTCCGATGAGGGGATGGCCGTCGCCCGTGAGCGCCT
>JAUMFO010000002.1:0-2911 GCA_032119795.1 Solirubrobacteraceae bacterium
TCGCGCAAACGCGGCGGAGGCGGCAATGGCGGCGGCGGAAACGGTCGACGTCGGCCCGACCTTCCCCCTCGCGACCCGAATCACCGCCTCGGCAAGCCGCCCCGCGAGCGCCGCCCGGCGTGGCAGCGGATCGCGTTCGCCCTCGCGGCCGTGGCCCTCTTCCTCGGCTTGGCTATCGCGGCGGTGCGCGCCACGCACGCCGGCGAGGCGCTCCCCGGGACGACCGTCGGCGGCGTCGCAGTCGGTGGCAAGACCGAGCCGGAGATCCGGGCGGTCGTGGCGACGCTCAGCGATCCCGAGCGGCGCATCACGCTCACCTCCCCGGGCCGCACGTTGCGCGTCAGCGCTGGCGGCGCCGGTTTGCAGGTCGACGAGTCCGAGACCGTCGACCGCGCCCTCAGTGCTCGCCGCGGCACGCTCTTTGGCCCGCTGCTCACGTTCGTGGCGCCGTCGCACGTCGATCTCGTCGCGACGGTCGATCGCAATGCCCTGCGCGGCAGCGTCGCCCGGGTCGCCGGCACGATCGATCGCAAGCCCTACGCTGGCGCGCTCACCATCGACCCCGACACGCTCGTCGTGAGTTCCAAGGCCTCCGCCGCGGGCCGCGAGGTCGACCGGGCCGAGCTCACCGACCGCCTCGAGGAGGCCGTCCTGGATCCCGAGCAGAGCACGGTGAAGGTGCCCGTCGAGTCGACGAAGGCCGTCTCCGAGAGCCGTGTCGATGAGGTCGCCGCCGACGCGGAGGAGTACCTGGCCCGCCCACTCGTGCTGACCGGCGCCGGCAAGCCTTACACCGTGCAGCCCAACGATCTCGCCAAGATCCTCGCCCTGGAGCCGCTGGAGGGTGGCCAGAAGGCGCGCCTTGGCGTCGACTCCGTGGCGACGGCGGCGCTCGCCCAGCGCGTCGCCGCGGCCCGCGACCGTGCCGCCAAGAGCGCGACGATCAGCGCCCCCTCCCGCGGGCCGATCGTCGATGGCAAAGCTGACGTGTCGTGGAAGCCTCGCAGTGCCGACGTGACGGTCGCCTCGGAGGGCCGCTCCGGCCTGGCCGTGAAGGTCCGCGACCTCACCACGCGCATCCGTGGGGCCGTCCGCCAGGCGTCGCATAAGGCGACGGTGCCGACGGCGACGACCAAACCGCCGGTGTCTCGCGCGGCGGCCGCGAAGATCAACCGCGTCATCGGGACGTTCACCACGTATTACGTCGCTGGGCAGCCCCGGGTGACGAACATCCAGCGGATCGCCAAGTCGGTCGACCGGACGGTGATCGCACCCGGCGCCCAGTTCTCACTCAACGGCATCTCGGGCGAGCGGACGCTCGACAAGGGCTACGTCGAGGCGCCGTTCATCGCGGGCAACAAGATCGAGCCGTCCGTCGGCGGTGGCGTCTCGCAGTTCTCGACCACGATGTACAACGCCGCCTACTTCGCGGGGCTCCAGCTCGACGCCTACCAGGCCCACAGCCTCTTCATCGATCGTTACCCGGCCGGCCGCGAGTCGACGCTGAACTTCCCAGACATCGACATGAAGTGGACCAACGACACGGGCACGCCGATCCTGATCCGCGCTTACACCGACGACGCCGGCGTGAGCGTGACGCTCTACGGCAACAACGGTGGTCGGCGCGTCGACGCGGAGCCTGGCTCCCGCGAGCCCAACCCTGGCGGCAACTTCCAGATCACCGTCACCCGCGTGATCAAGTACCAAGACGGCCGCGAGGTGCGCCAGCCGCTGACGACCAAGTACGCCAACGAGGTCACCGAGGACGCGCCCCAGGAGTAGTGCCGTCGGCGCCCGAGGCGGCTACGGCATCTTGATGACGAGGTCGTAGTCGCCCCCGTCATCGGTGTACGTCACGGCGACCATCACGCGGTCGGCGCGGTGCGACGCGAGCTTCACGTCGGCAAGGCAGTTGCCTTTGCCGGGGTGAAGCTCGACGCAGTCCAGGGGCCCGACGGTGACGCTGTAGTCGTCGGTGCGGGCGATGATGTCCCGCGTGACCTGGTCGCGGATCTCGGCGGCAACCTCGCTTGGCTCGGCTGGCGCGGCTGGCCCGCCGAGGCGCTGCACGCCAAACACGACGAGCAGGATCACGGCGAGCAGCGGGATCAGCCGGCGCAGCAGCCGTTGGCGACGCAGGCGTGCGCCGTCGCGCGGATCGAACGCCGCGCGGGCCCGAGGTGAGGGCAGCGGCTGGCGGACGGCGCGGCCGCGGGTAGCTTCGGGGGTGGTCATCGGTCGTCGGGGCACGGGACGGTGCGCGCCCTCACACAGATTCCAGGGCGATGGCGCGCTTCCTCCATTGTGGCGGCTTGGCGGGCGGGTGCACGCCGTGCCTGGACGGTCTCGCCGGCGGCTGGACGCAGGCGTCGACGCGGGCGGTGCGTCCGGCCAGGCGTCGACCGCATTTTCGCTGGACGCACGGGCGTTTTTGCGCGGCGCGTCCGCCGCGCCGAGCGCCTTGACACGGGCTCGCAGACCAAGGAACGTGGGCAACTCGGGGGATGCGAAATGGCGCGTTTTCCGGTGCCACGATGTCGCTCTCTTTGCCCCTCTCAGCTGCCGCACGCCCCAGCCGAGTCGTGCTCGCCGCGGCGGCTGCCCTGGCCTTCGGCGCCGCTCCGGCACTCGCCGACGACGTGCCCGCCGAGACTCCCCCTCCGGTCGAGGCTCCCGCGCCGGTCGAGGCTCCCGCCCCTGCGCCCGCGCCGCAGTCCCCGCTCGCGGCCTTCTCCGCCGACGTCTTCGCGCCGGAGCTCGAGATCGGCAACGTGCGTCGCCAGCTCGAGGTGGCCCGGCGGACGGGTCTGCGCGTGACGTACACCGCGTCTGAGCCGGTCACGATCCAGGCCGACGTGCAGATCTTTGGCGACGTGTCCGATCGCGAGCTGCGGATGTCTGCACTGCCAGG
>JAUMFO010000003.1:0-211434 GCA_032119795.1 Solirubrobacteraceae bacterium
GTGGGGTGGTCGCTTCTGGGACGCGGATCGCGAGGTCCGTTTACGGCCTGGCGGCCGGAAACGTACATCGCGACGCGGACTCTCCCTGAAGCGACCACCCCACCCCGACCTGCTGCTGGCGGCGCCAGCGCTCGCCGGCCCAAGCGCCGCGACCGGCCGTTGGCTGCCGCCGGCGTCTTGTCATTGGGGGTTGGCGGCGATCTCGCCGTCGTCGGGTCTTGGCCGGCTGGAGCGGCGGTGTTTGGGCTGGTTGGCGGCGGCGGACTTCGCGGCCGCTGCGGCGTTTGAGTCGTTGGCGGCGGCGGAATGGAGATCGCTGCGGGGAAATTGGGCGCCGCCGCACCGAGGGCGGGCGGCGGCGTGGCTTGAGGTGGTTGGCGGCGGTGGATTTGAGATCGCTTCGGCGTCGGCGGGCGCCGGGTGCGGCACAACCTGTGGGGGTTGCGGTGATTTGCGCTTCGCGTCAGAGTTACCGGACGTCCGGTAACTCTGACGCGAAGCGCGCTTGGTGGCCCGCGAATCCGGAGTCGCGTTGAAACCGCCGGACGTGCGGCGGTTTCAACGCGAAGGGCGCCACGGGGCGCGTTATGTCAGGTAAATGCAACCGCCAGAGGTTGCATCCCGCCCGCCCGCTCAAACACCGGCAGGCCCGCCTCGAACCAGCACGCTCCGCCCTCGCCGAGCAGGCGCCCCCAGGCCCCGAAGCGATCCAAGTCCCGCCGCCGCCAACGACCAAGTCGCCGCAAAGGGCCGCTCAGTCCCGCCGCCGCCAATCAGCCCGAACGCCGCGCCGCCAACCAGCCCAAACGCCGCCGCCCCAGCCAGCCCAGAACCGACCTGGACGCAACAGCCGCCGTTAAGGCAGCCGAGGGATCCCGAAGCCGCGCAGCGCCAGCAGGGCGCGCTCGGCGAGCGAGCGCTCACGGGGCAGCACGCCGAGCTGGACGGCGGCCTCGTAGCGATCGAAGAAGATCCGTACCTGCGCCAGGCGCGTGTTCGACGGCGTGAGGCCAGCGACGATCACGGCGTGGAGCGAGAGTTCTTTGTCGGTCGACGGGATGTTGCCGATCTCCGCGCGGTGGGTGCCTCGTAGACGCACGCCCTGGGAGATGACCGTGCCGCCGACCATCGGCGGGCCGCTGCGCTCAAAGACGAGATCCGGGAACGCGACCCGCATGCGAGCGGCGTGCTGTGCCAGTCGCTCCGGGCCACGCAGTGGACCACGCAGAAGGGGATCCTCGTACTGGCCGTTGGCGTCGAGCACGACGCCGAACGCCAGGGCGCTCGGCCCCGACCAGGCGACCTCAAAGGCATCCAGCAGCGTGATGATGCGGTCCTGGGTGGCGTCCATCGCCCCACCACTCTCGCAGAACTGCAGGCCGTGAACTCCGTGAAACGCCACACGCGCGGTCGCACACACCGCAGACGCCACGGACTCGCCGCTGAGCGGCTCAGCTGAGGTCGGCCATGCCCTCAGGCGTCGTCGACGCCTGAGCCCACGTCCGCACGGGAATTCTCCCCGCACCGCCAGCCAACCAGCCCGCCTCAACGCCGGCCTTCATCGCGGCCGCCATCCGGACCGGATCCGCTGCCCGCGACACGGCGGTGGCCAAGAGTACGGCGTCGCAGCCAAGCTCCATCGCCTGCGCCGCCTGCGATGCCGTCCCGATTCCCGCGTCGAGCACCACCGGCACCCCCGCCTGCTCGGCGATGAGCGCAATGTTGATCGGGTTCGCGATGCCGCGGCCCGAGCCGATCGGTGAGCCGAGCGGCATCACGGCCGCGCAGCCCGCGTCCTCCAGGCGGCGGCAGAGGACCGGATCGTCGGTGGCATACGGCAACACCGTGAACCCACGCGCGACGAGCTGCTCGGCGCCGTCGAGGAGCTCGGCGGCATCGGGCAGCAGCGTGCGGTCATCGCCGATCACCTCGAGCTTCACCCAGTTCGTCTGCAGCGCCTCGCGGGCAAGCTCTGCCGTGCGGACGGCCTCACGAGCGGTGAAGCAGCCTGCCGTGTTCGGCAGCAGGCGAACGCCCGCGCGGTCGAGCGTGTCGATCAGTGAGCCCTGCTGCGACGGGTCGACGCGCCGCATCGCGACCGTCACCATCGACGTCCCACTGACGGCGCAGGCCGCAGCAAGCTCGTCCATGCGATCAAAGCCACCCGTCCCCAGAATCAGCCGGGACGCCAGCAGCTCACCGGCGATCTCCAGCGGCGGGATCGCCGGGGCCACGTCGGCGCGGGCGGGCTCGTGGCCTGGGTCGGTCTGGGTCATCGCGTCATCCGCCCTGGATCGCCTGGACGAGCTCGACCTCGGCCCCGGCCTCGATCGTGTGCGCGTCCCACTGCCCGCGCGGCACCACCTCGCCGTCGACGGCCACAGCGACCCCGCGGCCCTCAGCCGGCAGGCCGTGGGCCTCGACGAGCGCAGCGACGCTCAGGCCCGACGGCAGATCCTCGCGCGGCGCGCCGTTGACGGTGATGACGCCAGACATTCACCGCCAAGCCTACGGCGTCGCCGCGCGACCGAGCACGCGGCGACGCCGGTCACCGGCATGACGCAGCCAGCTAGCTTCGGGGCTCCAGAGCGATCGAGAACTTGCCCTTGACCGGCGAGGTGGTCGCAATGTGCCGGTCGAGGATGCCGGCGGCCCGACCTGGGCCGCCCGCGACGGTGTACTTCGCCGTTCCGACTACCACGCCGCCAACCGTGGCCGTCGCCGTGCCCGAGCACCGCGCTCCCCACGGCGCCCGGCACGAAATCCGCGCGGTCACGCCGAGCTTGCCGTCACGCCTGCTGCTCACGAGCTTGCCGGACGACATCGTCGCGCCCGGAACGTCGACGGCGATGAACCTCGTGCCACACGACAGCGACCAGAGGCGGCCATCCGCGCCGACCAGATCGTGTGTGCAGGCGGACAACATGTTGCCGTCTTGGCCGAGCACCGAAGTCGCGTCCAGCGTCCACCGGGAGCGCAGGTCCGGCCCCAGGCCAACGAGGGCCCGCGTGGCCGTCGGCGGGAAATGGCGGTACGTCGGTGCACCCTCGTACCGGGCGTCGTTCCCCACACAGCGAACGTCAAGCACCGGCAGACCATCTGGGCCTGCCATCACCCCAGCGACCCGGCGATGAGCCCCTTCGGCCCGACAAACAGCTGGGAATCCGAAATCGAGATCCCGGAGAAGGCGGCGAGCCACGACCTGGCCCTGCGAGCCGCGGACCACGACGGCGTCTTTGACGTCAGCGGCCGGCAGCTGCACCGCCGACGTCTCGACCATGACCGCGCCGAGCGAGGTCTGGGCAATTCCAGCCTCTCGCGTTCCGACGGTGGCGTCTGGCTTCCGGCGATCGGCCAAGCGCGAGATACGACCCCCCGGAGAGACTCGGAGCACTGGATCGGGCAAACCGCCCTTGGCCCGACTCGCTCCTGAGACCAGCAGCGACCCGTCGGCAAGGGGTGCACTGACCACCTGCGCATCCGGCGTCAGATAGGGATCCCTCGTCCAGCTGCGCACCCCAGGACCGCTGATCACGACCCTGGACTTGGCACCACGGACCTTGCGCGGAGCTTGGACGCCGACGACGCGCAGCCCACGCGTCGTCGGCACGATAGCCCTCACACTCACGTCCTTCGGGAGCGCGATGCGGCGGATCACCTCAGCCCGGTCGTTGACCAGCAGCAACCGCGTACGCGCGGGACGAGGAGTGAGCGTCGTGTCCGCGATCCACGTGCCGCCATCGGCCGCTGCGGACGGCAGCTCGCGGAAATAGACGTCCTGAGCGCGCAGCGCCGTCGTGCCCGCGAAGGTCCCATATGTCAGCTGCGTCGGGGGGACGCCCGGCCCAGGCGCGGCGGGCGCCGCGGTCACCAGGCCGAGCGCGCGTGCGTCGTCGGCCGTCCGCTGGCGCGAGTAGCCCCAGCCGAAGGCGCCGTCCGCCAGGACGAGCGGGCGCTGCGCGAAGAGATTGAGCAGGTCGGAGTAGTACCGAGCGTCCTCCGGGACCGAGAATTCGCCCACTGCACCCTCGGGCAGACGCACGACCGGCGTGGGCGTCGTGGCGGGAGGGGGCGTCGGCAGCGGCGCGGCCGCGGCGAACGGAGCCGCTGCCGCGAGCCCGATCGTTCCCACGAGGAGTGGCGATGCGAAACGTCTCATGCCGACTACAAACGCGCCAACCCTCACGAAGTTGCGGTCCCGCGGTCCGAAGCTCGGTCGCGTCGCCGCGCGACCTGGCCACCCTCAGCCGACGAGCACCCCACGCCACAGGGCGCCCGGGTACTCGCTCGTGGCGGGGTAGCCGGCGACAACGTCGAGGGCGCCGTCGCGAGCGAGGACATCCCACGGGTGGTAGGGCGCCGCGCGCGCATCGCCGTCGGCCGGGAAGGCCAGCTGGCGCGCGCTGCCAGCCCAGCCGTCGGTCGCCTGGTTCGTCCGGCGGACGGCCAGGCGACCCTTCCCAAACGCGGTGTCCTGGGACTCGTAGGCAACCCACAGGTGCCCGGTCGACGGCTCGGCGCTGACCTGCAACGCGTCGGGGCGCTGCGCCAGGCCGCTGGCGACCGTCATCGGCGTCGGAGAACCAACCCGCCACAGGAGCACCGACCACAGATCGCCGTCCTGTCGCGCGTAGGCCAAGTAGACGCCGCCGCCTGGCCGCGCCGCGAGCGACAGCCGATCCAGACCGGGCGAGTCCCAGGCGGTCGAGCCGACGGAGCCATTCCAGACGGACTGCGGCACCGGGATCTCGTCGCCGGGCTTGCCGGTCGCCGGATCGATCGACGCGACGAACAGCCCCGTCTGCGGGCAGTCCCACTGCCAGAACGCCGCGAACGTCTCCCCGGCGCTCGAGGCGATCGCCGGCTTCATCGCGTAGCAATCCGCCGAGAGCGCCCCGTTGAGCGGCTCGCCGCCACCCGCGCCCGTCCCGGTATTGCGGAACACCTTGCCGCCGCCGTTGAGCCCGCTGACGGTGAGCATCGTGTCGCCGACGAACATCGCCATCGGCTCGCCCACGTAGGCCCCCGGCGAGACGACCGACGGCAGCGCCGACCAGCTCTCAAACGGCGCTCCCGCCGCGAACTGCACGATGCCCTCGGTGACGGGCGGCCCGCCATCGAGCACCGAGCCGACGACGCGCAGGCCACCATCGGGCGCGGTGAAGGCAAAGGGCGTGGTGTCGAACGGGGCGACCGTCACCGGGCCTCGCTCGCCGCCGGCCGCCGGAAGCCCTGCCGAGACGACCCGGTACTTGCCGGCGGCGTCCTTGTCGCTCCAGACCAGCTGCAGGGTCCCGTCGCCCGTGCGCGCGAGGCTCACCGGGCCAAAGCGGGTGGCGCCGGCCGACAGTCGAGTCCAGGCGATCGACGTGAGCGCCTCCTCCTTCGCGGCCGCAACGGCGAACCCCGCCTGGCCGGTCAAGCCGACGTCGAGGATGCAGTCCTGCAGCGCCGCAGGAGCCGTCACGCCGGCATCCCGGCAGAGCTTCTCTGCGCTGCTGCGGCGCTCCTCCGAGAGGTCGTCGGCCTCCACGAGCTTGCGCGGAATCGACTGGTCGGTGAACGTCTTCGTGGTCTCGCCCTTGGCGTAGTCCAGCAGCGACGCCTTCTGGGCAATCCGCCACGAATCACCGACGACGTCGTAGAGCTTGTCGGCAAACGCGGGATCCGTCGGATCGTCGATGCTGACGCGCTCCACGCCCGGCCAGAGCGCGGCCGCTGCTTTGAAGCTCGTGACCTTCCCGGCGCGGGTCCGCAGGTCGTCGTAGGGGGATCCGTCGAAGTTGCCAAGGAGCCCGGTGGTGTTGCCCGAGCGCCCGCCCGCGAGATCGATCGAGATCGCTAGTCCCCACGTGCCGACCGACCAGACCGTCGCCGTGGAGCCGTCCGGCCAGGTGATGGTGAGCTGCTCGCCGTCGCTCGTGGCCCGGCCGGATCCGATCGCAATCTGGCCTCCGGCGGCGAGCGTCTGCGGCGGGCCGCCCTCGACGCGCAGCTGGGGCGTGGCGCCCGGGTGCAGCGTGGCCCGGCCGGCGCCGACGCGGACGCCGAACTGCGTGTTGATGGTGACCGTCCGGATGACGGTCTTGCCGAGCTTCCACGGCTCCTGGCGGGCCTGGATCTCCAGGTCGGCGCCGGAGCGGGCGAGCGTGAACTCGCCGGCCGCCTGGAAGTCGAAGCGCAGGCCGTCGAGCGAGGTGAGGTGCGGATCACCGTTGGAGCCACCCGGGCCGCCGCTGCCGACCTTCGGCGGCGTCTTGTCCTTCGAGCAGTACTCCTTCATCGAGTGGCGCCGCACGACCACGAGCCCACCGCTCGTCTCGCCAGCGATCGCGGCCGTGAGCTTGCCGACCGTCACCAGGCCGGCCGGCAGCGAGGCGACCTCGTCCGGCGGGCACTCGCAGGCGGCGCCGACGCAGAAGTACATCGTGGCGGCGTCCGGGTAGTCGGCGACGCCGTCGGTGTAGCGCACGTTGCCGGAGGCGCGGGTGATCTCGACGACCGGCGTCTTGGGCGTCGGGAGCACGTTGACGAGCTTCTGCGTGTAGGCCGGTGTCGGCAGCGTCGCCGTCGCCGCGGACGTCACGGCACGGGGCGACGCGAGACTGACCGCCGGGATCAGGTTTGGCTGCGAGGTGTTCCATGCCGCGCCGGCGCCGGGGTTGCGCAGGTAGCGCGAGGCCTCCGTCAAGCGGGCGGGATCGGTTGAGCCGCCGGCCGTCTGGAACGTGGCCGCGTGGTCTCCGCTTTGGAGCGTCGCCACCACCTTCGGCCAGAGGTTGCCGTTGCGCTCGTTGACGTGCCCCCAGAAGCCCGTGGCGGCGTAGGACTTGTCGAACAGCGGCCGGCCGGGGTGCGCGAGGTAGCTCGCAAAGTAGACCTCCGATTCCGACGACGTATCGACGGTGACCTGCGTCGCCGCCCAGCTCGCCATCCCCTCGATCACCCAGTCGCGGGCCGAGCCGCCCCAGTTCGTGGTGATCGAGAACTCAAAGCAGTGGAAGACCTCGTGGGCGATCACCCACCGCTGGAAGGACGCCGGGCGCGAGTAGAACTGCGCGTCGAGCCGGATCCGGCAACGGTTCGGGTTGACCGTCTGCAGGTTGCCGGCGGCATCTACAGGGAACGCGTCGGCGGTCGCTTGGATGGATGCCTTCGACCGGTAGACCTTCACCGGGAATCCCAGCGAGCGACTGAGGAAGCCGCCGCTGGAGTAGATCGCGACGAACTGCTCGGCGACGGCCTGCCATTTGGCGTCGGGCGTCAGCGTGACCGCACCTGGCTTCGGCTTGGGCGCCAGGCGCGCTCCGCGACCACGGCGCCGCGCGGTGGTCGCCACCGGCTCGCCACCCTCGATCGCGGCGCTGAACGCGGCGCGCTGGGCGGGCGTGAGCTGATCGAGCAGGCGGAAGACGCGCGATCCGGCGAGGGTGCCGTCGTCGAGGCGGCCCCGCTCGCCGGCGGGCACGTTCGCGCCGGGCATGCCGCCGTAGGCGATCTGGAAGAGGGCGAGGGCCTGCGCCTTGGAGTAGGTCCCGTCCTCGGCGAGCTGATCGGCGACCGTCTCACCGGCGGCAACAAGCCGCGCCTGAAGGGCTGCGGCGTAGGCGTCGGCCGCGGCCCGGACGCCCCGGTCCTTCGCGCCCACCTGCACCGACACAAACCCCACGAGTCGCCCGACCTGCACGCTCGCCGTCGCCGTACTGCGCTTGCTGGCGACGGCCGTGCGCTTGCCGGCGGCGCGGGCGACCGCTTTGGCACTGCCCTCGCTGCGGAGCTGGACGCTGCCGGTGAGCACGCGCGTGGCTCCCACCTTGTAGGCCGCGGCCGCCGCGGGAGCCCGGCCAACGGCGCTGCGCGGGCCGCCGCGCATCGACGCCTGCAGCGCGCCGCGGAGGGTGTTGGCGCTGGCCGGTGCTCGCTTTGCGCCGGGGACGTCGCTCTTGGTGAGCGCGACCGGTGCGGCCTGAGCGGCCGGCGTCGACGCCATCAGCCCGACCACCACCAAGGCCATTCCGATCAGGAGGCGGCGAGCAGCGGCGAGAAGCACCATCGCTCGCGACTCTGGCGGGTCGCCAGCGGCGACGCAACCCGACCGACAGCGCCGTCGATTCCAGCGGTACGCGGCACCCAATCGGCGAACATGACTATTTGGGGCCCAGAGCCCCCAAAACGACACGTTCGCCGCCGCGCGCCTCCGGTGACTGTCCCCCGTTTGAGCGTCTGTGCGCCCGAACACTCCCAGAACTCGCCGTTACCGGAACGCCGTTCTAATTTCTGGTGGTCCGTCTGTGCTCCCCGGCACAACCCCCGAAAGGTCTCTGTCCTCATGTCCATGTCCTCGCGACTCGCGAGCGCCTCGGTGACGGCGCTCGTCGCGTTGGGTCTTGCCTCGAGCGCCTCTGCAGCGCCCGTGGTCGGCCCGTCCACCGACGCGTTCTACACGCCGCCGACCAACGTGCCGGCCGCCGGCCCGGCTGGCGAGCTCATCTCCTACCGCCCGGCCACGCTCAAGCTCGGCGCCGGCCAGCCGCCGATCAACACCTGGAACATCCTCTACCGCTCGCGCGACTCGGCGGGCAACTCCAACTTTGTGACGGGCACGGTCCTCGTGCCGCGCTCCGGCTACGCCGGCAACAACATCGCCTACGCCTTCGGCACCCAGGGACTCGCCAAGCAGTGCGCCCCGTCGAAGCAGCTGCTCAACAGCAACGGCGGCACCGAGTACGAGTCACCGAACCTGATCGCCGCCCTCTCCAAGGGCTACGCCGTGATCGCGACCGATTACGCGGGCTACACCACCGGCACCACCCCGAGCTACCTCTCGGGCAAGTCGCAGGGCCAGGCCGTCCTCGACTCGATCCGCGCGGCCAAGCAGCTCCCGCCGGCAACGGTGAAGAACTACCCCAGCGGCAAGAACGTGATCTGGGGCTTCTCCCAGGGCGGCCAGTCGGCCGGCTGGGCGGGCGAACTCGCTCCGACGTACTACCCGGACCTCAACCTTGCCGGCGTCGCTGCTGGTGGCGTGCCCGGTGATTTCGTCGCCAGCGCCAAGGCGCTCAACGGCGCCGAGGGTGCGTCGTTCCTGCTCGGCGGTGTGATCGGTCTCTCGACCGAGTACCCGCAGGGGATCCCGTTCAACGACCTCGCCAGCGCTGCCGGCCAGGCCGCGAAGACCGACGCCCTGACCAACGGCTGCGTCTTCAAGCTGCTCAACAAGTACCGCAACGCGAACATCAGCCAGTTCACGAAGAACAACCAGACGCTCGATCAGCTCCTGCAGATCCCGTCGGTCGCGGCGACGCTGAACGCCCAGACGCTCGGCACCAAGAAGATCAACACGCCGGTCTACCAGTGGCACGGCCAGGCCGACGAGTTCCTCCCGCTCAGCCAGGCCTACGCGCTGAAGAAGGCGTGGTGCGCGAAGGGCACGAACGTGAAGTTCGACCTCTACCCGTCGGAGCACCTCACCAGCCTGTTCCAGGCCGCACCCTCGGTGATGGCTTGGGCTGCTGACCGGTTCGCCGGTCGCTCGCAGGCTGGCAACTGCATCAACGGCAAGCCCGATCCGGTCTCCACGGCCGATGCGCCGGGTGGCGACTTCGTCGTCAACCTCGACAACTGGAACCTGACTGGCTCCGTTCGCCTCGCCACGCTGAACCAGACGCTGGCCCTGCCGACGACGTCGAAGTTCAACGGCACGACGAACCTGACGACGCAGAAGCTGAGCGGCCAGGCCAACATCCCGCCGTTCTTCACGACGATCGACATCCTCGGGATCAAGATCAAGACGGCGATCACGCTGGTTCCGACGGGCCCGATCGTGGGCTCCGTCAACCTCGATGACAACGGCTACCTGCACCTGGCCGGCACCGCCCCGATGTACCTGCGGATCGAGTCGCTGGGTGCCGTCGGCGTCACGTTCGGCACGAACTGCCAGACGGAGCGCTCGCTGCAGATCCCGATCCGGTACGACGGGCCCGTCTCGGCGCTGGGCACCGGCAAGCTCACCTCCAGCACGACGGCAACGATCCCGCCGCTCGTGAACTGCGGCGCCTACGGCCCGCTGCTGAGCGCGCTCGTCAGCGCCGGCGGCAACGGGTTCACGCTCACGGAGTCGCCCCCGGCGCCCGTCAGCTACTAGCAGCGCGGATCGGTGGCTGAGCGGTCCTCCTGCTCAGCCAACCCCGCCCACACACGGAACCACCCGAGGGCCCTGCAGCGATGCGGGGCCCTCGGTGTTTTCGGGGCCGGCCCGTCAGCCGGCGAAGTACGCCGCGATGCGCGAGGCCGTCACCGGGGCCAGCAGCACGCCGCCGCGGTAGTGCCCGACGGCGTAGAGCACGCGGGCCGCGTCGCCGTCGGGGTCGCCCGGCGCGGGGCCGATCACCGGGTCGCCGGAGCCGGTGGCGGGGCGCAGACCAACAAGCGTCTCCTCCAGCACCCACTCGCGGGCGGCGGGAACCACCTCGAAGAGTTCGCGGAGCAGGTCGTGGACGGCCCAGGCGGTGACCGTCCGGTCATAGCCGCGGTGCTCCATCGTCGCGCCCACGATGTAGCGCCCGTCGCCGCGCGGAACGACGTAGACCGTCTGCGCGCGCAGCGTCCGCGTGACGATCGGCTCGCCGGTGCTCGCCTCGTCGTGGGCTGGGTCGCGCAGGATGAGGAGCTGGCCCTTCACCGGGTGGGTCCGGACGGGCCCTGAGTCGGCGCCGGGAAACGGCCACGCGCCACTGCAGATGATCACGCGCTCCGCGTCGGCGATCCGCGGGTCGTCCATGCCGGAGAGTTCATGGCCGACGTGGAGCCTCGCGCCGGCGCGCAGGCACGCGACCTCGAGTGCCTGCCCGATCTGCCGCGGGTCGACGGACTGGTCGCCGGGCGCCGAGAGCGCGCCACGCAGGCCAGGCGCCAGGTCGGGCTCGAGTCGCCGCGCCTGGGTGGGCGTAAGCAGCTCGCAGTCCAGGCCAAGCTCCTCACGCAGCTCGGCCTCGCGGCTGAGCCAACGGCCCTCGTCGGCGTCACGGGCGACGAGCAACGTGCCGTCGGTGCGGAGCAGCGTCCCCGCGTCGAGGCCGGCCGCGACCTCCAGCTCGGCGGCGAAGGCCGGCCAGGCGGCGGCCGACTCGAGCCCGAGGTGCAGCAGCGTGCGCTCGGCAGGATCGGCCTCACTGACGGGCGCGAGCATGCCCGCGGCCACGCGAGACGCCTCGCCGGCGAATGCGGCGCGCTCGTAGAGGACCACATCGGCGCCCGTTTGCGCGACCCGCCAGGCGACGGAGAGCCCGATGATTCCGCCGCCGACGACGACGACCTGCGAAGAAGATGAGGCGGCAGACACGACCGTGGCGACTCTAGAAGGTAGGCGTGTGACAAGCTGAGCCACCGTGCCACGCACGCCCGCAGTCGCCTCATCATCCGCCGACGAAGGCCCCGAGGCTTCGCGCAACGCGGATGGCTCCGGCGCCAGCGCCGACGACCTCGTTCCCGATCCCCGCAGGGTCCTCGCAGCCCGCCGCATCCGGCTGCTGGAGTCCGACCTGTATCTGGTCATCGGACCGGTCCCCGGCAAGGACCTTGAGCAGACCGTTTTGGCGGCCATTGAGGGCGGCGTCGACATCGTGCAGCTGCGCGCCAAGGGCGCCAGCGACGAGGAGCTGATCGCGACCGGCGAGCGGCTCGCGCGCCTCTGCCACGACCGCCGCGTGATGTTCTTCATCAACGACCGTCCGGATCTCGTCGAGCCGATCGGCGCCGACGGCGTGCACGTCGGCCAGGACGACGTCTCCGTCGCTGAGGCCCGCCGCGTGGCTGGCCCGTCGGCGCTCGTCGGGGTGTCGACGCACTCGGCCGAGCAGCTCGCCCAGGCCGCCAAAGACGGCGCCGACTACGCCGGCGTCGGGCCCGTCCACGTGACGCCGACCAAGCCCGGCCGGCCCGCCACCGGCTACCGCTACGTGCACCATGCCTCCCTCGAAGCGAAGCTGCCGTGGTTTGCGATCGGCGGCATCGACGCAGAGACCGTCAACCGCACCCTGGCCAGCGGCGCTGAACGGATCGTCGTCGTCCGCGCGATCGCCGAGGCCGACGATCCGAGGGCGGCCGCAGCGCAGCTGAAGGCAGCGATCAAGGACCGCCCGCGGCGCAAGACTTCTGAGGAGCAGAACGCGGCCGTCCGCGCCGACCTCAAGCCCTTTGAGCCCGGCGAGCGACCCGCCGCCGCCGCGATCGCCGCGATCCTCCTCGCCGCGATCGGGCTGACGAACCTGCTCATGCTGGCGATCGGCTACCAGCCGCGCCGCGCCCTCCAGACCGACGAGGCGACCGCCGGCCAAGTCGCCTTCGGCATCGCCGCCGTCGGCCTGGCGTTCTTCGTCTGGCGCCTCAAAGCGTGGGCGCTGCTGCTGCTCCAGGCGCTGCTCGGCGTGACGGCCCTAGCCTGCTTCGTAGGGCTGATCATCGCCCAGACGCTGCGAGGCGCCGCCCTCACGCTGGCGATCCTGCTCATCACCGGCGCGCTCTTCTACAAGCTTGTCCGCGTGCTCGCGCGGGCGCAGACGCCGCGCGTCTCCCCCGAGCCGGATCCGTCCGGCGCGGAGGCCTCCAATCCCACCGACCGCTCCTAGTAGGTTCAAAATCATGGCCGACCACACCTTCGATCTCGTCATCGTCGGCTCGGGTCCCGGCGGCTACGTCTCCGCCATCCGAGCCGCACAACTTGGACTGAAGACCGCGGTCATCGAGAAGGGAGACATCGGTGGTCGCTGCCTGAACGTCGCCTGCATCCCGGCGAAGGCCGTGCTGCGCTCCGCCGACGTGCTCAGCGAGGTCCGTGAGGCGAGCGAGTTCGGCATCGGCGTGAGCGAGCCGACCGTCGACTGGACGGCCATCAGCGACCGCCGCAAGAAGATCATCTCCACGCTCACCGGTGGCGTGAGTGGCCTGATGAAGAAGAACAAGGTCGAGGTGATCGAGGGCGTCGGCACGCTGCTGGCCGACGGCACCGTCAGCGTCGAGGGCTACGGCACGCTCGAGGCCACCAAGGCCATCCTGCTCGCCGCCGGCTCCGTGCCGCGCGCCATCCCGGGCATCGCCTACGGCGCCCGCGTGATCGGCACCGAAGAGGCCTGGGCGCTGCCCGAGCTGCCTGAGTCGCTCGCCGTCGTCGGCGCCGGTGCTTCCGGCTCGGAAATCGCCTCCGCCTACGCCCGCCTGGGCTCGCAGGTCGTCCTCCTCGAGGGCCTCGATCGCGTGCTGCCCGGCGAGGACGCCGACATCTCCCGCGTCGCTGCCCGCGGCTTCAAGAAGCAGGGCATCGAGGTGCTCACGAAGACGTTCGCCGAGAACGTCTCGGAGTCCGGAGACAAGGTCACCTTCACGGCCGGTGGCGAGGAGCGCTCCGTCGACTTCCTCGTCGTCGCGACCGGCCGCCGCCCGGACGTCGACGCCCTGGGCCTCGACGCCGCCGGCATCGAGCTGCTGGAGAACGGCCTGATCAAGGTCGACGGGCTGCTGAAGACGAGCAACCCGAAGATCTACGCCATCGGCGACCTCACCCCCGGCCCCGCGCTCGCGCACAAGTCGATGGAGGAGGGCATCATCGCCGTCGAGACCATCGCGGGCAACAAGGTCCACGGGATCGACCACCCGTTCATCCCGCGCGCGACGTTCTGCGAACCCAACGTGGCGAGCTTCGGCTACACCGAGGCCCAGGCCAAGGAGCTCGGCTTCGACGTGAAGGTCGGCAAGGTGCCCTACGGCGCCGTTGGCGCCCCGCTCGTCTACGGCGCGACCGGCACCGTGAAGGTGATCGCCGACGGCAAGTACGGCGAGATCCTCGGCGGCCACGTCGTCGGCCCCAAGGCCACCGAGCTGATCCAGGAGCTCGTCAACGCCCGCGAGCTCGAGGGCGGCATCCAGGAGGTCGCGCGGATCGTGCACGGCCACCCGACGTTCTCCGAAGCCATCGTCGAGGCCGCACGCGCCGCCGACGGCTGGCTCATTCACGGCTAAGGCGCCGATCGGGGCCGAACGTGAGTATTCCGGGTTCTGGCCCCGGAATCGACACGTTCGGCGCTTAGAGGCGCGCGCCGCTGCGGGTCGTGAGGACCACGACGGGCCGCAGGTAGGGCAGGTGGCGCCGGCTCACCCGCAGCTGCAGGCGCACGTGAAAGTGCGTGTTGGCGGGCGTCGGCGTGGAGTGGGCGAGTCGAGTTGGCGAGAGCATGCATTCACCCTCCAGCCGGAGGGGTCGGGCGTCCGTCGCCGCAGCGACGGACGCAATGTGACGGTCGCTACAGAAGTTCTGAACGGTGGCGTCCGGCCCCTGCTCCGCCTGGACGAACGCTGGATCGGCAACGCGCCAACGCCGCGTTCAGGCGACGATCGCTCGGCGCAGCTGGCGGGCCAGCGCGATGAGTTGGCCGTTTTCGTTCCACAGTTCGCAGTCGTCGATCGAGTAGCCCTCGGCGGCGACCACCGTCTGCATACGGGCCAGGGCCCAGGCGGTGGTGGTCGTCTCGATCGCGGGCAGCAGGTGCGCGGTGAACTCGACGGTCGGGATCGGAAACGGCGTGGTGACGGTCGCGTAGAGGCCCGGCGCGGGGGCGTCGAGCAGGGCCAGGGCGCGGGTGGCGTCGATCGGCGTGTCGTCGCCCGCGACGCGGATCCAGACCAGGAAGTCCGCGTCGGCGCCGCCCTGTAGCGGCAGGGTCGCGCTGGCGGGGCGGTACTCGACCATGCGCAGCGCTGGGGTATGCCCCTGGTCCCAGGTCTCGACCTCATCGACCCTCGGCGCGTTCGGCATCGCGCCGCGCGCGGCCGGCCCGTAGACCGGGCCGGCCGCGGTGTCGCCGAACACGGCCGTCGCAACGATGCGGTCACGGCCAGCCTGGTTGCCTGCCGTACTGGCGAAGCTCACGCTGCGGCCGGCGCGATCGACCGACGGGTCGAACTCCAGGATTCCTGGCTGCACCGCGCCGAGCAGGTCGGCGTGGATCGAGCGCAGCGGCCGCCCCTCAGGGACGAGCTGTTGCATCGAGCGGGCGGCGGCGCCGACCATCAGACCGCCGAACGCGCCACCGAAGCCGGTCCAATGCGCGCCGACGGCAAGGTGCCCGGTGGCGGGATCGGGCGTCGACGCCTCGTCGATGCCGAGCTTGGCGGCGGTGTCAGTCGTGGTCATAGGGAGACTCCGTTGTGATCAGCCGCGCGCTGGCGTGAGCGTCGGATTACCAGGGTCAGGGCGCTGGTAATCCGACGCTCACCGAGATTCCGCCTAGTGCGTTGCATCATGGGACGGACTTATAGCCGAAGTGCGTCCTTTCATGCAACTCGCTCGTGCTAACGTCCGTTTCGCATGCCGCTCGACAACGACTTCGCCGACCAGAACTGCTCGGTCGCCCGCACCCTCGAGGTCGTCGGGGAGCGGTGGTCGCTGCTGGTCGTCCGCGAGGCGTTCCTCGGGATCAGGCGCTTCGACGAGTTCCAGAGTCGCCTGGGCATCTCGCGCAACGTGCTCTCGGCCCGGCTGACCAAGCTCGTCGAGCAGGGCATTCTGAGGCGCGTGCAGTACTCCGAGCGCCCGCCGCGCTACGAATACCGCCTCACCTCACGCGGCCGCGACCTCTACCCCGTGATCATGGCCATGGCCGACTTCGGCGATCGCCACGCGCCCCCGCCCGGCGGCACCGCCCGCCTCTTCAAGCACCGCGCCTGCGGCACCGAGATCGACAAGCGCCACCTGCGCTGCGACGCCTGCGGCGTCGACGTCGACGTGCGCGACATGTACACCGAAGAGGGGCCGGGCTACGACGGGCCCAATGGCGAGTTCGCGCCGTTGCCGCCGCGCGAGACGGCCGCCGAGCGCGCAGCGGCTACGGCCGGCTGAACTCACCCGCCGAGCGGCAGCTCCACCACGATCTGCGTGCCCTCGCCCTTGGCGCTGAGGACGTCAAACGCTCCGCCGAGCGCGGCGACGCGGTCTTCGAGGCCTCCGAGGCCGTGGCCGGGCACGGCGACCGCGCCGCCGGCGCCGTCGTCGGCCACGACGAGCCGCATCGTGCCCGGTGAGGCGACCACCTCCACGCGGGCATGCGTGGCGCCAGCGGCGTGCTTGATCACGTTCGCTAGGGCCTCCGTCACCACGAAGTAGGCGGCAACCTCGACCGGCTCGGGGAATCGCTCGCGGGGGATGCTCACGTCGACCTGCAGCGGAACTCGCGCGGTGACGGACTCGACCGCCGCGCCCAGCCCGCGAGTGGTGAGGATCGCCGGGTGGATGCCGGCGGCGAGGTCGCGCAGATCCTCCATCGCGCCGCGGATCTCGCCGATCGCCGCCGCGCAGGCGGCCTCCCGCGCCGACGGATCCTCGCTCTTCCACTTGCCGTCCTGCAGCAGCATCAGCGCGTGGAGCAGTCGCTGCTGGGCGCCGTCGTGGAGGTCGCGGCCCAGGCGGCGGCGCTCAGCGTCCATCGCGGTGAGAATGCGGGCCCGCGAGGCCTGCAGCTCCTCGGCCCGTGCGCGCTCGGCGGCCTCGCGGCGCTTGATCTCCTCGGAGGCGAGCCGGTCGCTCACGTCGCGGAACACGACCACCGCGCCGCGGCCCTGATCGGTCGCCAGCGGCGCCGACGAGTAGGCGACGGGCACCATGCGGCCGTCCTTGCGGGTGAACCAGTCGAGCTCCTCGCGAACGGTCTCGCCGGTCGCGCGCGGCCGCAGCATCGGGCACTCCTCCGCCGGGAAGTGCGAGCCGTCGCGGCGCTGGTAGTGGATCGTCGGATGACTGACCTTGCCGATCAGCTCGTCCGGGTGGTCGTAGCCCAGGATCCGCAGCGCCGCCGGGTTGAGGAACTTCACGCGCCCGTCGGGGTCGACAAGGTAGATCGCGTCGTCGACGGACTCGATGAGCGCCTCGATCAGGTCATGCGCGCCCGACCCGACGAAGGAGTTCACCGATTGCGGGGGCGCAGGCTTCATCCGGCCTCGAAACCTAGGCGCGGCGGCGCGCCAAGGCCACGGCCAGCCGCCCAGAAAGCGCGACCCGCGGTGCGCCCTGTGGATAGACCGGCTCCCGGTCCACGCGCGTGAGCCCCAACCCCCAGGCCCCCCAACGACCCCCCACACCAAGAGTTTGGGGGCGAAGATTGGGGGACCTCCCCGATGTGAGATTCGAGGGCCAGCCGCAGGATGCGGAGCATGCGCTCGTTCTCCGCCCTCGCGGCCACCACCTTGCTCGCCATCACGGCCGCCGCCCCCACCCAGGCCGCCGCCGCTGCACGACCCGATCTGCGGATCGGGAAGCTCAAACCCTCGCCCGCCCAGGTCTCCGCCGGCAGCACCCTCACCGCCGCCTGGACGCTGAAGAACACCGGTGCCGGCGCCGCCAAAGCCTCGACGGTGACGGTCGTGCTCTCCAAGGACGCGAAGGTGAGCAAGTCCGACGTGACGCTCGGCAAGCCCAAGGCCAAGGCGCTCGCGGCCCGGCGCAACGCCAAGGCCAGCGTCAAGCTCGCGATCCCGAGGACCGTGAAGCCCGGCAAGTACCGCGTGATCGTCTGCGCCGACGCCGGCAAGAAACTCAAGGAGGCCAGCGAGCGCAACAACTGCGCCACGGCGAAGGTCACGATCGGGGCGGCCGCGCCGTCGACCGGTCAAAGCAGTCCCATCGGCAACCCGCCGTCTCGACCAGCCCCCGGCAATGAGGACCTCCCGCCCGGACCGGACCGCCCAGGCGAGCAGCCGGGAGACAAACCCGGCGAGAACCCGCCACCCGGACCGGGCCCCGGACCGATCCCGAACCCGGTCGACACGGCGCCCAAGCTCAACGAGGACGCCGCGACCTCCGTCTACGACGCGACCCGCTTCCTGTACTCCGGCGACAACCCCGTGCAGCGCGGCGTGAAGGCCGGCACGATCGACGAGGCCCGCGTCGCCGTGATCAAGGGCAAGGTCGTCGACCGTGACGGCAGGGCGCTCGCGGGCGCGCAGGTCACCGTGCTCGACCACCCCGAATTCGGCTACACCGAGTCAAGGGCCGACGGCGGGTACGACCTCGCCATCAACGGCGCGAACCTCACGATCGTCTTCGAGAAGGCGGGCTTCCTGACCGTCCAGCGCACGCTCGATCCCAATTGGCAGGACTACGACGTGCAGAGCGACGTGGCGATGGTCCCCGTCGACGCCGAGGTCACCGAGATCGACCCGGACAGCACCGCGCCGATCCAGATCGCCGACAGCACCCCGACGCAGGACGCCGACGGCAAGCGCCAATCGCTGCTCTTCTTTACCGACGGCACCAAGGCCACGATGACCCTTCCGGACGGCTCCAAGAAGCCCGTCGAGAAGCTCGAGGTGCGCGTCACCGAGTTCACCCAGGGCAACGACGGCGACAGCGCTATGCCCGGCACGCTCCCGAGCACCACCGGCTACACCTACGCCGCCGAGTACTCGATCGATGAGGCCCTGAAAGCCAAAGCCACGCGGGTCGACTTCGACCGTCCCGTCCTCAATTACCTGGAGAACTTCACGGGCGCGCCCGTCGGCGGCGTCGTCCCGACCGGCTACTACGACCGCGCCGACGGCCAGTGGAAGGCCGGGCCGAACGGCAAGGTGCTCAAGGTCGTCAGCGAGAGCGACGGCATCGCGGGCATCGACGTGACCGGCGACGGCAACGCCGACACCGGCGACGCGCTCACGAAGCTCGGCATCACCGATGACGAGCGCCGCGCCATCGCCCAGCGCTACGACGTGGGCGAAGAGCTGTGGCGTGTGCCGCTGGATCACTTCACCCCGTGGGACCACAACTGGCCGTACGGCCCGCCGCCGGGTGCCAAGCCGCCGAAGCTCAAGGAGTTTGAGTGGCAGGACCCCAACGACCCGTGTAAGGCCCAGGGCTCGATCATCGGCTGTGAGACGCAGACCCTCGGCGAACACATCCCGCTCGTGGGCACCGACCAGACGCTGACCTACACCTCCGACCGCACCCCCGGCTGGAAGGTCGACGACAAGCTCGAGATCCCGATCACTCCGGCGGTAATTCCGGACCGGCTCAAGGGCGTGCAGCTCGAGGTCACGATCGGCGGCAAGAAGACCGAGCACCGCTGGTGCGATCCGGCCTACCCGACGACCGGCACGCAGACGTGCGGCACCCTGCCCGCGATCAAGCCGAACCTCACCCACACCGTCTCGTGGAACGGCGTCGACGCCTACGACCGCGCCGTCCAGGGCCGGCTGAAGGCCACGATCCGCGTGCTCTACATCTACGAGTTCAACTACTACGACGCGCCGGAGGACTTCGACGCCAGCTTCGGCCAGTTCCCCTCCGACACCGAGGTGTTCGACGGCCGCGGCGCCTGCGGCAACCGCGCCGGCAACATGGAGTCGCACTTCTTCTGCGGCGTCCCAGTCGGCCAGACGATTACGCGCTACATCGGCTCCTGGGACAGCCGCGACGTGGCCGGCCTCGGTGGCTTCTCGCTGAGCGGCCATCATGCCTTCGACCCCGGCAACGGCGTCGTCCACAAGGGCGACGGCCAGACGATGTCTGGCGGGGCGATGAGCAAGACGCTCAGCACGACGGTGGGCGCCTATTCCGGCCCGCGGATCGGCAACCCGGCCAGCGAAGGCAAAGACGCCAAAGACGTCACGCTCGACTACCTCGGCGGCTTTGATCGCGGCCCGGACGGCTCCCTCTTCGTGCTCGTGAACTTCAACGAGAAGGGCATCTTCCGCGTCGCCCCCGACGGCAAGGTGAGCCGCTACGCCGGCGCGCGCCACGATCGTGAGAAGGACCCGTACGAGGGCCTGATCGCGCCAGTCTCCCCGGACGGCACGCCCGCCAAGGAGGCCAAGCTCGGCTACGAGCCCAGCAACCTGGCGGTCGGCCCGGACGGCAGCGTGTACTGGTCGTCGTACAGCGCCTCCAGCAACAACTACTCGATCTCCAAGATCACGCCCGAGGGACGCGTCCAGCGCGTCGCCGGCAACGACGACCCCAGCGCCGTCTGGGCCGACGACAAGCCGGCGACGCAGACGCGCCTTGGCGGCATCCGCGGCCTCCTGCCCGCGCCCGACGGCTCCGTCTACTTCACCGAGCGCGGCACCGCCTCCAACGGCTGGCATGCCCGCGTGCGCAAAGTGACGGCCGCAGGCCTCACGGCGACGGTCGCCGGTGGCGGCTCAGACAAGACCGAGGACGAGGACCTCGGCAACGGCGAGCCGGCGCGCGACGCCTCGTTTGCGATCCCGTATGGCATGACGCTCGGCGACGACGGCTCGCTGTATTTCGCGCTGCCCAACGAGAACGTGGTCGAGAAGGTCACGCCGCAGGGTCGCCTGCAGCGCGTGGCCGGCAACCACACGAGCAAGTACGAGATCCCGCAGTACGGCGAGCTCGCGACGAGCGCCAACATCGGCGCGCCCGTCGACGTGGCGATGGGCCGCGACGGCTCGCTCTACATCCGCCATAACCAGAGCGGCACCCCGAGTGGGTCGCTGATCTCGCGGGTGCGCGCCGATGGGCGGCTGGAGCATGTGGCCGGGCACCTGCGTGGGACCTGCGGCTACAGCCTCTCTCCCGAGGGTGAACAGGCGACGCGCTCGTGCATCGAGACCTCGGACGGCGGCTTGCACGTCGACGCCGACGGCCGCGTGATCTACGCCGACGGCCGCCACCAGATCCGCCGGATCGACCCGCCGCTGCCGGGCTTTGACCGCGACGGCTACGCCGTGCCGTCGACCGACGGCAGCGAGATCTGGGAGTTCGACGCCGACGGCCGGCACCTCAAGACGCGCGACGGCCTCAGCGGCGCGGTGACGCGCACCTTCACCTACGGCAATCACGGCCTGAGCAAGCTCACCGATGGCGACGGCAACGTCACCACGATCGAGCGCTCGGCCGACGGCAAGGCCGAGGCGATCGTCGGCCCGGGCGGGCAGCGCACGACGCTGGCGCTCAACGCCGACGGCTGGCTCGCCGAGGCCAAAAACCCCGCGGGCGAGGCCACGAAGATGACCTACCACGGCGCCGGCGGCCTCCTGGCAACGTTCAAGACCCCAGGCGGCGGCACGTCGGAGTTGACGTATGACGCGACGGGCCGCCTCACGAAGGACGTCAGCGCCGACGGCGTGACGACCACCCTGGAGCGCACGCAATCAACCGACGGCGTGAGCGTGAAGGTCACCGCCGGCGATCGCCTCACGACCTACCACCTGGAGACGCTGCCGACGGGCGAGCGCCAGCGGCGCATCGTGCGTCCCGGCGGCCTGACGACCGTCGCCAAGACGCTGCTGGATGGCAGCACCGAGCGCACCGACCCGGACGGCACGAAGACCACCCAGGTCAACGGTCCCGATCCGCGCTGGGGCTCCCGGGTGATCGTCCCGCAGGAGCGGACGGTCAAGACGCCAGGCGGCAAGGAGAAGACGTCCACCTGGACGCGCACCGTGTCGCTGACGGATCCGAAGAATCCGCTGAGCGTGGTGTGGCTGCGCGTCAACGGCCCTGAGGGCACCTGGGACTACAGCCAGGGCGACGAGGAGGACCCGGACGACCAGACGATGACCTTCCGCTCCAAGGGCAACAAGATCTCGACGACGACGCTCGACCGTCGTGGCCGCGCGATCCAGGTGAAGCCCGACAGTGCGGTCGACGCCTACGCGATCACTTACGACGAGCAGGGCGGCGTGAAGACCGTCACCCAGGGCGACACGAAGCAGGCGTTCACGTACGACGCCAAGCTACGCCTGCAGTCGCGCACCGACGCGGCCGGCAACGCGCTCACCTACACCTACGACGACGCGGATCGCATTGCGACCGTGACCGTTCCCGACGACGTCGGCGGGGACTCCGTCTACCGCTACGCCTACAACGCAGACGGCGGCACGAAATCGGTCACCACGCCCGAGGGCAAGGTGCACGCGTTCACGCGCTCGGAGACCGGTCGCGAGAAGACGTACACGCCGGCCGGCCAGGCAGGCAAGTACGAGCGTGACTACTTCGGCAACCGTGAGCTGAAGTCGCTCGCGTCGCCGACGGGCGCCACGACGACCTACGGCTACACGGCCGGCGGCCAGCTGAAGAGCGACGACAACGGCCAGACGAAGCGGGACTACTCCTACGTCGACGGCGCCGACCAGTTCGACGTGATCACCCGCGCGCTCAGCGCGGGCGGCGGCACGCAGTCGATCGACTACGGCTACGACGGCGCCCTACCGACGAGCATGGCGTTTGCCGGCGCGGCCGAAGGCGCCTACGCCTACACGTGGAGCAACGAGCTGCTGCCCAGTGAGGAGAAGCTCACCGTCGACGGCACGGAGTACGCCGACGCGATGACGTTCGACACCGACCGGCTCCCGACCAAGCGCGGGCCGTTCACCTACGCGCGGAGCGGCCCGGGTGGCGCGATCAGTGCGATCACGGGTGGTCCGCTGGCGATCGGCCTGCAGTACGACGCGCTGGCCCGCATCAAGAACCGCACGGTGAAGGTCGGCGGCGACGACGTGTTCGCGCAGACGTTCACCTACGACAACGCCTCACGGATCGCGTCGATCGGTGACGCGCCCAAGGGCGGCGCCACCAAGACGCGCGCCTTCGAGTACGACGGCCGCGGGCAGCTACGGCGCGTGAAGGAAGGCGGCGCGGTCGTGGAGGAGTACGTCTACGACGCCGACGGCAACCGTACGTCGGCGAAGGTCGGCGCGGGGGCGGCTGAGGCGGCGACGTATGACGCCGGCGGCCAGCTGAAGACCCGAGGCGGCGTGGCGTACACGTTCGACGCCGACGGCTTCATGACGAAGCGCGGCAGCGACGAGTTCACGTGGAGCCGAGACGGCCAGCTGCTGGTCGCGAAGGTCGGTGGCGTGACGGCGACCTACGCCTACGACGCGCTCGGGCGACGCACCGCGCGCACGGCTGGCGGCGACACGCAGATCTACCTCTACGGTGATCCGGCGCAGCCGTTCCGCGTGACCGCGTGGAAGGACCCGGACGGCACGTGGACGCGGGCCAGCTACGACGAGCATGACCAGCTCTTCGCGCTGCGCCGCGGCGAGGCGACCTACTCGGTCGGCGCCGATCAGGTCGGGTCGCCGCGGGTGGTGGCCGACGCCGGCGGCGACGTCGTCAAGCGGGTCGCCTACGACGCGTTTGGCCAGCCGACCGTCGAGGCCGGCGGGGCGTTCTCGCTGCCGATCGGCTTCGCCGGCGGCCTGCAGGATCCGCTCACCGGGCTGGTGCGGTTTGGTCTGCGTGACTACGAGCCGGCGTCTGGCCGCTTCGTGTTCCGCGACCCGTCGTTCTTCGCGGGCTCACCGGAGAACCTCTACGCCTACGCCGGATCGAGCCCGGTGCAGAACCGCGACCCCAGCGGCCTGGTGTGTGGCTCCTTCGGCGCCTTCGGCGGCGCGGGCGGCGGCATCCAGTTCTGCCGAGACAACACCCTCGAGAAGGCGAACTGGTCGATGTGCGCGGAGCTCGGCGTGGGCCTGGGCGGCGGCGTGGAGATCGACGCGATGGCCGGCGCCCAAGACACCGGCGGCGCCATCGTCGCCGAACTCACCGGCAAGGCCGGGATCATCGGCGGCACGATCGGCGGCGAGATGAGCCTGGACTGCTTCAACGTGAAGGGCGGCGCGAAGGTGCAGGCCGGACCGGTGAAGGCGTCGCTCGACACCTCCGGCACGCCCGACTTTGGCTACACGCAGTGGGAGAACGTGACGAAGGTCGGCGGCAAGATCGAGGGCAAGCTCGCCTGGAAGCAGTGCGCGAAGTGGTGAGGCTCCGCTAGCGGTACCGGCATGGTCTCGGCGCTAGCGTCGGAGCCATGCCGATCATTCGCGTGGAGATGCACGAGGGCCGCACCGTCGACCAGAAGCGCGCGCTGGCCGCCGCGTTGACGGACGCGATCGTGGAGCACGCCGGCGCCGAGCGGTCGACCGTCCGCGTGATCTTCGAGGACTACGCCAAGTCGAACTGGGCGGTCGGCGGCGAACTCGTCAGCGATCGCGAGGCGCGCGGGAGCTAGCGCGTTCACGCTGATTCGCCGCGGAGTTGATGCAAACTCCACTCCCGTGGCACCGGTTTGCTGGGAGCATTCGGGCCATGGCGATCACACTCTGGACGAGTTAGTTGAAACTAGCTAAGCAGGGGCCTAGCCTGGTCACCATGCGACGCGTTGGGATGCACGAGGCCAAGACGCAGCTGTCGCAGCTCGTCGAGCTGGCAGAGGCGGGCGAGGAGATCGTGATTCAGCGTTCGGGGCGTCCGGTGGCGCGGCTCGTCGCGATCGAGCAGCGAAGGCCGGTGGCCGACGCCTTCGGTGCGCTCCGCGGGCAGATCGAACTCGCCGACGACTTCGACGAACTCCCCGACGACTTCACCGGTCATTTCCGCTGATCTACCTCCTCGACACCCATGCGGTGCTGTGGCTGCTGGCCGGCGACTCGCGCGTCAAAGGCGTGCAGGCTGCCCTCACGCACCCTCGGGCCACGGTGCTCGTCAGTGCCGTGTCGCTCTGGGAAGTGGCCATCAAGGCCTCGCTGGGCAAGCTCACGGCTCCGGACGATCTGCCTGCGCAGCTGGGGCGCTTCGCGTTCGAATCGCTTCCGATCACCGACGCACACGCGTGGGCCGTCCGCGACCTACCGCCGCACCACAGCGATCCGTTCGACCGGCTACTGATCGCACAGGCCCTCGTCGAGGGAGCCACCCTGGTCTCCACCGACACGGCCTTTGACGCCTACGGCGTCGAGCGGCTCTGGTGATTACCTGCCTCCGGCCTCTGGGCCGGGGTCGCTGAGGTCGTCGAGGAGTTCGAGGGGCGGCCGGAGCTGATCGCGGGCATCGGCGCGGCGCTCGCGCGGCGCCCCGCCACCGTCCTTGTCGGCTCGCAGGCGCTCGTCGGCGACGTAGAGCAGCACGTCGCCGGTGCGGGCGTCGGTCGGGTAGGTGGCGATGCCGACGCCGGTGGTGATGCGGTGGCCGTCGCGGCTGAGTGAGGTGACGGCCGCTCGCACGGCATTGGCGACGGGCAACGCGTCGGCCGCGTCGGCGTCTGGCAGCACGACGCAGAACTCGTCGCCGCCCTGCCGGACGACCGTGTCGCCCTCGCGGGCTGCCGCGACGAGCCGACTGGCCACGTCGCTGAGGAGTGCGTCGCCGGCGGCGTGGCCGAGCGTGTCGTTGAGGGCTTTGAAGCCGTTGAGGTCGAGGGCCAGGACCGACACCGGTCGGCCGGTGCGCGTGGCCCGCTGCAGCTCGATCTGGAGCTGCTCGGCGAGGAGGCGGCGGTTGCCGACGCCCGTCAGTGGGTCGCGGCGCACCAGGCGCTCGAGCTCGTCGCCCTGCTCCTCGGAGCGCTCCAGGTAGACCATTGCGCCGCCACCGGTGCCGTAGACGACCACCGTGAGCAGCGCCAAGGCGAGCATCATCGGAACGGCCAGCAGCCCCGACCCGATCAGGGCGACCAGGCAGACGCCCGCCGCGACCCAGTGGGCGGCGATCTGCCGGCGATCGGTAAGGCGGACCGCGGCCAGACTGCCGGCCAGCGCGAACGGCCCGAGGCCAGCGGCGGCGATATCGGGCACCACGACCATGAACATCGTCGCGCCGACGTACGGCAACGCGATCGCCGCATGGTTGAGCGCCGTACCGATCGCTGGCGGCTCGCGGCGCAGCGTGAAGTACGCGACGACGCCGAGCGTGAGGCAGAAGGCGAAGGCCGTGCGCTGCGGGTCGGCGCCCTCGAGCGTGAGCAGCGTGGTGGCGCCCAGCAGCAGCGAGTAGAGGGCGACGAGCACGCCCTGGGCTCGCCAGACCGTGAGGTTGACGGCGAGCTGGCGACGCGACACGCGCGTCGAGCCGGCCGCCGGCGCGGAGGCGGGGGCGGCCACCGTCGACGGGACGGTGATGGCCGCCTTGAGCGCGCGAGGCACGGCGCGCCGCGCCGCCTTGTCGGCCCCGAGGCGCTCGTCCGCCACCCGCAGCAGCTCGTCTGGCGTGGTGGCGTCGACCGGAAAGGTCGCCACGCCGGTGCCGGTGCTGACGCCGGGGGATCCCTCCCCCATCGCCGCCAGCGCGGCGTCGAGCGTGTCGCGCATGGCCGCGGCCGCGGCCGCCCCAGTGCGCGGCAGCACGACGCAGAACTCGTCGCCGCCCTGGCGCACGACCGTGTCTCCAGGCCGGCAGGCCCCGACCAGCGTCGTCGCGACGGCGCGCAGCAGGGCATCGCCGGCGTCGTGACCGACCTGGTCGTTGAGTTCCTTGAAGCCGTTGAGGTCGAGCGCGAGCACGCTGAGTTCCTCGCCATCGGCCGCGTGCTCAATGACGGCGGCGGCGAGGGTCTCGTCGAGCCGTCGGCGGTTCCCCACGCCGGTGAGCGGGTCGCGGCGCACGAGCGACGCGAGCTCCGTGCTCTGGGCCTCGGCGGCCTCCAGGATCAACGTCGTCGCCCAGCCGAGCACCCAGATGCCGGGGAGGATCGACACCACGGCGAGGACCGTCGACCGGTCGACGTCGGCAAACAGCAGCGGAAGCACGAGCAGGACAGCGCCGATCGCGAGGTGCACGGCGATCATGCGTCGGTTGAGGTTGCGTCCGGCCGCGAACGTGCCCGCGAAGATCGCGGCGACCGCCGGTGCTGGCGCCCCAGGCGCGTAGGCGACGAGCCCGAGGCTCGACATCAGCGGGATCATCAGGATCACGACGAAGTTGCGCCGACCACCCAGCCGCGGCGGCTTGTTCGTCGCCGCGAGCGCCGCGACCAGGAGCAGGGCGGCGGCAAACGGCCAGACGCGTGCGCGGTCGAAGAGGCTGGGCCACAGCAGGGGCGTCAGCACGCTGCTGACGCCGACGATCGCGAACATCGCCGCGTAGATCTGCCAGACGTGCGGCTCGCGGGCGAAGTCGCGCCGATCGACCCGCACCTGGCGAGGCGCGCGGGGCCCGCGGGGCGGGCGTCGAGTCGTGGAGCGAAGCGGAGACATGGAGGGGGGAGAGGCGACGTACGCCGGATCAGCCGTGGGCGGCGTCCGGCGGGTCCTGCACGAGCTCGAGGACCGGGGGCGCGGGGGGCCGTGCGAACTCCGGGGCGGGCTCGGTGCGGCGTTCGCGAGGGGCGGCGCTCTCCTTATCTTCGCGCAGGCGCTCGTCGGCGACGTAGAGCAGCACGTCGCCGCTGCCGGCCTGCGTCGGGTAGGTCGCCGCGCCGACGCCGGTCGTGATGCGGTGGCCGTCGCGGCTCAGTCGCGCAACGGCGGCGCGCACGGCGTTGGCGATCGGGACGGCCTGAAGTGCGTCGGTCTCCGGCAGCAGCACGCAGAACTCGTCGCCGCCTTGGCGTACGACGGTGTCGCCGTCGCGGGCAACCCCAAGCAGCGCCTGCGCGACGTCGCGCAGGAGGTCGTCGCCGGCGGCGTGGCCGATCGCATCGTTGAGGGCTTTGAAGCCGCTGAGGTCGAGTGAGAGGACGGTCAGGGGGCGGCCCGTGCGTGCGGCGCGCTGCACCTCCACATCGAGCTGTTCGGCGAGGCGCCGTCGATTGCCGAGGGCCGTGAGCGGGTCGCGGCGCACGAGGCGCTCGAGCTCGTCGCCCTGCTCCTCGGAGCGCTCGAGGTACACGGCGTCGCCGGCGCCAATCCCCCAGTTGATCACGACGACGAGCAGCAGCGCGACAGTGGTGGGCACGTCGACGATGCCGGAGAGCGCGACGGCCAGCGTGCAGACGGTGGCGGCCGTCCAGTGGGCGACGATCTGGCGGCGGTCGACGAGCCGGACGCTGGCCAGCGCGCCGGAGAGGGCGAGCGGGCCGATCGCCCCGGTCGCGATCGACGGGACGGCGACCATGAACAGCGTTGCGCCGACGTAGGGCAGTGCCACGACGGCATGGTTGAGGACCGAGCCGACAGCGGGAGGCTCGCGGCGCAGGGTGAAGTACGAGACGACCGAGAGCACCATGCAGAACGCGAACGCGGTGCGCTGCGGGTCGGCGCCGTCGAGGGTGAACAGCGCCATCGCGCCGATCAGCAGCGAGTAGAAGCTCACGAGCACGCCCTGGGCACGCCAGACCGTGAGGTTCACGGCGAGCGCTCGGCGGGAGACGCGCGCCGACCCACTGCCGCGAGCCGACGGCGGGGCGATCGGCATCACCGGCATGACGGGGTTGGTTGGCAGCATTCGCGGCCGGGCGCGGTGCTCGGCCTTGTTGGCCGTCAGTCGTGCATCGGCGAGCTCGAGCAGCTCTTGCGCCGTGGTCGCGTCGACGGGGTAGGTCGCGACGCCGACGCCGGTCGTCACGCCCTCGGTGCCGCGGCCCAGTGCGGCGAGTGCCGTCTCGATCGCCTCGCGGACGGTCTGCGCCTCCGCGGGGCCCGTCTCGGGAAGCAGGATGCAGAACTCGTCGCCGCCCTGGCGGACCACCACGTCTCCGGAGCCGACCGTCCGCACGAGCGTGGCGGCGACGGCCTGCAGGAGGGCGTCGCCGGCGTCGTGGCCGACGGTGTCGTTGAGGGCTTTGAAGCCGTTGAGGTCGAGCGCGAGGACGCTGAGCTGCTGGCCGTACTCGGCGTGGCGCGTCAGTTCGGCGGCGAGGGCCTCGTCGAGCAGGCGACGATTGCCGACGCCGGTGAGCGGGTCGCGCCGCACGAGCGACGCGAGCTCGAGGCTTTGCGCTTCGGCGGCTTCGAGGATCAGCGTGGTGGCCCAACCGAGGACCCAGACGCCCGGCATGATCGAGATCAGCGCCAGGTGCGTGGCTCGGTCGAGGTCGACGAGCAGGACGGTCAGCAGGATCAGCGCGGCGCCGACGACGTAGTGCGCGAGGAGCTGGCCGCGATCGATCAGACGTCCGGCGGCGAACGTGCCCGCAAACATCGCGGCGGCGGCGGGCGCCATCGACGCAGGGGCGTAGGCGGCGATCCCGAGCGACGCCATCGCGGTGACGTTCACGATCACGAGGTGATTGGCGGGGCCGCCGAGCCCGGGTGGCTTGGTGGCGGCAACGATCAGGGAGACGGCGAGGAGCACCCCGGCAAACGGCCAGAGGTAGGCGCGCTCAAAGTGCGACGGCCAGACCAGCGGCAGCACGAGGCTGGCGACGCCGACGATCGCGAACACCAGCGCATACAGCGCCCAGATGTGGCGGTCGTAGGCAAGGTCACGCCGATCGATCGGCAGCACGCGCGCAGGCGCGTCTGGGGGCGGGGGCAAGGGGGAGGCCATGTGGGAAGCCAGCGCGGGGGCCGCCACGCTGCACCACTGCAATCGGCCGCGCTGCGCGGCGCATGAGCCCGTCGGTGCGAGTCACACCAAGTTCTTGCCAAACGCCTCTCGAGGGGGATCTCGTCGTCGTTACCACTGCTATGGCGCGGTGATCACTACGAGAACGCCTGGTTGCCGGCCGGCGCCGGCCGCTCAGCTGGCCCGCAGGTGCGTGAGGACGGCCATCACGCGGCGGTGTTCGGCGCGTTCTTGGCCGACGCCGAGTTTGGTGAAGACGTTCGACGCGTGCTTCTCGACGACCGTCGCGCTGATGCCCAGCTCAGCGGCGATCCCGGGGTTGGCGAGGCCCGCCGCCATGAGTTCGAGCACTTCGCGTTCGCGGGCGGTGAGCGAGTCGAGTTTGGAGTCTCGGCGTTTGCGGCCAAGCATGCGAGACACCACCTCGGCGTCGAGCGCGGAGCCGCCGGCGGCGACCCGTCGCACGTCCTGCGTGAACGAGTCGACGTCGGCGACGCGGTCCTTCAGCAGGTAGCCGACGCCAGCCGCGTCGCCACCCACCAGATCCAGCGCGTAGGCCTCCTCTACGAACTGCGACAGCACGAGCACGCCGATCTCGGGGAACTCCGCGCGGATCTGCAGCGCCGCGCGCACCCCGTCGTCGGTGAGGTCGGGCGGCATCTGCACGTCGATGATCGCCACATCCGGCCGGTGCTCCCGGACGGCCTCCAGCAGCGCAATCGCGTCTCCGGCCTGCGCAACGACGTCGAAGCCGGCGTCGGTGAGGAGCCGAACGAGCCCCTCGCGCAGGAGCACTTGATCCTCGCCAACGACGATCCGCAGGTCGGAGTGGCCCGTCATGAGCGAGACGCTAGCGGCGGGGAGCAGCGGCGGCCTTCGCCGGTTGGCTAAAGGGGGTCGGGGGCGAGATGCTGACCATCGTCTGTCGTTCGCGACCTCGCTGCGGGTCGAGCGGAAGCAAGATCCACATCGCGTCAGCACAATCTCTGGGCTCGTTGGCTCGACCTCTATCGCTCGACTGACTGCCCGCGTCACACGGTTTGGTGTGGTCGTACCGCCGAAGGTCGCGACCTCCGTTCCCCACCGCGGATCGTTCTCCTGGGTCTGCGTGACAAGCGTGCCATCGGCCCGGGTCAGCGGCGACGAGGTGCCGTCAGCGGCGGCGTCCTCAGGCGTGAAGGTCCAAAACCAAATCGACGCCTTTCGCCCCTAGCGCGCAGATCTCCTCGGACGAGCACCAGAGACCACGCTGTGAGGGCACGTCAAGCCCTAGCCACAGCTCCGCGGTACATCCTGGTGGCGGCCCACCAAGAACGCCCAGAACGGCCTCGACCTCGGCTATCGCCCACTCCCAGAGACTCTGTGCGGTTGCAGTCGCAGGGAAGGAGCACCGGTCCCTCCAGAGCGGCCCATGTCGTGTCTTCTTGACCGTGACCTCTCCCGAAGCCAAGCCAAGCCCCTTCAGCGCTTGCTCGAACTCGGATCGGCTCAGGTTTGCGCCGTAGACCTTGAGCGTAGCTCGGCCCCAAGTCGTTGCAGCCTCAGTCATTGGAGACCCAATACGTCGCGAATATTTCCGAGCGAATCACCGAGGACATTCCCTGGCCCGACAGGATACGTCTCGCCGCTGTCTGGGTCGACCCAAACGTCCGGGTTGTTGCGTGATCCGCCGCCTCTGGTCAGCTCGTCTTTGAGGTCATGGATGGCGTCATTGACCTGTTGCTTTGTGACCCCGAGATCTCGAGCGACCTTCTTTTCGTCGCTCGGGCTCTGCACCTCCCCTGCGCGGTCGTCGTATCCATCGCCGTCGTCGTCGCCACCCAAGACGTCTTCGCCCCAGTTGATGGCGTCGCCGAGGGCGTCTTCGCAGACGCCGGTCAGACTTGAGATGGCGTTGGCGATGCCCGCTCCGGCTGCCTGCGCCTCGTCAGGGTGTTGCGACGCCCAGATGGCGTAGGCCCCGGCAGCGAGCACCGCCGCGGGTGCGAGCGCGAGCGCGAAGAACCGCCCGTCGGCGTCGATGAGGTTGACGGGGTCGCCGCCAAGGGCGTCGTGCTGGTTCCAGGCGGCCTTGAGCCCCGCGGGATCAGGCGTCGTGAACCGGGCCAGTGACGGCAGGTAGGCACGCACGCCCATCCAAACCAGCCCCGCGCCCTGGGCGACCGGGTCACTGATCGCGCCCTTGAACCCAAACGGCTGAGTGCCCGGTGCAGTGTCCTGCGTGACCTGCCCATAGGCGTCATACGCCAGGCGCTGCACCACCGCGCCAGTATCGGCGTCGACCACCGCACGAACCGAACCGAGCGAGTCAGAGATCAACCGCAGCCGCTGCCCGTCACGGCGAACAATCAAGTCCGGGACATGCCCGTACGACGCGTACACGTAACGCTCGATCACGTCGCCATCTGCGTCAACACGGGCCCGAGGGAACTCCGCGCCGCCGTAAACGAAGCGCCGCACGAGACTGCCGTCCAAACGCACCGCGGTGCGCCTGCCCAGCGCGTCATAGCGATAGCGACCCACCTCACCCGAAGGCAACGTCGCCTCAACCAAACGCCCGAAACCGTCGTACGCGACCGGATCCTCGCGATGTCAGGCCGCCGGAGGCCTCGTAGCCGTACCTCTGGGAGACGGCGCCGGATCGGACGGCCTCAGGGCCCAGCTACGGATTGGGTCCCGAGAGCATGAGCTCATTCGCGCGCGCCCAGCCATCGGGGATCATTTCGAGAGCGCTGGACTGATCCAGAGGCAGGTGCGTATGCCAGCCGCGCTCCTCGATCTCCGCTGAGCTGTTTGGAGCCACGTTGAACGCTAGAAAGTCCGCGAGACCGCCGAGATCAGGCCCGCCGATGATTCGTGCACAACGCCGATCGACCCCGCCGGCCAGCGTCGGGGCCCCATCGGCATCAAAGAGTTCAAGCGGCGTGCGCAGAAACTCCAAGCTCTCAATCTGCTCAATTGCGGCCTCTTCAAGGGGCAGTACAACAATCGGCTCGACGCTCCTCGCGAGGTCGGCCAACGAAAGGAGCCATTCTCGCGGACCCTGGAGAATCAGCAGACCGCCTCGACTACTAAAGCCGGCCCTAGGGATTGGACTTTGGACCGAGCGGTTCATTTGACGGGAATCTGGTTGACGGGACCGATGTGGATGTGCGGGTTTTGACCGCCCCAAGAGTCGGGTCTTGTGTCGTCATGGATCTCTGGTCCCCTAGCCCTCGAGGCTTTTAGTCGAGCCCAAGCTGTGCCCGCTGCTTGTCCAGCCTGTCGGACTTGAACACCACGGTCCGCGCCTCGTCGCTGATAGCTCGAGCTTCCGCGACTCGTCCCAAACGCGCGAGAAGCCCAACAAGATGCTCCGCATATACCGGGTCCAGGGAGTCCATCTCCACGGCCTCGCGCAGATACAACTCCGCAGACTCATCATCGCCATCTGCTTCCGCGTACCGACCGCGGAGATACGCGAGTCGTGCCAGGTCGTCAGCATCGGTCGGGCCGAGCTCAACGGCGCGACTTGCATAGCGACGACCGGCCTCAGCATCCAGCGACATGACCCACTGGGTCGCTAGCAGAAGCGTGGATACATCATCGGGCGCTAGCGAAACCGCTCTCGCGATGTGGCCTTTCGCCGCCGAAGGGTCTTTGACCAGCAGACAGACTCCCAGGCTGAGTTCAAACCTCTCCTCCGTCGGGTATCGAACGACATAGCGCCTCAACAAACGCTCTGCCCGGCCGTACTCGCCGCCGGCAATCAAGTCGTCGACACGCCTGCGCGCCGACGCTGCTCGTCTGATCCTCATCACAGCTTTCCGAGTTCAACGATAACCCGTATTAGTGCAATGATCCTGCCGGCTCGCGTCGGGGGTGGTGGGGGCGTCTTGGTGCCTGGCGTCGACCCGTCCGCGTGCTTTGACTTCTGGCTGGTCGAGCCGGCATCCGAGAGGCTTTGGGCAGGATCGCCAATTCCCTCCGTTAGGGGTCCGCGCGGTCTGCGGTGCTTCGCGAAAGGGTCATGGCCGCCACCGCCGCCCGGGCCACTACCTGCCGCTGCGCCGGCGCCGGTCATGCATTGCATTTGGCCGAGGGCGGCCATGACTGCGAACTCGCCAGCTAGGCCGCCGGCCGCTTTCCCGATGCGGCTTGCTGCTGCGCGGGCCACCGCGCCGGCGACGGCGCGTGCCGCGGCCATCGCGACCGCGCGTACCGCCAACGCTGCGGGGATCGCAAGCACGATCGGAAGACGACCGTCGGCGTCTACGAGATTGATTGGGTCGCCGCCGAGTGCGTCGTGTTGATTCCAGACGGCCTCCAGCCCGGCCGGATCGGGGGTGGTGAACCGCGCCATCGACGGCAGGTAGGCGCGCACCCCCATCCAGACCAGACCTGCGCCTTGCGCGACCGGGTCAGACAGCGAACCCTTAAAGCCGAATGGCTGGGTGCCCGGCGCCGTGTCCTGGGTAACGCGGCCGTAGGCGTCGTAGGAGAGACGCTGGAGCACTTGGCCGCTATCGGCATCGACCGCCGCACGGACGGAACCAAGGGTGTCGGTGATAAGCCGCACTCGCTGGCCATCGCGGCGGACGATCAGATCGGGGACGTGGTCGTAGGAGGCGTAGATGTAGCGCTCCAGGACGTCGCCGGCGGCGTCGATGCGGGCGCGCGGGAACTCCGCGGCGCCGTAGACGAAGCGGCGCACCATCGCGCCGCCTAGGCGCACGGCGGTGCGGCGGCCCATCGCGTCGTAGCGGTAGCGGCCAACCTGACCGCCAGGCAGCGTCACTTCAACAAGGCGACCGAAGCCGTCGTAGGCAAAGCTCGTTTGCGCTCCGCCCGGCGCGGTGAGGGTGAGCAGCTCGCCATCGGGCGACCACGTCAGCGCCGTCCCGTCCGCAGTCTGCGTCGGGCGGCCATGGCCATCGGTGGCGATCCACGTTGAGATCGCCCCCGTTCCGCGGGACGTCATACCGCCGGTGGCGTCGTAGCCGTAAGTCTCGGCAGTAGCGCCGTTGAGGGACACCTCCGTCAGCTGGCCGGCCAGGTTGTACTGGTAGCCATAGACGTCGGCCGGGCCAGCGCCGACGGTCTCACTGCGCTGCGTGATTCGGCCCAGCTTGTCGCGCACTACCGACTCTGAGAGGACAGGCGCAGAGACGCCCACGGCCTCGGCGGTGCTGCTCAGCGCGTGCAGGTCTCCCCGGGTATCAACGTCTACGGTGGTCGCCGTGTCGCCGGCAGAGATCGTCTGGGGATCACCCGAAGCTGCGTCGTAGCTCAGCGCTACGTCGCCAATCTGGGTGGCCTGGTCATCGTTGTCGTACTGATAGCCGACGCTGTCGCCGTCGATCTCCTCGGACGTCAAACGCAACGAGGAGTCATAAGCCAGCCCCACCGCGGGCGCAGCTGCCATGGCGTCGCCGGTGACCGTGTCACCCAGTGCCGTAACGCCGGTAAGCAGCGGGCCGTCGTAGTCGAACTCAGCGGACGCGCCCTCGTTGGTCTGAACGCTCGCTAGCCGCGCGCCGACACCATCCTGCACCGGCTCATACGTCGTACTTGCGCTCGTGCCATCGCCGGCCTCGTACTCGGCTAGGCGCCCGGCTGAGTCATACGACGCCGTGACCTCGTCGCCAGAGGCACCGATGAGCTTCGTCACACGGTCTTGGACGTCAT
Source organism: Solirubrobacteraceae bacterium (assembly GCA_032119795.1). Taxonomy (GTDB): domain Bacteria; phylum Actinomycetota; class Thermoleophilia; order Solirubrobacterales; family Solirubrobacteraceae; genus JAGIBJ01. Next base: position 34,901 of record JAUMFO010000003.1, read on the forward strand.
ATTCGAGAGTGGAGGCCAGGGCTTGGCCGCCGGACCCGGCCCTGGCCGGGCGAGTCATCTGTGTCTGGTTGCCGTTGTCGTCGTACTCGAACAAGAACGCGCGGCCATCCGGCGCCGTCGTGGACGTCAGCCATCCGGCGTCGTCGTAGGCAAAGCCGGTGATCTGGCCGCCCGGCGTCGTCACACTTGTCGGCCGTCCGACGGTGTCACGCGAAATCGTCGTCGCGCGGTCTTCGGCGTCAACGATCTGCGCGAGCCGACCGCCTGGCCCGTAGGTCATGGCTTCCACCGCGTCACCCTGCGCGAGCGCCGTAGGTCGACCGCGCGCATCCCAGGTGATCGTCGTATCGTCGCGCCCTGCAGCGCTGAGGCGGACGGGCTGGTCGTCCTCGTCGTACTCAACCTGAGACTCGCGGCCGACCGGCGACAAGACCGTGTCGGTCCGCTCGCCCTTGTCGTAGGTCGACGTCGTGGCGCGGCCGTCGACGGTGTAGGAGTCGATGATCGACTCGTAGTCGAAGGGGTCCTGTGGGTCTTGGCCGTTTCCGCGCTCGACCGTGGTGGCGTGCGCTCCGCTCGTCTGCAGCCCTGAAGGCAGGGTGGTCGTCCCGCCGAAGGTCGCGACCTCCGTTCCCCACCGCGGATCGTTCTCTCGGGTCTGCGTGACTCGCGTGCCGTCGGCCTGGGTCAGCGTCGATGCGCTGCCGTCCTCGGCGGTCTCGGTGTGCGTCGTTTGCGCGCCGCTGGGTGCGGTGACGGTTCGCACGTCGCGCCGCACCGTCGCCCCCTCGTCGCCCGGATCAGCTGAGACCGGCTGCAGCACGCGTTCATCCGTGTAGGTCGTGGTCTGCCCGCCGGCGGTGGTGTGGTTGACCGCCGTCGTGGTGCCGGCTTCGTTGCGACTGAGCGTCTGTGCGCCGCCGCGAGGCGTGGTGTCGGTCAGCAGTCGGCCGGTCGGGCCCCACGTGAACTCGGTGGTCTTCTCGAGCTGGTCCTCGTAGGAGGTCATCAGGCCGTCTGCCGTGTACTCGTAGCGCTGGCTGGCGCCGTCTGCGTCGGTAATCGAGGTGGCGTAGCCAGCCGCGTTGGTGGCGATCACCGTTGCCTGGCCGTCGGGGCCCGTCACCGTGACGGAACCGCTGCCATAGGCAAACGTCGTTGATCCCAGGTCAGCCTCGACGACGGCGCCCAGGCGCCCCTGACCGTCGTAAGTGAAGGTTCGGATCGTCCGTTCGGTCCGGCCGTCGAGGGTGGCCAGGTGGCGACCCTCCTTATCGAAGCGGTACACCTCGGCGCCGTCCTCAGACGGGATCAGCGTCTCATCGACGGGGTAGCGCTGCAGCGCGTTGCTTACGCGGCGGATCTGGCCGAGCATGCCCTCCAACATGTAGAGGCCATCGGGCCCCTGGGCGAGCTGCGCTGGATCACCACAGGCCGCCGAAAGCGGGCCGCCTTCGCCGGCGTAGATGTTGTCGGGCCAGTCGTTACGCCCCCGGCACTTGAGGCCGATCTTGCGGACGCGGTCCTTGTCTCCGAGTCGCCAGATGCCGCGTGCCGCGCCGTTGTGCTCTGCAATGAGCAGTCGGCCGGAGTCGTCGACTTCGATGTCGGTGGGAGTGAGCTGGGACTCCGCAATGGGGCCCTCGCGTGACGCCTCAAAGGCGTACGTGGCCATGAGCTGCTCGGGGCCGCTCCCCTCACCAGGCTTGTAGCGGAACAGGTAGTGGGTGTAGTCGTTGACGATGCCCGTCCAGTAGACGGTCCCGTCGGCTCCAGCGGTCACCAGCTGGGCCTTGGGAGTCCAGTAGCGGCAGTGGTCGCTATAGGGCCCACAGCCGGACACGTCTGCCAGGACTGACATGCGCCCGCTGGGATCGAGGACGTGAATCCCGCTGGCGCCAACGATGTAGAGGGTGCCGTCGCCAGCGACCGCCAGGTCGCGGGGGAAAATGGCGTGCTGCAGCGGGTTGGCGGAGTCGGCGCCGTCGGTCGCCGTTCCATTGCCTACGGCGGTGGTGATGGTGCCGTCGGGGGCGACCTTGCGCACCCGACGGTCTTCCAAGTCGCCGATATACACCGAGCCGTCCGGGCCCGCTGCGACGTTCATCGGCCACCGCAGACCGGCGCCGATGGCAGGGCCGCCATCACCGGTTCCCCACGGGGCGTCGGGGTCGCCTGCCAACGCGCTCGTGCCACCCTGCGGGTGATCGACGACGATACGCCCGATATAGGGCAAAGCGCGCACCACCGAGCCATCAGGCAGCACATCCATCGAGAAGGTAGGCGAGCTCAGCTCAGGGTCCTCGCCGGGCACGTAGCCCTTGCGGACCGTGGTGACGCGGTTGGGCAGGGAATCGGCCGAACGCCGTTGCCCGTCGCCTGTGTAGAGGGTGCCAGTGCCGGTGTCGTAGCGATGCTGGGCCGAGACGCCCCATCCGCCCACGCCCATTGAGCGCCCGTCGAGATACGGGACCGCGACGGTGTATGCGCGCGACACCGGGGTGCGATTGCGGCTCTCACCCAGCTCGCGGGCGGTCGGTACCTGCGACCAGCATTCCGTCTCGGATGAGTTGCACTCAAGCGACGGTCGATCGACCGTCGCTGGCCCAGCGGGCGCGGGCGGCATAGAGACGCTGGCCAGCATGGATGAGCCGCCTCCGCCGCGACCCCACGAAACTGCTGAGCCACGACCAAAGAACGGCATCTCGATGGCGATCATCTGCGGCTGCGCGACGCGCGGACGACCGATCCGCGAGACGGCTGAATACTCGCTCGGGAAGAGGTTTCGTACGTCGATGTCGGCCTCGGCACCACCGACCATTGGACGCCCAAACGCGTCGTTGCCGTCCCACCGGAACGTGTGCGACAGGTTCGCCGCTAGCTCCTGAAACGGCGGGGCCTTCACGCTGTGGATCAGCCGTTGGCCGGCGATGACAGCCACCACGCGGACCTCGTCGAGATCCTCAAGCGGCGCTTCGTCCGTCAGCTGCACGCGGAAGGAACGGGACCCGACCGCCCCCGGAGTGCGCGTCGAGTCGTACCGCAGCGAATACGGCGTGCCGCCCAAGTCGGCGACCTCGCCAAGCGACTGCACCTGGCAGCTGATGATCGACCCCGGCTGCTCGCAGGAGCCATCCGGGTCGCCAGCCGGGCCGTCACCGAAGTCGCCCAACTGTTCTGGCGGAAACCAGAACGCGTGGTTGAAGTCGGCAGACGAATAGCGGGTCATCCGCGCCCGCCAGAGCGTGTCGCCGGGGTCGTAACTGTTGGCGAGTTCTTCGAGCTCGGCCTCGGTGAAGTTGAAGTAGTCCAGCTCGTCGGCGTTCGCCGCACCGAAGCCCGTCACGTCTACGACCGCCTTCCCGGCGCTTTCGCCAACGATCTCGATCACGCGACCGTCGGGCTCGCCAGCCCATGCGCCCTTGGAAGGCTCATACGTACCGATCGGAATGTCCAAGCCAACCGGGAAATCAAGGAAGTTCTCGACGTAGGCAATGACCGGCTTGGAGAACCGGACGTGTTCGACGCCGTCGCCTTGTGCCTGGTCGATTTGAAACTCCGCCGCCCACGTGTATGCCGATTGATCGGGCAGGGTCGCCGGCATCCGCTTGGCACCTTCCTCGCCACCGACGGTGTATTCGGTCATCCGCATCGTGCCGCCGGTCAACGGAATCATCGAGCCGTCCGCCATCTCCTTCCAAGCTTGCGTTCCCGGGTGGACCAGGACCCGGGTCTGGCGCTCGCCGTCCTCGTCCTCGACCGGCGAGGACTCGGCGACCTGGAGCTGCGTCGTCGAGCTGCCGAACGTCACCGGTGTGCCGATCGGGTCTTGGGTGACGAGCCAAACGTCGTCGGCCCAGGTGTAGTCGGTCCACTTGGTCTCAACCCGTCGCTCGGCTGGAAGCGCACCTTGCACCTCATAGCGAAGGCGCAACTGTGCCCCGCCGTTGACGACCAAGAAGTACTGACCGTTCTCACGAGAGACGGTCTCGCCGAACTCCGGATGATCGATGACCGAGACCGTGACGCCCGCGGCCGGGTCGCCCTCTCCGTTGAAGACCTTGCCCGTCACCACCGCGGTGCGGCGCTCGTCGAGAATCGCCGGGTTGAGCCCGGTCTGCACGGCTTCGGGGCCGTCGTAGAGGAAATCGACTTGGTCGGGGAACGGCGTGACCGACGTGTCAGACAGTGGCGGAGCCTGCGGCATCGGGTACTGCTCGGTGACGATGGCCAGCTCGGTGGTCTTCGTGTGTCCAGCTCCGTCGGTGGCGGTGATCTCAACGGTGTGCGGGCCGTCGGAAAGTGCGCCGACGTCAACAGTCCAGTCCTCCGTGCGCGAGCAACCACCCGTGACGCAGGCCTGGGAGACCTGTTCGCGCTCGATGCCATCGACCTTGAGCTGCAGGCCGACGATCCCAGCGCCAGCGTCGGTGGCCTCGACGTGCACGCCGCGGGTGCCGGTGCTGGCGGGCTGGGACTCCAGATCAACGAGCGTGCCAGTCAGCGCGAGGGTCGGGTTGACGCGGTCGACCCGTACGGCAAACGTCTGCTCGGTGCGAAGGTTTCCGCCGTCGACGACGGCCGCCGTCAGCGTGTGCACGCCCTCACCCAGCGCCTCCAGGTCAAGCGTGAAGGTCCGGCTCATGGCGCAGGCTCCCGCAGGGCAGGCTTGGGTGTCCGACGCGATCACCGCCGCGCCATCGAGAACCTCGACGCGTTTGACGCCGGTCCCGGCGTCGGTGCCCGCAAGGGTGATGTCGCCGCTCTCGGCAGTGCGCCACTGGGTCTGGCCGGTGCTCAGCTCCCCCGAGAGCGTCAGCGCTGGGGCGGTGGTGTCGGGCACCGTCCATGTCACGTCGAGCGTCGGCCACTTCGTCGAATCGGCGGGGAACTGGGAACTCAGGCTCGCCTCAGTCGACGCCCACACGTAGGCGTTGCCCAGCGGCGCGCCCGCGTTCGTGGTCAGCTGAAAGCCGTAGTTGGGCAGCGACCCCGCGACCCAGCCCTGCACCGTGGCCAGCGGCGCTGACCACTGATACCAAGCCGTGTGCGCCTGCACGTTCGTTGCCGCACTGGTGTGGGCAGGATTGCTTGAGACGTCTCCGCCAAGCGTCGTCGTCCACGGCACGTTCGGCTTGCGCTTGTTCCACGTTGCCGAGGAATCCCACTCCGACGTCAGCGTCTTCAGCGAATGGCTCGCCAGCGCCTTTGGCGTGGCCGGCGGCGCATAGGCCCTAAATGACGCCGATGACACCACCGCGTTCGACGGAATCGCCGCTGCAACCGGAAATTGGAGCAATGCGGCATAACTGCGGTTATAGTGGCCGGTCTGGAGGTAGGACTGCGCGCAGAACGTCGTGTTGGCCTGCGCGCCCGACGCCAGATAGCAGTCCGTCGCGCCATGGAAGTGCGTCGCGCCCTCTGACCAACTAAAATCCGGATCAATGGTTACTGGCCAAACGCGCTGCGGATCGCCAAGCCAAGAGCGGTCGGGTCGCAGCGTCACCGTCCAGCGCCCCGGCGAAACCCGACTGACCGACAACGCCAGCGCGTTGGTATACGCCGGATCCTCCGCGGAGTCCCACGCCAGCGGCGCCGCGATCCGGTACCGCTCAGCGCCGCTGCCGTCGCGCAACACGACCTCGCCGCGCCCGTCGACGGCCGCCGACCACGACGCCCCGCCTCGGACGTCATACGCAAACACCGACGGGGCCTTTGAACTGGCAAGCGTGAGCGTCTCCTTCACGCCACGCGGGACCGCCCGATACGAGACGTCAACGCCCGGCATGGCCTCGTCAAACGCGGCCGTGGCGTCATCAACATCGATCTCACCCGAGGCACCCTTCAGACGAAACGACACCTCACGCCCATCGTGCTCCAGCTCAAGAGCCGCACCCAGCGACGGCGGAATGGCGACGTCACCATCCACAGAAACCGGGCGAGCAACTCCACCGTTCCCGCGCTCGAGCTCGGTATCGATGGGCTGCCAACCCTGATCCGTCTCAAAATTCAGCGGCTGCGAAGAGACCTGCGTGCGCAGCTTCCCCGGCGCCACCTCAGATGTCGTCGTGAACTCAGAACGATCAACAACCGCCCCGCCCGCCACAGAAGCTGACAAGCCGAAGCACACGCACACCAGCGCGGCAAAGAACGTACGAAACACAGGGACCTACAGGTGGGGAGCGCGAAGCCAATACCCACCCTGAAGGTGAGTGCCGCCAACATACACGCCGCACACCGCGCCTCCCCGCTGACACCCCCACGATGTGATCAACCGGTGAGGATCGAAGGACTTCGACATTCGGTCAGAGGACCACGAAACGTCTAACTACACGCCTTTCTCAGAACACAACCATCAAATGCGTCCCATGACCAGGTGATACCGCGCTACGCCTCGGGTCGTATCTAAAACAAACGTCCAGCCAGCTCTCCTCTTAGCGCGCCGTGAAGCTGCGCCGCGCCACGAGCCGGTCTCGTTTGCCGCCGCGCAGACCGGTCATGGTGCGGAGCCGCAGCCGAGCCTCGTAGGTCGCGCCTGGGCACCAGCCAACCGGCCCGTGCTCGCCCTGGGCCGAGGTGACGCGCACCCGCACCACGTCTCCGGCGTCGAGCGACTCGCCCACGTACTCGTAGCCCAGATCAGGGTCCTGGCAGGTGGGCGCGCGCGGGCCGTGGACCGTCACGATGTACGACCGCTGCATGCGATCGAGTGCGACCGGCGCACGGAAGCGCACGGCAACGGCACGGTTTGCGCCTCGGTAGCGCACGCGCAGCTGCGCCTTGGTGGCCGCGTCCCGCGGGAGTTCGTCCATGGCCAGCGGCACGCCCGGCAGCGCCTTGGCCGTCGCGTCGCCACCGACGACCTGCTGCCGAACGCCCCCACTGAACGTGGCAAAGACGGGCTCGGGCCGAGCGGCAGCCATCCCGATCTCTCGACGCGCCTCGCGGCCCTGTCGGTAGCGCTCGCTGGCGTACCGCGTGCGCTCACGCCACCGCCGATCAGCGACCTTGCGCTCCGCAGCATTCAGCGAGCCGTAGTCCGGCCGTGGAAAGCGACGGTCAACGTCGGCCTGCGCGTCCGCGAGGGAACGCTCGATCTGGCGGGCCGGCCGAGGATCCACGGCCGACACCAGCAGATACGCCCCCAGCTCAGAGACGCGCTGCGGCCCGCTGCGCGAGCCGTCGCGCCGGACCACCTCCACGCTCTGCGCCTGCGGCCCGAGGATCCCGAACGTGATCCGCGTGACGGCGGAGACCGGGCACGGGTCGCGCCGGCCGGGGCGGGACGCGCACCTCGCGCTGCTGGCATTCCCGCCGGTCCTCACCTCGCTCGACATCCCGGGAAACGCCGGTGCCCCGCCGACGACCTGGGCGCCGCACACGATGTGGAAGCCAGGGCCGTCCGACGCGATCCGAAAGACCGGTGCACCCGTCCCGTCATCCTCGACGCGCCCGAACCGACCGCGGTAGAGCTGGCCCGCCTGCGCGCAGGCGGCATGGCGGGTCGTCTCGAACGTACGGATCGCCCACGGAGGCCCGCCAGCGGGATCCTTCACCCGCAGCGGAAGGATGCGGACCGGGCCCTTGCGCACGCCCACGCCCTCGTGCGCCACGAACCTCATGCCGCCCAGCTCGGGCTCGTTCGCGAGCCGAAGTACGCCGCTTGCCGCCAGCGCCCCGGTCGTCACGCCGCCCGCGATCAGGACGCCGACCAGCAGCCGGCCAGGCCCAAACCAACGCCGCCGACGCCCGCCATGTGGCGCAGCGGGCGCCGTGCCGCGATCCGCCGCCCGCGCTGGATCGGCCGCGGCGCCCGCGTCGACGGCCCGCGCGAGGGTGCGCTCGAGATCCTGCAGTGCACTCATCGCGACTCCCCCAGCGCGGCCCGCAGCCGCTTCAGTCCCCGAGACACCCGCTGGCGCACCAGCTGCTCACTGACGGCCAGCTCGGTGGCGATCTCGTCGTAGCCACGCTCGTCGACGACCCTCGCCACCAGCGCCTCGCGGATCTCCGGCGCAAGCGCCGCCAGTTGCCGGTCGAGGTCGGCGTCGCCCTGGGAGGCGCGCTCCTCGACCTCGGCGAGGTCGACGTCGTCGACCGCGAGCGGCTCGGCCTGCAGCGTTCGGCGGGCTGCGTCCTCGACGCGCCCGCGGCGCAGACTCTCCAGCAGCTTGTTGCGCGCGATCCCGTAGAGCCATGCGGCGACCGGGCCCTCGCCACGGAAGCGGTGCGCCTCGGCGATCGCCGTCGCGAACGTCTCGGCGGTGAGGTCGAGCGCCAGCTCCGGCGTCGGGACGCGCCGACGCAGGTAGGCCAGGACGGCGTCGACGTGACGGCGGTAGACCTCGGCAAACGCGTCGCCGTCGGCGTCATCGACGGACCGGCGGATCAGCTCATGATCGGTGAGTCGCTCGGCGCGCACAGTGGGTTGTTGCTTGGCGTCGCCCGTTTGTGACAGCCGGTCGGCGACGGAGTCTGCCGAGCCAATCCACTTGGCGTCTGAGAACGCCGACGCTGGGCAGTTCTGGACGCCAAGTCGGGATCAGCGCTCAGGTGCCCGCCGCCGGTTGCGGGAAGCCGCGCCGCGCAACCACCACGCCGGCGATCCCGGCGAGCGTCAGCGCGAGCGCAACCCAGGGCAGGATGCCGGCGCCGCGGGCGTCGAACGCGACCCCGCCGACCACCGCGCCCAGGCCGATGGCGAGGCTCCACGCCGTGACGGTGACGGACACGGCGACGTCGGCCGCGACGCCGCCGGCGCGCACGGAGGCCGTCTGCATGATCGGCGCGAGGCCGCCGTAGGCCAGGCCCCACAGCAGGCAGGTGCCGACGGCGATCACCGGCGAGAGGCCGAAGACGCCGAAGACGAGCGACGCCGCGGAGATGCCGCCGAGAGCCACCAGCACCGTCCGGCGCAGGTCACGGTCGATGAACCGGCCCGACGCAAACATGCCGACCAGCGACCCCACGCCAAACAGGAGCAGCGCTGCGCTGACGCCGTTCTCCAGGCCTGCACGCTGCACGAACGGATCGACGTAGGTGTAGAGCGAGTAGTGGCCGACGATCACCGTGAACGTCACTGCAGCAATCGACAGGACGCCCGGGCGCCGCAAGACCGAGAAGAACGGCTCGCGATCATGCTCCGGCTCGCCCGCGACCTTCGGCAGCGACGTGGCCGCGAACACGAGAACGAGCCCGCCGATCACCGCCACCACCACGAACGACGCCCGCCAGCCGACGAGCGTCCCCAGCGCCGTCGACGCCGGCACACCCACGGCGAAGCCCACGCTGCCGCCACCCAGCGCAATCGCGAGCGCACGCCCACGCTGCGCCGCAGGCACCAGCGCCGCCGCGTAGCCGCCGACCATCGACCAGATCAGCCCCGTCACCAGGCCACCGAGAAAGCGCACGCCGAGCATCAGGGCGTAGTCGTCGACGACGGCCGTCAGCAGGTTCGACAGCGCAAAGCCCGACAGCGCGACGAGCAGCAGCCGGTGCCGCGACACGCCGCGGGTGACGGCAATCAACGGAACCGCGCCAACGCCGGCCGCCAACGCATACGCCGTGACGAGCAGCCCCGCACCACTCTCGCTCACTCCGAGATCCGCGGCCATCGGCGTGAGCAGGCCCGCGGGCAGCAGCTCCGTGACGAGCGCCACGAACGTCGCCGACGCGAGCAGGAGCAGCGGCAACCAGGGCAGGGGCGCGCCGGCGACTGGCGGCGGCTCGGGCACGCGAGGCCGATCGGCCTTGGTCAGCGAAGCGCTCACCGCGGGCAGATTAGGCGGGTTGGCCGCTGCGCCGCAGAACTCGGCCTGCCCGGGGCGCGCGTACCGCCCAATGTCCAACCACGAACTCCACCTTCCGGTTTCCGGAACTCGGGCGGGGCGCCATTTCGAAAGTGACAGGTGTGGTCTGGCCGATTGGCCCGCCGGCCAGCCCCAGCTTTATCCATACGCCCTTGGGCAGCAGCACGCGATCGGCGCAGAGTCCTTGGCAGCAACCCCTCGCTACTCCCAAGGACGCCCATGAGCACTCCGACCGCCAGCGGCCTCACCGAACTCGAACTCAAGAGCCTCAACGAGATCCCGCACCCGTCCCTCGAAGACGGCGCCTCCATCTACGGCGGCACCAAAGTCTTCCCGGATTATCAGGCCGAGTCGGGCGAGGCGTACTTCACGCTCGTCCACGGCCTGGCCCACGAGTCGTCGGTCTCGTTCGTCGCGATCCTCCAGGCCACGCGCGCCGCCCGCAAGGGCTTTGAGTCGGCCATCTACTTCTACGGGATGGGCGCACTGAACTGCCTGGCCACGCGCGGCTTCCCGACGGTCGGCAACTCGGCGTTCCCCGGCGAGCACAACATCAACAACCAGATCAAGACGCTGATCGCCGAAGGCGGCAAGGTCTACGCCTGCCGCTTCGGCCTCTCCCTCCACGGCGCGCGCGAAGAAGACCTCATCGAGGGCGTGATCCCGACGCACCCCCTCGACGTGCAGGACGCGGTGATCCACTACGCCCGAAAGGGCGCAATCATCAACTCCACCTGGATGTTCTAGGCGCCGACCCGAGCGATCACGAGGCCGTCGTCATGGAACTGGATCTCCGCACCGAGCTCGCCGTTCGCGGCCTGCGCTCTGCACCGCCCCTGCAGCGACGGGCGGGTGCGGGGCCCAGCGACGACGGCCACTGGAAGCTGCCGCTCAGCGCACCGAGCGGGCGTCGAAACACGCTCGGCGGTGGCTGCCCGGCGGCCACGATCCCGCTCGCGGCCGACTCGCCCTTCGAGGTCCTCGAGGACGGGTCGATCACCAAGGACGGGATCGTCGTCGAGGACGCGATGCTCGAGCCGATCGAGCGCCCGCAGTTCTACGACCTTGCGACCGCCGACGGCGTGCCATACGAGAAGCTCGCCCGCCTCCACGGCAGCAACGTCCTCGCGACGACCGTCGTGCAGACGTGCATCCGGTACACGAGCGAGGAGACCCGCTGCCGGTTCTGCACGATCGAGGAGTCGCTGCGCTCGGGCGCTACGACGCAGGTGAAGTTCCCGGAGCAGCTCGCCGAGGTCGCCGAGGCGGCCGTTCGGCTCGATGGCGTCCAGCAGATGGTCATGACGACCGGCACGAGCAACGGCCCCGATCGCGGCTCCAAGCACCTGGCGCGCTGCGTCGAAGCCGTCCGCGAGCGGGTGCCCGGCCTCCCGATCCAGGTGCAGATCGAGCCTCCGCTTGATCTCTCGTGGATCGGGCGGCTGAAGACGGCCGGCGCCGAGGCGATCGGCATCCACGTCGAGTCACTCGACGAGGCCGTCCGCGCACGGTGGACCCCAGGCAAGGCGACCATGCCGCTCGCGCGGTACGACGAGGCGTGGCGTGAGGCCGTCCGCGTCTTTGGCCGCAACCGCGTATCGACGTACATCCTCGTCGGCCTCGGCGAGGACCCGGACGAGCTCGTGGCGGGCGCCGAGCGGCTGATCGAGATGGGCGTCTACCCGTTCGTCGTGCCGTACCGCCCGCTGGCCGGGTCGCTCGCGCATGACGTCGACGACGTCGCCGCGCCCGATCCCGTGACCCTGATGAACATCACGATGCGCGTCGGCGCGGCGCTCGAGCTGGCTGGGATGCGCGGCGCCGACCAGGGCGCCGGCTGCGCGGCCTGCGGCGCTTGCTCGGCCCTGCAGACGGCCGGGGGCTGAACCGCCGATGCTGCGACTCGTTGAGACCGCTGCGGCTGGCGCGGGCCCGGGCCTGGCGCCGGTGCTGGCGCCGCCGCCCGAGCTTCGGATCACCGAGGCCACCGGCGATCCCGTGCTGATCGCCGGCTACCACCGGCTGCGCGCGGACGCGTTCGTGCGCGAGCAGGGGCTGTTCGTCGGGCACGACCTCGACGAGCACGACGAGGACCCGCGCACCCGCGTGCTGGTCGTCGTGGAGAGTCAGGGCGGCCGGGTCGTCGGCGGCGTGCGGGTGCACCCGGCGCAGGCCGGCGCGCGAGACATCGGCTGGTGGCGCGGCTCGCGGCTCGTGGCGCGGCGGTTCCGCAGCCGCTCAGCCGGCGAACTCGGGGCCGAGCTGGTGCGGGGCGCCTGCCGCGCCGTGAGCGAGGAGGGCGTGCTGCGCTTCGACGCGCAGGTCCAGGACCGCTGCCTGGGGTTCTTCACCCGCCTGGGCTGGGAGCACGTCGGCGAGCTGGAGATCGGCGGCATGCCGCACGTGTCGATGCGCTGGCCCGTCGAGCGCTTCGCCGATCTCGCGGGCGCGACGAAGTCACCAATCGGTCGGCTCACGAGCGAGCTGCTGCCGAGCGATGGACCGGCTGCGGCTTGGCTCGGCGACGACGGCATGCCGCTCTCCGCGCTCGGCCCCAGCGACCTGGTGGCCTGCGTCGACGCGATCCTCCCGGCGATGGTCGAGCGCGACCCCGAGTGGGCCGGCTGGTGCGGGATGCTCGTCACCGCACACGACCTCTCCGCCATGGGTGCGACCCCGTTTGCCGCCCTCGACACGATCGGCGCCCGCGACGAAGCGACGCTGCGCAAGGTCGTCGCCGGCCTCAAAGCCGGCGCCGAATTCTTCGACCTGCCGATCGTCGGCGGGCACACGACGCTAACAGGCGGCTCAGGCGGCGGCTCGGGCTCAGGCGGCGGGCACTCGCTGACCGTCACGGGGCTCGGGCGCACCACCAACCCCGTGCCCTCCGGCGGCGGCCGCGCCGGAGACGAACTGCGCCTCACCGCCGACCACGCCGGCGGATGGCGCCCCGGCTACGAAGGGCGCCAATGGGACTCCTCGACGCACCGCACCCGTGACGAGATGCGGGCCATGCTGCAGTTCGTCGGGGACGCGCGCCCCAGCGCCGCCAAGGACGTGTCGATGGCCGGGATCGTCGGCACCGCCGGCATGCTCGCCGAGGCCTCGGGCTGCGGCGCCGAGCTCGTCGTCGCCGACATCGAGCGGCCGAGCGGCGCCCGGCTCGCCGAGTGGCTCACCTGCTTCCCCGGGTTCGCGATGGTCACCGCTTGCGCCCCTGGTGCGCCAGCGCCCCAGGCGGGCCCGGCGACCACGGCGCCCATCGGCCGCCTCACTCCGATCAGCGCTGGCGGCGACGCCGCTCACCGCCATCGCGACGGAGCCGGCGCGGGCGTGCGCCTCGTCTGGCCCGACGGCGAGGTCACCACCGCCATCCCCGGCGGCGTCACCGGCCTCGGCCCCGCTCCAACCCTCAAACCAGAAGTGAGCGTCCTTTAGTGGTTGCGAAAGCAGCCACTAAAGGACGCTCAATTTCGAACCCGAGCCCAAACCGACATGTCTGACCTGACCATCGCCGCCGCCGCGGCTCCCTTCGACCGCGACCTGGAGCGCTGCTTCGCGACGATCGCGGGGCTCATCGACGACGCCCGCCGACAGGGCGTCGACTTGCTCGTGCTGCCTGAGGCGGCGCTGGGCGGCTACGTCGAGTCGATCTCCGCCGACGCCGACTGGGGCAGCATCGATCCACCCCCGGCCTTCGAGCGCGACGGCCCAGAGCTGCGGCGCGTGATGGACCTCGCGGGAGATATGACCGTCTGCGTGGGTTTCTGCGAGGCCGGCGACGCTGGTGAGCGCTACAACGCCGCGGCGTGCGTGAGCGGCGACGGCCTGCACTACGTGCACCGCAAAGTCCACCTGCCGCTGCGCGAGGACCGCGTCACCACGGCCGCCGACCACCTGGCCGCGTTCGACACCCCCGTCGGCCGGCTGGGGATGCTGATTTGTTACGACAAGGCCTTCCCCGAGGCGGCCCGCACCCTCACCCTCGACGGCGCGCAGGCCCTGTGCTTCCTCTCGGCCTGGCCGCGCAGCGCGACGAACTTCGCGCCCGACCTCACCGAGGACCGCCAGTGGCGCCGCTCCGAGCTGTGGGACCGCTCGCGCGCGGCCGAGAACTCGCTCGTGGTGGCGTCGGCCAACCAGACGGGCGTCTTCGGCTCGCTGCACTTCCTCGGCGGCGCGCGCATCACCAATCCCAACGGCGACGTGCTCGACGCGACGGCGCCCGAGGGCGGCCTCGCCGTCCACACCCTCGACCTGTCCGCGACCGTGGAGCGGGCCCGCCGCGCGCTCTCGCCCGTCCGGGATCTGCGCCCAGACGCCTACGCGACGCCCCAGCCCATCCCGTTCCCACAATCCGCCGATCGTGTCGATTTGGGGGCTCCCACCCCGGAATCCTCACGTTCGGCCCAAGCCGCGCCGGCCGCGCAGGTCGCCTAATGCCCGAAGTGGACTTCCAGATCACCTGGCCGGACGGCACGGCGCAGCACTGCGTCTCCCCGTCTCGCTCCATCGAGGCGGTGCTCGCGACCGGGGCGAAGTACCCCGTCGACGAGTTCGTCCGCCGCTCCACGCAGGCGCTCCAGATCGGTAGCGACCGCGTCCGCGCGAAGTACGGGTTCGCCTGCACTGCCGCAGCGGCGCAGTCCGCCGACATCCGCCATGTGGCGGAGCAGTTCTCCCCCCAGGATGTGGTGGCCGTCGAGCAGATGGGGACGCGGGGAGGTCGGCCACCGGCCGGCGACGCGCGGAGTCTTGACGGCCGCCACGTCCCCGCCGTCATCGTCGGCGGAGGCCAGGCCGGGCTCTCGGCCAGCTGGTACCTCTGCAAGGCCGGCGTCGAGCACGTCGTCCTGGAGCGCCACCGCGCCACGCACTCATGGACGACGCAGCGGTGGGACAACTTCTGCCTCGTCACCCCGAACTGGCAGTGCAAGCTCCCGGGCCATGCCTATGCCGGCGATGACCCGGACGGCTTCATGGTCAAAGACCAGATCCTCGACTACCTCGAGGGCTTCCGCCGCTCGTTCGACCCGCCACTGCACGAGGGGGTGCGCGTGACGCGGGTCGGACGGGACGGCGGTCAGGGGCCGACGGCCGACGGCCCGTTCACCGTCGAGACGAGCGCCGGCACCCTCACCGCCGACCAGGTGATCGTCGCCGTCGGTGGCTACCACGTGCCGAGCATCCCGGCCCTCGGCGACACGCTCCCCGCCGCGATCACGCAGGTGCATTCGTCGCAGTACAAGAACGCCGAGGTGCTGCCCGACGGCGGCGTTCTCGTCGTCGGTAGTGGCCAGTCCGGCGCCCAGATCGCCGAGGACCTGCACCTCGCCGGCCGGCAGGTCCACCTCGCGGTCGGTACGGCGCCACGCGTCGCCCGCTTCTACCGCGGCCGAGACGTCGTCGCTTGGCTACAGGACCGCGGCCACTACGACATGGGGATCGAGGACCACCCCGAGGGGACCGCCGCACGCAAGGAAGCCAACCACTACGTGACGGGCCGCGGCGGCGGACGCGACATCGACCTTCGCAAGTTCGCGACCGAAGGCATGCAGCTGCACGGCCGCCTCCAGGCCACCGACGGCCCAGCGTTGGCGTTCGCCGACGACCTCGCCGCCAACCTCGACGGCGCCGACGCCACGTACCACCGCATCAATGCCGGCATCGACGCCTGGATCGACGAGCAGGGCATCGACGCGCCGGCGGCCGAGCCGTACGTGCCGTCGTGGCACCCCGAGCCGGGCGCGGGCACCACGCTTGACCTCGACGCCGGGAACGTCCGCAGCGTGATCTGGGCGACCGGCTTTCGGCCCGACTGGTCGTGGGTCGACCTGCCCTGGCTGGACGCGACCGGCTACCCCGACCACGACCGCGGCATCACGCCGACCGACGGCCTCTTCGTGCTCGGCCTCCCCTGGCTCCACACGTGGGGCTCGGGGAGATTCGCGGCGATCGATCGCGACGCCGCCTACCTCACCGAGCGCGTGATCGCCCACGGTGAGGTCGCCCGCGCGGCCTAGGACCGCGCGACGCAACGCACGGCGCCCAGGCTGCTTGAGGGTGCCGCGAGAATACGGGGCGGCCGTTGCGGCGATCGAGTCCCTGGCGGCGGCGGAATTGGGCGGGCGCCTGCGGCGACTGGGTCCTTGGCGGCGACTGGGTCCTTGGCGGCGGCGGAACTTGGCGGCCCCCTACGGCGACGGGGTCCTTGGCGGCGGCGGAATGGGGATCGCTACGGGGTCTGGGGGCGTTGGGGCGGCGAAGGCCGAGCCCGTTCGGCGTTTGAGCTGGTTGGCGGCGGCGGAATTGGGCGCGTTGTGGCGTCGGCGGGCGTCGGCGGGCTGGTTGGACCCAATGTAGGCACGCCTTTGGTGCCCAGGATGGGTCCGACCCGTCGGCTGCAACCGCGTGGGGTTGCACTCAGCGAGGCTCGCACCCCGAACGCCCAAAAACGGCGTTCCAGACGCGAGGCCCGCGGCGCCGCAACCTCTGAAGGTTGCGGTTGGCCCGGTCAACGCGAACTCCAGTCATCTACGGGTGTTCAGCACCCCCAAGTCACCGAAGTTCGCGCCGCAACCCCAGGCGGTTGCAGCGCGCCCGGCGCCCGCCGACCCCGAAGCGACCTCAAATCCGCCGACGCGCGCGGACCTAGATGCCGAGGAGTTTGGCCTTCGCGGCCGTGAACTCTTCTGGCGTGAGGATGCCCTGCGCCTGCAGCTGGGCGAGTTGCTGGAGCTGCTCGATCGTCGGGTCGACCGGAGCTGCTGCCGCCGCCGGGGCAGCAGCAACGGGAGCCGGCGCCGCAGCCTGCTGGGCAGCCATCTGCTGCTGCTCCTGCGCCGCCCAGCGGCCCTGCTGGCGACGGTTGACGTTGTTGGAGACGTGCGTGGCGGTGCCGGCGATAACCGCCGTACGAGCCATTCCGCGAATGAGAGGCATAACGAAAGTCCTTTGGGTTAGGCCGCGTCGGCGGCTTCGAGGAGCTCGGAGGCCGCGAGGAGATCGTCGGCGGTGACGCGCTCAAAACCAAGCAGCTGGCCGCCGTTGCGGCGCACCGCGGCGGCAAACGGCGCCGCCCACGAGTTCTCGTAGGCGATGAGCAAGGCAGCAGCCCCGGGCTCGATGCCTGCTCCGGCCACCGCCGCATCCTCCTCACCGAGCAGACCGGTCTGCGCTCCGGCGAAGACGAGCAGATCGTTCTGGCCATCGCCGTCGACGTCCGTGAGGGCAACCACGACCACCTCGCCCTCCTCGGTCTTCTTCACCAACAGCAGGTCGAGGATGCGAACGATCCCGCGGTCGACCAGATCGACGAGGAGCGGCAGCGCCTCACCCGTCTGTGGCGTCCCAGCCGGCCATCCAATGATGACCACGTCGACTGGGCCGATCTCCAACTCTTCGCTCATGCGCGCTCCCCAACTGATGTTTGAAGGTGACGACGCCCCCGGCCGACCCTCGGTCGAGGGTCGTCGGCAGCGGTCAGCGCGATCCTATGCGCCCGCGACGCCCCTGGCCAGGTGACGCCGGCTGATTCCCGAGCTGGTCACACCCGGACCTCGTAGCGCAGCTGCACCAGCCCGCTGTCAAAGGCCTGCGAGCCCAGCAGCTCAAGCTGGTGGCGGTGCGCGACCCCGGCGAAGAGGGGCGCGCCCTCCCCCAGGATCACCGGGACGACGGTGACCGTCAGCTCGTCGATGAGCCCCACGTCGAGGAGCTGACGGATCAGGTTGCCGCCGTCGACGTAGATCCCGCCGTCGCCGACCTCCGCTTGGACCGCAGCGACGAGATCGGCGGCGTCGCCGCTGATCGCCTTGACGGTCGGCTGCTTCGGGTCGTCCAGCGGCCGAGAAGTGGCGACGAACAGTGGCATGTCGCCGTAGAACCAGTCGCCCTCGAAACCAGCCACCACGTCATACGTCGACCGACCCATCAGGATCGCCGCCGTCTCCGCCATGTGCGCCGCATAGCCGTAGTCCTCACCGCCCGGCTCCGGCTGAGGCAGCCACGACAGGTCGTCGCCTGGACCGGCAATGAAACCGTCGAGCGAGCAGGCGATAAACACACGGATCCGGCCAGACATGGCACCGATCGTAGAACCCCGGCGAGCCCCCGCGTTCACCATCTGGTGTGGACGTCTGATCCGCCCAGAAACCCGGCGATCGACGAATCGACGGAGGAATGGGCCACAGGGCCGGGCCAACCGGCCCATGTCATTGACGGAGTGCCTGATCGCACCGATGACTGAGTCGTGTTCGGCCGCCGAACCCTCCCCCTGCTCGTCGCGACCGTCCTCGGCGCCGCGACGGTGACCGCTGCCCTGCTCGGCGCCGCCGCCGATCGCGACACCGTCCGAACGGCGCGGACCCACGCCCTGGAGCAGACGACCCAGGCCGCCGCCGCGCTCGGGACGGGCCTCGAGGCCCGCGTCTCTGACGTTGCCGGCCTCTTCAATGCCAGCCAGTCCGTGACGGCGGCCGAGTTCTCGGCCTTCACCGAGCCCATGCTTGAAGACTCGACCGCCGCCTCACTGAGCTACGTCGAACTGGTCAGGCGGGACGACCGGGCTGCCTTCGAGCGCCAGACCGGCCTCGCCATCACCGAGCGAAGCACCGACGGCAAACGGGTCACCGCGAACGCGGATGAGCGCTATGCCGTCGTGCGTTACACCAAGACCGTCGACGACAACGAGGCCGAGCTCGGCACCGATGCCCTCTCCAGCGCCGTCGACGCTGCCGCCATCGCGGCCGCTGAGCGCACTCGCACCCCGCAGTCCACGCGCCCCGTCATGCTCGCCGGCACCCAGGGTCCGGGCGTCACCCTCTACGTGCCCGTCTACGGCGCCGACGCTGGCCCGACCGCAACCCGCCAGGCGACCGGCTTCGTGGCCGCCACCTTCCGCTTCCAAGACCTCTCGATCGGACTGCAAGCGACGGGCGCTCCGACGCAGCTGCGGATCTCCGGCGCACCCGACTTCAAGATCGGCGAGGTCGACGGCGAGGTCTCCACCTCACGCACCGTCATCGCCGGCCGAACCTGGCAACTCTCCGTCGGCAACCTGCCCGCCACCAGCCAGCTCTTTGGACTCACGCGCGGGCAGCTCGCCGCGATCGTCCTTACGCTGCTGACGCTGCTGATCACCGCCCTCACGCGCAGCGCCGTCATCGCCGCCGAGCGCTCCGACGAGCTTGCCATCCTGCGCCAGGCCGAGCGCGATCAGGCCGTTCGAGAGCGCCAGTCCACGCAGGCGGCCGCCGACGAGCTGCTGTCTCACCTGCCGGATCTGGCCGTCCTGCGATTCGACGCCGACCTGCGGATCGTCGACGCCAGCGGCGGACTGCTTCCCCGCGCCGGCTGGTCCCGTGAGGAACTCGAGGGACGCAAGGTCGGCGAGGTGTTCGGCGAGGCCGGCGCGGGAATGCTCGGGCCGATCCGCGGAGCACTCGCGGGCCAAGCGAGCGGCTTCTCCTTCCACGGCATCCGGTCGGCGTCCAAGCAGTACTGGATGCAGGCGCTGCCGCTGCCCGGCGATGAGCCCGGCGGCTTGCTGGTCACGAGCGACGTGACCGCCCTGATGGGGGCCGAGTCTGCGCGCGCCGAGGCCCAGAGCCGGTTCGAACGCGTCTTCGACAGCGCCCCCGTCGGCATGGCGCTCGTCAACACCGACGGCAAGTTCGTGCAGGTCAATGAGGCGATGGCTCAGATCACGGGGTACGACCGCGGCGCGCTGCTGCTGATGGGCCCCCCGAACCTGACCCACCCGGACGACATCGCCGCCACCAAGCGGCAGGTGCGCGACCTGCTCAGCGGCGCCGTTCCCGCGATGGCCATCGAGAAGCGCTACCTCCACGCTGACGGCCACACCGTATGGGTGTCGCTGAACACCACCGTGCTCAACGACGCCGCCGGCGCGCCGGAATACATCCTCGCCCACGTGCTCGACATCACCGAGCGGCACGAGTTCGCGGAGCAGCTGCAGCACCTCGCCAACCACGATCCCCTCACCGACCTGCGCAACCGGCGGTCGTTCGAGGAGGCGCTCGCGACCCAGGTGGCGTACGTCCGGCGCTACCGCGAACCGGCGGCGCTCCTGATGATCGATCTCGACCACTTCAAGATCGTCAACGACACCCATGGCCACCAGGCGGGAGATCGCGTGCTCACGGGCGCCGCCGACACCCTGCGCCTTGCTCTGCGAGACAGCGACACCCTCGGGCGCCTCGGCGGCGACGAGTTCGCGGTGTTGCTCCCGAAGGCCACCGCTGCCGAGGCGGGGATCGTCGCCGAGAAGGTCGTCCACGCCCTCAAGGACCTTGGCGAGCGTCTCGCTTGTGACCTCGGGCAACCGGCGGTGACGGCAAGCATCGGTGTCGCGATCATCGCCGGCGACCACCGCACCATCGATGAGGCGTTCGCCGACGCCGACCGCGCGTTGTACGCCGTCAAAACCGCCGGCCGGGACGGGTTCGCCGTCGCCGAGCCACGCGCCCGCACCGCCGCCTAAAACTCCCCACTACAGCGCAGGGTTGGTCCGTGTTACCGGCCGGTGAACGCGTATGCTCGCGCCCATGGCTCGCCTGAGGGAGATGTTCACCGGACGCGACACCCGCTACTTCGAGCTGTTCGAAGAGGCGGCGCTGAACGGCGTGCGGGCAGCCGAACTGCTGGGCGAGTTCGTCGAGGCCATCCCAGACCAGCCTGAGCTGGCCAAGCAGATCGGGGCCGTCGAGGCCGATACCGATCGCGTCACGCACGACATCATCCAGCACCTCAACGCCACATTCGTGACGCCGCTGGAGCGTGAGGACATCCTTCAGCTCGCCTCCGCACTCGACGACGTGATCGACCTCATCGACGAGACCGCCGACCTGATCCTGCTCTACAAGGTCGAGGCACCGATGGAGGAGGCCAGCGGCCTCTGCAACATCCTCATCGACGCCACGAAGGCGCTCGCGCAGGCGATGCCACGGCTCCGCAACTTCGGCGACATCAGCCACTGGACGGTCGAAGTCAACCGGCTGGAGAACGACGGCGACCGCCTCTCGCGCTCGGCCATCGCCGGACTGTTCGACGGCGGCATCGACCCGATGATCGTGATCCGCTGGAAGGACATCTTCGAGCGCCTCGAAGACGCGATCGACGCCACCGAGCGGGTCGCCAACATCCTTGAGGGCATCGTCATCAAGAACCGTTAGCCGCTCGCGCGGCTCGCTTCTGGTCCCGTTTTCGCTCAAGCCTCATGAGCTCTGATCTCCTCCTTGCGCTGGTCGTCGGCGCCGCGCTCACGTTCGACTTCACGAACGGATTCCACGACACCGCCAACGTCGTGGCGACGTCGATCTCCACGCGCGCGCTGCCGCCGCGACTGGCGATCCTGATCGCGGCGGTCCTCAACTTCGTCGGCGCGTTTCTCTCGTTGAAGGTCGCCGCGACGATCGCCAGCGGAATCGTCGACGCCGACCTCATCACCCTGCAGGTGGTGTTCGCTGGCCTGATTGGCGCGATCCTGTGGAACCTGCTCACCTGGTGGTTCGGTCTACCGTCGAGTTCCTCGCACGCGCTGATCGGTGGCGTCGTCGGTGCGATGTTGGCGGCCGCAGGGCCGTCTGCCATCGACACGGCCGGGCTGATGGGCAAGGTCGTCATCCCGGCGCTCGTGGCCCCTGTGCTCGCGTTCTTCGTCGCCGGCATCGCGATCCTGTGCTCCTACCGGATCGTCGGTCATCTCCGTCCTGGACCGGTGACCCGCGGCTACCGGCTGGGGCAGATCGCGTCCGGGTCGCTGCTGGCCCTCGCCCACGGCACCAACGACGCGCAGAAGACGATGGGGATCATCACCCTTGCCTTGGTGGCGAACGGGAATCTGTCGTCGGTCGACCCCACGATCCCGACGTGGGTCGTGGTCTCGTCGGCCGCGGCCATCGCCTTGGGCACCTACTCCGGCGGCTGGCGCATCATCCGAACGATGGGAAGCAAGATCATCAAGATGGATCCCGCGCAGGGATTCAGCGCGCAGGCCTCCGGCGCCACGGTGATCCTCGCGGCCACGCACGTGGGCTTTCCGCTGTCGACCACCCATGTGATCTCTGGCGGCGTCGTCGGAGCGGGCGCCGCCAAGCGGCTCTCGGCCGTGCGGTGGGGCGTCGCCGGCAACATGGCGATCGCCTGGATCCTCACCATCCCGGCCGCCGGGCTGACGGGCGCCGTGGCGTATGGAATCTCCGCGTTGGCCGGCGGCGGCACGGCCGGCCCGATCGTGGTGTGCGCGATCCTGCTGGTCGCCGTCGCCTTCTTCGCACGCGCTCGGCATACGCCCCCGCCGCTTGCAGGTGAGCCCGCGTGAGCAGCTTCGTCATCGCGGCCTCGGCCAGCTCCGACGCCCACATTTGGACCAACCTGTTCGAGGTCATCGCCTGGGGCCTGGTCGCAGGTGTCGGGCTTCCGATCATCTTCGGCCTCGCCATGCGCGGGCTGATCGTCGGCAGCGCAGCGCAGCGCGAAGGCGGTCGCGGCGCCTACGCAAGCGCGCAGCTCGCCTTGGGCGCGTTCTTCAGCATCGTTTGCGTGGGCGCCGTCGTGCTCGCGCTGTTCTCGATGCTCCACCGCTAGCGGGGCGCTGGGCGCCCGCCTAGCGCGCCTGGTCGTTGGCGGCAGTGGGATGACGATCGCTTCGAGGCCTGGGGGCGTTGGGGCGGCGAAGGCGGCGCCCGGTCGGCGTCTGGGCCGTTGGCGGCGGCGGATTTGAGATCGCTGCGGGGTCTGGGGGCGTTTTGCACCGAGGGCGGTGCGGACTGGCGGCGTTTGGGCTGGCTGGCGGCAGCGGGACTGGGATCGCTTCGGGGCTTGGGGCGTCGGGCGGGCTGCAACCGCTGGCGGTTGTGGCCCGAACTACGGTCACTTGCGGGTGTTCAGCACCCGCAAGTGACCGTAGTTCGCTTCGACCGGGCGGGCTGCAACCTCCTGGGGTTGCAGTTGCCTGACATGACCCGCCCGCCACCTGCGTTCGCGTTGAATCCGCCGGACGTGCGGCGGACTCAACGCGACCCCAACCGCCTGCAACCTTCAGAGGTTGCGGCGCCGCGGGCCTCGCGCCCCGAACGCCCGTTTTGGGCGTTCGGGGCGCGAGCCTCGCTGAGTGCAACCCGCAGAGGTTGGACCTGCCTGACTGAACGGCGCCACCAAGCGCTCCCCGCGCCGAAATTACCGCACGCCCGGTAACTCCAACGCGCGGAGCAAACCCCGCAACCCCAGGCGGTTGCAGCCGCCTGGCTGGACCCATCCTGGGCACCACAGGCGTGCCTACATTGGGTCCAACCAGTCCGCCCGGCGCCCGGCGGCGCCGCAGCGATCCCCATTCCGCCGCCGCCAACCAGCTCAAACGCCGAACGGGCTCCGCCTTCGCCGCCCCAACGCCCTCAGACCCCGACGCGATCCCCATTCCGCCGCCGCCAAGGACCCAGTCGCCGTAGAAGCCCGCCAAGTCCCACCGCCGCCAAGGACCAAGTCGCCGTAAAGCAGCCGCCAAGCCCCGCCGCCGCCAAATGCTCATTCGACGCTCCCCGCCATCGCTCATCTAGCCTGCGTCGCATGGGCCTTGAGGTGGAGCAGCACGGTGGAGCCGACGACGGCCCGGCACGGCCGGCCAACATCGCGTTCTACTACGACTTCGCGAGTCCCGAGAGCTACCTGGCACTCGAGCGGCTCGCCAAGTCGCTGGCGGCGTTTGCGCCTGAGCTGATCCCCGTCCGCGCGGCCGACCTCGATCCGCTGCCCTCGCCCGACGACGCCGCCCGGCGGGCCAACATTGAGGCCGTCGCCGAGTCCTCCGACGTGCTTCCGCTCGTCTGGCCGCAGGACTTTCCGGATCTCGACACCGCCGACGCCATCCGCGCCGCGACCTACGCCAAGTCGATCGGCAAGGTCGCCGTGTTCTCGCTCTCGCTGTTCCGGCAGATCTACGCGGCCGGGCAGGACCCGGCCAGCGTCAACACGATCTACCTGGCTGGCGCCGCCTCAGAGATCCACCCACGAGCCATCGATCAGGCCCTCTCGCGCGATCGCGTGGGTGAGCAAGCCGACGCCGCGACCGAAGACGCGCGGGCGGCGGGCGTCACGAGCGTTCCGGCGCTGCGGATCGGCCAGCGGCTGCTCGTCGGGCCCGCGCTCCTGCAGGACGCCGCCGCCGTCATGCGGCAGGCACTGCACGGCAACTAGGACCCTCGCTCAGGCGGCGCCGCGCAACACCGTCGCGACGGGCGACGGACCGGGCCCAACCTGGGTGGCGACGGCAACGCGATTGCGTCCCGCCCGCTTGGCCTCGTAGAGCGCAGCATCGGCGCGCCGCGCGACGGCGTCAAAGTCGAATGGCTCCCCGGTCGACGTTGCGGCGACCCCGAAGGAGCCGGTGATGTGGATGTCGTCGACGTCGACGGCCGCCAGCGCGCAGCGCAGCGTCTCCGCCAGCTTCGACGCGTCGTCCTGCCCGCTCGGAACCACGACGACGAACTCGTCGCCGCCGATCCGAAAGCCCCACTCCAGGGCGTGCAGGTTCGAGCGCGTCGCGGTGCCGACGGCCCGCAGAACGGCGTCGCCGACGGCGTGGCCGTGGGCGTCGTTGAGGCCCTTGAAGTGATCGACGTCGAAGGCAATGACGGAGACGCGGGCGGCGGCACCGTCCTGCTTCTCGTGGCCAATCTCGGCGAGCCGCGACTGCAGCGCGGTGCGCGTCAGCAGGCCCGTCAGAGGGTCGACGACGGCTTTGGTGCGGAACTCGATGGCCGAGCGGCCGGGGACGCTGCTCATCAGGGCAATGCCGATCACCACGAGGAGCGGCGGCACCAACAGGCCGGGGCTCGCCTGCATCAGATCGGGCCTGGCACAGAAGCCGCCCAACACCAGCAGCGCGGCCGTCACGGTCACGTTGATCTGCACGCCGCGGGTTGCGAACACGGCCGTCATGCCGCTGAGCATCGGCGCGAACAACAACAGCAGATATGGCTCGCCGCCCTCGGCGAGCAGCGCACCGCAGAAGATCGCCAGCTGCACGGCAAGGAACGCACCGCCGAGCCAGTACTCGGGACGCTTGATCTTCGCGATCCGGCGCTCGACCGAGTGGTAGGCGATGATCGGAAGCACGGCCGGAGCCATCAGCTCCCAGCCGATCCAGGGAATGCTCGCGGCCAGCGCCAACCCGACGGCGCCAAGCGCACCGTGATGCGTCTTGGAGAGCGCCTTGGCCGTGGTGCGCATATGGTCGCGCTCAAAGTCCCCGCGAACCAGCCAGTTGCCTTGGTCGTGCCCGAGTGCGACCGACGTTGCGGCGTTCGTCAGCACGTCGGCCGCGGCCGCCACCGCAGCGGCGTCGGCCGGGCTGAGCTGCGGCGGGGCGGCGGGGCCTCGCACCGCCGCAATCTGGCCCCCTTCCGGGAGCACCGTCATCTGGGTCAAGCTGCCAAGACTCGCGCGGTTGCGACCGAGCCGTTTGGACTTGTACAGCGCCTGGTCTGCCGCCTCGATGATCCGCGCCACCGAGTGCTGGTCGAGCGTCGCAGCCGCAACGCCAAACGACATCGTCACGTGGCGCTCGACGATCACGTCGGCGCTGACGGCCCCCCGCAGCAGCTCGGCGACCTCGGCGACCTCGCCCTCCTCGGCGCCAGCCATCAGCACCGCGAACTCCTCACCGCCGACGCGGTACAGGGGCGTCAGCGGACCAAGCACCGCGCGCATTCGGCGCACCACCTCCCGCAGCACCTCGTCGCCAGCGTCATGACCGAGCTCGTCGTTGACCTGCTTGAAGTGGTCGAGATCGGCCATCACGACGCCGACGCGGAGCGGCAGGACGTGCGCCTGAGCCGTCAGCTCAGACACGCGCGCCTCCAGGGCGTAGCGATTGAGTGCGCCCGTCAGCGGATCGAGCATTGCGGTGTCGCGTGACTCGACATCGAGCTGGCGGATCATCGCGGCTGGAAGCGCAACACACAGCATCACGCCAAGCGGGATAAACAGCGTCGGAGGCGTAGCGATCACGCGTTCGGCGTCGACGAGGAAAGCGCCACCGATCATCACCGCAGCGCTCCACGCGGTAAACGGGACCACCCAGCGGCGTGGGAAGAGCGTGCACGCCGCCATCGTGGGGAGGACGAGCAGGCCGAGCGCGTCGAGCTGGTATTGCGAGCCAGCCATCAACATGGCGACGAGGCAGAACTGGCACCAGATCAGCGAGCCGACAAGCAAGAACTCCGGGCGCCGGCTTGAGCGCATCGTGAACCCGAGCGCCGCGAACCCGGCGACGATGGCGACGACCGCCGGGAGGATCGCCGGCCCGTACGTGAACGCCGCGATGACGGTGGCGGGGGCCAGTGCCGCGAGCGCGGGACGCCTGGTGGTGCGCAGCCGCATCGCAAAGCGCACGGTCCGAGCGCGTTCGGCGGCGTCGAGCTTGAAGTACGTGGTGGACTCCACCTCCTGATCATCGGACGGTAATCCCAGAAACTCGACTGTTACCGAGTCGGCCGATGGACGTTCCGCCGCTCCGACAGGAAATTCCTGGTGGCGCAGGGAGAACGACACGACTGAGCGCTCATCTGGTGACGGCCATTACCCCTGATTTTGCTCGCGTTCCTTGTCGCACAACAACCATCCACCCTGCGCCGGTTGGACCAGTAGCGCATTGCGCCCGCGCATCGGGCAACGGTCCAGCGCCTAGGCCACCGAGCCCCGGATCCGGCAAATCCAGCCCGGCAGCCACCCCCACCCGCTGGCCACCCCGAACCGGCCTCGCCCGGCACGGTGGGTAGGTTTCGGCGTGTGAACTCGCCGGTTACCAGCGCTGCGCAGCGGTCGCTCCCGGACCCAGCCACGGCGCGCGAATGGCTCCAGACGATGCAGCTCCTGCGGCGCTTCGACGAGCGCGCCGGTGAGCTCTACGGCGCCGGCCAGATCGGCGGCTTCCTGCACCTCGCGATCGGCGAGGAAGCGGCCATCGTTGGCGCCACTCGCGCCCTCGAGGATCGCGACTGGCTCCTGACCACCTTCCGTGCCCACGCCCACGCCCTGGCTCGCGGGAGTGAGCCGGCGCGCGTGATGGCCGAGCTCTTTGGCCGAGTCGGCGGGCTCTGCCACGGCCGCGCCGGCGCCATGCACCTGACGGACGTCGAACGGCGGTTCCTCGGGGGCTTCGGCATGGTGGGTGGGCACCTGCCGATCGCAGCTGGCGCCGCCCTCGCCTCGACCTACCAAGGCCGGGCCGAGGTCACGATGGCGATCCTCGGCGACGGCGCCTCCGGGAACGGCGTGTTCGGGGAATCGCTTGGGCTGGCCGCGAAGTGGAACCTGCCGGTCGTCCTCGTCATCGTTCGCGCCCTCGGCGGCTATGCGACCGAAGGTGATGCCGCCGCGGCGAGCGCCGATCTCCAGCGTCAGGTCGAGGGGCTCGGCGTCAAAGCGCTCACGTGCAACGGGATGGATGTCGTCGACACGCAGGCCGTCTGTGCCGACGCCGTCCGTATCGCTCGCACGGAGCGCCGGCCGGTCCTCGTGCAGGCGCCGACGCTCCGTGCACCAACTCCGTCGCCAACCGCTCCGCGGGCCGCGGGCGACCGCGAGCAGATCGCCGCCTGGAAGGCCAGGGATCCGCTCGCGCTCTTCGGCGATCGTCTGGTGGAGGTCGGCCTGGTCGAGAGTGCCGATCGTGCGCGACTGCAGATGCAGGTTGGCGCCGTGATCGAGCAGGCCGTCAGCTTCGCTGGCCGCTCGCCACACCCTGAGCCGGAGGCGCTCTACGAGCATGTCTTGGCCCCAGGTGGCTCCGGCGAGGCCTGGCGAGGATTCGACCTGCGCGGCACCTCCCGGCGCGCCGAGGCTGGCCCGCACCCGCGCGAGGCGTCGAAGTGAGTCGCACGCTGACGTACCGCGAGGCGCTCAACGACGCGCTGCGCGAGGAACTCGACCGCGACCAACGCGTGCTGCTCCTCGGGGAAGACATCGGCGCGTTTGACGGCGCCTTCCGCGTGACGAAGGGCCTGCTCGCCGACTATGGCGAGGAGCGGGTGCGAGACACGCCGAGCGCGCCAGGCACGATCGTCGGCATGGGCGTCGGCGCTGCGATCGTTGGGCTGCGACCGGTCGTGGAACTCATGACGATCACGGCGGCGCTGCGGGCGCTCGACCAGATTGCCGTCAGCGCCGCGCAGGCGCGCTTTCAATCCGGCGGGCAACTCAGCGTGCCGCTCGTGTTGCGTGCGCCCCAAGGCGGCGGCCACCAGCTCGGGCCCACGCATTCCCACAGCCTGGAGGCGATGCTGTTGGCGATCCCTGGGCTGCTCGTCGCGACGCCGTCGACGCCGGCAGACGCCAAAGGCCTGCTGAAGTCGGCGATCCGCAGCGACGACCCCGTCTTCGTGATCGAGCACGAATCGCTCTACGGCACCAAGGGCGAGATCCCCGAAGGTGAGCACCTCGTGCCGTTCGGCGAAGCCGTTGTGCGTCGCCCCGGCCGCGACCTCACCATCCTCGGCATCTCCCGCGGCGCGCTCACGGCCCTCGACGCCGCCGACGTACTCGAGCGCGAACACGGCGTCTCGGCGGAGGTCGTCGATCCGCGCACGCTGCGCCCACTCGATCTGCCGACGATCCTTGAATCCGTCAAACGGACCAACCGTCTGCTGATCGTCGAAGAGGGTTGGCCGCAGGGTGGCGTCGGCGCCACGATCGCCGCGCTCGTGCTGGAGCAGGCCTTCGATTTCCTCGACGGGCCGGTGCTTCGTGTGGCAGGCGCTGAGGCCCCGGTGGGCTACAGCCGCGTCCTCGAACGCGCCGCGCAGGCGAGCTCCCGCGAGGTGGCACAGGCCGCTCTGACGGCGCTGGGCCGCTGAGCAGCGATGAGAGAATCCCTGCACAGCTGCTGACAGGGGTTCGCTCCGCGGCACCCTGAAGGTAAGGTCCATGGCCGTGGCCGTGGAACTCGTCATGCCCCGGCTCTCGGAGTCGATGGAAGAGGGCACCATCGTCAGCTGGCTTGTCGCCGACGGCGCGCCCGTTGCGCGCGGCCAGGAGATCGCCGAGATCGAGACCGATAAGGCGACGCTTCCGTACGAAGCTCCGGAGAGCGGCGTGCTGCGCATCCTCGTTCCGGACGGCACCACGCTGCCGCTTGGCTCGCCGATCGGGCTGATCGACGATCTGGCCGCGATCCCCGGCCAAGCTCACCCCGCCGTCGATGATGATCCGCCGACGGAGAGCTTTGAGGTTCACCCGGCGGGCGCCGGCGAGGCGACCCAGGCCTGGAGCCCCGCGTGGGGCCCGCAGCCGCGCCCGCAGACGCCGGCTGTCGGCGCCTCGCCCCTGCAGGGCGCACGCCAGCCCCTCCAGCACCCGGCCCAGGCGGCAGCGCCCCAAGAAGACGAGGGCGAGACCACCGAGTTCGAGGCCATCGACCTCTCTGGCGTCGCCGAGGCGCCGGCTCCGCCGGTCGCCCCCGTGCCGCTTGCACCGCCGGTCGCCCCCGCTCCGCCGACTCCGCCCGCTCCGCCCGTCCAGCCGGCACCGCCCGTTGCCGCCGACGCTCCCTGGGTCGATCCCGCCGGCCAGCCCGCCGCCGCTTCGCCGCCCGCGCCGGTCGAGCCGACCGTTGATCCCTCTGCCGACGACGAGCGCCGGTTTGCCCCTGAGGAGCTGATTGCGCCGCCGACCTTGGCGCCCCGTCCGCCAGAGCTCCAGGCTGCGCCGTCCGCTGCGACGCCGCGCGTCGTCGCGTCGCCGGTGGCTCGCCGACTGGCGTCCGAGCTCGGCATCGACCTGACCACCCTCACCGGGACCGGCCCCGAGGGTCGCATCGTGCGCGCCGACATCGAGGCTGCGCAGGCGCAGGGCGCGGCACGTCCGCCACTTCCGGCGGCCGCGACCCCGACCGCAGCCAGCGAGTTCACGCCGCCCGTCGACGACGAGCGCGCCGCCGCACCGATTCCCGAGCCGGAGCCGCAGCCCGAGCCGGAGCCGCAGCCCGAGCCGGAGCCGCAGCCCGAGCCAGCTCCCGAACTCGAACTCGAGCCCGAGCCCGCTCCCGAGCCCGAAGCGCAGCCCGCTCCCGAGCCCGAGCCCGCAGCTGAGGTTGGCCGTGAGACGGCTTCAGCGACCGAGCCCGAAGCCGTGCCGACGCTCGAGTTCGCCGACGACGAGCCCGAGCCGGTCGCCGAGTCGACGGTGGAGGCGGAGCCCGAGCCGGTCGCCGAGTCGACGGTCGAGGCAGAGCCCGAGCCCGTCGTCGAGACGCGCGTCATGCCGGCAGCTCAGCCCGGCGGCGGCAAGGGCGAGCCAACGATCGTGGACCTCACCCGCCAGCAGCAGACCGTTGCGCGGCGCATGTCGGAGTCCAAGGCGACGATCCCCGACTACACGACCACCGTCGAGGTCGACGCCGGCCCGTTGCTGACCCTCCGCTCCGACCTGCTCTCGACCCGCCCGGATCTCGCAGCACCGTCGGTCAATGATCTCCTCGTCAAAGCCGCCGCGATTGCGCTGCGCGCGTTCCCGCGCCTCAACGGCGGCTACCGCGACGGGCGCCTGGAGCTGTATCCGCGGATCAACGTCGGCATCGCCACGGATGCCGGCGGAACGCTGCTCGTGCCGGTGATCCATGATGCCGACGCCCTGAGCGTGGGGCAGATCGCGGCGCGCACCGACGAGCTGCTGGCCAAGGCGGCGGACGGCGGCCTGCGCCCACCAGACATCGCCTCGGCGACGTTCACCATCTCGAACCTCGGGATGTATGGGGTCGATGAGTTCACGGCCGTCATCACGCCCGGGCAGGCCGCGATTTTGACGGCCGGCGCGATCGCCGAGCGGCCCGTGGTGCGCAACGGCGCCGTCGTCGCCGGGCAAACGCTGCGG
The DNA here is from genome assembly GCA_032119795.1 of Solirubrobacteraceae bacterium. Classification (GTDB taxonomy): domain Bacteria; phylum Actinomycetota; class Thermoleophilia; order Solirubrobacterales; family Solirubrobacteraceae; genus JAGIBJ01. The sequence continues at coordinate 65,599 of JAUMFO010000003.1, forward strand.
CTGACGCTCACGACCGATCACCGCGCCGTCTACGGACTCGAGGCCGCGCAGTTCCTCGGGCGGGTGCGGCAGCTGGTCGAGCACCCCTCAAGCCTGCTGGCCTGATCGGGCCCGAGATGGAGACGGTCACCGTCGACGCCGGGACCACCGTCGAATACCTCATCGCCGGTGAGCCGGGGCCACAGCCGGATCTCATACTGCTGCACGGCACCGGAGGCTCAGCGGCCACGAACTGGGAGCACCTCCTGGCCGACCTGTCGGCCCCTGGCCGCCGAGTCATCGCATTGAACTATTCCGGCTCCGGTGCGACGACCGATCCAGGCGGTCCGCTCCAGCTCGTCCAGCTCGTCGGGCAAGCACTGGCGGTGGCAGATGCGGCTGGGAGCGCCCAGTTCGACGTGGCTGGCTTCTCCCTTGGGGCCGTGGTCGCGGCCGAACTCGCCGCGACGCGACCGGATCGCGTGCGCCGCGCCGTGCTGATCGCGGGGTGGGCGTCGAGCCACGACGGGCGGGCGCCGCTGCAGTTCGCGCTCTGGCAGCACCTCGCCACCACCGATCCCCAGGCGCTCGCCGCGCTCCTCACGCTGACGGGCTTCAGCCCACAGTTCCTCTCTCGGCGGCCGGAGCGGGCGACCGCCAAACTCGTCGCCACGACCCTCGCCACGTTGGCGCCTGGGCTGGCTCGACAGGCCGAACTTGACGCCCGCGTCGATCTCGCCGACTCGGCGCCCCACATCACCGCGCCCACCCTCGTGATCGGAAGCGACGAGGATCAGATGGTGCCCCTCGCCGCGACCCGCGCGCTGGCCGAGCTGATCCCGGGGGCGCGCTACGTCGAGCTGGCCAGCGGCCACCTCGTGCTCTTCGAGCAGCCGGGCGAACTCACCGAGCTGATCAACGACCACCTGGCCTGAGGGCGCGCCCGCGGGCGCGCTTAGCTCGGTAGGGGCGGCGGTGGGTCGGCGGCGGATTGGCGGGAGGGCGTTTTGGTCATTGGCGGCGGTGGGACTGGGCGGCCGCTTCGGCGTCTAGGCCGTTGGCGGCGGTGGATTTGAGATCGCTTCGCGGCCCGGGGGCGTTCTGCACCGAGGGCGGTGCGGGCTGGCGGCGTCTGGGCCGTTGGCGGCGGTGGATTGGAGATCGCTGCGCGGTTGGCGGGCGTTTTGCACCGAGGGCGGTGCGGATTGGCGGCGTCTGGGCCGTTGGCGGCGGCGGGACTGGGATCGCTTCGCGGCCGGCGGGCGCCGGGCGGGAACTCCCGTGATTTGGGGGTGCTGAACACCCGCAAGTGACGGTAGTTCGCTTCGACCGGGCGGGCTGCAACCCCAGGAGGTTGCAGCGTCACGGGGCTGGCGTCTGGAACGCCCTTTTTGGGCGCTCGGCGCGCCAGCCCCGCTGGCTGCAACCCCAGGCGGTTGCACCTACCTGACAGAACGGGGCCGCCAAGTGCTCCTCGCGTCGGAACTACCGCACGCCCGGTAACTCTGGCGCGAGGACCAACCCATGCAACCCCAGGCGGTTGCAGGCCCCTGGTTGAACCCATCCTGGGCACCACCGGCCTGCCTCCCTTGGGTCCAACCAGTCCGCCCGGCGCCCGCCGGCGCCGCAACGCCCGCAAATCCACCGCCGCCAACCGCGCAAACCACGAACCAGCTCCGCCCTCGCCGCCCCAACGCCCCCAGACCCCGACGCGATCCCCAATCCACCGCCGCCAAAGACCCAGTCGCCGTAGAAGGCCTCCAAGTCCCACCGCCGCCAACGGCCAAGTCGCCGTCAACGCCCGCCAAGTCCCGCCGCCGCCAACGGCCGAGTCGCCGTCAACGCCGCCGCCAACGACCCAGACGCCGAAGCCACAACGGAGTCTCGACCGCGGCCCTACTACCGTGATGCCATGGCCGAACTGCTCGTGAGCCACCTTGGACTGGTGCCCTACGAGGAGGCGCTAGCACTGCAGCTCGCCCTGCGTGAAGCGCGCATCGAGGATCGCATCGGCGACGTGCTGCTCCTGCTCGAACACCCGCCCGTCATCACGCGTGGCCGCCGTAGCGCCGAGGCCGACCTGCTCCTCGGTGAGGACTTCCTCCGCCAGCAAGGGTTCGACGTGATCACGACGCAGCGCGGCGGCCTCTCGACCTACCACGGCCCAGGCATGCTCGTCGGCTACCCGATCGTGCGCACACCCGACGTCGTGGCCTACCTGCGCACGCTCGAGCGGGCACTCGTCGCCGCACTCCAAGAGGAGGGCATTCGAGCGCACCAGCGAGACTCGACGCCGGAGCAAAACCTCACGGGAGTCTGGGTCGGCGGCCCCGACGAACTCGCGGGCCCGGCAACGCCACCGGTACGGGCCGATGGCACGACCGTCGCCTACGCCGGCACCCACCGCAAGATCGCGTCGCTCGGGGTACACATCAGCCGAGGCGTCTCGACCCACGGCTTCGCCATCGGCGCCGACAACGACCTCACCCCATGGGACTGGTTTACCGCCTGCGGCCTGCCGGAGGTGAGGATGACGAGCGTCGGAGCGGAAACCGGCCGAACCCAAACGCTGCCGTGCCTGCGCAAGCGCGTCGCCGTGGCGGTCGCCCGCGAGCTCGGCCTGCGCCAGCGGCTGATCAGCCGGGCGCGTCTTGAGGCGCTCGCCGCCGCCGGCACGCTACGTTGAAGAGACCGATGAGCGACCTGCTCCCCGTTCGCGTCCACAAGACCCGCTCCCGCGCCACCCCCGGCGGCATGGACCCCCGAGATGTGATCGGCGATCGCGTCCTGCCGTTCAAGCACCGCAAGCCGCCGTGGTTCAAGGTGCCTGCACCCGGCGGTGGGCGCTACCGCGACCTCTCGAAGCTGATCGACGGAGAGAACCTCCACACGGTCTGCCAGGAAGCTGCCTGCCCAAACATCGGCGAGTGCTGGGAGCGCGGCACCGCGACGTTCATGATCCTGGGCGACACGTGCACCCGCCGGTGCGGCTTCTGCCACGTCTCCACCGGCAAGCCCACGTGGAACGATCCGCTCGAGCCCGCTCGCGTCGCCCGCTCCATCGCCAAGATGGGGCTGCGGCACGCCGTGATCACCTCCGTCGACCGCGACGACCTCCCGGACTACGGCTCCGGCGTCTGGGCTGCGCTGGTGCGCCAGATCCGCCGCCAAGCCCCGGACTGCAAGATCGAACTCCTTACGCCTGACTTCCGCGGCGAAGAGATGCCACTGGCGCGCGTCATCGCGGAGCGCCCAGACGTCTTCAATCACAACGTCGAAGTCGTCCCCCGGCTGTATCCCGTCGCACGCCGCGGCTCCAAGTTCGAGCGCTCCCTGCGCGTCCTGCGCAACGCCGGCGAGATGGGCGAGGGCGAGGTCGTCACCAAGTCTGGCTTGATGGTGGGCCTGGGCGAGAGCTTCGAAGAGATGGTCGACGCGCTCGGGCAGCTCCGCGATAGCGGCGTCTCCGTCATCACCGTCGGGCAGTATCTGCGGCCGACCGAGAACCACCTTCCGATCGTGCGCTACTGGCACCCGGAGGAGTTCAAGCAACTCGAGGAGCGCGGCCTGGCCATGGGCTTCACTCACATGGCGTGCGGGCCGCTCGTGCGCTCCAGCTACCACGCCGATCAGCACGTCCCCCAGCCCGCCGGCGGCAACGGCCCACTGCGCGCCGACGCACCAGCGGCCGGGGAACTCTCGATCAGGCCAGCCCAACACGCTGGCCAGCTGGCGGCCGCATGAACGCACTGTTCGTCCTCGCCCAAACCAAGCCGGAGGACACCTCGAGCGCCGCCGCCGCGGTGTTCGGCGTGATCGTGCTCGTCGGCCTGTTCTCGATCTTCGCGCTCGTGTCACGTGGGCGGCGCACGTTGCTGCCGATCGTCGCGATTCTGCTCGGCCTGACGATCTGCTTCACCACCATCGCCGACGCGCGCAACGCGAGCATCAGCGCGCTGACGATCCTCGGCCTGTTCTTCGGCGGCCTGCTGGTGGTCGGCGGCGCTGGCGCCGCACGCGAGGGCATCGCGATGCCGGAGGTCGAAGGCGTCGAGCCGTCGATCGACCCTGCTCCGCCTCGCGTCACGCCCGACGACTGACGCCGCGTCACCCGACCGAACCCCGATGGGTTGACCTGTCGCGGGGGTGCCTGCACCCCTGTTCGTGATGAGACAGTGTGTCCGGTTCCGGTGGAATCTCAAGTGGGACGGGCCTTACGGGCACCTGACGCAAGATGGACCGCCCGGTGCCCGAGCGGCTGCGCGCCAGCTTCCGTCACAGTGTTCGACCGCAAATGAAGCGAACTTGCTATGCGTATCACGGAGTTGGGTCCCCCCGTGGGGTTACGTAGGCGCCTTCATCCGTCTTGAGCGTTTGGTCAATGCGCCATCATGTAGAGGCATGCCGACGCAGGTCCAGCGCACCGCCTCCGCTCGCAGGCGGCTCATTGCCGCCGCTACTGCCCTGGTCGGCGAGCAGGGCGTCGGAAACACGTCGGTCGCGGCCATCGGTGAGCGGGCCGGCATGAGCCGCGGGGCCGTCAACTTCCACTTCGGTTCCAAGGACGAACTCCTGACGGCCGTCGCCGAGGAGGTCACGGCCGAGTGGGAGACCCGCGCCTTCCAGTACGCCATGCCTGAGGGCGCGTCGTTCGAAGAGGGCCTGACGGCCATGATCGAAGCTCACCGCCGCGACATCGCCGCCGACGACCAACGATTCCGCATCTTCGCGATGCTCTTCTTCGAGTCGCTCGGCCCCTCACCACACTTGCACGAGCACTTCGCCCGGCTCCACCGTCGCGTGCGCGCCCGCATGGTCGAGGTCATCGCCGGGCTCCAAGCGGCCGGCTTCGTCCGCACCGATCTCGACAGCGCAGCCTTCTCGACGTTCGTCGTCGGCGCCTTCCGCGGGATCGCCTTCCAGTACCTCCTGGATCCTGAGCAGGTGTCGCTCGAAGGCGCGTACGGCGAAGTACGCGAGTCGATTCTCGCTCGACTTCGCGCCTAGGCAAAGACGCGTATCGTCGAGCCCGTGGCTCGGCGAACCCATCATCCGACCAGCCGCCTGGCTCGTAGTGCAGGGGTGAGCCCCACCTCTGCCCGCCGCTGTTCACATTTGCTTCGCGCGTCCGTGGTGAGGTGGGAGGCGTGAAGGTCGTCGTCGTAGGTGCTGGCCTGGGAGGCCTAGGGACGGCCCTGCGACTGCAAGGCGCAGGGCATGACGTGACCCTGCTCGAGCAGTCCGCCGCTCCCGGTGGCCGCGCCTCGCAGATCCGCGACGCTGGATACACGTGGGATACCGGGCCGTCGCTGCTGACCATGCCGTGGGTGCTCGAGGAGACGTTCGCCGCAGGCGGACTCGACCTGCACCGCGAACTCGAGCTGATCTCACTCGAGCCCTACTACCGAATCCACTGGGCCAACGAAGACCGGCACTTGGACTTCATGAGCAACCGCGAGGAGATGCGCGGCGAACTCGCCAAGTTCTCCTCGCATGACGCCAAAGCCTTCGACGGCTTCATGGACGCCCTCAAGCCGATCTACGAGGAAGGCATCCTCGCCGCCGGGCGTCGGAGCTTCGACTCGCCCCTGCAGCTCGCGGCGTTTCTGCCGACGCTCGTTCGACTCGGCGCCGCGTTGCCGCTCCACACGTTCGTCTCCCGCCACTTCGAGCATCCGCGCGTCCGCGAGGCGATGGGCTTTCACTCGCTCTTCATCGGCGGCGACCCGTTTCGCGTCCCTGCGATCTACGGCGCACTCGTCTACCTGCAGTTCCTCGACGGCGTGCAGTACGCCCGGGGCGGGGTGTACTCCGTAGTGGAAGCCATGGCGCGCCACCTCGACATCCGCTGCAATACCCGGGTCGACCGAATCGAGCACCGGGGTGGGCGCGTGCGCGGCGTCGTCACCTCCAGCGGCGAGGTCGTCCCGGCCGACGTCGTGGTGTGGAACGCCGACGCGATCCGCCTCGATGCCGCGCTCGCCGTCCGGCCGCAGCTGCGCTCACGGCGCGCCACGATGTCTGCGCTGCTCCTCTACCTGGGAACCGACCGCGAGTTTCCCAAGCTGCTGCACCACACGCTGCTCGTCGGGCAGGGTTACCGCCGCTTCATCAAGGACGTCACGGCCCGCCGGCGGCTCCCCAGCACCTACTCGACCTACGTCCACGCGCCTTCACGCTCCGACGCGTCCATGGCCCCTGCCGGTGGCGACTCGATCGCGGTGCTGCTGCCCGTCCCGAACCTCAAAAGCGGCGACACCTGGGACCACGACCAGACCGACGAGATCGCCGAGGCCGTCATGACCGACCTTGAGCAGACCTTCGGGCTGGAGGGTCTCTCGGCCTCGACCGTCGTGGAGCACCGGATGACGCCCGCCGACTTTCGCGACCGGCTCGGCGCCGTCGACGGCAACGCGTTCGCGCTCGAGCCGACGCTCCACCAGTCCGCGGCCTTCCGCGTGCCCAACCGCCATCCCAAGGTGCGCGGCGTCTACGCCGTCGGCGGTGGCTCGCACCCGGGCGCCGGCGTGCCCGGCGTACTGTTTGGCGCCGAAGTCACCGCGGGCCTCATCGCGCAGGACTACCCGCGCCCAGGCGGTCGGCCGACGCCGACGCGTGGGGAGTCGGCGCTGAAGGTCCTCGGGTGAGCGCCGTGGCCGGCCAGCACCGCTCGCCGCAGGCGCGAGCAGCACTCGCCGAGGCTCGGGCCACACACCGGGCCGTGGGCCGCACGTTCTGGCTCGCGAGCCGGCTGCTGCACCGCGACGTACGCGACGACGTGCACCTGCTCTACCTCGTACTGCGCACCCTCGACGACACCGTCGATGAGCGTCGCCCGGGAGCCGCTGAGATCGTCGGTGGCGTCGAGGCCTGGGCCACGGGCGGCGAGACCACGACGCGCGAAGCAGTCCTGCTGGAGGATCTCGCCACTCGGCACCCAATCGAGCGCGACGTGATCTTCGACTTCTGCGCTGGCATGCGAGACGACCTCAGCGGCCGCGTCCTGACGACCGAAGCCGAGCTCGACACCTACTGCTACCGCGTCGCCGGGACCGTCGGCGTCCTGATGACCGGGCTGCTCGGCGCGTCCGATCCCGCGGCGGCCCGCCGACCAGCGATTGCGCTCGGGCAGGCGATGCAACGCACGAACATCCTCCGCGACATCGACGAAGACGTCGCTGCTGGCCGCGTCTACCTCGCGTCGGAGACCATCGAACGCTTCGGCTCGATCCGCCCCGGTCAGCGCTCTGCGCTGATGCGCGACCAGATTGCTCGCGCCGACGCGCTCTACGACGAGGGCATCGCCGGCATCGCGTACTTGGACTCTGGTCGGCGCGCCATCGGCGCCGCAGCAGCGATGTACCGCGAGATCCTGCGGCAGATCGAGCGCGAAGGCCTCGGCGCGCACCCCGGCCGCGCCGTCGTGCCGCTGCCCCGCAAGGCTCGCGCGGCGTTCGGCGTGCAGCGCGAGCTGCATCCCGCGCCATGATGCGTCTGTGCTGATCGCCGCGCCGACCTCCACTCCAGCCCACTGATGCCGCCGGTCCGTCCGTCGCATGCGCTCGGCCTCACGCTGGCCGGTGCGCAGATCGCCTACGGCCTCGAGGCGCCGCGCCCGCCGTGGATGACGCGCGCCATCGTCGCGCTGCTGCTCACCACGAGTACGGCCGACGCCGTCGAGCAGCGCGGCAGGCGCGGCGCCGCCGTGGTGGCGGCAGCTGGCTCCATCGGGTTCGGTGCCGAACTGCTCGGCGTGCGGACGGGCCGCCCGTTCGGCCCCTACGACTACTCAGGGCAGCTCGGGCCGAAGGTTGCCGGCGTCCCGCTGATGGCCGCGGCAGCGTGGGCGCTGCTGGCTCGGCCGAGCCGTGTCGTCGGGCAGCTCACGGCGCGAGGACGACCGCGTGGAGCGGCCGTGGTAGCCGCGGCTGGGGCGCTGACGGCGTGGGACGTCTTCCTCGATCCGCGCATGGTGCGCGAGGGCTACTGGAACTGGCCCGGCGGCGGCCGCTACGAGGGCATCCCGGCGTCGAACTACCTCGGGTGGCTCGCGACGGGCGCAGCGATCTTCGCCGCCGCCGAGCTGATCGATCCCAGCGACGACCCCCTGGCCCCCGGCGAACTCGCCGGTGAGCGCAGCGGCGACACGGCCCTGGGGCTCTACGCGTGGACGTGGATCGGCGAGATCATCGCGAACGTCCTGCTGTGGAAGCGGCCGAAGGTCGCCGTCGCGGGTGGCGCGTCGATGGGGCTCCTGGCCGTGCCCGCGCTCCTCGCGCGCTGGCGCGCCGCCCGCACCGGATGACGGCCACCGCCCAGCGCGTCGTCGTCGTTGGCGCGGGGATCGGCGGGCTGACGGCTGCCGCCGTGCTCGCCTACCGCGGCCATCACGTGACGATCGTCGAGGCGACCGGCGTCGTTGGCGGCAAGGCCGGCCGGCGGGTCGTCGGCGGATTGGCCTTCGACACGGGTCCGTCGCTGCTCACGATGCCGCACGTGCTGCGCCGCACGCTCGCGGCGTGCGGCCTCGATGAGGACGCACTCGACCTGCGACCCGTCGACCCCGTCACGCGGTACCGCTTCGCCGACGGCAGCACCGTCGATCTCTCCAGCGACGAGTCGCGGTCGGTTGAGGCGCTCGAGGCCTGGTCGCCAGGCGCGGGGCGGGCTTGGCGAGCGTACCTGCGGCAGTGCGCGTCGATGTGGCAGGGCGCCGAGGCCGTCTTGGAGGGCCTTCCGCCATGGCCGCCGCGCCGCCCCACCGACGACGACCCGACCCCGGACCCGATGGACGGACTGCGAGTCCGTCCTCACCAGACGCTGCGCCAGTTCGCGCGTGGTGCCAGCGGCGGCGAGCCTCGGCTGCAGCAGATCATCGAACGCTTCGCGACCTACGCCGGAGCCGACCCGCGCCGCGCCCCGGCCGTCCTCGCGCTCTCCGGCTACGTCGAGCATGCCTTCGGCACCTGGTACCCCGGCGCGCCCGGCGGCATCCACGCGATCCCCGAGCTGCTGGCCACGCGGGCGCAGGAGCTCGGCGCCACGCTCGTGCTTGGCGAGCCGGTGCTCGAGATCCTCGCTCCAGACGGTCGCGCGTGCGGCGTCCGTACGGATGCGCGCCAGCTCGACGCCGACGCCGTGGTGTTCGCCGGTGATCACCGCACCCTGGCCGGGCTGCTGGGCGGCGCGCGGCTCAATGCCGTCACCGCGCGGTCACGCGTCGCCGGCGTCGCGGGCCGCCCCGGACGGCGTGACCCGTCGGTCTCCGGCCTCGCGCTGTTGCTGGCGGTCGAGCCCGGTGCCCCAACCGAGGTGCACCACGAGATCCGCTTCTGCGCCGACTACGACGCCGAGTTCGACGACCTCTTCCGCCACCGACGCCTGGTGCGCGACCCCACCGTCTACGTGAGCGTGCCCACGGCCACCAGCAAGCAAGGCGCTGAGCGTGCCGATCGTGAGGCCATGGGCTCGCCGTCGACACGTTCGCGGGGCGCCGCGGCGCTTGAGCCGTGGTTCGTGCTCGTCAACGCTCCCGCCGGCGCGCCGGAGCACGAGTTCGCCGGCTACGCCGCCAGCGTCGAAGCGAGTCTCGATCTGCGGGGTGGCCGAGTCGTTGGGCGGGACTCCCGCTCACCGGCCGATCTGGCCCGCGAGAGCGGCACTCCAGACGGCGCGATCTACGGCGACGCACCCCACGGGCGGCTCGGCACGCTGCGCCGTCCCGGGCCGCTGGTCCCGGGGCTGGCACGGCTGGTGCGCGTCGGCGGTACCGTTCACCCTGGTGGTGGTGTTCCCCTCGTGATGCTTTCTGGTCTAACGGCTGCCCGGCTCGTGGAGTCGGGTCGATGAGTGCCAGCATCACTGGGGTCCCGCGGGAACCCCGGCTGCAGGCGCTGCGCTACTGGGTGGCCGATCACAAGCTGCCCGCCTTTGGCTGGACGACGATCGTCGTCCTGATCGTCGTCGCGCTGATTGCTTGGCAGGCGGGCGCCGTCAATCCAAGCCCGCTCGCGGAGCCCAACACGTCGTTTGGCACCGAGGGCGCGAACCTCATCGAGAAGGGCGGCATCGGCGACGACGTCGAGGTCGGAGCGGTCGGCGACGGCCTCACGCGCACCTACATCCTGCGGGAGAAGGGCGCCGTTGGCCCGCAGCCCGCCGTCATCTTCTTGCACGGGTTCGGGTCGAGCATCATCGCCGGCTACGAGCCGTGGCTCGAGCACCTCGCGAAGTCCGGCGTGACCGTGATCTTCCCGTCCTGGCAGCAGCCTCCCTTCCCCACCGACGGCTCCCAGAACCCACGCGACAACATGTTCCGCGGCGTGGCGTTGGCCACGAAGGCGGTCCCCGTGATCCCGTCGCAGGTCGCTGCCGTTGGCGTCTCGGCCGGCGGCGCGCTGGCGTTTGACTACGCGGCGCTCGCGAAGGGGCTCGACGACGTCCCCAAGGCCAACCTCGTGCTGTCGATCTATCCGGGGCGCGCGTTCCCGGGCGAGAAGGACGCGATTTTGCCGCTACCGCCGGTCGGCGACATCGAGCCGGGTGCCCTGGTCGTCACGATGGTCTCCCGCCGGGACCGCGAGGCTGGCACGGCTTGGGGCAAGGCGCAATATGACGCACTCGCGACGCGACCAGACGACCTGCGCGAACTCGTCTACGTGAAGACGCCGGGCCTCGGCGATCACTACTCGCCCGGCCAGACCGACGCGAAGGCGCGCGAGGAGTACTGGAAGCGGCTCGACAACCTGCTCACCACGCATCTCGGTGCCAAGCTCACCCTCGACTCCGATCTGCGCGAGTCGATCCGAGCCGACCGGCGTGTGCAGAACACGCTCAAGGAGCAGTCGATGTTCCGCCAGAAGGCCGAGTCCGGCGAGTAAGGGGCGCGCCCGCCGTGAGGGTCGGCCTGGTCGACCAGCGTGGCGGCGCTCAAACGGCCGCCTCGGCGAGCGGGTCGCGGCCGTCCCAGGTTCCGGAGCTTGACAGCGGCTGAAAGCGCGCGAAGAGCTCCGACGAGTACCAGTCCTCCGCGCGCGTGCGGTCGATGACCTCGCGGTGGGCGGCGCGGCGGTAGGCGTAGTCCTGGGCGCCAGCGAGGGAGCGCCAGAGCGAGAAGGTGGCCTGGCGGATCACGGGGACGTCTCCGATGCCGACGCTCGCGAGATTCTCGGGGTGCGAGGCGAGATCCATGGCTGGGCGCGGGACGGCGTTCCAGAAGCGTGCGAGGCGCTGGGGGCGGATGGCGGCCTGGGTGAGGATGGCGACGGGCGCGGCCTGCAGCAGCGGCGCGGCGCGGTCGATGTTGAAGCTCGCGCGGCCCCACTTGCCGTGCGCGCGGGCGGTCGCCAGCCGTAGGTCGTAGCGCTCCTCGGCGAGGGCATCCCAGCGGCGGGCGATCTCGCTGGTGGCCAAGAACGCGTCGAGGTCGGCCTCGCTGCGCCAGAACGCAAGGAGCCCCCAGCGGCGGAAGTCGGCGGAGAACGTCAGCTGATCGGCGTTGCCCGTCCCCAGCTGGCGAAAGAACCTCAGGCCCGGGGTGCGCTGCAGAATTGGCCGGTCGCGTCCCATCCGCGAGAAGGCGTCTCGGGCGGCCGGCCCCGCTGGGTACCGCACGAGATGGAACGATGCGGGGAACGTGGCAGTGGCAGACGTAGCGGTGAAGTGGGCGGTGCTGGCCATCGTGTGTTCCTACGCGCTCGGCGCGGTACCGGGTGCATCGATCGTCGCACAGCGCCACGGCGTGGACCTGCGGGTCGTCGGTGACGGCAACCCGGGCGCGTGGAATGCACTGGAGCAGCTCGGGTGGGCGCGGGCGTGGCCAGCGTTTGTGGCCGACGGCGCCAAGGGGCTGCTCGCGGCGGTGCTCGGGTGGCTGGTGCTCGGATCGCCGCCGCTGGGGTCGGCCGCCGGGCCGCTCGTCGACTGGCTGCCGTGGACGGGGGCGGGCGCCGCCGGCAATGCCGCTTGGATCGCTTGGGCGTGCGTCGGCGCCGCAATGCTCGGCCATGCGTTCCCCCCGTGGGCGCCGCGGACCGGCGGCAAGTCGGTGATGAGCTTTGCCGGCGGCGCGATCGGACTGGTTCCGGTCGCGGCCGTCCCGCTGGCGATCATCGCCGCGATCTTCGCGCTCGCGCGCCGCGGCGGCCTCGGCGCCCGCGTTGCGGTCTTCGGCTTCCCCGCTGCGCAGGCGGCCGTCACGCCGCTCGTGCAGGTCGGCTGGACGGGCATCCTGATGACGATGATCGGCCTGCTCTTCCTGCTCCGGCGAGCGCGCTGACGGAGCCGCGCGGCCCAGTCCAGGCACGTCCGGTGTCTCGGGTGGCCGCCGCGGCGTACGGGCGGTTGGCGGCCTGACCGGCGACGAGCGGGTTGGCGGCAGTGGAATGGGGATCGCTGCGGGGCCGGCGGGCGTTTTGCACCGAGGGCGGTGCAGATTGGCGGCGACTGGGCTGGTTGGCGGCGGCGGATTTGAGATCGCTGCGGGGCCTGGGGGCGTCGTGGCGGCGAAGGCGGAGCGCGGTCGGCGTCTGGGCTGGTTGGCGGCGGCGGGACTGGGATCGCTTCGCGGCTGGCGGGCGCCGGGCGGGCCGCAACCGCTTGGGGTTGCGGCGCGAACTTCGGTGACTTGGGGGTGCTGAACACCCGCGAGTGACGGGAGTTCGCTTCGAACCGGCGAACTGCAACCCCAGGAGGTTGCGGCGCCGCGGGCCTTGCGCCTCGCTGAGTGCAACCCCAGGAGGTTGCAGCCGCCTGGTTGGACCCATCCTGGGCACCACAGGTGTGCCTACTTTGGGTCCAACCAGTCCGCCCGGCGCCCGCCGGCGCCGCAACGCGCCCAAATCCGCCGCCGCCAACCAGCTCAGACGCCGAACGGGCTCGGCCTTCGCCGCCCCGACGCCCCCAAACCCCGAAACGATCGCCATTCCGCCGCCGCCAAGGACCCAGGCGCCGTAGAAGCCGCCAACGATCCGCCGCCGCCAAGGACCCCGTCGCCGTAGAAGCCGCCAACGACCCGCCGCCGCCAAGGACCCAGGCGCCATAGAAGCCGCCAAGTCCCACCGCCGCCAGGGACCAAGTCGCCGTCAAAACCCGCCAGCCCAGCCACCGCCGCAGCCGCAGCGGTCCGCCGCTGCCGCTCGCCGCCCGCCCGCTCGCCACTTGCGGCCTCTCCCTAGAAGCTGCGGCCTCGCCACGTGCGGACGGGCCGCAGCGTGCCGCGCGTCAGGGCTGCCGCGGCGATCGGATCCGCCAGCGGCGCCAGCAGCGCCAACGGATCGGTGCGGCCCGCGGCCCCAGCGACCGACGGGGCGACAGCGTCGTCTGACGTGAGATCGCCACCAACGGCGTAGCGCCGGTAGACCTTGGTCAGGGCGCCGACGAGCGCAAGCCGCACGCCGAGCGCGACCCAATCCAGGGGCCGGAGCGTCGCGAGCGCTCGACGCGGTGAGCGCGTGGCAGACAGTCGCAACAGGCCCCACCACAGCCGCAACCCCGGCAAGCCCTGCACGGCCCACACCACCCCGAGGTCAAGGAGCTGCCTGGACCGTGGCGATGCCCCCGGGAGCGCCAGGGAGCGCCCGGCCCACTCTCGGATCGCCTCGCCGGCGGACTCGTACATGCGGACCGACCCGAGGCTGCTGCCGTCGGCGACCACGACACGCCACCCAGCCGCCGTCAGCGCGCGGGCAAGCGCCACGTCGTCGGTCGGAATCCCGCTGACGACCCCAAAACCCCCGGCACGGAGCAGTGGGTCGCGCCGCGCCGCGAAGCACTGGCCGTTGATCGCCGCCACCGACGCCGGCACCCGTTGCACCGTGTCGAGCGGGCCAAGGCGATAGACGAGGGTCGTCAGCAGCGCCGGATGGAGCACCCGCTGGGCCGCATCCGGGCAGGTGAACCGCAGTTGGGCGGAGACGAGATCGGCCGCCGCGTCGGCCAGCAGCAGCGCCACCGCGGCCGGAAGCGACGCATCAGGCTCAACGTCGGCGTCGAGGAAGACGACGACGTCGCCCGTGGCGGCCACAAGCCCCTGCTGCAACGCCCACGGCTTGCCGATCCAGCCGGCAGGCAACTCCGCCCCCTCGACGACGCGCGCCCCATAGTCACGCGCGACCTGTGCGGTGGCATCGGAGGACCGGTCGTCGACGACCACGACCTCAACGACCCCGGGTGCGTCCACCAGCGGTGCCAGCACCCCAGCGATCCGGTGCTCCTCATCGCGGGCGGGAATGACGACCGTGATCGCGGGAACACGCGCCGCCGGCCCCGGGGCGTGCAGCGCGGGACGCCGCTCCTTCCCACGCGCGAGGCGCTGAAGGGCGACACCGACGAGCCCCCACTGGGTCGCCGACGAGGCGACCGCCAGCAGCCTCACTGGCCGTGAAGCCTCGCGTCGCCACCAGCGGCGACGTGGTATTCCCAACTCGCCCACGCGGAGGTGACCATGTCATCCAGATCCCGGCTGGCGACCCAGCCAAGGTCCTGGTCGATGAGGTCGGCGCTGGCGACGATCCGTGCCGGATCACCCGGGCGGCGCGGCGCCACCGCCGGCTCAAAGCCCACGCCGGTTCCCTCACGCACGGCCGTCATGATCTCGCGGACGGTCGAGCCTTCACCACGGCCGACGTTGTAAATCGGCGCGACCGGCCGGCCAGCCTCCAGCGCCTGCGCCGCGACGACATGCGCCTCGGCGAGATCCACCACGTGGATGTAGTCGCGGATGCACGTGCCGTCGCGCGTCTCGTAGTCGTCGCCGAAGATCTTCGGGGCGTCGCCCTTATCCAGCGCGCGGAAGATCAACGGGAACAGGTTGTAGGGCGACTGATCGGAGAGTTCCACCGGACCCGATCCCACCACGTTGAAGTACCGCAGCGACGTCTGGCGGAGCTCCGGCCACGTGTCCGCGACGCGGCGCAGCAGCCACTCGCTGACGAGCTTGCTCTCCCCATACGGCGACTCCGGCCCCGTCTCCGTGGCCTCGGTGACGACCTCCTCGGCGGGCGTTCCATAGGTCGCGCAGGACGACGAAAACACCATGTTGGTGCACCCGGCCTCGCGCATGGCGTCGAGGATCACGCCCATCCCGTAGATGTTGTCGCGGTAGAACACCGTCGGCTGCTGCATCGAGACGCCCGCGTACTTCCACCCCGCGAGGTGCACGACGCCGTCGATCTCGTAGTCCCGAAAGACCCCCGCGACGACCTCGGTGTCGATCACCGAGCCGACGACGAGCGGCACGTCGTCCGGCACGAACTCGCGGAACCCGCTGGAGAGGTTGTCGAGAACGACGACGTCGATCTCCGCCGCGTGAAACGCGCGAATGATGTGCGAGCCGATGTACCCGGCGCCGCCGGTCAGGAGCCATGCCATGCGAGCGATCCTACGGGGCGACGCGGGTGCGAGCCAGCGACGCTCAGACACTCCCAGCAACTCGCCAGCGACATCTGAGCGCTCAGACGAAAGGCAAGTCGTCGCTGCCTACGGCCGCGCGATGGATCACGTCGTGGCGTTCGCCGACGACGCGCGCTTCAAGTGGAACTGGCGCGTCCTCGCCGACCTGCACTTTGACCTCGCCTGGCCCGATCCGAGCGCTCGCCCTGGTCGGGTCCGGACGGGCCCGATGTTCGTGACCGGCGCCGACGGACGACCGATCTACGAGGCCCCCGATGCCCAGAACGTCGGACCGCTCCTCGATGAGCTCGTGACCTGGCTGCGCAAGGGCGACACCGACGCCCCCTCCGTCATCCGTGCCGCCATGGCCCACCTGCACCTCGTCTCGATCCACCCCTTCGCGGACGGCAACGGCCGTGCGTCGCGGGTGCTGCAGTCGCTCGTCCTCGGTCAGGGCGGCCAGCTCGCGCCGGAGATCGCGTCGATCGAGGAGTTCCTCGCCGCGCACACGCAGGACTACTACGACGCCCTCCAGGCAGCCCACGGCGCGAAGTACGACCCGTCCCGCAGTGCGGAGGGTTGGATCGACTTTTGCCTGCACGCCCACCGCGACCTCGCGCAGCGTCGGGTGGCGCAGCTGCGGGACGCAAGCCAGCGGTGGGCAACGCTCGAACGGCTGGTGGAAGAGCGTCGCTGGCCGGACCGCCTCGTGATCGCACTGGAGCAGGCCCTCAGCACCGGGCTCGATCGCGCGGCCTACGCGAGCGAGTCCGGCGTCTCCGACGCGACCGCTTCCAGCGATCTGCGTCGCTTGGTCGACGGAGGGCTGCTGCTCAGCGAGGGCGCGGGCCGAGCGACGCGCTACGGGCCAGCGCCCGCATTGCGCGAAGCGCTCACTCGCTGAGCGCCACTCGACTTAGTCGACTTAGTTCAGCGTCCTGGCTAGACTCCCCTCATGGCCAGCAGGACCGTCGGCATGCACGAGGCAAAGACCCAGCTCTCGCAGCTCGTGCGTGACCTCGAGAACGGCGACGAGATCGTCATTACGCGCAGCGGTACACCGGTGGCACGTCTGGTGCCCCCGACCAAGCCGGGAAGCTTCGCCGCGACCAGGGGCATCTTCAAGGGGCAGATCTGGATGTCGGACGACTTCAATGAGCCCGACGAAGAGCTCGAGCGCCTCTTCGGGACCCGCGACTAACGATGCTCCTCGACACCCAAGCCGCCCTCTGGTGGCTGGTCGACGACGACCGCATCTCCGACCGAGCCGCCGCAGCCATCGAAGGCGCGACCGCACTCTCACTGAGCGTCGCGTCGATCTGGGAACTCGAGATCAAACGTGCCAAAGGCAAGTTCAACGGGCCGCCGTTGCTCGAACTCAGTTCGCAGGCGGGCTTTCATCTCGTGGAGATCACCGCCGCGCACGCCGTCGCCGCCGCACGTCTTCCGGCGATTCACGCGGACCCGTTCGACCGGATGATCGTCGCTCAGGCAATGGATCTGCGGACCCCGATCGTCACCGCCGACGCGCTGCTCGCGCAGTACGACGCCCGCGTGATTTGGTGACTCGGCAGAGCCGGAGCGGCGCCTACCGTCGGCGTTCGCGCAGCCACTGCCGCGTGAACGCGGCGACGTACCAAGGGTTGTACTTCGCGTAGCGCACGAAGAGCCGGCGCGGCTCGCGGCTGAGACGGTAGGCCCACTCCAGGCCGCGCTCCTGCATCCACCTCGGTGCCTGGCTGACGAGCCCGCCATGGAAGTCGAAGGCGGCGCCGACGCCGATGAGGACTGCGGGCTCCAACCGGCCCCTCAGCTGCTGCATCCAGACCTCCTGCCGCGGCGCACCGAGGCCGCACCAGACCACGTCGGCCTGCGACGCATTGATCATCGCCACGACGTCGTCTTGCTCGGCCGGCGTCAGCGGGCGGAAGACCGGCCGGTGGCTGCCGGCGATGATCAGATCCGGGTGGCGGGCCTGGAGACGGTCGATCAGGCGCTGGAGGGCCGTCGGGTCGTCGTCGCGGCCGCCGTAGAGGAACCAGCGCTGACCCTGCTCCGCGGCGCGGGCCGCTTGGTACGCCATGAGATCCGGGCCGTAGACGCGTCGCTCGATCGGCTCGCCGAGTGCCCTGAGCCCCCAGGCCACCGGTTGGCCGTCCGGGACGGCGAACGAACTCTCCTGGATCGCCGCCTTAAGCGCCGGATCCTCCTGGGCGGTCATGACCGAGTGGACGGCCGTGACGCAGATGTAGTCGCCGACGCGTCCGCGTCGGCCGACTTCGCCCTCGGGCAGACGGGCGAGGTCGCCGGGGGCAGCGCTTGGACCGGCCGCGATGCGCCGCGCACGGGCAGCCGCCACCCTCTCATCGATCCACTCCAGGACCTGGGCGTGATCGGTGACGGCTACCGGAAGCCCGAGCAGCGCTCGCGTACGGATCGCGGTGCCCTCGAAGTGGGGATCCGGGAGCGCCACCGGGTCGCGCCACGGCGCATCCTGGGCTGGGGCAGGGGCGGGCACACCGCGAAGTCTTCCAGGGACGCCGCGCAGGCCGCAGGCAGGCCGCTGCGGCGAACGAGCGGCCGAGTGTGGCGACGTCGGCGCACCGGCTCAGTTCCCCGCGTACACGAATCGGTCGGTCACGCGGACGCGCCGGGCCTGCGGCCGCTCCGACGAGCTGACGACGAGGAGTTCGACGGCGTCGAGCGTCTCGCCCGTCCACGCGTAGCGCTCGGCGAAGCACTCTCCGCTGGCGTTGATGTCGACGGTGTAGAGCAGCCGGCCGCCGGAGTCCTGGCGCACGAGCTCGATCCCGGCCGGCTCACCGGCGGCATCCCAGCGGTGAATCAGCAGATCCGTGCCATCACGCAGGTAGGCGTAGCGCAGCGGCCCAGATCCCCCGATCCAAGAACGCTGCACTACGACCTGCCCGTCACCGTCGAGCCCGTACTCATCCTCATCCCGCGGAGATTCCGGGGCGGAGTCGAGCAGGGCATGGTCGGCAACGATTGGGTCCAGTCCGCGGTGGGGCCGCTGGATCCGGCCGAGCTGTGCGCCGGCCGGCGCCCACACCCAACGCTCGACGGTGCCCGCGATGGACTCGGCCGCTGCCCACGCCGAGGTGTCGTCGACGCGCTGCGTCAGCTGGACGGCGGCCTGCTTGAGGCGGACGGCAGAGATCAGGGACATGGGGAGCACCTCTGGGTAGGCAGGACTGGACGAGCACGGATCGGGCGGTTGGCGCCGATCAGCTCAGGTCCACAACCCTGGCAAGCCGTCCAAAGTTGCGCACCGATGAAAACCCCAGTGTTCGACACGGGGATGTGTTCGACACGGCGACGGACTCCTCACCTACGATGGCGCCCAATGGCTCGCACCCTCGTCACTGGCATCACGGGGCAAGACGGCTCCTACCTCGGCGAGCTGCTGCTGGCGCGCGGCGATGAGGTCATCGGCATGGTTCGCGAGGCACCCGAGGACGCGCGCGAGCGGATCGTCCCGTCGCTGCGGGGCATCGAACTCGTCCACGGTGATCTCAGTGGCGCCGAGTCGCTTCGACAGGTGATTGCGACCGTCCGGCCCGAGCGGATCTACCACCTCGCTGCGCCGACGTTCGTCCCTGCCAGCTGGACCGACCCCGCCGGCTCCCTCGCCGACGTCGCCGGCTCGACGATGACGCTGCTCGGTGCCGTGGAGCATGAGGTGCCGCAGGCGCGGGTCTTCTTGGCCAGTAGCGCCGAGGTGTTCGGGGATTGCGACGAGAGCCCCCAGCATGAGCGCACGCCGTGCTACCCGCGCAGCCCCTACGGCGTTGGCAAGCTCGCGGCGCTGCGCTCGGCTCACGTCTGGCGGGGGCGCGGGCTCCACGTGAGCGCCGGGATCCTCTACAACCACGAGTCGCCCCGGCGGCCGGAGCGGTTCCTCCCGCGCAAGGTCACCAAGGGCGCGGCGCGGATCGCCGCGGGCCTGCAGGACGGCCTCGAGGTCGGCGACCGCCGCGCCGTCCGCGACTGGAGCCATGCCCGCGACTTCATGGCCGGCGCGATCTTGGCCGTCGAGCACGACACGCCCGATGACTACGTCTTCGCCAGCGGCCTCGGGCACACCGTTGGAGAGATGATCGATCTCGCCTTCCGGCTTTGCGGGCTGGAGACCGAGGAGCACGTGACGGTCAACCCCGCCTTCGTCCGCGATCCTGAGGCCACGGCGCCCGTCGGCGATCCGAGCAAGGCCCATCGCGTCCTGGGTTGGCGACCGGAGTTCACCTTCGACCAGGTGATCGGGGAGATGGTCGACGCCGACCTCGCGCTGGCCCGAGCCGAGGCGGCGAGTCCAGCCCCCTCGGATCAGTAGCCTTCGCGGGCCGCTCCCGTGACCCGCCTCCTGCTCAACCTGATCTACCTCGATCCCGGCCGCACCGGTGGGATGGAGGTCGTCGCCCGCGACCTGCTCCCCGAGCTCGTCCGCGCGCTGCCGCAGGACTGGGAGCTGATCGCGCTGATGAACGCGCGCGCCGCCTCATGCGAAGGGCCGTGGAACGACGTGCAGGTGAGGGCCTACCCCGTCGACGTGGCCGATCGCGTGGCGTGGGTTCGTGCCGAGCTCGTGGGCGTGCCGCGCGTGGCCCGCGAGATCGGGGCCGACCTCGTGCACTCCCTCGGCAACACCGGCCCGTGGCGGTCGAGCATGCCGCACAGCGTCACCGTCAACGACCTGATCCACCACCGGGTGCCGCACCCCGGCCTGGCGCTCAAGAGCCGGATCACCGGGGCACTGGTCGCTGGCGGCGCCAAGCGCGCCGATCGCGTGATCGTGGCGGCCACGCAGACGCGCGACGACCTCGTCGACGTCGCCGGCCTGGACCCGTCGAAGATCGACGTCATCCCCTACGGCATCTCGGCGCCGTCGGTCCAGGCCACACCGCAGGACCAGCTTCGCGACCGCCTGGGCCTGGGCGACCGACCGCTGATCCTCAGCCCCTCGGCGCGCCAGCCCCACAAGAATCTCGCCCGCCTCATCGAGGCCCACGCCCTGCTTGAGGGGCCACGGCCGCTCCTCGTGTTGCCGGGCTATGCGACGGCGCAAGACGGCGAGCTGTACCGCCGCACGACCGAGCTGGGCCTGAGCGACGACGTCCGCTGGCTCGGCTGGATCGAGCAGGCCGACCTCGAAGCGCTCTACGCGTGCAGCGAGCTGCTCGTGTTCCCCTCGCTCTACGAAGGCTTCGGCTTGCCCGTCCTGGAAGCGATGCAGCGTGGGCTGCCCGTCGCTTGCTCCGATCGCGGCTCGCTGGCTGAGATCGCCGGCGACGCCGCGCTGATCTTCGATCCCGAAGACCCCGCGGCGATCGCGGCGGCCGTCAGCCGGCTGCATGGCGATGCGGCACTCCGCAGCCAGCTCGTGGCCGCCGGCCGCGCGCAGGCTGCACGATTCACGTGGACGGCGTGCGCCGCGGGCTACGCCCGCAGCTTCCAGCACACCGCCGGCACCTTGCCGGCGTCGGCGACGGCGCCGACGGGCCGCGCCTAAGCGCCGCGGCCCGAGCGGCCGCGAGCGGCCGCGTTTAGCTGATGCGGGGTTCGCCGCGCAGGAGTGCGAGGTCGGCGCGGACCATGAGGCGGATGAGTTCTTCGAAGCTGGTGGTGGGTTCCCAGCCGAGTTTGTCTTTGGCTTTGGAGTAGTCGCCGATGAGCAGGTCGACTTCGGCGGGGCGCACGAACTGCGGGTCGATGCGGACGTAGTCCTCCCAGTTCAGGCCGACCTCGTCGAAGGCGACCTCGACGCACTTTTGAACGGACTGCGTCTGGCCGGTCGCCAGGACGTAGTCGTCGGGCTCGTCCTGCTGCAGCATCCGCCACATGCCCTCGACGTAGTCCTTGGCGTAGCCCCAATCCCGCTCGGAATCCAGGTTGCCAAGGGCCAGCTCCTTGAGCTTGCCCTCCTTGATGGAGGCGGCATGCCACGTGATCTTGCGCGTGACGAACTCAAGGCCACGACGCGGCGACTCGTGGTTGAAGAGGATGCCCGAGGAGGCGTGCAGGTCGTAGGACTCGCGGTAATTGAGGGTGATGTAGTGGCCGTAGGCCTTCGCCACGCCATACGGCGAGCGCGGATGAAACGCCGTCATCTCCGTCTGCGGAACCTCGCGGACCTTGCCAAACATCTCCGACGAAGACGCCTGGTAGAACCGCGCCTCCGGCGCCGCCTCACGAAGGGCTTCAAGCACGCGCGTCACGCCGACACCCGTGAACTCCGCCGTCAGCACCGGCTGCACCCAGCTGGTCCCCACGAACGACATCGCGGCCAGGTTGTAGACCTCATCCGGCTTGGAGTTACGCAGCGCATCGACCATCGACCGGTGATCGAGCAGATCCGCCTGGTGGAGCGTGATCTTGCCCTCCAGATGATCGATCCGCTCAAACTTCTCCGTCGACGCACGACGCACCATGCCGTGCACCTCGTAGCCCTTCTCAAGCAGGAGCTCCGCCAGGTAGGACCCGTCCTGCCCAGTGATTCCAGTGATCAACGCACGCTTAGCCATCGGCACAGACCCTAACGGGCTGCACCGCGCCCCTGCACCCCCGCCGGGCACTGCAGCACCCGCGCAGAGCAACGGTCTAGGATCGCGCCGTGCCGTCGGTCGAAGCCCTGGTCGTGTCCTTCAACACCAAGGACCTCCTGCGCGATTGCCTGGCCTCCTTGCTCGCCCACCCGCCTGCCGACGGGACTGAACTCCGCGCCGCCGTGTGGGACAACGACTCACGGGACGGCAGCGCCGACATGGTCGCGCAGGAGTTCCCGACCGTCCGGCTCGTTCGTAGTCCGGAGAACCTCGGCTTTGGCGCCGCCAACGATCGACTGGCCGAGACGAGCGACGCTGACTACCTCCTGCTGTTGAACTCCGACACCGTCGTCGAGCGCGACATCATCAGCCCACTTCGCGCGGCGCTCGACGCCGACCCCCGGATCGCATTGACGTCTCCCCGACTGGAGTTCCCAGACGGCGTGGTGCAGTACTCCAGCGGCTCCTTCCCCACGCTGCGCTTCGAGCTGGCGCGCACCATCCTCGGCACGCCGCTGGAAGGCCGGTTCGGCACGAAGACGATTGCGGAGATCGAGCAGCACGACCTTCTCGACGAGCGCACCCCGCGCGACACCGACTTCGCCTGGGCGACCTGCTGGCTCCTGCGCCGCACCGACCCCGACCTCCAACCGATCTTCGACCCGGCCTTCCCGATGTATGACGAGGACCTCGACACGTGCCGGCGCCTGGCCGAGCGCGGGCGCCGCGTCGTCTACGTCCCGGGCGTCACACTGATCCACCTCGGCGGGCGCAGCGCGCCGAACCGTCTGCGGTTCACGCTGGCCGCCAAGGGTCGCCAGCGGTACTTCCGCCGCTACCACGGGCGGGCCACCGCCCTGGCCTACAGCGCGATGAAGGCGCCGTCGCGGCTGCTCGTGCGCACCGGCCGCTTCCGCTAGACGCGCACACCGCACCGACGCCCGAGCGGCGGCCTCAGCTGGTGCCGCGCGCCATGCCCACGATGCCGAGCATCTCCTGGCGACGGGTGAGCAGCAGGAACGCCGCTCCAACGATCGTGCCGACGACCCAGGCAAGCGCGCCGTGGCCGAGGGCGTCGACGCCACCGATCAGCTCGGCGACCGCGACGTACGCGATCACCGGAACGGCGACGAGCTGGGCCAACGCCAAGCCGACCCCGCCAAAGCTGGCCCAACGCTGATCGCCGGTGCCGATGGCCGTGACGACCGAGGCGGAGACGAAGGTCGTGGCAGCGGCCACACCGGCAAGCCCTACCACCCCTGCGCCGGCATCGACCGCGAGGATGCTGATGAGCAGGTGGAGCGGCAGGATGCCCGCCCCGACGAGAGCGAGCACGCCAAAGCGCCCGTGCGTCACCAGGCCGAGCTCGGGAATGATCACCATGAGCGTGGCGAGCACCGTCGGAGACAGGACGATGATCACCTGCACGATGTCGTGGACCGTGTGGCTGGAGCCGTCGGGCATCAGTAGCCCGAGGATCGGCGCGCCGATCAGGACCACGCCGGCGATCGCGGGCACCACGATCACCGCCCCGAAGCGAAAGATGCGGACGCCAAGCTCAGAGAGAGACTGGGTATCGCCTGCCCATTCGTCGGCAAGGACCGGCGCCAGCACGATCAACGCCGGGGTAACGGCCGTGGCCGTGATCAAGCTGAGCGCCATCATTCCGTAGGAATAGGTCGTGGCCGCCTGCTCCCCGACACGGCCGGCAAGACTGATCGAGCTGGCAACGACCAGCTGTCCAACGATCAGACCGGCCGAACCGAGCAACAAACGCCCGGTACGACGGGTCGTCGGAGCGAGCTTCGGCAGTACGCGTGGCAGGCCCCCCGAGCGGGCCACCGCGCCGACCAGCAGCCCTGCGCTGACGGCGGACGTCACGAGCAGCACGAGCGGGAGCGCGGTCGCGCCGGCGATGGCCTGAAGTGGCAGGAACGCCAGGAGCCCGACGACCGACCCGATCGAGTAGGCCCCCGCCGACACCGCGACACGATCGCGGGTCGCCAGTAGCGCCGCAAGTCCTCCTGCCACGAGCTGCAGCGCGGCCGCCGGCCAGAGCAGCACGAGCGACTGCTGCGCAGACTCCGTGCCGGCCGGTGGCAGGTCGGCCGTCACCGCTGGAACCACCAGCGCCGCCACCACCGCGAACACGACGGCCGCCAGTAGGGCCATCAAGACGACGGCGCCGAGTGTCTCGGCCGGGCCAGTCACGCGGTCCTTCGTGAGGCCCGAGACGGCGGTGGTGCGCAACGACTGGCCCATGAGCAGGGCGACGCCATAGATCGACTGGGCGATGAAGAACCCGTCGGTGACGGCCGACGAGCCGAATTGCGAGGCGATCAGCAGGCCCAGGCCCGCGACCGAGAGGAACCCAACGCCCTGCGAGAGGCCCGTCAGCGCCGTGTGCCAGAGCCGTCGGCGGGTGGTGCCCGCAGCGGTGTCTGCGGCGTTGTTGGTCATCGCGATGGGCGGCGGATCAGCGCTGCGCCAGAGCCCAGACGTTGCGCCGCCAGAACGGCAGCCAGGTGATCAGCCGAAGCGGGAGAGGACGGCGGTGCGAGGGCAAGCGTGCCGCGATGATCGAGGTGCCTGGCGCCACCGACTCATAGCCGACAGTGAGGGGCCTAAGCCCTTGGTCCACGAACAGCCGTTTGAATCCCGTGCGGGTGAACGGACGCACATGGGTGTAGTCGTTCCAGAACCACTTCTGCGCGTCGGGCGACGACGCAAACACCGTGCCGCCGGGACGCAGCACGCGGCGGATCTCGCGGACGACGGCGGCCGGGTCGGGCACATGCTCGAGCAGGTCTTTCGCGACGACGGCGTCGAAACTCTCGTCGTCGAACGGCAAACGATCAACGACGCTGCCCTGGATCACCGTGATCCCATGCTCGACCGCCGCGGCCACGGCCTCGTCGGACGCATCGAGCCCCGTGTAGTTCGTGAAGTGCCGGCCAAGCCAGGCCGAGCCACACCCGAGATCGAGCAGCTTCGCATCAGCCGGGAAGTGCCGCGTGATGTCGCGGAAGTAGCCCGGCTCGCCGTGCCAGTCGAAGTACGCCATGCGCGCGGATGCTAACGGTGTGGCGCCGGCGGCACGGCACCGCCCACGCCGCGGCTCATCGCCAGTTCGGGCGGTAGTCCAGCGAGTAGCGCAGGTCGCGCGAGCGCTCACGCAGCACCCGGGCGGGCACGCCTCCGACGACCGTGAACGGCGGAACGTCGGACGTGACGACCGCTCCCGCGGCCACGACGGCACCCTCACCGAGCGTCACGCCGCCGAGGATCGTGGCGCCCATGCCGATCCAGACGCGATCGCCGACGACGATCGGCGCGTCGACCGCCGCGAAGTCCGGGTCGTCGACGAGGTGCTTGGCCGTCTGCATCTGCACCCCTCCGGACACGTTGACCGACGCACCGAGCGTGATGCCGCCGCGAGCATCAAGCATCACGCGCGGCCCGATCACCGTGTTCGCGCCGATCTGCAGGTTGCGCGCCGACCACAGCTCGACAGCCCACATCAGCGCGGCCGTCGACGGCTGCGCAAACCGAACGCCGACGGCGCGCGCCACGGCGATGCGCCACGACTGCAGCGGAAGGCGCGAGGCGACGCAGTTGTAGACGAGCTCGGGCGGCGGAAGGTAGGCCAGCACGCGGGCAGGCAAGCGGTCGATCATGCCGCGCCTATAGTACGCCACGTGCCACGGCCCGACCTCCGTATCGCGCTGCTCGGAGGGGTCCCGCCGCTGCTCGGCGGCGGCGGCTTGGAGCTCCAACTGCAGCGCACCGCGCAGGCCCTCTGCGACCTCGGGCACGACGCCCGCCCGGCGCACGAGTGGGCGGCCGGCGACGCGGTCGACGTCGTCCACGCGTTCAACCACGGCGGCGACATCGTCCACTTCGTCGAGCACTGGCGTCGGGCGCCAGCGGCCTTCGTCTTCAGCCCCGTGCTCGTCGTCGAGCCGGCCAAGGAGTGGCGGACGCGCGTCGGCCGGTTCCTGCCCGTGCCGGCGTTCCCGGCGCGCGCCATCCGCACGCTGGTCGGCAAGGCCGACGTGACCGTCGGCCTCACGCGCTGGGAAGCCGACCTCATGATGCAGCTCGGCGGCGTCGACGCGGCCCGCGTGGCCGTCGTACCCAACGGCGTCGACGCCGCCGAGCCAGCCCCGGCGGGCAACGTGCCGCCGCTGCCGCATGGGCCGTATGTGGTGAGCGTCGGGGGCGTCTCCCCGCGCAAGCGACAGCTCGACGTCGCCCGGGCCCTGACGGACAGCGGCATCGCCTACGTGATCGTTGGCGGCGCCGACGACGGGACGAGTCCCGACGAGGTGCGCCGCGCCGCGGCTGCCACCGGCGGAAGCTGGCTCGGTGAGATCGCGGATCCGGCGGTGGTGCGCGCCATCGTCGAGGGTGCCGCCGCGCACGTTCAGCTCAGCCACCGCGAGGGCCAGAGCTTGGCCGTGCTCGAGGCGCTGGCGGCTGGGACGCCGGTGATCGCCAGCGACCTGCCCAGCCACCAAGAGCTGGCGACGGCGCACTCCGGATGGGTGCGGATCGTGGACGGCCCGGCCGACGTCGTCGTGGCGGCCCGAGCGCTTGCCGCGCATGCTCCCAGCGGCGCAACCCCAGCGATCGCCACATGGGCCGACGTGGCCAGCCAGCTCGTCGACGTCTACCGGGCCGCTGCCGCGCGCGGCGCCCGAACCGGGCAGGATCGGTAGCCATGCGGATCCTCCACCTCTGCCCCGAGATCCCCGAACTCCACGGCACCGGCGGCGGCCGCCGCGAGTGGGAGATCGTCTGCGGCCTGCATGACCGCGGGCACGAGGTCACGGTGATCTCGGTCGGTCGGCGCGACCAGCAAGGCGCCGTCGATGCGCTGCGTGCCAAAGGCATCGAGGCAATCGTCGCCATCCGGCCCGAGCCGCAGTGGAAGGAGGCGCTCCTCGTCGGTGCCCGTGCGCCGCGGACGCTCGGCGTGCTCGCCACCGGCGCCTTCCACAACTACCAAGGGGCGGTCTTTGCCGAAGAGATCCGCCGCCCCGTGGAGCGCTGGCTGCAGGCCGGCGGCACCGCCGACGTGGCCCTCGTGCAGCACGACTGGGTCCTTGGTCCGTTCGCCAAGCTCCTCCCGGCGTCGATGCCGATCGTCGGGGGCTTCCACTACCAGGCGCTCATGCACCAGCGGGCGGCCGAGACGACGACCGGTCTGCGCCGCCACCACGAGCTGCGCGAGGCCCGCAAGCAGGCCGACGACATGCGCCGCCTGCCGGCGAACGTGGTCGCGGGCGCCGCATGCTCCCAGACCGAGGCCGACGCGTTCACCGAGCAGAGTGGGCTGCCGTGCGCCGTCGTGCCCAACGGAGCAGACACGGGCGCCCTGGCGCACGTGCCGCTGGCCGGCGGCGAACCCGGCAAGCTCCTCTTCTCCGGGACGCTCGGTTACCCGCCCAACGCCGACGCCGTCACCTGGCTGGTGAAGGAGGTCCTGCCGCGCGTGCAGCGCGAGGTGCCTGAGGCCACGCTCACGGTCGTCGGGCGCGGCGCGCCGGCCGCCGTCGAGGCGCTTGCCGCCCCGGACGTGATCATGACCGGCTTCGTGCCGGAGATGGAGCCGTTCCTGGAGGCCGCACAGGTCTACGTCGCAGGGCTGCTCAGCGGCGCCGGAACCAAGCTCAAAGTCGTCGAGGCGCTCGCGGCCGGCCGCCCCCTGGTGGCGACGAGCGTCGCGGCGGAAGGCATCGAGATCCAGGACGGTGTGCACGCGCTGATCGCCGACGGCCCCGACGCAGTCGCCGACGCCGTCGTGCGGCTGCTGCGCGACCGCGAGCTGGCTGCCAAGCTCGCCTCAGCTGGTCGCCAGATGGTGCAGGAGCGGCTGTCGTGGGATGCGGCCGTCGACGCGCAGGTCGCTCAGCTGCGCGAGATCGTCGCCGCGCCGTAGACCTCGTCGAGCAGGTCGAGCGACCGGCCGAGCGAGAGCCGCTCGGCATTGCGACCGAACCACTCGCAGGTGCTGGCGCGCAGCGCGTCGCCGCCGTCGCAGGCGGCCAGCAGCGCGGTGCCAAGCGCCTGCGCTGACACGTCCGGCGCCACGAACCCGTTGACGCCCTCGTCGACGAGCTCCGTGGCGGCGTTGTCGTCGGCACGGGCGACGACCACGGGAACGCCGCGGGCCGCCGACTCGACGACCACCATGCCGTAGCCCTCACGGCAGGACGGCTGCACGACGCAGGAGGCGGCGGCAAACGTGGCATCGACCTCCTCGGCTGGCACGAAGCCTGGGATCGCGACCCAGTCGCTCATCCCGGCCTCGCGGACGGCGGCAATGACGGCCTCCCGGTCGGGGCCGTCGCCGAGCAACGTGGCGCGCAGCTCCGGGCGGCGCTTGCGGGCCCAGGCGAGCGCCGGAATGAGATCCAGGACCCGCTTCTCGGGGATATAGCGCCCGGCGTAGACGACATGGGGCACCGGCGGTGCGGGCGTGGGCTGCGGAGGAGTGAGATCACCGGCGTACTCGCCCGTGAGGTGGACGACCTCGCGGCCGGGGACGAGCGCCCGCAGGCGGTCGCCGTGCAGGCGACTGAAGGCGAACGATCGCTGCGGGATCCGCGCGCAGAGCCACTGCACGAGCCATCCGATGCGTCCGCCGACCGGCCCCAAGTACTCCTGCCAGTACGCGGCGCTCCACACCTCATGCCAGTCGCAGAGGATCTTGTAGCGCCCGAGCGGCCAGGCGGCCGCGAGGGCCAGCATCGAGAAGAACGGGAAGGAGGCGGTGTGGACGACGTCGTAGCGTCGGCCGCGCCGCAGCAGGTGCGCGAAGGCGGCGGCGCCGAAGAACAGCGGCGGCCCGATCTTGCGCTTGCCGTCGTCGTCATACAGCGGACGGCGCTTGCCTCCGAGCGCGACGACCTTGACGCCTGGCAGCTTCGGTTCATCGCCGGGCTCCCACTGCAGCAGCGTCACGTAGGTCACGTCGTGGCCCTCGCTCGCCAGGCGCTCGGCGAGCGCCCGGTACCACCGCTCGGCCCCACCGACCGTCCACGGGAACAGGCAGTCGTACATCACGCAGATCCGCACGCCGAACACCCTCGCACGTTCGCGCAACCGGCAAGCGCGCCAGAGCAACCATTACGGTGCTCGTCGTGCCTGCCGCTTCGACGCCCGTCCGTCCATGCCCAGCCTGTGGCTGCGGTGACGAGCCGACGCCCCTCGGACTGCGCGAGGTGATGTTCGGCAGCGGGGAGCCCTTCGACTACGGCACGTGCCCACGTTGCGGAACCGTCTTCATTCTCCAGGTTCCCGCGAATCTGGGCGACTACTACGGCGCCGACCAGTACTACTCATTCGACGCGGATCCGCAGGCCATGCTCGGCCGCCCACCGATCAAACAGGTCGTCGGAGCTGCCGCCCGCTCCGCCGTCCTCGGGCGGGACGCGGTGGCCACTGCGCTACGCCTCCTGCCCCGCGAGCAGCTGCAGTTCATGCTGACCGCCCTCGATGGCGTCCGCTTGGCAGGTCTTCCACAGGGCGCCGACACTCGCGTGCTCGACGTCGGGTGCGGGACCGGCCTCCTCGTCTACGCCTTGAGTCTCGCGGGGCTGGAGCAGGTCACCGGCAGCGACCCGTTCGCACCGGCCGACCGGACCTTCGACACGGGCGCCCAGGTGCTGCGCCGCGACCTCTCGGGCGTTGACGGGCCGTTCGGTCTGGTGATGAGCCACCATGGCTTTGAGCACGTCCCGGATCCATTCGCGACGCTCCAAGAGATGCGGCGCATCCTCGGACCGGATGGCCGCGTCCTGATCCGCACGCCGACCGTCTCGTCGCTGGCCTACGAGCGCTACGGCGTCTCATGGGCGCAGCTCGATCCACCGCGCCACCTGACGATCCTGTCGCGGCGCGGAATGGAACTGCTTTGCGAACGGGCCGGCTTTGTGATCCGCGCCGTCCAGGACGACGCCTCCGCCTTCCAGTTCTGGGCGAGCGAGCAGGTCCAGGCGGGCGACTCCCTCGTCGGTCCGCGAACGCCGACGACGCGAAGCCAGCGCAGGCGGTGGGCCCGGGAGGCGCGAGCCGCCAACGCAGCGGGCCGAGGCGACCAGGCCGCGTGGGTGCTCGCTCCGGCCGAGCGGGGCTAGACCCCAGATTGCGGTCCGCGCAGGCTCAGCACCGCAACCTCAAGCCGCCGTCTGGGTTCAGACCGACGTGCACCGACGACCGACCGCGCCGCCGCAATGACGACCCACGAGACGGCGGGGCGCGTCGCTGTGGGCACCCGAGCCTCTAACCTCTTCGCGGTGGCTGCGACGACCGACACCCTCGCGCCCGAGCATCACGCACCTGCCGGGCCCGACCAGCTGACCGTCTCCGTGGTCATTCCCTGCCTCAATGAGGAGGAGAACATCGAGGCCTGCGTCAAGCAGGCGCTCGGTGCGATCGCCGATGCCGGCCTCGCCGGCGAGGTCGTCGTCGCAGACAACAACTCCACGGATCGATCGGCCGAGATCGCCGCGGCCTCTGGCGCCCGGGTCGTCCCCGTGCCGCGCCCCGGCTACGGCGCCGCCTACCTCGGCGGCTTTGAAGCGGCCCGCGGCAAGTACATCGTCATGGGCGACGCCGACCTCACCTACGACTTCAACGAGGTGCCGCGATTCGTCGAGCACCTTGAGGGCGGCGCCGACATGGTGATGGGCAACCGGATGAACAACATCCAGCCTGGCGCCATGCCGTGGCTGCACCAGTACATCGGCAACCCGCTGCTGTCTGGCTTCCTCAACCTGCTCTTCCACACCGGCGTTCGCGACGCCCACTGCGGGATGCGGGCCGTCCGCCGCGACGCGCTGCCCAAGCTCGATCTGCGCACGCCCGGCATGGAGTTCGCCTCCGAGATGGTGATCCGCGCCGCCAAAGAAGACCTCAAGATCGAGCAGTTCGACATCCAGTACTCCCCGCGCGGCGGTGAGTCGAAGCTGTCGACGTTCCGAGATGGTTGGCGCCACCTGCGTTTCCTGTTGGCGCACAGTCCCACGCACCTCTTCCTCGTCCCGGGCCTTGCGCTGCTCGCGCTCGGCGCACTCGTGATGCTCACGGTGCTGACGGGCCTCGATGTGGCGGGCCGTGAGTGGAGCATTCACACCATGATCGTCGGCTCGCTCCTGACGGTCGTCGGCGTCCAGATCGTCTGCCTCGGCCTGACCGCCCATGCGTTTGGCACGTATTACATGAACGAGAAGGACCCGTGGTTTGACCGGATGCGGGCCCGCTTCAAGCTCGAGCACGGCTTGGTCGTCGGCGGTCTCGTCACCCTCGCCGGCCTGATCGCGGCGGTGGCCGTCGTGGTCGCCTGGGCTGGAGACGACTTTGGCTCGCTCGACGCCGCCAGCCCGGCCGTCGCTGCGGCGACGCTGCTGATCTGCGGCATCCAGATCTTTTTCTCGTCGTTCCTGATCTCCGTGATCGGGCTGCGCCGGCCGTGAGCCGCGGGTGCGGGCTCCTCGTCGGCCCTTCGCCTCGGTAAGCATGAGCCGACTCAAACGCGTCGCGCCCGCAACGGCGTTGGCCGTCGTTGCGGTCGTCGGGATCCTGCTCGCGCTGCTCGCGGCAGACCCTCCGGGCGTCACGCTGCGCAGCGACCTGCGTGGCGCCGCGCCCGTCGAGTTCCCGAAGGGGCAGAACTGCTTCGGTCTGCCCGTCCTGCCGAGCGACACGCGCCTCGTGCGCGTGCAGGCTCCAGCCGGGGCCAAGCTCCCCACCAGCGTCCAGGTCGCCGCGCAGGGGATGGAGCCGATCGGCAGCGCAGCCGGCCAGCGTCGCGAACCCGACCGCGTGGAGTACCGCCTGGCTCGGCCGACCGGCGGCGAGTACGCCGTGGCGCAGGTTTGCCTCAACGTCGCCGTCGGTGGCGCCACGCTCCTCGGCGAAGGTGAGCGGCCAGCGGTCACGCTCCTGGGTGACCCGCATGCCAGCTGGCTCTCAGCGCTGCCTGCGCTGGCTGAGCGGGCCGGCTTCGGCCGCGGCACGGTGCTGGGGCGCGGCGCACTCCCGCTCGCCCTGCTGCTGCTGGGCGCGGCTTGGCTGCTGGCCATACGCGAGATGTCTGGCGCTGGCCGCAGCGCCGATCGAGTGGGCCGCGGCAGCGTGGTGCGGGTCGGCGTGGTCGGCGCGCTCTTCTGCGCCGCCTTTGCGCTGACGACCCCAGCGTTCCAGGCACCTGACGAGATGGTCCACCTGCAGTACGCCGAGCTGCTCGCCGATCAGCAGGCGCTGCCTCGGACGACCGAGAACCTCGGCAATGCGACGTCTCCGCAAGCGCAGGCCGCCATCAACGGCATGCAGACCGGGCGCGTAGCGTTCTCGCCCGATCGCCGCCCGCCGTGGTCGCAGACCGAGGACCGTGCCTTCGAGGCGCAGCTCAAGGCCCTGCCGGCCGGCGGCGCCGTGGACTCGTTCACCAACGCGTCCTCTCAGCCGCCGGCGTATTACGCCGTCGTCGCGGTGGCGCAGAAGGCCGCCGGTGGGTCGATCCTCGATCGACTCCTCGTCGGCCGGCTGATCTCGGCGCTGCTCTTCGGGATCGCTGCGGCGGGGGCCGTGGCATTCGCACGTGAGGCGGTGCCGCGCGCCGGCGGCCTCGCGATCGCCGGCGGGCTGTTCGTCGCGACGCTTCCGATCGTCGGTTTCATCGGTGGCAGCATCAACCCGGACGCCCTTGTCGCGGCCGTCTCCGCCTGGACGCTGGTGATCCTGGCGCGGATTCTCAGGCAGGGCGCCACCCTCCGCCGTGGCGTGGCGCTCGGCCTACTGCTGGGTCTCGGCCTGGCCACCAAACTGATCTTTGCGGCGCTGCTCCCGGCGGTAGCGGTCGCCGCGGTGGTCGTGCTCGCCCGTGGCGTCCGCGGCCGCGAGATCGGTACCGCCGTCACGTCGGTCCTCGCGGCCGCCGTCGCGATGGCGGTGGTCGCCGGGCCCTATCTCGGCTGGGCCGTGCTCAGCGGCCGCGGCATCGCGTTTGCGCCACCGGGCTCGGGCGCCGCAGGTCCGGTCCTCTCGATGCGGGAGACGCTCGTCTACACCGTCGAGCTGTTTGCCGGCCAGTTCGGGCCGATCGCCGACCGCATTCCCGGCAGCGGCCCGTGGGACATCTGGCTCGCGGGACTGACCGGGCGAATGGGTTGGGTCGACTACGGGATGCCGGTGCGCTGGGTCTACGCCATCGGGGCGTTCTGGGGGCTGCTGGCACTCCTGGCGGTCGTCGGGGTCGCCCGCTCCGCGCGGGCCCGCCGGACGGTTCCGATCGACGCCGTCGTCTACGCCGTCGCCGCCGGTGGCCTGGCGTTGATGATCGCGCGCGCTGGGCTCTACAACCGCGTCGCCGGCGCCACCGGCTTTGAGCAGGCGCGCTACCTGTTCCCGGTCGCCGCGATCGGCGCCGCCGGCGTCGCCCTCGGGCTGCGCCAGCTCCCCAGGCCCGTCTGGCGCGACTGGGCCGCAGCCACGGTCGTCGTGTTCGGCCTCGTCGACGGCACCGCCGGATTCTTCCTCACGGTCGGCCGCTACTTCGCCTGATTAGCCCCGATAAATTTCGTCGATCGTGACCAGGGCCGTCAGCGGGACGCCCGCCTTGGCCTCGATCGCGGCGGCGCCGCCGGCGAGGCGGTCGAGCACGGTGAGGACGCCGACGACGGTGCGGCCCTCGGCCTCCAGCGCCTCGAGCGCCTTCACCGTCGAGCCCCCGGTCGTGACGACGTCCTCGACGACCAGCAGCCGGTCGCGGTCGTCAAGCAACGGGCCTTCGACGCGGCGAGAGAGCCCGTGCTGCTTGGCCTCCTTGCGCACGAAGAACGCCTTGTCTGGCGAGCGTTCACCGCGAGTCGACGACTCTTCCATCGCCGAGAGACCCGCGCAGGCGACGGGATCGGCGCCCATCGTCATGCCGCCGATCGCGGTCGCGCCGACGCGCACGGCCTCGGCCGCCACCAGCTGGCCAAGCGCGCCGAACCACGGCTGGCGCAGAATGGCGCGTTTGGCGTCGACGTAGTACTTGGCGGTCTTGCCGCTCGTCAGCACCACGTCGCCGATGATCAGGCCATGCTCGGCCAAGCCGCGCGCCAGCTCGTGGCGCGCGATCGTCAACTCGGGAGACTGCAGCTCCGCCGGGAGATCCGGGCGGGCGACGTAAGGAACGTTCGACATCGAAGCCCCTACGCGTAGACGTCGACGATGGTGCCGTACTGGACCCAGTTGAAGATGCTCATCGCGTCCGGCACGGGGACACGCAGGCAGCCGTGGCTCGCGTTGTAGGTCGGGACGCTCTTGTAGCCGTGGATCGCGTAGCCGCGGATGAAGTACGAGCTGTGGACCATGCCCTTGGCGTTCGTCCCCAGATCCTTGCGGTAGACCTTGAAGCTGCCACGGATCGTCGGAGTTGCCGGGGCACCGGTCGACGTCGGGTAGATGCGCTCGACCTTGCCGCCCTCACCGATCAGTGCGAGCACCTGCAGCGAGATGTCGGCCTCGATGTGGCGGCCGTGACCGGGGTACTTCACCGTCCACGCGCCTTCACCACGCGCCAGGCGCGTCGCGAGCCGACGGTCGTAGGTGACGGTGCGCGAGAGGCCGAGGCGCTTGCGGGCGGCGACGAGCGCCCGCTGCGTGTGGCCGTCGAGCTTGCCGGTGCCGGAGAGGACGTACTTCTGGCGGATGAGGGTGGTCTGCATCATCCGGATCGCGCGCTTCGACGAGCCGGAGTTCACGCGGGCGGGCAGCACGTCGAACTCGACGACGTCGCCGACGAGCGCACCGCCGACGCGCACGCCAACGCGGTAGGTGCCGACCGTGTGGGTCTTCACCGGCGTGCTGACCTTCGCGACGCCATCGGTGATCTCCAGGGCGACCATCCGCTGGTGCGTGATCTTGCCGTCACGCGCGATGCGGACTTCAGCTTCGAGCGTGCCGTCGGCCGGAGCCGGGAACTCGGCGCGCAGGCCGACCGTCCCCTTGGGGCTCGCGACCGTCATCGCGTTGCCGCCGTTGATGCGCTCGATGCGCACCGGCGAGCCCGGCTTGGGATTGAACGGCGCGGCCTGCGCGGTGGCGACCGGCGCCGCCACGGCGAGCGCAAGAACGAGCGCGCCGCGGCGCAGGAAGGTGAGGTTTGAGGTCATTCGGGGCGGGTCGGGTGTGGGTCAGAGCCGACGGGACGGCGGCGAGAGAGGCAAGACAGACGAACGGGGCACGGGAGTCCGCAAGGGCTACAGGTTCGCGGGCCGGCCGGATGGCTCGAACTGGAACGGTGGAGCCGGTGGTGGTGGAGGAGGAGGAGCCGGGGGATCCGGGAGTTCCTGCGGGAAGACGCTACGGATGAAGCGCGTCAGCAACCACAGGGTGGCAACGGAGAGCACGGGCCCAAGCGCGATGAGCCCATAGATCCAGTCTGCCGCGGGATCGGAGTTGGCTCCGGTCGCAAGGGCGTTGTTGACGGAGTGGAGCACGACCGGCACGTAGAGCGTGCCGCTCCACTGGTAGGCGAGTGCCAGGAGCACGCCGAGCATCATGAGCACCGGCAGGAAGTCGTCCTGGCCGCCTCCGATGTGGATGCCGCCGAAGATGACGCCGGAGAGCAGGGCGCCGAGCGCCACACCCCAGCGCCGTCCAAGCCGGCCCATGATGCCGTCGCGCAGCGTGCGGAAGAGCAGGCCGCGGAAGAGCAGCTCCTCGGCGACGGGCGCGGCCACCGTGAAGAGAAGGGCGAAGAGCACGTCGCTGCTGACGCTGTCGCCGAAGCCCGTGTCTTGCAGGAGCGTGTTGGAGTCCTCGGTGAGTCCGAGCGCCGCCGAGTAGGCCGCCGCGAGCACGTAGAACGCGACCATGCAGGCCACGAGCACGCCGGCGGAGCGACCGACGGGCTGGCGCACCAGCCCGAGCTGCTCCGGCCGCAGGTACCGGACCGCGACGAACGGCACGAGCATCACGACGGCGATCCACAGCACGTCCTGCGCGAGGCCGAGGAACTGCTGGTTGTCGTCGAACGCCGTGTCGAGGTCGCCGCCGGTGGCACCGACGACGATCGCCAGCCCGATCCCGAGGATCATTACGGAGGCAAACGCGATGGCGAACGCCAGCGGGCCGAGCCACCAGGGCCACGGCCGGTCGTCGCTCAAGGCGACGTGCTCAGGCTCGCGCGTGACGAAGACCGGCCCACCAGGGGCGCCGCCGGCGACCTCATAGCCGGCCGGCGCGGCCGAGGGAGACGCGGGCAAAGCGCCAGGGACCCCGCCAGGCTGCACGAAGACCGGCGCGCCCGGGGCGGCCTGGAACTGCTGGCCCGGCGGTGTCGACTGCACGGGCGTGCCGTCGGCCTTGACGAACGTCGGCGGGGCGTACTGCTGCGCGGCCAGGTCGTCCGGGTTCACGAACAGCGGTGGACCCTGCGCCGCGGACCGATCCTGCGGGTCCTCGCCGTCAGCAGTCGGCATGAGCAGCTCGTCGGGCCCCAGTCACTGCTTGAGCGTACCGCCGGGCGCCAGCCATGACACCAGTGGCGAGAGCCTTGACGCGACGACGGTCGCTGCGGCGATGACCACGGCGAGGGCCCCGACCTCAGCCGCGCCCTCCAGGCCGGCCTCCAGGAGCGCCATCCCGTTGATCAGCGCATGGGCGAGCACGACCGCGCCCAGCGACTGCGAGATCCACAGCGCGGCGGCCAGCAGCGCGCCCAGCAACCCGGCGATCACCATCGTGCGCGGGCCCACCGTGGCGTGGGCCAGGCCAAACAGCACCGTCGAGAGCAGCACGGCGATCAGCGGCCGACCAGCCCTGAGCCAGGCCCCAGCGAGAACGCCGCGGAACAGCAGCTCCTCGCCGAGCGGAACCAACCCAGCGACGACGACGATCGTGCCCAGGTCAGCGCCGAGACCGCTCCCCACGCCGAGTCCCCCGACGGGCGTCGGGCGGTCGGCGAGTGCCGGCCAGAGCTGGGCAACGAGCGGCCCGACGAGATAGGCCCCCAGCGCGCAGGCCGCGCCGACGGCGATGACGGTCAGCGCCTGGTCGGCGCCGCTGGGCCGCCCGGCCGCTCCGATCACGTCGGCGCTCGTCGGCGGTCGGCTGAGCCGCAGCCCCTCGGCGAGCAGGAGCGCCGCGACGCAGAAGCCGATGGCCTGGACCGCCAACTGGGCGCGTTCGACCCCGGCCGTCGGCGTCGACGCCGCGCCGCCGAGCAACAGGGCGACCAGCCCAGCGACGAGGAGGACGCCCAAGAACGCCACGACCACGCCGGCCGTGGCGCGCCACGCGTCGGCCATCGAGTTCACGCCGGAAGCGCCAAGAGTTCGTCGACGGTCGGGCCGATCCCGCCCGCCGGCTCCACCAGCGAACAGGGCATCCCGAGCGCCGCTGCGGCCTCGGCGTCGACCTCGTGGTCGCCGATCATCACGGCCTGCTCTGCGGTGGCGCCGAGCAGCTCCAGGGCGCGTACGAGCGGCGCGGGATCGGGTTTGGCGGCGCCAACGCCCGCGGAGCTGACGACCACGTCGACGTGCGCCCGAAGTCCGACGGCAAGCATCGTCGCCTCCAGCGACGCGTCCCAGTTGCTGACGACGGCGACGCGAATCCCAGCGCCGCGCAGGCGTTGTAGCGACTCGACCGTGCCGGGCAGCACCGTGAAGCGCAGCATGCCCATGAGCACCTGGTAGGCCCGATCGGCGTCGAGCGCTTGGGGCAGCTCGGCGCGCAGCGCGTCGGCGCAGCGCCGGCGCAGCGCCGTGACCGTGGCGGTGTCGACGC
Organism: Solirubrobacteraceae bacterium; assembly: GCA_032119795.1. GTDB lineage: Bacteria > Actinomycetota > Thermoleophilia > Solirubrobacterales > Solirubrobacteraceae > JAGIBJ01. The sequence continues at coordinate 103,317 of JAUMFO010000003.1, forward strand.
CTTCCAGGTGGTGGGCGCGGTACTCGTTGACCTCGGCCGTCAGTGCGCGGACGGCCTCGTCGTGCGTGACCATCACGCCGCGGGCGGAAAGCGCGCCGCGCAGACGCTCCACCGGCCGATCGAGCCGCAGCACCGTGCCCATGACGTCACACAGCACCGCCGCGGGGCGGACGGTTGGTCGGCTAGTTTCGAACGGCACGTGACGCATCTTGAACCAACGCTCATCGCCGCCACCGAGCAGAAGATCGGGGACTGGATCGGCGCCGCCCTCACGCTCGTGCTGACGACCGCGGTCGTCCTTGGCCTGCGTTGGGCCGTTCGGCGCCGCAAACCGGTGCAGTTCAGCGACCCGAGCCTGAAGACGCGCATCCGCCTGCTGCAGCGCATGGGCATCACGATGATCGTGCTGGTCGGGCTGGCGGCCGCCGCTGCGCAGCTCGGGATTCTCGACGGGATCGCCAACGCCGTCCTGGCCGGTTCGGCGATCACCGCCGTCATCGTCGGTTTCGCGGCACGCTCCACGCTCGCCAACTCGCTCGCGGGCGTCGTCCTCACGATCACGCAGCCGGTGCGGGTCGGCGACGTCGTGAAGGTCGGCGATCACGAAGGCACCGTGGAAGACGTCACCCTGAGCGCCACCGTCTTGCGGACCGTGCACGGCACGCTGATCCGAATTCCGAACGAACTGATGGCCCAGAGCGTCGTCTACAACGACACGATTCTCAGCGGTGGCGTGATCCCTGAGATCTCGGTTCTGGTGCCGTTCGGCGCCGACATGCCTGCCGCGATCAACGTCGCCCTCGATCTCGTCGGCGTTGAGGTTGCCCGCCACACCGCCGTGGAAGCGGAGGGCTGGAATCGCCTGATGGTCCGGGGCGAGCGGTGCGCACCAGGCGATCGGATCGCCGCCGAAGCCCGCTTGCGGCTCGCGCTGACGGATGCACTCACGCGCGCCGGGATGCTCTCTCGAGACGAACCGGAGCAGGAACCTACCCGCCCCGTCTAGAATCACCCGTTCGCGGAAGCCCGGATCGGGTGCGCCGCCTGCTCTGAATGAACACGCGCCGCACACGAATTCGCCACCGCGCCCGTCGGCGTGGTCCTTCTCGCCTCGTCGTGCTGCTCTTCGGCGGCATGATGGTCGCGGGTGCCTTGGCCGTCGGCAGCGTCGTCGGCTGGATCGTCTGGATCGCTACGAGCGGGCCGGAGATCTCAGAGCTCAAGCCGCGTGAGCAGGGCCGCTCGTCGCAGATTTTTGCCGCTGACGGCACCAGCATCGGCTTCTTGCAGTCGCGCGTGGTGCGCCAGCCGATCGCCTCGACGCTCGTACCCGAATACATGCGACAGGCCACCGTGGCCGTCGAGGACCGCCGGTTCTACGACCACAAGGGCGTCGACTTCGAGGGCGTCGTTCGCGCGGCCTTCCGCAACATCAGCTCCGGCAAGACCGTCGAGGGCGGCTCCACGCTGACGATGCAGCTCGTCCGCACGCTCTACGCAGACAAAGACCGCAGCATCAAGCGCAAGATCCGCGAAGCCAAACTCGCGGAGGAGCTGGAGAACGTCCACCACGGCGCCGCCGGCAAGAAGTGGATCCTCAACCAGTACCTCAACAACGTGCCGTACGGCACGTCGGGCGGCCAGGAGATCATCGGCGTCCAGGCCGCAGCTCGGGCCTTCTACGACAAACCCGCCAAGGATCTGACCCTCCCGCAGGCCGCGATGCTCGCCGGCCTGCCGCAGGCCCCGACGGACTACAACCCGCTGATCAACCCCAACGACGCCAAGACGCGCCGTAACGACGTGCTGACCCGCATGGAAGCGCAGGGGATGATCACCGCACAGCAGGCTGCGGACGCCAAGGCCGCCAAGATCGACGTCAAGCCTGGTGGCAGCGGCTACTACTCCACGCGCACCGAGGGCCACGTCTTCGACTACGTCAAGAAGCAGCTGATCGCCCAGTACGGCCGTTCGACCGTCTCCCGCGGCGGGCTCAAGGTCTACACGACGATCGATCTGCGCCTGCAGCGTGCCGCGCGCAAAGCCATGGCAGACAACCTCGGCGCACCCGGCATGCCGGCGTCGGCGATCGTGAGCATCGACCCGGCCAACGGCCAGATCGTCGCGATGGCGTCGTCCAAGTCGTATGCCACGCGCAAGTTCAACCTCGCCGCCCAGGTGAGTCGCCGCCCCGGCTCGACCTTCAAAACGATGACCCTGATGGCCGCCGTGCGCCGCGGCGTCGTGCCGGAGTCCACGAGCTACGTCTCCAAGCCGATCAACATTAAGACCGGGCCGTTCGGCCCGATTGAGGTCAAGACCTACGGCGGTACCTACGGGGGCTCGATGAACCTCGTCAAGGCGACGCTCACGTCAGACAACACCGTCTACATGCAGCTCGCGCTCGACATCGGCCCGGATCTCGTCAAGAAAGCCGCCGTCGACATGGGCATCAAGTCGCCACTGCAAGGCCTGCCCGCCGAATCGCTGGGCGGCATCAAGTACGGCGTGACTCCGCTGGAGATGGCGAACTCCTACGCGACGATCGCCTCCGGCGGCTACCGCAATCAGCCGACGGCCATCAAGAAGGTCGTGTTCCCCAAGAGTTCGCGCTATCCCAGCGGGAAGACCTTCGACCTTGGCCACCCCAAGCGCGCGAAGACCTTTAAGAACGGCGTGACGGGTGAGGTCACCAACATCCTCGAGCAGAACGTCAAGGGCGGCACCGGTGGGCGCGCCCAGATCCAGTGCCCCGCCGCCGGCAAGACCGGCACCGTCGACGACTTCGAGGACGCGTGGTTCGTCGGCTTCTCGCCGCGGATCGCCACGTCGGTGTGGGTCGGCTACGAGCCGGACCCCATCCAGATGACCTCGCAGTTCCAGGGGGCCTCGGTCGCTGGCGGCACGTTCCCTGCCCAGATCTGGGGGCAGTACATGAAGGAGGCCGTCAAGGGCAAGCCGTGCGGCACCTTCAAGAAGATCACCGAGCCGTTGACGCCCGTGAAGTTCAAGGGCCGCTACGCCAGCTCCGGCGGCGACGGCACCGGCGACGACCTCGGCGACCCAGACGGCACGACCGCCACCTCGCCGGACACCGTCGGCCAGGAGCCCGTCAAGAAGCCGAGCAACACCACGAAACCCAGCACCGGCAATACCGGGAACGGGAACACCGGCGGGAATGGCAACGCGGGCAATGGCGATGGGAACGGCGGCACCGTGACGCCGGCCTCACCGGCACCGGGCGGCGGCATCCCACCGGCGCAGCAGCGCGGCCCCGACGGCCAGTAGCGGGCAAAACCGCCCTGCGCCGTTGGGGAACACCCGACCCGAGGGCTCCGCACTGCTACCGTGCTCTGTCGTGGCCAAAGAAGAAAAAGTTGAATTCGAGGGCGAAGTCGTCGAGGCACTGCCGAACGCAATGTTCAAGGTGAAGCTCGACAACGACCACGTCGTTCTCGGTCACGTCGCCGGCAAGATGCGCCGCTTCCGCATTCGTATCCTCCCGGGCGACCGGGTCCGCGTGGAGTTGTCGCCGTACGACCTCGACCGCGCACGGATCGTCTACCGCCACCGGTAGACACCGCTGAGGGTCGGTTCGCCGGCCCTTTGTCGTTCTATGGCCCGCTCTGAGTTTGATCTGATCGCGGCCATCCGGGAGCGGTTTCCTGCCGCCGGACCGCGTGTGGTCATCGGCAGCGGCGATGACGCCGCCGTCGTGTGCGCTGGCGGGGCGCACAGCGTCATCTCGGTCGACACGACCGTCGACGGCGTGCATGCGCGTCTGGATCTCGGCGAGCCGCTCGCTGCGGCGAGGGCGTTTGGCTGGCGGGCACTGACGACGGCGCTGTCTGACCTCGCAGCGATGGGTGTCGGCGCCGCTGCGTCCAGTGGGCCGTCGGGCGCTGCCGCGCCTGCGATCGAGGCCTACGTCGCGTTGACGCTGCCCAGGGGCGCGTCGGACGAGATCGCTTTGGCGCTCGCCGACGGGCTCGGCGAGGCCGCCGCGCGCTACGGCGTGAGCGTCGTCGGTGGCGACGTGACGGCCGGACCGGTCGTGGTGATGTCGGTGACGGTGGTCGGCTGGGCCGGCGACGCGGGAGCCGGCAATGCGAAGGCCGGCGGCAAGCCGATGCCCAACGTCCTGTCGCGGTCCGGGGCCCGTGCTGGCGATCTCGTCGGCCTGACCGGCCCGATCGGCGCGGCTGGCGCGGGGCTGGCGCTACTTCTCGGCGACGTCGACCCGGCGACGCTCCCGGCCCAGGACGTCGACCAGCTGCTGCGCGCGTACCTGCGCCCGATCCCACAGCTGTCGGTGGGCGCCGCACTGCTCGACGCCGGCGCCACCGCCGCGATCGACGTCTCCGACGGGCTCGTTCAAGACGCCGGCCACGTCGCCCTCGCTAGCGGCGTCTCGCTGCGGATCTCCAGCGACCTCGTCCCGATCGCGCCTGGCGTCGACGCGGTCGCCCTGCAGCTCGGCGACTCGGCGGAGGCGTTCGCCTCGGGTACCGGCGAGGACTTCGTCTTGCTCGTCACCGTGCCGCCCGATCGCCGCGAGGCTGCCGAAGCGGCGGGGGTCGTCGCGTGGATCGGCGACGTCCGATCGGGCGAGGTCGGGGTGACGGTGTCGGGATTGGGGGATGCCAGCGCAGGCGTCCACCCCGGCGGCCACGACCACCGGCGGTAGCCGCGGCGTGGGTCCCGATCCTGCCGGCCGGGTCCTACCTCGTCAGCCACCCATGGCCGCCGGGAGAGCGGTCTCCGGCCGTTCGGAGCGACAGAACCGGAGGCGAGCGCTCCGCTAACCACATCGCCGTTGAACCCGCACGTCTCTGCTACTTCTCTCGCCGTGCCACGGCTGGATCGGTGCCCCGCTCGGCAGGCGGCGGCTAGCCCGGTTGGCAAGACTGTCGGCGCTGACACTGTCGACGCGCCGACCCAACCACAACGTACCGCGGTAGCTGTGACTACAGCACAGCCACTCTTCCTCTACCGTTGCCGTCCGATGACCGCTCAGACCACTCGTGACACGGCAGACCCGGACATCGAGCCACCGACAAAGAGTCGGCTGGCCAAGGTGCGGTCCGACCGCCGCCTGCAAGCGCTCGCTGCTGGGCTCGTTCTCGCTGCTGGGCTCGCGCTCATCCTGTGGTCGAACCGCGGGAGCTTCTTCTATCTCGACGACTGGGACTTTGCGATCCTCCGCACACGCCTCGGCGAGGGCGACATCTTCGGGCCCCAGAACCAGAACTGGCACGTGACCACGCTGATGGTCTACTACGCGCTACTGAAGGTCTTCGGGTTTGGGTCCTACGTGCCGTTCCGACTTGCGTCGGCGGCACTACTTGCGACCATCGCGCTGCTGGGCTACCTCTATGCCCGTCAGCGCGTCGGGGCCTGGTGGGCGCTCGCAGCCATCTCGCTGATCGTGTTCAACTCCGGCACCGAGATCGCCCTTTGGCCATTCCAGATCGGCCAGCTCGTCTCGATCGCCTCGGGAATCGGAGCCCTGCTTCTCGTCGACCGGGAGCCTCGCGCAGCCGTCCTGGCGGGAATTGCCGCGCTCCTGCTCCTAGCGGTGGTGTCCTCGTCGGCGGGCATCCCGATGCTGCTCATCGTGATCGTCGACCGCTTCCTCTGTCGTGGCGGCCCGCGCTGCGGCTTCGGGCCCGGAGGGCCGCGACTCGCACTTCTGGCCACTGCTCCGGCGCTCCTGCTCTACGCCTGGTGGAACCACAAGTGGGCAGGACCGAATCCGAACCCCGCCAACCTCGCCGCGTACTCCGCAGCACTGTCGGGCGCCATCGACGCCGGTCAGAACGGCGTCCAGCGCACGCTGGGCCTCTTCGACGCGGCCGGCCCGTCGTCGTCGTTCTGGGGCCAGATCGCTTTCGCGGCGCTCGTGATCCTCACGTGCGCGCGCATCTTCGGCCCGCATCCGGCCGATCGCCGCCGGATCATCGCAGTGTGCGCTGGACTTGTCGGATACTGGGTGCTGCTGTCTTGGGGGCGTGCCAACGTGCCCGGCTACGCGAATTCGCCGCGCTATCTCTTCATCACCCAAGTGCTGCTCGTGCTCCTGGCCGCCGACTTGGGCAAGAGTGTGCTCGGCCAGCACAGAGACCGACTGGGGATGTTCTCCGGCGTCCGCGGAACTGCTCTCGCCAGCGGCCTGATGGTCGTCGTCGTCTTGGCCACCGTCACTTCGGCACTTCACACGTCCAAGGAACTGCGGAACCTCGGATACGTGCTTCGCATCCAGGGTTGGGCAGCGAAGGGCCAAAGCGCCGCCATCGCGCTACTGCCGCCGGAGGACCAACCCCACGCCTCTTTCTTCCTTGACCCGGCCAGTCGCGGCCTGGGTCGACCCGGCTCGATGTACCTCGACGGCTTGAAGCGCTTCGGAACCGACCTCCCGACCGAAGCCGAGCTGCGCGGCCTGCCTGTCGAGGCACGCGAGTTCGCCGACGGCTACCTTCTCGACCGCTTCGCGCCCGTTGTGGCCGCCGATCAATATGGACCCGACCGGCCGCCACGGGGCACCCCCCCAACGATCACTCAGGTCGGTCTCGAGCCTGTCCAGATTACGCCCGAGCGCGGTACCGCCTGCGTCAAGGTGTCTGCCCGCTCCGAGTTGGGCACCGTCTCGATCCCCATCGCGGGCGCCACCAACATCACCAACACCGCGCAAATCCCGAGCTTCCTGCAAGGCAGACGCTACGCGCCCGGATTTTCTCAGCCTGCCGACCTTCCGATTCCTCCTAAGCAGACGCGCCGCGTTGGGATTCGGCGCGACCAGGGTTCGGCGCCCTGGTCGCTGCAGCTGCGCGGTAGTGCGTCCCGGATCTGCGCCGCGCCGACCAGCACAAGCACGACGGGTTAGGAGTAGCGCATCATGCGACTCCTCATAACCGGGGGCGCCGGCTTCATCGGATCGACCTTGGCACTCACCCTGGCGGAACGGCACCCAGACTGGTCCATCACAGCGCTGGACAACCTCTACCGCCGCGGCTCGGAGCTGAGCCTTCCACGGCTGAAGGCAGCCGGCGTCGCCTTTCTCCACGGCGACATCCGCCTGCCGGGCGATCTCGCCAATCTAAAACCGTTCGACGCGCTCATCGAGTGCTCAGCCGAGCCGTCCGTCCGCGCCGAGGGCGGCCTGCTTGTCCCGGTCAACCTCACGGGCGCCCACCACTGCTTCGAGGCAGCCTCCCGCTTCGAGGCGCAGATTATCTTTCTGTCGACGAGCCGCGTCTATCCCGTGGCGGCGATCGAGGGCTTGTACTACGGCGACGCACCCACCCGCTACGAGCCCAAGGGCAAGCAGCCGCTGCCGGGCGTGTCGGCTGAGGGCGTGACGGAAGCGTTCCCGCTCACGGGCGCCCGTACCCTCTACGGCGCAACCAAGCTGGCGGCGGAACTTCTCCTGCAGGAGTACGGCGGCCCGCATACGATCAACCGCTTCGGTGTTGTCGCTGGTCCATGGCAAATGGGCAAGGTTGACCAAGGGGTTTTCACCCATTGGATCCTCAGCGCGCTCTTCGATCTACCGCTGAAGTACTTTGGATTTGACGGCCAGGGCCGCCAGGTGCGAGACGTGCTGCACGTCCAGGACCTCGTCGACCTAATCGAACTCCAGCTCGGCGATCCGGCCCTCTGGTCCCGCCGGGTCTTCAACGCTGGCGGCGGCCGCCAGAACTCCCTCTCCCTCGTCGAGCTCACCGGTCTCGTCGAGCAACTCACCGGCAAGTCCCTAGAAATTGGCAACCTGCCAGGCACCCATTCAACCGACGTGCGCTGGTACGTGACCGACAACGCCGCGATCACGCAGTTCTCGGGTTGGAAACCGCTCCGGAGCGCGACCGATACCCTTGCCGACATCCGCGACTGGGCACTTGCCCACGAATCCATCGTCCGAGCCGCCCTTCCTTAAGTAACCTATGCCTACTGCCATCGTCACCGGCTCCGGCGGCCTCATCGGCTCGGAATCCGTCCGCTCACTAACCCGCGAAGGGTTCGATGTCATCGGCATCGACAATGATCAGCGCGCGGCGTTTTTCGGTCCGGAGGCGTCGACGAGCGCCACCACCGCCGAACTCACGTCTGAACTCCCGACGTTCCGGCACGTCGCCCTCGATATCCGCGACCGTGACGGCGTCGACAAGCTGATCCGCGAGGCAACGCCCAAGCTTGAGCTGGTCGTGCACACGGCCGCGCAACCGTCGCACGACTGGGCAGCGCGCGACCCACACGCGGACTTCTCGGTCAACGCAGTCGGCACGCTTAACTTGCTTCAGTCCGTTCGCGACCACAAGCCAGAGGCGACGTTCGCGTTTACCTCGACGAACAAGGTCTACGGCGACCAGCCCAACTTCCTGCCACTGGTGGAAGACGAGTTGCGCTACGACCTGCCCGGGAGCCACCCGTGGTTCGGCGGCGTCACGACCGACATGTCGATCGATCACACCACGCACTCGCTCTTCGGGGTATCGAAGGCCTCAGCCGATTTGCTGGTCCAGGAGTACGGGCGGTACTTCGACATGCCGACGGTGTGCTTCCGAGGGGGCTGCCTGACCGGTCCACAACATGCCGGCGCCGAGCTCCACGGCTTCCTCAGCTACCTCGTAAAATGCGCAGTGACGGGCGCTCCTTACACCGTTTTCGGCCACGGCGGCAAGCAGGTGCGCGACAATATCCACTCATACGACGTGGTCCAGGCGTTCTTGCATTTCCACCGCGACCCCAAACCGGCCGCGGTGTACAACATCGGTGGCGGGCGCGACAGCAACATCTCGATGCGCGAGGCGGTCCTAAAGTGCGAGGCGCTCACGGGCCGCCCGATGAACGTGACGTTCGGCGGCGAGCAGAGAATCGGCGACCACCGTTGGTGGGTATCGGATCTGTCCGCGTTTCAGCGCGACTACCCGCAGTGGAGACTCTCCCGCTCGATGGACGACATCCTCGACGAGATCCACGTCGCTGCCCAGCGCGCGGTGGCGACGGCCACCGCATGAAACTGTCAGTCGTCATTCCCGCGCACAACGAGGAAGGAACAATCGAGGAGACCCTCGTCGGCGTCGCCTCCATGCTGACAGCCGCTGAGATCTCCTTCGAGGTCGTCGTGGTAGACGACGCGTCCGTGGACCGCACTGCCGAGGTGGTGGCGTTGGTCGCTGAACGTTGGCCCGAGATCCGCTGCGTCACCTCCCACCTCCCCGGGGGTTTCGGGTACGCGGTGCGGTCCGGCCTTGACGTCTACGAGGGCGACGCCGTGGCGATCGTGATGGCCGACGCCTCCGACGACCCGGCCGACCTCGTGAAGTACTACCGGCTGCTGGAGGCCGGCTACGACTGCGCGTTCGGCTCACGGTTCATGCGCGGCGGCGAGACGATCGGCTACCCGAAGCTAAAGCTGGTCGTGAACCGGGTCGTCAACACGGTGATCCAGATGATCTTCGGGCACGGCTACAACGACACAACGAACGCCTTCAAGGCGTACCGCCGCGAGGTGATCGACGCCGTCCAGCCGCTGGTTAGCCCTCACTTTAACCTGACGGTCGAGATCCCGCTCAAGGCGGTGATCCGCGGCTATTCGTACGCCATCATGCCCATCAGCTGGCGCGACCGCACCGCCGGCGAGAGCGGCCTCAAGCTCAAGGAGATGGGCTCGCGCTACCTCTTCATCGTGCTGATGGCCTTCGCCGAGCACCACCTCTCACGGGGCGACTACCGCCGGGGCGAGGGTGAGCGCACCCGCTGGCGGGCCGGTAGCCCTTCGGCGCTTATCAGCGACGTACCCGAGCGCGTCGGCGCTCAGGCCGGTCAGCCGACGCGCTGAGGCGCCTCGGCATCAGGTGCTACTCCTGAAGCCGCAGTCGCGCCTTCCTCAGGTTGCCTGAACCGGCTCGGCCGCAGATTTGAAAGCCCTCCGTAGCGCACGGCGAGAATGACGACGCCGACGACCGTGACCGGCGTGAACAGCACGACCCGGTAGAGCACCGCGACCGCGAAGGTTTCGTTCGACGGCACCCCGGCGGCATGCAATCCGAATATTACGGCGGCGTCGAAGGTGCCAATGAAGCCGGGGGCTGACGGGATCGCCGTCGCGAGGCTGGCGAGCACCACGACGAACGAGGCGGCGTAGAACGGCATCGTCCCCCAAGTCGCCTCAACCACAAGCCAGAGCACCAGGCCCTCTAGGGCCCACAGCCCGAGCGAGAAGACCAGAAGGACGCCACCTAGACGCCCCATCAGCGTCCGCGTGGAGCGGGTGAACGGGCGGATCCTGTCTGCCACCGACGCCAGCCGTCCACGTACGCGAAGCTCGTGGTAGCCGAACAAGACGACGGCAATGCTGACAATGCCGGCCATCGCGAGGATCGCCGGCAAGGTGCCGAGGCGATCCCGTGCGGTGCCGCTGAGGCTTAGCGCCACGAGGGCAAGGGCGAGGGCGATCAGGTCGAGCAGACGCTCGGGAATCAGCGTACCCGCGACGGTCTTCCACTCGGCGCCGCGCCTGCCAAGTATGCCGACCCGCATCAAGTCACCTCCGCGCGCCGGGAGAACCGTATTGCCCATGTAGCCGACAAATGTCAACAGGTAGGGCTCCCGTCGGATGGTCTCCACGCCGACGGGCCGTAGGATCTGCGACCAACGCCAGCCGCGCAGGAGAGCAAGCACGAGGGTGAGGACCGCTGCGAAGAGCAGCACGACGATCGCTTCGGGCGACGTTGGGAACCTCGGAGCCGGCTGCGTGGTTAGCCAATAGCCGGCGGCGACCACGCAGAGCAGCGAGATGAGCGGGCCGATCGCTCGCCCAGCCCGGCCGCGGAGCTTGTGGCGGGTCGCCTGAGGTGATTCGGTCAAGGTCATGGCTGCGCCGTCGCGGCCAGTGTGCCGCTCTTGGCGGCGAGGACGTCGGCCCATGGGCCCTTGCTGGGCGGCACGTAGCGCACGAAGTCGGCGAAGACGATGATCCGCTGCTCGGCCGAGTAGAGCGGGTGGCAGGCGGAGAGGACGAGCCGTTCGCGGCCGACGCGCTCCAGTACCCACACGTCGGTCGGGTTGACGATCCGCTTGCGCTCTACGACGTACTCAAAGCGGCCGTAGGGCGTCCCGATGAAGATGCGGTTGCCCTTCTTGAGTTTGTCGACGGAGTGAAACGGCGCGCCGTAGGTGGTGCGGTGGCCGGCGATGCCGGTGGTGCCGCCGAGGCCGGGCATCTCCGTCGACTCGATCAGGCCCGGTCCCTTGCGCAGGTCGGCGGTGTCGGTGCCGTTGACGACCGTTCGCCCGACGCCGAGCGCCGGAATCGAGATCCGCGCAATCGACTCGCCAGGCTCGACCTTGCGCCGAACTGAGCGCGCCAGGTAGGCGATCTTCTGGTCTCGCTCCGTCAGCGCAGCCAGCGCGGCGCTGTCGGCGGCGCCGGGACCCGCCTGGTCGAGCTCATCGAGGTCGCCGTCGAGGCCCCCTTGCACGAAGTGGGCGTACGCCGCCGAGAACGGCTCCTGCCAGAACACCGTGAGCCCGGCATCGATCACGAGCGCGATTCCCGCCACGAGCAGCGCGGTGCCAAGCGCCCGCAGGAAGCGACGAATCATCGCGTCAGCGTAGAGAAAGCAGGTACCTGGCCGCCCCAACCCGGAAGATCCTGAGCGCCCGCTCGGGGATGACACGGTTCGCCGACGAGCGGAGGTAGGCCTCAGTCCCAGTGAGCATCGGCGGTGGAGCGTGTCGCCGCGAGAGGGTGCTCAGCGGTCCAATGCCGAGTCGACGCCGCCGAGAGAGCCGGGGCCGGCGTAGGAGACCGGTCCGCGCACCGTGACCTCGGCGTCGCCGGGATCGGCGTAGCGGCCGTGGCGGGCCAGCAGCAGCGCGCCGATCGATAGGCCCGTCAGCACGGCAAACCACAGCTGCGCAAACAGCCCGACGTCGCCAGCGCCGAGGAGGGCGACGAACCAGCTCGCGGAGCTGGAGAGGTCGCCGAGTGGGTAGCGGGTGAGGAGGTTCTGCAGCAGCACGAGCAGCGGCAGCAGGCCCAGCAGCACGCCCAGCGCCGCCGTCACCCGGCCCGGGCGCATGCCGGCGTCGAGCACGACCGGCCACAGCAACACCGCCGGCACCATCACGGCTGCGGCGGCGGGATTGACGAACCACGTCAGCAGCGCCGAGACCTCCAAGACGAGCGCGAGGGCAAGCGGCGCGCCAGGGCCACTCGACGGCTTTCCCTTGAGACCCAGCGCAAAGAGCAGCAGCGGGCGGATCACGAGGTGCCCGAGCGCGGTGACGATCACGAAGATCGCCAGGGGCGTGATCTCGCCGCTCCAGAGCGCCGGATCGATCGGCCCGCCAGGGAGCTTCACCCAGCCAGCCCGCGCCGCCAGGCCCACCGCGAGGATGCCCAACAACTGCGGCATGCAGAACAGCAACGTCCACACGACCCAGCGGCCGACGCGCTGGCGCTCGCGGCGGGCCCTCGCCAGCCCGTCCACGATCAGCAGGCCCGTCGGAATCAGGAGCGCCAGCACGATGGCCCGCAGCGCCCAGCCCGGGATGATGCCGTCGGCCACCGAGAGCCTCAGCTCGGGCTCGAGGTCGACCGCCGCCGAGTTGTCGATCGCGATCACGGATTGCAGGAGCGCGCGGCCATCGGCCTCCAGCCGCTCCTCCGTCGGACGGGCGTCGACCGGCGGGACTCGATCGCCGGACGTGGAAAACAAGACCGCTGGCAACCCCTGGCGCAGCAGCGGCCCTTGCCCACCGGTGGTGACGGGCGCCGCTAGGCGAACGAGCTGCGCCACCGCGCCAGGCTTGGCGTCGCCGACTGGGCGTTCGCTGCGCAGCGCCTCCTCGAGTGTTCGCCGCAGCCGCACCGACGCGAGCTCAGGGCCGTTGGAGAAGCCGACGATCGGCGGCAACAGATCGGGAGTGCCGAGCGTGCCGACGACGATGACGGCCCGGACCTGCTCGTCATCGGACTTCAGGCGCCGCACGAGCGCGCGGTAACCAGCCTGCGCGCTCGTCCCGCTGACCGACACCAACTGAATCGGGTGCTCTACCCGCCGCTTGCCCAGCAGCGAGCTGAGCTGCAGCAGCGTCGCGGTGCCGGTGAGCTCGGCGCGTGAGCCGGCGCGGATGCCGTCGCGCGCCGCGACGACCACGATCTTTCCCTCGCCGGGACCGGCGCGCTCTCCCGTGACCTGCAGCGCCTCGGCGTCTGAGGCATCGGGCCGCTTCACGTCGGCCATCGCCGTTTGCACGTCGAGGCCGTCGTCGGCGAACCGCTGCGCAATCTCGCGCCCGGCGTCGGTGTCGGCCGGTCCACCTGCTGGCCGGGCCGGGTAGACGGCGGCCAGGCGGGTCACCTCAGCGAGGGTCGCCGCGCCGCTAAATGCGTCCGGCGCCTGGAAGGTACGAAGCGCGCGCGGGCGGTCCTGCACCGAGAAGGCAGCAAGGACGAGAACGGCGAGCAGGGGCAGGACAAAGATCCTGGTAAGCCGCGGGTCGAGCACGCTGACACACTATGGGTCGTGACGAGCCGACCGCGCATCCTTGTCGTCGACGACGAACGAGCCATTCAGACCCTGCTCTCCTACCCCCTCGAAGGCGAGGGGTTTGAGGTGGTCCAGGCGCTCAGTGGCGAGACGGCCATGGAGCGCTTCGACGACACGATCAGCCTGGTCCTGCTCGACGTATCGCTTCCCGGCATCGACGGCTTTGAGGTCTGTCGGCGCCTGCGCGCGAGCGGCTCGGCCGTCCCGATCATCATGCTCACCGCCCGGACCGACGAGATCGACACCGTCCTCGGGTTGGAACTCGGCGCCGACGACTACGTCACCAAGCCGTTCTCCATCCGCGAGCTCACGAGCCGCGTCCGCGCGGCGCTGCGGCGCTCGGAGATGCTCGCCAAAGCGGCGGCGACGGTCCCAGCCGAGCAGGCCGCGGAGGAGCTCGTCGTCGGCGACCTCACCGTCGACCTCGCCGGCCGCGCCGTGCGCGTGCGCGGCGAGGAAGTGCGACTCACGTTCTCCGAGTTTGAGATCGTCGCGTTGATGGCTGCCTCGCCCGGACGCGTCTTCACCCGCGACCAGCTGCTCGAGCAGGTCTGGGGCGACGCCGAGTACCGCGATCCGCGCACCGTCGACGTGCACGTCCGCCACCTGCGCGAGAAGATCGAGGCAACGCCAAGTGAGCCCGAGCTGCTGCTGACGGTCCGCGGCGTCGGCTACCAGATCGGCAAGCCGTGACCGAGCCCCCGGCGCCCCCGCCGGCAGGCGCCTCACCACCGACGGACGACGCCGAACGCGAACGCATCGTCGTCGAGGCGATGGACGACGTCTTCGGCCGCCGCAAACGCAGCCGCGGGCGCGGGTTCATCGTCCGAACGCTTGAGCGCTTCCCGCTCATCCGCTGGTTCAAGGGGTCCTTGCCCGGCCGCATCAGCGCCGTCTTCCTCCTGGCCGCGACCGTCACCGTGCTTGGCCTCCTCTACGCCACGCCGCGCCTCGAGGAATCGCTGATCGCGCCACGCGAGCGTTCGGTGGTGGCCTCGGTGACGGTCGGGGCCGGAGCGATTCGCGCCTACGAGCAGCAGTACTCGGTTGAAGCCCAAGGGGCCGCCGTCGTCACCCAGCAGGTCTTCGGGATCGGTGGACGCATCGAGAACATCGCCTTGCCGCCTGGCGCCCAGCGAGTCGCGCTCTTCCAGGCCACCGGCAATGCCAAGGCGCCAAACATCTCCAACCTCACCAACAACGAACGGCCGAGCCGGCTCGTGCGTTCGATGGCAACCAAGCCCAAAGGCCGCGCCGACGGCATCACCGTCGTCGACGGGATCTCGCGGATCGAGGCGGTGGAGGTGATGACGCTCAACAGCGGCGATCGCGTGGTGCTCGCCGTATGGCAGCCGATCGACGACATCGAGCGCACCGTTGAGGTCGCCCAGCAGCGGATCCTGATCGCGGGGATCGGCGGCGCGTCGGTCGCGTTGCTGCTCGGCGTCTGGGTCACGACGCGCCTGACGCGCCGCATCCGCACCCTGGAAGCCGGCGCCCGCAAGGTCGCCCAGGGCGACTTCACCGCGCAGTTCCCGGGCGAGGGCTCGCTTGAGCTCTCCTCGCTGGCGCGGGCCCTCGACGAGATGCAGCGCCAGCTCGCCGAGCTGGAGACGGCCCGCCGCCGCTTCATCGCGACGGCCTCGCACGAGCTGCGCACGCCGCTCTCCACCCTCCAGGGCTTTCTCGAACTCCTCGAAGACGAGGGCCTCGACCCGACGCGCCGACACGAGTTCGTCATGCACGCCAGCGAGCAGGCCCAGCGACTCGGCAAGCTCGCGAGCGACCTGCTCGACCTCTCCCGCCTTGACGTCGGCTCGGTCAAAGTGCGCCGAGCGCCCACCGACGTCGGGCTGCTGCTGGAGGGCCTGATCGCCGAGTTCCGCGTCGCCTCCGCCCAGCATGGGTCGCTCGTGAACCGGACCGTAGACCCGCGAGCGGAGACGGCGCTCGTCGACGGTGACCGCGTGCTGCAACTCCTGCGCGCCCTCGTGAACAACGCGCTGACGCACACCCCGCCGGGCACCAACATCACCGTCGGCGCCAAGCGCAGTGGCGCGCGCGTTGAGTTCACGGTCGCCGACACCGGCCCTGGCATTCCGGCGGCTCACCAGCGCGAGATGTTCGAGCCGTTCGTCACCTCCGACGAGACGCGCGGCTCGGGCCTGGGCCTGGCGATCAGTCGCGAGCTGGCGCGCCGGATGCAGGGCGACCTGACGGTGACGTCGGGACCCGGCTCTACCGTCTTCACCTTGTCGCTCCCCGCATAGCGGCCGCTTCTCTAGGGTCCAGCGCGTCCCAACTGGCCGCGCGCTCCTGCGCTTGCCGGCTGATCCCCTCCTCTTCTCATGTCGACCGTCCGCTCCCTCCGCGCTTCCCTGCCCGCCTCCACCGCTGCAGCCGCGCTCGCAGCCGCCCTGCTCCTCGGCGTCGCCGGCTGCGGCGCTGATTCCGGCACGGCGACCAGCCAAACCACTCCCGCCGCCGACGCAGCCGCACGCGCTGCCGACGTGCCTGAGGCCGCCGGCGGCGACCTGCACGAGAGCGCCGTCAAGCTCGGGCTCCCGAGCGTCGTTGCCGTCACCGTCAGCACCGGCGGGGAGACGCGCAACGGAACCGGCACGGTGCTGGCCACCGGCCTCGTGGCGACCGACGCCGCGCTCGTGACGACGGCCTCCGGGGCCCCCGCCGCCGGCGTGACCGTCCGCGAGGGCAATGGCGACGAGCACACGGCGGTCGTGGAGGGCCTCGACGCGCTCAGCGGTCTCGCGGCGCTGCGCTCAAGCGGCCTGACCGCCGTCCCGGTAGCCAAGCCGGCCAAGGATCAAGCCGTGCTCGGTGAGCAGGTCGTGGCCCTCGGATTCCTGAGCGCGCGGCGTGCTGCGATGCGTCCCGGCACGGTCGTCACGACCGGCCGCGCAGCCCGCGGCCAGGGTCTCGCGGAGGTCGGCCTGTTTGAGGCGTCGACGCCGCTCGGCGCCCAGGGCTTCGGCGGACCGATCGTCAACGCCAAGGGCGGCGTCGTCGGCATCTCCACGCGGCGGCTGGCGCCGATGATTCCGGGCACGACGGTTGCCCTCCCGATCGCTTCGGCCCAGCGCATCAGCAAGGCGCTCGGCGAGGGCGGGCGCGTGGCGCGCGCCTACCTGGGGATCGAGACCGTCGGCCTCACCGCCTCGCGCGCCGAAGAACTCCGGCTGAAGACGTCCGGCGGCGTCCTGCTGCGCACGATCGCGCCGGGCAGTCCGGCGGCGTTCTCGACCCTGCGCCGGCCGACGGGCACCACGGCCATCGGCGGGCGCTCCATCCCGACGGGCGGCGACGTGATCGTGCAGCTCGACGGCCGCGAGATCCGCGAGCCGGAAGACATCGACGCTGCCCTGGCGACGATGCGCCCCGGCCAGCGCGTCACGATGCGCGTGATCCGCGGCGACGAGTCCGCCGACGTGAAGGCCACGCTCAGCGAGCGCTGAGCCCTCGCCAGCCCCGCCGATCGCGTCTGACCGGTGACGGACCGGTAACCGGCCGCGACCGCCGGGGCAACCCGGCGTATGCTCAGCATCAGCGGAGCCGCCGTCCCCCATATGGCGCGCAGGCTCCCCGCCTTTCATGATCAACGCCACACCCGACCCGTCCGACGAGCCCTCAGCGCAGCAGCCGGTCGTCCTGGTGTCGAACCGCGGGCCCGTCTCCTACTCGGTCGACGGCACGCCCAAGCGCGGCACGGGCGGCCTCGTCACGGCGCTCATGGGCCTCGCGAGCCACCGCAACTCCGTGTGGGTGGCTTCAGCGCTCGGCGAAGGCGACGCGCAGGTCGCTCGTGCAGCGGGCGACGAGCCGATCTCCATTGAGGCACCGAATGGCGGCACGTTTGCGGTGCGCCTGATGGAGTCCGACGACGAGGCCTACGACCAGTTCTACAACGTGGTCTCCAACCCGATGCTGTGGTTTATCCAGCATTACCTGTGGGATCTCTCGAACGCTCCGTACATCCGCCAGGCCGAGATTGACGCCTTCAACTTCGGCTACAAGCAGGTCAACGCCGACCTCGCCCGCGCCGTCGTCGAGGAGTACGACCGCGCCGGTTCGCCCGTCGTGATGGTCCACGACTACCACCTGTACTGGCTGCCGAAGCTCGTCCGTGAGCAGCGCCCTGGCGTGTTCTTGCACCACTTCGTGCACATCCCGTGGACGCAGCCGGATTCGTGGCGCGTGCTCCCGACGAAGATCCGCAACGAGCTCTACGACGGGATCCTCTCCAACGACATCATCGGGTTCCACACGCGCTCCTACCGCTGGAACTTCTTGCACTGCTGCCAGGATCTGCTCGGGCTCGTCGTCGACTTCGACAAGGGCGTGGTGATCGCCCGCGACGGCCGCGAGGTGTGGGTCCGGGCGTATCCCCTGCCGATCGACTGGCGTGCGACGAAGCAGATCGCGGCCTCCGCGGAGACCAAGCGCTACGAGAAGGAGCTGCTGCGGCGCCGACGCGAGCACCTGATCTTGCGCGTCGACCGCGCCGACCTCTCCAAGAACGTCCTGCGTGGCTTCGCCGCCTTCGATCTCTTCCTCGAGCAGCACCCGGAGTTCCTGGAGAAGGTCACCTTCGTGGCGCAGCTCATCCCGTCGCGAACGGACGTCCCCGAGTACGCGGAGTACCTCGAGAAGATCGAGGCGCTGGTGGCGGTCGTCAACCACCAGCACGGCACGCCCGACTGGATGCCGATCCAGCTCAAGCTGCGCGACAACCTCGAGGAGGCGATGGCCGCCTACAAGCACTACGACGTGCTCCTGGTGAACGCCATGTTCGACGGCATGAACCTCGTCGCCAAGGAGGGCCCGCTCGTGAACACGCGCTCTGGCGTGTCGATCTTGTCGGAGAACACCGGCGCCCACGAGGTCCTCGGCGAGCATGCGATCTCGGTCAACCCCTTCGACATCCAGGAGCTCGCCGACGCCTTCCATCGCGCGCTGACGATGAGCGAGATCGAGCGCGACGCCCGCTGGAAGGGCCTGGAGCGCATCGTGCACTCCACCGACCCGGGCGAGTGGATCGACGCGCAGCTCGCCGACATCGAGCGCAAGTCCAGCGGCGAGGCACCCGAGAGCGTGCCCGCGCCGCACGTGCGCTGAGCGGCCGGTCAGAGGCCACCGAACTCGGTCGCCGGGCCTCCGCGCGGCTTCGACTTGGTCGGCCGGGGCTTGGCTTGGGCGGGTTGGGGTTTCGGAGCAGGGGCTGGCGCGGCTGGCCGGGGAGACGGCGCCGACGGCGCCGGGCTGGGCGGGTTCCTCGGCTCGGCTGGCTGGGCTGGCTCCGGTGAGGCACGCCGCGGCGTCCCGGCCCTGGGCCGCGACGTTGACGCCCTGCGCTTGGCCGTCCTCGGCGTCGTGGACGGGCCTGGATCCAGATCGGCTCCGGCGACGGAGGCCGAGCTCGAGGTAGGCCTGACTGCGGGAGGGACCGGTGCCTTCGGCGAATCGACGACGAGGTCGGCGCTCGGGTCGCCCGCAAGGTCGGCGGCCGGCTGCAGGGTGTCGGCGGGAACCAAGACCGGCGCCTCGCCCGAAGGGAGCAAGAGCGCGGCCGCCATCAGTCCGATGCCCAAGAGGGCTGCAAGACGGACGGCTCCACCGCCGCCATTCGAGTCCGCTGAAGTGGCGGCGCCAGGTCGCTCCGACGAGCCTCGCGCGTGCAGCGCAGCGGAGATCGGGGTGGGCTGATCGGAGGGGCCAGAGCGTTTTTTCCTCATATAGGTAAGAGGGCTGGGGAGGGCAAAATTCGCCCCCCTACGCTCGCGATTGGCGCGATTTGGGTCTCGTCGAAGCACACGGCGCGGCGGCAGACCGGGCCGCTGCGCTACTCTGCCTGGTCGCATGGCAGCTCAGGCCCCTACTTACGACCTCGTCGCACTTCTCGACCCGACCGTCGACCACGACATCCGCGAGACCCTCCTGGCGGAGGTCGAGCAGCAGATCATCGCCCAGGGCGAACTGGTCGGCGCGCAGGACTGGGGTGTTC
Organism: Solirubrobacteraceae bacterium; assembly: GCA_032119795.1. GTDB lineage: Bacteria > Actinomycetota > Thermoleophilia > Solirubrobacterales > Solirubrobacteraceae > JAGIBJ01. The sequence continues at coordinate 122,892 of JAUMFO010000003.1, forward strand.
GTCAGCTCGCGTTTGAGATTGACGACGCCAAGGAAGCGGCCTACCACTTGATTCAGTTCAAGGGTCCCGCTCCGCTCCTCGTTGAGATCGACCGTCAGCTGAAGATCGCCGACCCTGTCGTGCGCTTCCGCATCATCAAGAACAAGAACAACCAGCCTGAGCCCGTCGCCCCCGGCGAGCCCGTCGCTGGCACGGCAGACCGCTCCGACCGCGAGCGTTAGTCGCCGCCGGCCTGTGGCCGGTGTCACTGTTCAGAGGGCGCCAATACGGCGCCCTTTGTCGTTCCAGGGCGTAACGTCGTCAGGGTGACGATTACCGCTCTGCTTTCCGGACTTGCCCTCGCGCTCCTCGTGGCCCTCGCGGTCGAGCTTGCGGAGGTGAGTTCGCGCCTGCGGACGGTGCAGCTGCGCTACCGCGATCGACTCGCCGAGCCCTCGCGCTCCGGCGTCTACGACCGGCTCGGTGGCGTCGCGCTTGCCGTCGTGGTGATCTGGTTCTTCGCGTTGCCGTGGGTCTCCCAAGCCCAGAACCCTGCCGCGGCCCTCGCGCTCTTCTTGGCGATGTTCGTCGTCGGCCTCGCGCTGCTCAGTCGCCTGCGGGTCGCCTCGGTCCGCTACCCCTTGGCGACCTTTGGGCCGCTGACGGTCGTCGCGGCCGCCACCGCGCTGACGTAGAACGGTTGCCTTGCGGGCCACGGAGCTCGAAGCGATCTCGATTCCGCCGCCGCCAACCAACGCAGTCGCCGTAACGACCGGCCTCGACCCGCCCTCCTAGCGCCCCGGCCGCCACGATTTGCGCAGCGGTTCCAGCTATTTGCGGCAACTCTGCGCAGAACCTGCACCAATAGGCCCCTGGCGAAAGCCGCCGACTTCCTCGGCGCTTAGACTTTTCCCCCAGCGAAGGAGCACCGATGGGTTTTCAGATCAACAACGTCACGGTGTCGGGCAACCTGACCCGAGACCCCGAACAGCGCGCGCTACCAAGCGGCACCTCGATCACAACGATCGGGATCGCGCACAACGAGCGCCGCAAGAATCAGCAGAGCGGCGAGTGGGAGGACAAGCCCCACTTCTTCGACGTGACGATCTTCGGCGCGCAGGGTGAGTGGCTGAGCCGCAACGCCCACAAGGGTGATCCGATCACCGTGTCCGGGCAGCTCGAGCAGCAGCGTTGGCAGGACAAGGCAACGGGCGAGGGCCGCTCGAAGGTGAGCATCGTCGCTCGCGACCTGTTCCTCGGCCAGCGCGGCGGCGGTGGCGGCGGCCAGGGTGGCGGCCAGTCCGCCGGCTACCAGCAGGGTGGCGGCTACGGCGGCGGCGCTCCCGCTGGCGGCGGCTACGAGGATCGCGGTGGCTACGGCGAGCGCGGCGCGGCTCCTGCCGGCGGCAGCTACGGGCAGGCCCCGGCGCCGGCCCGCGAGCCGGCGGCAGCTGGCTACGGTCAGCGCGCGGAGACGCCCGTCGACCGCACCGACTTCGCCCCTGCGCCCCGTGGCGGTCTTTCCGACCCGGGCGAGGACGACATCCCGTTCTAGACCCCGCTGCGGCCTGAGCCCGGCTCCCCGCCGCCCTCAGACCATCAGCACTTGGCCTCCTGCCACTCGGCAGGAGGCGTGGTTTCCCCCACCGAGGCCCCGGCAGCGCGTTTGCGCACCGGGGCCTCGCTCGTTCGCTGGCGCAAGCCCTCTGGCGATTGCTTGGCCCGAGTGCCCTAGAATGCAGGCTCGTGCGCGGACTGCAGCGTCGCCAAAACGGGCGGCTGCACACGTAGCGCATGAGGCGGACGACATCCCAGGACCGTTCCTGGCAGTATTCGCCGTCGGCTCGCGACACCTCGCGGGCATTCGAACGTCTTTTTTTTCTTTCTCGGAATTAGCTAGTGGCCAAGAGCAGAAGCAGCAGCAGCAAGCCGGCAAAGCGCCGGGATAAGAAGCTTGGAGGCGGCGCACGCCGTAAGTCGTGCCCGTTCTGCAAGGACAAGATCGTCGACATCGACTACAAGGACACGACGACGCTCCAGAAGTTCGTGTCCGAGCGCGGCAAGATCCGCACTCGTCGCATCACGGGCTGCTGCCGCAAGCACCAGGCCGACATGGCCGGCGCCGTGAAGCGCTCGCGCGAGCTGTCGCTCCTCCCGTACGTCGTGGAGACCGTCCGTGAGACGCGCGCTGGCCGCGCCGATCGCGGTGAGCGCAAAGAGAACCGCGACGCCGAGAAGGCGGAGTAGTCATGGCCCAGGTCATCCTCCTCAAGGACGTCAACGAGCTCGGCAAGAAGGGCGACGTCGTCGACGTTGCCAAGGGCTACCTGCGCAACTACCTGATCCCGCGCAACCTCGCCTCCCACGCCACCGACGCAGCCATCGCGGCCGCGACGAAGCGCATGGAAGAGGAAGAGCGCCAGAAGCGCGAGGCCATTGCCCGCGCTGAGGAAAACGCCGTCACGCTCGGCCGCACGGTGCTCACCATCGAGCAGCAGGCCGGCGAAGATGGTCGCCTCTTCGGGTCCGTCACCTCGCAGGACATCGCCGACGCCATCAAGGACGCCCGCGGCATCAAGGTCGAGAAGACCGCCGTGCGCCTCCCGGAGCCGATCAAGACGGTCGGCACCCACATGGTTGAAGTCGAGGTTCCCGGCGGCGCCGTGGCCACGATCAAGACGATGGTCGTCGCACAGGGCTAATCGCCCCCACCAGTTCCACGCACTCCGGGCCCGCGACTCCACCAGGAGCGCGGGCCCGCTGCGTTTCTAGGGCGCAGCGGGCTCCTCGTAGTGTTACCCGGGCATAGAGCGGGTAATCACTACGAGAAGCCCCGCGTCCGACAGGATCCCGCCCATGACCGAGCCCGCCGTCACCATTAGCCGCCTCGCCGCCGGCGATCTGGGCGTGCTCGAGCCGCTCTGGAGCGCGCTGCGCGAGCACCACGGCAGCGTCGCGCCGCAGTTCGGTCCCACCCGCGAGCGTGCCGAGTCCTGGGCGGTCCGCCGCGGGTTCTACGAGGGGTTGCTCGCCGGCGACGGATCGTTTGCCCTGGTCGCCCGCAGCGGCGCCGAGCTCGTCGGCTACGCGATGGTCGCGATGCCGGACAGCCAGGTCGCAACCTGGCCGCACAGCCAGACCGGCTGCCTGGAGACCCTGTCGGTGCTGCCAACCTCCCGCGGCCTGGGCGTCGGCACGGCCTTGATCGAGGCGGCTCGTGCTGGCCTGGCCGAACAAGGCATCGGCGACATGACCCTCGAGGTGATCGCCGGCAACGACGACGCCATGCGGTTCTACGCCCGCCACGGCTTTGCGCCCTACTTCACCGCCCTGCGCGGCACCACCGCTTCGGGCGCCTGACCAGCCCCGGCGCTTCGGGGCCTGGCGGCGTTTTGCACCGATGGCGGTGCGGGCTGGCGGCATCTGAGCTGGCTGGCGGCGGCGGGACTGGGATCGCTTCGCGGCCTGGGGGCGTTTTGCACCGAGGGCGGTGCGGGCTGGCGGCGCCTGAGCTGGCTGGCGGCGGCGGGACTGAGATCGCTTCGCGGCCTGGGGGCGCCGAGCGGGCCGCAACCGCCTGGGGTTGCGGCCCGAACTACCGTGACTTGCGGGTGCTGAACACCCCCGAGTGACCGTAGTTCGCTTCGAACGGGCGAACTGCAACCTCCAGAGGTTGCAGCGCCGCGGGGCTCGCGCCTGGAACGCCGTTTTTGGGCGCTCGGGACGCGAGCCCCGCTGAGTGCAACCCCAGGCGGTTGCAGCCGCCTGGTTGGACCCATCCTGTGCACCACAGGTCTGCATACATTGGGTCCAACCAGTCCGCCCGGCGCCCGCCGGCGCCGCAACGCCCGCAAATCCACCGCCGCCAACCAGCTCAAACCACGAACGGGCTCGGCCTTCGCCGCCCCGACGCCCCCAAACCCCGAAGCGATCCCCATTCCACCGCCGCCAAGGACCCCGTCGCCGTCAAGGGCCGCCAAGTCCCGCCGCCGCCAAGGACCCAGTCGCCGCCAAGGCCCACCAAGTCCCACCGGAGCCAACAGCCCATCCGCCGCCGCCTTCAGGCTCCGATCACGCAAGTCCTGCGATTATCTGCGAATCGCTGAGCCGCTTCCCCTCGATCCGCAGACCGTCTGCGCCCTCACCGCCGTCGGCAAACGCCACCGGTTCCGGGGTCCGTGGGCCATTCAGGACGCCACGCTCACGCTGCACTCCGGCACGATCGTCGAAGTCGCCGGACCCGACGGCGCCGGCAAATCAACGCTGCTCAACCTGATCGCCGGCTCGACCGACGCGACGACCGGCAAGGTCGAGCGCACCCACGAAGGCTCAGAGTACGAACCGCAGCACCTGCCCTCCGGGCTGCTCCTCACCGGCCTGACCTACCTGCGCAACATGGCCGGCGAGGGCCGCACCCGCGACGCTGCCAACGCGCGCGTCCAAGCGCTCGCGATCGGCCTCGACCTCGAACGCGCCCTGCAGCTCCCGCTCGCCCACCTGCCCAAGGACACCGGCCACCGCGTCGCGCTCGCCCGCGCGCTCGCCAACCCCACGCAGCTCGTGGTCCTCGACGACCCCTGGTCGGGCCTCGACGAACACTCCCGCCTCTTCCTCGTTGGCGAGCTAGCCGAGCGCCGCGCTGCTGGCGCCTGCGTCGTGGTGACCGCCGAAAGCGACCCGCCTGCCGAACTCCCCGTCGACGAGCGCTACCTCGTGCGCGACGGCATCGTGACGCCGACGACGCTCGCGGCCAAGCCCGCCTGAGCAGCCGCCGCCGGGTTCGTCCGCGGCGCCCAGCCAGGCCAAGACGAGCAGGCGACCGAGGCTTAACAAGTCGTCGGATCGGAAGTTCTCCTGCATCCTCGCGTGTTCCCGCCTCAGCCCTGCCAGCAGCGGTGGCAGGTGCCTACAACTGGTGCCGTTTTGGGCTTATGCTGGCTCTCTGATTCAGGCGGAGCCGACACGGCCGAGCTGGTTGATGAAAAAAGCCCGGAAGGCCCCGCCCTGTGCGGGGTTCTTTCGTTCTGGACGGGTTCGCAAACCCGCGCGGTCGGAGCTGGCGCAGTCGCAACGGGTCAGCCCTACGTTTCGAGCGCTCTTTCCCGGCTATTTACGGGAAGCGCTCCCAACCCGCGTCACTTGGTGTGCAAGATGGATGCACGAATCGACGCACGTCGATTCCTAGGCCGCCGACACGGCCGAGGGATGGCTCCCTTCATCAACCGGCTCGGAGTGTCACCCGGGCCACGAACCCCGGAGGCACCCCTCATGAACCCAAGCGTTGAGCGACCACCAGTCGGCCCGATCACACTGATGTCGGCCGAGCCACGAGCAAGATGGATCGTTTTCGCCACCGCGTTGTTGGGCGTCATCGCCGACGCCTCTCAGGTCGTTTCCCTGATCCCGGGGACCTAAGCGCCTAGGTGGTGCCGGCGGCGCGATGCCGCCGGCACCGGCAGGGCACGCAGTGGGTCTAGCCACTAGCGTCTTGTCTCCGGACTTCTGTCGAACCTCCTGGGCAAAGTCGACACGAACGGCTCACACTCCGCGCACCGTTTCACGCAACGTGCAGGGAACCGGCCCAACGTCCCCCTGGCGCGCAGACTCGCCCTGTCACCCTGACTGTTCCGTCCGACCCGTGCGCTAGTGCTCGGGGTACGCCGTCCTCTCACCACGCCCCCGAACCCGCCCCTGATGGACCAGACCTACGACGCGCCGCCGCGCTCCATGCCCCAGGGCAATCAGGCCGCTCCGGGCGGGCCGCAGCCGCACTCGTTCGACGCTGAACGGGCCGTACTCGGCGCGCTGCTGCTCTCCGAGCGGGCGATGTACACGCTGATCATCGAAGAGGGCCTGCGCCCCGACGACTTCTACAGCCCGCGCCACCGGCACGTGTTCCGCGCAATGCGGGCGCTCTACGACCAGGGCGAACCGTTCGACCGCCTCACCGTGAAGGACTGGCTCGAGCAGCACGGCGCCCTCGCCGAAGCCGGCGGCGACGCCACGCTCGACGAGCTCGGTGGGCCGATCACCGCCGCCGGCAACGTGCGCCAGTACGCGCGGATCGTCCGCGACCACTCCCTGATGCGCGGCCTGCTGCGCGCCACGACCGACATCCAGGTCGCCGTCGGCGAACGCCGCTCCACGCCACGCGAACTCGTGGAGTACGCCGAGCGCGCCATCCTGCAGGTCGCCCACGACGAGTCCCAGAAGGACTTCCGCTCCCTCGACGAGGTCCTCCAGGACGAGACGGAGAAGCTCCACAAGCTCAGCCTCGAAGGCGACGAGATGACGGGCATCCCGACGGGATTCACCGATCTCGACAAGGTGACCGGCGGCTTCCAGCGCGGCAACCTCGTGATCATCGCCGCCCGCCCGGCCATGGGTAAGTCGGCGTTCGTGACGAACATCGCCGAGCACGCGGCCCTCCAAGGCCACGGCGTCGCCCTGTTCTCGATGGAGATGGGCGAGGGCGAGCTCGCCCAGCGCTTCCTGGCATCGCAGGCCAAGGTCCGCGGCGACGACCTGCGCCGCGGCCGCATCGACGCCCGCAAGTGGCCGAAGATCCTCGAGGCCTCCAACCGCCTCGCCCAGGCGCCGCTCTTCATCGACGACACCTCCGACATCTCGATCCTCGAGGTACGCGCAAAGGCCCGCCGCCTGCACCAGCGCCACAAGCTCGACATGGTCATCGTCGACTACCTCCAGCTGATGCGCGCCGACGCCGGCGCAGACAACCGCGTCCAGGCCGTCGGTGAGATGTCGCGAGGCCTCAAGATCCTCGCCCGCGAACTCGACCTCCCCGTGATCGCCCTCTCGCAGCTCTCCCGCCAGCTCGAGAACCGTGGCGCGTCGATCGAGTCGAAGAAGCCCCAGCTCTCCGACCTGCGTGAATCCGGCCAGATCGAGCAGGACGCCGACATCGTGATGTTCCTCTTCCGCGAGGAGTACTACGACCCGGAGACCGAGAACAAGGGCATGGCCGAGGTCATCATCGCCAAGCACCGAAACGGTGGCCTGGACACCATCAAGCTCACGTTCATCGGCGAATACCTGAAGTTCGCCAACTATGTGTCGCCGGAGCGATACGGATGATGCCGCGCGCGCTCACCGTCCGAACACCGTCGCTGCGACTGCCGCTGGGACTGCCGCTGGGACTGCCGCTGCAGGCCAGCGTGCAGGCCGTCCGGCCCGCGCGAGACTCTGAGGAGTCCTGATGGCGGCCGAGCAAGACCTCAATCGAAAGATGGGCTGGCGCTGCCCTTACGCCAAGTGCGAGGGCAACGGCTTCATCTACGACGAAGAGGCCAACACCGCCACGGACTGCCCGTGCCGGCCGCAGATGATTGCGGCTACGCGTGCGACGTCGCTGCGGGCCCGCGTGCCCGATCGCTTCCGCAACGTGTCCTTCGACTCGCCGCCGATCACCGACATGACGCCGGCGCTCGTCCGCAAGGTCCGGCGCTTCGTCACGAACCTCGACGCGAACCTGGAAGCCGGCAACGGCCTGTGGTTCGAAGGGCCAGCCGGGACCGGCAAGACGAGCCTGGCGACGGTCGTGAGCCTCGCCGCGCGTGACGCCGGACGCTCCTTCGCGATCTACTCCGTGCCACGCATCCTCAACGAGCTGCGCCGCACGTTCGACGATGACTCCACCGTCGGCAATCTCGAGCTCATCGACCGCCTCACCGCCGTCGAACTGCTGCAGCTCGACGACCTCGGCTCCGAACGCACCAACCCGTGGGTCCTGGAGCAGCTCTACGCGCTCATCGACGCCCGCTATGAGGCGCAGCGCTCGGTGATCGTGACCACCAACCTCGATCGAGACCAGCTCATCGAGCAGGTTGGTGCGCGCGTGGTGTCTCGCCTGTCCGAGATGTGCGAGCTGGTCCTCGTCTACGGCGAGGACCACCGTGCCCGGCCCGACGAGTGGGCGACGTCTGACAGCCCCCTGCGAGCCCCGTCCGGCCCGGCGCTTTCGGCCCACCGCGGCGTCGGCGCACCCGCGTACCAGCCGTCCGCGAGCTCGCCGGCGCCCGGTGACGAGCCGTCCTGGCACTCGCCGGCGGCCGCCGCCAACCTCCACCGGCCCGAGTGGCCGACGCCCGAAGAGCCGCCTGTCTACGCACGCCCAGTGGGCGACCCACGACGCGCTTCAGACGCCGACGTGCAAGGGAGCACCCGCCGCGGTGCCCAAGACGCCTAGAATCGGGACTTCATGCCAGGCATCGTGATCGTGGGCGCCCAGTGGGGCGACGAAGGCAAAGGCAAGCTCGTCGACCTGATGGCCGAGCAAGCCGACGGAGTAATCCGCTACCAGGGCGGCAACAATGCCGGCCACACCATCGTGCATGGTGAGACGGTCTACAAGTTCCACCTGATCCCCAGCGGCATCCTCTACCCGGGGAAGCCGTGCATGATCGGCAACGGCGTCGTGATCGACCCGGTCGTCCTGATCGGCGAACTCGACGGCCTCAAGGCCCGCGGTATCGACCTCGGCGACCTGAAGATCAGCGCCAACGCGCACCTGATCATGCCCTACCACCTGATGCTCGACACGGCAGGCGAGGCGCGCCTGGGCAAGCTGCAGATCGGCACCACGCGCCGCGGCATCGGCCCCGCCTACATGGACAAGGCCGCGCGCCTTGGCATCCGCGTGCAGGACCTGCTCGACGAAGGCATCCTCAAGAAGAAGATCGCTGCCGCGCTGGCGCCCAAGAAGGCGCAGCTGCGCGACTGGGAGAAGGATCCGGCGCTGGATCTGCAGTCGATGACCGAGGAGTACCTCGCCTACGGCAACCGGATCGAGCAGTACATCACCGACACCGCCAAGCTGGTCCACACCACGCTGAAGGCCGGCAAGACCGTCATCTTCGAAGGCGCCCAGGGCGCGATGCTCGACATCGACCACGGCACCTACCCGTTCGTCACCTCGAGCAACCCGATCGCAGGCGCGGCCTGCGTTGGTGCGGGCGTCGGCCCGCTCGCCATCAACGAGGTGTGGGGCGTGGCCAAGGCCTACGCCACCCGCGTTGGCGCAGGTCCGTTCCCGACCGAGCTCGACAACGAGTTCGGTGAGTCGCTGCGCAAGGCCGGCGGCGAGTTCGGCACCACGACCGGTCGCCCGCGGCGTACCGGCTGGCTCGATCTCGTGCAGCTCAAGTACGCGTCGCGCATCAACGGCTTCTCGGATCTCTGCATCACCAAGCTCGACGTGCTGTCTGGCCTGGGCGATCTGAAGCTGTGCACCAGCTACCGCACCGATACCGGTGCGCAGCTCGACGACTTCCCGTACCACCAGTCGGTCGTCCACCACCTGGAGCCCGTCTACACGACGCTGCCAGGGTGGGACGAGGACCTCACGAAGGTCCGGTCCAAGGAAGATCTGCCGCAGGCGGCCCTCGACTACCTCGCCTTTATCGCCGAGTTCGTCGAAGTGCCCGTCAAGCTCGTCGGCGTGGGGCCGGCGCGCGATCAGATCATCGAGCTGTAGCCGAGCGTCAGCTCGGCGGTTTTAGCGGCCCGTACCGGGGCCAATAAGCGTGCGAGGCATTCAGCCACCCATTCCGTTGAGGTGCAGGATGCGATCCACGTCGAACACGTCGCGAGTGTCCAGTTCGCGAACGAGTTCGTCGTAGATCAGGTCGCGGACGCTGACCTTCACGCCTGATTCCCCGTTCCCGCGGGGTTCAAAGGCGATCCGTTGTCCGTCGGCCTCAAGGCGATCGCAGAGGGCCGAGGCCGCCTCGATCTCTTGGGCCAGCCACGCTGCGTCGAAGGCCATCTCATGCTCGTCCAGCGTGAGAGGCCCGTCAGCGAGGCCGCCTGGAAGCACGGAGAGGCCGTGCTCAGGGCTAGTGGGTGTGGTGCGTCCGGTCATTGTTTCCCCCGGGTCATCCGTGACCCGGTCACCTTCCAGCGTCCTGCCGGTTGGCGTACTCCGAGATTCGGTGCGACGAACCACCAACTTGAAGGGCCTGGCCGTTCGGTCAGCCGAGTCGTCGACGGACGTCCACCTGACAGCGTTATCCCCGGACGTTTGCCGAGAGGCGGCAGGAATCTCGAGAGATGGGGTCTGGCCCGTCGCCCGCTCGTTCGGCGGCAGTGGACATTCGTCGTATTTTTTCATTCAGTGCTCTCGCGCACGGAGAACCGCGTCGAAAGGACACCTGTTCCCCCCGGTCGTCCCCGGCACCGTTTCCCGTCCACTGAGAGATCAATCGTCATGGCCTCCACCTCCACTCGTCGCGACAGCGACACCACCCTCCGCCTCTGGAACGAGTACAAGCGCACCGGTAATCCGGCCACGCGCGATCGACTCGTCCTGACCTTCGCGCCGCTGGTGAAGTACATCGTCTACCGCAAGGTTCGCGAGATGCCGGCCCGGTGTGACGTCGACGACTTCATCTCGGTCGGTCTTGAAGCGCTCATGCGCTCGATCGATCGCTTCGACCCTTCCAAGGGCGCCACCCTTGAGCAGTACGCCTGGACGCGCATCCACGGCGCCGTTCTCGACGAGCTTCGCCGCAACGACTGGGCTCCGCGCTCGGTTCGCCGCTGGGAGCGCGACATCGAGAAGGCCGGCGAGGAGTTCACCGCCCTGCATGGCCGCCACCCCACGGAGGACGAGCTCTGCGAGGCGCTCCACTGTGAGAAGAAGGAGCTGCGCCAGCGCGCCCAGGAGATCTCCCGCTCCGACGTGACGAGCCTCAACACGCTCGTCGTCGGCGAAGAGGAGACCTCGATCGAGCGCATCGACACCCTCGCAAGCCTCGACACCAAGCTCGACCCGGAGCACCAGGCTGGCGTCACTGCCGGCAAGGAGCGCTTCCGCCTGGCGTTCGCCGAACTCTCCCAGCGCGAGCGCGAAGTCGTCGTGCTGCTCTACGTGAAGGGCATGACCCTCGCGGAGATCGGCTCGATCCTCGGCGTCTCCGAGAGCCGCGTCTGCCAGATCCACACCCAGCTCAAGAAGCGCCTGCGCACCGCGCTCAACGACGACGCCGCGATGATGCAGCTCGTCGCCTAGCCAGGCCGCGCGGGAACGCCGGCCTCCGGGGGGAGCCGGCCTACCGCCCTCTTGCCGCCCTCGGGCGGCCACCACTCCGCAGTCGTCACCGGACGACCGACGACTGTCGCGCGGCGGGATTCTCTCAGCCGCCGCGCACGGAACATGCACCAGCGCCCGCTCCTCCGCGGGCGCTGTGTCGTTGTAGCGACCCTTCGCGTCGAGGTTGCCAAACCGACTCCCAGCGCGCCACGAATCTGCCTGCTTTTGGGTCGCTGGGCGCATCGGCAACACGTCTGTCGACGACCCGCCGCCGACCTGGTGACAATGGGGAGGTGGAGCCGACCACACAAGAGCCTGAGATCCTCGCGGGTCGCTATCGCCTCGACGCGCAGGTCGGTGCCGGCGGCATGTCGACGGTCTACCGCGCCTTCGACACCGTGCTCGAGCGGACGGTCGCCATCAAGTCGATGCTGCGGCAGGTCGCCGACGACTCCCAGCAGCTGGAGCGCTTCCGCCGGGAGGCCCGCGCCGTCGCCCAGCTCAACCACCCGCACATCGTCCAGGTCATCGACGTGGGCGAGCACAACCACTCGCCGTTCATCGTCTTTGAGTACGTCGCCGGCGAGACGCTGAAGGCGCGGATCCGCCGCCTGGGGCGCCTCGAGGTCACCGAGGCGCTCGCCTACGCGATCGAGATCGCCCGCGCGCTGCAGGCCGCACACGACAAGGGGATCGTCCACCGCGACGTCAAGCCCCAGAACGTGTTGATCGACGAGGAAGGCCGCGCGAAGGTGACCGACTTCGGCATCGCGCGCACGCTCGAAGAGGACGGGCTGACCGCCGACGGCCGCGTCCTGGGCACCACCGACTACGTGAGCCCCGAGCAGGCCCTCGGGAAGCGTGTCGGCCCGCAGAGTGACCTCTACTCGCTGGGCATCGTCCTCTTCGAGATGCTCACGGGCGACGTCCCGTTCAAGGGCGAGAACCAAGTCGCCGTCGCGATGCGGCACGTCCGCGAGGAGCTGCCCGACGTGCAGCTGCTGCGCCCCGGGATCACGGTCGCGCTTGCCCAGCTGCTGGACCGCCTGACGGCCAAGGACCCGACCAAGCGCCCGGCAGACACGGCCGCGGCCATCGCCGACCTCGAAGACGTCCTCGCGATCGAGTCCTCTCGCAGCGGCGTGGCGCCTGGGCAGGCGACCGAGATTCTGCGCTCGTTGCCAGCCGCGACCCGCAACCGCGTACCGCTGCGCACGCGCCTGGGCCGGCCTGGCAAGGGCCTCGTCGCCCTGCTCGCGCTGCTCTCGGTGATCGCCGTGATCGGCCTCGTCTTCGCTCTCGGCCAGACGGCCGAGAAGGGCACCGGCGAGCGTCGGGGGGTGACGCCGCAGGTCAAGAACGAGCGGGAGGTGTCGGTCGGGCAGACGGCTGCGAGCGCCTACGACCCCTTTGGCACCGGCGATCTGCGCGACGAACACGACGAGACGGCGCCCAACGTCGTCGACGGCAACCCGCAGACGATCTGGACGACCGAGAACTACAACGCCGGCACCCTCGCCCCCAAGCCAGGCGTGGGCATCTACATCGACGCCAAGCCGAGCGTGAAGGCCACGAAGATTGAGATCCAATCGGAGACGCCCGGCTGGAGCGGCCAGATCTTCGCGGCGCCCAACGGCGCCGTCCCGACGACCGTGCCCGGCAACGGCTGGGTGCGCGCCGCAACGATCACGAACGCAGGCAAGACCGTCAAGGTGCCGCTCGACGGCACCGCCAACAAGTCCTACCGCTACTACCTCGTGTGGATCACCGCGCTGCCCGAGGGCGAGAAGTCGGTCGGCCTGCGCGAGATCGTGCTGAGCAAGACCGTCACCGAGTAGGGCGCGGCGGGAGCGCCCGACCGCTCAGTAGTGGAAACGGCAGGCGGCGATGCGCACCTCGTCGCCGACCACCTTGTAGACCAGGCGATGCTCATCCGTGATGCGGCGCGACCAGTAGCCCTGGAGACCATGCTTGAGGGGCTCGGGCTTCCCGATGCCCTCGTTGCCGTTGCGTTCGACGTCCCGAATGAGCGTGTTGATCCGCTTGAGGACCTTGCGATCCTGGGCCTGCCACCACAGGTAGTCGGCCCAGGCGTCTTCGTCGAAGACGAGCTTCACTCGTCGAGGGTGCGTGCTTGGCCCTCGCCAGCCTCAAGGCGATCGATCGACCCAAGCAAGCGCCGAGCGTTGGCCGGGCTCCGCAGCAGGTAGGCCGTCTCCTTCAACGACTCGTATTCGGCGAGCGACACCATCACCACGGCCTCGCGACCCGCGCGGGTGATGACGACCTCTTCGCGGTCATCCACCACGGCGTCGAGCGTCGCGGCGTAGTTCGCTCGGGATTCGGTGTAGGACATGGTCTTCAAGGGGCACTCGCCTTCCGCGTACGTAAAACTGTACGCGGTCGACCTCGTCATGTCCACTGGCCCTGGACCTCAAGCAAGGTCGCGTCGGGTGGGCCGCTCTCGCCGCCGGGGCGATCGTCGGCCGCTCAGGAGGCTCAGACGGTCTGAGAGAGCAGCAAGCCGGCACAGAGCAGGAGGACGATCGCGGGGACGACCTCCTGGATCTTGTCGCCCGCCATCGCGTGGACGACGACCGCTCCGACCATCACCCAGAGCGCCAGCAGCGCCGCAAACTGCGTGGCGTCGGCACTCCCGGCGAGGCCAGCGACCGCCAAAACGGCGATGCCGACCTCGACGGCGCCGACCACCGGCCGCGACCACGCCGGAACGACCCACCGCTCGAAGTTGTCGCGCATCATCTGCACGCCGACAAGCTTGGCGATGCCGGCACCAGCAAAGGCGACGGCGAGGATCACGAGCAGCACGGATTCCATCGCCGCAAAGAGTAGGGGGCGCGGCCGCCGTCGCGCTCGCCGGACGTGACGCAGGGGCGCCCGCCCATCGCCTCGGAGCGAGGGAAGGTAAAACAGACGTTTCGGCCCGCAACCACCAGCGGTTGCGGTTTGGCGCGCCAACCGCCCTTTTCGCAACCTTTCAGGGTTGCCGCTGGGCGCAACCTCTCAAGGTTGCACCCCGTTCTGCAACCGCCTGTGGTTGCGCCGATCCGCAACCACCAGCGGTTGCGGTTTGGCGCGCGAACGCCTGGTTCAGCAACCGCTCACGGTTGCGGCCACAAACACCGAATTCGACTACCTAGCCCCGGGCTCCTGGCGGCGCCGACCTTTGCCCGTCGGCAGCGAGACGCGCCCGAACTCCCGCCGCCAATCGGCTTATCTGCGAAACCCGCTCCGCCCTCGGTGCGGGACGCCCGAGTCCAACGCAGCGCCCGCAGTCCCGCTGCCGCCAAGAGCACGTTTGCCACCGCGCCAGCGCGCGTCGTGGAGGGCCGCTAGGCCTCTTGCTTCTCGATCGGCAGACGCCGCGGGCGGCTCAGCGCGGCGGCGAGGAGCTCGTCGAGGAGTTCGCCGTAGGGGATGCCGGCGGCCTCCCAGAGCTGGGCGTAGACGGAGGTGGCGGTGAAGCCCGGCAGCGTGTTGATCTCGTTGAGCTGCACGAGCGGGCCGCCCGGCGCATCGAGATCTACGAAGCAGTCGACGCGAGCCAGGCCGTGGCAGTCGGCGTGGGCGAACGCGCGCAGGCAAAGGGCCTGAACCTCCTCAGCCACCGGCTCGGGCAGCGGCGCGGGGCTCAGCAGCTGCATGCCGCCCTCGGTGTACTTGGCCTCGTGGTCGTACCACCCGCCGCCCGTCACGACGATCTGGCCTGGGGTGCTGACGCGCGTCTCGCCGGGTGGGCCGCCCAGGACGGCGCACTCGATCTCCACGCCGCTGGCCGACGCCTCGATGATCACGCGCTGGTCGTACTGCAGGCAACGCTCAATCGCGCTTGGCAGCTCCGCCTCCTCGGACACCGGCTCCATGCCCAGCGACGAGCCGCCGGCAGCCGCTTTGACCCACCAGGGACGCGCGAGCGGCGCCGCCTCGGCCAGCACGGCGTCCGGCTCGCGCTCCCAGCGCTCGGCGCTGACGCTGACGTAGTCGACCTGTGGGATCCCG
This sequence comes from Solirubrobacteraceae bacterium, assembly GCA_032119795.1. Classification (GTDB taxonomy): domain Bacteria; phylum Actinomycetota; class Thermoleophilia; order Solirubrobacterales; family Solirubrobacteraceae; genus JAGIBJ01. Next base: position 137,941 of record JAUMFO010000003.1, read on the forward strand.
GCGGCCTTGCAGGAGTCTTTGGCGGCCAGCTTGTCGAGGCTGAGCGCGCTCGAGAGCACGCCCGAGCCGACGTACGGCACGTCGAGGAGCTCTAGGAGCCCCTGCACGGAGCCGTCCTCGCCACCAGGGCCGTGGAGGACCGGGAAGACGCAATCGGCACCCAGGAGGCCACCACCGGGCGTCAGCGAGACGGGCTCACCGAGGTGCAGCCACTGGCCGTCGCGGGCGAGATCGACGAGGACCACCTCATGGCCGCGCTCCGCCAGTCCTTCGGCCACCGCCATCGCCCCCCGCAAGGAGACGTCGTGCTCGAGCGAACGCCCGCCACCTAGAACTGCAACACGCATCAGGGGGTAGTGCCTCCGGAATCCGGGGTCGTTGCCGGAGGATCGTAGTCACCGACGACGATCGTGACCACTGTGTTTCGGTCACGCTCCTGCCCGGCGGGCGGATCGGAGCTGATCACGCGGTCGTTCTGGGCCTGGTTCGTCGTCGATTCCGTCGTGACGCGGACGGTGAAGCCCGCCGCCTGGAGCGTGTTGGTCGCAGCGTTCTCGGAGCGACCGACCACATCCGGCACGGTCGCCGTCGACGGCTCCGCCGCCACCGTGAGCGTCACCGATTCGCCGGCACGGACGGACGTGCCCGCGCGTGGATCACTGGACAGCACGGTCCCGGCTTCTCGGTCGGCCGTCTCCTGCTCCACGACCTTCGTCGTCAGACCAAGTTCGCCGAGCGTTGCGCGCGCGGCGTCGAGCGGCTGACCGACGACGTCGGGCATGTCGACCTCACGGCGGCCCGAGGAGACCACAATCGTCACGACCTGATCGAGCTGCGCGACCGACCCACCGGACGGCGACGTCTCGATCACGCGCCCGCTCGCAACGTCCTCACTGGACTGTTCGCGCGCCTTGGTGCGGAAGCCGGCGCTTTCGAGGCGATCACGCGCCACCTCAAGCGTCTGCCCGTCAACGACGGGAACGGTGCCGTCGCCAGGTCCGTCGGACACGCTGAGGCGCACCTCCGACCCCTTCGCGGCAAGGGTTCCGCCCGTCGGATTCTGGCCGACGACGGTGTCGGCGGGGCGGTTGGACTCGCGTCGCACGAGGCTCACCTTGAAGCCCTCCGCCTCCAGGCGGTCCTGGGCGGTGTCGACCTTGGCGTCGATCACGTTCGGCACCTCGACTCGCGGCTGGTTGGTGATCAGCAGCAGCCCCACGATCAGGGCGATCAGCGCCAGCGCGCCGAGGGCGATCGCCCACGGCTTCTTCCACCATGGACGGTCGTCGTCGAGGACGATCGCGTCCATCGAGCCGGTGCGACGATCGGTCGAGGCGCGGCGATCACCAACCGACGTCACGCCATGCTCGCCCGTCACCGGCGAATAGATCGGGGCGATGCCGCGGCTCGCATCCGAGAGCGCAGCCAGGAAGGCGTCGGCGTCGGCGAAGCGGTCGCTCGGGCGCTTGGCGAGCGCGCGCATCACGACCGCGTCGAGCGCCGGCGTGATCTCGGGGACGATCGAGCGCGGCGAGCGCGGCTCGTTGTTCACGTGCGCCAGGGCGATCGACACCGCCGTCTCACCTTCAAACGGCGTGCGGCCGGTGAGCATCTCGTAGAGGACGATTCCCACCGAGTAGAGATCGGTGCGCGGCGTGATGACCTCGCCCTGGGCCTGCTCCGGCGCCAGATAGTGGGCGGTGCCCAGCACCGAGCCGGTCGCCGTCATGTCTGACGCGCCGCGGCGGGCGATGCCGAAGTCCGTCACCTTCGGGTTGCCGGCCTCGTCGAGGATCACGTTGTGCGGCTTGATGTCGCGGTGGATGATCCCGTCGCGGTGGGCGGCACGGACGGCCTTGAGGATGGCCTCGGTGAGCGAGATCGCCTCGGCCGGAGCGAAGCGCCCCTCGCGGATCAGCCGTTCCTTCAGCGTTGGGCCCTCGAGGAGCTCCATCGCGATGTACCAGGTGCCGTCCCACGAGCCCGTGTCGTAGACGGCGACGATGCCGGGGTGCTGGAGCTGCGCGGCGGCCTTGGCCTCGCGGCGAAAACGCTCGACGAACTCCTGGTCCTCCGCGTACTGCGGGTGCAGCACCTTCACGGCGACCTTGCGGCCGAGCTGGATGTCTTCGGCGCGGAAGACCGACGCCATCCCGCCGATGCCGATCTGGGCCTCGACTTGGTAGCGGCCGGCGATCACCGAGCCGGGTCCGATGCGGCCGGGAGTCATCGCAGTGCGGCTTCCATCATCGACCGGGCGATCGGTGCGGCATCGACGCCGCCCGTGCCACCGACGGTGCGCTCAATCGTGACCGCGACCGCCACCGAGGGGTTGTCTGCCGGAGCGAATCCGATGAACCACGGCTGGGTGATGTTGTTGCTGATGTCGACCTCGGCCGTGCCCGTCTTCCCGGCGACCCGGAGGCCCGAGAGCGCTGCTGCGGTTCCACTGCCTTCTTCCACGACTTTCTCCATCATGGCGGTCAGCTCCGCGGCATCGCGCTCAGACATCACGCGGCCCGCGTTGTCGCCGTCGGCATCGAGCTCTGAGAGGGTGCGGCCGTCGGGATCCACGACCCGCTGGACGGTGGAAAGTCGCGGCAGCTGGCCGCCTCGGGCGACCGCCGCAGCGACGAGGCCCATCTGCAGCGGCGTGACCCTGAGCCGCTCCTGGCCGATCGCCACGCGGGCGATGTCGAGGTCATCGTCGACGGCGAGCAGCTTCGTGGAGTCATCGCGGTCGTAGACGCCGCTGGCGTAGAGCTGCTGATCCGGATAGTCGATCAATGGGATCTTGCCGAATCCATAGGCGTCCATCGAATCCGAGATCGGGCCGGCACCCAGGTCCTCGGCCACGCGGGCGAAGGCGGTGTTCACCGAGTTCGTCAGCGCCTGGGTGAGCGTCATCTTCCCGTAGGACTTTCGCCCGAAGTTGTTCAGGGGACGGGTCTCGACGGTGAGTGGCGAGGAGCCGTCGACGATCGTCGTCGGCGTGTAGCCGTTCTGCAGCGCCGCGGTGGTGGTGACGACCTTGAACGTCGACCCCGGCGGGTAGCCGGCCTGCGTCGCGCGGTTCAGGGCGGGGCTGCCTCCGGCGGTGTCGGTCTGGATCTTGCTCGCCGACACGTTGTTGCGCATCCGGTTGGGATCGAAGTTCGGCGTGGAGACCATCGCGAGCACGCCGCCGTTCTTCACGTCGATCGCAACGGCCGCGCCCTTGCGACCGTTGAGCCCGTTCAGCCCGGCCTGCTGCACCCTGGGCTCGAGCGTCGCGACGACGTCGTTGCCCTTCTCGCTGTTGCCGCGCAGGGCGCTCAGGAGCGTCGCGGCGCTGCGGACCTTGCCCGTGAGGTCGTCCTGGTGCTCCTTCTCCATCCCGGAGAGGCCGGCGTTGGTGTAGGCCCAGCCGATGAGCTGCGAGGCCTGCGCCGCCTCCTGCGTGTAGCGGCGCTCATAGGTGCCGTCGCTCTGCTTCACCGAGCGGGCCAGGAGCGTGCCGTCGGCGGCGGTGATCGTGCCGCGGGGCACGCGCGCCGTCTGGAGCTGGGGGCGGCGGTTGAAGGAGTTGGCGTTGAGCTCGTCGGCCTCGATCACCGTCCAGCGGACGGTCGCCGCGAGCAGGAGGAAGAACAGTCCGATCACCAGGAAGAAGAGCCGGCGGATGCCCTGGTTCATCGCCAGGCCCCCATCTTCGCCCGCTGCAGGTCCTCACGGGTGTCGCGTCGTGCACGGTCGCTCACGAGCATCAGCAGGGCCAGCAGCACGAAGTTCGCCACGATCGACGAGCCGCCCGAACTCACGAACGGGAGCGTCACGCCCGTCAGCGGGATCAGTTTGGTCACGCCGCCGACGATCACGAACACCTGCAGCGCAAAGACGGTCGAGAGGCCGACGGCCAAGAGCTTGGAGAATGAGTCGTGGGCGACCAGCGCCACCTTGAAGCCACGCCAGACGATGAGCAGGTAGATGAGGATCAGTCCTGCGGCACCGATCAGCCCGACCTCGCTGACGATCAGGGCGTAGATGAAGTCGTTCTTGGCGGCCGGCAGCGGCGACGTCGCGCCGGTGGAGAAGTAGTTCATCAGCGATCCGCCGAGCCCTTCGCCGAGCATGCCGCCGTCGGCCTGGGCGAAGAGCCCCTGGGCGAGCTGGCCCGAGCCGCCGATCTTGTCGATCAGGTCGGGGTTGAACGGGTCGAGGTAGGCCTCGACCCGATTCTTGATCGTTGGACGCAGCTCGTAGAGCACCCGCGCCCCGAGCGCAAAGAGCGACAACCCGACGACCGGGTAGAGCAGTCGCCCGGTCGCGACGTAGAGCATGGCCAGTCCGACGCCGAAGAACATGATCGCCGAGCCGATGTCCTGGATGAAGAACAGCATCACCATCGTCACGCCCCACACGGCGAGCAGCGGCAGCAGGTACTTCAGCGGCGGGAAGATCCCGAACGGGCCCTTGGCCTCCTGCACGAGCAACTGGCGATTGTCTGCCAGGTAGCTGGCGAGGTAGATGACGAGGCAGAGCTTTGCGAGCTCGGTCGGCTGGAACGAGACCGGCCCAAGCGCGATCGAAAGATACGCCCCGTTCTCGGGGTTCGACAGCAGCGGAAGCCTCGGCGCGATCAGCATCACCACGCCGGCGACGGCGATGAGATTGCGGTAGTCGCGGAGTACGCGGTAGTCCTTGCGCAGCACGAAGATCGTCGCGGAGAACGCCACGATGCCCAAGACGAACCACGTGCCCTGCTGCTGGGCCAGGGACTCGTCGATTCGGTACAGCTCGACGAGCCCAAAGCAGGCCAAGACGGCGATCAGCGGCAGCAGGTAGGGGTCGGCGTCGGGCAGTGCCGTCATCGCGATCACATGCGCGACGACGCAGAGGCCCAGGAAGCCGGCGCCGTAGAGGAGCGAGAGATCGCTGAGTTGCCCGGCCTCATTCGCAAAGACCGACGCGAATCCGATGGCGACCAGCAGCGACGCCGGGATCAGCAGCGCGAGATCGCGGAGGCGGCGGCCGATCACTGCAGCTCGTCGCGCTCGACGGCCCGAATCAGGTCCTGCGCGTCGTCGCCTGAGCGGAGTTGATGGTCGAAGAGGCGCTCCTGGCGGGCCGCGTCCAGCGACGACACCGGCACGCCGGACTCATAGATCGGCTTGTAGAGCTCGATGCCGAACGGCAGGTCATACGGCACGCCCTGGTAGATCGCGACGTAGCCGTTCGACGAACCGATGAAGTAGACGACGCGCGACGCAACCCAGCCCGAGAGCGCAATGATCCCGACGGTGAAGGTGACGGCGATGGTCGCCGCCACGGTCTTGGCCTTGCGGCGCGAGGGCGGCGTCTTGGCTTTCTTGCGCGGGTCACGGGCCTCGATCGGCTGGGCGAGCGCCGGAGTGCCGGCGGCCGCAGCCTGCGCTGCGGCGCGCACCTCGGCCGAATCGAGGGGCTGGCCCGGAGCGGTGTCCTCGTCGTCGACGACGGCCACCACGGCTGGGCCGATCGTCGTGTCCTGCTCGTCGGGCTCCAGCGCGGGCTCGTCGGTGTCGCCGACGCGGAACAGGACGACGGTGATGTTGTCTCGGCCGCCAGCCGCGTTGGCCGCGGCGATCAGTGCCCGGCCCGCCGTATCGAGGCGCTGGTTGCCGCGGATGATCTCGCCGACGCGCTCCTCGGGAATCATCGACGTGAGCCCGTCGCTGCAGAGCAGCACCACGTCGCCACGCTCAAGCCGGAACTCGCGCACGTCGACCTCGACGCTGGAATCCGGCCCGAGGGCGCGGGTAATGATCGAGCGCTGCGGGTGGTTGGCGGCCTCCTCAGCCGTCAGCTTGCCCTGGCGGCGCATCTCCTCGACCAGCGAGTGGTCTTCGGTCAGGCGGCGGAGCGTGCCGGCGCGGAAGAGGTAGGCGCGGGAGTCGCCGACGTGCGCGACCGTCAGCGCTTCCTCGCCGACGTGCGCGACGGTGGCGGTGGTGCCCATCCCGCTGAGGTCCTCGTCGGCGTGCTGGGCCTCGTGAACGGCGCGGTTGGCGCGGCGGATCAGCTCCACCAGGCGCGAGCGCACGATGCCGTCCTCCACGCCGAGCCCGATCACGTCGATCGCGGTGCGCGAGGCGATCTCGCCGGCGTTGGCGCCGCCCATGCCATCGGCGACGGCGAAGAGCGGCGCGCGACTGAAGAGGGCGTCTTCGTTGGCTCGGCGCTGGCGGCCGGTATCGGTGAATTCAGCGTGTTCGACGACGTGCAGCATCGGGTTTCAGCTCAGTCGCGGTACTCAAAGACGGTGTCGCCGATGGCGATCTGATCACCGGTGCGCAGCGACCATGGGCCTTCGAGCTGGTCGCCGTTGACGTAGGTGCCATTGGTCGAACCGAGATCCTCAATGACCGCCAGGCCATTGGTGAGCTCGATGCGCGCATGGCGCGACGACGCGAACGCGTCGTCGAAGGAGATCTCGACGTCGCCCCGGCCGAGCGTCGTGCGCACGGGAAGGTCGTACTCGAGACCAGCTCGCTGGCCTTGCATGCGCTTGATGATGAGGCGAGGCGCGGCGCCGCGCGCCACTTCAGCCGTCGGCGCCCCAATCGCCGCATGAAAGCCGGTCGCATCCGAGGGTGGCGGGGCGGCGACCATCAGCTCGTCGTCGCGGAGGTCTCGCAGCGCGCTGCGGGCGACCCAGAGGACGAAGAGGAAGAGGACGGCGACGAAGGCAAGCTTCAGCGCAAACGTGACCGGCTCGAGCAGCACGAGCGGTCAGCGGACCTCGATCAGCGCGGCGGCATGGCCGAGTTTGATGCGCTGGCCAGGCTCCAGGCGCCGCGGCTCGGCGACCGGATCGCCGTTGATCGTGCTGCCGTTCGTTGATCCCAGGTCGAGGGCGTACCAGCCGCGTTCGTCGCGGCGCAGCTCCAGGTGGCGCCGCGAGACGCTGGGATCGGAGACGACCACATCGGCCGAGCGGCTGCGACCGAGAACCACGACGTCGCCGTGGAGCTCATGCGGGGTGCCGTCGACGACCAGCGTGGTGCGCGGGCGCAGCGGCGGTGGCACCACCGGTGGGGCGATCGGCTGGCGGTGCTGCTGTCGGGCGAGGGTCGGGTCGATCCACGGCGGAGCTGCCGCCATCGGAGGCGCGGCCGCTTCCAGGGGCTCGAGCGGGCGCGGACTGGCCGGTCGTGGAACTGGGACCGGCTCGGGAGTCGGTGCAGGCGCCGGCGGGCGAACGGGCTCAGCTGGCGGCTCAGGGGCGGCCGCGGCGGGCGGCTCGGGCTCGGCATCCCACGGGTCGACGGGGTCGAGCCAGTCGTCGACCTCGGCCTCGGCTTCCACCTCGGCGCCGGCCGGCTCGTGGTCGTCGACGGCGTGCCAGTGGGGTTCGTCGGGCTGGGAGACGTCGTCGTCGAACGGATCGCCGGCGTACGGATCCGCGTAGGCGGGCTCCTCCCCGGCCAGCTCAGGCTCGAGTTCGGGCTCGGGGACCTCGGCGCCGAGCGGCACCGCCGGGCGGAAGCTTGGATCGGGCGCCAGCGCCGGGTTGTCGGCGCGCAAGGCGGCAGCGCGCTCCTCAGGCGTGGGACGGGGCGGCTGAGCGGGCTGGAGCGGCGCCTCGCGGCCAGAGGCGTCGGATCCGGGGTCGGGCCGGGCCGGAGCCTCTTCGGCGCTGATCGGCGCCGTACGCGCCTCGATCCCGAACTCGCCGAGGTGCAGCCGCTGATCGGTGCGGAACTCCACGAGTGGGCGACGGACGAGCACGAGCCGCTCGCGGCGGGCGTGCTCGAGCAGGTAGGCGCCCAGCTCCTCGGCGATCGAGTGCTCCACGCCGGCGTAGCGGGAGCGGTCCTCCGGGGAGAGGTAGACGAGGTAGTCCGTCGGCGCATAGGTGCGCGACAGCGAGACTCGCTTGTTGATCTCCATCTCGCGGGCGAGCTTGCGAGCGATCTCGGTCGGGCGCACTTCGTTGCGGAAGACGCGGCCGACCGTCCCTTCCAGGAGGCCACTCAGCGATTGCTCGAGGTTGCGCAGAAGCGCCATCCGCCGCATGGTAATGGCGCAGGGCGTCGATGGTGGCCGCGCCAGTTGCAAGGGGGCCGGTCGCGGGACGCGACTTGGCGGTTGGCGGCGGCGGGACTTGGCGGCTCGACGGCATTTGAGCTGGTTGGCGGCAGCGGGACTTGGCGGCTTCTGCGGCGACTTGACTGGTTGGCGGAGGCGAGACTTGGCGGCCTCTACGGCGTTTGAGCTGGTTGGCGGCAGCGGAATGGAGATCGCCTCGGGGAAAATGGGCGCCGCCGCACCGAGGGCGGGCGGAGTCGTGGTTTGGGCTGGTTGGCGGCAGCGGGACTGAGATCGCTGCGGAGCCAGCGGGCGCCGGGCGGGCCGCTTCCTCTGGGGGTTGCGCCTTTCGGGCTCGCGCCCCGAAGGCCCAAAACGGGCGTTCGGGGCGCGAGCCTCGCCACGCTGCAACCGCGTGGGGTTGCCCGGCGTTTGTGCTCGCGCTGAACCCGCCGGGCGTGCGGCGGTTTCGGCGCGAGGGGCGGGTGGCGGCTCGTTATGTCAGGCAAGTGCACCCACGAGAGGTTGTACTGAGCCAGGCTCGCGCCCCGAACGCCCAAAACGGGCGCTCCAGCCGCGAGCCTCGCCACGCCGCAACCCCAGGCGGTTGCAACCCGCCCGGCGGCCGCCGGCCGCGAAGCGATCACCAATCCGCCGCCGCCAACCAGCCCAGATGCCGCCAACCCGCACCGCCCTCGGTGCGGAGCGCCCGCGTCCCCCGAAGCGATCTCTATTCCGCCGCCGCCAATGACCCAGACGCCGTCGGAGCCGCAGCCCCACCGTCGCGAACCAGCGCAAACGGCGCCACCCGGCCCGCCAACCAGCCCAGACGCCGCAGCGGCGCCGACGCGCTTAGTCGACGGGAGGCGCCGCCACCGCGAGGTCGCGGTCGCGGACGGAGGCCCGCGCCACGACCACGAGCGCTGCGGCGATGGCGGGCCCGGCCCACAGCAACGGCTCGGGGTCGGCCAGCTCAGCCGCGACCATCGCAAAGCCCAGTGCGGCGACCCACGCGCCGGCGAGCAACAGGTCGGCGCCCAGCGTGCGCCCCCGAACGAGGACGCCAAGCAGGACCGCGCCGATAGCCCAGATCCCCGCCAGCGGCGCCGCGAACGTCAACCCGACCACGGCGAAGTCGCCCTTCGGCACGGTGAGCAGCGGCACATTCAGCGCCGTGGCCGTCGCGGCCGACACGATCGCACCATGGATCGCCAGGCCGATCCGGAGGCCCGGCCGCGGCGCCAGCGCAGCAAGCGCGGGCCAGGCCGCCGGGAACCCGGTCACCGTGAGCGCAGCGGCCAAGCCACCGGCCGGCCACAGCGGGCCCTTCGCTGGCAGGAGCACGACCGGCAACAGACCCGTCAGCGCCGCAAGCCACGCGGCCGTTGCGTCGCGCGGGGTGAGCAGGACGACGGCCGTCGTGACGATCGCCAGCCACGTCAGCCGCGGCAGCAGGAACGCAGCAGCCGCAGCGCCCGCGAGGGCCACGGGCGCCGACGACCCGTCGGTGACGACCCACAGCGCCGCCGCGGCGCCGGCCGTCCCGAGAAGCCGCAGCGGAAGGCGCGGCAGACGGCCGCGGTCAGCGAGATGGCGGGGCGCGGACCCCGGCGTCGGCCCATACGGCACCCCGTCGGGTCCGCCGCCCCGCAAGTCCGGTGAGGCGGGACCGTAGGGCTCAGCGATCGGCTGGGGACCAGCGCCAGCAGCCCACGCATGGATCGGCGGATCAACGTCGGCGACCGGGACGACCTGCGGCGCGCGGGTCACGGGCCGCGGCCCACCGTGGAGCTGGGTGTCCTGCTGGCGGCGCGCGCGATCATCGAGCCGCGTCACCGCCGTCGGCGCGGGCTCATGGGCGACGCGCGCCGGGGCACTGAAGGCCGCGAGCCGACGCAGGCCGTCGTCGAGTTCCCTCAGCCCACCGCGGCGATCCGGGTCGACCTCCAAGCAGTGGTCGATGGCGGCGTGGACGCCTGCCGGCAGGTCGGGACGCAGCCGCGCCAGCGGCGGCATCGGGTTCATCGCCCGGGCGGCCGTCTCCGCGGCGGTCGTCCCGCGACGCGGGTTCACGCCCGCCAGCGCCTCGTAGATCACGACCGCGAGCGCAAACACGTCGGCTGGGGCGCCCGCCCGCTGGCCCCGCGCCTGCTCCGGTGCCATGTAGGCCATCGTGCCGACCACGTCGCCGACGGCCGTCAGCGTCTCCGCCCCAGCCAGCGCCGCGACGCCGAAGTCGGTCAGCTTCGCCCACGAGCCTGCACGCCGCGGATCGGCCGGGCAGAGAATGTTGGCCGGCTTGACGTCGCGGTGGATCACTCCGTGGCGGTGGGCATGGGCGAGCGCCCGCACGATCGACCCGCCGAAGCGGGCGGTGTCGAGCTCGGGCACGTCGCCGGCGCGAAGTACGGCCCGCAGATCCGGTCCGTCGACGAGCTCAGAGACAATGATCCAGCCGTCTTCGGTTGCCTTGGCGTCGATGAGTTCGACGATCGACTCATGGCGCAGGCGTGCCGCAGCCAAGGCCTCACGCTCGGCGCGGGCGTCGGCGGCGCGGATGCGCTTGATGGCGACCATGCGTCCCGTTTGCACGTCTCGAGCACGCGACACGACGCCCATCCCGCCGCGCCCAATCACACCGCGCATCTCGTAGCGACCGAGCAGAAGTCCGCCGGCCGTCGGCCAGGGAAGTTCTTCGTCGACCGCGTGCATGGCGTGAGTGTGGTGGATGGGGGCCCTCGGAGATGCCAGTCCGCGTGCGCGAATGGGCGGCCCCAGGAGGCAATTTCAGAGGCGACCAGTTCGGCCGTATGCAGGAGGTTCGCCACCGGCGTGGAACCCCCTCCAGCGCCTTCCGGGGAACGGACCTTCATACTTCGCCCCGGGGCACCGCCCCCAGACCAGACCCCTCGTGGCCTTTTTCGACGACGATCCGCCAACGCAGCAGCGGCGCTCCCCCGGGCCGCCGCCGCCCTCACGAGCTCCTCGGAGCCCGCGAGCCGCTGGCTCCTCGCAGGACATTATGACCCGCCGCCTGGTGGCAATCGGCGTGTTCATCATCGTCGTGCTCGCCCTGGGCCTGATCCTCAAAGGCTGCGTCGACACCTCTCGCCGCAACGGCCTGAAGGACTTCAACCAGACGGTCAACGAGCTCGGCACGCAGTCGATCTCCAACGTCTCGCAGGGCCTTGAGGTCATGGCGAACAAGGATCTCGAGCCGCTTGCCCAGCGCAACCAGCTCAGCGATCTGGCCACCGACTCAGACAAACTCGCCGACCAGGCACGTGACCTCTCCGCTCCCGGCGGCCTCGAGGGCGCCGGCTACTACCTCGCGACCGCCCTGAGCCTCCGCGCGACCGCCCTGCACCGCACCTCCGAGGTGATCGGCAAGGCCCGCGGCACCACCAAAGCCGAGCAGGAGGCCGCGACGCAGCAGATTGCTGGCCAGATGGAAGCCCTGCTGGCCTCCGACGTGCTCTGGCAGCTCCGCGTGACGCCGTTCATCAAGGACCGCTTCGAAGAGGAAGACCTCAACAGCGAGTCGATCGCCTCCAGCACCGTGCTGAAGGACTCGGGCTGGATTAACCCTGCCACCGTCGCGACGCGGATCGGCGGCTTCTCGCCCGTCGAAGACACCGAGACGCCGCTGCTGCCAGGCACGCACGGGCACGGCATTAGCTCCGTCGCCGCCAACGGCAAAGCACTGACGGCCGGCGCCGTCACCACCGTTCCCGCGGGCTCGGATCTCAGCTTCACCGTGACGATCGAGAATCAAGGCGAGAACGACGAGCAGGATGTCACGGTCTCCGTGACCGGCACCAAGCAGGGCGGCGGCACGAAGATCGACGAGACCAAGAAGGTCACGCAGTCGAACAAGGGCACGAAGACGCCCGTGGAGATCCCGATCACCAAGACGGTGACGGGCTCCTACTCGATCGTGGTCGAGGTTCGCCCCGTCCGCGGCGAGAAGAACGTCGAAAACAACAAGCAGACCTTCAACGTCATCTTCCAATAGGTAGCGTTGGGCTCATGGAGCAGGTCGACCAGATCGCGGTTGGTCTCGGGGCCGCTGGGCTACTGCTCGGGCTTGTCGGGATCGGTTGGGCTGCCACGTTGCAGCGCCGCCTCGCGCGCCTGCAGCGCGCTCAGAGTGCCGTTCTCGGCGAGAACGAGAGCACCGATCTGGTGCTGCACGCCAAGCAGATGGCCGATCAGGTCGGGCGCCTTGCCGCCTACGTCAAAGGCACGACCGAGCAGACGCAGCAGCGTCTTGGAGTCGTCGAGGGCCGCCTCGACGGCACGATCTCGCACTCCGGCCTCGTGCGATACGACGCCTACAACGAGATGTCTGGTCGGCAGTCGACGTCGATCGCGCTGCTCGACTCGCGCCGCACGGGCGTCGTGCTCTCGTCGATCCACCACCGCGATCAGGCCAGGATGTACGCCAAGGGCGTGCGCGAAGGCGTTGGCGAACTCGAACTCTCGCCCGAAGAAGCCGAGGCGCTGCGCGTCGCGATGGGGCAATGAGCGAGGCCGCCGCCACGGATCCTGCGACTCGGGCGGGCACGGGCGCTCAGGGCGCCGGCGGCGGACCGGTCAACGACCCCACGGTCGGATTCCTCGGGCCGCAAGGCACGTTCTCTGAGGTCGCCGCCCACCGCCTCGCCGGGGCGTGGGCTGGGCGGCTGGTGCCGGTCGAGTCGATTATCAACGTGATCCAGGGCGTGGCCGACGGCTCGCTGCTCGGTGGCTCGCTGCAGATCGACGCCGCGGTCGTCCCGATCGAGAACTCAACGGAAGGCTCAGTCGGCGCCACGCTCGACACGCTCGTCGACCACGAGAACCTCGTGATCACCGCCGAGCTCGACCTCCCGATCGAGCAGCTCTTGGTGGCGCGGCGAGACATCCCGCTCGACCAGATCGAGCAGATCTACTCGCACCCGCAAGGGCTGGCGCAGGCCAGGCGCTTCCTCGCCGAGCACCTCCCGCAGGCCGGCGTGGTGCCGGTGTCGTCGACGTCGCGCTCGGTGGAACTCATCAGTGAGGCCGAGGGGCCGTGGGCGGCGATCGGTTCGCGCCGGGCCGCTGAGCTCTATGGCGCCGTGGTGCTGCGCGACGACATCCAGGAGCAGGTCAACGTGACCCGCTTCGTGCTGATCGAGCGCCGTGACGCACCGGTTGAGCGCGACGCCAGCCCGCTGGGCGTTGAGCCGGCCGACGGCCGACGGCGCCGCGCCGACGATGACCCGCCGATGAAGACGACGCTCGTGTTCCAGGGCTCCGGCGACGGTTCGCCGGGCTGGCTGGTGCGCTGCCTGAGCGAGTTCGCGTTCCGCGGCGTGAACCTCAGCAAGATCGAGTCTCGCCCGCTCCGCGGCCAGCTCGGCCATTACCGCTTCTTCATCGATCTTGAGGGCGCCGCCACGACCGAAGATTGCGCCGCGGCGATCGAGGGGCTGCGCCACCACTGTGAGTCGGTGCGGATCCTGGGCAGCTACCCGGTCGCCGCCGACCCGGTCTAACGCAGCCGGCCACAGCCGGCCACAGCGATCGTGCCGTTTCCGGTGCGCCAAGGGGCCGGGAACCGGGTTGGCGGTCACGCCAACGTCACGTTTCCGTTTGACGTGCCCCGTAGACTGGCTTTCGTGCCTGCTTCACCGGACCCAGCCACACCACCAGGTCCAGTGCGCTCCGCCTCCTCTCAGCACCGAGGGCGCGGAGCAGACGCCGGTGTCGGCGGTCAGGTGCTAGTGCTCAACGCGACGTATGAGCCGATCAACGTCTGCACCGTCCGGCGGGCAGCCGTCCTGCTGCTCAAGGCGCGGGCCGAGCTCATCGAGGACCGCCAGGGGACGACCCTGCACTCGGCGACCGAGGTGATGCCACGGCCAGAGGTCATTCGGCTCACCCGCTACGCCCCGGTGCCGCGGCAGACGGCCACGCGCCGAATCACCCGCCGCGCGATCTTTGCTCGCGACGGCTGGATCTGCCAGTACTGCGACGCGAAGTCCGACCTCACCGTCGACCACGTGATCCCCCGCGCCAAGGGCGGCGGATCCACGTGGGACAACGTCGTCGCCTGCTGCGCGCCATGCAACCGCCGCAAGGGCGACATGCTTCCCCACGTCGCGGGTATGCACCCGCGCAACACGCCGAAGCCGCCCCATCCGGATGTCTTCATCCACGTCGCCGCACCGCGGACGCCGACGATCTGGGAGCCGTGGCTGCGCGTCGTCGCCAGCCGCGGCCAAGGCAAGGTCGGCGTGCCCGTCACCAGCTCTGGCGACGAGCTGGCTGCCGCCGCCTGAGCCGCGGCGAAGGCCCAGCCGCTGGGTGGCGCGCCACCGGCAGTGAGAGCGCCAGCGCGCCTCAGACCTGGCTCAACGCCGCGCCCCGGCCGCGTTAAGAATTGGGGCTGCACCTTCGCGGAGACGTGCTTGCGCATGCGGCGCATCCCACCGTCGCCTCTCCGCCACCGGGCAACCCGGAATCGGTGGCTCGTCGCTGGGGGCGACGGGCCACCGCCTTCCCTTTTGCGGCACCTGAGCCGTCTGGCGCCGCCACCGCTCCAGAACGCGCAACGGGCGCCCCTGCCGCAGCAGGGACGCCCGTGATTCGCGCTAACGCTTCACGTCAAGTGGCTCATCAAGGCCGCCGGGACCACCTGCGGCACCACCCTTCGCGGGTACGTCGGTTTTCGTTTGGTCGCCTAGGCCTGCGTTAGCAGGGCCTGGGATCCGGGTACCTCCAGGGTCCCATAAGAACACTCGTAGATTCGGATCACCTCCCTTCTCTGGTACGGGGAATATAGCCGCGCCCCCGGCGCGTCCAACCCACCTTTTGGACAGCTGGCGCGTCCGCACATTCGCCCGATGTCCAAGGCGCTGGCGCGTCCGGCCTAGGAGACTTTCCAGCCCCGGCAAAACGGCGTTACTGCAGGGGTTTCCGCCGCCGGTGGTGCGAGCTCCGGTGGGGCGTCAGATCGCCAAGGCGAACGTCGTTTGGAAGTCTCAACCGGCGGTCTGCGCCTTGCATTCGCAGACCGCCGGAAGCTTGGTTGGCGGCTCGGCGTTAGCCGCGGCGGTACGGGTCGACGAGGACGTTGTCGATCTGGATGCCGCCGTAGGTGTTGGTCGTGGCCGAGGTGCGGAAGACGAGTTGGACGGTGCCGCCCTTCTTCAGCAGGCTCGAGGCCAGGAGCGTCGCGAGCGGCGTCGGATCCGACACGCGCCAGTCTCCCTTGGCGCCGATGTCTGCCTTGGAGCCAAGCTCGATCACGTAGCCGGGGTTGTTCTTGGGCCGAAACCGAAGGGCGGTGTAGACGATGCCCGTGGTGGTGCTGTTCGTCTTCGCGAGGTACCGGAAGTGCGGGTGGGCGGCGTTGAGGCAGAACTCCGGTGAGACGGCCTCCGTGGTGCCGGCGCTGCCGAATCCGCCGAGGGCAAGCGACTGGCTGCCGCCGAGGTAGCCGAGGGTCTCGTTGCCGGGCACCACCTTGGCGTTCTTGAGCGCCCAGCCTTCGAGCGACCCTTCGAAGTCGCCGCCAGGGGCGATCGAGTAGTCCGCCAGATCGCCGAGGCGAGCGAAGACCTGTGAGACGGGCGTCGCCGGGCAAGCGTTGACGGGCGCCGTGTCCTGCGAGATCACGAGGGTGTGATCGGAGGCGGGGCCGCCGCCGATCACGCTGACGGTGATGGGGGTCGTCACCTGCACGGGCGCAGAGCGCTGGGAGTTGTCGCCGAGGCCGAGCTGGCCGTGGGCGTTGTAGCCCCAGCACCACAGGGTGGTGTCGGCGCGCTTGGCGCAGGTTGCGTACTTCGTGGTGTTGACCGACACCCAGCCGGCTGCGCTGCCGACGCGTGCCGGAACCTTGCGTCCCGTGGTGTCGCCGACGCCAAGCTGGCCGGAGCCGTTGTAGCCCCAGCACCAGAGGGTGCCGTTGGTCTTGAGGCCGCAGGTGGAGTTGTAGGCACCGGTGACGGATGCCCAGTCGGCATCCGCGCCGACCTTGGCCGGAGCCTTGAGCATCGTCGACGTGCCGACACCGGCCTCGCCGAGGTTGTTGTCGCCCCAGCACCAGAGGGTGCCGTTCGTCTGCGTGGCGCAGGCGTGGTAGCCGCCGCTGGACACCGACGCCCAGGTCTTGGCGGTGCCGACCTGCTTGGGGAGGTTGAGCGAGGCGACGGCGCCGTTGCCGAGTTGGCCCGATCCGCCGTAACCCCAGCACCAGAGGGTGCCGTCGGTCTTCACGGCGCAGGTGGAGTCGACGCCGAGTGAGACGCCCTTCCAGTTGCCGCCAGCGACCTGGACGGGGGCGCGCTGGGGCAGGACGTTGCCGGTGCCGAGCTGGCCGAGGGCGCCGGAGCCCCAGCAGAAGAGTGCGCCGCTGGTCTGGATGCCGCAGGCGTGGTATTGGCCAGCTGAGATCGACTCCCACGTGGCGGCGACGCCGACCTTCGTCGGCGCGCTGCGTTGGGCGAGGTCGCCTTGGCCGAGCTGGCCGGAGCCGTTGCCGCCCCAGCACCAAAGGGTGCGGTCAGCCTGAATGCCGCAGGCGAAGTTTGCGCCGGTGGCGACGTCGGTCCAATCCAGGTCGGAGCCCGCCTGCCAGAAGTTCGTCTCGTTGCCGAACTTCCCGAGGCCGAGCTCGCCCGCACCGTTGTCGCCGGTGGCGAGGAGGCCGCCAGTCTGTGCGGCGACGGGTGCTGCCGTGGCCGCCTGGATCGTCGCATCAGCCGCACCTTCGGTCGCGATGGGAGCCTCAGCGACCACGGCCTGCCCTGCCGGCGTCTCGACCGTGATCGTCGAGACGTCAGCCGCAACGGCCGCAGACGGGAGGAAGACGATGAAGAGTGACGCGAGCAGCGCCAGCACGGGAGACTTGCGGAGGGGCATCCGTGCCTTTCCGGGAAGAAGTAGTGACCAACGGGTCGCCACCCAGCATGCACACCTAAAACAGGCGTATAGACGGAACGTCGAGGTTTTGGAGTCTCGCTCAGTCGGCCGTCGGAGGCTGCGATCAGGCGGTTGGCCCGTCGTTGCTAGACGGTCGCCACATACGTCATACACCCGGCCAGGCTGCGGCGGCCTGGTATTCATGCCAGTCCCATGCCAGGCGCGCCCCTCGCCGGGGGTGTAGGCGATCGGTCACGACTAGCCCCGGCGCTCAGGTTCGCGGGGCAGCCGACCGACACTCCGGTGATGGGCCGAAACCTCGATTGGGCCGTGGCGCTGGGCGCTGCGTTGGTCGTCCTCGCCGCGCCCAGCGCGGCGAGAGCCAAGGATCTTCGCGCGGCGGGCCCCGCGAAGATCGTCTCCGTCGACGGACCCGCTCTGGTGACGGTGAAGACCCAGCAGCGGACCTTGAAGATGCGGCTGTTCGGGATCGATGCGCCCGAGCGCGACGAATGCGGCTACTCCGGCGCGGTCAAGGCGCTGAAGGGACTCCTGCGTCCAAAGCAGACGATGCGCTACGAGATCATCCGGGACGGCGTGCGGTCGTTCGAACGCGACGCTGCAGGACGCTACTTCGGCTGGATTTCCCGACCGGGCCAAGACTCCGTCTTCAACTCCGTCGCGCATGAACTTCTCGATACCGAGTGGGTCACAGGCGGCGACCAGCTCGGCCTGAATGAGGCCCCGCCCGAGCACGTGTTCACCGAGATGGGCGCTGGGACTCCCTCGTTTCCACGTTCGGCGCAAGGCCTGTGGGCAGCCTGCGGGGGTCATACGCATCTGCCCGTCAGCTCCGCGGTTCCCGCCCACGCCCCCGCTCCATGGAACGTCAACGCCGACGGCATGCTGGAGTCGGTCGGCCCGATCACGTTCCCCTCGACGCTCACGCCGGAAGCCACGCTAACCGTGGCGGAGGTCGCAGCGGTCGCGCCCGTCGAGCTCGGTGACGTTGGTAATGGCCGCTGTCACGTGCGGGTTCCGAGCCTGGAACTCCTGCTTTACGCGACCTCGCTCTCCGCGAGGCACCCCTGCGGAAAGGCCGACGTCTACGGCGCCTGGGCGACCGGCCCCGGCAAGGTGGCGACCACCAACGGCCTTGCCGCTGGCGCGCCACACACCAGCGCTGCCATGCGATTCCCAAGGGCCGTCCGCACCGGGACTGAGGGCGAACGCCTAGAACTCAGCGGCTTCGACCACGAGTGGCCCTGGAGGACCACCGCGATCCTCGACGAGCAGGGCCTCGTTCTTGGTTTTGAGGCCATGATCCGTAGCCGCGGAGATGACGACTGATGGCCTGGCGGCTGCATCTGCGCTCCGCCGTGGCCGGCCTCGCCGCGCTCCTGGCGATCCTCGCGGGCTTGGCCTGGCCGATGCCTGCGTCAGCGAAGCCCCTCCGTCAGGACGGCACAGCTGCAGTCAAGTCGGTCGACGGGCCGGCGCTCCTGACGATCGCGGTGGGCAATCGCACGTTGCCGGTGCACCTGTACGGCGCCGATACCCCGAATCCGGGCGAGTGCGGCGCGGCGCAGGCGCGGGCGGCGCTCGAAGGGTTTGTGCGCCGCGCTCCCAAGCGGCTGACCTACAACCTGCGGGCAGCCCAAGGCCGGAAACTCACGCGCGACTCAGCCGGGCGCCTTTGGGTAAACCTCGGCTACCGCGTTCGGGGGCGCCACCGCACCCTCAGCAACGACCTGGCCCGCGCCGGTTGGGCCCGGGCCGGCGTGCCGACGACCCTCGACGCGCCCACCCCCGAGCAGGACTCGTTCAGCAGCGCGGCCGTCGAACCGGAAGGAGTTGGCGACGCGAGTTCGAGCAGGCCACCGACGACCGGAGTCGCCGCGACCTGCGGCGGACGGTTCCACCTGCCCTTGGGCGAGCCTGTCGTGCCATCAGCCCCGGCGGTTTGGACGATCAGCGAGCGCGGGGTGACGACGGCGATCGGGGCGATCGCGCTGTCGCCGGTGCTGACGCCGACGACAACACTCACGTTGGGGAAACTTGCGGAGATCGCCCCCGTCGAGCTCGTGGTGTGGTTTACCCCATGCTTGGCGTATCTCCCGACCCTGCAGGTCACGGCGTTCTCGAGTTCGAAGACCGGACCCTGTCGCGCGGCCGAGGTGGCTGGGTTCTTCTCCGACGGCCGCGCTTCCACGACACGCGGGCTGAAGGTCGGCGACCCGGACTCCGCCGTCCAGCAGTCGTTCCCGCTGTTTGAGCCCGACCGCGAAGCATTCGGTGGCTTTCTCTCCGGGCCGGGCAATCAGCAGTGGGCATGGCAGGCCGGCATCGACATCGGCGACGACGACCAGGTGGAGAGCTTCTTCACGTACGCCCTACCGGTCCGTCCCGAATAGCCCTTGAAACGCCGAGGGCCCGGGGCTTGCGCCCCGGGCCTTCGGTCGATCAGTCCTGATCAGTGCGAGGCTGAACTCAGGTGACGTCGTTTTCCGTCGTCGGCGAGTCCGGGTCGCCGGGCTCGTCGATGTCTGACTCGTTGATCTGCACGCCGGGGCTGCCCTGCGGTGCTTCGGCGCCGTCAGCGTCGTCGCCTTCGGTGGCGCCCGACTGGCCGGGAACCTCGCCGTCGAGCGCGAGCTCGAGCAGCTCAGGTGACGGCTCGGTGCCGCCCTCAGCGTCGTCGTCGGAGTCGTAGACCACGGCGACCGCGGACACGACGTCGTCGTCCTTGAGGTTCATCACCTTCACGCCCTGCGAGAGGCGGCCGTAGCGGTTGATTCCGCGGACGGCGGTGCGCTGCACCATGCCCTCACGCGAGATGAACACGAGGCCGTCGTGCTCGCGAACGACGAGGGCGCCGGCGAGGGCGCCCTTGGCGTCGGTGAGCTTGATGGTGCCGACGCCCTTGGTGCCGCGGTTCGTCTTGCGGTACTGGTCGATGCCGGAGCGCTTACCGAAGCCGTTCTCCGTCACGACGAGCAAGTCGTCGTCGTCCTTGGCCACATCCATGGCGAGGACGGCGTCGCCCTTGCTGGACACGTCCATGCCGCGCACGCCGCTGGTGTCGCGGCCCATCGCGCGGGTCGCGTCCTCGTGGAAGCGCACGGCCTGGCCCTTGCGGGACACCATGAGAATGTCGTCGTCACCGCTGGTCCGGCGGACGGCGATCAGCTCGTCGTCCTCGCGGATCTTGATGGCGATGATGCCGTCGGCCTTGATCGGCGTGTTGTAGGCGAGGAAGTCGGTCTTCTTGATGATGCCGTTCTTCGTCGCGAACACCAGGAACGGGCCCTCGGCGAAGTCCCGCGTGGAGAGGACCGAGCGGATGCTCTCGCCTTCGCGCAGCGGGAGGATGTTCACCAGCGCGCGGCCCTTGGCCGTGCGCGACGCCTCCGGCAGCTCGTAGACCTTCTTGCGGTAGACCTTGCCGCGGGTAGAGAAGAACAGCAGGAAGTCGTGGCTCGAGCACACGAAGAGGTGCTCGATGAAGTCGCCATCCTTCATGTTCATGCCCGTCACGCCGCGCCCACCGCGGTTCTGCTGGCGGTAGGTGCCGAGCGGCAACGACTTGATGTAGCCGCTGTTCGTGATCGTGATGACCATCTGCTGGTCGGCGATCAGGTCCTCAATGTCGATCTCGTCTTCGGAGTCCGTGATCAGGGTGCGGCGGTCGTCGCCGAAGCGCTCGGCGATCTCCGAGAGCTCCTCCTTGATCAGCGCGAAGATCATGCGCTCGTCGCCGAGGATCGCGCGCAGCTCGCCGATCCGCTCGACCTTGTCGTCGTGCTCGGCCTGGATGGCGTCGGCCTCCAGGGCCGTGAGCTGCGAGAGACGCAGGTCGAGGATCGCCGAGGCCTGGACCTCGGAGAGCTCGAAGCGGCTCATCAGCTCCGTGCGGGCGGTCTCGCGATCGCGGGACGCACGGATGACCTCGATGACCTCGTCGAGGTGGTCGAGGGCTTTGAGCAAGCCCTTGAGCACGTGGACGCGGCGCTCGAGGACGCCGAGCTCGTGCTTGGAGCGGCGGACGATGACCTCGCGCTGGTGCTCAACCCAGACGCGCAGGCACTCCTTGAGGGAGAGCGTGCGCGGCACGTTGTCGACCAGGGCGACGATGTTGACGCCGAAGGTCGTCTGCATCGGCGTGTGCTTGTAGAGCTTGTTGCGAACGACGTCGGGGATGACGTCGCGCTTGAGCTCGATCACCAGGCGCATGCCGCGGCGATCGGACTCGTCGCGGATGTCACTGATCTCGGGGATCCGCTTGTCGTTGACGAGCTGGACCATCTTCACGATGACGCCGTTGTCGCCACCCTTCTTGACCTCGAACGGCAGCTCGGTGACCACGAGGGCCTCCTTGCCGCGACCGATGTCCTCAACATGCATCTTGGCCCGCACGCGAACCTTGCCGCGGCCGGTCTCGTAGGCGTCGGCGATGCCTTGGCGGCCGACGATGATGCCGCGCGTCGGGAAGTCCGGACCCTTGATGTGGGTCAGGAGCTCCTCGGTCGTGATGTCGGGGTTGTCGATGAACGCCAGGACGCCCGCGGTGATCTCGCGCAGGTTGTGCGGCGGGATCTTCGTGGCCATGCCGACGGCGATGCCCGAGCCGCCGTTGACGAGCATGTTCGGGAAGCGGGACGGCAGCACGACCGGCTCCTGCTTGGAACCGTCGTAGTTGGGCTGGAAGTCGACGGTGTCGCTGTCGAGGTCGCGCAGCATCTCCACGGCGATGCGCGAGAGGCGAGCCTCGGTGTAGCGCATGGCGGCGGCGGGGTCATCATCGATGGAGCCGAAGTTGCCCTGGCCGTCGATCAGCTCGTACCGCATCGAGTGCGGCTGGGCCATACGGACGAGCGTGTCGTAGATCGACTGGTCGCCGTGCGGGTGGTACTTACCCATGACGTCGCCGACGATGGCGGCGCTCTTGGAATACGGCCGGCTCGGGCCTTGGCCGTTCTCGTTCATCGAGAACAGGACGCGGCGGTGGACGGGCTTAAGTCCGTCGCGGGCGTCCGGCAGGGCGCGGCCCACGATCACGCTCATGGCGTAATCGAGGTACGCCGTGTGCATCTCGTCTTCGAGTGCGCGCGGCTCGATGTTGCCGCCGCCGATGAGGTCTGAAGAGCTCATTTAGTGCGTCCCTCCCTTCTTAAACGTCGAGGTTGGCGACATTGCCGCCGTAGGTTTCGATGAACTGGCGTCGCGGTTCGACGAGGTCGCCCATCAGCTTCGAGAAGATCTCGTCGGCTGCGGCGGCGTCGTCGATCGACACCTGCGCCAGCGTGCGAGACGCCGGGTTCATCGTCGTGTCGGCGAGCTGATCGGCGTTCATCTCGCCGAGGCCCTTGAAGCGCGAGAGCGTCACGCCGCGCTGGCCAAGGCGCAGGATCGCGTCGCGCAGCTCCTGGTAGCCGTTGGCCGGCTGGGAGTGATCGTCGATCTTGGCCGTGAACGGGCCGACGCCGACGAGATCAGCGAGGCCCTTGCGGGCGTCGACGAGCTGGCGGTACGGCGTCTTGGTGCCGTACGTCGGGTCGAACAGCGAGCGGGAGAGGCGGAACACGCGGGCGTGGCCGGTGGTCTTCTCCACCGACTTGACCCACAGCTGGTTCTCGTCGGAGGACTCGACGCTCGTGTCGTAGGGCGCACCCTTCTCGGAGAGTTCGGCGATCGCTGCCTCGGCCTCCTGGGAGTTCTTGATCACCTGGTCGAGCATCGAGGACGACTCCAGGAAGCTCAGCGCCTCGTGGCCGTACGAGGCACGAAGCTGGCTGGCCCACGCGTCGTAGTGCTTGAGCAGGCGGGTGAGCTTCTGCCAGCGGATCTCGGTGAGGGTCGTCTTCTTGCCGTTGCGGTCAATCGACTCGAGCTTCTCCCACTTGTCTGAGAGGAGGATCTCTTCGAGCTCGGACTGGCGCTCGATATACCTCGTCTGGTTGCCGCGCTTGAGGCGGTAGAGCGGCGGCTTGGCGATGTAGACGAAGCCGCCATCGATCAGCTCGCGCATCTCGCGGAAGAGGAGCGTCAGCGCGAGGGTGCGGATGTGGGCACCGTCGACGTCAGCGTCGGTCATCAGGATGATCTTGTGGTACCGCAGGCGGTCGAGGTCGAACTCGTCGCGCACGCCGGTGCCGATCGCGGTGATCAGCGACTGGATCTCGGTGTTGCCGAGCACCTTGTCGATGCGGGCCTTCTCGACGTTGAGGATCTTGCCGCGCAGCGGGAGGATCGCCTGGGTCGCGCGGTCGCGGCCCTGCTTGGCGGAGCCACCGGCCGAGTCGCCCTCCACGATGAACAGCTCGGCCAGGGCCGGGTCCTTCACGGAGCAGTCGGCGAGCTTGCCTGGGAGGGTGGAGTTCTCCAGCGCGGACTTGCGGCGGGTGAGGTCGCGGGCCTTGCGCGCCGCGGCGCGCGCCTGCGACGCCGAGACGGCCTTGCGCACGACGGTGCCGGCGTCCTGCGGGTTCTCCTCGAAGAACTCGGCGAGCTTCGTGTTCACGATGTTCGCGACGAAGCCCTCCATGCCGGGGTTGCCGAGCTTGGTCTTCGTCTGGCCCTCGAACTGCGGGTTGCCGAGCTTGGCGGAGATGACGGCCGTCAGGCCCTCGCGGATGTCCTCGCCGGAGAGGTTGTCGTCCTTCTCTTTGAGCAGGCCCTTCTCGCGGGCGTACCGGTTGAGGGTGCGCGTGAGCGCGCTGCGGAAGCCGGAGAGGTGGGAGCCGCCCTCGTGCGTGTTGATGTTGTTCGCGAAGGAGTGGACCGACTCTTGGTAGGTCGTGTTCCACTGCATCGCGATCTCGACGGAGCCCTCGTCGGACTCGCCCTCGAAGTAGACGATCTTGCGGCCCATCGTCTCCTTGGCGGAGTTCAGATGGGAGACGAAGTCGGCGATGCCGCCCTCAGCGTGGAACGTGGCCTGCTTGCCCTCGCCGCGCTCGTCCGTGAGGTTGATGCGCAGGCCCTTGGTGAGGAACGACGTCTCACGCAGGCGCGTCTCGAGGATGTTCCAGTCGAAGGTGATGTCTTCGAAGATCTCGGAGTCCGGGAGGAACGTGATCTGCGTGCCGTGCAGATCCGACTTGGCGCCCTGCTTGATCGGGCTGCGCGGCGCGCCGCGGTCGTAGCTCTGGTTGTGGACGTAGCCGTCGCGCCAAACCGTGGCGTCGAGCGTGACCGACAGCGCGTTCACCACGGAGGAGCCGACGCCGTGCAGGCCGCCGGAGACCTTGTAGCCGCCGCCATCGCCGAACTTGCCGCCGGCGTGCAGGACGGTGAGGACGACCTCCAGGGCCGACTTGCCTTCTTTGTCCATGACGGCGACCGGGATGCCACGGCCGTCGTCCTTCACGGTGACGGAGTTGTCTGGGTGGATCGTGACGTCGACCGTGGTCGCGTGGCCAGCGAGGGCCTCATCGACGGAGTTGTCGACGATCTCCCACACGAGGTGGTGGAGCCCGCGGATGCCCGTGGAGCCGATGTACATGCCCGGGCGCAGCCGGACGGCCTCGAGTCCCTCCAGGACGGTGATGTCGTCGGCGCCGTAGGACGCCGAGCCCTGGTTGGGGTTGGGTTCGTCAGCCATGCAGGAGTGGCCCCGGATACAGCCCAGGGCAGCGTTGGAAAGAGCGGGCTCGCGCAGCGCGCAAGCATGTGCGCATTCTACAGGAGCGGGGCGACGGAAACGCGATCTGAGCCGTTTTGACGCACTAGCCGACCAAAGATGGCACTAAGACTGCGCAAACCGCGAGAGAGGCGTTTACCGGCGCGAGAGCGATGTGGCTCCTGTGCCGGCCAGCACCGACCGGTCAGTTGTCCTGCAGTTGACGCAGCAGATCGCGCAGCGCATCCGGCTCGTCCGTGTGGTCGAAACCCCAGTATCGGCGGGGCTCGGGGAAGGAGTCGACGACCACCGTCTGACCCATCTTGGCCGACTCCACGTCGATCCGCTTGGTGAGCGAGTGTGGAATCTCGTCGGTGGGGGCGTCGCCGTAGATGAAGAGCGTGCGGCGGTCGGTGACGGCCAGCAGCCCGTACTTCATGCCCGTGATCGCAGAGAACAGGCGGTGCAGCCGCTCCCCCGGACTCATCTCCTCAGCGAGCGCATCGAGGGCTTCGCGGTGATCCTTTGGCTTCTTCAGATCACGCACGGCCGCCTCCTCGAGCGCGTCGATGTGCTCGGCGCCGGGCGCCGGGACGAGCGTGGCGGGGTCGAGGTACTGCTCGATCAACGCCTTGATCGCGTCGGCATCGGCTCTGAAAATGCGCGGGTTCACGACGCACCATGCGCCGCTGATGCCGGTGAAGTAGTAGTCGCCACCGCGTTCGCGGGTGACGGCTACCACGTCGCTCCAGTGCAGCGTGAGTGAGTCCTCTTGGCCCGGCGAGCGCACGGTGAGCCCGTGGTCGCCGATGGTGAGCAGCGACCGCTTGGAGGCTCGCAGCCCGGGTGAGAGGAAGGTGCGTCCCTCGACCGGCGGGTGGGTCTCGACGTCACCGTCGCTCTTGAACGGTGGCCCGGGGACGGCGATCATTTCGGGCGACATGACCATCAAGGTCTCGCGCGCATGCCAGGCGACCTGCGATACCGCGGCGGCGTCGACACCCTGGAGCTCTGCGTGCTGGTCGGCCGGCTGGGGGATCGGTTGGCCGGTTCGCAGCGCTAGCGCCGCATCGATGAGAAAGGCCGAGCCGTTGGCATCGGCGAAGTCGCGTTCGACCTCGCGGACCGCCGCCGCGACGTCATCGGCGCTCGGGCCATCGTCGGCCAGGCGGTCGAGCTCGTCGAGCATCGTCTGACGGACCGATGCCGCCATCCCACCGCTGGCCTCGGTGCTGAAGGTCAGGTGGACAACTCCGCCCGTCAGCGCTTCGAGTGAGCTATCGACGGTGTAGACGATGCCGCGATCGGTGCGGAGCGTGTGCGTGAGGCGACGCTGCAACACCTCGGCGAACACGTGGGTGGCCATGCCGCTTGGGGCGGTGAGGGCGATCGCGATGTCGTCTTCCTCGCCCGTCACCGAGAACGGCAGGGGGACGATCGGCGTGGGGGCTGGCGGCACCACCGGCGCGGTGCCCGCCGGGAGCGCAAGGGCCAGATCAGCCGGCGGCGGCTCGGGGCCGAGCCAGCAGATGACCGCCGAGGCCTTGGTGAAGTGACGCGCACTCCAGGCAACGAGGTCCTCCGCCACCACCGAGCGCAGGCCAAGTTCGGGCAGCATCCGCCGGCCGGCGGGCGCCAGCCCGTAGCGGCACTGGGCCAGATACATCACGATCCCGGGCCGCGAGGCCGACTCCTCGGCCTCCAGCACGCCGCGTTCGACTCCGAGGCGGTCCAAGGGCAGGTCAGAAAGCGCAGCGGTGACGCCGTGGAGAAACGCGACGAGTTCCTCGGTGGTGCCTCGGGCGGTAAAGCCGCACTGGTCGAGCCCGACGAACCCGTTGACGGTGGGGCCGGAGTCTTCGACCACGTGGAGCGCCAGGTGTTCGACCAGGTGGGTGATACCGCCCCGGGAGAACGGCTCATCGAACATGCCCACGCGGAACACCAGGGCGACGCGCGGCTCGTCATCGCGCTCGATCCACAGCAGCGGGATGCCGCCCCGCTCCTCGCGGCGGATGTGGGGAATCGTGCCGCTGGCGCCCATCGCGGGAATCCTTTCAGACCGGGCCGCGGGCGCTTGCCGGCTGGAGGCTGCGGCTCAGCGCCGGCCGCCGGCCCGGCCGGCTGGCCCCTGAAACCGCAGCCCGCAGTGCAGCTCGAGAATGTCGGCCATCAGGAGCCGGATCTGCGGCTCGCGCAGCGAGAGCTCGCTGGCCATCGCGCCGGAGTCGCAGCGGATCACGATCGTCCCGTCGCCCTGCAGCCGGATCGGCTGGCTCAGGGCGGCGTGCTTCTTGCCGACGAGCTGCGGCCAGGCCGTCTGCACCCGGGAGAGGGGGTCGGTCGGGGCGAGGTCGCCGATCACGCCGTCCATCACCGACGCCATCGTCCGCGGTGCGCGGCGTTTGGGGTGCGGGACCCTCATGACGCCGGATCCGTCGGCCGCAGGAGCCGTGCCAGACGCATCGCTGCCGCCGCGATGGAGAAGGGAATCAGCAGGGCGGTGAGATTCAGGCCGGCGATCAGCGACGCCCAGAAGATGCCGTCGGTGGTCGACCACCCGCCGAAGCCCGCAGTCATCGCCACCGTGATCGCAAACTCCGGAACGACCGTGATGGCGGTGACGCCGGCCAGCAGGCGAGCCGGCCGCCAGGCGGTGCCGACGAGCAGCCCGAGCGCAGCGAGGAGCGCCAGCGAAAGCTGGAGCGTCGCGGAGTTCTCCAGATCCGCGAAGGCGCGGCTTACTGCCCAGAGCGTCGCCAGGACGAGCGCCAGCACTGCGTGGGGATCCGCGGCACGCCATTTTGCGGGCGATCTGCCGACCAGCTCGGCGGCGGCAAGGATCGCGATCAGCACCGCAATCGCGATGATGCCGCCCTGAAACGCCTGCTCCTGCGCTGGCGTGGCGAGGAGCGGCTCGCCGGGCGGGCCGAGGGCGGTCTGCGAGATCACCGCATTCATGTTGACGCCGCGCGGGCCGCCGCGCCACTCCAGGTCAGCGCGTGTCGATCTCGACGGCGCTGGTGGGCACGTCGACGTCGGGCACAGCCGAGACGTGGACGAGCTGCGGATCCGACGGCAGGCCGGTGGTGCCGAGTTCGTTGGCGGAGGTCGTCGCGATCACGACCTGGCCGTAGCGGCAGACCTCGGTGACGAGCCGACGGCGCCGGCCAGGGTCGAGTTCGCTGCCGACGTCATCCAGAAGCGCGAGCGGCGGGCTGCCGCGGACCTCGGTGATCAGCGAGCGCTCGGTGAGGAGGAGCGCGAGCACCGCCAGGCGCTGCTCGCCCTGGGAGCCGAAGGCGCGCAGGTCGCGGTCGTCGCGGCGCAGCAAGATCTCGTCGCGGTGTGGGCCGACGGTGGTGAAGCCCCGCTCGCGATCGCGATCGCGGCGCTCGGCGAAGAGCTGCGCGAGGCTTTCCACGGTGTCTGTGGAATCTGCCGGTCGGTAGCCCAGGGTGGGTTTGCCGGTGATCCCCAGGTCGGTGGCGAGTTCGGCGAATCCTGTGGACAACGCGTCGATCGCCTGCTGGCGGGCGGCTCGCAGCGCGACGCCGTGGCGGGCCAGCTCCAGCTCCCAGGCATCCATCGACGCCGAAGTCCCCCGGTGCAGCAAGGCGTTTCGCTGGGCCAGGGCGCGTGAGTACTCGGCCCGCGCCGCGTTGCGGCTCGGCCAGAGCGCGGCGACGAGCTGATCCACATGCCCGCGCCGCCCCTGTGGAGAACCTTGGATCAGCGCCAGGCGGTCGGGCGCGAAGACCACGACGAGCGGCCGCGGGGCTCCCAGCTCGACCTTCCCGCCGTCGAGCACATGCTGGCGCTCAGCCGATCCGCGGTAAACCGTCAGCGAGACCTTGTGGCCGGTGCCCGTGGCGTCGGTGAAGGCCAGCTCGGCGCGGCCGGCGTCCTCACCGTGGCGGACGAGCTCGCGGTCGGTGCGCGTCCGCCAGGAGCGGCCCGTGGCGGCGAGGACGATCGCCTCGAGCAAGTTGGTCTTGCCCGCGCCGTTCTGCCCGTCGACAACGGTGAGGCTGTGATCGAGCGACAGCTCCAGCGCCGCATGCGTGCGCAGCGAGCGCACACGCAGCGACGTCACCCGCATGGCGCTCTAGACGTCGAGGCGAAGCGGCATCACGAGATACGTGAAGGCCGAGTCGTCGGTGGCTTCGAGGACCATCGGACGGACCGGGTTGATCAGCCGCAGGCGAACCGTGTCGGTGGAGACGTTCTCCAGACCGGCGCGGAGGTAGTCCGGGTTGAAGCCGATCTCGAGCTCCTCGCCATGCCACGGCGCCGGAATCGACTCCGAGGCCTCGCCGACGTCTTGCGTCTGCGCGGCGATGAGCAGCTCACCCTCGGTGAACTTCAGGCGCAGACGGGCGGACTTCTGGGCCAGCAGCGAGACGCGGCGCAGGGCCTGGGCGAGCTCGTCGGTGGAGATGATCACCTCGCTGGTGAAGTTCTCCTGCAGCAGCTGGCGGTAGTTCGGGAACTGGCCGTCGAGCAGGCGGGAGACGAGGGTCGTCCCTTCCCAGCGCACGATGATGCGGCTCTCGTGGCGGCGCAGCTCGATCTGGGCGTCGTCCGGCACGTTCGCTTTGGCGATCTCTCCGAGCGCGCGGTGCGGGACGGTGGCCTCGAGGCCCTCGCCACCGATCGCCGTGTCGAGCTTGGTCTCCTTGACGGCGAGGCGGTAGGCGTCGGTCGCGACCATCCGCAGCTCGCTGCCGGTCGCGCTCACGAGCACGCCCGTCAGGATCAGGCGGGTTGCGTCGCGGGCCGCGGCGCGCTCGACCTTGGCGATCGTGTCGCGCAGCGCGCCAGCGGAGAGCTGGACCGGGTCTTCGCCTTCGAGCGGCGGCAGCGGCGGGACGTCGTCGTCGCGCAGCGCGCGGAGCTTGAAGGTGGCCGAGCCGGAGCTGACGGTCACGAAACCGGACTCCTCGCTCGTGAGCTCAACGGTCGGGGCCGGCAACGAGCGGGCGACGTCGAGGAGCAGCTTGCCAGGCAGCGCGATGGAGCCGGAGCCTCCGACGGTGGCAGGAAGCTCGGTGCGGATCGCGAGATCGGCATCGACGGCCTCGAGGGCGACGCTCCCGGATTGGGCGACGACGCGGACGCCGGCGATCGGCTGCATCGCGCTTCGCCCACTGGCGACACGGGACACAGCAGTGAGGCGCTCGACGAGGTCGGCGGTCGTACAACTGATCGAGATCACGTGAGAGAAGTGGGGAGTCTTTGAAGTAGTAGGGCTGTGGAGCGTGTGGACAAGTCCCGAAAGACCAGGTTCCACCGGGACGGCTCAGCCGTGAGCGCTGTGGATGGCGCGCGGGCCCGAGTCTCGCATGGTCATCGGCGGGGCGCTACCTCGCCTGAGCTGTGGACAGATGCGCGAGGCTGCTGGATCCCGCAGCGAGCGGGTTTACCGGAGTTTGGAGACGAGCCCGGAGACCTGCTCGTGGACGGTCGGATCGCGGTCGATCTGCTCGGTCACGCGAGTAACGGCGTGCATCACCGTGGTGTGGTCGCGGCGGTTGAATGCGCGGGCGATCGTCGGCAGCGACGCCTGCGTGTGGTGGCGCGCCAGATACATCGCAACCTGCCGGGGCCAGGAGATTGCGGCCGCGCGGGACGGGCCGATCAGCGTGTCGTGGTCGATCTCGAACTCCGCGCACACGAGGTCCTGCACGCGCCGGATCGTGGGCCGCTCGACGTGGCTCTTGTGCTTCTGCGGGTAGAGCCGGCGGACGACGTCATCGACGAGTGCCTGGTCGAGCACCCGGCCGGTGAGCGTGCGGTAGGCGATCGTGGAAAGGATCGCGCCCTCAAGCGTGCGGATGCCGTCGGTGACTTTGTCTGCCAGGTGGGAAAGCTGGGCGCGTTCTTGCGGGGCTTCGAGCTCCTCGGCGGCGCGACGAGCCACGTAGATTCGGCGCAGGGCGTCGTCCGGGCGCTCCAGATCGACGACGAGCCCCGAGGCGAACCGTGCGCGCAGGCGCTCGGAGAGGTCGCCGAGCTCAGCGGGCGGCTGGTCGCTGGTGAGGACGAGTTGGGCGCCGCTTCGCTCGAGGGCGTTGAAGGTGTGGAAGAACTCTTCCTCGGTCTTCTCTTTGCCGGCAAGGAACTGGATGTCGTCGACGAGGAGCACGTCGACGCCGCGCAGCGCGTCCTTGAAATCGCCGATGCGGCGGTTCTTGAGGGCGCCGAGGAAGTCGGTCACGAACCGCTCACTGGTGCAGAGGTGCACGTTCAGGTGCGGGGCGGTGGTCGCCACGTAGTTGGCGATCGCGTGCAGCAGGTGCGTCTTGCCGGTGCCGGGCGGGCCGCAGAGCAGCAGCGGGTTGAAGACGGTGGCGGGCAGCTCGGCGACCTGGAGGGCGGCGCCGTGCGCGAGGCGGTTGGAGTGGCCGATCACGAACGACTCAAAGGTCAGCGACGGGTCGATCGGGTCGCCGACATCGAGCGGCGGCAGGGGCTGGGGCTCGCCGGCGGTCACGAGACCGGCCCGGCGGTCGGCTGGATTGGCGGTCACGTAGCCCGCGGCCGGGAGTCCACTGCCCGGCTGGCCTGGCATGCGGTCGTGGGCATGCCACGTCGGTGGGGCCTCGGCGAGCTGCTGCGGGCTGGCCTCGATCCACGCGATCGCGTGCGCGAGGCCAGCCTCGCTGGCGATCTCCGTCAGCAGCGGAGTGCAGCGGTCGCGCGCCCAGCGGACGAGATGTGGCTCGCCGGCCAGCAGCAAGGTGCCGTCGGTGCAGTCGACGGGATGAAGGGGGTGCAGCCAGAGTTCCAGCGTGGTTTCGTCGACGCGCCCGCGTAGGCGATCGAGGATCAGTCGCCAGGCGGCGGTCGGGTCGGTGGAGGGCTGGTGGGAGGGGTGTTCGAGCATGCAGTCGGCGGCACCCGTCTGGGCGGGCGCGGCGTAGGGCAGATAGCGCGGCGACCCGGGAGGAGGGTCGATCGCGGAGAGAGCAGAACCTAGCATCGGCGCCTGGCTGAGAAGGCGCCTGCACAGGTGGCGATGCCGCTAGGCGCGTGTTTTTCTGCGCGAGATGCGCCTGGATGGGGAAGGGTTGTCCAGGCCAAATTTTCGGCCGGTGCGCCTGATAGGTGCTCCGTGCTCTACTCTGGTTGGCCCATGAAGCGCACCTACCAGCCAAAGAAGCGTAAGCGCGCACGTGCGCACGGATTCCGCAACCGTATGCAGAGCAAGGGCGGCCAGATGATTCTGAAGCGCCGCCGTGCCAAGGGCCGCAAGCGTCTGACCGTCTGACGGGCCTCTCTGCTCCGCTCGCAGTTTGCGGCGGAGCCGTGCCCGTTCCTCCACTTCTGATTCTCTCGGCCTAGCCGTGGCGAGTAGCAGTGGAGCCCCCCGTCGCAAACGCGGCCGTCTGTCGCGCAGCGGGGACTTTGATCGTGTCTACCGTCAAGGCCGCTCCACGGGCGGCCGCGAGTTCGTCGTACACGTATTCCCGCGTGAGGCATCGCTCGACGCCCCTCGCGTCGGCCTGTCCGTCAGCAAGAAGGTCGGCGACGCCGTCACGCGGAACCGCATCAAGCGGGTGCTGCGCGAGTCCGTCTCCGCCCTCGAAGGCGATCTCGCCGCCGGCAGCGATCTCGTGATCACGGCCCGCGCGGACTCCGTAGCCCTCGACGAGCGCGAAGGGCAGGCTGGCGTGCAGCGCGAGCTGCGCTCCCTGCTCTCGCGGACGTCGGCCTGGGCCGGAAGCTCCGCACCGCCGCCGGCCGCTGAGCCATCGGCCGAGATTGCACCGGATGCCAAGTCTGAGGCCGGCGATGGCCAAGACTGATCACCCGCACGTCCACGCGCCCGCGCGCGATGCGTCGCTCACGTGGGGCAACCGCGACCGGTCGCTCGGCCGGCGAATCGCCCTCACGCCCGTCTTTACCTACCGCCGCATCCTCTCCCCGATGCTCGGCGCCAACTGCCGGTTTGAACCCAGCTGCTCGGCCTATGCGGTCCAAGCCGTTGACCGGTTCGGCATACTCCGCGGTCTGGTGCTCGCTGCCTGGCGAGTCGCACGCTGCAATCCCTTCGGTGGGCAAGGCGTCGACCTCCCCGAGGACCAACGAATCTTTCCCCTTTCCGCACGTCTCAAGCGAGCACCCCAAGCATGACCGACGGTTCCGTAGTCGCCGCGAACATCCTGCAGCCACTGATCGACGTGTTCGAGGAGCTGCTCGTATTGCTCCACGGCATCACGGCCTCTTGGGGCCTGGCAATCATCGCGCTCACGCTCGTGATCCGAACGGTGCTCCTACCGCTCGCGGTGGTCCAGTACAAGTCGATGAAGGGCATGGCTGCCCTGGGCCCCAAGATCAAGGAGCTGCAGGCCAAATACCCGGACGACCCGCAAAAGCTCATGCAAGAGCAGCGGAAGATGATGTCGGAGTCCGGCGTGAACCCGGCTGCTGGCTGCTTGCCGCTCTTGCTGCAAGCCCCCGTGTTCATCGCGCTGTTCTACATGCTTCAGAAGGACCTGAAGACCGACATTTGCGGCATTCCGATCGACACGCCGGACATCAAGAGCATCACCTGCAGCACATGGCCGCCGCAGCCGGGATTCCCCGACGGTGCCGAGCAGTTCCTGTTCATTCCGGACCTCACCGCGAAGGGCACCGGCTGGGTTCTGGCCACGCTCCTGGTGCTCTACGTGGGCTCCCAGCTCCTGTCGACGCTCCTGATGCCGTCGACCGTCACGGGTCTGCAGCGCAACATCTTCTACGCGCTCCCGTTCCTGTTCGTGCCGTTCATCCTGAGCTTCCCGACGGGCCTGCTCGTCTACTGGATCACGACCAACCTCTACACCGTCGTGCAGCAGGTGGCCCTGCGCCGGATCTACGGCGCGCCGGGGGTCAGCACCGGCGACGATCCGCTGAGCATCGTGGAAGGCGCCATCGTTGAGGTGGCCGAGCTGCGGGGTAATGTCGGCCCGTCGGAGCGTCCGACGAAGCGCAAGCGCACGGGGAAGCGGCGATGAACGAGCAGCGAAGAACTGGACCCAGCAGCGAGCCGGCCGATCCCGCAGGGATCGAGGCCGTCCGTAGCCTGGTGGAGGGTGTCGCTCGGGCGCTCGGGATCGACGAGGATGTCGTCGCCGAGCAGCGCGAAGAGGAGCTCCACGTCTCCGTGCAGGGCAAGGACCTTGGGCTCCTGATCGGCCGCCACGGCCAGACGCTCGAAGCACTCCAGCACCTCGCCCAGCGCATCGCCCTCGATCACGAGGCGCATGTGCGCGTCATCGTCGACGCCGAGGGCTACCGCGAGCGTCGGCGCGAGGCGATCGAGGCGCAGGTCAACCGCCTGACGGCCCGCGCACTGCAGCGCAGCGAGGCGTGCCCGCTTGAGCCGATGACGAGCAGCGAGCGCCGTTACGTCCACGAGATGGTTCGAGACATCGAAGGCGTGGAGTCCTACAGCGAAGGCCAGGAGCCCGATCGCCACGCGGTTATCGCTCCTGAGGGCACGGCGCCCCCCGGCGCCTCGCAGTGAGTCGCGCCGAGGCGCGCCTGGCCGAACTGGCCGCGCGCTTCGAACTCAGCGACGAAGCCGTCGCCCACGGGCGGCGGCTCCTCGAACTCTGGGAGACCGACGAACTCGCGTCGACGCGCGTGACCGACGCCGCGGACGCCGTCGATCAGCACCTCGCTGACTCGTGGGTGGCGCTCGACCTGCCGGTGGTCCGCGCTGCGCGCCGCGCGGCGGACCTGGGTACCGGGGCCGGGATTCCAGCGCTCCCGCTGGTCGTCGCGCTGCCCGACCTTCGCATGGCGCTCGTCGAGTCCGTTGGGCGCCGGACCGTGTTCCTGGAACGCGCAATCGAAGAGTGCGAGCTCGGCGATCGAACGGAGATTGTCGCGGAGCGCGCCGAGGGCTGGCCCGAAGGTATCGGCGTGCATGACCTCATCACCAGCCGGGCGCTCGCGACCCTCGACGTGGTGCTGGAGTACTCCGCGCCACTACTCGAGATCGGCGGCGTGTCGGTCGCTTGGAAAGGCGCACTTTCCGATCAGGAGCGCGCTGGCGGCTACAAGGCTGCTGAAGCGCTCGGCATGGAGATCGTCGACGAGATCCGCGTTGAGCCGTTCCAAGGGGCCAAAGAGCGACGGCTCGTGGTGGCCCAAAAAGTCGCGGTGACGCCGGACCGCTTCCCTCGGCGTGCGGGGATGGCCAAGAAGAAGCCTTTGGGGTCTGAGCGGTAGGACCTTCCGCGGGCTGGTGGTCGAGGCGGGTGGAGCCTTCGGTCTCGCTCGTCGCTGGCGGCCAGCGGCCTTGCTCCTAACGCTCGCCTACGGCTCCACCCGCCTCGACCACGCTGACGGGTTGGTCCTAGCGCTCAGGCCCTCTCCGGCGCGTCTTCGCGATCCCTGCGGTGCCTTGGGGGTCGGTCCGGCTCTCGCGGGCTGGGGTGGTTGGGGTTGGTTGGGGTTGGTTGGGGTGCCGCGCGACTGGATGAGGCGCGGTTTTGGGCAGGGCTCCGATTGGGGTGTTTCACGTGAAACGGGCTATTTGGGGGTCTGGTCGATGAGGGGTGGGACGGTGTAGCGAGTGAACTCGTTCAGGCGGCTGGTGCGGACGAGGTCCGCGAGGTCGCTGGCGGCGAGGGTCTCGTCGTGCCGGACGGGTGAGCCGGCGAACGTTGCGCGGAAGGTGAAGCCTTCTGGGAAGTGGTGGCCGAGGATCTCGATGGTGGCTGCGATGCGGTGGCTGGCCTCCGCACGCATCACGAGGGAGTCGGCGTCGCGCTCGGCCTCAATGGCCAGCGCCGGGCCGCCGGATTCGATGGGGAGTTCGACGACGGTGGGGTAGGCCTTCTCGATGCCGAACCAGCGCTTCTCCACCCGGCCCGGGACAAGGTGCAGTGGCCAGGCGTTGCGGTCGGCTGCGTCCTGGGCTGCCGCCTCAGCTCGCTGGGTCGTCAGCGACGGCAGCTCGAGGTCGAACATGAACATCGTCACTGGGACGAGGCTAGTCGCCGCACCAGACCGCCGCCAGGAGCGATCGATCCTCCGGTCGCCATGCCCGCCGAGGACGGCTAGGTTTGGACGGCGATGAGCATCGTCATTGATCTGAACGGTCTGGGAATCAGCGAGTCCGACGGCCATCGGATCACCAACCAACTCCGCGCGATGTGGCTTGGTGCCGAGCCACCACACGCGCTCCGGCTCACGCCGCTGGAGCTCGCCGCGATGGAGAGGGACGTGGGACTCCGGGCCGCCTGCGACACCACCACCGGGGGTGTTTCACGTGAAACGCAACCACGTCAGCCAGACGGGGATCGTCTGCTGCCCTTTGAGCTCGCGGACCCTGGGCCGCTACGCGATCAACTGGTGGGCGCGGTGCTCACCGGTGAGAAGACCGCGACGTCGTCGCTGCTCGCGCAGTACCACGACGAGCCGCTTCCTCGCGTCGGGGAACGCTTCCGGGTGATCGACTCAACTGGGACTGATGTCGCCGTGGTCGAGACGACGCAGGTGCGCATCACCCGACTCACTGGGGTGGAGGCTCAGGTGGCCATCGACGAGGGCGAGGGCTTCGCCGGCGCAGAACACTGGCGGAGGGCCCACGAGGAGTTCTGGACGCACGATCCTGAGATCTTCGCGCTGGGCATCGAGCTGAGCGACGAGACCCTGGTCGTCGTGGAGTGGTTCCGGCTCGTCTCGTAGCCAGCGGGCCGCCGCGCCGCCGCCGCGATGCGGCTACTGGAGATCGGAGGCGAGCAAGTCCATGAAGACGGCGTCTCGGAAGACTCCGGTCGGACCCCGCTCGGCCTGCCGCAAGATCCCCACGCGCTGGAAGCCGACGGCTAGGTAGCAGTGGACGGCGGCGGTGTTGTCTACCGCCGGATCGATGGTGAATCGGTGATGCCCGCGCGCGATGAAGTAGTCGATCGCGAGACGCAGCGCGCGGCGGCCGTAGCCGCGCCCGTGCCAGTCGACGCCGAGCATGATGTCGAAGGCGACCTCTGGGTACATCGGCTCGGTCTCCTCGTGGCACTCCAGGATGCCCGCGATCTGCCCCTCGATCTCGATGGTCCAGGCGCCGACGATCTCGTCCGTGATGCTGGCGAGGTCGTTGTCTCCCCACCACTCGGAGATGGACGGGTGGGCCAAGAGCACAAGGAGTGGGGCGGCGTCCGGGGGACGAGATGGGCGCAGGACGAGTCCGTCACCCATGCCGCTCGTGAGCGTTTGGAGCGGGTGAGCGGCGGGCGACATTCGGTGGGTGGTGGACGGAGGGAGGGGAGTGCAGCGGCGTAAGGCGAGGACCCGGGCGGGGCGTACTCCCACGGAGGCCGATCTACCTGGGGTCTGCCTCGTGGCCCGAGCGTTTCACGTGAAACGGGGTGGTTGGGTGCCACCTTGCACCGGCTCCGCCACGGCTTCCGCGCAGACTGCGGGGAATCCGTCACGCGTTTCACGTGAAACGCGCGCCGGCGACGCGAAGGGCGCTCAGCATCTCTACGCTCACCCGGTGGCGATCTACGCGCTGGCGAATCAGAAGGGCGGGGTCGGTAAGACGACCACCGCGGTAAGTCTCGCGGCCTGTTTGGCGGAGGCGGGGGCGACGGCGATCATCGTCGACGCTGACCCCCAGGCCAATGCGACGGTGGCGCTCGGGCTCCCCAAAGACGAGAAGCCGTCGCTGTATGACGTGCTCGCTGGCATGCCCGCGGTCGACGCACTCCGCGACACCGCCATCCCGGGGCTCCGTGTCCTGCCCGCCCACGCCGACCTCGCCGCAGCAAACGTCGAACTGCCGCGCACCGCCGGCTCAGACCACCTCCTCCGCGACGCGCTCGCACCGCTCCGCGATGAGGCCCAGTTCGTGTTCCTGGATTGCCCGCCGTCGATCGGCCCGCTCACGCTCAACGCACTCGGCGCCGCTGATCGCGTCCTCGTGCCGGTTCAGGCCGAGTACTTCGCCCTGGAGGGGCTCGGCTCGCTCCTGGAGACCTTGGCGCTGGTGCAGAAGAACTTGAACCCGAACCTCTCGATCGAGGGTCTGATCATCACGATGTTCGACCCGCGCACGCGCCTCTCGCATGACGTCGAGGCTGAGGTCCGCAAGCACTTCCCGTCGCTCGTCTTTGAGACCGTCATCCCGCGCAACGTGCGCGTGAGTGAGGCGCCGAGCTACGGCTTGCCGATCACCCACTACGACGCCCGGTCCAGTGGATCCGAGGCCTACTTCGCGCTCGCCGAGGAGCTCGCTGCCCGTGCCTGAATCAAGCAAGCCCAAGCGCGCCGCCGGTGCGTCCTCCGGTCGCGGCGGCCTCGGCGGCGGCCCGGTTGCCGCACCGAAGTCGGCCGGCAAGGCGGGGAAGTCCCGCGGGATCGGCCGTGGCCTCGAGGCGATTCTCGCCGCGTCTCCCGCGCCTGGTGGAGGCGCCGCGCCGGCCGGGATCGCCGAGCTGCGCGACCTTCCCGTCGACCAGATCTCACCGAACCCGGACCAGCCCCGGCGCCGCTTCGACCCCGACGAGCTCCAGAGCCTCGCGGACTCGATTGCCGAGCAGGGCGTCCTGCAGCCCGTGCTCGTCCGCCCACGGCCTGGCGGCCGGTACGAGATCGTTGCCGGCGAGCGCCGCTGGCGTGCCGCGCAGCTCGCGCAGCTCTCCACGCTCCCCGCGATCGTTCGGGAGCGGACCGACGCCGAGACGCTCGAGGCAGCGCTCGTGGAGAACATGGCCCGCGCCGATCTCACTCCCATCGAGGAAGCTCGCGCCTGCGCCGGCCTCGTCGAGGAACTCGGCCTCTCCCGGGAAGAGGTCGCGCGCCGCGTAGGCCGCAGTCGCTCGGCCGTCTCCAACCTGATCCGCTTGCTGGACCTTCCCGACGACGTCGTCGACCTGCTGGAGGACCGCACCCTCACCGAAGGTCATGGCCGCGCGTTGCTCCTGGCTCCGGAGCAGGACGACCGCCGTCGCCTCGGCCTGGAAGCGGCCGATCAGGGCTGGTCGGTTCGCGAGGTCGAGCGCCGCGCCCGTCCCGCGGACGCCCCGCGTGAGACCGCCAAGGTCACGCCGCCAGCACCGGCCCCGCGCCCCTCAGCCGATCACGTCGAGGCCGCCGAGCAGCTCAGCGACGACCTCTCGGTGCAGCTTGGCCTCGATGTGCGCGTGAAGCCGCACAAGAAGGGCTTTCGCGTGGAGCTGGACCTGGATGATCTGGCGTCCGCGAACCGGCTTCGCGACCGCCTGACGTAGTGACCCTGTCGCGCCCGGCATTCCCAGCGTGGGTGGCGACTTGCGGCTCGTAGCTCGGCACGCCGCAATCGCTTCAGAACCGCTACCATTCTGCTCCCGCGTCACCGCGAGACGGTGCGCGCCGGGGCGATTAGCTCAGTCGGTTAGAGCGCTTCTCTGATAAGGAAGAGGTCGCTGGTTCGAATCCAGCATCGCCCACTTGAAGGCCTCGCAGCGCGAGGCCTTCGTCGTTCTAGGAGCGGCTTGCGCGGCGGATGCGCTGCGGCGAAGACCCAGGAACGCGCTCAACTTCGCAGCGGGCCTCGAGGTCGATCTTCGTGAAGTTCACGAAGTTGCGCAGCCGGCCGCCGGGAAACAGTTCGTGGGTCGCGTAGCGATCCTGGGCGCGCGCGATGACGTCTGGCAGGGCCACCGTGCCGTTCTCATCGGCGAGTTCGTCGATGGTGTCGAGAATGTGCGCTCGCAGCAGCTCGTAGCGGGGGAGGTCGAGCGTCCAGCCGTCGAGCCCGCCGGGCTTCGACGCGTTGAGCATCTGCACGCGGCCGCGCCCGCGGGTCGCGGCGTCGGCGCGCAGGGCGGACTCGGGGACCGGCCCGGCGTGCGCGTCTTGCTCGCCCTCGAGCGGGCGCTGGGCAGTCTGGGTAGT
Organism: Solirubrobacteraceae bacterium; assembly: GCA_032119795.1. Lineage (GTDB taxonomy): Bacteria > Actinomycetota > Thermoleophilia > Solirubrobacterales > Solirubrobacteraceae > JAGIBJ01. Next base: position 177,383 of record JAUMFO010000003.1, read on the forward strand.
GCTGTTCATCGTCCCTCCGGAGGCGTCTTGGTGGCGTGGCACTTAGCGGGCCTACGCGCCAAACGGCGCGATTGGATCAGCGTCGTACCCAGTCGGATGCGCCGAGATCCCCGAGGCAGGTCGAGCATAACCGGAGTGGATAGATCCGTTTTCGGTCAAAAAATCGTTCGAAATCGGCCAAATCGCGTCTGAGGCCCGTAAACGCCCCTCTCGCCGCATGGAGGGGTCCAGCAAGGTGGTTGATCCTCCAAATCCGCTCCACAGGCCCAACCACTCGGCTTCTGTGGGTCAGGGATGGAGAAGACCCGGCGCTTGCCGCCGGGGCAGGGCGTACCGTGGAGAGGCATGCGATCCAACTCCCCGGATGAGCACCTGGACCGGCTGGCCAGCTTGGATCAGGAACTCGACGACCTCTACGGTCACCTCGGGCTACCGAAGCCCAAGTTCGGTGAGCTGAGCGTGCGTCGCCTCAAAGGTGGCGACTCTCCGGAGTCCAGCCGCCGTACCCCGCACCGCTCCCTCCGGAAGGCCTAAGCGCGTGAAGCCCAGCACCATCCCGATCACGGAGGGCGCTGCGGCTTGAAGCGACGCGCCCCCGCCCCGACCCGTCACTGGCCAGTGAGGCGCCGCGCGGTTCAGCGGGCCTGCGCGCCGCGAAAACCGGTGTGGGAGCGTGAACTCTCTGGTCGGTACGCGTTGCCACAGGCGAGGGGTTGGCGGGGGCCGCATCAGGCCGCCTGCGAACGGCCGCCGCGCCCCTAAGGGTCCGTCGGCGGCCGACGCCGTCGCCACGGGACCGTCGCTCGTAGCGCAACGTGGTTGACTGCAGGGGTGGCGACCAGATCCCGTGTCCGGCGCTGCAGCCCGTGTCCTGTCGGCGATCGGCCGCTCGCGTGAGTCGCTTCGTCGGCAAGGACGGCCGCCCGACGTTCGACCTGCAGTCGCATTCGGTCTGGTCCGACGGCGCGCTTGACGCCGCTGACGTCGTTGAGGCCGCGGCCAAGGCCGGCGTGGAGCTGCTCGCGCTCAGCGACCATGATGCGATCGACGGCACCGCCGAGGCGCTCGACGCTGGCGCGGCTTTCGGCGTGAAGGTCGTCCCGGCGGTCGAGGTGTCGAGCATCGATCCGGAGGGCGACGACCTCCACATCCTGGGCTACGGCGTCGACTACCGCCAGCCCGAGCTGCTGGCTGCGCTCAAGGACTTCCGCGCCGACCGCGAGGCACGTGCCGATCGCATGGCCGCTGCGCTTCGCGAGCTGGGGTGGACGGTCAACGACGGGCCGCTCGCCAAGCGCCGAGAGGCTGGTCTCCCGATTGGGCGCCCGCATCTGGCGGCGACGGTGTTCGAGGATCCCGCCAACCAGGCACGCCTGGCCGACGAGGGCCTGACGGGCAGTCCAAGCGACCTGCTCGTCGCCTATTTGATCGAGGGCAAGCCGGCGTTCCGCACGCGCACGCATCCGACGGTCCCGCAGGCGATCGACCTCATCCACGCGGCCGGCGGCGTGGCCGTCTGGGCGCACCCGTTCTGGGATGTCCAGCCGCCGGAGACGGTCGGCGCTACGGTGCGGCGATTCCAGAGCTACGGACTCGACGGCGTCGAGGCGTTTTACATCGAGCACGACGAGACGCAGACGCTCTTCCTGGCCGACCTCTGCGAGGAGCTCGGGCTCCTCACGACCGGCTCGGCCGACTTCCACGGACCGGGGCACAAGCACTTCTCGCGGTTCAGGGCGTTTGAGCTGCACGGGCGCGAGCCGCGGCTGGGGCCGATCGGGGAGTAGAGGACCCCGCGCAACCGTTTGCTCGTGACATCTGGTCACGAGCGTCCGCGCGCCAGCGCGATTGCGCTGCAAAATCCCCAAAACCGCCCCAAATCAGCCAAATCGGGGCCTTGTCCGGCGGGAGCCGTGCACGCCGCCCGATGTTGTCCATGAGGACACAAGCGGCGCGTTGAGCAGGGAATAGGCTGGCCCGCATGCAGCTCGGATTGATCGGCCTCGGCAAGATGGGTGGCAACATGGCCCGCCGCCTTCGGCAGGAAGGCGACATCGACGTGATTGCCTACGACCGCGACGCGGCAGCGGTCGCCGCGCTGGATGAGGTTGGCGTCCGCGGCGCCGACTCGCTCGAGGCGCTCGTCGCTGGACTCGAGGCTCCGCGCTACGTGTGGGTGATGGTCCCCGCGGGCGCGCCGACCACCGACACCGTCAACGCCCTCGGCGAGCTGCTCTCCGAGGGCGACGTGATCATCGACGGCGGCAACTCCCGCTGGACCGACGACGAGATCCGCAAGGAATCGCTCTCCGCCAAGGGCATCGGCTACATGGACGTCGGCACCTCCGGCGGCGTCTGGGGACTACAGAACGGCTACTGCATGATGGTCGGCGGCGAAGACGCCGACGTCGCCGGACTGACGCCCGTCCTCAACGCCCTCGCGCCGGTCGTCACCGACGAGGACGACAAAGCCAAGATCGGCGAGTACGGCTGGGAGCACGTCGGCCCGACCGGCTCCGGTCACTTCGTGAAGATGGTCCACAACGGCATCGAGTACGGCCTGATGCAGGCCTACGCCGAGGGCTACGCGCTCCTCGGGGCCAATAACCCCGATCTCGACCTGGAGAAGGTCGCCCGGCTCTGGCAGCAGGGCTCCGTCGTGCGGTCCTGGCTCAACGAGCTGGCCGGCCTCGCCTTCGCGGCTGAGGGCTCGGGCGTCGACGCGCTGGAGCCGGTCGTCAACGACTCCGGCGAAGGGCGCTGGACGATCGAAGCCTCGATCGACCTCGGCATCCCGACCCCAGTGATGACGCTGGCGCTCCAGGAGCGGTTCGTGTCTCGCGGCAACGCCGACCACACCAACCGGATCCTCTCCGCGCTGCGAAACCAGTTCGGTGGCCACGAAGCCAAGCGCAAAGGCTAGGCGAGACCAAGACCGATGACGTCCTCCACCCACGGCCACTCGGCCGACGAGAACCCCCTCGCCGAAGGCATCGGGCTCCTCCCGCCCGAGCCGAGCATCCTGATCGTCTTCGGCGCCGGCGGCGACCTGGCGATGCGCAAGCTGCTCCCGGCGATCGGCAACCTCGGCATGGACGGCACCCTGCCGGATCGCTTCTCGCTCGTCGGCGTCTCCCGCGAGACGATGTCCGACGACGAGTTCCGCGACCACGTGCGTCAGTCGCTCACGCGGTTCTCCCGCCGCGGGATGGACCCGGACGTCCTCGAGCGCCTGATCGAACGCACCCGCTACGTCGGCGGCGACGCGACGACCGTCGGCACGATGCACCGCCTCGGCGGCGTCCTCGACGAGCTGGCCGAAGGGCAGCAGATGGACCGCCTCTACTACCTCTCGATGGCGCCGCGGTTCTTCGCGCCCGTCATCGAGACGCTCGGCGAGGCGCGCCTGATCAATCGCAACGACCCCACCAGCCGGGTGATCATCGAGAAGCCGTTCGGCACGAACTACGCCGAAGCCGACGAGCTCAACACTCGCCTCCTGAGCGTCCTCGACGAGTCCCAGATCTACCGGATCGACCACTACCTCGGCAAGGAGACCGTCCAGAACATCCTGGCGCTGCGCTTCGCCAACCACGTGCTCGAACCGATCTGGAACCGCGAACACATCCAGTCCGTCCAGATCACGGCCGCCGAGGACGGCGGCATCGGCTCCCGCGCCTCCTACTACGACTCGGCCGGCTCGCTGCGCGACCTGATCCAAAACCACCTCCTGCAGCTCCTCACGCTCGTCGCGATGGAGCCGCCGGCCAAGTTCTCCGCCGACGACATCCGCGCGGAGAAAGCGAAGGTGCTGCGGGCCGTCACCATGCCGCCGGAGGACGAGATCTACAAGATGGCCGTCCGCGGGCAGTACGGCGCCGGGCAGATCGCCGGCGAACCCGTCCGCGCGTACCGCGAAGAGGAAGACGTCGCCGACGCCTCCCGCACCGACTCGTTCGCCGCGCTGCGCCTCGACGTGAACACGTGGCGGTGGGCGGGCGTCCCGTTCTACATCCGCACGGGCAAGCGCATGCCGCGCAAGCTCACCGAGATCGCGATCAAGCTGCGGCCCGTGCCGCTGGCGGCAATCGAGGGCGTCCGCGGGGCCGACACCAATGAACTCGTCCTCACGATCCAGCCCGACGAGCGCGTGACGCTGCGACTCCTCGCCAAGGTCCCTGGGCCGGGCATGAACCTGCGCCCCGTGACGATGGACTTCTCCTACGGCGCCGCGTTTCTGTCGCAGTCGCCGGAGGCCTACGAGCGACTCATCACCGACGCCATGCGTGGCGATCCGACGCTCTTCACCCGCGACGACGAGACGATGGCCCAGTGGACCATCATCGACCCGATCCTGCAGTACTGGGCCCGGGAAGACGTCGCCCCGCCGGAGACGTACCCGTCGGGCTCGCAGGGGCCTGAGGCGCAGCACTCGATCCTGAGGCCCGGCGACTCCTGGCGGGCGATCTAAGGATGGAGATCTGATGAGCTCCCCCGAAGACGCTGTCCCCGCGCCGGAGCCGATCCCCGCCTCCCGCCGGATCGACGCCCGCTGGGAATCCGACGACACCGAGCCGTCGAAGATCGCCGATGAGTTGCGGCGGCTGGAGACGACCCGCATGCCGGACGGCTCCAGCGTCGCGCCCGCCCGCGCGCTGACGTTCATCGTGCTCGTCGAGCCCGAACACGACGACGAGGTGCGCAAACAGCTCAAGGCGCTCGGCACGCAGCGCGCCTCGCGGACGATCGTGATCCGGCGCTTCCCGGACCGCACCACGCTCGGTGGCAAAGCGGCCGTGATCCAGGACGACGCGATCGGCAACGGCCTGCGCGAGACGATCGTCCTCGACGTCGGCCCCGAGGACGAACTCGACCTCGACGGCATCCTGGATCCGCTCGTGATCACCGACGTGCCGAGCGTCGCCTGGGTGCCGCAGGGCGATCCGCGCCTGCTGATGCTGCTGCGGCAGATCGTGCAGACCGTGATCATCGACGGCGACGCCGCCGCGTCCGTCCGAGAAGCCCTCGACGACTCGCGCGCCCTGCGCGAGGTCGGGATGCGCGCGATCGACATGGCGTGGCTGCGATCGTCGGCATGGCGCGTGCGGCTCGCGTCGCTGGCGCAGTCCCCGGAGTTTCGGGCCCAGCTCAAGCAGATCGCCACCGTCGACATCGAGACGCGCCCGGACTCGCGCGTCTGCGGCGCCCTGCTCGCCGGCTGGCTCTCCCACCGCCTCGGGTGGTCGCCCGGCCCGCCGTTGCTCGACGCCTCCCGGCTGCGCGTGGTCGCTCAGCTCAGCGACGTCGACCAGCCGCTGCCCGGCCTGGCGGGTATCACGCTCACCTTCCGCGACGGCTCCGCTCGGCGGCTCTCGCGCGGCCCAGGTGGACTGAAGATCACCGACACCGACGCCGAAGGCGGGGTCGTCGAGCGCACGGTCCTGGGCGCCTCCCGCGGCGGCAGCGGCCTGCTGCCCAGCGCGATGCGCCAGGTGCTGCTCCCCGACGAACTCGACGAGGACGTCCTCACCGCGACAGCGGGCCTCGACCGAGCGCGCGTGCTCAAGCAGTTCGTCGCCAATGCCGGGCCGACGTTCCTGTGAGCGGCGCGGCGACGCTTCCGCGGCGGGGTAGGCTCGCGAGGATGCGCGGATGAAGGGCGGCAACCCCGAGATCGAGGTGCTGGCCGATCCCGCGGCGGTCGCGCGGCGCGGCGCGGAGATCGTCGGTGCCGCCATCGATGCGGCGCTCGCGGCGACCGGCCGGGCCGACGTTGCCCTGGCCGGCGGGACGACCCCCGGGCTGCTCTACGACGAGCTCACGAAGTCGCGCGCGGACTGGTCTGGCGTGCACCTGTGGATCGGCGACGAGCGATGCGTCGCCTACGACCACCCGGACTCCAACGTGAAGATGGCCCGCGAGCGGCTCCCCGCCCCCGGAGCGGTGCTCCACATGCCACCCGCCGACGGCGACGCGGCCAAGCGCGCGCTCGCGTATTCGTTTCAGCTCAAGGCGCGCGAGCTCGATCTCGTGATCCTCGGCCTCGGCGAAGACGCCCACACGGCGTCGCTGTTCCCCAACGACCCCGCGCTACATGACGAGAAGCGGATCGTCTCCACCACCACGGCGCCCAAGCCGCCGCCGGAGCGCACCAGCCTGGGCCTCGGGACGATCAGCACCGCTGGCGCTCGCCTGATGCTCGTGACGGGCGCCGGCAAGCGCGAGCCGCTCGGCTGGGCGCTCGGGGAGCCCAACGACCTCTACCCGTCCTCGCTGCTGCCCGCGGCCGGCACGACGATTCTCGCCGACGAGGCCGCCGCCGGGTAGGTTCGCGTGGAGGATGTCCTTCCAGGTACCAGCAGCGGCGTACGACGACTTCATGGGCCGCTACTCGCGGCCCCTGGCCGCTGAGTTCGCCGCGTTTGCCGGCGTTCAGGCCGGCTCCGGCTGGCGTGTGGCCGACGTCGGCTGCGGCCCGGGCGCGCTCTCGGAGCACCTCGCCACGCTCGTCGGTGCCGATCACGTCGCCGCTGCAGACCCAGCCGACGCCTTCGTGCAGGCCTGCGCCGCCCGCGTCTGCGGAGCCGACGTGCGGGCCGCCCCCGGCGAGTCGCTTCCGTGGGCCGACGCCACCTTCGATGCCTGCCTCTCCCAGCTGGCCGTGAACTTCATGCAGGACCCCGCCGCGGGCGCCCGCGAGATGGTGCGCGTCACTCGCCCCGGCGGCGTCGTGGCCGCGTGCACGTGGGACTCCGGCGGCAGCATGGAACTCCTCGACCTCTTCTGGGCCGCCGCCCACGAGATCGACCCGGAGACGCCACCGGACCCGGGCTTCGCACAGCTCTGCACCGCCGACGAGCTGCAGGAGCTCTGGGAGTCGACGCCAGGACTCACCGACGTGACCGTGGACTCGCTGCGCGTGTGGTCGACGTATCCCACGTTCGACGCGCTCTGGGCGTCGCTCCAGCAGGTTGGCCCGCCCGGCGCCTACTGCCAGTCGCTCGTGCCGGAGCACCTCGACGCCATCCGCACGGAGCTCCACGACGACCTGCTGGACCGTGGCGAGCCGCTGACGCTCGAAGCGCTCGCCTGGGTCGTGCGTGGGGCGGTCACGCCGCGGGGCGTCTAGCCAACGCGAATCAGAAATTTAGCCGCTGCTAAGTTCTCAGCGGTGAAGCCGATCGAGGACGCCGAGACGGCCGCGGAGCTCGCGCTCCCCGGTGAGGCGCGCGTCCGTGATGCGGCGCTCGCTTCGCTCGACGATCATGGCGGGCGCGGCTTCAAGCGGCTCATGCCGTTCCTGGGGCCCGCGTTCGTGGCGTCGATCGCCTACGTCGACCCCGGCAACTTCGCGACGAACATCTCCGGTGGCGCGCAGTTCGGCTACACGCTGCTGTGGGTGATCGTCAGCGCCAACCTGATGGCGATGCTGATCCAGGCGCTCAGCGCCAAGCTTGGCATTGCGACCGGCCTGAATCTGCCGCAGATGTGCCGGGAGAAGTTCGGCAAGAAGTCGCGAATCGGCCTGTGGATCCAGGGCGAGCTCAGCGCCATGGCGTGCGACCTTGCCGAGTTCCTCGGCGCCGCGATCGGCATCAACCTGCTCTTTGGCCTCGACCTGCTCCCGGCCGCGCTGATCACCGCCGTGATCACTTTTGGCATCCTCGCGATGCAGCAGCGCGGCGTGCGCAAGTTCGAGTCGCTGATCGCCGGATTCGTCGGCGTGATCCTGCTGAGCTTCTTCGCGCAGGTGTTCCTGGCCGAGCCCAAGGCCACCGACATCGCCGGCGGCCTCGTGCCGTCATTCGACGGCAAGGAGAGCGTCCTGCTGGCCGTCGGCATCCTCGGCGCAACCGTGATGCCGCATGTGATCTACCTGCACTCGGCGCTGACGCAGCACCGCGTGGTCGGCCGCACCGACGACGAGAAACGCCGGATCTTCCGCTTCGAGGTCGTCGACATCGTGATCGCGCTCGGCCTCGCCGGACTCGTGAACGCCGCGATGCTCATCACCGCCGCGGCGGTCCTCCACGGCACGCCGCTGGCTGGCGCCGGCGAGGACCTCACCCAGACGGCCGACGCGCTCGGCCAGGCCCTTGGCTCCCACGCCGACATCCTCTTCGGCGTCGCCCTCCTAGCGTCCGGCATCTCAGCCTCGAGCGTCGGCACGCTCTCGGGCCAGGTGATCATGGAGGGGTTCCTCAACCGCTCCATCTCGCTCTGGCTGCGGCGCGGGCTCACCATGCTTCCGGCGATTGCGATCATCGCGCTCGAGGTCAACCCGACGGACGCTCTGGTCGGCAGCCAGGTGATCCTCTCGTTCGGGATTCCGGCGGCGCTGCTGCCGCTGTTGTGGTTCTGCGCGCAGCCGGGCATCATGGGCACCCTCGTCAATCGGCGCGCCACGACGGTGGTTGCGGGGCTCGTGGCCACCGTAATCGTCATCCTGAATGTCGTCCTGCTGTACCTCACGTTCAGCGGCGCCTGAGCGCTGCTGCACCACGAGCCTGCTGGCGAGCACCACTCCGTCTGTTCCCTGTGACCGTAGACCCGGCCGACACCGATCCCGCTGCCCCGACGGCCGCCGACCACTCCACCGCGGTCGAGAACTACGCGAAGGCGATCTTCACGCTCCAGGCCAGCGGCCAGGCCGTTCGCACGACCGATCTCGCCGAGCGGCTCGAGGTGCGGCCCGCGTCGGTCTCGACGATGCTCACGCGGCTCGAGCAGTCGGGCTTGGTGGCGCGTGAGCCCTACCACGGCGTCCGCCTGACGACCGACGGCGAGCGCGTCGCGCTCGCCGTGATCCGCCGCCACCGCCTGCTGGAGCTGTTTCTCGCCGAGGCGCTCGAGCTGCCGTGGGATGTCGTCCACATTGAGGCCGAGCGGCTCGAGCACCACGTCTCGCCGCGCGTGGAGGCCGCGATCGCCGCGCACCTCGGCGACCCGACGCACGATCCCCACGGCGACCCCATCCCGACCGCCGAACTCAAACTGCCCGTCGTCGCGGGCATCTCGCTCGCCGACACGCCGGACGGCGCGACGGCGGAGCTTCTGCAGGTGTCTGATCGCGACCCTGCCATGCTCCGATATCTCGCTGAGCGGGGAATCTTGCCAGGCGCGTCGCTGCGGCTCGTCGGCCGCGAGCCGTTCGGCGGGCCGTTGCGCGTGGACTGCGACGGCACCGAGCACCTGCTCGGCGAGCCGCTCGCTCGCGCGATGACCGTCCGCCTGGGCTGAGCGGCCGAGTTCGAGCCGCGCCCGCGCCCGACGGAGTCGCGCGAGGGGCTTTGTTCGGGTCGGCTCCGCGCCAGGTCAGCCGACGGGACCGCTGGCCGGTCTATCTCCGATCGCTTCTCGGTTCTTCGGAAGGTGCAGGCGGAATGGTGGGTTTGTCCAGCGGGCCAACTGGGCGTGCGACGCACCGAGAAAAGTTTGTGATGCGCGGCACAAGATGAGCGGTTACGTTCGACTCATGGCACCCAGCATCGCGACTCTCGCCAAGGCCACTCGGGTCGGCCTCGACGCTGCTCGAACGAGCGAGATTGAGCGCCGCCAGAGAGCCGATCACCGTGCGATGGCGGTCGTGATCTGTGCCCTCCTTGGGCCGACCGACGACGCGATCGACGTCGGCGCCCACGAGGGCGACACGATGGCCCGGATGGCCCGCTGCGCACCCGGCGGGCGCCACCTCGCCGTTGAGCCGTTCCCCGAGTACGTCGAGACGCTGCGGGGCCTCATGCCGCCGCAGGTGATCGTCGAGGAGTACGCCCTCGGCCACAGCGACGTGGAGGACCGCGTCCAACTCGTCCATGCGGCGGCGCGTGCGAGCTTCGGCGAGATCCACCCCAGCGACGACGACCCCGAGCCGCACTTTGACCGGTTGCAGGTTCGCACGATCTCGCTCGACGCCCTCGTTGAGCGCCACGACCTGGACCCGAAGGTGATCCGGATCTCCGTCGAGGGCGCCGAGACGGCCGTCCTTGAGGGTGCACGCCGCACGATCGAGCGCTGCCAGCCCGTCCTGATGATCGAGCACGGCGCCGCTGCCGCCTCCTACGGAGACACGTCGTCGACGTTCTACGACGTCGTCGCCGATCTGGGCCTACGCATCTACGACTTCCGCGGCACCGGCCCCTACGACCGCCAAGGCTTCCTGCAGGCCGTCGGCCCGTTCGGGTCGTCGAACTTCCTGCTGCGCCCCTGAGCGGGCGGGTCGTTGGCGGCGGGGCTTGGCGGTTGACGGCTGCTACGGCGACTTGGTCGTTGGCGGCGGTGGGACTTGGTGGCGTCTACGGCGACTTGGTCGTTGGCGGCAGTGGAATGGCGATCGCGGCGGGGGACTCGGGCGTCGGATCAGCGAGGGCGGGCGGGTTCGTGGTTTGCGCTGGCTGGCGGCGGCGGGACTGAGATCGCTTGCGGCGTCGGCGGGCGCCGAGGCGGCGCAACCTGTGGGGGTTGCGGTGGCTTGCCCCTCGCGTCGGAGTTACCGGACGCCCGGTAACTCTGACGCGAAGAGCGCCTGGCAGCGCGCGGCGGCGCGTTATCTCAGGCAAACACAACCGCCAGGGGTTGCGCAATCGACGAACGTGTCGATCTGGGGGCTCCAACCCCCAAATAATCACGTTCACCAACTCGGCGCCACGAATGCAACCGCCAGAGGTTGCAGCCCGCCCGCCCGCTCAAACACACACAGGCCCGCCTCCAAGAAATCGCTCCGCCCTTGCCGATCAGACGCCCACCTTTCCCGCAGCGATCGCAAATCCACCGCCGCCAACGACCAAGTCGCCGTAGAAGCCGCCAAGCCCCACCGCCGCCAACCAGCCCAAACGCCGCCAAGCGGCACCGCCCTCGGTGCAAAACGCCCGCAGGCCCCGAAGCGATCTCCATTCCGCCGCCGCCCAGCCACCCATTCGCGACCCCACCCAATCGCGCCGCCGACGCCGTCGCCGAGCCCTCTCGACCGCCAGATTCCACCCCGCCGTTTGGCCATTGCTGACGGGTCGCACACGTTTGCCAGGGCCTCCCCGGGGCTGCGCCGATACCATGGGCGCCAGGCGGTCGACCGCTCGACCCCGGCTCCTTTCAGGCTGTGGCGAGGAGCGGCGCGGGCCTGGAGGTCTCTCGTGCAGGAAATGGTGATCTACGGCGTCAGTTTCGACATGGTCGGCAAACAGCCGATCGTGCTGCTTAAGGCCGTCGATTCCAATCGCTTTCTGCCGATCTGGATTGGTCATCCGGAGGCCGCGGCGATCCTCATGCGCCTCCAGGGGCAGACGACGCCGCGCCCGATGACGCACGACCTAATGGTCGACATCTTCGGAGAGCTCGAGGTGCGCTGCACGCAGGTCGTCGTGACCGAACTCCGCGACAACACCTTCTTCGCGACGATCACGCTCACGACCGGGTCGATCGACCACCAGATCGACGCGCGCCCGTCGGACGCCCTCGCCCTGGCCGTCCGCGCCGGCGCCCCGATCTATGTTGCCGCCGAGGTCCTCGCCGAGTCGGCGATCGAGTTCGAGCACGAGGTCGAAGACACCGAAGAGGTCGTCGAGCGCTTCAAGGACTTCCTCGACGACGTCACCCCCGAGGACTTCGCTGGCGGCGATTCCTAATCGCCCTCGCTGACACGTGGGTGGCGAGCGTCTTCGGGCGGCGCCTAGATCCAGAGGGCGCAGCCTTGGCCGTTGCCGTCGCAGAAGCCGTCGGCGAGCTCTCGTGGCCAGAGGTCGCCTGGATGTTTGACGCCGGTGGCGTCGATGCCAAGTTTGAGGTTGGCGGCTGCGTTCGTACCCTCACGGTCGTCCCCGGCTGGGACATGGACCCGTGGCAGAGCGACACCTGGAGCCCGGTGCGCGTCAGCAGTGTCGTCCGCGGCCGCTCGCGCGAGTGGTCGCACCATGCGACGGCCCAGAACCCTGGCGACACCCTCCCGGACGCCCCGCCGGCGCCGGTCGCCTTCGACTTCGAGGCGCTGGTGCGTCGCGCGGTCGTCCAGAGCGGCGACCGGATTCCGCCCCGCTTCTAGGCCCGGCCCGCCGCGGCCCGGCCTAGGGTCTGCCGCGTATGCCGAACATCGTTGCCCACGCCCTCCTCTGCTTTCCGGCGGTCGATGGGGGCGAGGACCCCACCGCCTTTGCTCGGCAGCTTCACCTCGCCCTCGACGAGACCGGCGAGACGGGCGCGGTGTTCGACCGGGCGATTGCGCAGCGGCGAATCACGGCGCTGGTCGCGACCCTGAAGGAGCGTTTCGGCGGTGGCAAGAACGTCGACCTGCACGACTTCACCGACAGCGATCCAGACGATCTCGACGTCAACGTCTGGGTCGATGACCCAAGCGTCGAGTACGACGTCGCGGCCGACTACGTCGACATCACGCTGTACTCCGAGAAGAAGACTGAGCCGAGCCTGTCCGCGGCGGCGCTTGAGGATTTCACCGCCGACGTTCTCGCGGCTGGCTACGACACCATCTTCGACCCGCAGCTCGACCGGCTGGTGACCCTCCCGCATGACACCGACGCGATCGCCGCGGCCTGGCTCGCTGCGTACCGAGCTGAGAACGGCGACGCCCGCCGCTCCGCCTACGCGCATTCCAACGCTGATGCTGCCCGCGCCCTCGGCCGCGGAGAGCCCAAGCCAGGCCTCTTCAGCCGGTTGTTTGGGCGCTGAGGGCGAGGCGCCCCGCTATCGCGGCAACATCCGCGCGACCAAGTCGGCGGAGCTGAGGCCGGCGGCCGCAGCCGCCATCGGCAGCAGTGAGGTGTCGGTCATGCCGGGCACGTTGTTGAGTTCCAGCACCGTCGGGACGCCCTCGGGCGTGAGGATGAGGTCGACGCGGCTGATGCCGGTGACGCCGAGCGACTTGGTGGCGGCGACGGCGGTGTCGGTGAGGAGCTTGCGCGTGGCGTCGTCGAGGTCGGCGGGGCACTCGTAGTTCACGAGACCGATCGAGTAGCGGGCCTCGAAGTCGTAGGCCTCCGGGCCGTCCTGCGGCAGGATCTCAACGGGCGGCAGCGCCTCGCCGTCGATCACGGAGATCCCGAACTCGCGGCCGGCGATGAAGCGCTCGACGATCACCGAGTCGTCGTAGGAGAACGCGCCGACCATCGCGGCCGCGAGACCCGCCAGGTCCGCGGCACGGTTCACGCCCAGGGCTGAGCCCGAGCGCGCGGGCTTCACGACGAGCGGCAGCCCGAGGCGCTCGACGATCGGCGCGAGCGCACGCGCGGCGCCGAGCGCCGTGAACGGCTGGCGATCGAAAACGACGCCATCCGGCACGGCGATGCCGTCCTCGGCCAGCAGGCCCTTAGCGGTGGCCTTGTCCCAGCAGCGCCGGCACGCCGTGGCGCTCGGAGACTGGTGCGGAATCCCGAGCGCCTCGAGCACGGCCTGGACGGCGCCGTCTTCGCCGACGGAGCCGTGCATCACGATGATCGCGGCGTCCGGGCGGGCGTCCGTGAGCCGCTCGACGAGGTCGCGGCCGACGTCGATCAGGATCGCTCGGTGGCCGAGTTCGCCAAGGTCGTGGACGATGCGCTCGGCGCCGGCCAGCGAGATCTGGCGCTCAAAGGACGGCCCGCCGGCGAGGACGGCGACGCGCATGCCTGGCACCGGCTAGCGCTCGCCCGCGCGACGACGCGCGGTCGGGAAGCGGACGAGGGCGCCCTCAGGCTGCTCCTCGGGTTCGGCGTTGCTGCCCTCGTGGAGATCAGCCGAGCGGCGCTGCGGGAGGGGCTCGCCGACCATGTCGCCGTAGAGCTCGAGCTGCTCGGTGACGACGGCGCCGATGCGGCGCACACCCTCGCGAATGTCGGCCTCGCCGACCCCCGAGTAGTTCAAACGCATCGAGTCACCACCGCGGCCGTCCATGTAGGCCCCGCGGCCCGGGACGAACGCCACGTTGCTGCGCAGCGCGCGCGCCAGCAGGTTGGTGGTGTCGAGCTGGCTGGGGAGCGTCGCCCACAGAAAGAGTCCGCCACCAGGGCGCGTCCATGTGGCGCCCTCGGGCATGGCGGTGCTGAGCGCGTCGAGCATCGCGTCACGCCGGCCCTGGTAGCGAGCGCGAAGCTCGTCGAGGTAGCGGCGCCAGAGGTCCGGGTCCTTTAGGCACGCCTCCACGACGACCTGGCTCATCGACGAGGAGCAGAGATCGGCGCCCTGCTTGCCGATGTTCATCTTCTGCCGGATGGCGTGCGGCGCGGCGATCCAGCCCACGCGCAGGCCCGCGGCGAGGATCTTGGAGAAGGTGCCCAGATAGATGACGAAGTGGCCGCCGTCGAGCGTGCGCAGCGTCGGCAGCGGGTCGCCCTCGTAGCGCAGCAGCGAGTACGGGCTGTCTTCCACGATCAGCAGCTCCCGCTCATGCGCGATCTCGATCAGCCGCTTGCGGCGCTCGAGATTCATCGTCACGCCAGCCGGGTTCTGGAACGTCGGGATCGTGTAGAGGAACTTCGGCCGCTTGCCTTCGGCGTCGAGCTGGGCGAGCGTCTCCTCGAGCAGATCGATGCGCAGGCCGTGCTCGTCCATTCCGAGCTGGCGCACGTCGGCTTGGTAGGCCGTGAACGTCGGGACGGCGCCCGGGTACGTCGGGCCCTCAGCCAGGACGATGTCGCCCGGGTCGACGAGCGTCTTGCAGACCAGGTCGATCGCCTGCTGGCCGCCGGTGGTGACGAGCAGCTCGCCGAGGTCGACCTGCGTGCCCTCCTCAGCCATCACGAGCTGGATGCCCTCGTGGATCTTCGCCATGCCCTCGGTCGGCCCGTACTGCAGGGCTCGCACCGAGTCGCGGCTCAGCGCCGTGGAGATCGCGTCGAGCATCTCTGGCGGGAAGTTGGACACGTCCGGCAGTCCACCGGCGAGCGAGATCACCTCGGGTCGCTCGGTGATCGCCATCAGGTCGCGCATCGCCGACGACGTCATTCCGCGGGTCCGGGCCGCGAAGAGGGAGGCGTAACGCTCCAGATCACGGGTCGCCGAGCCCTGAGGCACCGGCGCAGTTCGCTTTCCGTCGTCTAGAGTCACCGTCCCAACGGTACTTCACATGGACACCATCCAAGACATCCTGCAAGCCATCGGTCTGGGCCTCGCCTTCGGGCTCCGTCCCGTGCTCGCGCCGCTCGTGATCGCGATCTGCGCCTCCGCGAACCTCGCGGTCGACTTCTCGGGCACGCCCTTGGATTGGGTCGAGAGCACGCCGTTCCTCATCTTCTTGGTCGCGTTTGCGGTCGCGGGCCTGATCGATTCCGGGCGCTCTGCCAAGGGCAAGGGCGTCGCCGACGAGCTGTGGCTTGGGGTTGCCTTGGCGTTCGGCGGGATCTTCGGCGCTGGCTCCCTCGCCGAGCACGACGGCTCGTGGATTCTCGGCGCCGCGGTTGGCGTCGGCGCGGCCGCCCTCGGGTGGTACGCGACGGCCGGACTCATCGCGGGCACGCGCAAGCGGCTCGAGGGCGAGGCGGAGGCCAGCCTGATCTTGCCGGCGGTCGTGGAGCTCATTGCCGTGGTGACGGCCTTCCTCAGCGTGCTCGTTCCGTGGCTGGCGATCGTCGCGCTGGTCGCGGTGCTGGTGCTCTTCATCCGCGGTCGGCAGACCGGCGACGGCGGTCGCTACGCCGGCCTGCGCACGCTAAGCAAGTAACCGCACCGGACCGGTCGGCGAGCCCCACGGACATGGCCTCGCGCCGCGAATTGGTGGAGCCCGCGGGCTACGGCGTGGTCACCTTTGCGTCGACGGCGATGATCGTCGCCGGCATTGGCCTGGCGTGGACCGGACTGCTGCTCGCGGCGGCGGGGCTGGTCCTGTCGGTCATTGAGTTCAAGGAACTCCAGCGGCTCAACCCCTGGCTCACGCCGACGAATCTCGCCGACTCGCCGCTTGCGGGCAAGGCCCCACGCCGCATCGGCTGGGTCAGTCTCGTGACGACGCTGGTCGCGTCGGCCTTTGCGTTTGCGGCCGTTGAGCGCAGCGGCGAGGCGATCATGGTCGTCGGGCCCGCAGCCATCGCTGGCGTGACGGCCCTCGTGTTCAACGCGCAGATGCGCCGGGCGCTGGAAGCCGGCGAGCCGGCGGAGCGCGTCGAGCCCCCAGCGCCGCCCGAGGCCGACGGCAAACCCGACGCCGACGAGTAGCGCCGTCAGGGCAGCCTGGCGCCCCTAGAGCCGCTTGCTGAGGACGACCATCTCCAGGTCGTCGACCTTCGGCAGGCCGAAGCGCTCGTCGCCGTACGGGAAGGGCCGCATCTCACCGGTGCGGGTGTATCCGCGGCGCTCGTACCACTCGATCAGCGACTCGCGCTGGCGAATGACGGTCATCTCCATGGCGCTCGCCCCCAGCGCGTCGCGGGCGACGCGCTCGGCCTCGGCCAGCACGCGCTTGCCGTAGCCGCCCGTCTGCAGCGACGGCTTCACCGAGAACATCCCGAAGTAGGCGGTCGCCGGCGGGCTGTGGCCTGGGGCGCAGCCGTGATCTGGGGCGTCAATCGTGGCGTCGGCCCGGTCGACCGCCTCCGGATCGTCGACCGGCGCTGCGCGAGGATCGGCGCTGCTGCCGCCCGGACCTGGCGCGTTGATCTCGCAGCAGACGAGCAGCTCGCCGTCTTCCTCCGCCAGCAGGATGTGGGTGCCGGGCCGCGCGAGCGCATCCCGGATCATCCCCGGGTCGGTTCGCTGGCCGCCGATCAGGTGCGCCTCGCTCGTCCACCCCGCCAGCGACGCCTCGCCGCGGTAGGCCGACTCGACGAGCGCGACGACGGCGTCGACGTCGTCAGGGGTCGCGAAGCGGTAGGTCAGCTCGGGCATGGGCGGAGCCAGAGCCTAGCCGGGCGGCTGCTTCGAATTGAGCGTCCTTTAGTGGCTGCTCTTTCGACCACTAAAGGACGCTCAATTCTGGCCGCGCCTAGCCCGGGCGGCGCGGCGACCCGTCAGGCCTTGATCAGCAGCTGCTCGATCGCGAGGGCCCGCCGCGGTGTGGTGCGGTCGAGGGTGATCTTCACGCCCATCACCCACGGGTTCTTCTCGGCGGGCTCGTAGCGCTGGTGCATGTGGGTCACGAAGCGCCGCACCGACGGGTCGATCTCCATCCCGATCACGCTGTCGCGCGCGCCCGTCATGCCCAGGTCGCTGATGTAGGCGGTGCCCTCGGGCAGCACGCGGTAGTCGGCGGTCGGCACGTGCGTGTGGGTGCCGACGACCGCCGAGACGCGGCCGTCCAGGTGCCAACCCATCGCCACCTTCTCGCTGGTGGCCTCGGCGTGGAAGTCGACGATGATGTGGTCGGTCTTTTTGCGGAGCTTGGCGATCTCCGCGTCGATCTCTGAGAACGCGTGGCGGCCGGTGTCGAGGAAGACGTTGCCTTGGAGGTTCACGACGCCGATCCGGCCGCCCTCGCCGCCGACGTCGACGATGCACGAGCCATGCCCGGGCTGCGTACCCAGGTGGTTGGCCGGACGCAGCAGCGTGTCGACCTCGTCGAGCATCCGGTGCACGTCGTACTGGCGGTAGGCGTGGTTGCCGAGCGTGATCACGTCGGCGCCGGCCTTGGTGATCTCGTCGACTGAGCGCGCGTTGATGCCGATGCCGCCGGCAGCGTTTTCGCCGTTGACGATCACCAGATCCGGCGCATGCTCGTGGCGCAGATTCGGCAGCACGCGGTTCAGCGCCTTGCGTCCGGCCGAGCCGACGACGTCGCCGATCGCGAGGATCACCAGCGGAGCAGGCGCTCCCTCGGCGTCGGGGGCGTTGGGCTCAGGGGTCGCGTCGCTCACACGGCCATCCTGCACCAGGAGCAGCAGGTGCCGAGGCGCGGTGCCACGCCGGTCGTCGTCAGCTGCGTGACTCGGCGAGCGTCAGCAGCGACTGAGCGTGTGCCCGTGTCGGCTCGTCGACGGGCAAAGCGTCGATGCGTGCGCGGAGCATGGCCGCGTCGACGATCCCTGCGGCGAGGGCAGTCGCCGCGAACGCCACGTCGTGCTCGCGCCCAGCCGCGAGTTTGGCGGCGACGGCGTCGTGCGGCTCCAGGCAGAGGCCAGCGACGTCGTTGGTATTGGGGTTTTGGACCGTGACCAGCCGGTCCTCCCAGCCAGGACCGAGGACCGACGTCTCGGGCCCGACGCCGTGGGCGTAGTAGCCGAAGGTGTCGTGAAACGGAGAGCCCTCTCCGAGGGCGCCGTCGATCACGATCGCGCGCTCTGGATGGTTGCGCGGGTAGAGGTCGGCCTCAACCGAGCGCAAGAGTTCGGCCGGGGCGTCGGGCTGGCTGCCGAGCACCGACTGGCTTCCGACGACCACAATCGTGTCGTCATCGCTGACGACGGCGGCGGCCCGGATGAGGTGCTCGAGTTGGTCGCGGCGCACGGTCAGTGCACTTCGCGCAGGATCCGCCAGCGCGTCTCGTTCGGGAGGACGCCAGCGAAGGGTGTGGTCTGCCGCAGCTGGGTCATCGTCGGGTCGTCGCGGCCGAGCTCGGCGGCCACCAGCTCGCGAGGTTGTAGGAGGAGTTCGGCCCAGGCGTTGGCCCACTGAGGGTGGACGGAGCCGTCGGCCCGCCACCCGTCGACCTTCGCTCTCGCGTGCGCCAGCTGCTGATCGGTGAGCGCGTTGGCGATCGCTCGGTGCATGGCCAGACTGCGCCGCTCGGCGGTGCGGTGCCCGTCGGGCACGGCGAACCCTGGAGACCGAGCGGGAGCAGACACCGCTCAAGCGTAGACCGCCCGCGAGCACCTGCACAATCGCTCGCAGGTCTACCGCCGCATGACACCGCGCATCCGCGCCTGCCGTAGCCTCGTCCTCGTGGCCGCCCTGCTCGACCTCGGCGCGGTGCGCGCGATCCTCTCCGACCTCGACGGCACGCTCGTCGACTCCACGGAGGCGACCGAACGCGTCTGGAATGGCTGGAAGCGCGACCGCGGCCTGCCGACCGATGCCCCGCACCCGCATGGGATTCCGGCGCGCGAGGTCGTCGAGATGCTCGCGCCGCACCTCGATGCGGCGGGCGAGGCCTCTGAGCTGGAACGCCGCGAGATCGCCGACACCGGCGGCGTCATCGCGCTTCCGGGGGCGGCCGCCCTGCTGGATCCCGAGGCGCCGTGGGGCTTGGAGGTGGCGATCGTCACCTCCTGCACTGCGCCGCTCGCGCAGACGCGCCTGGAGATCTCCGGGCTGCGGGCGCCGTCGATCGTGGTGACGGCCGAGCGCACCGAGCTCGTGAAGCCCAACCCGCACCCGTACCTGCTCGCGGCCGAGCTGCTGGGGCTCGAGCCGGTCGACTGCCTGGTGATCGAGGACGCGCCAGCGGGCGTGGCCGCGGGCCGCGCGGCTGGCATGCAGGTGATCGCCGTGACGACCAGCCACGGCGCAGAGCAGCTCGCCGACGCCCACCACATCGTGGCCGACGTCGCCGAACTCCTCGCGCTCTTGCCGGTGCGCGTGTCGCCAGGCGTCGAAGTGATCGGCGACGACGCCGTCTAGCGCCTACCGGCGGCTCGCCAGATCGTGGCCAGCGGGGGTGGCAACTCGCCGGGCCCCGTACGATCCCCGCGTGAGCGGGAGCACAGCTATTGGTGGCGACGCCCCCGCGCTCTCGGCGCGGGGGCTCGTGCGCCGTCACGCCTCGCGCGTGATCCTCCAAGACGTCGACCTCGACGTGGCGCCCGGCGAGCGCGTCGCGATCCTTGGCCCCAACGGAGCCGGCAAGACGACGCTGCTTGAGGTGCTGGCCGCCGTGCAGCCCGCCGACGGTGGCACCGTGGCGCCCGGTCCGCAGCGCCTGGGCTGGGTGCCGCAGCGCCCGGCGCTCTATGAGCGCCTCACCGTGCGCGAGAACCTCTCGCTCTTTGCGGGGCTCGCCTTCGACGACCGCGCGGCCAGCCGAGCTGCGGCCGAGCGCGCCCTCGACTTCGCCGACCTGCGCGACCGCGCCGGCGAGCGGCTGGACCGCCTCTCCGGTGGCTGGCGCCAGCGGGTCAGCCTGGCGATCGGGCTCCTCGGTGATCCGACGTGCGTCCTGCTGGACGAGCCCCATACGGCGCTCGACCCGCCGCAGCGCCTCGAGCTCTGGGCACTGATCGATCGCCTGGCCGCCGCCGGGACGGCCGTCGTCATCACCACCCATGAGCTGCATGCCGCCGAGCGCCACGCCGATCGCGTGGTGGTCTTGGCCGACGGCGCGATCGTCTTCTCCGGCACGCCCGACGAGCTGCGCGCCCGCGGCGGGGATCACGAGGATCTCGACCTTGCGTTCGCGCGGGTCGTCGCCGGGACCGCGAACGACGCGCCGCCGCCGGCCACCGGCCCCGAGGCGACGGCATGATCCGCTCGCTGCTCGGCAAGGACCTGCGGGTCCTGCGGCGTTCGCCGGCGCTGCTGGCCCTGATCGTCCTCTACCCGGTGCTGATCGCCGTCGGCCTGGGCCTCGCGCTCACGCGTGATCCTCAGCCGCCAAAGATCGCGGTCGTCAACCTGCTGCCGCAAGGCCGCGAGGGCTCCGTCACGATCGCCGGCCAGAAGATCTCGATCGCCGATCTGGAGCAGTCGATCGCCGGTGGCGGGGTGCAGTCGCGCAACTTGGACTCGCGCGAGGAGGCCGTCTCCCAGATCGAGGCGGGCACGATCGACGGGGCCCTCGTGATCCCCGAGGATGCGGCCGAGAAGCTGCGGTCGAGTCTGGAGACGGGTGGCGTGACCGGCGGCCCGCAGCTCGAGGTGCTCTACCGCTCCAGCGGGCCGCTCGACGGCACCATCGTTCGGGCCGTGATCGCCAGCCGCCTGCGGACGGCCGAACGCGCGCTGGCGAGCGAGATCGTCCGCGTGGCCAGCGGGTTCCTGGAGATCCTGCGCGACGGCGGCACCTTCGAGATCCTCGGCGCCAAGGTGAGCGTGATCGGGCTGCGGGCTGCCGAGATCCTGATTGCGTCGGGCGCGGAGGCCGTGCCGGCCAACCAGCAAGAGGGCCTCGAGCAGGCCGGCAAGTTTGCGCGGGTCGCCCGGGAGAACCTCAACCTGTCTGACAACATCTTGAAGACGATTGCGACGCCGCTCGACGTGCGCGAAACGGCGATCGGCAAGACCGACGAGCGCACCCTCTCGGGCTTCGCGGTGGGCGTGGCGGCGGCGCTCTCGCTCATGCTCGTCGCGATGACGCTCGGCGCGGGACTGCTGGCCAGCGAGCGCGAGGAGGGCACGCTGCGGCGCCTGCTGCGCGGCGGGCACGGCGCCTGGAAGGTCGCGACGGCGAAGACCCTCGCGGCTGGCGTCGTCGCCGCCGGATCGGGGCTGCTGCTCCTCGGCGGCCTGGCGATCTTCGGCGCAACGCCTTGGGCAGGGGTCCCGTGGTGGATTCCGGCCGTGCTCCTCGGCGGCCTCGCCTTCGCCGCCCTTGGCGTCCTGCTCGGCGCGGCCCTGCGCGACGCGCGCGCCGCGACCCTTGCGGCGATTCTGCTCGCCGTTCCCGTGGCCGTCATTGCGCTCATTCCCGATCAGGCGATCGGCGGCGCGGCCGCCAGCGTCGTCGACGCGATCTCGGCGGTCCTGCCGTTCGCGCCCGCGCGCGCCCAGCTTGACGCCGCCGTCGCGGCCGACGCCGCCTGGGGCTCGGCGGCGCAGCTGCTCGTGCAGTGCCTGGCCTACGTCGGCCTGGCCGGGCTGATCGTGCGCCGCTCCCGCGCCTGACGCTCCTCAAAGCGGACGAACAGCCCCTTTCGACACGCTCTGGACTCTGCGAGGCTGGCGGGGATGCGCCATCCCGTCGCCCTGTTCGCCGCCACGCTCACGCTGGCGGCCTTCGCGCCCGCGGCGCCCGCGTTCGCTGAGCTGGCGGAGTTCGACACCTGCTCGCAGGTCGTGAACTACGCGCAGTCGAGCTTGGATGACGGCAGTTACCCGGAGTACGTCTCCAGCTTCGACGGCTGGCTCGATGCCCGCTCGCCGTATCGCGACCCCGCCCTCGACGTGGATGACGACGAGGGCGGCGACACGACCCAGGACACGTACGACGACAACGACGATGTGGTCGTCGAGCAGTCCGACAGCGCCGCGCCCGCATCGGGCAAGGGTGAGGACGACGCCTCGGGCACCAACAACCAGGAGGCCGATGTCGACGAGCCCGACGTCGTGAAGAACGACGGCCGTCGCCTTTACCTCTTCGCTGGCGACACGCTGCGGGTCTACAACGGCCGGGCTGACGTCCCGATCCTGATCGGCACGCGCGAACTCCCGATCGCGGACGCCACGCTGCTGCGCTCGGGCGACAAGCTCCTCGCGATCGGTCAGCGCCCAGCCAAGCGGCGCGCCCGCGACCCCGATTCCGAATACACCGGGACGGCGCGGTCGGCGGCCTATCCGAATTCCGTGCGCGTGATCGAACTCGACATCAGCGAGCCGGAGCAGCCGCGCGTACTCCGCACACTGGACTCACCCGGCCGGCTGATCACGGCCCGGCAGGTCGGCAGCACCGTGCGCATCGTGGTCGACAGCGAGCCTGACATCAACCTCGACGACTACGCGGGCGCGAGCGACGAGGAACAGGCCGACGTCGAGGAGGGTCTCGATCTCCGCGACCTCGTCCCCACGACCACGCTGCGCAGCGCGGTGACCGGTGCGATCTACAAGCGCCCCATGGCGAGCTGCGACGACATCAGCCATCCGACGGGCGGGTCCGCTGGCGTCGAGCTGCTGTCGGTGTTCACGGTGAGCATGGACAAAGGCCTCGTCGGCATCGACCGCCAAGGGGTGCTCGCCAGTCCCCAGGTGGTCTACGCCTCGGCCGGCACGCTCTACGTCGGGAGTGCGCGGTCGACGGGCTGGTGGGATCGACCCGACTACGACTCCTACGACGAGTGCATCGACGAGGAGTACTACGAAGACGATGACGCGGAGGACAAGGCCGACACCATCGAATACTGCTCGGAATTCAAGAACGTCGTTCCCGCCCTCCCGCCGGACACCTACACCGACATCTACGCGTTCGACACGACGACGCCGGGCCAGACGACCTACGCCGGCTCCGGCCGCGTGCGCGGCCTGCCGATCAATCAGTACGCCTTCTCTGAGTACCAGGGCGACCTGCGCGTGGCGACGACCACCGACCCGTGGTGGCTGACCTGGGACGAGGACGACGGCCCCAGCAGGGCCGATAATCGAGTCACCGTGCTGCGACGCAGTGGCGCCGGTGGCCTCGGGCAAATTGGGCTCGTGACCGGTATCGGACCGACCGAGGAGATCGACGCCGTGCGTTTCTTCGGCGAACGCGGCTACATCGCGACCAGCCGTGAGACCGCGCCGCTCTTCACGATCGACCTCAGCAACCCGGCGCAGCCCACGCTGACGGGCGAGCTGCGGCTGTCGAGCACCTCGTCGTACCTGCACCCGCTCGGGGATGACCTGCTGCTGGGAATCGGCCGCGAGCGTGGCAACGGGGCGCGGGGCGCGCAGGTGTCGCTCTACGACGTCTCAGATCCGAGCCACCCCCGGCGACTGGCGCAGCGCATCCTCGGCGACGGCTCGGCGACTACCGGCTACGACCCGCACGCATTCCTCTGGTGGCCGCGCAAGCAGATGGCCCTCGTGCCGTTCTGGGGCTGGGGCGGCTACCTCGACGACTACTACGCCGCGCAGAAGGAAGCCGACCCCGCCGCGCTCGTCGCCCTGCGCGCCAAGGCCGGCGAGGGCCCAAACCTCACCGAGATCGGGCGGGTCATCCACGGACCCAGCTGGGACCACCCGACGCCCGACCGCGCCGTCGTCATGGGCGACCGGCTCTTCTCGATCTCCGACCTGGGCATCGCCAGCAACCGCGTCGACGACCTGACGCCCCTCGGGTACGTGCCGTTCCTCTACGGCTGGGAGGTCACTGGGTGGCCGACGCCCGTCGCGCCGACCACGCCGACGGCGACGACCCCGGTCGGGACGACGCCGACCACCCCGCCCACGACTCCGATCACGACGAGCCCGACCACTCCGGTCGCGACGACCCCGGCGACGACTCCGCCGTCGACACCCCAAACGAAGTAGTCCGACCGTCCAGCTGATGTGCCACGGGCCGGAGCGGATGTGACACGGTGTGAGTCCGCCATGCGACGCCCACCTCTCCTGGCCCTGCTCCTCAGCCTGCCGCTCGTCGGCGCGGCGCTCCCCTCGCCGGCCTCGGCTGCGCGCACGGCGCGGCTGCCTGCCTTCGAGAGCTGCACCGATCTCGTGCAGTTCGCGCGCGCCGGCACGGCTCGCCCCCAGGTGCCCGTCCGCGCCCTGAGCGGCTTCGGCAGCGGCGGACTGATCTACCCGCGCGCGATCCGGCCAGAACCAAAGCCCGTCCCGCCGGGCCAGTACAAGCCTGGTGACCCGATTCCGCCGGGCGTCCCGATGCCGATGCCGACGGTGGCGGCCTCGTCGGCCCCCGAGCTGGACTCCGGAAGCGGCGCGACCGAGGACTTCTCCACGACCAACGTCCAAGAACTCGGCATCGACGAGCCGGACGTCGTCAAGACCGACGGCAAGCGGCTCTTCGTCGTGGTCGGCACCGAGCTGTGGGCCTACGACGCCACGGGCGCCACGCCCAAGCTGCTCTCCAAACTCAGCCTCGAGGGCGCCAGCGGCGAGATCCTCATCCGCGGCGACCGCATCCTGCTGCTCGGCGCGCAGCCGGCGATTCCCGCGTCGCCCGGCCCGTCGCCGACTACGCCCGCCCCGACGACGCCGACCGCCGCGTCCAAAGCGCAGGTCGCCGCGCCGCCGATCGCGGTTCCGCCGCCACCGCCGACGGTCGACTCGGCGATGTCGATGCCCGCGCCGGTCAACCAGACGGCGCGCCTCGCCGAGATCGACGCTCGCAACCCGGCGGCCATGAAGATCGTCCGCACGATGGCCGTCCCCGGGCAGGTCGTCAGCGCTCGGCTTACCAAGGGCACGATTCGCGTGATCCTCAGCAGCCCGGCGACGCTCCCAGGCGACCAGCCAACCGGCGAGAGCGGCACCGCCCAGCCCGCGGCGACGCGCACGGCGGCCCCGAAGAAGCTCGGCATTCGCGCGTTCGTGCCGCGCACCACCCTCCACAGCCGCCGCACGAAGCGCACGTTCAAGCGCGATCTCGTCCCCTGCGACGACGTCCGCCACCCGACGGCGTTCGCCGGCCTGGATCTGCTGACCGTCCTCACCGTCAACTTCGACGACGGCCTCTTCAACGTCGATCGCGACGCGGTGATGGCCGGCGCCCAGGTCGTCTACGCCTCCGAGGGCAGCCTCTACGTCGCGAGCACCAAGTCGCTGGATCTCGACGCGCCGGCCGATATCCCGCGCCGGATGGTCACCGAGATCCACCGCTTCGACGCGACGAAGGCCGGCGAAACGACCTACGTCGGCAGCGGCACCGTCCCCGGATTCGTGCTCAACCAGTACGCCCTCTCGGAATTCGCCGGCGATCTGCGCGTCGCCACGACGGAGGTGCCGCAATGGGTGCCCGGTGCGGCCGGCGTCCCGAGCCAGAGCCACGTGACGGTGCTGCGTCCCGACGGCAAGGCGCTCGCGCAGATCGGCCAGGTCTCCGGCCTTGGACTCACGGAGCGCATCTACGCGACGCGCTTCATCGGCGACCGGGCCTACGTCGTCACGTTCCGCCAGACCGACCCGCTCTACACCGTCGATCTCAGCGACCCCACGGCGCCGAAGGTGGTTGGCGAGCTGAAGATCAGCGGCTACTCGGCCTACCTGCACCCGATCGGCGACGACCTGCTGCTCGGCGTCGGGCGAGACACCAGCCCCGAGGGTTGGGGCACCGGCGCGCAGGTCTCGATCTTCGACGTGAAGAACCCGGCCGCGCCGACCCGCCTCGCGCAGAAGATGCTCGGCAACGGCGGCCTGGTCGCCGAGTTCGACCCGCACGCGTTCCTGTGGTGGCCGAAGACGAGCCTTGCGCTGCTGCCGTACGAGGGGTGGGACCAGCAGACCTACAAGTCGGCCGCAGCCGCCGTCGGCATTACCGCCTCGCGCGCCGGCGGCCTCAATGAGGTCGGGCGGATCACGCACGGCCCCGACTGGGACCGCGGCAACGTCGTGCGATCGCTGATCGTCGGCGACCGCGTGTTCACCGTCTCGGAGCTCGGGATCGCGACGAATGCGGTAGGTGGCCTGACGGCCGTCGACTTCCAACCGTTCGTCGTCGCGGGCTGAGCGATCACCGGGCGGTACCGGGCGGCGGCGCCCGCCCGGTACCCTTGAGCGGTGGCCTTCCCTGAGAGTCGTCCGCGGCGCCTGCGCCGCACGCCAGCCATCCGCGACCTCGTCGCCGAGACGCTGCTCGATCCGGGCGACCTGATCCTTCCCCTCTTCATCGAGGAAGGCCTCTCCGGCCGCCGACCGATCACGGCGATGCCTGGCGTCGATCGCCTCGGCCTCGACGCCCTCGCCGAGGAGGCCGAGATCGTCAAGGCCCTCGGGCTCGGGGGCGTGCTGCTCTTCGGGATCCCCGAGCGCAAGGACCTCAAAGGCTCCGGCGCCTACGACGACCGCGGCATCGTGCAGCAGGCGATCGGCGAGCTCAAGCGCGCCGTCCCCGAGACGCTCGTGATCGCCGACGTGTGCCTGTGTGAGTACACGAGCCACGGCCACTGCGGCGTGCTCGACGGCGCCGACGTCGACAACGACGCCACGCTGCCGCTGATCGCCCGCACCGCCAAGTCGCTGGCGGCAGCGGGGGCAGACATCGTCGCCCCCAGCGACATGATGGATGGCCGCGTCGCCGCGATCCGCGCCGAACTCGACAAGGCTGGGCTGAAGTCCACGCCGATCGCGTCCTACGCCGTGAAGTACGCGTCTGCGTTCTACGGCCCGTTCCGCGACGCCGCCGACTCCACGCCGGCCTTCGGCGATCGCCGCGGCTACCAAATGGATCCGCGCAACGCCGACGAGGCGCTGCGCGAGGCGCGGGCCGACCTCGACGAGGGCGCCGACCTCCTGATCGTCAAGCCGGCGCTGCCGTACCTCGACATTCTTCACCGGGTCAAGACGGAGACGTCCGCGCCCACCATGGCTTACCACGTCAGTGGCGAGTACTCGATGCTCAAGGCCGCATCCCACGCAGGCTTCCTCGACGAGCGCGCAGCCGTCTTGGAGAGCCTGACCTCGCTGCGGCGCGGGGGTGCCGACGCGATCATCACCTATTCCGCCAAGGACGCGGCCGCCTGGATGCGGTCCGCGCTCTGAGTCGGACTCTCCCTCGATCAGAAGACGGCTATGACCATCTCCATTCGCGACGCACGATCGGCCGAGCAGTACGAGCGGGCGGTGAAGTTCCTGCCCGGCGGCGTGAACTCGCCGGTGCGCGCGATGCGCTCGATCGGCCGCACGCCGGTCTTCATCGAGCGCGGTAGCGGCGCTGAGATCGTCGACATCGACGGCAACCACTACATCGACTGGGTCTGCTCGTGGGGCCCGCTGATCCACGGCCACGCCCACCCGGACATCGTCACGGCGATCACCGAGCAGGCCGCGCGCGGCACCACGTTCGGTGCGGCGACCGTCGGCGAGATTGATCTCGCCGCCGAACTCTCGCGCCGGATCCCGTCGATCGAGATGCTCCGGATGACCACCTCCGGGACCGAGGCGGCGATGAGCGCGATCCGCCTCGCGCGCGCCGCCACCGGCCGCACCTACCTGCTGAAGTTCGCCGGCGCCTACCACGGCCACGTCGACGGGCTCCTCGCTGAGGCCGGATCCGGCCTCGCGACGCAGGGCCTGCCGTCCTCGCCTGGCGTGCTGCCCGAGGCCGCCGCCCAGACGATCGTCGTGCCATGGAACGACCCGAACGCCGTCGCCGAGGCCTGCGCGAAGTACGAGTTCGCCGCGATCCTCGTCGAGCCGTACCCGGGCAACATGGGGGTCGTCCCGCCGCAGGAAGGCTTCCTGGAGTTCTTGCGCCAGTCGGCCAGCAGCAATGGCGCCCTGCTCGTCTTCGACGAGGTGATCTCCGGCTTGCGCGTCGCCCGTGGCGGCGCCCAAGAGCGCGAAGGGGTCCTGCCGGATCTCACCATCCTGGGCAAGATCGTCGGCGGTGGCCTGCCGGCGGCGGCGTTCGGCGGCTCCCGCGAGCTGATGGAGAACATCGCGCCCGTCGGCTCCGTCTACCAAGCCGGCACGCTGGCCGGCAGCCCGCTTGCGGTCGCCGCGGGTATGGCGGCCGTCCGCTTGCTCGACGACTCCGCCTACCTGCGCCTTGCCTCCACGACGGACGCGCTGGCGAACGGCTTGCGCGATCTCGTGGGCACCCGCCCCGGCGTCGTCCAGAGCGTCCCCGGTCTCGTGACCTTGTTCTTCTCCCCTACGCCCGTCACGAACTACGAAGAGGCCAAGGCCTGCGATCAGGAGGCCTACGGCAACTTCTGCCGCGGGCTGCTCGCGCGGGGCGTTTATGCGCCGCCGTCGCAGTTCGAAGGTTGGTTCCCGTCGCTCGCGCATACGCCGGAGCACCTGGAGCGCACGCTCGAGGCCGCTGGCGCCGCGCTCGACGCCGCCTTCGCTGCGTGACGGCGACCGGTCCACAGGAGCTGCTGGCAGCCCTGCGGGCGTCGGCCGGCGCACTCGTCGACGGCATCGAGCCGGGCTCCATCGTCGGCGCTCCCGCGGTGACGGGGCTCCCCGCGGCCCGCTCGGGCGCCGTGCTCGCCGCGTGGACGGGCGCCAGACTGCATGCCGGTGCGCCGGGACTTCTTGCCGCGACGAATTCCGACGTGGCCCTGCTCGTGGGTGACTGGTGTTACGCGCACGCGCTGCAGGCACTCGCCCACGGTGGCGATCTCGAGGCGATCGCCACCCTGGCGACGGCGATCGGCGCCTGCGCCACGGCCCTTTCTCAGGACGCTGACGCCAGCACCGGCGGGCTCGAACGTCTTGCCGCGATCTGGTCCGACGCCGCCAGCGATCTGGGCGCAAAATGATTGCGCCCGGTAGCGCGGGGCGCCGTATCACCCACAGCGGCGATAGGTCAGCGTGCATTCCTCGGGCGGTCTCCGTAAACTCGCCCGCGGTAGATTGACGCTGCCCAGAGCGCCGTCTCTATCCCTTTCACTCGTGCCTGATAAGTCAAAGATCAAGTCGCCCTACACCGCAGATCGTCAGATCCCCGGTGCTTTCGAGGGCGAGACCGTCACCCGTCGACGTCTCATGACCGTCGCTGCCAATGGCGGCGGTGCGGTTGCCGTCGGCATGATCGTGCTCCCTACGCTTGGATTTGCCCTCGGGCCAAACTTCAAGAAGGTGCCCGTGACGTGGGAGGCCGTCGGAACTCCAGAGGAGTTCACGTCGGATACCTACGTCTCACGCACGATCACCGTCACGCCGGGCGCCGGCGAGACGGGCAAGACGACCGTGTACATGCGTGCGCGGAACGCCGACATCGATACCGAACCGCTCGACGAGTACAACGAGTACATCGCGATCTCGACCCGGTGCATGCACCTGGGTTGCCCGGTCCGGTACTTCGAGGCGTCCCAGCGCTTCATCTGCCCGTGCCACGGTGGGGTCTACGACTTCATCGGTGCCGTGCAGGGTGGTCCTCCGGTTCGTCCGCTCGACCGCTTCTACACGCGGGTACGCAACGGCCTCGTCGAGGTCGGCCCGCGCTTCTCCGTCAACGACGAGCTCGACCGGTTCTCCCCGCGTGACCCGGCACAGGACCTCGACGGGATCGGCCAGTACCTCTTCCCGTCACGGCCCACCATCCGCAAGCTCCCGGGTACCTGAGCCTCATGCCGAAACTTCTTCCCACCATTCCCGGCGCGACTCCGCCGCGCCCCGGCACTCCGGCTGCCGAACCCCGCACCGTCAAGGACAACGCCTCCGAAGCTGCCATCTCGGCACTCGGCTGGCTCGACGAGCGCACCGCGATCTCCGGCACCGGCCGCTGGGTCATGTTCCGCAAGGTCCCGAAGGGGACCAACTGGTTCTACACCCTCGGCACGTCGACGATGTTCGCGTTCCTCTCGCAGGTCATCACCGGCGTGTTCCTCGCGATGTACTACCAGCCGTCTCCGAACGGCGCGTACGAGTCGATGCGCCACATCAACAACGACGTCTTCCTGGGCCAGTTCGTCCACGGCATGCACCGTTGGGGCGCCACCGTGATGGTGATCTTCATCTTCTTGCACATGGGCCGCACGTTCTTCTTCGGGGCCTACAAGTACCCGCGTGAGCTCAACTGGGTGATCGGCGTGATCCTGGTGCTGCTCACGATGATCATGGCGCTCACCGGCTACCTGCTCCCGTGGGATCAGCGCTCCTACTGGGCGACGGCCGTCGGCGTGAACGTCTTCGCGTCCGCCCCGCTCGCTGGCCCGTATCTCGGCGATTTCCTCCGAGCTGGACCCGACTTCGGCGCCACGACGCTCTCTCGCTTCTACGCGATCCACATGCTGTTGCTGCCGGGGCTCATCGGCGCGCTCATCGGCGCCCACCTGTATCTCGTGATCAAGCACGGCACGACGGCTCCGCCGTGGGTCCGCGCTGAGCTCGACGAAGATCTGCGCAAGGAAGAGGTCTAGTCGTGAACCGTCGCGAAAAAGAGCTGTACCTGCGTGAGTACGCGGTACTGAAGTCCAAGGGCAAGCCCTTCTTCCCGTATGTGATCGCCAAAGACGGCGGCATGCTCATCGTCGTCATCGGGACGATCCTGTTGATGAGCTACCTCCTGGGCGGCACCATTGCGTCCAAGGCCGATCCGACGTCGACGTCCGTCGTGCCGCGCCCGGAGTGGTACTACTACTTCGTTTTCGAGCTCCTGCGCGTCGTCAAGCCGCCGTCGCTCACGCCGCTGGCCACCGTCGGCATTCCGACGTTCTGCCTGCTGCTGCTCCTGCTGCTGCCGTTCTACGACCGCAGTCCCGAGCGCCATCCGTTGCGCCGTCCGATCGCCAGCACCGCTGGCGTCCTGACGATCCTCGCGATGGGCTGGCTGACGTGGGAGGGTGCCATCGCCGGCTCCCCGACCACGATCGAGCTGGAGACGCCCGAGCGGATCGTGGCCGAAGGTGGCGAGAAGCTCGAACTCTTCGAGTTCGGCAAGGTCGCCGTGCCGTCGGCTGGCTGCTTGGCCTGCCACAAGATCGGTCACAACGGTGGCGCGCTCGGCCCGAACCTCACGGAGATCGGCGATCGCCTGCCCGCGGCAGGCATCGCGCAGACGCTCCGCAACCCGACGGCTCCGATGCCGTCGTACTCAGGCCTCCCCCGGAACCAGTCCGAGGCGATCGTCTACTACCTCTCCGAGCTCAAGAAGCACGAGGGCGGCCACTGAGCCGTCTTCTGCGGCGGACGGCATGACGTCGGTGCCGCCCACTGTCTCTGCGGTCTTTGACGCGGGTGGCGACACGCTCGCCGCCCGCGCTCTGGCCGTTGATGAGCTCATCACGGCGCTGGTCGCTGAGATTCCGGGCCCGACGGGTGCCCGGGCCGCTGGCGTCGTTGCTGCGGGCGGCAAGCGGCTGCGTCCGTTGCTCACGCTGCTCTTGGCTGGCGAGCCTGGGGCCCTGGAGTCCTCCCTGCGCGTCTCGGCGGCGTCGGTGGAGCTCGTGCACGTGGCGACGCTCGTCCACGACGACGTGCTTGATCGTGCGCCGCTGCGGCGCGGCATCCAGACGGTCTGGGCGGCCGACGGCCCGGCCGCTGCCACCGGCGCCGGTGACGCCCTCTTGGCCGGGGCGTTCCAGGCGGTCGCTCATGAGTGTCCGGCGGACGTCACCCGGATTCTGGCGACGGCGGCGTCGAGCCTGGCGGCAGGCGAGCTGATGCAGCGCGCCGACGCCTACAAGATCGACATTTCGCCGGAGCGTTATGAGCAGCGCGTAATCGGCAAGACGGCCGCGCTCTTTGAGGCGGCGTGCCGGCTCGGTGCCGTGCACGGCGACGTGGAGGAAGAACTCGCTGGCGGCATCGGCCGTGACCTTGGCGTCGCCTTCCAGATGCTCGACGACCTCCTCGACATCGAGGGTGATCCGGGCGTCACCGGCAAGGCACGCGGCACGGATCTCCTCGACGGCACCGTCACGCTTCCGCTGGCGATCGCCGCCCGCGCCGACCCGTCGATTGCCGCCGTCGACCTGCCTAGCCTCGACGTCGCCGGTGCGGCAGCGCTATGCGACGCGATCATGGCGACCGGTGCCTGCGACGAGGTTCGCCAGATGGCGTTCGCCCGCATCGACGGCGCCCAAGCGGCCATCGCGTCGCTGCCGGGCCCTGCGTCGCGCCGCTCGGCGCTCGCGCTCGCCGCGCGAGGGCTCGTCGACCGCACCAGCTGAGGGCGGCCGCGCCGCAGCGCCGCTGAGGGCTCGGAGCGGGGCTGGCGCGGCGGTCTTTACGGCGACTGGGCTGCGGGCGGCGGTGGGACTTCGCGGCTGCTTCGGCGACTTGGTCGTTGGCGGCGGCGGGACTTGGCGGCCTCGCCGGCATCTAGGTCGTTGGCGGCGACGGAATCTCGATCGCTTCGGGGCCTGGGGGCGTCTGATCGGCGAGGGCGGAGCGTGCTTCTTGGAGGCGGTCTCGTCGGTGTTTGAGCGGGCGGGCGGGCTGCAACCTCTGGCGGTTGTGTTTGCCTGACATAACGCGCCCCGTGGCGCCGTTCGCGTTGAAACCGCCGCACGTCCGGCGGTTTCAACGCGACTCCCGATTTGCCCGGCGTTATGTCAGGTAGATGCAACCCGAGGCGGTTGCATCTACCGGATATAGGGCGCTGCTAGGCGCTCTTCGCGTCAGAGTTGCCGGGCGTCCGGTAACTCCAACGCGAGAGGCAAGCCACCGCAACCCCGACAGGTTGTGGCCCGCCCGGCGCCCGTTGGTGCCGCAGCGATCTCAGTCCCGCCGCCGCCAACCACCTCAAACCACGACCCAGCCCGCCCTCGGTGCAGCAGCGCCCACCGGCACCGAAGCGATCGTCGATCCGCCGCCGCCCGCGGCTAAGACGCCGGGACGGCCGCGAAGTCCCACCGCCGCCAACAGCTCAAGCGCCGTCTCCACGGGATAGGCCCCCGCCGCCAGGGGCCCGGCCAGCCCACGTCGGCCCCTAGAACGACAAATGCCAGACACCCCGCTCAGGTGTCTGGCATTCGCCGTGTTGGTTGGCCGTGATGCGGGAGAGAGAGGACCGCGCGGCCGGATCCCCTGTGGGGGACGTCTGGGAAGAGAGAGAAGAGGGGTTTAGAAGTCTTCGGGGACGATGAAGTCGCCCTCGAGCGCCTTCGTGAAGCGATCGATGTCGTCGGCCATGTTCGCGCGAGCGAGCAGGTCGAGGTCGGCGGCGACGGCACGGGTGCCCTCGTCGAGTGCGACGTCGAATTCGTCGAGTTCGTCCTGACCGAAGATCGCCTCGCGGCGTTCCTCACAGTCGGGGCAGCGGAGGTTGACGTGCCAGTGCGAGCTACCCACTTCACTCCAGCCGGTCGGCTGGACGCGGTCGTGCCCACAATTGGGGCAACACGCGAGTGGTGCAGTACGCGAAGCCGGCAGGACCGCATGCGCGGCGGCCGGGCTTACGAAGCTGACGACGTCGACTTCCTTGCCTGAAGGGAGCGTGACGCGTTTGATGATCTGAGTGCGGGGAGTCTGCTGGGCCATTGGGTTTCGTCTTCCGTGACAGCCCAACAGTCGGTCGGGGCCGGACCGCGCTTGAAGAGCCCCCTCGACGCTTGACCGAGCGTGTCCCCCCTTCAGGAATCAAAAAGCCCGAGAAATCAGGCCATACGACCCTCAAACCAGGGGTCTTCATGCTCGCTTCACACGCAAAGGCCGGGCGCGCCCGCATCGACCGGACCCCGGTGCAATCGCTCCGGCGCATCTGTTCATGATTGGGATCTATGCTGCGTGGACGATGCCCATTGGCCCAACCGAACTGATCATCGTCCTGGTGATCGTGCTCCTCCTCTTCGGCGCGAAGCGACTCCCCGAACTTGGACGCAGCCTCGGCGGCGGCATGCGCGAGTTCAAAGACTCCGTCACCGGCAAGGACGACGAGCCTGCCGCGCCCGCCATCGAGCCGCGCCGAGACAACCCCGTGCAGCCGACGGCGACCGCTCAGGCGCCCGAGA
>JAUMFO010000004.1:0-458287 GCA_032119795.1 Solirubrobacteraceae bacterium
TGATCTTGAAGGCCGTGGAGAAGGGCAAGCCGCGCGTGATGGTCGGCAACGACGCCAAGGCCCTCGACCTCCTCATCCGCGTCACCCCGAGCCACTCGCTGACGATCATCAGCAAGGCCATGAACCGGATGATGCGGTAGCCCGGCGTCAGCTCACCGCGTCCTTCGGGCGTGGGGGACGACGAGCGGGGTGCCCGTGAGCGGATCGGGGATCACGAGGCACTCCAGGCCGTAGACCTCCTGGATCAGCGCGGCGTCGACGATGTCGGCAGGGTTGCCTTCGGCGACGATCCGGCCGTCCTTCATGGCGATCAGGTGGGTTGCGTAGCGCGCCGCTTGGTTGAGGTCGTGGAGGACGGCGACGAGCGTGCGGCCGTGGTGCTCGTGCAGGTCGGCGCAGAGGTCGAGCACCTCGACCTGGTGGGAGATGTCGAGGTAGGTCGTCGGCTCGTCGAGCAGGAGCAGCTCCGTCTCTTGGGCGAGCACCATGGCCAGCCAGACGCGTTGGCGCTGGCCACCGGAGAGCTCGTCGACGAATCGGTCGGCGAGCTCTTCGACATGCGCGGACTCCAGGGCGAGCTGCACCGCTGACTCGTCGGACGCCGACCACTGGCGGAGTAGCCCCTGGTGGGGGAAGCGGCCGCGGCCGACGAGGTCGCGAACGGTGATGCCGTCCGGCACGACCGAGGACTGGGGGAGGAGCCCAAGCTTGCGAGCGACCTCCTTCGCGGGCCGCGAGCTGATCGCCTGGCCGTCGAGCAGGACGCTGCCTTGGCGCGGCTTCAGCATTCGAGCGAGTGCCCGCAGCGCCGTCGACTTGCCGCAGGCGTTCGGACCGACGATCACCGTGAACGAGCCGTCCGGGATGGCGATCGAGAGGTCCTCGGAGACGATCCGCCGGTCGTAGGCGAGTTCCAGGTGGGTGCCTTGGAGACGGGTGGTCATCGCTGGTGCCTCCATTCGTGGTGCAGGAGCCAGATCAGGTAGGCGCCGCCGAGGGCGCCCGTCATCACGCCGACGGGCAGACCGGTCGACGGCAACAGGCGTTGGGCGAGGAGATCGCTGGCGGAGAGAAGGAGCGCGCCCATAAGGCCGGCGGCGATCAGTCCCGGCCCGGTGGCGCGGGTAAGCCGGCGCGCGAGCTGCGGGGCCGCGAGCGCAACGAACGGGATCGGCCCGGCGGCGGCCGTCGCGACGCCGCTCATGGCTACGGCGACGAGGATCAGGAGTGGCCGGACCAGCGGGATGCGGACGCCGAGGCCGGTCGCGGCGTCGTCGCCGAGTTCGAGCATCCGGAGCGAGCGCGAGAGCAGGACGAGCGCCGGGATCAGGATCGCGAGCGACACGAGTAGCGGCACGGCGAACTCCCAGCCGCGGCCGTTGAGGCTGCCGGTAAGCCAGATGCGGGCGGCCTGGGCGGCGCCGAGGTCGGCGCGGGCGACGATGAACGTCGTCACGGCCGCCAGCAGCGAGCTCACGCCGATGCCGATCAGGATCATCCGCGCACCGTTGTGGACGCCCGTCCCGCCGAGCGCGAGGCCGTAGACGGCGAGTGCGGTGACGACGCCGCCCACGATCGCGCTCCCCGAGACGGCAAAGGCGCCGCCACCGAGCACCGCGATCTGGAGGACTGCGAAGGCGGCGGCGCCCCAGGTGAAGCCGATCACGTCCGGGCTGCCGAGCGGGTTGCGGGTCAGCGTCTGGAAGACGGCGCCGGCGAGCCCGAGCGCACCACCGACGAGCAGCGCGCAGACCACCCGCGGGAGGCGCAGCGTCTCGACGATGAACGCGTTGGCCTGCGTGCCCTCGCCGAGCAGGGTGCGGATCACGTCGACGGGGGCGATCGGGTACTCGCCGGTGCCGATGCTCAGGACGGCCACCACGAGCGACAAGACGATCAGGCCGGTCCAGACCACGGCCACGCGCGGGATCGCGCGGCCTGCCGCGACCCCGGGGGTGGCGGTGATCGAGGGCGTGCTCATGCGCCGAGCCCCGCAGCGGTGGCGATCGAGGTGCTCACAGCGCCGCGATCCGTTTGCGGCGGACGAGCCCGATGAACACGGGTGCGCCGACGAACGCCACGACGACGCCGACCTGCACCTCGCCCGGCCGATCCAGCACCCGGCCGACGACGTCGGCGGCGAGCACGAGGCAGGGCCCGAGCAGCGCCGCGCACGGCAGGACCCAGCGGTGATCGGGCCCCATCAGCGCCCGCGCCATGTGCGGCACGGTGAGCCCGACGAACGCGATCGGCCCGGCCGCGGCGGTCGCCGCGCCGCTGAGGATGGCGATCGCCGCGAAGGACGCGGCGCGGGTGCGGCCGACGTGCGCGCCGAGCGCGCGCCCAGTGTCGTCGCCGAGGGCGAGCGCGTTGAGCGGGCGGGCGAGCGCGAGTGCCCCGATCAGCCCGCCGACCACGAAGACCGCGATCTCTCGGGCTGCGCCGTCGCCGCGGCCCGTGAGCGAGCCGAGTTCCCAGGCGCGGAACGTGTCGAACGCCCCGGGATTGAGCAGGACGAGACCGGCGACGATCGACAGCAGCGTGGCCGAGATTGCCGTCCCGGCGAGGGCAAGGCGGACGGGCGTCTGGCTCCCGCCGCGCCCGCCCAAGGCATGGACCAAAAACAACGCGGCGCCCGCTCCGACGAACGCCAGCCAGACGTAGCTCGTGAGGCTCGTCACCCCGAACGCGACGATGCCGACGACGACCGCCGTCGCAGCGCCAGCGTTGACGCCGAGCAGGCCCGGGTCGGCGAGCGGGTTGCGCGTCATCGCCTGCATCAGCGTGCCGGCAATCCCGAGGGCCAAGCCGACCTCGAGCCCGAGCAGCGTACGCGGGCCTCGGAGTTCGCGGACGATCTCGCCGGTGCGGCTGTCGGTCGGGCTCAGCAGCTCACCCCAGACCTCTCCCAGGGGGATTGAGCGGGCGCCGACGCTGAGGCTGAGGAGCACGCAGAAGAGCAGCAGGCCGGCCAGCAACAGGAGTCCGCCGGCACGCTTGGCGCCCGGGTGGGCGACGCTCGCTTGGCCCGTCGGCGAGGGCGTGAGCGCCGGGGCCGCGCTCACCCCTCGCCCTCGCGACCGGCGCCCGCGTCGGCACCGGCCTCGCGGGGCGTCGAACCTAGCCTGGCCAGCTCGTCGGCGAGGCTGCCGCGCCAGCACCAGGCGTCGTGGCCGCCGTCGTATTCGTTGAGGTGCAGGTCGACGTCGCCACGAGCGGCCAGGCGCGCCGCGAGCTGCCGCGCAGGCTCGCGCAGGATCCACTCCTCGCTCCCAACCTCAAGCGTGATGGCCGCGGGCAAGCGCTCGGCGCTCGCGAGTTGGTCTTGGAGCCACCCAGGTGCGCGATCGCCGGCCGGCTCGCTCGGCCACCAGAGTGACGTCGACTGCGCGATCACCGCGTGGAATCGCTCAGGCGCACGCACCCCGGCGTAGAGGGCCGTCAGGCCACCCAAGCTGCGGCCGCTCAGGATGACTCGCGCGTCGCTGAGATCCAGGTCGAGTTCGACGGCCGCGCGGTCGAGCAGCTCGCCGGTGAGGAATCCGGTGAAGCGGTCATTGCAGGCAAGGTCGCGCCAGCGCGAGGGCGTGTCGATGGCGTCGACGAGGACCGCCGCCGTCGGCCGGATCCTCCCGTCGGCATGGAGGTTGTCGAGGGTCGAGACGAGGTCGAGTCGGCCCGCCCAATCCTCGCCGTCGAGGACGACGAGCAAGTCGCGTGGAGCGCCGTTGGTCGCGGCGCCGTCGATCGCCGAGGAGGCCGCGAGCCGCGGATGCGGGGTGTAGACCCAGACGCGCCGTGGCTCGGCGAGCAGGCCGCTCTCGACGAGTCCGTCCGTCAGCGTTCCGCGGCGCACGAGCGGGCGGCGTTTGCGCCACGGCTGCGGCGGGGCGGCGTCGAGGATCGCGACCGAGCTCGGCAGCTCGCCCGGTTTCCCCGGCATCTGGACGGGGCAGAGGGGATCTGAGACGGCGCCGCTGGCGACGCCCGCCCAGCGGCTCCGCGGCCCATGCGCGGCGCCCCCAGCTTCGGCGGCGGCCGTCGGGCCGTCGTCGGCAGCGAGTTGGTAGGTGCCCTGCCAGGTCGACGGCAGGCGGTAGGTGCGGTGCCAGATGTCGGTGCCGTCGATGCGGTGCAGGACGCTCTGGTCCCAGACGCTCGGATCGGTGACTTTGTTGAGCAGCAGCACCACCGTGCGAGTGCCTGGCCGCGTGCCGTGGCGGTCTCGCCACAGGAAGGTGACGGCGCGCTCGCCCGGGGCCGCGGGCCAGGGCGCCTCCACGAGCGGCGTGCCGCGGCCCGTCATCTCTTCCCAGAACGCGGTGGTGAGCTGCTCGCGAGCCGTCGGGCTGGCCGCGGCGCGGATCGCTTCGGAGAGCTCCACGATCGACGGGCTCTTCACGATCACCGGCGGTGGCGTCTTGGGCACGCGGGGCGGCCGGCTCGGCTTTGCGGCCGCGTCGACGGCGCCACGCGACGAGGTGATGTGCGCGGGCAGCACCGTGCCGTCGCTGGCGAGGTGTTCGATGGGGAGCTGGGAGCCGGGCGTCACGAGCCGAGGTTGCGCGCCACGTCGTCGACGATCACGTTCGCGGCGATCGGCCCGCCGGCGCTCGTCCACGCCGACCCGTCGACGGGCACCACGTGGTTGGCTTGCACGGCCTTCAGGCGTGAGAAGCCCGGGGTTTCGCGCGCCGTCTCGATCGCGTCTCGAGCCGACTCCACGTCGGCCGGCGTGTCGACGCCCCCGGCGTCGACGCCGCCCCCGCCCAGCGCGCCGAAGAAGATCCAGTCGCCGTCGATCTTCTCGAGCTCCTCAAGGCTCACCGGGACGGTGTGGCCGGGGCCCATCTCGTCTTGGAACTCGGGCCGCGGGAGTCCGAGGTCGGTGAGGACGCGGCCGGAGCAGAGTTCCTTCATCAGGACGGCCGGCAGCCCGATCCCGGCCCACCGCACGACGCTGACGGTCTCGTCGACGCGCGGCGCGATGGCGAGCTTGGTCTCGTTGACGTGCTGGTCGTAGGCAGCGAGCACGTCGGCGCCCTCGCTCGCGCGCCCGAGCGCGTCGGCCGTGCCTTCGAAGGCCGTTCGCCAGTCCTGCCCGGTCTTGCTGACGAACACGGTCGGGGCGATCTTGCGGAGCTTGTCGATCACGGCCGCGTCCTGGAAGGCGGTGCCGTCGAGCAGGATCACGTCTGGCGCGAGCTGGGCGACCTGCTCGAGGTTGGGCGTCCCGAGGCCGCCGACGCTTTCGATCCCTTTGGCCCGCGGCTGCAGGTAGGCCGGGATCGCGTTCTGGCCGCGGCCGGCGGTCGTCGCGATCGGTTTGAGCCCGAGGGCGATCGTCGCGTCGAGCGTCGGCTCGCTGAGCGGGAGCACGCGAACGGGCTTGGCTGGCAGCGTCACCTGCGTGCCCTTGGCGTCGGTGATCGTCCGGCTGCCACCGGTCGTCGCGTCGGCGCCGCCGCTTGTGGTCCCGGCACTGCCACCGCAGGCAGCGAGCCACACGGTGAGCAGGGTGAGCGCCACGAACGTGACGGGGCGGGGGGAGGCCATCAACATAAGGTTAGGCTAACCTTTCTTTCGTGCGGTCGGCCCTCTGACGCTCTGCTCGGGCCGCACCGCTCTCCCTCGATCCGCAGCCCGGAGGCCCCATGTCGACCGTCCGCACCACCCGATCCTCCCGCACCAGCGCCGCCGTGCGCCCCAGTCGCCTGGCGGCCGTGCTCGTGTCGGGCGCGATTGGGGTTGGCGCGAGCGCGCTGGCGCTGCCGCAGGGCGCTGGCGCCGTGCCGCCCGGTGGCGCGAAGACCAAGAGCAACGGCGCCAAGGTGACGCTCTCGACTACCTCGGTGAAGGCTGGCGGCCGCATCAAGGTGACGGGGTCGAACTGGAAGAGCAAGGGCTCGCGCACCCAAAAGGGCGCGACCGTGACCGTGAAGATCGACGACGGCATCATCCTCGCGACCTTCCCGATCAAGAACAAGAAGTTCTCCGGCTACGTCACGATCCCCAAGCAGATCAAGGCCGGCAGCCACTGGCTGCGGTTCCTCGCGGCCAAGCCGGCAACGAGCGTGAAGAGCAAGAGCTTCAAGGTGACGAAGTGACGGCCATGCTGCGATCGGCGCTGGTGCGGCGGGTCGCCCCGCTGGCGCTCGCGATGGCCATGAGCGGTGCGGCGGTGGCCGTCGCCGCCGATCCGCGTCCCGACAACAATCCGGGTTCCGCCGCGACGCTGACCATCTCCACGCCGACCGTCGCCGCTGGCGGCACCCTCGCCTTCAGCGGGACCGGCTTTACGACCAATGGCAAGGGCGAGGTGCTGATGGTCAAGGTCGACGACGGCGACATCGCCGTGGCCGACAATCCGGGTGCGCCCGATGAGTGGGGCACCGTCACTGCTGCGGCCGACGGCACCGTGAGCAGCACCATGAATCTGGCACGAGTCTCGGCCATCACGCCGCTGGCGCCGGGCCGGCACTGGGTGCGCGTGCTCACCGGTTCCAAGCAGGCCGGCGACACGTTGCGCTCGCTCCATGCGACGTTCACCGTCGAGGCGCAACCCGCGGGGCAGCCCACGCCCCCGCAGACCGGAGGCCCGACGCCGACGCCGCCAGTGCCGACGGCACCTGTCGCCACCACGCCGCCCGGCCCGATCTGGCTCGCCGAAAC
The DNA here is from genome assembly GCA_032119795.1 of Solirubrobacteraceae bacterium. GTDB lineage: Bacteria > Actinomycetota > Thermoleophilia > Solirubrobacterales > Solirubrobacteraceae > JAGIBJ01. The sequence continues at coordinate 6,673 of JAUMFO010000004.1, forward strand.
GGTGCTCAAGCGCACGGCCTCCAAGAAGAAGGTCAGGTTGCGGCTGCAGGCGGGCGCTCAGGGCTCGGCCGGCACGGTGAGCATCCGCACCAAGAACGCGTACAAGATCGGCAAGAGCAAGAAGAAGCGCTGGCCCGTCACCCGGACGGACGCCTACTTCGCCGACAAGCTCGGCACCGCGAAGGCGCAGCTCGCCCTGACCAAGGACGGGCTCACGCTCCTGGCGCGCAAGAAGACGCTGAACGTGGTCGTGACGCTCACCGACGCCAACGGCGAAGACACCGTCAAGCAGGAAGCGGCAATCACCCGATGACGTTCACGATCGAGCGAATCTCCCACGAGCTCGAGGTGCGTCTGCTGACGGTCACGGCCGCGGAGGACCTCACGCCGTCGCTGCGCCGCCTCACGCTGACTGGTCCGTTGGAGCGCTTCGAAAGCGCGTCGCCGGACGACCACATCAAGCTGATCTTCCCGTTCCCCGGGCAGACCGAGATCGAACTCCCCGAGCTGGGGGCGCAGGGCATCAGCCGCTCGGCCGAGCGCCCGCCGATGCGCGACTACACGCCGCGCCGCTTCGACGCCGTGGCTGGCGAGCTCGTGATCGACGTCGTCGTCCACGGCGACGGGCCCGGGGCGACCTGGGCGGCTGGCGCGCAGCCAGGCACGACCGTGGGGCAGGTGGGCCCGCGTGGCTCGGGCGTTATTGACGGCGAGCCCGACTGGTACCTATTGGCGGGCGATGAGGCGGCGATCCCGTCGATCGCTCGGAGGCTGGAAGAGTTCTCGACCGAGGTCCCGGTGGTCGTGCGCATCGAGGTCGAGGGCCCGGCCGACGAGCTTCAGCTCCAGGCCGGCGCGGCGGTCGACCTGGTCTGGCTCCACCGCGCTGGCCGAGCGCCCGGTGAGGCACTCGTCGACGCGATCCAGGCGCTCGAACTCCCCGAGGGCGACGGCTACGCCTGGGTGGCGACCGAGGCCGGCGCGGCCCGCACGCTGCGTCGTCACCTTCGCGACGAGCGTGGCTTGGCGAAGGGCGCGACGAAGGTGACGGGCTACTGGAAGCGCGGCACCAGCGACCACCACGACGCACCTGATGACCGATAAACGAAAACCCCTTCCGCCTCCGGGGCGCCAAGGGCTATCCTCTGGCGACGAGGACGCCTGCCTTCCGGCGGCCTCGGTCTTCAATCTCGTGCCGAGAACCCATCACGACATCCCGCCGACGGAGGCTCACCCCTGCGTCGCCGCGACCGTCTCGACGGCCCGCTACCTGCTGGCGATCTTCGAGGTCGACCGCGATGAGCCCCGCCTGACGGCCGCCGCCGTAGCCCGCAAGCTCGGCGTCAGCACGCCGTCGGCCCACGAGATGATCGGCCGCCTGGAGACGATGGGCCTGATCGAGCGCCACCCCCTCAAGCTCACCGCCGACGGCATGAGCACCGCGCTCGTCCTCTCGACTCGCCGCCGAGCCGCCCGCCGCCTGGCCCACGACGTCCTCGGCATGGACGGCCAAGCCGCCGACGACGAGGCCCACCAGCTCGCCGCAACCCTGTCGCCGCTGCTCGGGCGAAGGCTGACGGACTGGTACAACAAACAGCCCGCCGACGAGGGCGAGCCGCCGAGCCCCTAGTCACCGGCGAGGCGATCGTGAAGCAGCGATACGCTCCGCAGCAGTGTCCCGGTCGTTCGTGAACTCCCGCTCGGCGAGCTGACGTCGTGCGGATCTCGCTCAACGATGCCGACCTCGATCGGTCTGCGGGCGCGCTCGCTACCCTGCAGCCGGCGCTGACCGGCGTCTCGGGGCGTATGACTCCGGCGCTCTCGGCTGGCGCGCCGCCGGCGATCAAGGGCCAGGTCGATGCGGCCATCGGTGAGGCGCGGACCATGGTGCTTGGCGTTTCGGCCCGAGTCTCGCCACGTGCCCGAGAGCTCCGCCGTCGTGCGATCTTCGCCCGGGTGGCCGCGGGCGACATCCGCGTGAGCGACCTGCGGACGCTCAGTGCCTGGGAAGAGGAGCACATGGGGAAGGTGGGATCGCCCGCGTCCGCTCAGGCGGCCAAGCGAGACAACGGCTTCCTTGGGCTCGGTGGTGTGCTCGACGCGCTCGGTGACGCGGCCTCCAGGTACGGCGGCACGGCGCTCGACGGCACCCAGCTCGGGCTCGACGCGCTCGGACTCGTGCCCGGACTCGGTGAGCCCGCCGACGGCATCAACGGCCTGATCTACGGCCTCCGCGGAGACGAAGCCAATGCTGCCCTGTCTTTCGCGGGAATGGTGCCGTTCCTTGGGTGGGGCGCGACGGGCGGCAAGTGGGCGAACAAGATCCACCACGCCGCCGACGCGGGCGGCGGCGCCGGCGGGGCGGCGAAGAAGGTCGAGACCGCCAATCAGCGGGTGCAGCGCATCCGGCGGGCTCGCAACATGCTCGTGGCGCCGAAGACCGAGCGCCACATCCTCGACGGCGAGAAGTTCTGGAGCAAGAAGAACGGCTGGGTCTACCAGGGTGGCCATCGCCCACCTGGGCAACCGCGGAAGACCTTGTTCCCAAAGGGCTGGTCCGACGAACATATTCTCGACGCCGTTGCGGAGATCGCCTCGCGGCATGAGAAGCTCCGTCCGCTGGCGGTTCCGCCAGAGCCGCTGCGCAAGATCGTTGACACCGTCGACGGCGTGGAGATCGAGGTGGTCGTGCGCCCCGACGGGCGCGTCGTCACCGCGTACCCGCCCAAAGGCCCGATGAGCAATGTCACCGACGCCCCGCCGCCCGCCCCGAACGCCAAGCCGTGATCGCCCGTTGCACCATCAGCCCGGAGCCATGCTCGTGAGTGACGACATCCCCGATTCCCGCTGGGCCACCTTCGACGATGGCTGGCGCGCCGCCGCCGACGTCGTGACCGACGTCGACCCGGACCCCACCGCTCGTCGGACGGTTCTGCACGCCGTCGATGACTCGGACTACCCGGCCGCACTCGTCTTTGCAGCGGCCTCGGTCCGCCAGAGCGATGGCCGCGACGCCGCGCTCCGGCTTGCGGAGCTGCTCCTGCCGCTGATCGGGCTGATGCTCGACGAGCCGGACGCGCGGGAGTTCGAATCGATCGCATTCGACCGCGACGAGCGCCTCGCCATTCTCGCGTCGGTCTCGCGCCGATTGCGCTCCGTGGTCGATGCGCACCAGGCAGGACGCGCCGTGCCGCCGGACTTCCGCGCCGACGTCGAGACGTGGTGGGACGGTCTGAAGGCCGAGGGCGATGTCGACGCCGCGATCGCGAAGGCCAAGGCACGGCTCGACGCGGGCAGGAACATCGAGCGGTTCTGGCTCCACGAGATCCTGCTCGACTGGCTGTACGTCGACGACCAGTGGCGCTGGCAGTCGGCGCTCGTGCTGCTCGCCGCGGGCAAGGTCCAGCGTGCGACTAGCGAGATGCGCAGCGCCGCCGACTACGCGTACAACGAGAAGGCGCCCTTCGCAGACACGTTCCGGCGCTACGCCGACGAGCTCGAAGCGGCCACCGGCACCGGAGCCGCCTGACCATGTCGTCGTTCACCGCTCAAGCGCAGGCGATGGTCGGTCCAAAGCCGCCCGGCGACCCGGGGGAGATGCTCGAAGGCGCGGGCCAACTGCTGTCGCTCATCTCCGAGCTGGAGTCCCAGGCGTCCGCGATGGAGCGCACCAAACCCGCCGGGTCTGGGCCGTTCATCGCGATCGCGGCTGCAGCGTCGATCAGCGAAGCAGGACGACTACGGCAGGCGGCCGCGCGACTCCAGGACGCCGCGTCGTCGATGCGCAAAGGTGCCGCCGATGTCAAAGAAGCGCAACACCGCTGGGCGACGCAGGTGAAGAAGGTGGCCGGGCAACTCGAGCACGAGATGCGCCGCGCTCAGTCGTCGCCGTCGATTTGAGGATCATCGGCGTCGGGACGCCGCGAGCCCCGGCTACTTCGCGCGCTGGCGGCTCGCGCCGACGCTCGCCAGGACGCCGTTGCGGCAGGCCTCGCGGACGAGGCTTTTGTCGAGCGGGAAGATCTCTGGAAAGCCGCCGCCGGTCATGCGCACGCCGGCGCCGACGCGCAGGAGCTGCATGATGCCGAGGGCTTGGGCGCAGAGCAGGTTCGCCAGGGTCTCCGGGTCGTGGGCGACGAAGACGCCGACCTCATGCCCGTCGCGCAGGACGGCGGCGAGGTGATCGACGCTGCGGCCAAGGGCGCGGCCGAGGCGGAACATCGCGCCCTCGCTCATCGCGGCCGTGAGCTCGCCGGCTGGCTGGCGCAGCAGCGCGAAAGTGCAGTCCAGGAAGGCCGGGTGGTCGGCGGTGTAGTCGATGAGGGTGGCGATCAGCTCGTCGAGGCGCTCGACGGGATCGGCGATCGTCGCGTGCTTGCCGAGCTCGGCGTCGAGCTCTTCCAAGTAACGATCGAGGGTGAGGGCGAGGAGCTCGTCCTTGCTCTCGAAGTACCGGTAGATCTGGGCCTTGTTGATCCCAGCCTCGCGGGCGATCTGATCGATCGGGGCGTCCTGCACGCCTTGCTTGTCGAGCAACGCGCGGGTCGCGTCGATGATCTCCGCCCGGCGCTCACGCCGGTTCTGGGATTGCTTTGCGCCAACGGCCACGTGCCTATCGTAACCCCTTTTCGAACGATGGGTAGACGCCCGGTGTAAACGTCGGTTACACTGCTCGTAGATCGCGGCGCCGTCCGTCGCCGCCGATTTCCGTTCAATCACGTTTTCCCTGTCGAGGAACCCCATGAGCACCACTGAGACCGAGGCGCCGACGACCCAGATCGGGTTCGCGCTCAACGAGGACCAGCTCGCCGTCAAGGAGTGGATCCACGACTTCGCCGCCAACACCGTGCGCCCCGCCGCGCACGAGTGGGATGAGCGCGAAGAGACTCCCTGGCCGATCATCCAGGAGGCCGCCAAGATCGACCTCTACTCGCTCGACGGCCTCGCACAGCTCTGGGCCGACCCGACCGGTCTGACCCTCCCGGTCGTCCAGGAAGAACTCTTCTGGGGCGACGCCGGCATCGGCATGGCGATCATGGGCACCACGCTCGCCGTCGCCTCGATCCTTGGCCAGGGCACCGGCGACCAGATCGGCGAGTGGCTCCCGCGCTGCTTCGGCACCAAGGACGACGTGAAGGTCGCAGCCTTCTGCTCCTCCGAGCCGGCCTCCGGCTCCGACGTCTCCGCCATCCGCACGACGGCCAAGTACGACGAAGCGACCGGCGAGTGGGTCCTCAACGGCCAGAAGGCCTGGGCCACGAACGGCGGCATCGCCGACGTCCACGTCGTCATCGCCACCGTCGACCCGAGCCTCAAGGCTCGCGGCCACGCTGCGTTCGTCATCTCCAAGGACGAGACGGCCGGCATCACGCAGGGCTCCAAGATGTACAAGCACGGCCTCCGCGCTTCGCACACGTCTGACGTCCTCCTCGACGACTGCCGCGTCCCCGGCTCCGCCCTCCTCGGCGGCAAGGAGAAGCTCGACGAGCGCCTCGCCCGCGCCCGTGAAGGCACCCGCTCCAAGGGCAACGCCTCGATGGCCACGTTCGAGGCCTCCCGCCCGACCGTCGGCGCTCAGGCACTCGGCATCGCTCGCGCTGCCTACGACTACGCCCTCGAGTACGCCAAGGGCCGTGAGCAGTTCGGTCGCCCGATCATCGACAACCAGGCGATCGCGTTCAAGCTCGCCGACATGAAGATGGAGATCGACGCCGCTCGCCTCCTCGTCTGGCGCGCAGCCTGGATGGGTGCTGGCATCTTCCGCGGCGAGACCCCGAAGTTCGAGAACGCAGAAGGCTCGATGGCCAAGCTCAAGGCCGGCCAGGTTGCCACCTGGGCGACCGGCGAGGCCATGCAGATCCTCGGCGGCGTGGGCTACACCCGCGAGTACCCCGTCGAGCGCATGCACCGCGACTCGCGCATCTACGAGATCTTCGAGGGCACCTCGGAGATCCAGCGCCTCGTCATCAGCCGCGCGATCTCGGGTTACCGCATCCGGTAACTCCACCCCTTTGGGCGGTTCGCCGCCCGAATGCCTGACTCTCAGTCGCGCGGAGGCACCACTCCGCACAGGCCATGCACGACGGGCGCTCACCGCAAGGTGGGCGCCCGTCGTCGTTCTGGGTGGTCGGTCCGGCCAATGTTCGGCAGCTGGCGCCGCCGGTAGGTTCCGTGCCCGATGCGTCGCCTCGCCCTGCTCGCCCTGGTCCTCGTCGTGGCTGCGGGCGGCGTCGCCCTCGGGCTCTTCCTCAGCCGAGACGAGGGCTACGACGTGCCTCCGTCGTTCGTGGCGAGCGTCTCGGCGCCGGCGGCCACCACGCCGTTCCCGATGGAGCCCAGCGATGCCGAGCTGGCGACGTTCACCGCGCTCGTGTCAAGCGACGTCCAAGGTGTCTGGAAGACGCTCTTCGCCCAGGCCAGCAAGCGCTACGAGCTGGCCAAGGTGAGGCAGACCACCGGCGGCGAGATCCCAACGGGGTGCGGCCCGGCGCCGGCGGGCATCGGCCCGTTCTACTGCCCGATCGACCACGGCATCTTCCTCGACATGACCTTCTACCGCGACATGCGCCGCGCGATGGGCGAGCTCGGCGACGCCGGCTGGGCCTACGTGATTGGCCACGAGTTCGGCCACCACGTGCAGCAGGTCACTGGCGTGCTGGAGCAGGTGCAGGCGTTCCGTGACCAGGACACCAACGCCGGCAAAGGCGATAGCCGTGCCGCCGTCCGCGCTGAGCTGCAGGCCGACTGCTACTCGGGCGTCTGGGCCCACACGGCCCTGCAGCGCGGCCAGTACAGCGAGCAGGACTTCCGCGGTGCCCTGCACGCCGCCTCAGCCATCGGCGACGACCGACTCCAGCGGCTCTCCGGCAAGGAGGTCGTCGACCCGGATCTCTTCACCCACGGCACCTCCGAGCAGCGCACCCGCTGGTTCATGGTCGGCTACCGCTCCGGGTCACCGGCGTCGTGCGACAGCTTCAGCCCCAGCGAGGTCTGAGGCGGCGTCACGGCCACGCCGAGTCGCTCGCGGCGACGCTGACGGGACGACGCCCCGCAAACGTCGTCCAGCAAATGAAAAAGGTTGTTGCTTTTGCAGCGAACTTGTTGAACGCTCGTGTCTATGACCGACGGCACGCTTACGCCGACGCCCACGGAGACCGACGCGCTTGAGGCCGCGATCCTCGCGCATGCGCCGCTCCTTGCCCTGCACCCCAACGAGCCCTACTGGCCGACCGACCCGGGCGGGTTCTTGGGGGTCCGTCAGGCGTTTCACATCGACCGCCGCGGGAAGCGTCGCTTCGGCGTCGGGCCCAAAGCCAAGCGGACGATCCCACTCGGGCCAGCGCAGGCACTCGTCGACGGAGCCGTCAGCGCCGGCGCCGTCGAGGGTCGGCTCGTGCTGGTCGGGCCGCCGCTTCCAGACGCCTTCGCGCGCGGGCGCCGACCCAAGCCGCCGCTCCTCTCCGAGGTGACGCGCCTGCCAGACGGCTCCCTGGCCGTGACGTACTGGTTCTTCTTCGCCGACAACCACGGCGTCTCGTGGATGTTCCGCAACGCGCTGATGTCTCACGAGGGCGACTGGGAGCGCATCGTGCTGCGGCTCGACCCGGACGGCACGCCAGGCCACGTGGCGTACCACGCTCACGGCGGCTACAAGACCCTCGCGTGGGACGACGTGCCGCGCGTCGACGACCACCCGAACCGCCCGGTCGTCTTCTCCGCCCGCGGCTCCCACGCCAGCTACCCGACGGGCGGCTGGCAGCGCCAACGCCCCTTCGACGTGTGCGCCAAGAGCCTGGCCCGCGCCGAGATCGTGCCGACGTGGAACGCCGAGGCCGTGACCCGAGTCGAGGCCGAGCCGTGGTACCGCCTGGGCGTGCGGTGGGGCGACGGGCCGCGGTCGCGATTCCGCTCGGGCGCTAGCCCGTTTGGCCCAGGGAACCGCACCGGCTGCCCGGCGAGTTGGTTCCTCGGCGAGTGGCACTAGCCGTCAGCCGTCGGCGAGCGTCCAGACCACGATCGGCTCGTCACGGCCACGGACGGCGCGTTCGGCGACCTCGCGCAGGGTCGCGCGGACGGCCTCGTCGGTGATCGCCGCCCGCGTGGCTCCGGAGAGTAGGAGCTGCAGGCCCTCGTCCTTCGTCATCGACTCGATCCGTGACGCCGTGTTCGTCGTGTCGCCGATCGCGGTGTACTCGACGCGGGTGCTGGAGCCCACGTTGCCGCTCATGACCGATCCGGAGTTCAGGCCGATGCCCATCCTGAACTCGTCCTCGAAGCCGTGCTTGAACAGCCAGTCGTTGAACCGGGGGAGACGCACGGTGAGCATGTCCTGGGCGGCCGCGACGGCCCGGTCGGCGTGGTCGTCGCGGGCAAGCGGCGCGCCGAAGACGGCCATGATCCCGTCGCCCATGAACGCGACGATCGTGCCCTCGCGCTCCATGATCGCGTCGCTCATCTCCGACAGGTACTGGTTGAGGACGTCGATCACGCGGTCTGGCTCCAGGCGCTCGGCGAACGACGTGAACCCGCGCAGGTCGCAGAACAGCACCGTGCCCTCGCGCCGCTGGGCCGCCAAGGCGCAGGTCGTCGCCGACCTGGGCGAGCACGTCGTCGACGACCGCCGCCGGCACGAACCGCGCAAACACGTCACGCGTGCGCTGGCGCTCGGCGGCAGACATCAGCGCGTGGCCGGCCGTGGAGAAGACGGTCGCGACGGCAAGCCCGAAGAGCGGAACCGCGAGGGGGATGATGGTGCCCGCGTTGAAGATGAGCAGCGCAGCGACGAAGTAGGCCACGGCCAACGCCGCCGCCACCGCCAGCGCCACCCCGAACCGCACGAAGATCGCGATCAGTGGCATGGCGACCGACATGGCGAAGACGAGCAACGCGGAGAACCAGCCAGGCGCCGACTGGATCGGCAGGCCCCGCAGCACGGTGTCGATCGCGCTGGCTTGGATCTCGGGCCCAGACATCAGCTCGCCCTTGCGGGTCGTCGACGTCGCGTGAATGTCTTGCAGTCGCGCGACGCTCGCGCCGACGACCACGGCGCGATCCTCAAACGTGCCCCGCTTGAATCTGCCCTGCAGGACGTCGACAAACGGCACGGTCAGCACCGACTCCGGCGGGCCGGCGAAGTCGATCCACGCCTCGTTGCCCTCCTCCGTGAACCGCTCGTCGCTGACTGGCTTCCCCGTCATCTCCTCTGCGGTGGCCACCGCAAAGCTCTTCAGCGAACTCTGCGAGAAGGGAACGGTCCGGTAGATCTCGGCGGCGTCGGGGCTGAACCCGGTGTGGCCGGTGCGGGCGCCGACGCTCTCGACGACGTCGGGCCCGCCCAGGACCGTTGACTCGCCTCGGTCGCTGACCTCGCTGGTGGCCAACACGATCGGCCGGTGCTCGTCGACGGCTGCGATCAGCGCGTTGTCTTCCTTCGGCGTCGAGGCCTCGTTGAATTCCACGTCGTAGGCGATGACCTTGGCGCCGTCGGCCTTGAGCCGCTTGATCACCTCCGCATGCATCGACCGGGGGTAGGGCCACTGCTGGGGCAGCGCCGAGAAGGTGTTGTCGTCGACGGCGACGATGGCCACGCGCTCCGGGGCCGGCTGGGTGCCCCGAAGGTCGAAGCGCATGTCGATCGAGTCGAACTCCAGTCGCTCCATCACGACGAGGGCGTGGACTGCGCCCGCGACGAGCGCGGCGAACGCCGCGACGACCAGGAACGTCGTCGTTCGCAGACGCTGGCGCTTGGCTCTCACGCCGCGAGCCTACGCACTGGCGTCACCGCCGAGGCGGCCGGGCCAGGTAGTTCTTGCCAGCCTTGACGGTGACGGTCTTGCGCTTGGTGAAGTCGCGCACCTTGACGGAGCCGCGTTCGACCTTGGTAAACGTGCCGGTGCACCGCTCCTCAACGAGCCACTTCGTCCCGCTGACGCTCGCTGAGCTGTTGGCGCCCTTGGTGCGGAACTTGCCCTTGCCGTCGCCCCAGACCTTCGGCTTCTTCTTGCGCTTGACGAGCCTGGTGGCCTTCTTCGAGGCCTTCTTGCAGACGGGTTTGCCGAAGAGGCGGATCTCGACGTAGCCGCCGGCGCCCTTGGGCTGCAGGACGGTGAAGGTGCCGCCCCAGAACCAGGCGGTCTGCACGCCGCCGCCGATGGCGGCGACGAGTTGGACGCGGCCGTCTGAGGTGTCGAGCACGGTGCCGACCGGGACGGGCTCGCCGGGGCGCAGCTCGCGGTACTCGTCGGTCTTGCCGATGCGCACGAACACGCTGCCGCTGACCGTCGCCGCGACCAGCGAGCGGTTCTGGACCGGGACGACCGCTGGCGGCGTCGTTGGGGTCGGCGTCGGTGTGGTCGTGGACGTCGTGGTTGGTGCCACCACCACCGGCCGGTCTGGCGACCAGCGGGCGGCCGTTGCGGACACGACGCCGGGAGGGGAGGGGAGCGCTCCACCGCCAACGACCAGGACCTCGTCGGACTGCGGGATCGCCGCTGCGCCGTGGCCGACGCGCGCGCCACCGATCGCCGTCGCGCCCCCAAGGTTGTAGAGGCCACCCCAGCCGTTCGTCGGTGTCCACTGCTCCGCGCTGTCGAGGCCGTCCGGTGCGGCGGCGTTCGTGCCACCCGTCAGGACGACCCAGCCGCCGCGCACGACGGTGGCCTGCTGGCCGGAGCGGGCTACGGCCATCGAGCCGGCGCTCTGCCAGCCACCGCTCGTGGGGTTGAGCACCTCGGCGCTGGCCGTGGCAGCCGTCGGGCCGCCGACCACGTTCGTGATCCCGCCGGCCGCCAGAATGTGGGTGCCGTCGACGACCGACAGCGTGAAGTCCGCACGGGGGATCGTCATCGCCGGCCCGGGCGTCCACGTGTTGGTCAGGTCGGAGTAGATCTCGGTGGTGGCCGTGAGCCCGCCGTTGGCGTTGAACCCGCCGGCGACGAGCAGCCGACCATCGGGCAGGGTGACGGCGGCGTGGCCGCGCCGCTCCAGGAGCATGTCGCTGATGGGCGCCCACACGTCGGTCGCCGGGTCGTACGTCTCGACGGTGCCGACGGCCGCGCCGCCCGTGGGGCGCCCGCCCGCGACGACGACGCGCGGCCCAGCACGGAACGGCACGAGCGTCGCGGTGTCGTCAACGCCCGCCGTCGGCTTCGTTGCGCTGCCCGTCCAAGTATTCGTCGCCGGGATGTACTGCTCGGCGCTCTGGGAGTCGACCACGATGGCGCCGCGCACCAGCGAGCGCCCACCGACGACGAACACGCTCCCAGAGGGGAGGGGGACGGCGTGGTGATCGGCGTGCGCGGCCGTCATCGGGCCCGTAGCCGTCCACGCACCTGTCGTCACGTCGTAGCGCTCGGCCGTCGCGAGTGGCACGCCGGCCGCGTTGAAGCCGCCGGCCGCGAGCACCGTTTGCGTCGTCGCGCCGCCGGCGGGGAGTGCCGTCGCGGTGAGCTGGGTACGGGCGGTCGTCAGGCTCCCGGTTGAGGAGACGGCGGCAAACGCCAGTCCGGCTACCACGAGGAGTCCGCACAAGGCCGTCAGCAGCAGGCGAATCGAGGTGCTGCGCATGGGCATACGACCCTATTCGACTTGCCCAGCTCCCAACAAGCGGCCGAGGCTGCCGAGCGCCACCGCCGGTATCTGAACGGTGGGCGCACGCTGCGGCCGTCGCCTCGAGCGCTACCGTGCCAAGCCATGACGAAGGCGCGCTCGTGAAGGTCAATCGCGTGGACGGCCCCGGCGACATGGTCGACGCGGGTGCTCCGGCCGGATCGCGCCGCGGCCGTGGCGCGGCGATCGGTGGCGGCAGCGTGGGCCTGGTCGCCGTGGTCGTGGTCCTCCTCCTGCAGGTGCTGTCGGGCGGAAAGTTCGACGTCCCGACCGAGTTCGATCAGACGGTCGCCGCTGACCCGGGCACCGGCAACTACCCAGATACGCCCGAGGACGACGAACTCGCGAAGTTCACCGGCGCCGTCGCGGTCGACGTGCAAAACGTCTGGACGCGCCTCTTCGCTGAGGCCGGCCAGCAGTACACCCGCGCGCAGGTCGTGCGGTTCCGGCAGGCCGTCGAGACCGGTTGCGGAACCGCCACCAGCGCCAGCGGGCCGTTCTATTGCCCGGCCGATCAGCGCGTCTACCTCGACATGTCGTTCTACCGACAGATGCGTGACGAACTCGGCGCCGCCGGCGACTTTGCCTGGGCGTACGTGATCGCCCACGAACTCGGGCACCACGTGCAGAACCTCACGGGCACGTTTGAACGCGTCCGCCAGATCGAGCAAGAGAATCCAGGCGTCGCAGCGGGCCCGCAGGGGACGTCCGTCCGCACCGAGCTGCAGGCCGATTGCTACGCCGGGGTCTGGGGGCACGCCGCCCAGCAGAACGGCCAGCTTGAGGCGGGAGACCTCGAGGAGGCGTTGGCCGCCGCGGAGGCCGTCGGCGACGACCGGCTGCAGGCCCGCGCAGGAACCGTCCGCCCGGACACGTTCACGCACGGCAGCTCCGAGCAGCGGCGTCTCTGGTTCGGTCAGGGCTTCCAGACCGGTGCCCCGGGCGAGTGCGACACGTTCAGCCCTGGGGAGGTCTGAGCCAGGCTCGACCCCTCGCGGGGCTATTTGGCGCGGGGCTTTGCGGCGTCCGGCTTGGCGACGAGTCGCAAGGCCGAGAAGGTGCTGCCCATCTGCGTGGAGCGGACTTCCAGGAGTGAGCGAACGCCGCGTTTGCCGGCGGCTCTCAGTCGACGCGTCTGGCTTGACGTCAGCGAGACCTTCACGGTCGCGGTTGCCCCGGCTGCGATCTGGAACGGGCTCCAGCGCGTGCTCTTGCCCAGGCGCGTGATCACGACGATGCCGCGGCAGGGCACGGTGTGTCTGCATCGCAGGGTGAGATCGACGATGCCCCAATGCGAGCGCAGGCTCGATTTGACGAGCGTTGGGAGTCCGCCGGTGATCGGCGCCGCCGGGGTCGCCGTCGGTGCGGTCGGGCTCTCCGTGGTGGTCGTGGCGCTCGTCGTCTCGGAGGGCGTCGCGACGGTCGTGGCCTGAGAGGTCGTGGTGCCGGCGCTGTTGGAGGCCCGGGCGCGAATGGCAATCTTGGTCCCGGCGGGGACGTCGCTGATGAGGATGTCGACGGCGACGGGGTCGTTGCCGGACGCGGCGACCGTTGTGGACGTCGTCGCGTCGTCGACGCCGGCCGACCACTCAGCCGTGACCAGCGTCTCCAGGCCGCGCGGCTGGACGACGACGCGCAGGGTGAGGCGTCCGGCCGTCACCAAGGGCTCGGCCGAGAGCACGATCGGCGGCATCTCGCGTTCATCTGAGCCGATGTCTGGGAGGCCGAGCTGGCGTGGCGTGCCGTCGAGGTCGGTCTCGCCGGCGGCAGTGGCGTCGGCGCTGTCGACCTCACCGTCGCCGTCGAGGTCGGCGGTACCCGCGTCGATCGTAGGTGAGGTTGCCTGCTGGCGAAGATCCATGTTGCCGCGGTCTTGAAACAGCGGCTCGGCCGTCATCGGTTTGCGGCTGTCGTCGATCGCCGATCCTGGGCCGACGGCCTGTCGGCCGGCGTCGGTGGTCGCGGAGTGGTCGAGCACCACCGTCGCCGTCTCAAGGTTCGTGGTGACGGCGCGAACGTCGAGCGCGCCGCCGTAGCCTCGCAACACGGAGTTGACGGCCCGCAGGCTGCTGGTGAACCCGGGCCCGGACGGCTCGACGTGGAGGGCACTGCCGAGGCTTCCCGTGGCCAAGATCGACGTGCCGCGCAGCTGCGTGAGGCCTCCGCCGGTCGACACCAGCACGCCGACGGATCCGGTCCCGTTCACGCTGACCGTGCTGTTGCGCAGGATCGCGCCACTGCCAAGCCGAACGCCGGCGATCGAGGGCCCGTTGGCAGAGACGCGCACGCGCTCGACGATCCCCCCGAGGGCGGTGATCCCGACCGTCCCGGTGGAGACCACGTCGACGGCGCTGAGGTCTGTGCCGTTGAGTAGCTGCAGGCCGCTGGCTGGTCCAGAGATCGCAATGACCGGCCGGGACTCGTCCGGGGCGCCTTCGATGCTGACGCCGGGAGCTCCGTCGGTGACGATGCCCGTCACGCCGTGCACGCCCGAGTGGACGCGAACGGTGTCGCCGGCGGCCGCAGCGCCGAGCGCGGTCTGGAGCGTGCAGCCGAGGGCGCGGGTGGTGCAATTCCCGGGGCCGTCCGTCACGTGCAAGACCGCCGCCCCCGCGGAGGGCGTGACCGCCACTGAGGCGGCGAACACTGCGAGGAGCGTTCGGATCGTGGTCTGGAGTGGTCGCACCTGGAGAACCTGGTGACTGGTAACTCGGCGTGCCCGGCGCTCGCTGAAGGCGGTTCTGGCCGTAAACGCCCTGGAATGGCCGTTCCGCGGTCGGTTTTCGGTACGAACGTCCCGAATTTCGCGAATCGGGCAGGAATGCTCAGATACCGGCGCCCCGCGCTCAGGGAACTCCCAGCAAAGGCCCACGGTGAGTTAACCGTCCGGGTTGATGCTGCTGGCATGGCTTCCGCAACCCATGCCAGACAGGTCCACGTCGAGCACGTGATGGGCACCGCCGTGTCGTTCGACGTACGTGGCGGCGCGGACGCTGCGGCTGGCATTGCGGGCGCCGTCCGCTGGCTGCACGACGTGGACGCGCGCTTCTCGACCTACCGAGCCTCCAGCGAGATCAGTCGCCTGGCAAGCGGCGAGCTGAGTCGAGCCGACGCGTCGCAGGACGTGCGCTGGGTCCTGCACCGCTGCGAGGCGCTGCGCCGCACGACCGGCGGCTACTTCGACCCACTGGCGGGCGGGTCGCTTGATCCGTCGGCGCTCGTGAAGGGCTGGGCCGTGCAGCGCGCCGCGGATCTGGTCGTTGCGGCCGGGGCCACGAACGTCTGCGTGACGGGCGGCGGTGACGTCAGCTGCCGGGGCGGCGCGGCCCCGCTGGGCCACTGGCGAATCGGGATTCAACACCCGCTCGATCCGGCGGCGCTCGCGGGCGCACTTCGCCTTGAGGGCGGTGGAGCCGTGGCGACGTCCGGCGCCTACGAACGCGGCGAGCACGTGCGCGACCCCCACACGGGGCTCCCACCGACGGGCGTGCTCTCGGTGACGGTCGCGGGCCCGGATCTGGGGACCGCCGACGCGCTGTCGACCGCGGCCTACGCGATGGGGCAGCGCGGGCCAGCCTGGGCCGCCACGCTCCGCGGCGGCTACGAATCTTTGACCATCCTCACCGGCGGGCGCATCCTCGCGACACCGGGGTTCCCGCTTCTCCAGGAGGCAGCCCAATGACGAGTCCTTCCCTCTGGGTTGATTGGCGCGGCCGCGACGCCGCCGACGTTCGCCATGACGTGACCACGCCGCGCCGGCCGTCGGCTGGGCGGCGGCCCGCGCGGCGCCGCCCCTGGGTCGTCGACCTGCTCGCGGTCGTCGCCGGACTGGGGCTCGGGATCACCCTGGCGCTGGGCGTGATGGCGGAGAGCGCGGGTTCGTTGGAGGCCGCGGGCGGGCTCGCCACCGCGGCCGGCCGCATGACGGGCCTCGTCGCGGCCTACGCGATGGTGGTCGTGGTCGTCCTCGTGGCCCGCGTCCCGCCGCTGGAGCGTGCGATCGGGCAGGACCGCCTCATCCGCTGGCACCGCAAGCTCGGCCCCTACCCGCTCTTTCTGCTCGCCGCCCACGGCATCCTCATCACCGTCGGCTACGCGCAGGCCGCCAGCGACGGAGTGCTCCACCAGTTCGGCCAGCTCCTGTGGACGTACCCGGGGATCCTGGCCGCCACCGTCGGCGGGGCCTTCCTGATCGCGGCCGGTGTGTCGTCCTACAAGCGTGCCCGGCGCCGGATGGCCTACGAGACGTGGTGGTCGGTCCACCTCTACACCTACCTCGCGCTCTTCCTCTCGTTCTCGCACCAGGTCGACACCGGCGCCTCGTTCGTCGGGCACCCGTCGAACACGTTCTGGTGGACGGCCCTGTGGGTCGGGACCCTGGTGCTCGTCGTCGCGGGCCGCGTCCTGTTGCCCCTCTGGCGGTCGCTGCGCCACCAGCTGCGCGTCGCCGCCGTGGAGCCGGCGGGGCCCGGCGCCGTCTCGGTCGTGTTGGAAGGGCGTCGCCTGGATCGTCTTCCGGTGGCCGGCGGCCAGTTCTTGCAATGGCGGTTCTTGCGCCGCGGCATGTGGTGGCAAGCCCACCCGTACTCGCTGTCGGCCACGCCGGATGCGCGCCAGCTGCGGATCACCGTGAAGGATCTCGGCGATCACTCGCGCTCCCTGGCCCAGCTTGCGGTGGGGACGCGGGTGGCGATCGAGGGCCCGTACGGCGCCTTCACGGCCGACGCTCGCGAGAGCGACCGGGTGCTGCTCGTGGCGGCGGGGGTGGGCTCCGCGCCGATCCTGTCGGTGCTGGGGGATCTTCCCGAGCGCGTCGACGTCGCCGTCGTCCTGCGCGGCAGCACGCCGCACGACCTCCTGCTGCGCGACGAGATCGTCGACGAGGTGCGGCGGCGTGGAGGCCGGGCCCACGACGTCGTCGGACCGCGTGACCGCGTCCCGATGACGGCCGCCGCGTTCCGCCGGGCCATCCCGGACGTTGCCACGCGAGACGTGTACCTGTGCGGCCCCGAGGGCTTCATGGATGGCGCGAGGCGTGCCCTCATCGGCGCCGGCGTGGCGCCGGCCCGCATCCACTTCGAATCGTTCGCTACCTGAGCAGGAGATCACCATGCGCAGAGCCCCCATCGTTCTCTCAGCCACCGTCGCCGGCATGGCCGGCGTCTTGGCCTTCCAACCGCACGAGCCGACGATCGCCACCGCGTCGTCGTCGGCGACCCCGTCGACCTCGGGTTCCACGTCGACGGATTCGAGCACCACCGACTCGTCGACGGGCAGCGAGTCGTCGTCGAGCAGCTCCGCGGCGGACTCGTCGGCCGAGAGCTCGTCGAGCACGTCGTCGTCGGCCGCGAAGACCTACACCGGCGACGCGATCGCCACCCAGTACGGCAACGCGCAGGTGAAGGTCACGATCGCCGGCGGCAAGATCACCGAGGTTGAGGCGCTGCAGCTGCAGGGCAACGATCCCAAGTCGGTGCAGATCAGCAGCTCAGCGGCGCCACTGCTGCGCGAGAGCGCACTCTCCAAGCAGTCGGCCGCGATCGATGCCGTCAGTGGCGCGACGATCACGAGCGCCAGCTACGAGGCGTCGCTGCAGTCCGCGCTCGATCAGGCCGGCTTCAAAGCCGCAGACGGCTCGGTCGGCAGCTCGGAGATCCCGCAGGTCGAGGAGCACCACGGCCCGGGCGGCGGCTTCCAGTAGGCCGAAGCGGCCGACCCTCGCTAGTTGGCGCTCGGGTCTTCCGGTGGGTGAGCGAGCTGAGCAAATGAGCCGCCGAGGCGCTCGAGTACCCGCAGCCACAGCTGCTCGGCGGTGTCGCCGAAGACGTCGCCGGGCACGCGCGCGGTGACGAGCCACGCCTGCTCGGCGATCTCGGACTCGAGCTGGCCAGGGGCCCAGCCGGCGTGGCCGGCGTAGACGCGGCAGCGGTCGATGTGGGGCGCGACCTGCGACGGCGGGCCGTTGTCGCTGCGGACGAGCCCGAGCGTGCCGTCGATCTCGAGCTGGTCCTCGATCGACGGGAGGAAGTCGGCGAGGACGACGAGGCCGTCTGGCTCGACGGGGCCGCCTTCGTAGATCAGGCCGTCGCACGGGAGCTCCGCGACGGGCGGAGCCACCTCGGTGACGGTCAGCGCCGTCGGGCGGTTGAGGATCAGTCCGAGGGCGCCGGCCTCATCGTGGGCGGCGACCAGGACGACCGTTCGGCTGAACGCCCGCTCGCCGAGCCTCGGGTGGGAGACGAGGAGCTTGCCGCGCAGGTCGTCCACGGGGGCGAGCTGCGGGGAGAGCTACTCGCCGTCGCGCTTGGACTTGGCCTTCAGGCCCCAGCGACCTTCGAACTCGCGGTTCTGGCGGCGTTCGGCGGTGATCAGGAAGAAGATGTAGGTCCCGATGATCCCGACGAACAACGGGAACAGGATGAACCACACGCCGATCTGGCCCCAGAGGTCCCAGGTGGTTTGGTCAACTGCGACGATCACGCGCCCAAGAATAACGAACGGGTGAGACAATCGCTTGATGCGACTTGCGACCGTCAGACCGCCAGGGGCACAGGCCCCGATTGCGGTGTCGGTCGAGGGAGGCTCCGCAGTCGCGTTTTCGCCGGACTGGCCGGTGTTGCGGCTGCTCTCGGTGGCACCGGCCGAGCGCCCCGCGCCGACCGGTCCGTCGTGGCCACTCGACGAGGTTGAGCTGCTGGCGCCGGTCCCGGTGCCGGGTGCAATCTTCGGGATCGGCCGCAACTACGCCGCCCACGCCCGCGAGCTGGGGAATGACGTCCCGGCTGCCCCAACGGTGTTCGCCAAGCTCTCGCGTTCAAGCATCGGTCCGGCTGGGCCGATCCGCCTGCCGGCGGTCGCGGAGTTCGTCGACTACGAGGGGGAGTTGGCCGTCGTGATGGGGCCGGGCGGGCAGGTCGCCGGCTACGCGGTGGCCAACGACGTATCGGCGCGTGACCTGCAGTTCGAGGAGGGCGGCCAGTGGACGCGAGGCAAGGGGGCAGACACGTTTTGCCCGTGGGGGCCGTGGATCACGACCGCCGACGAGGTCGGCGATCCGCACAACCTACGCCTGCAGACGTGGCTGAATGGTGAACTGCGTCAGGACGCCTCCACGGCCGACCTCATCTTTCCCGTGCCCGCCCTGATCGCCCACCTCGCCCAGATCACCGCGCTGCAGCCCGGCGACGTGATCCTCACGGGCACGCCAGCGGGCGTGGCGTGGGGGCGCGAGCCTCGGGTCGGCCTGGCCTCGGGCGACGTCGTGCGGATCGAGATTGCCGGCCTCGGATCGATCGAGTCGACGGTCGCGTGATCAGGCGGCGGCGCACGTGAGTGCGCAGAACCCGTTTGAGCTGCTGGGGCTCGCGCTCGGTGCGCCCGAAGCGGAGATCAAAGCCGCCTACCGCGGGTTGGTGCGGCTCTACCACCCAGACAACAATCCGGGGTTCCCGGATGAGGCTGCGGCGAAGCTTCGGGAGCTGCGCGACGCCTATGACCAAGCGCTGGCTGGCTGGAGGCCCGCGCCCGCTCCGCTCGCTGGGTGGACGGCGCCCGCGCCAGCTCCCGGTGCGGCCGGCAAGCGCGGGCGCCGTGCCAAGCGCGAGGCAGGCCCACCGCCACGCCCGTGGACGCCGCCTCCGCCGAACAAGCACGACAACCCGCCACGCAAGATGGATCCGCCGAAGGTTCCCAGCAAGCAGCAGGGACCCGAGCCGCCCGAGCCGAAGTACGCCCATGTGCCGCCGCCGCGTTCGGCGGCGAGCTTGTCCGACCGTCCAGTCGACGCGGCTGCCGAGGCGACACGCCGCGCCGTGCTCCTCGATGACCTGGTGGCCGTTGGGTTCGTCAACCACCCGGACGAGCTTGCGCTCGACCACGCGATCGTCGACGCGTTCCTTCCGGTCCTCGGTGGCGGCGAGCGCGTGCGGTTGGCCGTCCGCTACGAGTCGCTGGCTGCCGCGGGAACGCCGCCGGCGGTGCGTCATCGCGAGGTGTTCCTGCACCCCGTGCCGCTTGGCGTCGACGACGAGGTCGTGCGAGCTCAGGTCGTCGCCGGGCTCGTTCGCGCGTACTTCGTCGTCGCGACCGACGAGCGGCTGCTGTGGACGGTCAGCCGATTCAACGACGTCGAGGACGTGCTGCTGCCGGAGCGG
The DNA here is from genome assembly GCA_032119795.1 of Solirubrobacteraceae bacterium. GTDB lineage: Bacteria > Actinomycetota > Thermoleophilia > Solirubrobacterales > Solirubrobacteraceae > JAGIBJ01. Next base: position 26,433 of record JAUMFO010000004.1, read on the forward strand.
GTCGACGTGCACGCCGAGTCGCTGGAGTCGATCAACCGTGCCTCGCTGATGCAGGGCGGGATCGGGCTCGGGTTCGGCACCGGATTGGCGGTGCGCTTCCAGCTCGGCGAGGACGCCGCGACCGGGCTGGTCGCGGCGGTGGAAGCGGCCGGCGGAGGCGCCGGCCGCCAGGGGCGCTCCGCTTAGGAGCTGGTGTTCTTGCCCTCGCGCGATTCGCGCGTGAGGACGGTGTCGATGATGCCGTACTCGATCGACTCCTCGGCGGAGAGGAAGCGGTCGCGCTCCATGTCGAGCTTGAGCTGCTCCATCGAGCGGCCGGTGTGCTTGGCGTAGATGGTGTCGACGCGGCGGCGGATGTCGATGATCTCGCGGGCGTGGATCTCGATGTCGGTCGCCTGGCCCTCGAAGCCACCGGACGGCTGGTGGATCATGATGCGGCTGTTCTTGAGCGCCATGCGCTTGCCGTGGGCGCCGCCGGCGAGCAGCAGCGAGCCCATGCTCATCGCGATGCCGCAGCAGATGGTGCGCACGTCGGGCTTGATGAACTGCATCGTGTCGTAGATCGCCAGGCCGGCGTAGATCGAGCCGCCGGGCGAGTTGATGTAGATCGAGATGTCCTTGTCCGGATCATCCGACTCCAGGTGCAGCAGCTGGGCGACGATCAGGTTCGCGACCTGATCGTTGACCTGGGTCCCGAGGAAGATGATGCGGTCGTTCAGGAGCCGCGAGTAGATGTCGTACTCGCGCTCTCCGCGCGACGTCCGCTCGATGACGGTCGGGATCATGGGCATGGGGCTGAGCCTACTCCTTGGGGCTTCGGGCTTGGCCGGCCGCAGGGAGCGTTGCGTTCCCGTTGCCGGCCTATGGGCCTGGACCGAGTAGTCGGTGCGCCAGCCCCGTCCATTGAGCCGATTCGTTCGTCGGTCGGGCCAAGCGACGCGTCTGGCCGCGCAGTTTGGTCTTCCCGGGTGGCGGTCCTGCGGATGGACGGTTGAGGGGGCAAGGCCTTGGCGGTCGGGGGCCGCGGCGCCTGAGCTGGTTGGCGGCGGTGGATTGGCGATCGCTTCGGGGTCGGCGGGCGCTTCCGCACCGAGGGCGGTGCGGGTTGGCGGCGTTTGGGCTGGTTGGCGGCGGTGGGACTTCGATCGCCTGGCGGCCCGGGGGCGTTCTGCACCGAGGGCGGTGCGGGCTGGCGGCGTTTGGGCTGGTTGGCGGCGGCGGATTTGAGATCGCTTCGCAGTCGGTGGGCGCCGGGCGGGCCGCAACCGCTGGCGGTTGCGGCGGCGAACTCCCGTCACGTACGGGTGCTCAGCGACGGCAAGTGACCGGAGTTCGTTTCGATCGGGCGAAGTGCAACCCCCAGCGGTTGCGGCGTCGCGGAGGTCGCGCCCCGAGCGCCCGTTTTGGGCGTTCGGGGCGCGAGCCGGGCCCGCACAACCCCTGAAGCTTGTATTTACCTGGCATCACGGGGCCGCCAGGCGCCGTTCGCGCTCAAACCGCCGCACGCCCGGCGGTTTCAACGCGACAGCAAACGCCCGCAACCCCAGACGGCTGCAACCAGTCCGCCCGGCGCCCGCCGGCGCCGAAGCGATCGTCAATCCGCCGCCGCCAACCAGCTCAAACCACGACCCCGCCCGCCCTCGGTGCGGCGGCGCCCTCAGATCCCGCAGCGATCCCCATTCCGTCGCCGCCAACGACTCAGCCACCGCCGCCAACCAGCTCAGGCCCATCTGCCGCATGAGCGGCGACGCGCCAGAGCCTCCCCACCCGCGTGACAACTCCTCGGACGGCGCGTCTCAACACCAGGCTCCAGGCGCCGCCTGGCCGGCTCGGCCCCGCCCGAGCCAACACCAACGAACCCCACCGAACGAGGACCTAGCTCTCATGACGATTCGCACCCTTGCGGCCACGCTGACGGCGAGCGCGCTGCTCGCCGGCGCCGCAGCCGCCCCGGCCATGGCACAGACGGCCACGTACCCGACCGACACCGCGGCGCTGCCCGCGAAGAAGGCGAAGAAGGCCAAGAAGGCCGCACTGCGCTTGACGGATGCCCAGCAGGCGATCGTGGCCGAGAAGCTCGGCGTCACCGTCGCCCAGCTCGCGACCGCCATCACCGAGGTCAAGACCGCGATCGCTGCCACGGAGGCACGCGAGACCAAGGCTGAGGTCGACGCGCTCCTCGCCGGCAAACTCGGCGTGACGGTCGAAGCCCTCCAGGCTGCCTTGGAGGCGGCGCGCCCTGCGCGGGGCGAGCGCCCGGCGCGCGGCGATGGTGATCGTGGCGGACGTGGCGGCTGCGGTGGTCGTGGCAGCGACGACAGCGGTAGCTACCCGAGCGATAGCTCCGGCGCGTACCCGTCCGACGGCACGACCACGTACCCATCCGATACCTGATCCAATGTTGCGGATTCTCGCGCTGCTGGCGGTGGCCGTCGGGCTCAGTGCTTCAGCGCCGCCGGTAGCGCGAGCCGCAGACTTCGGCCTCTCTGAGCAGCAGGCCACCTCGTTCGCCGACGGGCGGCTGCGCGCCTTGGGCGTCCGGTACGCGCGGCTCATCGCACCGTGGAACGCGGCGACCTCGGAGCCGGCCCGCGTGCAGGCGTGGCTCGACGCCGTGGCCGCGGCGGGGATGACGCCGCACGTCGCCTTCGAACACCTGCGCACCGACCACTGCCCTGGCTCGCCGTGCGTACTCCCGACCCGCGCCCAATACCGCGAGGCGTTCGATGCGTTCCGAGCGCGGTTCCCGCAGGTGACGACCTTCACCACCTGGAACGAGGCCAACCACTCCAGCCAGCCGGTCGCCGAGCGCCCGGAGGTCGTCGCGGGCTACTGGGCCGAACTGACGGCCGCCTGCCCAGGGTGCACGGTCGTCTCCGGCGACGTCCTCGACTCCGGCAGCTACGTGCGCTGGCTCAAGCGCTTCCAGGCGGCCGCTCCTGCGACGCCGCAGCGGTGGGGCCTGCACAACTACGGCGACGTGACGTATGGGACGCAGGCCGGCACCGACGCCGTCCTCGCCGCGGTACCCGGCGAACTCTGGATCGAGGAAACGGGTGGCATTGTGACCCTCAGAAACGCTGCCGGCCACACCACTCTCAGCTCGAATGAGGCCCGCGCGGCGGAGAGCGTGAACCGCGCCTTCGCGATCGCTGCCACTCGCCCGCGGATCACGCGGATGTACCTCTACCACTGGAAGGCCAACACCCTCCAGGACCGCTTCGACGCCGGGCTCGTGCGCCCAGACGGCACGATCCGAGCGAGCTACGCCAACGCGCAGGCTCGCCTGGCCGAGCACGCTGCGGCCGCGACCAAAGCGCCAACGGCCGCTAGACCGGCGGTCAGCGTCTCGGCGCGGTGGTCGACGGTGAGGCGCGGCCAGCTGCTCGTGCGCGTGAAGTGCGTCGGCGTCGGAGCCGGCGTCAGCATCGGAGCGGCAACGGCGGGCATCTGCCGCGGAAGGCTCGCCGCGACCATCCGCACCAAGCGCACATCGAAGTCCGGCACGCTCATGACGTCGATTGCCAAGCGGCGCGTCTACGCCACCACGGCGGCCAAGACGACGACCACGCTGCGGCTGAACGTGCCCAGGGCGCTGCGAACTCGCCTGCGCGGCGCGGCAATTCGGCGCGTGGCGATCACCGTCACCGAGTCCAGGCCCGCCGCGGTCAGGGCGACGAGCACGCTTCGGCTGGCCAAGCCCTAGCGAACCCGACACTCGTGAAGCGAGCCTTGCGTGCTGCCGTGACCGTGGCGTCACTCGCTCGCGCGCGCCGCACTGCCCCCGCGCGGCTCCGTAGGCTGGGGCCGTGCCCGATCGCCTTCAGCTGACCCGCCGGTGAACGCCCGAATCCCCAACGCCCTCACGGTGGGCCGGATCGCGGTGACTCCGATCATGGTGGTCGCGCTGTTCCAGGGCACGCGCACCGGCGACACGATCGGCGCGATCATCTTCGCCGTCGCGTCGATCACCGATTTCGTCGACGGCTACCTCGCACGCCGCGCGAACGTGATCTCGTCGTTCGGCAAGCTGATGGACCCGATCGCCGACAAGCTCCTGGTGATCGGCGCGCTCATTCCGCTCGTCTACGTCGACCGGATCCCCTGGTGGGTCGCCGCCGTGATCATCGCCCGGGAGGCGATCGTGACGATCACCCGCATGCAGCTCAAGAAGAACGGCGGTGAGGTGATCGCCGCCGCCCAGCTCGGCAAGCTCAAGACGGTCGTGCAGCTCTGGGCGATCCTGCTGGCGATCATCTTCGATCCCACGCCGCTCGCCGTCGACCTCGTGATCTACGCGGCCGTGCTGCTCACGATCGTCTCCGGCGTCGACTTCTACTGGCGGACGTTCCGCATGGCCCCGCCCGCTCCTACGGGCGCGGAAGAAGCGACACCGTAAGCTCGCCGTCGGCCTGAGCCCCGTCGAAGTGGCGGCGGATCACGGCCGCCTCACGGCCTGGCCGCCCGAGCAGCGCGTAGTTGGCGGTGGCCACGACCTTCCCGTCTCGCTTGAGCTGGGCCACGCCGGTGCACACCGTGCCGTTCGGGCGGTCGCAGGTGATCGTGGCGACGGGACCGCGATCATCGGAGCTCAGGCCCTGGAGTTGGCCTCGGCCGATGCGGCGAGCGTCCGGCGCCGCCATCGCGAGGAGCTGTGGGCCGGGGGCGGAGTAGGACTGCGGCGACTGCGTCCCGGGCACGGACGTGAAGAGGCGGCCGTCGCCGCCGATCACGAGCCGTCCCCCTCCGATCTGCGCACCCGGGGTGGTGAACCACCGGACGCGCAGCTCGGCAGTCAGCCCGACGATGATCTGCTGCAAGACGTCATAGGTGCGGCCGGGTTCGTTGGACGAATCCAGGCACGAGATCGACGCGATCGGGTTGCCGGACGGGCCGGCGATCGCCCAGCTGATCTCGTAGAACTCGCCGCGGGTGCGGCACGCCTCGTTGCGTGGGAACTGCAGCTGCTGGACGGTGCGGCGGATCGGCGGCTCCCCGGGACGCAAGTTCGCGAAGGCGGCGAAGCGCGACTCGCCGTCGTCGTTGACGAGCAGCGTCCCGCCAGAGACGGCGGCCGCGACGTTCGACGTCCACCGGCCGCGTGCCGCCTTCGGCAGGAGGGTCTTCTTGATCGTGCCGTTGGCGCTGACGCGCAGCAGTCCGAGGTTGGCGAAGTCATCCGACTTCTTCGGTGCGAACCGCGCCGAGATCACGACGCCGCCGTCGGCGCTCGCGACAGCGTTGCCGAGTCCCGCGGTCGGGGGTAGCGTCGCGATCACGCGGCCCCTCGTGTCGGCGACGCTCACCGGCCCGCCGTTGGCCTGCCGCAGAAGGACGCGTAGCCCGCGGCCGGTCGCAAGGAGCGTGATCGGCGTGGCTCCGGCGGGAAACCCGACGGTCTTGGCGAGCCGTCCGAGATCGTCGATGCCGACGACGCGCTGGCCGACGATCAGCCAGTCCAAGCCGTCGACGCCGGAGAGCGTCCCGCCCACCGCGTCCGGGTGGCCACCGGTCGTGCCGGGGAATTCGGTTCGCTTGATCGTGGAGCTGGTGGCGTCGAACTCGAGGAGTTCCAGTGGCGCGGTGTCGGACGCGTGGGCCTCCCCGAAGGCGCCGTCGGGGCGCAGGAGCGCCGACGAGAGCGGGGTGAGCTTGGCGCCAGTGAGGAGGCCGTACTGCTGGACGGGCTTGGGCGGCGCGACCTCGGCGGGCGCGGGCGCCGCCAGGCTGCTCGCCGGGATGAGCAGTGCCGCTGACACGCAGGCAGCGCTCAGGAACTGGAAGCCGCGGCGCGCGGTGGGGCGGTGGGCGACGGGGCCGATCGACGGAGGCATGCCCGAGGAGACACGCCCCGTTGCGAGAAGTTGCGGCGCGCCAGAACCCGATCTCGGATTCCAGCGGTATGGTCGGCCTCTTAAATGTTTACGCGCCAGTGCAATACGGGCTCAGGTGTGGTTGGGTTGCGAACATGAACGTCCGTTTTGGCCGCTGCGCTCGGCTCTTGATCCTGCCACTGTCGGCGCTCGTCGGACTCTTGATCGCGGTGGCGCCTGCGAGCGCCGCCGTGACGTTCACGACGTGGCCGGGGAGCCCGTTTCAGTCTGCGGCCGACGCCTCGACGGCCGACTCGCTGCTCGGTGTCGCCGACCTCGGGACCGACAACCGCCCGGATGTTGTCCGAGCGGGGTTCGGAGGCAATCTGCTGACGGTGTGGGGCTCGCCGACGCTCACCTCGCCCGTCAACCAGTCGGCGCAGTCGCCACAGACGTTCCGGCTCGCCTCCGGCGACGTTGACGGCGACGGCCGTCGCGACCTGGCCGTGTATCTGGAAGCCGGGAAGGAGAGCACCGGCGTGATGGTGTTTCGAGGGACAGCCGGCGGTCTGACGCCGCCGCCGACCCCTGCCGACTACGCCGACGCGTTCTCGATCGACATTGCGCTGGCGGACTTCACCGGTGACGGCAAAGCCGATCTGCTGCGTACCGCCTCAGACAACACGTCGGTGCAGCCGTGGACCGGCGGGCCGGCGTTCAACGAGACCACTGCGGCCCTCGTGGCAGTGACCGGCACGCAGATCGCTGGCGCCGATCTCACCGGCGACGCCAAAGCCGACGTGGTGGTCGCCGGCACCGACGGCACCGGCCCGTTCATTCGTGTGCTCAAAGCACCGTCGCTCTCCGCTGGCACGATCATTCGGCCAGGAGTCGTGCCACTCGAACTCGGCGTCGCCGACGTCACCGGCGACGGACGTCCGGACGCTGTGGCCGTCAACGCGTCGTCCATCGTGGTGTACCCGACGGCAGCCGACGGCTCGCTTGGTGCCCCGAAATCGACGGCCGTTGCCGGTGCCACGGGCGGTGGCATCGCCTTCGGTGATTTCGATCGCGACGGCGCTGCCGACGCGGCACTCTCGACCTCCTCGCAGACCCAGGTCGTCGTGCTGCGTTCGAAGCTCGACGGCACGTTCGACGCGCCGCAAGCGGTCGCCTTTGGCGGCAGCCTGCCGACCGGCCCGATCGGCGATCTTGCGGCGGCCGACTTCGACGCCGACGGTGACGTGGACCTCGCGGTCGCCTCGCGCGGTCGCTTGCGACTCGACGTCCTACGCAACGGCATCGTGCTTCCGCCAACGGCGCGGACCGACGCGCCGACGGCGGTCGGCTTCGACTCGGCGACGCTGGCCGGAGCGGCCGACCTCAAGGGCGCCGCGGGCACCGTCGGCTTCCAGTGGGGCACGACCGCGACCTACGGCACCGAGACCGCCGAGCAGGACGTCGCGGCCGGACCCGTTGGAAACCGCCCGGTCAGCGCGGAGCTCACGGGCCTGAAGCCCGACACGGAGTACCACGCTCGCACGGTCGTGCGGACCGGCGCCGGTAACAACGTCGGGCAGGACATCACCTTCCGCACGTCCGCCGCACCGGCCGCCGATCACGCGGCGACGATCACGCAGCTCCCGGACCGCGTCGTGGCCGGCGTCCCGACCGAGCTGAGGGGTGCGGCGAGCGGCAGCTTCGGCCCGTACACCTACACGTGGACCGTCGATGACGGGGGCAGCGCCGACGGCGCGCAGGCCACCCATCGGTTCGCCCAGGTGCAGCTGAGCACCGAGCAGGCGGGCGTCGTCGGCGGGCAGGCCACAGACGGCGGAGCCAAGCGCGGCACCCGCAAGGTCACGCTCACGGTGACCGACCGCTTCGGGCGGGCCGCGATGGCCTCGGGCAACGTGACCGTCCTGCCGAATCGTGCGCCGGTCGCGGCCGTCAGCGCCGTCCGCGGGCAGCTCGAATACGCCGACCCCAACGCGCTGCGCAACGAATCCGTCGACCCGGACTCCGGCCCGAAGCTCGAGTACGACCAGGTCGCCAAGACCTCGTGGTCGTTCGACGGCAAACCCGCCTTTGAGACGTTTGCCGGCGCGGAGTCCTCGCCGACGGTCGTGCCGTGGCGCCTGGACCGCGCCGGCAAGCCGGCCCTCGGCGAGCTGCTTACCCCGACCCTGGAACTCCCCGGGAGCGCGGGATCCAAGCTGCTGGGACTCAGCCCGGAGCAGAAGACCCGTGTACTGGCCGAGGCCATCAAGCAGTACCCGACCGTCGCGTGCGGCGCCGCGGCGCTCTCGATGTTTGGCTGCTGGCCTCACCGCACCGAGATCACCGTCGGCGTGCGCGCCGAGGACCGTGCCGGCGCCGCCGGCGAGGCGCAGACGACCCTTCCGATTCGGCTGCGTGCCCGGCCGGCCGTCGACGTGACGCTGCGCAACCCCGCGGTGCAGACCAACACGGGCCGCAGCTCCGACAGCAACCAGGAACTTCCCGCCGGAATTACGACCGACACCGTGCTCGACTTCGATCCTGGCCAGACCAAGATCGACGGCAAAGATGACCCGGCCTACTACGTGCTCGAGGTCGGCAAGCCGTGGCAGCTGCAGTGCGCGTCGGGGAAGAAGCCGCCAGCCGGCGGAATCGTCCAGCCACAGATCGACCTTCCCCTGCAGGAGACCGCCAGGAATATCGTGCTCGACAACCCGCTGCAGGGCCCGACGCTGACGCAGCCGGGGCTGTCGGCCGGTGAGGCGGTCGGCGCCCGGGCCCAGCTCAAGGAGGGCGACCAGGTCTCCCTTGGCAAGGGCTGCATCAACGGCGTGTTCGGCGTCAACGGGCCGATCAAGACGATCGTCGCCACCAAAGCCGAGCAGCTGAAGGCGGCGATCCCTCAGGAGGGCACATGGTCGGCGATGCTCAGCGTCTTCGATCGGATTGGCGCCCGCGGCAACGTGCGGCTCGACGGCATTCGGGTCGGGCCGGTCGCGACGACCTGCCAGCCCAAACGCGGGACGTTCTCCGGCAAAGGTGGCTTCAGCTGGACCGGCACCTGCGTGAGCGGCGTGGGCGACAAACAGCTCTCGTGGACGCGCAATCCGATTGATCTCAACGGCGTGCGCCTCGCTCCCGCAGCGGGCAAGGTCCTCGTGATCTCCGGCAAGGGGCTGACTGGCCCGAGGGTGTACACCGCCGACGGCGAGCCGGAGCTGATCACCCGCCCCGACGGCAAACAGACCTATGACCTGAAGAAGTGGACCCTGGGCGATGGCGGCAAGATCGGCGTCGTCGTCGACGATCAGGTCATTGCCAAGATCACGCCGCAGCGCGCTGGCATCCGTGTCCCGGGCAGCGCGGTGACCACCGTCAACGGCGCACTCCATCAGGCCTTCCCGGCCGACCGCGACGCGCTCTACGGCGGGCTTCCGTTCGCCGACGACATCGATGTCGACCTCACGGCCTCCTGCAAGGGTGGCGACGGGTCGCGGCTGACGGCGCAGCTCAAGCTGCCGGAGGTGTTCAAGGCATCGAACGTCACCAAGCCGCAGACGTCCGAGCTGAACCTGCCGGGTTGCAACCTGAAGTCCAAATCGCTGATCACCAAACAGGGCGACGCTCGCGCAGCCCGCGCCGTAGCGATCGACGGCCCAGCCACCACGAAGGGCCGCAAGGCGATCGTGGACGCCCCGCCGATCACGCTCGACTTGAGCGGGATGCCGCTCGGCCCGATGGTGTTCGACGAGCTCCTGCTCAGCTACGAGCCCAACTCCGCCACGTTCAGTGGAAAGGGCAGCGCCAACTTCGGGGTCAACAAGGTCGAGGTCAACGTCACGCTGACGGACGGCGAGCTCACCCGGGCCGGCGGGACCGTCACGATCGGCGGTACGGGCATCCCGATCGGGACGTCGCCCATGTCGCTGCGCAGCCTCTCGTTCGAGGTGGAGACCAAGCCCTACCTGCGCTTCGTGGGCGGAGCCAGAATCACCGACACCGCCGGCGTCGTCGTCTCCGTCGACGGCACGATCGGCTTCCAGCCCGACCCGCTGGCGATCACGCTCGACGGCCAAGCCGCCGTCGGCCCAGGGGGCTTGCTCAGTCTCGCGCGGGTCCACCTCGAGTACGCCGACGGCGAGGTCTCGATCGGCGGCTACAGCGGCAAGTCGATCGGTCCGTTCAGCTACACGCTCACCGCACAGGGCTCGTTCTCGTCGTCGGGCTTCAACATTGAAGGGTCCGGTGACGCGTGTGTGTTTGCGTGTCTTGGCGTGAGCGGCGTGCTCTCGGATCGTGGCGGCGCGATGTGCGGTGAGATTGATCTCTGGCTCGCAACGCTGCGTCCCGGGCTCGGCGTGCTCTGGGATGGCCCGGACATCGACGGCTACCTCGACGGCTGCAGCATCGCGCCGTACCGCGGCAACCTGAAGGGCGCCGCAGCCAAGGCCGAGCGCCTGGCCGGCCCCTACAAGCAGACCGTCACCGAGGGCGAGACGATGCTGACGGCCATCGCGAGCTCCGGCGTCGCCGGCCGCACGCCGAGCGTCACGCTGCGGGGCCCGGGTGGTCGCGTGATCGGCACGCCCAAGGTGCTCGACGATCAGGTCGTCGATGCAGGAGCTGGGACGCTCGTCGACGTCGATCGGCTGGCCGGCAAGGTCAGGTTCGTCATCAGCAAGCCAGCGGCCGGCGAATGGGAGGTGACGGCGGACTCGCCTGATCAGCCGCTGACCGACGTCGAGTTCGGCCGTCGCGTGCCGCTCCCGACGGCGAAGTCGTTCAACGCCCAGGTTCGCAAGGTGCCCGAGTCGCAGCTCGGCCAGAAGCTCTTTGGCTCGCTGCTCTCGTCGACGGCGAAGGGGCCGAAGTTCGTGGCGTCGCCGAAGAAGACCAAGGTCGTGAAGATCAAGTCCAAGGCCAAGAAGGGGGCGGCGAGCCGCCTGGCCACGGAGACGGTCGCGGTTCCGTACGGCCATGAGCTCTTCGTGAGCGATCTGGGGCCTGACCTGCGCAAGCTCGTCAAGACGGTCAAGCTCGACGTCAAGGGTCTCCTCCCGGGCGACGAGGTGGCGCTGGTGGAACGCAGCGACCAGCCCGCGGTGAAGGCCGCGGCGCCGAAGGCCACGCGGTCGGCGCTGATCGCCACGCCGAGCGACTTCACCGCGCAGACGATCGCGGAGTTCACCGTGCCAGCAAGCGGCGAGATCTCCAGCACGGTCGCGTACCTGCCGGGCGTCAACGGCGTGAAGAAGCGCCACATCGACGCGTACGTGATCGGCGCCAGCGGCATCCCGCGAGGTGTGGTGAAGGACATCACCGGCTACAAGACCGTCGCGCCGTCAAAGCCGCCGCTGCCTGCGCTCAAGGAGATCAAAGCGGCCGGGAAGAAGCTCAAGCTCACGTTCAGCAAGGCGCCGTCGGTTGGCCTCAAGAGCCGCGCGACGCAGTTCTCCGCGGTGATCACCGGCAAGGACGGCGGCGTGCGCGTGGTCTCCGTCTCCGGCGCCGACTTCAAGAAGGTCGGCAAGTCCTACGTGGTGACCGTCAAGCCGGCTGGCTCGCCGAAGGGCGCGACGGTGAAGCTCGTGTCCGTCGGGCTCACCGGCCAGCTGCAAAAGGGCGGCGGCAAGGTCAAGACGGTCAAGGTGAAGTAGGCGGGTGGGAGCGGCGGGCATGCTCGCCGCTCCCCCGGCCTCTTCGCAGGCTTACGCTCCGGCGAGCCAGCTCTCGCGCCCGAGGTGCACGGGCTGCACCGCGTCGCCGCGGATCTCGGCCCGCAGCTCTCCGAGCAGGCCGACGCGCGTGGCGATCACGTTGTGTTGGTGGATCGTCTCCAGGTTCTCCTGGCGGGCGCCGATCCACACGTCGTCGCCGAGCTCCGGCAGGCGCTCGATCACGCCGGCGATCGTCTCGCGGACGCAGTCCTCCACGAACCGCGGATTGCGGTGGGCCTTCTCGACGACGGCGCCCTCGTCTGAGCGCTTCATCATCTCGTAGATCTCCGCGCTCATCGACGCCTCGACGATCTGCACGAGCAGACCCGCGTCGAGCTTTACGTCTGAGCCCTCGGGGAGCCCGATCTCAAGCGTGCCGAGCCCGCGCTGGTTGTGCGTCGCGACGGGAACCGCCGTGAAGATCCGCGCGATCTCGTCGCCCGTGAAGCCGTCGGCGGTCAGCAGCTCGTGGGCACTGGCCTGCACGAGGCCCTGAGCGCATGGGCAGGCCGTCATGCCCTGGGCCTGGACGCCGATGATCTGCCGGGTCCCGGTTTCCGAGACCGTGGCCGTGGCGAGCAGCGTGTACATCTCCTGCGTGTGGATGCCGCTGACGGGCGCGGGCTTGTTCTCCGGGTACCGCGCGACCATCGAGACCTCGGCGCGCCGCGCGCCCTGGCGCTCGCGGACGATCGACGCGATGCGCGCAGCCAGATCTTCGGCCCGCTGCGCCGTCGGCGCGGTATTGAGGACGATTTCGCCGATCGCATCGTTGACGGTCTCTTCGAAGCGCGACATGTGCGCGCCCTTCTGCTCGCCGCCGAGATCGACGACGCATTCGAAGGTCGCGGTGTACATCTGCTCGCCCTCTGGCGTTTGCAGGCGAATGACCTTCTCGGACTCGTTCACGCCGACGCGCGTGAGGCTCACGGGAACGCGCGGTCGGGACGCTTGAACGTCGGTCTGGAAGGTCGAAATGGAAGTGGTCACGAGCGATCTTTTCCCGTTCGGGTGACGGCTAATGGTCCGTCGGGTTATGTGAGATCCGTCCGGTTTGCTACAAACCAATGAGTCAACGGATCAAGCCGTCCCGACAGCCTAGGTGGTGAGCCTCGTTCACGAGCACGCGATCAAGGTCAATCGGGGTACGGGGAAGGCCAGCGACGAGGACAACGTGAGAAGCACCACGACAATGAGAGAGCTGCAGGGTCTGGGGATCTGCGGTGTCGTGCGGCTTAAATTCTTTGGGGGAGAAAGCTCATGAGCGGGCGCATCGTGTCGATCGACGAATCGACGTTGCAGGAAAATGAGGAGCCGCCGACGGTTGACACCGAGCTGGCAGCCCTTCAAGCGGTCAAGACGCCAAAGCGGCGCAAGACCGACACCGACGAGGATCCGACCGACGGTGGTGTCGACGCGCTGCGCATGTACTTGCGCGCCATCGGCCGCGTGCCGCTGCTGACGGCCGCCGAGGAGATCGAACTTGCCAAGCGGATCGAGAAGGGGGATCTCTCGGCGAAGCAGCACATGGTCGAGGCCAACCTGCGGCTCGTCGTCTCGATCGCCAAGGGCTACCTCGGTCGCGGGCTTGGCCTGCTCGATCTGATTCAGGAGGGCTCCCTCGGGCTGATCCGCGCCGTCGAGAAGTTCGACTACCGCCGCGGCTTCAAGTTCTCGACCTACGCCACCTGGTGGATCCGCCAGGCCGTCTCGCGCGCCATCGCAGACAAAGCCCGCACCATTCGCGTGCCCGTGCACATGGTCGAGAAGATCGGCCGCGTCGCGCATGCCGAGCGTCGCCTAGTGGCCCGCATGGGGCGCGAGCCCTCGCTTACCGAGCTTGCCGAAGAGCTTGAGATGACGGAGCATGAGGTCCGCGAGATCCAGCGCTACGGCCAGCAGCCCGTCTCGCTCGACAAGCCCGTCGGCGATGAAGACGACACGAGCCTCGGTGACTTCGTCGAAGACACCGCTTCGCCGAGCGCCCTTGAGGTTGCGGCCTCCAGCATGCGTCGCACGCATGTGGATGAGGCCCTTGCCGAGCTCGGTGAGCGCGAGCGCCAGGTGCTGAGCCTGCGCTACGGCCTCGACGGCGACGAGCCGCACACCCTCGATGAGGTGGGCCGCATGTTCGACATCACCCGTGAGCGCGTCCGCCAGATCGAGGGCCAGTCGCTTCGCCGGCTGCGCCTGCTCCCGCAGAGCCAGCCGCTCAGGGACGCCGGGTAGACAACAACCAGCGCTTGGGCCGCCGGCCAGCCACGGGGTACTGTCCCACCCTGTGGCTGGCCGGCGAGACCAACTCTCCAGCGTTTGGCGCCGCGCGCTGACGTACGTCGGCCTGCGAGAGGACGAGCACGCCGTCGCCGGCGAGCGCCGCGGGAACGATTTGGCCTGGGCCGTGTTCGGGCCGGTGCTGATGGTCGCGTTTGCCTGGACGGTGTTCGGCCAGGGGGTCGGGATGATCGCCGTCCTCGTGATGTTGCCGTTCCTGATCGTGGGCGTACGCGACGTCTTGAGCGGGCGTGCGGCCGAGCGGCGTCGCCGATCTGGCCACGACGCGCCCTCTTTCGAAAAGTCTCGCTAGACTCCGCGACCTACTTGGAGGGATGTCCGAGTGGTTAAAGGAGACGGGCTGTAAACCCGTTGGCTCTGCCTACGCAGGTTCGAATCCTGCTCCCTCCACTGGCCGACGTCGATGCCGCCGCTCGACGTCGGCCACCTTTGTTTTTGGGCCGAGCCGGCCACGTGCGCCCCGCCGCACGGCGGGCTGGACGAGTCGGCCGGGATCGGCGCTCCGTCCGCCGCGAGATGTCGGACGCGTAGATTTGGTCTGTGGCGCAACTTGCCCATGACTCTCGCGCCGCCTGCGCGTTGTCCGTCTATGGACCCTGCCGATGACTCGCCCGGCTGCTGCGACACGCCTTGGCTTCTCCGGGCGACGGCGCCGGGCCGTGCGCTCCGGCGAGGCCGCGAGCGACACGGCAGCGTTCGAGGCGGTCTACCGGGCCTGCCATCAGGAGCTCTACCGCTACGCACGATCGATCGTCCGCGACGATCACGCGGCCGAGGACGTCCTACAGAGCACGATGGAGCGTGCGCTCGTCGCGTTGCAGGACGAGTCCCGGGACTTCGAGCTCAGGCCCTGGCTGTTTCGCATCGCCCACAACGAGGCGATCAGCCGGCTGCGCCGCGACAAGCCGACGGACGAACTCCAGGACGCGCTCGCCGCGACCGACGCCCCGGTCAGCGAGCAGCTCGATCGCAAGCAGACCCTCGAGGACCTCTGGGTCGACCTCGCCACACTGCCGGAGCGCCAGCGCCAAGCGCTGGTGCTGCGCGAACTCAGCGGGATGGGGCACGACGAGATCGGCGAGGTGCTCGGCACCTCCGGCCGCGCCGTCAAACAGACGATCTTCGAGGCGCGCCGCGCCTTGCTCGACTGCACGGAGGGCCGCGCCATGCAGTGCGATGACGTGCAGCAGGTGCTCTCGGATGGTGATGGCCGAGTACGCCGTTCCCGCCGGATGCAGTCGCACCTGCGCACCTGCCGTGACTGCCGGGCATTCGACTCGGCCCTCCACGAGCGGCCAGAGCAGCTGCGCGCTCTCGTGCCGGTCCTGCCGGTCGCGGCCGCCGCGTCGCTGCTCGCTCAGCTCGCGCCCGGCGCCCCCGCGGCGGCGCTCGGTCACGCCGGCGGAGCGTCGGCTGGGTTCACCCTGAGTTCGATCGGCGGCGCGGTCGCGACCAAGGCGGTCGTCGTGGCGGTCGCGTCCGTCACCTTGGTCGGCGGAGCGGGCGTCACCGCCGTGGCGCTGCGCGACGCCCCGCCGAGCAGGCCGGCGCCGTCGACCAACAGCTCGCCACCCGGGGCCGGTGCCGCCGCCGGCGCCGCTGGCGCGGCGGCCACCGCGGCGCCGGGCGCGGCTTCGGCTGCAGCCGCCGCTGCTGCGGCGCAGAAGCGGACTGGCTCGACGGCGGCTGCTGACGGCTCGAATCAGACGACGCCCGGCGCTGGAGCGGGCGACGACCATGACGCGCCGCAGGGAGCCGCCGGGAAGGCCCGGGCAGCAGAGAACCGCAAGGCAGCGGCCCTCCGCCGCGCCGCGGCGGCAGAGAAGCGCGCCAACGCGGCCAAGGGCAAGAGCGGTAGTGCCAAGTCGGCGGGCGCCAACGGCAAGTCGAAGTCGAGTGGCGCGACGTCGAAGACACCCTCGAAGTCGCCCACGACCTCCGGCAGGTCCGACGCGCCGGCGAAAGCCCCGGCTCAGAAGGCGCCGACGACGAAAGCGCCGGCCAAGGCGCAGCCGCAACCGGCCCCTGCAGCTCCGGCGCCGACGCCGAGCGCAGACGCGGGCGCCCAAGCGCCCTCCGGCGGCGCCCCGGAGGCGTCGAAGAAGCCCGAGACCACCGGCAAACCCGGCTAGGTGTCCACGCGGTCTGGACGACTTCAGCGAGTCGCGCCTGACCTTTCTCCGTCGCGTGCGTTGTCTCCTCAGACCCACGCTAGGACGACTGGCCGCGCCGATGCTCGGCGTCGCCAAGCTCGTCCGCAGGAGATACCACCATGAAGTCAAACCGGTTCCTCACGATCGCCGCCACCGCCGCCCTCCTCTCGATGCCCGCCTGGGCCGTTGCAGCCCCCGGCAACAGCGGCGGACACGGCAAGGGTTCAACCACGCCGACGACCGCGACGACCCCGGCAACGTCGCCCACCACTCCCGAGACCACGCCGACGACGCCCCCGGCGACCACGCCCGGCAAGAAGCCCAAGGGCAAGGCCTATGGCTTCTACTGCCAGGGCCAGAGCAAGAAGCACGTCGACGGTACCCCGGGTACGCCCTTCAGCGCCTGCGTGAAGGCGATGAAGGCGCTCGACAAGGGCACCGCCACGACCCCGAAGAAGGCCTGCAAGAGCCTCTCCAAGAAGCACGTCAAGGGCATCAAGGGCACGCCCTTCAGTAACTGCGTGAACGGTGGCAAGCAGCTCCTGGCCGACAAGGCCTAAGGGGCTCACGCGGGAGTGGCCGGCAGCGTGCCGGTCGGCCACTCCACGCCGGTCATCTTCGCGGCGGCCTCCCACAGGCCGTCGATCTTGGACTGCTGCCGGGCGCGCAGCGGAACCGGGCGGCGCATCGGCGGCCCGGTGAGTTCGAACAGCGGGCCGTAGTACTCGCCGCCCTTGGCGCCCGGGCTCGTCGCGGCCATCACCGTCGGCAGCCCGCCGGAGTAGGAGGAGTGCGAGAGCAGCGGGATCTTCCCGGAGAGCTCCGACGCGCTGACCTTCGCACCGCCCATCTTCGGGCCCGTCACCTGCAGGTTCGTCCGTGCGAAGCCGGGGTGGGCGCCGGTGGAGACGATGCCCCAGTCGCCCTCGCGACTGCGCCGCGCGAGCTCCATCGAGAGCATCAGCGAGGCGAGCTTGGACTGCGCATAGACGCGCCACGAGTTGAAGCTCCCGGCGGCGTTGAGATCTCCGAGGTTCATCCAGCTCGTGTGGATCGCGACCGAACCGATCGAGACGTAGCGCGGGTTCGTCCCGGCCCGCAGCAGGTCGAGGAGCGCGGCGGTCATCACGTAGTGGCCGAGGAAGTTCGTCTGGAACTGCAACTCAAAGCCGTCCTCGGTCAGCATGCGAGCCGGGACGAGCATGATGCCGGCGTTGGCGATCAGGGTGTCGATCGGTCGACCGTCAGCCTTGCGGCCCTCGGCGAACGCGCGAACCGACGCCAGGCTCGCAAGGTCGAGTTCCTCGCGGGAGATCGTCGCGCCGGAGCGGGCTTCCTTGGCAATCTCGGCGACGGCGGCCTGGCCCTTCTCGGCGCTGCGGGTGGCGATCAGCACGTCGGCGCCCTTGCTCGCCAGGACTTTGGCGGCCTCCAAACCGATGCCGCTGTTGCCGCCCGTGATCACGACGAGTCGACCGGACTGGTCCGGGATGTCGGCGGTGGTCCAGCGGCCCGGGAGTCTGCTCATGCGCTGGACGCTACCGCCGCTCGATAGACTTGGCACATGAGCGCGAACGACATCCAGGTGTTCCGCGCCGACGTCGAGGACGCCGAGGGCGTCGCAGCCGTCCATGTGCGCGCCTTTGATGCGACGTACCGAGACAGCCTGCCAGACGTCGCGGCCAAGGCACCAGACCTCGAAGCACGCATCGAGCACTGGCAAGAGCTGCTGGAGCCAGACACCGAAGCGGCGTACACCCTTGTTGCCGAGCAGCGCGCCGTCGCCGTGGGCTTCTGCTCGCTGGCGACGCCGAGCAGTGAGCACGACGCCGACGACACGACGGCCGAGATCGCAGCGTTCTACGTCGCGCCGAGCCGCTGGGGCAACGGCGTGGGGACGACGCTGCTCACGCACGCCCTCGCCGAGCTGCGCGAAGGTGGCTACACGTCGGTCACCCTCTGGGTGCTCGACGCCAACGAGCCCGCCCGCAAGTTCTACGAGCGCTTCGGTTTTGCGCCGGATGGCCTCGCTGGCCCCGACACGATGACCGAGCGCCCGAAGCTGCGGCTGCGCGCCGCGCTCTAACCCTCGGGCGTCGCCGCATACTCCGCGTTGGAGACGGGCCGCACCCACTCCACCGTGGTGCCGTCCTCTCCGGCCTGTTGGGCGGCGAGGTGCGTCATGAAGGTGTCTGGGGCGGCGCCGTGCCAGTGCGCCACGCCCGGTGCGAACCAGACGCTCTCGCCCGTCGCTACGACCTGAACGGGGTCGCCTTCGCGCTGGACCAGTGCGGTACCCGACGTGACGTGGATGACCTGCTCGACGGGGTGGGTGTGCCACCACGAGCGCGCGCCGGGGGCGAAGTGCACGCTCAGCATCCGCAGGGCCGACGGCGAAGGGCCAACGATCAGCTCTTCGTAGAACACGTCGCCCGTGAACCAGTCCTGCGGCGCGTGGTTGCTCTGCGGGGCCCGGTTGATCAGCATGCCGCGCAAGCTACCGGCGTCGGGTGGCCGGTAGGGTCCGGCCGGTGTCGTCCACCAGTCTGAGCCGTCCTGCCCGCTGGCCCGCCCGGGCCGGCCACCTGGTCGCCGGCGTCGTGGCCGCCGCTACTCTCGCGAGCTGCGGTGGCGGCGGCGAGCGCGTCGATTGGGCGATCGTGGAGAGCGGGCCGGCCGGAGATTCGCTGATCATCGTGCCACTGGTAGCGCTGCGCTCCTGCGACGGCCAGCCGACCGTCGATCTGCGCAAGTCCAACGCCAATCGCGTGGAAGTTGCCGTCACGGTCAGCAAGGGCAGCTGCAGCGACGAGGGCGCCCGTCCGGCCAAGACGATCGCGGTGAGGCTCGCCCAGCCGCTGCGTGGCCAACAGATCACCGGTGAGGGCCTGCGGCCGCCGTCCGCGAACCCGGCCGCCAAGACCGCGAAGACGGTGCCGTCGATCGTCGGCTTCCGGATCCCAGATGCTCGGGCCGTCCTCGCCGCACGTGGACTGGAGATCGACGCGATCGTCGGCCCCAAGGTCGACGCGACCGAGGTCACCGCCCAGTCACCTCCGGCCGGAGCCGCGGGCGCAGGCAGCAGCGGCTACCGGCCGCGTGTGACCGTCCGGACCGTCCCGCGCTAATCCCGTCGTTGGCGCGCCTCCGGCGGGCCAAGGCCTACGCCGTCGGCGCGCTCCACAGCGGCTTGACGGTCAGCGTGCCGACGTTGCGCACGGCCTGCCCGCCGACGTTCAGGTCGCCGCCGACCGGCAACACGCCGCCCGAGAACGGCAGCTTCTGCGCGTTCGGCAGGATGCCCGCAAACGACGGCCCCGGCTGGTTGAACACGCCGGTCTGGCCGGGGCACTGCAGCGTCGCCGTGGTGAACGACACGTAGAACTCGGCGCTGGCTCCCCAGTCGACGGTCAGCTGCCCGCCGAGCGTGCTGAGCGTGGCCGTCCACGTGCCAGCGGCCGGCACGATGTTGACGTACGGGCACTTGTCTGACGTCTTGTTCTTGTAGGTGATCTGCGACCACGCGAGTTTGCCGTCGGCGCGCCACGTGGCGTCGGGCTGGCCGCCAGCGCCACCGGTCTGCTTGGCCGTCATCGTGGCGGCCAAGACGCCGGTGGCCGTATGCGACTGCACGTCGGTCGTGCCGTTGACCTTCAGCGTCAGCTCGTAGGCCGGGGGCGTACGGCAAAGGCGCTCAGAGATGAGCTTGGCGAACCGGCGCACGCCGGCCGAGAACTTGGTCTTGCTGACCGTCCCCTCGAAAGAGTCGACGACCTTGCCGGTGCGCTTGTCGGTGACGGCGAACGACGCCGTCGCGCGCGAGCCGCTGCCCTTCAGCGAGCCGATGACGGCCAGATCCGGAATGATCAGGTTGCGCTGAACGCGCGTGCCCTTGGTCACCACGCGGCCGCTGCGGAACCTCAGGGTGTTTTCCAGGTAGCGGCGCTCGCTCGCGTTGGCGATGCCCTGCGTCGGGCAGGTCGTCGCGTCGTAGAGCTCGGTCTGGATGAACGCTGGGAGCGCCTTGCCCATGCCGGCCCAGTCGCCGGTGCCGCCCTTGAGCGCCTCCACGGTGTAGGCGGTGATCCCGGCCACCTCGGAGCCGTCGACGGAGACGTAGGCACGCGTCGCAGCTGGCTCAGCGCTGGAGCTCGCTGCGGTTACGCGGGCGGCCCTGGCGATCCGGCCGCTGGGCTGTGCACGGAACGTGACGCCGGCGCGCTTCTGATTCTGAGCGACCGTGACGGGGATCGTGGCGTCGCCGCTGCGTCGACCGGGAGCGACGACGGTCGCGCGGACGGCGTAGGCGCCGGGCGGTACGACGAGGGTGTAGGTGCCGCGGCGCCCGACGGTCGCGACGTCGGCGATGGCGCCGGTCGAGGCGTCGAAGGCCCGCACGACGATCACGCCTTTGGAAGCGGCCGGGCGGCTCCCGGTGACCTTGCCGGTGATCTCACCAGGACTGACCGGGGCTTGCGCGGCGGCAGGGCTAGCGGTGGGGCCGGCCGACAACGCAGCGGCACCCGCCACAGCGGCGAGCGCAGTGAGTCGAAATCGGCCGAGCACGGGGGACATCCTGAGGACCCTAAACACTGCGAGGACCGAGAAGTCGCGGTCGCGCGCGATTGGCGCCCGGACACGCCGGCAAACGGACAGGTCTACGGTGCGTCGGAGGCCCAGATCGGCGTGACGACCAGCTGGCCGGTGTTCGTCCAGCCGTCGCTGCCAGACGTGAATCCGCCGGAGATCGGGATCGAGCCGCCGCCAAGCGGCAGCGTCGCCGACAGCGGGCCAGCGCCGATGAGGGCCGTCGCGGGCTGGCCCGGGATGACGGCCGGTGGGCCGTCATCGCTTGGGCAGGTCACCGTGCCGGATGCCATGTCATTGCCGACCCATTGCCAGTCGACCTTCACCTGCGTGTCCCCGCTGACGGCCAGCTGGGCCTGCCAGGGGATCCGCGGCGAGAGCGGGCTCCCATAGCTGCAGTCGCTCATCTTGCTGGCGAAGGTCACGTTGGTCCAGGCGAGATCAGCAATGCCCGACCAGTTGGTGGGCGGCTGGCCGGCCTCGCCGCCGGAGCGCAGTGCCGTGAGCTCGGCATCGAGCCGGCCGCCGGCGCTGTGCGTGGCGAAGTTGCCCTGGCCGTCGACCGCGAGGGTGAGCTTGTAGGCGGCGGGCCGGCGGCAGACGCGCTCGCCGACCGCTTTGGCGAGCTGCTCCTCGGCCTCGAAGAACCCCTCATACGGGAGCGTCGACTTGAAGGAGTCGACGAGCTTGCCGGAGCGGGCGTCGGTGATGGTCACGGTGACTTGGGCGGACTGGCCGTCGGCCGCGACGTTGATCGTCCCGCCGACCGTGAGGTCGCTGATGATGAAGTTGCGTTTCACGCGCGTGGCGGGATCGAAGTACTTCGACTTCTGCAGCTCGAGTTCGGCTTCCAGCAGCTTGCGGTCGCGCTTGTTGGCGACCACGGCCGTCTTGCAGGGAGTCTTCCCGACGAGGTCGGTGATCAGGATGTCGGTCAGGGCCTTGTTCATGAACTGCCAGTCACCCGTCGACGGCGCGCCGGTGAAGTCCTCCACCGCGAAGGCCGGCACGCCGGGCGTCACCTGACCCTTCTCCTGCACGTAGGTGCGCGATCCGAGGGCTGCCTTGGTGGCCTTTTTGGTCTTGGCCTTCT
The DNA here is from genome assembly GCA_032119795.1 of Solirubrobacteraceae bacterium. Classification (GTDB taxonomy): domain Bacteria; phylum Actinomycetota; class Thermoleophilia; order Solirubrobacterales; family Solirubrobacteraceae; genus JAGIBJ01. Next base: position 48,091 of record JAUMFO010000004.1, read on the forward strand.
TCGTCTTCAGCTTGATCTTGGTCCGCTTCTGGCCGCTCTTGAGGGAGACGGGGAACCGCCCCGTGCTGGTCGCTCCGCCGCCTGGGGGAGGGACGACCACGGTCGACACCGCGTAGGAGCCCGCCGGCAGCGACACCTTGAAGGCGCCGCTCTTGGAGATCGTGCCGGCAGAGACCAGCCCGCCGTCGACCAGGCTGGTGGCGAGCACCGCCGCCTCCGCCTGCTTCGGCGGCTTCGTCTGGAGGCTGCCCGCAACGCTGCCGTTGGCCGCAGCTGCGCCAGCCGGGGCGGCGAGCAGCAGTGCGACGATGGCGGAGCCCCACGCGCGCCGGGCGCGGAACGCGGTGGGGGTGAGACGCGGGGCCCGGCGATGCATCGCGTCCGAGCCTAAACCGCGGGATAGCCTCGCGTCCACGACACACTGACGGTGTCATGTGTGTTCCATCGACTCGCTTCGTCGCGAGTTGTAGGTAGATTGCGGCGCATGCCGCGTCCCCTCGCTCGCCGTCGTCCACTGGCCCGAGGCGTGGGAGTCGCGCTGCTCGCGCTCACGGCGGTCACCCCGATCGCCTCCGCTAGCGGCGCCTTTGAACCGTCGTTCCCCGCCGCTCCTCTTGGGCTCACGGCGCCAGGCGTGACGTCGGAGTTTGCGCCCGGCAGCGTCGTCGCGGCCAACCACCGCGGTGACGCCGTCGCGGCGTGGACCGTCGGCAAGCATGGCCCGCTCAACAACAACGACGAGTTGACCGAGGTGCAGGTCGCGTACCGCAGCGGAGCCGACGCGACGGGTGCTTGGTCGGCGCCGCAGACGATCTCAGCGAGCGATTGGCGCGGCCGCCGACCGCGCGTCGGCATCGACGACTCCGGCGTGGCGACGATCGCGTGGGTTGAGGTTGGTGCCGCCCCCTCCAGCTCGTCGCGGATTCGGGCCGTGACCCTGGGCGGCTCCGGGCTTGGCCCGGTGCAGGACGTCGCGCCGGCCGGCGTGGACCCGTGGACGGTGTCGCTGGCCGTTGCGCCTGGGGGTCAGGCGGTCCTGGCCTACGTGCACGGCGGTTCCGTGCCCGGGGCGTCCGAAGTCCTCGCGCACCAGCGCTCTGCCTCTGGCGGGGTGTTCGGAGCGGCTCAGGTGCTCTCCTCGGCCACCAGTGACGTCATCAGCAGCGACCCCACCGTCTCGATCAACGCCGGAGCTGACGCCGCGGTGGCCTGGGGGGAGGGCGTCTTTCAGCCGAGCTCAGCGACCAGCCGCACGATTCGGATCGCGCAGTCGACGGCTGCGGGCGTATTCGGTGCTGCCGCCGACGTCGCTGCGGCCGACCTCTCCACTTCGCCTGGCGCCTCGGTTTGGAACGCGAACGTGATCGTCGATCGCAGCGGAACCGCGACGGTCGTCTGGGACGAGGGCTCCGATCCCCAGCGCGAGGGCTCCTTCAGCATCGTGGCTCGCCGCGTCGACGTGGGTGGCGTGATGGCGCCGCCGCAGGTCGTCGCGCCTGGGCTCAGGGGAGACCTCACGGCGCAGTCCGGGGCCCGCGCGAGCCTGGGTGTCGATGCCGGCGGCCGCGTCACGGCCGCATGGTCGACGGGTGTGCTGGCGAAGGGCGACGTCCCCAGCCCAATCCAGGTGGCTAGCGCCCCGGTCGGTGGCGCGTTTGCCCCGCCGATCACGCTGACTGAGCGATCCGGTGGAGGTGTGCCCGACGTGGCCGTCGACCCCTCCGGCACGACGGCGGTGAGCTGGGGCGGCGACGCCATCCCAGCGAAGGTCGCTTGGCGGCCAGCCGGGTCAGAGGCGTTCCTGCCGTCGCTCACGCCGACGCCCTCATGGGTCCGCAGCGTCGACGGCGCCTTCGGTCGTCCGGACGAACTCACCCTCGCGCTCGACGTCGACCTGGCCCCGCTCTACGTGGTGAAGGCCACGACCTCCGTGCTGACGGTGAGGCCTGTGGCGGCTCCGGCACCCGACACGACGAAGCCAGTGATTGCCGTCGGCAAGATCGAGACGGTCAAGGCGCCACGCAAGAACGGCAAGAAGCAGGCTGATCGGCTGACGCTCGCGCTGACGGCCAGCGAGCCGGTCACCGTGCGAGTCGTCGTATCTCAGCGGCGCTCTGGCGTGCAAAAGGGCAAGCAGTGCGTCAAGCGCCCGTCGAACCCCAAGAAGCGCAAAGGCCTGAAGTCCTGTGCACGGACGGTGGTCGTCGGGCCTGAGGTCGGCGCACCCGTCGCCGTCGCCGGCACCACGCTCGACCTGGGCAAAGCGCCAGCGAGGGGCCCCTACACGCTGACGGTCAAAGGCACCGATGCTGCCGGCAACGTCGCTGACCCCGTGACGACCACGTTTAAGGTCCGCTAACGAACAGTGGCGCCGCGCCAGTTTGGGGCCAAGATCGTCCTCCCGCGTTGGACGCCTGGCGGAATTCGACCACGCGGCGCTTCCAAACGGTGCTTGACTGGACCCCATGGCAGGCCAGCAGGGCGACGTCGACCCCGGAGAAACGCAGGAATGGATTGAGGCGCTCGACGCCGTCATCCGTGAACGAGGGCCCGAGCGCGCCGCCGAGCTGCTCGGCGCCGTCTTCGCCGACGCTCGCCTCCGTGGACTGCACCCGGCCGACGACCTCTCGACGCCGTATGTGAACACGATCCCCGCGGATCGCCAGCCGGCGCTGCCGGGCGATCCGGCGATCGAGCGCGAGCTGCGCTCGCTGGTGCGCTGGAACGCGATGGCGACGATCCTGCAGGCCAACGCCAACTCCTCCGAGCTGGGCGGCCACATCGCCAGTTACCAGTCGGCGGCCACGCTCTACGAGACGGGCTTCAACCACTTCTGGCGGGCTCCGACGGAGACCAACCGCGGCGACCTCGTCTACATCCAGGGCCACTCGTCACCCGGCATCTACGCGCGGGCGTTCCTTGAGGGCCGGCTCTCCGAAGACGACATGCGGCAGTTCCGTCAGGAGACGGGCGGACAGGGCCTCTCGTCCTACCCGCACCCGTGGCTGATGCCGGGCTTCTGGCAGTTCCCGACCGTCTCGATGGGCCTGGGCCCACTGATGGCGATCTACCAGGCACGGTTCATGAAGTACCTCCAGGGCCGCGGGCACCTCGCCGCCAGCGACCGCAAGGTCTGGGCGTTCATGGGCGACGGCGAGATGGACGAGCCCGAGTCGATGGGCGCGATCTCGCTGGGCGGCCGCGAGAAGCTCGACAACCTCGTGTTCGTCATCAACTGCAACCTGCAGCGCCTCGATGGGCCGGTGCGCGGCAACGGCAAGATCATCCAGGAGCTGGAGACCAACTTCCACGGCGCCGGCTGGAACGTGATCAAGGTGATCTGGGGCTCCAACTGGGATCCGCTGCTCGCCGACGACACCGACGGGCTGCTCGTGCGGCGCATGGAGGAGGCCGTCGATGGCGAGTACCAGGGGTTCAAATCGCGCGACGGCAAGTTCGTGCGCGAGAAGTTCTTCGGCAAGTACCCCGAACTCGCCGAACGCGTGAAGGACTGGAGCGACGAGCGCATCTTCAGCCTCAACCGCGGCGGCCACGACCCGAGCAAGGTCCATGCGGCCTACGCCGAGGCCATGGCGCACAAAGGCCAGCCGACGGTGATCCTCGCCAAGACCATCAAGGGCTACGGGATGGGCGCCTCCGGTGAGGGGCAGAACATCACCCATCAGCAGAAGAAGATGAGTCCCGAGACGCTCGTGGCGTTCCGCGACCGCTTTGCCCTGGACCTCTCCGACGACGAGGCGCGCGCCGGTTCGTTCCTGCGCCCGCCGGACGACCACCCGGCGATGCAATACCTGCGGGCACGGCGCGAGGCCCTCGGTGGGTCGCTGCCGATCCGCATCACCACCGCTCCGCAGCTCGAGGTTCCAGAACTCTCGGCCTTCCACGCGCAGCTCGAGGGCACCGGGCCCGATCGCGAGGTGTCGACGACGATGGCGTTCGTCCGGATCCTTGCCACGCTCCTGCGAGACAAGAAGATCGGCAAGCACGTCGTCCCGATCGTGCCCGACGAGTCGCGCACCTTCGGCATGGAGGGGATGTTCCGCCAGTACGGAATCTTCAGCCAGGTCGGGCAGCTCTACTCGCCTGAGGACGCCGACCAGCTCATGTTCTACAAGGAGGATGCCGGCGGGCAGATCCTCCAAGAGGGCATCAACGAGCCCGGGGCGATGTCGTCCTGGATCGCGGCCGCCACGTCGTACGCCAACCACGGCGTCCAGACGATCCCGTTCTACATCTACTACTCGATGTTCGGGTTCCAGCGGATCGGTGATCTGGCCTGGGCCGCCGGCGACTCGCGGGCCCGCGGCTTCCTCGTCGGCGGCACCGCGGGGCGCACCACGCTCAATGGCGAGGGCCTGCAGCACGAGGACGGCCACTCACACATCCAGGCGGCCCTGATCCCCAACTGCGTGGCCTACGACCCGACCTACGCCTACGAGTTGGCCGTGATCGTCCACGACGGGCTGCGCCGGATGGTGAGCGAGCGCGAGGACGTCTTCTATTACCTCACCGTGATGAACGAGAACTACGAGCAGCCGTCGCTGCCGGAGGGCGCGGAGGAAGGCATCCTGCGCGGCATGCACCGGATCGCCGAGGCCGCGGATGGTGAAGGTCCGGTCGTCCAGCTGCTCGGCTCCGGGACGATCTTGCGCGAGGTACTCGCGGGTGCTGAGCTGCTGAGGGACGACTGGGGCGTCGGCTCAGACGTCTGGTCGGTCACGTCGTTCACGCAGCTGCGCCGCGAGGGGCTCGAGGCTGATCGCGTCAACCGTCTGAACCCCGAGGCGGAGGCGGTCGTGCCGTACGTCGCTCAGCAGCTGGCCGGCAAGGGGCCGGTGATCGCCGCGACCGATTACGTGCGTACGTTCGCCGACCAGATCCGCCAGTGGGTCGACGCGCCCTATGAGGTGCTCGGCACCGACGGCTACGGCCGTTCCGACTACCGCGTGGCGCTGCGCAGCTTCTTCGAGGTCGACCGGTTCCACGTCGCCGTCGCCGCGCTGTACCGCCTGGCTCAGGCCGGCACGATCGAGGCGTCGGTCGTGACCGAGGCGATCAAGAAGTACGACATCGACACCGAAAGCGCTGCACCGTGGCTGAGGTAGCCGTCCCTGACATCGGGGACTTCGAAGGCATTCCGATCATCGAGGTGCTCGTCCAGGTGGGCGACACGGTCGAGGTCGAGCAGGGCTTGGTCGAGATCGAGTCAGACAAGGCGACGTTCGAGGTGCCCTCGCCGGTCGCCGGGGTCGTGAAGGAGCTGAAGGTCAACGTCGGCGACAAGGTCTCCGAGGGCGTGCTGATCGCGGTCATCGACGAGGGCGGCGCAGGCGCTGCGCCGGACGAGTCCAAGGCGGCACCTGCGCCCCAAGCGGCGCCCGCGCCCGAGCCGACACCTCCACCGACCGACACCGGGTCAGCTCCGCAGGCCGTCGCCGGCCAGCCCGCTGGTGGGGGTGCGCTCGGCGACGATCAGCCCGTCTACGCCAGCCCGACCGTGCGTCGGCTCGCTCGCGAGCGTGGCATCGACCTCACGCAGCTCAGCGGCAGCGGCGAGAAGGGCCGCATCACGAAGGCCGACGTCGAGGGCTTCGACCCGAAGGCTTCGGGTGCCGCGAAGGCGGCGCCGGCTGCCGATGGTGGCGAGTCGCTCGGCCTGGCGCCGTGGCCGGTCGTGAACTTCGAGAAGCTCGGACCGGTCTCCCGCGAGCCGCTGTCGAAGATCCAGAAGCTGTCGGCTGCGAACCTGGCCCGCAACTGGGTCCGGATCCCGCACGTCACGCACAACGACGACGCCGACATCACCGAGCTGGAGGCCTTCCGCAAGCAGCTCAACAGCGAGCAGACCGACGTGAAGGTGACGATGGTTGCGTTGCTGCTGAAGGCGTCGGTCGCGTCGCTGAAGGCGTTCCCGCGGTTCAACTCGTCGCTCGACGGCGATGAGCTGGTGATCAAGCACTTCTACAACGTCGGCTTTGCGGCCGACACGCCCAACGGGCTCGTCGTGCCGGTCGTCAGGGACGTCGACCAGAAGGGCATCTTCGAGCTCGCTGGCGAGGTCGGCGAGCTGTCTGCCAAGGCCCGCGCCGGCAAGCTGATGCCGGCGCAGATGAGCGGCGGCAACTTCTCGATCTCCAGCCTCGGCGGAATCGGCGGCACGTCGTTTACTCCGATCGTCAACGCCCCCGAGGTCGCCATCCTCGGCGTGGTGCGCTCGGCGATGAAGCCCGTCTGGAACGGCAAGGAGTTCGAGCCGCGGCTGATCCTGCCGTTGTCGCTGAGTTATGACCACCGCGTGATCGATGGCGCCCTCGCGGCCCGCTTCACGGTGCACCTCGCCAAGACGCTGAAGGACCTGCGGAGGGTGCTGCTCTAATGGCGACGACGACTGAGGTTGCCGTTCCCGACATCGGGGACTTCGAAGGCATCCCGATCATCGAGGTGCTCGTCCAGGTGGGCGACACGGTCGAGGTCGAGCAGGGGCTCGTTGAGATCGAGTCAGATAAGGCGACGTTTGAGGTGCCCTCGCCGGTCGCTGGCGTCGTCAAGGAACTCAAGGTCAAGGTCGGCGACAAGGTCTCCGAGGGCGTCGTGCTCGCGGTGATCGAGACGACCGGTGATGCGGCCACTGGCGAGACGCCGAAGGACGAGCCGGCCACAGCACCGGCCCCTGAGCCAACCCCTGAGTCGACCCCTGAGCCGGCGGTGCAGCCCGAGCCGGCCAAGGCCGACTTCGAGCGGGGCGATGTCCATGCGCAGGTGCTCGTGCTCGGCTCCGGCCCCGGCGGCTACTCCGCGGCGTTCCGGGCGGCCGACCTCGGCCTGCAGGTCGTGATGGTCGAGCGCTACGAGACGCTCGGCGGCGTCTGCCTCAACGTCGGTTGTATTCCCAGCAAGGCGCTCCTCCACGCCTCCAAGGTGATCGCCGAGGCGGCCGACCTCGCAGAGCACGGCGTCGCGTTCGGCGAGCCGAAGATCGACCTCCCGGCGCTCCTCGCGCACAAAGCGGGCATCGTCGGCCAGCTCACCAAGGGCGTCGCCGGCATGGCGAAGACCCGCAAGGTCGAGGTCGTCACCGGCGTCGGCACCTTCACCGGTCCGCACCATCTGAAGGTCGAGTCGGGCGACGGCGAGACGACGGTCGTGTCCTTCGACCACGCGATCATCGCCGCCGGCTCCCAGCCGGCGCAGCTCCCCGGCATCCCGGCCGACGACCCGCGCGTCTGGGACTCCACCGGCGCACTGGAACTCCGCGAGATCCCGGAGCGGTTGCTCGTGATCGGCGGCGGCATCATCGGCCTGGAGATGGCGACGGTCTACGACGCGCTCGGCTCCAAGGTGACGGTCGTCGAACTGCTCGACCAGCTGATTCCGGGCGCTGATAAGGACCTCGTCCGCCCGCTCCACAAGCGCATCGAGGGCCGCTATGAGGCGATCCATCTCGGCGCGCGAGTCGACGGCGTGGAGGCCAAGGACGACGGCCTGTACGTCACGTTCGCGGCCGGTGCGGCGGGTGGCAAGACCCCCGACCCGTCGGTGTTCGACGCGGTGCTCGTCGCCGTGGGCCGCACGCCCAACGGCGGCAAGATCGGCGCCGACGCCGCGGGCGTCAACGTGACCGATCGCGGCTTTATCCCGGTCGACGCGCAGCTGCGCACGAACGTGCCGCACATCCTGGCGATCGGTGACGTCGTCGGCCAGCCAATGCTTGCGCACAAGGCGTCGCATGAGGCCCATGTAGCGGCCGAGGTGATCGCCGGTGAGAACGTCGCGATGGACGTCCGCGGCATCCCGTCGGTGGCCTATACCGAGCCCGAGGTTGCGTGGGTCGGCCTGACCGAGACGCAGGCCAAGGCCGACGGCACCGAGTACGAGGTCGCGGCGTTCCCGTGGGTTGCCTCGGCGCGTGCGCTGACGGTCGGCGGTGGCACCGGGAAGACCAAGCTCCTGCTGGATCCGAAGTCTCGCCAGATCCTCGGCGCTGGCATCGTCGGTCCCAACGCCGGCGAGCTCATCGCTGAGCCCGGCTTCGCCCTCGAGATGGGCGCCGACGTCGGCGACCTGGCTCTCACAATCCACGCCCACCCGACCCTCAGCGAGTCGATCATGCTCGCCGCCGAGGTGGCCGAGGGCACCATCACCGACCTCCCGCCCAAGCGCAAACGCAAGGGCTGAGCCCACCTCCTACGAGGAACGTCCGCCCGCGGTCATGCGGGCGTGCTGGGAGTCATCCAAAGCGGCAGGCTCGCTTGAGTGATGACGGACACACTTTGGACGCACCCTTGGGCGTTTGCCCTGATCGTGGCCGTGATCGGCTTCGTGGGCGAGTTGATGTTCTATACGAGCGAGGAAGGCGCGGCGGCGATGTATGGCTTGGCCGCTGGCGTGATCGCCTACCTCGCTGCGCTCTTGCTGCGCGCGACGCACCGCTCGAGCCGCGGTGGCCACCACCGTCGTCCGCACCGTTTCGGCGCTGGGGCGCATCGCCCCAGCCATTAGTCGTCTCTCAGACGCGCGCCTGGGACCCCGTGCCGGGCGGCGCGGGGTCGCCCGGCTAGCCTCGAGTCCGTGGCCGACGTCGACCTGACCTATGCGTTCTCGGTCGTCGAAGGCATGGGCATCGTGGCCGGCGCAGCCGGCGGCGCGCTCGATGCCAAGCGCCGGGAGGAGTACGACATCTTCGGCCTCGCCGCGCTGGCCTTCGCTGGCGCGCTCGGCGGCGGTCTGTTGCGCGACGTGCTCATCAACCAGGGCGCGCCGGCGGCGTTCACGCACGAGCTCTACCTGCCGCTCGTGCTCGCCGTCGCCCTCGTGATCGCGGTGATCCCGGGCGAACTCGGGCCGCGCGCGAATGGCCTCATCCGCGTGTTCGACGCCGTCGCGATCGGCGCGTTCTCGGTCGTCGCCGCTGATCGTGCCCATGACGCCGGCTTCACGATCCTGGCCTGTCTGCTCCTCGGCGTGGTCGGTGGGATCGGTGGACTGCTGATGCGCGACGTCCTCACGGCCAACCAGCCCGAGGTGTTTCGCCGCGGCGAGCTCAACGGCATCGCGGCATTGGCCGGCGCCGCCGTCTTCATTGCGCTGCTCGAGCTGGGGGTGCAGCGCCCATGGCCAGCGGTCGCCGGTATCGCGGCCGGGTTCGTGCTGCGCCTGGCGGCGCTGCGCTGGGATCTGCGCGCCCCGGCCCCGCGCCGCTGACGGCAGCGGGTCGCGGGCGGCGTTTGGCTGGTTGGCGGCGGTAGGACTGCGAGGTTGCGGGCGGCGTATTGGTTGGCTGGCGGCGGTGGGACTGGGAGGCCGCGGGCGGCGTTTGCGCTGGTTGGCGGCGGTGGGACGGGGATCGCTGCGGGGCCGGCGAGGTCGCGCCCCGAGCGCCCTTTTTGGGCGTTCGGGGCGCGAGCTTCGGGGAGTGCAACCTCTCGTGGTTGCACTTACCTGACAGAACGAGCCGCTTCGCGCCCTTCGCGCCCAAACCGCCGGACGCCCGGCGGGTTGAACGCGGGCGCCAACGCCTGCAACCTCAGATGGGCCGCCGGCACCTCAACCGCATTGACCGGAGCGCCGGCCGCGCTATAGTCAACTGTACAACCAAGGAGTTGTAAGCGCGTCGGGTCTCCTCTCTGCACCGATCAGCCCACGCCGGGATCACCATGAGCACCGTCACCGACCTCACCACCGAGACCTTTACCGCAGCGATTCAGGAGCCGGGCCTCACGGTCGTCGACTTCTGGGCACCCTGGTGCGGCCCGTGCCACGCGATGGCGCCGCAGTTTGAGAAGGCTGCGCAGCTGCGGCCGGACTACCGGTTCGCCAAGGTCAACGTCGACGACGAACCGGCGCTCGCGCAGGCGTTCGGCATCAGCTCGATCCCGACCCTCGCCGTCATCAAGGACGGTGAGGTGCTCGGCGTCGCACCGGGTGCAGTCGCAGCCGACCAGTTGATCGAGGCCCTCGACCGGGTCGCGCCATGACTCGTCGCCCTCGGTGGGTTGCGGTCGTCGTGGTCCTCGCTACCGTCGTGGTCGCCGCGCTCGGGGCCGGTCGAAGAAGCCTGAGAAAAACTCGCTGAATCTCGACGGCCCCCGCCGCCAATGGCAGACTGGCGGCGATGACGACCGGGTCGACCGACACGCCCTCTGCGCAGCCTCGCGCCCGCCGCGACCCCGTCACGACGGGGCTGCAGGCCGTCCTCGACCACGTGGCACCGCAGACGCAGGGCGAGGTCGCCGACTACATTCCGCAGCTCGCCAGCGCCGACCCGGACCCGTTCGGGATCGCGCTCGTGAGCATGACGGGCAGCAAGTACGGCGTCGGCGACTGCGACACCCCGTTCACGATCCAGTCGATCTCTAAGGCGTTCGTCTATGCCCTCGCCGTGAGCGACCACGGCATGGAAGCGGTCCTGGAGCGCGTCGGGGTGGAACCCAGCGGTGAGGCCTTCAACGCCATCAAGCTCGAGGCGGGCACGGGACGCCCGCCGAACCCGATGGTCAACGCCGGCGCGATGATGACGACGTCGCTCGTGCGTGCGCAATACCCCGAGGAGCGCTTGGAGCGGATCGTCGCGTGCCTCTCGGCGTTCGCCGGCCGGCGATTGGAGATCGACCAGGACGTCGCCGCATCTGAGCTCGCCACCGCCAGCCGCAACCGCGCGATCGCCTACCTCATGGAGGGGGCCGGCTCGCTCCGTGAGCCCGTCGAAGAGGTGCTCTCGGTCTACTGCCAGCAGTGCGCGATCCTGGTCACCGCGACCGATCTCGCCGTCATGGCGGCGACGCTCGCGGCCGGCGGCGTGAACCCCGTCACCGGCGTCTCGGTGGTGAGCGAAGAGGTGTGCGTCCGCACCCAGGCGGTGATGGCCACCTGCGGCATGTACGACTTCTCCGGCGAGTGGCTTCTGCGCGTCGGACTCCCAGCCAAGAGCGGCGTGGCGGGTGGCCTGATCGCCGTGAGTCCGGCGGAGTTCGGCATCGGCGTCTTCAGTCCGCGGCTCGACGAACGCGGCAACTCCGTCCGCGGAATCTCCGTCGCCCGCACCATCGCCGATCGCTTTGAGCTGCACCTCATGCACCACCCCGGCGAGACGGCCCCGGTCGTCTACCGCGAGGAACTCCACTCGCCGACGGCCGAGCATCCCGGCGCCACCCTCGCGCTCGGGATCCAAGGGTCGGTCGAGTTCGGCGCCACCGAGCAGCTGATGGCCGCCGTTGATACCGCCCTCGATCAGGCCGACGCTGGCACCGAGCCGATCACCGGCATCATCATCGATCTGCACCGCGTGACCCGCATGGGCGACCTCTCGAGCGAGATGCTCCGCGGCCGCATCGCCGCGCTCGTGCGCGACGGAATTGCCGTGGCCGTGGTGCGCCGCGAGAACGGCTACGGCGAAGTGCCACCGCACGATCGCCTTGCCGCGTTCCGCGAGCACGCGGAGGCCCTCACATGGATCCAGGGGCTGCCGCCGTTTGCCGGCTGAGCCGGCGACCGCGGCCGTCGCGGGCCGGCCCCGATGAGCTGCGGTGAATTCCGCTGTGCGCATCGTGCTCCGCGGCTAAGTTGAGAACCAACGCGCCAACGCCGCTGGCCCGCTCCACGCGGTGCCGCGATCTCAGTCCACGGCGCTCATGGGAGACCCACACATGCCGCTGCACACCGATATCCCGACCCGCACCGAGATCGAGCGCCTGCTCGAGACCCACGAGCCGTGGTGCGTGTCGATCTATGTGCCGACGACGCCGATCTCCCAGGACGCTGACGCGAGCCGCATCGCCCTCAAGAACCAGACGGCCCATGCCGTCACGGCGCTCCAGGAGGCCGGTGCTCCCAAGCACGACGTCGACGCGATCCACGATGCCCTCACCGACCTCGTCGACGACCACGACTTCTGGGCGGTGCAGTCGCACACGCTCGCGGTGTTCGCCACTCCGGCTCGCGTGCGCACGTTCCGGTTGCCCAACCAGCTCTCTGAGGCGTTCCAGCTCGCCGATCGGTTCTACGTCAAGCCGCTGCTGCGCACCACGACGTTCGCCCAGGCCGCCTACGTCCTCGAGCTCGCTCAGGGTTCCGTTCGGCTGCTTGAGGTCGCTCCCGATCTGCCGCCCACCGAGGTGCACGTGCCGGGTCTGCCGACCGACATCGCGAGCTCCGTCGGGAAGGCGTCGGTCAACGATCGCTCCGCCGCGGGACGCCTCCAGGGCTCTGAGGGGCAGAAGGTGCGGATGCGGCAGTACTCGCGCGCCGTAGACAACGCGCTGCGCGGCGTGCTCGCCGGCTTGGAACTGCCGCTGATTCTTGCCGCCGCCCAGCCGCTCGACGGGATCTACCGCTCGGTCAACACCTACCCGCACCTCGTCGAGGAGGGCATCACCGGGAACCCGGAGGCGATCGGCGACACCCATCTCGCGGACGCGTCGAGGACGGTCCTCGACGACGTCTACGCGGCCGAACTCGCTGGCCTGCGTGAGCGCTTCGAAGCTCGCCTCGACGACGGCCGCGCTGCGACGGACGTCGTCGACGTGGCTCGGGCCGCGACGTATGGCGCCGTCGACACGCTCTTTGCCGACATCGACGCTGAGGTCCCCGGCCACGTCGACACCGACAGCGGCGCCGTCACCTACGCCAACGGTGACGCGGCGCCGGGCGACTACGGCATCGTCGATGAACTCGCCCGCCGGGTCCTGCTGCACGGCGGCCGGGTCGTCGCCGTTCGCGGCGACGAGGTCCCGGGCGGCGGCCCTGCCGCCGCAATCCTGCGTTACGCCGTCTAGCTCGGTGGCGTGCGCCGTGCCGGCCGGCACGGCGCACGCCCAGCTGCCCGCTAGGGCGCGTCGCCGGCGATCAGTTCGGCGTTGAGCGTCCGCGCCGCGCCGACGATGTCGCCGCGCTCGGCGAAGTCGACGGCCAACACGTTCGGCACCCGGTCGCGCTCGCGCATGCACCGCCGCGCCCGCTCAAGGATGAACGAGGGGGCGTTGGCGGTGTCGGCGCGCACCGGATTCGGCGGGTAGCTCTCGACCCAGTGGTTGAGCTGGAAGAGCGGCGCCGTCGGCGTGCCGCGGTTCGCACGGCAGGTGTCGTCGTTCGTCAGCTGCTCGAGCGTCGTGTTGGAGAACGGCGTCTCCTGGAAGAACTCAAAGCCCGGCAGAAACCAGGAGGCCGGACCGGACTGGCGCTCGGCGAAGATCGCGACGCGCTTGCCGCGGGCGATGAGTTCGGCGAGCGTGGGGAGTGGCTGACCGAGCTGGAAGGTGGCGGCGATCTCACCGAGGCCACCGTCCTGCAAGGCGTCGACGATCATCTCGCGGCTGGCCTCATCTTGGATGAACAGCACCAGCACCTCGCGGGGGTGGCGATCGAGCCAGCCGCCGATCACGCGGAACTCCTCCACGGCGGGTGTGGCGCCGAGTTCGCAGAGCACGTGGCAGAGGTAGAGGTCGGTGTCGCCGGCGATCGGGCCGAACGCGATGCGCCCGGCGAGCCGCTGCGCCGCAGCGAGCCCCTCCTCTCCGATCTTCGCGACGATGGTGTCCTCGGACTCGCCGGTGAGATCGGTGCGCACCACACCCTGGTCGTTGCGCTTGCCGGCCAGCGCGTCGATCTGCAGGCCGCGGATGCCCAGGTCGAGCTGCGCCGGAATGCTGAGCGCATGGTTGGCGTTGAGGTAGCCATCCGCGGCGTTGGCGTTGGCGTTGTGGGACGACGGGAAGACGATCTGGTCGAGGCGTCGGTCGCAGAGGGCGATGCTGCCGTTGCAGGCCCTCGGGTCGCCCTGCAGAACGGCGGCGGCTGCACCGGGCTGAGCGGCTCCGCCGACGATCGCTGCGGCCGCGAAAGGCACGGCGAGCGCGATCGCTGCCACGGTGAACGGCAGTCGGCTCAAGACGTCGCCGGAGGTCGCGCCCTCGGGAGCCGGGCCGACGAGCAGATTCAGGAGTCCAACGAGTCCCACCACCGCGAGGTAGCCGCCGCCGAGGCTGGCCGCCAGCGTCAGCGCCGCCGTCGGTGCGGCGACCACGGACACACCCAAGGCCAGCAAGCCCAGATCACGCGCCACACGCCAGGCGGGATTGCGCGGGTCGCGCTGCACGAATGCCCACACGGCACGGGGGAGGGCGCGCGCGTCGACCGGGCCGAGCATCGTGGCGGCCGACGCCGCGAGTAGGGCGCCCGCTCCGCCCACGACGGCCAACCACAGGAGGATGTCGCCAAGGAACGCGTCGAAGACCGCCGCGTAGATCGCCCCGCCTCCGCCGGTGCTTGGGAGCACGGCCTCTCGCAGGGCGACGAACGCGGCAGCCATGAAGGCCGTCATCAGCATGAGCGCCGACCCCAGCCGCAGCAGCGTTGCCCGGCGATCGGGCGCGAACCAGAGCGTGCCCGCGAAGCACAGCAGGGCGATGAGTGGGCTCAGGACCGCCGTGGCCCCGACCTGCCGGACGAGCTGGATCGTCTGCGTGCTGAAGTCGGCCGTGCTCACCTGGGTCGACAGCTCTCCTGGCTGTGCGTTTAGCCGCTGACGGAGCTCATTGCCCGTCGTGCTCAGGTAGGCCCGAACGAGCACCGAGAGGTCGGCGAGGTCGAGCACGATGCTCGGCTCGTCGTCGAGGACGAGCGCGCGGTGCAGCTGTGAGGCGCTGCGCGAGACGACGCCGCCCGAGGCCCGGCTCGCGAGGACGGACTCGGCCGCAGAGATCAGCGGCGGCCGGGCCGCCAGCAGCCTGGGCTGCCGGGCGATGACCTCGTCGGCGAAGGCCGTCGCCAGCTCCGCCCGGACGGGCTCCGCGCGGACGGCCTCCACCGCACGGTTGCCAAAGGCGGTGCTGTCGAGCAGCTCGGTGCGGACGTAGCCGGTGACGATCGCCACCGCCGTGGCGATGAGTCCCACGGCGAGCAGGACAAGCGATCCGGTGCGGTGGCGCGCCACGCCGCCGATGGTGGCAGAGCGCGCCAGCGCTCGCAGCGCCCGCCCGGATCAGGTGGCGCCGCGCAGGACCTCGTCGAGGCTGGAGACCTGCCGCTGCAGATCTCCGCAGACGAGCTCGCAGAGGGCGTAGACGCCGGTGTCGGCGACCTCGTAGCGCACGAACGTGCCCTCCTTGCGACGGCTGACGATCCCCGCCTGGTGCAGCACGCCGAGGTGCTTGGAGACGTTCTGCTGCGAGGCGCCGAGCTTGGCCGTCAGCTCCTGCACGGTCGTCTCGCCATCCCGCAGCGCCTCAAGCAGGCGGATTCGCATCGGCTCACCGAGCACCCGGAAGCGCTGGGCGACGAGGTCGATGACCGGTTCTGGGAGGGGGTGCGGGATTGGCGTACTCATGCGTGGTTGTTCAAGGGTAGGGGTTGCGGCTGCGCCTGGGGGAGGGCGCAGCCGCAACGATTTGTCCTGGGGCCCGTTGGCTCAGTGGCCGAACTCGACCTTCGGAAGGATCCGAGCCATCGGCTTGGGCAGCCACCAGGCCCACTTGCCCGTGAGGCGCAGCAGCACCGGCAGCAGGAGCAGGCGGACGAGCGCCGCGTCGAGCAGCACGGCGACGCCGAGGATGATGCCCATCTCCTTCGGCGGCAGCGGGCCGCTGATGGCGAAGGTGAAGAACACCGCGACCATCACGCCGGCGGCCGCGAAGATCACCCGGCCGGAGTGCGCGAGCCCGCCGACCATCGCCTCCTTCGGATCACCGGACTTGTCGAAGTGCTCCTTTGCGGAGGCCAGCAGGAACACGGTGTAGTCCATTGAGATCGCGAAGATCATCGCGAAGAAGAACACCGGCCCCCAAGCGTCGAGGAAGCCCTGCGATTCGAACCCGAGGAGATCGGAGCCGAAGCCGTCCTGGAACACCCACTTCGACACGCCGAACGCGGCGCCCGTGGCGAGCAGGTTGGTGATGACGCCGAGCAGCGCGATCACGGGAGCCTGCAGCGCGATCAGCAGGAGCAGGAACCCGAGGACGAGGACGACGCCGATCACCAGCGGAGTCTTCTCCTTGAGGAGCGCCTGGAGATCGTGGTTCTCGACGGCGGCGCCGCCGACGAGCGTCGATGACGGGAGCGTCTCTCGCAGCCGGTCGATGGTGGTGCCCAGCTCCTTCGACGACGGGTCGACCGTCGGCGTGGCGCTGATCAGCACGTGATCGCCGGTGCCTGTCATCGGGGGCATGACGTTCGCGATGCCAGGGTCGGCCGCGACGGCCTTGCTGACGGCGGCGGCGTCGGCCGTCGTGGCGACGATCTGCATCTGGCCAGGGGCCCCGACGCCGAACGCCTCCTGGATCTGGGCGTATGCGATCCGTGAGCCGTCCTTCTCTGGGACGACCTTGATCGACGGCATGCCGGTGTCGAGTGAGAACACGGGGATGGTCAGCGCAAGAAGCAAGACGAGCGCCGGGACGCCGTAACGCAGCGGTTTGGCCCACAGCCGCTCACCCCACGCGGCGAACTTCGCCGAGCGGTGCTCACCCTGATGGACCCACGGCAGCGAGAGGCTGTCGATCTTCGGGCCGAGCTTGGCCAGGACGGCCGGCAGGAGCGTCAGCGTGGCGGCGAGGATGAACGCGACCGAGATCATGATGCCGAGCGCCATCGAGCGGAACGCCGGGCTGGGCACGAGCATCACGGCCGAGAGGCTGATCAGCACCGTGATGCCGGAGAACAGCACGGCCTTGCCGGCCGTCTCCATCGTCGTCGCGACCGCGTCGATCGGTGATTCATGGGAGCCCATCAGCGCCCCGCGGAAGCGGTGCACGATGAAGAGCGCGTAGTCGATGCCGAGGGCGAGCGCGAACATCAAGGCGAAGTTCATCGCCCAGATCGAGATCGGGCTGACCTTCGTCACGAGGTAGAGCGAGCCGGCCGAGGCGACCAGGCCGATGATGGTGAGCATCAGCGGCAGGCCGGCGGCGACGAGCGACCCGAACGCGAGCAGCAGGATCACCATCGTGACCGGCCAACTCATCAGCTCGGACTTCATCATCGCGGCGCGGTTGGCCTCGTTGAAGTCCGACCACATCCCGGATGCGCCCGTGAGGTAGACGGAGACCTCCGGCGAGGACAGGGCGGTGAGCTCCTCTTTGGTGTCGTCGGCGACGCGCACCATCTCGTTGCTCGTGCCCTTGGCACCGGCCTGGATCACGGCGGTGTGGCCGTCACGCGAGATCGACACGCCCGGCTGGGGCGGAACGACGCCCGTCACGTTCTCCTGCTTCTTGAGGATGACCGTGGCTTCCTCGACGGCCTTGGTGAAGGCCGGATCGCCAGCCTTGGCGGTCTTGGAGTGCAGCACCACCTGGATGGCGCTGCTCGACATCCCGCCGAACTCCTCGTCGACGATCTGGCGAGTCTGCACGGACTCCGAGCCGCTCGCCTCCCAGCCGGCGCCGGAGAGGCCGTGCTCGACCTTCGGCGCAAAGATGCCGAGGCCGATCGCGATGATCGCCCAGATGGCGAAGACGGCGCGCCGGTGAGTTGCTGCCCAGCGGCCGAGGCGGCCGAGCGGTCCTTCGTGATGATTCATGTGAGTTGGTGGTGTCTCGGAGGTCGGAGGGGGACTGGCGACGGCGCTCATGCGTCGTTGGCGGCGGTCAAGTTGGTGAAGCGGCGCAGGATCAGCGACATGCCACAGTCGCCGACGAGCGCAAAGGCCCACTGGTTCACGGCGACGAAGGCGGTGAGCAGCAGGAACCACGGCGAGACGAGCGCTGCGAGGAGCGCCGAGAGGGCCGTGACGGTGCCCGCGGCGGCAAACAGGACGCGTTCGAGCGTCCAGCCGCGGGCCCAGCGGGTACGGCAGGCGGCGCCGGCCGGGGTCGAGAGAGAAGAGGCAGACATGACAGGTCCTTCTGGGTGGCCTGGACGGTGAGAAACGGATTCGGTGGTCGACGACGGAGCAGAACGAACAACGCGACAACCGTACAACTACAGAGTAGTACAGATGTGGTCGGACGTCCAGTGGACGGCTTGCAGCGCGTGGCCGGAGGCTGGACAAACGACTGATTCGCGGGCCGCCTAGGCTGGTCTGCATGCCGTCTTCGAGCCCGCTTGGTCCCACGATTGCGGTCGGTGGCGCGACCGGCGAGGTCGGCGGGCGGGTCGCGCGGCTGCTCGCCGAGCGCGGCGCGAGCCAACGGCTGATCGTTCGTGACCCCACGCGCGCTCCGACGCTGGCCGGCGCCAGCGTCGCGGCCGTTGGCGGCTACGAGGACGCCGAAGGCATGCGCCGTGCCTTCGATGGCGTCGACACGTTTCTGCTCGTCCCTGGGCATGAGACCAGCGACCGGGTGAACGCGCACCGTGTGGCGCTCGAGGCGGCCGTTGCGGCGGGAGTCGGCCGCGTGGTGCAGCTGTCGTTCGTCGGCGCGGCTCCAGACGCGACGTTTACCTACGCCCGACACCACTGGGCCACCGAGCAAGACCTGAAGGCCAGCGGACTGCCGTGGACGATCGCCCACATGAACTTCTACCTCGACGTGCTCCCGCACTTCGTGCTGCCAAGCGGTGACCTCGCGGGACCTGCCGGTGACGGGCGACTCGCCGCCGTTGCACGCGATGACGTCGCGGCGGCCGTTGCCGAGACCCTGACGGGGACCGGCCACGAAGGCCGCACCTACGAACTGACGGGACCCGAGGCGCTGACGCTGGCCGAGATCGCCGTCACGATGGCCCGCCACAGCGGCCGGCCGATCACCTACTTGCGGGAGACGACCCGAGAGGCCTACGCCTCCCGCGCGCAGTACGAGGCGACCGACGTGGAACGCGAGGGCTGGGTCACGACCTACACCGCGATCGCGTCCGGCGAACTCTCGACGGTCAGCGGCGACGTGCAGTCGCTCACCGGACACGCGCCTCAGTCGCTGTCCTCCTGGCTCGACGCGCATCCGCTCGCGCTGGCGCACGTCGACACGCTCGGCTGAGCGTCTTACCGGGGCGAGGAGAACGCCGACCACCTGATCCGTCTCTGGATGCAGTGGTCGGTCGAGGCGCCGCTGGCGTCGGAGAAGGTCGCATCCTCGGCAAACGTGCCCCGTACGGTGTCGCCGCGAAACGTGCCGCGGCCGCCGGTGACGTCATGCAGGTTCTCGTTGCCCCATGGGTCGTTCGTGTCGGAATCGATGGAGAAGCGCTGGCGTGTCACGGGGAGGCCACGGAAGTGCGAGAACGTGTCCCAGCGCCCTCCGGTGCACGTCAGCCCGGTGCCGATGCGAAATGCGCTGACGCGTTTGCCGTCGGCTGAGCGCTCGACGTAGAGCGGGTTGGCCCACGTCCCGCCGGCGAAGTAGCGGCCGGCGCCGCTGTTGGCCGCCCATGCCACCTGCGTGGCCGTGCACGTGGCAAACGACAGACCCTCGGCGTCGAAGAGCGAGATCGTGGCTGAGTAGTGCCCGGAGACGTGGTCGCCGCGGATGGTGCCGTCGATCGACTCCTCGATCGTGCCGGAGACCTCCGCTGCGCCGCCATAGGCGATGGTTTGCAGGCTCGCGGCGCTGAACGAACCGCGCTTGACCTGGTCGCCAAACAGCCGGCCGGCGGTACTCCCGTGGGTGCTCACCGGGACGACGTCGTGCACGCGCCGCAGATCGACCGACTGAAAGCCTCCGGTGCACTGCACGCTCGGCATGAAGAACATGAATCCGCGGAGCCGACGACGATCCGGGCGGGTCCAGAGCGCCGCGATCGTCTGCCCCTTGGCGCCGCCGTAGACGAGGTCGCCGCGAGCGCCCTTGATGGGGCTGCTGGCGGTGGCGGGCACGACCGTCGCGCTGACGCGGCTCGCCCCAGCGCTCAGGCTCGGGGCCGTGCCGTGGTGGCGGGCGCTGGCCGCGTGCGAGGTAGTGGCCGGCCCGAGGAACCCGGAGAGGGCGAGGCAGACGACAACACAGACGCGGCGAGCGGGCTCCATGCCTCGAGCCTGCTGAACGGTGGCCGCCACGCCATCCGGGATCCGCCGTGTGGGGGCGTGATGAACTACCCGAGCGCTGCCAGATCACGCGGCGGGCCGGCCGCTAGGGCTCAGGCGCTCGCGCGGGTCACGGCCAATCCCGACTGCGACCACGTCACCGTCGGGGTGAGTCCGCCGTCGCGCATTCGGCCCTGCAGCGCCGACAGGCTGTCCGTCCGGCTCACCGCCGCCATTCGGCCGGTCGCCTCGTCGGCGACGACATCGGCGACGACGAGCCGTCCGCGCGGAGCGAGCGCGCGCCGTACGCGCGGGAAGAGATCGGCACGCTGGTGCGGCGGCAGCGACTGGATCGTCAGCGCCGAGAGGATCAGGTCGAACGAGCCCTTCGGCAGCGGCTCATCGAGGAAGCCGAGGCGCAGCTGGGCCTGCTGAGGGAGCACCGTCCGCGCGATCCGGAGCATGTCCTCGCTGGGATCGATCGCGATGAGCTCGGCGTCCGGGTAGGCCTCGAGGGCGCGGCGGCTCGTCTCGCCCGTGCCGCAGCCCAGGTCGAGGATGCGGCGCACCGCCACCCCATACGTCGCTTTGATCAGCTCGTCCTGGAGGCGGTCGTAGAGCGGAAGCTCCTGCCGGATCGACTCCAGATACGCAGCCGAAGCGTCCCAACTCTCCGACATCGCCCGACTGTAGAGGTCAACCGCAGGTTCTTCTGTGACCAAGTTGGCCTGATTGGCGCGGCTCGATCGGCCCCCGCGGCCCTGGACAACCTCGGAGCGATGTGCCCCAACGCGCTCAGACCGGGCCACTAGCCTCGGCGCCATGGCCCTTACGATCCCCTCGTTCTGCCTCGGCGGCAACGTTTCCAGGGCGCGGCGGCCACAGCGAACCTCGGCGTGATCCCGTACTGGGCGCTGGCGTCTGGGTTCCTTACGGGCAAGTACCGCCCAGGGAGCGTCGACTCGGGCTCTCCGCGCGCCGGGAGCGCAGCCGCGTACCTCAGTGAGCCGCGGGGGCCGGCTCCTAGGCGGCGACGGCCCCTGGGTCCAGTGCCGCGGCGAGGTCGCGGCGTGAGCTGATTCCGAGCTTGGCGTAGCAGCGCCCGAGGTGCACCTCGACGGTCTTCAGCGTTACCCAGAGGGTCTCGGCGATCTGGCGGTTCGTCAGGCCTTCGGCGGCGAGTTCGGCCGTTCTTCGTTCGGCTGGGGTGAGCGCCTGGGTGCCCGAGAGGCGCTCGCGTCGTGGGCGGCCGCCCACGGCTTGGAGTGCCTCACGAGCCGTGCTCGCCAACCACGTTGATTCGGTCGCGGCGGCGAGGTCGAGGGACTCGCGCAGCGGCGCGCGGGCCTCAGCGTGGTCGCCGGCGGCGCGCAGGCGGGCGCCGAGGTCGTGGAGTGCCCAGCCGAGTTCGAGCCGGAACGGTGACGGCCGCAGGACGGCAATGGCGTCGGTCAGCGAGGCGACGGCGTCGGCGTGATCGGTGTGCGCGCGCCCCCGGATTCGGAGCGCGGCACCGAGCCCTCCCTGCATGCCCGCCACCGAAGCGACGCGCACGTCGTGTGCCATCAGCTCCAGAGCCTCGTCGTGGCGCCCGGTCGCGATGAGGAGTTCGGCGAGACGTAGCCGCTGGCGGGCGGCGGTCGGACCAAACCACCCCCGGTCGTCGCAGAGACTCACCAGCCGGCGCAGGTCAGCTTCTGCCTCGGCGTAGCGGCCGAGCAGCAGGCGTACGTAGCCGCGGGTCGTGAGCGCAAACGGCTCGATGTAGGTGTCGACGGCCGGGCCGAGGTCGGTGTCGATGGCGTCCGCTGCGGCGTCGAGTTGGCCGAGGTGGATGAGGTTCTCAGCGGTGATGGCAGCGAGGGCCGGCACCGTGAGAGGCCAGCCCATCTCGCGCACCGCGTCGAGACCGAGCCGCGCGCGGGCAGCACCGGCGGCCACCGACCCGAAGTCGCGGTGCCAGTACCCCCACGACTGGTTGATGAACATCTGTGCGGTGACGAGCCCTTGCTCGGCGACGATCCGCTCGCCGTCGCGCAGGACCTGCGCGCAGCGTTCGTGCGCCTCGGCGAAGCGGAAGGCGTGGGTGACGAGGTTGTAGGTGGAGCCGCCGGGGCCCAAGGCGGCCATGAACGAGCCGTCGGCGAGCGCGCGGTCGGCGAGGGCCGCAACCTCGGTGATCGGCTGGCCAGCGCAGCCGCCGTCGACGGCCAGGTGCGCGAGCATGACGACCGACGGCGAGTCACCGGCGCGGCCCTGCGCGAGCTGCGCATCACGCTGCTCAGCGAACGGGTTCGCGAAGATCAGCGCCTCAAGCGTGAAGGCCTCAAGTCGCAGCGCAAGCGCCGGATCCGTGGCGACCCGCCGTGCCTGGGCGACCTCGTCGAGCGCAGAGATCGGATCGGTGTGGACAAGGTGGTTCCCGAGGGCGGCGCGGGCGCGAGCGAGATCGTTGCCCTCCAGCGCGCCGCTGGCCAGGAGCGCCGTGAGTCGACCTGGGCCGCTGGGGTGCTGTGCGCGGATCTCCAGCTCGCCGAGTTCGAGCGTCATCTGGGCCACGTTCTCGGGTGCGGGTGGCTCCCGCAGGGCACGGTCCAGGTGCTCCACCGCGACCTCCGTCGCGCCCTCCGACGCCGCGAGCAGTGCTGATTCACGCAGGTCGGCAGCGGCGCTGGCATCGCCCGCGGGATCGGTTGCCAGCCAGTGCAGCGCGACCTCGGCTGGCCGAGCGCCGCGGGCCCGCATCAGCTGCGCCGCAGCGCGGTGGCGCGCGGCGATCTCGCCGGCTGGCGAGGCCTCAAGCACCGCGGCCTTCACGAGCGGGTGCACGAAGCTCCAGCCTCCGGGCTCCAGGACGCCGGCGGCGGCGAGGGCGTCGAGGGCGTCGCGGGCGTCCACGACGGTGTGGCCGCTGAGTGCGGAGAGGTCGGACAGGAGTGCACGCTCGCCGCCCACGGCGGCGGCGGTGGCGACGTCGAACGCGGTCGGCCCCAGCTTGCCGAGCTGCCGACGGACGGCGGGGACGACGCCACGCGCGGCAAGTTCCGTCAGGCGGTCGCCCTCCTGTGCGGTGCCGGCCAGTCCGAGCGAGGCGGCTTCGCGCGCGAGGACCCGCACGAGCAGAGGATTCCCCGACGTGGCGCTCGTGGCGGCGTTCACGAAGCCGGGATCGCACTGCCGGCCGAGCGCGTCGGCAAGCAGGGCATCGACGGCTCCGTCGCCGAGTGGGCGGGGCTCGATCGTCACCACGGAAGGCCCCGCCGTGAGCGCGTCGATGAGTTCGGTCGCGGCGCCCGGCTCGTTGGTGCGTGCGGTGGCAGCGACGAGCACCGCCAGGCCGTCGAGCCGTCGACCGAGGTATTCCAGAAAGCGCAGCGACGGCGCGTCGGCCCAGTGCACGTCGTCGACGAGGATGAGCAGTGGGCGCTCCTCTACGAGATTGGCAACGAGCCAGTACAGGCCGTGGACCACGGCGTAGCTGCCCTCGTCGACGCTGTGGCCCGCGGACTCCAGGACCCGCTCGGCACGGGCCGCAGCGCCACGCAGCAGCGACGCGCGGCGTTCAGGGCTGGCGTCGCTGAGAACGGGCTCGATGAGCTGGTGGATGATGCCGTAGCCGAAGGAGCGATCAAGCTCGCTGGCTCTTGCGCTCAGGACCGCGAATCCGCGGTCTTGGGCACGGCTCCGGAGCTCTCCCATGAGGGCCGTCTTGCCGATCCCGGCCGGCCCCTGAATCAGAGCGATCCTGCCGGTCCCAGCCGCAGCACCCTCCAGCGCGGATTGCAGCAGGGCGAGCTCCGTCTCGCGGTCGATCAGCGCCGTCGGCACCTTTCCAGCGTAATGGTCTGCCGGCACCGAAGCGGTCGAGTTGGACGCCTCAAGGGCGCGGCTGCGGGCTCACGCTCAAGCGGTGAGGTCGAGTCGCTCGTCGCCCGAGTCGCCCGCCTCCTCGGCGGACCGCACCCTGGCGCCGCTCCCACGGGGTGGGCCGCCCGCTTTGTCCTCGCGCAGGCGCGCGTCAGCGACGTGCAGCAAGACCTGGCCGCCAGTGGCATCGTCTGGGAACGTGGCGATGCCGTAGCCAGCGGTGACGCCGTTGCCGACGCCGGCCAGCGCTGCGCGCAGCGCGTTGGCGGTGCGGTTCGCCAGAGCCGGTGTGCTCTGGGGCAGCAGCAAGCAGAACTCGTCGCCGCCTTGGCGGAAGACGAGTTCGTCCGGCTCGATCGCCCGTTCCAAGGCGGTCGCGACGCCGCGCAGGATCGCGTCGCCGTCGGCATGGCCGAGTTCGTCGTTGATCGTCTTGAAGCCGTTGAGATCGAGCAGGATGATGGAGAAGGGCTGCTTGAGTCGCCCGTGCCGCTCGACGGCCTGCTCAAGGCGTTCTTGGAGGAGCCGCAGGTTTCCGATGCCGGTGAGCGGGTCCCGACGCACCAGACGGTCGAGTTCATCGCCCTGCATCTCGGCCATGCCGAGCACGACCCAGCAGGAGAGGCCGAGGACCCACATGGCCATCGCCGTCAGCAGCATGCAGATCGACGTGGTCACGTCGAAGCCGGTGGCCACCGCCACGAGCGCGAACGCGCCGGTAGCGCAGCCGAGATGGATCACGAACTGGCGCTGGTCCTGCAGCCGCACCGAGGCCAGCGGCCCGATGAACATGGCGGCGCCGACGGCGAGGCCCACGTTCGAGAGGAGGAAGACCAGGCTCGCGCCGAGATACGGCAGGGCGACGACGGCGTGGTTGAGACGAGTCCCGATCTCCGGTGGCTCACGGAACAGCAGCGCCAGCGAGAGGCACGCGAACAGGGCGGCGGTGAGCGCGAGTGAGAGCCGCAACTCACCGTGGTCGAGCAGCGGCACCACCGCCATCGACACCGACATGAACAGCGTCATGCCGCCGGTCGCCCGCCACACCCGGCGGTCCAGGGCAAGCTCGCGGCGCGAGAGGTGTACGGCAGTCGGACTCGGTCGACTCAAGCCGATCGCTCCTGGCGGCGCTCGTCGACGCGCGTGAGCGGGCCGGCCCCGCCCGTGGCGGCTCGATCGGAGGCGCGGCGGTGTGGATGGTTGGCTCGAGCAGGAAGGTTGCGCGCGGCCTTGTCGGCGAGCAGCCGCTCGTCGGCGACGTGCAGCAGCGTGCGCGCATCGGTGGCGTCGGCGGGAGACGACGCGATCCCGACTCCGGTGGTGATGCCGTCGAAGTGCAGCTCCGACAGCGCGGCACGCACGGCGTTGGCCATGCGCACGGCATGTTCGGCGGAGGTGTCCGGGAGGATCAGCACGAACTCGTCGCCGCCCTGGCGGACCACGGTGTCGGAAGGCCCGGCGACTGCGGCCAAGGCGGCGCCGACCTCGCGGAGGAGCGCGTCGCCTTCGGAGTGGCCGTAGGAGTCATTGAGCGCTTTGAAGCCCGTGAGATCGAGGCAGAGGATCGACAGTGATTTGCTGGAACGCTCATGGCGCGCGAGTTCTTCCGGCAGCGCCTCCTCAAGCAGCCGCAGGTTTCCGAGGCCGGTGAGGGGGTCGCGGCGCACGAGGCGCTCCAGTTCGTCGCCCTGTGCCTCAGCGCTCTGCAGGATCTCCCAGGTACTCACGCCGAGGACCCAGATCGCCAGCGTCGAGCAGAGGATGCCAATGAGGGAACTCACGGGGAGCTGCCCGATCGCGCCGGCAGCAGCAAGCACGAGGGTCGCCGCGACGAGGTGCCCGAAGAAGTGCGTGCGGTTCTGCAGGCGCACGGCGGCCAGCGGGCTGATGAACATGGCCGCCCCGATCGCGAGACCAGGGCTGAGCTGCGCGCCCCAGAAGATCACGGCGCTCCCGACGTACGGCAAGGCGATCACGGCGTGGTTGAAACGCGTGCCGATGTCTGGCGGTTGCTGGCGCAGGAGCCCGAGGCCGACGACCAAGAACGCCACCGCCACACCGGCCATCCGACGATCGACGCCCGCCTGGGCGAGCAGGGAGATGGCGCCGAGGGTCGAGGCGACGAACAGCGTCATGCCACTCGTCGCTCCCCAGACGAACGGGTTGCGGGCGAGGTCGCGTCGGGAGACGCGAGCGATCAAGGGAGCCGGGGAGCTGCTCACGCTTACGCGGTCGTCAGTTCTGAGCGGCGAGTTGAGCGGCTCTACCGGAAACTGGCCGCTTGGTCAGGCAAACTCGCCCGACGGGCCCGGTCCCCGCCGGTACCCGCCTCAGATGTGCGTCAGCCGTCTCAGACGACCTGCTGCACGAGCGGCAGGATCTCGGCGACGGTCTTGCCGGTGCCCGGATCGCCAAGCGCGGCCATCTTCCACTCCCCGCCGTGGCGGTAGACCTTGGCCATCACCAGGGCCGAGTGTGAGCCCTGGGCGCTGAGGTCGTAGCGGGCGAACTCCGCACCGGTGGTCTCGTCGACGATGCGGCAGAACGCGTTGGCGACGTCGCCGAAGCCCTGGGCGCTGAAGCTGTTCACCGTGAAGGCGAGGATCTCCACGTTCGGCGGGATCTGCGACAGGTCGACGAGGATCGACTCATCGTCGCCGTCGCCGGCGCCGGTGAGGTTGTCTCCGGTGTGGGTGACGGAGCCGTCTTTGCTGCGGAGCTGCCGGAACCAGACGGTGTCGACGACCTGGCGGTCGCCGTCGAGGAGGACGGCGGAGGCATCGAGGTCGATCTGCTTCTCGCTCGCCGCGCGCTTGAAGAGGCCCTTCTTCGGCGCCGCTGCGACTGGGTCCCAACCCAGGCCCATTTTCACTCGAGTGAGTGCCCCGCCGTCCTTGCTCAGGCTGATCTTCTGGCCTTTGGTGAGGTTGATGCTGCTCATCGTGCGTGCTCCCTGTGGGTCGCGGCCCGGGAGGCCGCTGGTTGCCCGGTTTGGGCGAGCCTATCCGGGTGCTGGTGCCGGGGCGCCAGATCAGCCGAAGAGTCGCCGGGAATGAGCGCCGCTCGGCCCAGAGGGTGGCGGAGGCGGCGGGCGCATCGGGCGGGGCGCGTCGAGCCGGCCCATGCGCACGTGCAGGGAAGCGGTGGCGCATGGCTCGTCGCCTGGCGCATGGGCCACGGGCGCGAGCGCGACGAGCTGGCGGCTCGTCTCGCGCCAAGCCGGAGCGGCGCCGTCGCTGGTTTCGGCGCGGGTCAGGGCGAGGTGGGCGAGGTAGCCGAGACCGGCGCGCTGCAGTGCCGCGGCCTGCGCTCGGGCTCGGCCCGCGAGGTCGTTGGGCGGGGCCTCGCCCGGTGGCAGGCCGGCGACCTCGCGCACCAGGAGGTGCTCCTTCGCCACCGCCCCCGGGCCGCCCCAATCGCGGGTCGCGGGCCACGGCAGGTTGTTGCGGTAGTCGGCGGAGTCGGGTGCCAGTCGCCGCAGCGTCTCCTCGATCGCGTCCGCCGCTTGGTCGACGAACTCCAGGCCGCGCTGGAGGTCCTCGGTGACGGCCGTGCGCTGGAGCTGCAGCGCCGCGAAGTTGCAGTGAATCGCTGGCGGATCGCCCGGGAGGCCCTCGTCCTGCACCCCAAACCGCACAAACGAGCGCTCCCCGTTGCGTGCTGCGAGCGATCGCCAGAGGCCAGGCTCCGGGTACACGTTTGCGCGCACGGTGCGTTCGACCAGAATCGCCCAGGCGCGTGGCGTCCCCGAGAGCGCGGTGGGCCCCACCACCAGCTGCCCGAGATCGGAGGGCATGAGGACGGCGGCCGGCTCATCGACCAGGGGCAGGCCACCGGCCATCAGCAGGCGCTCGTGGACGTCCGACCAGGCACCTTCGTCCTGGAGCTCCTCGGCGATGCCAAGGCGCAGCTCGCGAGGGATCTGCTCCGTGAGCTGCTCGGGCCGCTGCCAGCGCCGGACCGACCGCATCCGAAGGTTGAAGCGGTGAGCCGTCACCCAGACCTCGGCAAGGAGGGCTTTGAGCAGCGCACTGTCGACGGAGTCCACGTGCGCGACGGCTGGAGCCGACACGAACGCGGCCTGGCCGTCGTCGGAGAACGAGACCACCGCGAGCGGCGCCTGCCCGGTGGCCCGCAGCGCGGCCAGCGCGACCGTGTCCGTCAGTTCGCCTTCGCCGCCCGGAGACACGGCGAGAATCCGTGCGTAGTCGCCGGAACGCTCGTAGGAGAGTCGCAGCAGCATCCCGTGCAGCGTGAAGTCGACGAAGTCGTTGTCGCCAAAGCGGGGGCCGGGGCCGACGACCTCATCCAGGAACTCGCGCAGCGGCGGCGGACCGACCGGCGGCGACGGACCCTCGTGGGTGGCCGTCGGAGGCTGCTGCGCCGGGTTGGCCGGTGGTGGTGGGCTCGGGGTGGGCGCGGCTCGCGTAACCAGCGGAAACGCTGAGGCGGGCAGGCTTAGCGCCTGCGCCATGGCGGCGACGTGCCCCGCCCAACCAGATCCGATGGCCCGCACCTTCCACTCGCTGCCGCGGCGGTAGAACTCCAGTAGCTCGGCGGCGCGCAGCTCGCGCGCTGCCTCAGGCAGCGTGACCTGGAGTGTGGGGCCGCCAGGCTGCATGACGGTGGCGCTGCCGCGGGCCAGCGGGAGCGAGCGATCGGGCGACCAGACCAGGAGACGGACGCGGACGTCGCGCTCGGGGATTCGGGAGAGGTCGATGACCACCCTCACCTTGCGCTGATCCGGCGACACCTCGATGCTCGCGAACGCGTCGGCCGTGCCGAGCGGCCGAAGCGTGCCGTCGCCCTGCTCGATCACGAGCGTCGCTCCCCCCAGCTGCGGCACGTCGAGTTCGCAGGTGAGCTGCGCGGCGCCGGGGAGCGGAGCGTTCGCGCCCGGCGCCAGTGCGGTCACGTCGGTCATCTGGGCGAACGTAGCAGCGGAGCGTTTGTGCGCCGCAGCACTGAAGTCACCGACTCGACGGTGGACGTTTGTTCCAGGGGTCCGTCCAGATCCGTCATAACTTGAAGCCAAGTATTTCGGTGTTTCGACTCCCCGCGACCCAGTAGATCGCCAGCGTCGCCGAACCACCGCTCGTCCCACCCGCAGGAGCATCGCGATGCCACTCCGCAAGCAAGGCACCATCGTCAAATCCGTCCTCGTTGCCTCCGTGGCGGCGATGTTCGTGGTTCCCTCGACGGCGAACGCGGGGCTCCTGAGCAACCTGTTCAAGCCGAAGACGACGAAGACGACGACGGCGACCACGCCGGCCGTGACCGCGACGGTCGGTGGCGTCGCGACGACGAACACCGCAACGACCTCGGCGACCTCGGCGACCACGAGCTCCGCCGTCCCCGCAGGTACCGGATGCACGCCGCTGGCGACGACGAAGTCCTTCCAAGGCATCGATGGCGACGCCTCCGACTACTCCCCGGCACCGGACGGTGGCTTCGAGAACGGCGGCAAAGGCTGGACGTTTACCGGTGGCGCAAAGGTGACGACGGGCAACGAGACGCTCGGCGTCCTCGCCGGCAACAAGCAGGCGGTGCTCCCGCTGAACGGAACGGCGACCTCGCCGGCCTTCTGCGTCGACGAGTCCAACCCGCACTTCCGGTTCGCCTACAAAGTCGACAACGCCGTGCTCTCGGGCTTCATCGCCTACGTGATCTACCGCGACGCTGCGGGCAAGATCACGAACGTCGAGCTCATCTCCTCCAAAGTGCTCGCGCTGTCTCCGTCGATGTGGCAAGCCACGCCGAAGAGCCCGCTCTCCACCCTCATCCCGCTGAACTCGAGCACGAAGACCGCCTCGGTCCAGCTGAAGATCACCTCGCTCGCGCCGACCGACTTCGTCAACGACGTCACCGGTGGCATCGTCTCGCCGGTGCTCGGCTTCGCTGGCAGCCTGACGGGCATGGTGGGTTCGATCACGAGCACGATCTCACCCGCGCTCAACATCGGCATCACGATCGACTCCGTGATGGTCGATCCGTACCGCCGCGGGTAAACCAACAGCGGCCCTGCAAGCGAAGTTGTTCTCCTCGCGGGGGCGGTGCCGCCGCGGGTAAACCAACAGTCGCCCTGCAGGCGAAGTTGTTCTCCTCGCGGGGGCGGTGCCGCCGCGGGTAAACCAACAGGCCCGTCTCCCTGCGCGGTTGATCTCAAGCAGTTCTCGCGCGCGGGGGGATTCCGGTTTAGGGTCCGCCGAAGTGAGCGGAGAGCCTGAATCCACGCCCGAGCTCGGGGCGGAGCTGCAGCGCCTCAGCGACGCCCTGCACCGCGCCGAGCGCCGAGCAGACGAGCTGGCCGTCGTCGCACGCAAGCAGACGGAGATGGCCGACGAACTCCACGCCGAGAACCGTGTCTTGCGCGAGGGAGAGGTGCGCGAGGCCGTTGCACCGCTCGTGCGCGGGCTTGCGCGGCTGGCCGACGAGATCGGCCAGATCCGGGCTGGCGCCGAGCCCACCGAGGCCGACCTCGTGCACCTGGACCAGCGCGTTGTCGAACTCCTGCACGACGCCGGCGTCACGCCGCTGTGCCCGTGTCCCGGCGACGCGTTCGACGTGCACGTCCATAC
Source organism: Solirubrobacteraceae bacterium (assembly GCA_032119795.1). Lineage (GTDB taxonomy): Bacteria > Actinomycetota > Thermoleophilia > Solirubrobacterales > Solirubrobacteraceae > JAGIBJ01. Next base: position 78,445 of record JAUMFO010000004.1, read on the forward strand.
CGCCGCGGGTTCGGTCCCAACCGAGGACCCGCTGGAGGATCAGACCATCGTCGGGGTCCGCAGGCGCGGCCTGATCCGCGACGACGGCCGCCTCGTGCGTCCCGCCGAGGTCGTCGTCTACCGCTTCGACACTCGGACCGACCACCGCGGGAACCCCACCCACTCGAGCCCCGGAGGGGACCGATGAGCCAGACGAGCAGCGTCCTTGGTATCGACCTCGGTACGACCTACTCCTGCATCGCGCAGGTCGACCGGTTCGGCCGGCCCGAGGTGATCGGCAACATGGACGGCGACACGACGACACCCAGCGTGGTGCACTTCCAAGGCGGCGACGCGGTCGTTGGGAAGCTCGCCAAACGCTCGGCGCGCATCGACCCCGATCACGTGGCCCAGCTCGTCAAGCGGCAGATGGGCGACCCTGACTGGCGCTTTGAGGCCGGAGGCCGGGACTGGTCGGCGCCGGGAGTCTCGTCGCTGATCCTGGGGTCGCTGGCGAGAGACGCCGAGCGCGCAACCGGGCGGCCCGTCAAGGACGTGGTGATCACGGTGCCCGCGTACTTTGGCAACGAGGAGCGCAAAGCCACCAAGCTGGCCGGCGAGCTGGCGGGCCTCAACGTCGTCGACCTCATCAACGAACCGACGGCGGCCGCCTACGCCTATGGCTTTGGCCTGGCCGGTGGCAGCGGGACCGACGAGACGGTGCTCGTCTACGACCTCGGCGGCGGCACCTTCGACATCACGATCATTGAGCTGCAAGGCAACGACATTCGCGTCGTGGCCACCGACGGCGACCACGAGCTTGGCGGCGCGAACTGGGATACGGAGCTGGCGGCGCTGCTCTCCGAACGGTTCCTGATGGCGGTTCCCGGCGGGGCCGACCCGTTCGACGACGTCTACAGCGAAGCGGACCTGATGACGCAGGCCGAAGAACTCAAGGCTTCGCTCTCGCAGCGTGAGCGCGCCGACGCGCTGGTCACGAGTGGGGCTGATCGGGCAAGCGTCACGCTCACGCGTGAAGAGTTCGAGATCGTCACCCGCCAGCTGATGGAGCGCACCATCGAGCTCACGCGCCGCGCGCTGGCCGCTGCCCGCGAGCGCGGCACCCTGCGGATCGACCGGTGCCTGCTCGTCGGCGGCTCGTCGAAGATGCCCGTCGTTGCCCGGCGCCTCGAGGAGGAGTTCGGCTTCACTCCGCAGCTCGCCGATCCCGATCTCGCGGTCGCCAAAGGCGCGGCGCTCTACGGCCACAAGAAGATGCTTGAGCGGCTCGTCCACGACGCGACGGCTCGCGGCGTCGACCTGCGCCAGGCGCTGGCCGACGCGGCTGGCGAGCACGGGATGACGAGCGACGCCGTGCAGCAGGTCGTAGACAAGCAGGTCATCAACGTCGTCTCCCGCGGGTTCGGCGTCCTCGCCAAGCAGGACGAGGTCCTGACGTCGGTGTTCCTGGTTCACCGCAACGACCCGGTTCCGATCGAGGTCGACGAGGTCTTCTACACGATGGTCGATGACCAGACCCAGGTGCGGGTGCAGGTGATCGAACAGGGCGGCGCTGAGGAGTCGCCCGATCCGGCCGACGCCACCGTCCTCGTGCGCGGGGAGATCGCCGACCTGCCGCCCGGCTACCCGCAGGGCACCGAGCTCCGCGTGCGGATGGCCATGGGCGGCGACGGCATTCTGACCATCACGGCACACCACGCCGGCCGAAAGGAACCGCTGACGCTGCAGGTCGACACGTCGACCACGATGAGTGCCGAGGATCTCGCCGCGGAGGCGGAGGCCGTCTCGCTGCTGAAGAAGAAGCTGTGACGCCGGAGGCCTTCGACGGGTCCGCCTACCGCCGGACGGTGCTCACGCCGCTGCGCGCCGCGGCTCCCGCAGGCGTCGACGACCTGTTCTGGCTGGGGCACGTGCCCCGCGACGCCGACGACTCGGCGCAGATCGCCGCGCGGCTGAAGGCCACGAAGGCGTTTCTGCATAAGGAGCGCAGTCGGCCACGCCAGGCAGACGTGGCCGCGGCAGTCTTGCGGGAGTGGCCGCGGGTTGAGGGGGTGCTCGCCGATCCGGCGGCGCGCGCATCCTTGCGCGCGCGGCTTGGCGATGCGGCTCCGGGCGCCGAGGTCGTTGGTGGGGCCCGCGAGGCAGAGCGGGCCAGCTTCGCCGCCGATGGGGCCGCTGGGCCGGGGTTGGCGCTGGAGCCGGCAGCGCGGCGACGCCGCCAGGTGTCTACGGCGCTCGGTGAGCTGGCGCGCCTACGCGATGAGCCGGAGCTGTCTGAGGATCTCTTCGCGTTTCTCGGGCTGCCGGTGACGGCGACCCGCGAGATGCTGCGGGCTCGCGTCGAGAAGGTTGGTGAGGTCAACCGCAAGCGTCGGCCGGATCGCGAACGCTCGCTCGTCGACGAACTCCTCATGCATAGCCGCGAGTTGCTCGTCGACGGCGACCCGGCCGACTATCGCGCCGGGCTGGTGGCCGACGCCGCGGGCCCGCTGCCGGGGGCGTCGCTGCCGGCTGGTCAGGGCGTCCGCTCAGCCGACGCCGCGCCGACGGCCGCCGCCACTGCACCGGTGCAGGCCCCGCCAAAGGTCGACACCACGCGACAGGCTCCGGCCGCCAAGGTCGACTACACCCGGCGGCCCAAGCCGCAGCCGCAGCCGCAGCCAGCGAGCGTTGAGTCGGCTGGCCCCGCGCCTCCCGTGACGGGGCTCATCCTGAGCCGCGAAGGCCAGGGCGGCTTGCGCGTCACGTGGACGTGGCCAGCCGGCGTGACCGAGGTCGTCGTGGCCACCGGTCCGGCAGGCGGCCCGGATCGTCCCGGCGCGGGCCGCAAAGTCACGAATGCCAAGTACGAGATCGAGGGTGGCGTGCGGCTCGAGGGCGTCGTGCCCGGCGAACTCGTCACCGTTCACACGGGCCGCCGCGACGCAGCCGGCGTGATGCAGTGGAACGACCCTCGGCTGGCGACGGGCTCCACGGCGCCGTAGCCGTCGGCGACGGCTAGCTGGCGGGCCCCCGACCGAGGTGCGACGATCGCTCGATGAGTAGCCGACTCGAAGAGGTCGCCGATGGACTGCTGGCGCTGGCCGGTGATCGGCTCTCCCCCGACGGCGTCGACTTGCCGCGCCACTACCTGCGGGCGGCTCGGTCGATTGCGGAGACGGAGTTCGCCGCGCACCAGATGGCTGGAGCCGATCCGCTGGTCGAGTCTGACGCGCTGCGCGCCGGCGGCGACGCGAGCTACACGGCAATGGAGGCCGCCGGCACCCTGTGGGGGTTGGCCGTTCGACTGCGTTCGCGCTGCACGGGCCTGCACGCCGATGAGGCCGCCGAACCACTGCGCCGGATGCTGCTCGAGCTCGCCAGCGAGGGCCCGGACCACGACCCAGGCCAAGCGGGGCTCGACGCCGCTACCCGGTCGCTCGTGCTGGTGGCGTTCGTCGTCGACATCGCCGAGGACAATCCCCTCGCCCTGCGCGACGCCCCGTTTGTTGATCCGGCCGTCAACCAGATCGTCTCCCAAGGCGTGCTGAATCTGCTTCGGCTGGCGGTGGCCTTCCAAGAGGACGCCGGGCTGCACTAGGGGCGCGCTCGGCGGCTGCTCGGGCGTTTGGGCGGTTGGCGGCGGCGGGGCTTGGCGGCTTCTACTGCGTCGGGGTCCTTGGCGGCGGTGGGACTTGGCGGCCTCTACAGCGACTTGGTCTTTGGCGGCGGTGGAATGGGGATCGCTTCGGGGCCTGGGGGCGTCGGGGCGGCGAAGGCCGAGCCCGTTCGGCGTCTGGGCTGGTTGGCGGCGGTGGAATGGGGATCGCTGCGGCGTCGGCGGGCGCCGGGCGAGCTGGTTGGACCAAATGGGTGCACGCCTGTGGTGCCCGGGATGGGTCCAGCCAGGCGGCTGCAACCGCCTGGGGTTGCGGGGTTTGCTCCGCGCGTTGGAGTTACCGGGCGTGCGGAAATTTCGGCGCGGGGAGCGCTTGGCGGCGCCGTTCTGCCGGGCAGGTGCAACCCCTGCGGGTTGCACTCAGCGAGGCTCGCGCCCCGAACGCCCAAAAACGGCGTTCCAGACGCGAGGCCCGCGGCGCCGCAACCTCTGAAGGTTGCAGGCGGTTGGGGTTCGCGTTGAACCCGCCGCACGTCCGGCGGGTTCAACGCGAACGCAGGCGGCGGGCGAGTCATGTCAGGCAACTGCAACCCCAGGAGGTTGCAGTTGGCCCGGTCGAAGCGAACTACGGTCATTTGCGGGTGTTCAGCACCCCCGGGTGACCGTAGTTCGGGCCGCAACCGCCAGCGGTTGCAGCCCGCCCGGCGCCCGCCGACCCCGAAACGATCCCAGTCCCACCGCCGCCAGTCAGCTCAGACGCCGACCGCGCTCCGCCTTCGCCGCCCGGCGCCCGCCGACCCGAGGCGAACTCAAATCCGCCGCCGCCAACGGCCTAGTCGCCGCCAGCCCGCACCGCCCTCGGTGCAGAACGCCCGTCGACCCCGAAGCGATCTCAAATCCGCCGCCGCCAACGGCCTAGTCGCCGCCAGCCCGCACCGCCCTCGGTGCAGAACGCCCGCCGGCCCCGCAGCGATCCCAAATCCGCCGCCGCCAACGGCCCAGACGCCGACCGCGCTCCGCCTTCGCCGCCACGACGCCCCCAGACCCCGAAGCGATCCCAGATCCACCGCCGCCAACGGCCCAGACGCCGCCAACCCGCACCGCCCTCGGTGCACCACGCCCCCAGACCCCGAAGCGATCCCAGATCCACCGCCGCCAACGGCCCAGGCGCCGACAACCCGCACCGCCCTCGGTGCAGAACGCCCGTCGACCCCGAAGCGATCTCAAATCCGCCGCCGCCAACGGCCAAGTCGCCGTAGCGCCCGCCCAATCCCACCGCCGCCAAGCGGCCAAGTCGCCGAACCGGCCGCTCAGTTCTGCCGCCGCCACCCGCCGCCACCCGCCTCTACTCGGCGAGGAGCCCCTCGTAGTACTCCAGCCACGCGCGCTCGGCGAGCATCCCGGCGCGCAGCGCCTTCAGCGGCCCCGGTGGCGTCCCCGCAGGGGCCTGCTCTCCGAAGGCCATCAGTCGCTCGTACTCGGCCATGCGCTCGCGGTGCAGCGGCAGCATCTTCGCGGCGACGGCGCGTTCGTCGGCGCCGAAGAAGACGCCGAGCAGCGCGGGAATGCGGTATTCCGGCAGCTCGACCGGGGGGTCGGCCAACCAGGAATCCAAGGCCGTCTCACCGGCTGAGGTGATCGAGTACGACTTGCGTCGCCGCCCGCCGGCCTCCTGCTCCACACGGAGGAGGCCACGACCAACCAGCTTGTCTGGCGCGGCGTAGAGCTGGGAATGCGGGAACTCCCAGAAGTAGCCCAGGCTGCCGGCGACGCCAGCCTTGAGGTCGTACGGGGTGGCGCTGCCCGCCACACGGACGAGCCCGAGCACGACCACCTCGACGGGGGTGAGCGTGGCAGAAGAGGGGGTGGGGGAGCTAGGCCTTGACAATAGTCTGAATCGGACGATAGGTTTCGGATGATCCGAACTGGAGAGTCCCAGATGCTACCTCCGTCATCGACCGCCACCACGTCGTCCCCAAGCCGTCCAGCCTCAGCGTCCACGCCGCCGAGTCCTAGCGGGCCCGGCCCGGCGCTCGGCTTCAGCGATCAGCGCAGCGAGATCGTCGTCGACGCGCTCCCCATCCGCGGCGAGATCCCCGCCTGGTTGACGGGCAGCCTCCTGCGCAACGGACCGGCCCAGTGGGATCTGCAGACGGGATCGGTCAACCACTGGTTCGACGGCATGGCGATGCTCCATCGCTTCGCCTTCGACGGTGGCACCGTCTCCTACCGCAACAAGCTCCTGCGCGGAAAGGCCGCGACGGCCTACGAGCGCGACGGCAAGCTCTCCTACCGCGAGTTCGCCAGCGACCCGTGCAAATCGACGTTTGGCCGCGTCATGAGCATGTTCGACCCGTCGATCACCGACAACGGTGCCGTGAACATCTCCCGCGTCGCCGGGAAGTGGTTGGCGATCACGGAGTCGCCGATGGCCGTCGAGTTCGATCCTGAGACCCTCGAGACGCTCGGTGCTCACCAGCGCGCCAAGGGCGCACGCGTGCCGATCGCCCACGAGCACGTCGATTCCTCCACCGGCGAGATCTACGGGCTGCGGATCGCGTTCGGGCGCAAGTCGTTCTACGAGATCACCGCGACCGAGCGCATCACCGGAGCCGAGCGGCTCGTCGCCCGCGTGCCCGTCAGTCACCCCGCCTACCAGCACTCCTTCGCGCTGACGGATCGCTACGCGATCGTCGGCGAGCATCCCCTCGTGGTAAATCCGCTGCGCCTGGCGTTTTCCGGCAAGCCGTTTATTGAGAACTTCCGGTGGGAGCCCGAACGCGGCACGACCTTCACGGCAATCGACCGCAAGACGGGGGCGATCGCCGGCGTGTGGAAGGCGCCGGCCAGCTTCTGCTTCCACCACGTCAACGCCTTCGATGACGCGGACGGCTCGACCGTCATCGATCTCTGCACCTTCTCCGACGCATCGATCGTGGAGGCACTCTCGCTCGAGCACCGGCGCGCCGGCGACCCCGCCCCGGACGCCACGCTGCGGCGCTACCGCCTGCGAGAAGGCGCGACCGACGCGATCGATGAGCCAATGGTGCACGCGGCGATGGAACTGCCGCGCACCGACGACCGCTGGAACCGGCGCTCGCACCGCCATGTCTGGGGTGTCGGGGTTGGCGACGGCGACGGTGCGGAGTTCCTCGACCGACTCATCCGCGTCGACGTGTCGGCCGGCGAGGTGGTCGAGTGGCACGAACCCGGTTCCTTCCCCGGGGAGCCGGTGTTCGTGCCCCGCCCCGGTGGGTCTGAGGAGGGTGACGGCGTCGTCCTCTCGGTCGTCCTCGAGCCAGCCCGCGGGGTGTCGTCGGTGCTCGTGCTCGACGCCGTCTCAATGACGGAGCTCGGCCGCGCGGAGGTGCCCCAGCACATCCCGTTCGGATTCCACGGCGGCTTCGTGAAGTCGCTCAGCTGAGCCGAGCGGTTCGGCGCGCGTCTGCCGCCGGGCCTCAACTTCTTGCGAGTTCCTTACAGCGAGCCCCGAAACGCCCCGGAACCGGCGTCTCCGACCATTCCGATCGGATAAAACCTTGGCGGGGGCGAGGTGGCGCGAGTGCGCCCAGAGTCTTCGACGTACCTGACCTGAGACGCGCAAGCTGGAGGCGCTTTGCTGGAAGACCTGTTCACCGGGACCACGGGCGCATGGGTGGGGCTCGTCCTCGCCATCGCGGTCTTGCTCTTCTTTGACCTCCTGATCCTCCGTGGTCGCGGGGGAGAGATGACGACGCGCCAGGCGGCGGTGACCAGCGTCGTCTGGGTCGCGATCTCGCTGGTCTTCGCTGGCGTGCTCTTCGCCTTGGGCACTCGCGAACAGGCCGAGGCCTACCTCGCCGGCTACATCGTCGAGAAGAGCCTCTCGCTCGACAACGTCTTCGTCTTCCTGATCGTCTTCGGGGCCTTCGCGATCCCGGAGATCCGGCGTGCACGGCTGCTGACCTACGGCATCCTGCTGGCGCTCGTCCTGCGCTTGTTCTTCATCCTGGCCGGCGCCGCGGCGCTGAAAGAGGCGTCGTGGCTCAGCATTCCCTTCGGCCTCTTCCTGCTCTGGACGGGCTGGAAGCTTTGGCAGGACCGCCACGGCGAAGGCAGCGAGGAGAAGCTCGTCGAGGGCGTGCGTGCTCGCCTACGGGTCGCCGACGGGGACTTTGGCGACCGGCTATCCACGAAGATCGACGGCAAGCGGGTTCTGACTGCGGCCGGCGCCACGCTCGTGGCGATCGCGATCGTCGACATCATCTTCGCGGTCGACTCCGTGCCTGCGATCTTGGCGATCACGACGGACACGTACGTCGTGTTCGCGGCCAACGCGTTCGCACTGCTGGGTCTGCGGCCGCTGTTCTTCCTTGTGGCCGATCTGGTGGAGCGCCTCTACTACCTCAAGGCCGCGCTCGCGATCCTCCTGGTGTTCATCGCCGCCAAGATGCTGCTCTCGGAGGTGGTCGGCAAGATCGGGCCGGTCTACTCGCTCTCCGGCGTGGTGCTCATTCTCGGCACCGGCGTCATTGCGTCGCTCGTGCGTGATCGTCGTCGGCGCCGGTCTTCGACGACGACGGTGTGAACCGCTCGTATCCATCCCCGGGCCAACCAACCAGCGTCGCCGACGCTAGGCGATATGGTCGGCCTCGAACCTCGACCCTGCGTTCAAAAGCAACTGGAGCAAACACATGGGCGTCTCACTGACCAAGGGCGGCAACGTCTCCCTCACCAAGGAAGCCCCCGGCCTCACGGCGATCATCGTCGGTCTCGGCTGGGATACCCGCACGACGGACGGCACCGACTTCGACCTCGACGCGTCGGCCATCCTGCTGAACAACACCGATAAGGCCGTCTCCGACGGGCACTTCGTGTTCTTCAACAACCTCAAGTCGCCCGACGGCTCCGTCGAGCACACCGGAGATAACCTCACCGGCGAGGGCGAAGGCGACGACGAGCAGATCAAGATCGATCTCGCTGGCGTCCCGGCCGAGGTCGAGAAGGTCGTCTTCCCGGTCTCGATCTACGACGCGGAGTCCCGCAGCCAGAGCTTCGGTCAGGTCCGCAACGCGTTCATCCGCATCGTGAACCAGGCTGGCGGCACCGAGCTCGCCCGCTACGACCTCTCTGAGGACGCCTCCACCGAGACCGCCATGGTCTTCGGCGAGGTGTACCGCAACGGCGCCGAGTGGAAGTTCCGCGCCGTCGGCCAGGGCTGGGCGACCGGTCTTGCTGGCATCGCCAAGGACTACGGCGTCAACGTCTAAACCTCGGGCTTCGGCCCACGGCTACCCTCCCCCCAAACCATCCGCTTTCGGGCCGGCTCGTATCCCGAGTCGGCCCGTCGCGCACCAGGACACCCTTTGCACCCACTGAAGACCTTCCGAATCCCGCTGTCGCTGACGGTGATCGCCATCGTCGCCTCGGCGATCTTCGGCTCCCTCGAGATGGCGCTGATCGTGACGCTGCTCGCGATCCTCGAGATCTCGATCTCGTTCGATAACGCCGTCGTCAACGCCGCCGTGCTCAAGACGATGACGGCCAAGTGGCAGCAGATCTTCCTCACGTGGGGCATCCTCATCGCCGTCTTCGGCATGCGGCTCGTGTTCCCGATCGTGATCGTCGCCGTCGCGTCCGGGATCAGCGTTCCCGACGTCCTCGACCTGGCGTTCAACAATCAGGATCAGTACGCCGCCGAGCTCGAAGAGAGCTACCCGATCATCGCGGCCTTCGGCGGAGTCTTCCTCCTCATGGTGTTCCTCAACTTCTTCTTCGATGAGGAGAAGGACCACCACTGGCTGACGCCCATCGAGAAGCCCCTCGCGAAGGTCGGCCACCTCGACGGCATCACGGCGGCGTTTGCGGCGATTGCGCTGCTGGTCGTCTCGCAGCTCATTGCCGCCCCGGAAGACGAAACCGACATCCTCGTCGCCGGCCTGGCTGGGCTCATCGCCTACCTCCTCTCCAACGGCGCCGCCGGCGCACTCGAAGAGTCGATGGAAGACGAGATCGAGAAGGAGCACGAGATCGAAGAGCGTGCTCGACGCGAGCATCCAGAAGACCCCAACCACGCGGCTGCGGCGGCGCTGCAGGCAGCAGCCAAGGGCGGCTTCGCCAGCTTCCTCTACCTCGAGCTGCTCGACGCGTCGTTCTCCTTCGATGGCGTCATCGGCGCCTTCGCGATCTCGACCGACATCGTCGTCATCGCGATCGGCCTTGGTCTCGGCGCGCTCTACATCCGAACGCTGACCGTCTACCTCGTCCGACAGGGCACGCTCTCGGAGTACCGCTTCCTCGAGCACGGCGCCCACTGGGCGATCGGCATCCTTGCGGTGCTGCTGTTCATCGGCATCGAGCACCACGTCCCCGAGGTCATCACCGGCACGCTCGGCGCCGGCTGCATCCTGACGGCCTTCGTGTTCTCGATCCGGGCGAACAGGAAAGACGCGGCCGCCGGCGTGCCACCGGAGCCGCTCGAGCCGCACCAGCACTCGATCTAGCGACGAGCAGGAGCCGACATGGGCATCGACTACAACAAGCGACCCTCCAAGGCCACGCCGCCCGCCGACGCTCCGCCGGCGGATCCTGGCACCCCGCCGGCCGGCAAGATCGACACGAGTCGTCGGTCGGCTCCTGCCGCTACTCCGCCGGCGGGTGCTCCGGCTCCTGCTCCGGTCGACACGAGTAAGCCGGCGCCAGCGCCGGCCCCGGTCGACACGAACAAGCCGGCACCTGCAGCGGCCCCCGCTCCTGCGGCCGGGCCGATCAGTCTGACCAAGCGCGGGCAGTCCGTCAGCCTGACGAAGGGCGGCACCGGGCCCGTCCGGATCAACCTGAACTGGAACCAGCAGGCGGCGCCGCCCTCCGGCGGCGGGCTGTTCAAGAAGCTCACGCAGGGCAGCGGCCAGATCGACCTTGATCTTGGCTGCTTGTTTGAGCTCGCCGACGGCCGCAAGGGCGTGGTGCAGGCACTCGGCAACTCGTTCGGTGCGCTTGAGCAGCCGCCGTTCATCAAGCTCGACAAGGACGATCGCTCTGGCGCGGCGACCGACGGAGAAAACCTGCTGATCTCGGCCGAGCATGCGTCGCAGATCAAGCGGATCGCCGTGTTTGCCTTCATCTACGAAGGCGCTCCGAACTGGTCGAACGCGGGTGGCATCGTCACGATCCACACGCCCGCCGGCGCACCGATCACCATCGCGCTCGACGAGACTCGCGACGGCGTCGGAATGTGCGCCGTCTGCATCATTCACGGCGGACCGAACGGCTACACCGTCGAGCGCCAAGTGGAGTACCTCAAGGGGCATAAGCAGCTCGACGAGCGCTTCGGTTGGGGCATGAATTGGGTCCGTGGCAGCAAGTGACGTCACCGCGCGAGCGCTAACGCGTTTCGGTCACCTCTCGCCGGAATCGCGGGAGGAACTCTTCGAGCACCAGCCGGTGCCGATGCGCGCCGACGGCTCCGCCCTTGCCGTCGGCGCCGCGCTTGGCGCGGTGCTCTACGTGCCCGCGACCACCCCCAACGCCGCTGAGCGCCTGCTGAGCGGCTACTGGCCGGCCGTGACCGCGATGGTGTTCTGCCTGGAGGACGCGATCGCCGACCGCGACCTCCCCGTCGCCGAGGAGCGCGTGGTGGAACTGCTCCAGCAGGTCCGTCGGCACGTTCAGGCGACCGGCTCGCGCGATTCCATCCCCTACGTGTTCGTGCGCGTGCGCGACCCCGAGCACCTGGAGCGGTTGCTCGAGCAATGGGGCGAGCTGCGCAGCGAACTCGATGGGGTGGTCCTCCCGAAGGTCGGGGCCGTTCGCGCCAGCGAGCTCCTGGAGATGGTCGCCAGCGCGCAGAGCGGTCGCGACCGGCCGTTCTGGGGCCTCCCGATCCTCGAGGGCGTCGATCTCGCCCAGCGCGAGACGCGCGTCGACTCGCTGCTGCACCTGAGATCGGTCATCGAGCGCCACCGCGCGATCGTGCCGTGCCTGCGGATCGGCGCGACCGACCTGTCGGGCCTCTACGGATTGCGGCGCCCCCGAGACTTCACGATCTACGATTTGGCGGTGGTCCGCGACATCATCGCCGACATCGTCAATGTGCTCGCCCGAGACGCCGACGCACCACCGATCAGCGGCGCCGTCTGGGAGTACGTTCGCGAGCCGCGCGTCTTCAAGCCACGCCTTCGCCAGACGCCCTTCGAGGACGAGTTCGGTGAGGATGAGGGCCCCGAGATCCGCCGCCGCCTACTCTCTGGCGCGATCGACGGCCTCCTGCGCGAGGCGCTGCTCGATCGGGCCAACGGCCTCCACGGCAAGACCGTCATCCATCCTCGCCACACCCTGGCGGTCGACGCCGCGTATGTCGTCTCCCACGAGGAGTGGCAGAGTGCGGACGCCATCCGCGCTGCCCACGAGGCGGGCGATGGCGTCACCGCAAGTCCGACGGGCGAGCGAATGAACGAGCCCAAGCCGCACGCGCTCTGGGCCCACCGCACCCTGGCGCGGGCTCGCGCCTTCGGCGTGCTGCGCGCCGACCACACCTTTCTCGCCCTTTTGGAGCATTCCGATGCCCGCTGACTCCTCCCTGGTGCGGATCGCCGAGCGATCCAACCCCAAACGCTCCTTCCTGCTCGTCTCCACCGTGCTCGGCAAACACCTGCCGGTCGGGGCGGCCCGTTGCCGCCTGGCTGGGCTGGCGCTCGGGCTGGCGGTCGCCAAGGATCCGCGTGCAGCCGATGCACAGTCGGCCCTGCTCGACGGCACCGATGCCGCAGTGTTGGCGATGCTCGACGCGATCGACACCCAGCCGCCCGTCGACGGTGGGCCGTTCGTGGTGATCGGCTTCGCGGAGACGGCGACGGCGCTCGGCGAGCAGGTCGCCACCGCGTTGGACGCGACCTGGTGGCAAACGACCACGCGCCAGCAGTCCATTGCTGACGCCGGTGGGCTGCGATTCGACGAGTCCCACTCCCACGCGCCGGATCAGTGGATTGCCAAGCCGGAAGGTGGCTGGCCAGAGGGCACGCTCGTGCTCGTCGACGACGAACTCACGACCGGAGCGACGGCCTGCAACCTGATCGAGCTGCTCCATGCGCACAGCCCACGCGAGCGCTACGTGGTGGCTGCACTGCTCGACGGGCGCGGCAAAGGGACCGGAAAAGGCCCGGACAGCCCGATCAAGCAGACCGCCAAGAAGCTTGGCGTGAAGATCGACGTCGTGGCGCTCCGCAAACGTGGGGCAGAGGTCCGGACGGAAGCAGGCTGGAGTGGAGGCACGCTCCCTACTCCGCAGACGGGCCTGCCACGCGCTGAAGAGGTCCGCGAGGTCTGGCTTGGCTACGAGGGGGTCCTCCAGCACCAGGGGCAGGACGCGCAAGCGCGCCTGGCGCTTGCTGATGCGGCGATGGACGCGGCGGCCGAGATCGGCCCGCTCCCGCGCGGGGCCCTAGTCCTCGGAACCGGCGAGCACCTCGCGTTCGCGCAGCGCGCGGCCGTGTTCGTCTCTGCGCTGACGAGCTCCACGACGCGTAGCCCCGTGCTCGTGAGTGAACTGGAGGGATACCCGATCCGCGACGGCTTGGCCTTTGCCAACCCGGATGGCGTCGACATCGCCGGCTTCGCCTACAACGTGCACGCCGCACGCCGCCCCGCGATCGTCGTGCACTTCCAGGACGCGGCGCACCGCGAGCGCGGCCAGGCCCTGCTCGACGCGTTGGCACACGCGGGGGCCCGGGAGGTCACGGCGGTGACGCTTGCCCCCTGACGTGTCGGAGTCATCCGCCGATCGCGTCGCGACGCCACCGCACCTCGGCTCCTACGAGCCAGCCGACGTGACGATGCTGCTGACCGAGATCGCGGGCGACGGGCTCGAACTCCCGACGGAGGTGCGCGAGGAGCTGATGCAGGGCGGCGGGCACTACGCCGAGACCCTGCCCATCGAGTACGAGCCAACCCCCGAGTACGAACGGCTCTTCGAAGCACTCCTCGCCGAGCACGCCGGCCGCATCGCGCAGCAGACGCAAGTGCTGGCCAAGCGCATCGTCTCCGAGGCGACGCCGGCACCGGTGCTCGTCTCGCTGGCGCGCGCCGGCACCCCGATCGGCGTACTCCTTCGACGCGCCCTACTTCGGCAGGACGTCGACGCGCCCCACTACACGGTCTCAATCGTCCGCGAGCGCGGGCTCGATCCCGTGGCGCTGCAGTACCTCACTGAGCGCTTCGACCCCGAGCGGATCGTGTTCGTCGACGGCTGGACGGGCAAGGGCGCGATCCAGTGGGAGCTGCAGGAGGCGCTCGACCTGCACGCCGAGACCAGCGGCGTCCGCGTCCCCTCACGGCTCGCCGTCCTGACCGATCCCGCGCATGTTGCCGAGCTGTGCGCGTCCCGCGAGGATGAGCTGGTCCCGTCGGCGTGCCTGAACTCGACCGTCAGTGGGCTGCTGAGCCGCACCATCATCCGCCCCGATCTGCTGCCTGAGGGCAGCTTCCACGGGGTGCGGGTCTATCGCGAGTTCGCCGATCGCGACGTGTCCAGGCGCTACGTCGACGCCATCAGCGCGCAGTTCATCGACCCGGCAGACGTCGTCGGCCCAGGCGAGCTCGAACCAGCCGACGGTCGGGGGCTGCGAGAGGTCCAAGCGGTGCAAACGGAGTTCGGCATCGAGAACGTGCACCGCGTCAAGCCGGGTATCGGCGAGGCGACCCGCGTCCTCCTGCGGCGGCTGCCGCAGGCGATCATCGTCGACCCGCGTCACACCGACCGGCTGAGGCACGTCCTGCTCCTGGCCAGAGACCGTGGCGTTCCGGTGATCGAGCGCACCAACGAGGTCTATGCCTGCTTCGGGCTCATTGAAGACAAGGCCCAATGACTCGCATCCTTGCCAGCGACCTTGACCGCACCCTGGTGCACGCGGCCTCGCGCCTGGCTCCCGGTGAGGAGGACTCGCCGGTCATCGAGATCTACAACGACCGCGGCATCACCGTCACCCGGCAGGCGACCCTCGAAGCGCTCGCGGCCCTGCACGCCGCTGGCGGCTTCGTCCCCGTGACGACGCGCTCCCAAGCTCAGGTGGCTCGCATCGAGCCAATCTGGGCGATGGCGCAGGACGGCTGGCTCGTGTGCACCAATGGTGCGACGCTCCTGCACCACGGCAAGGTCGACCGGCAGTGGAAGGCCCAGGTCGATCAGCTCCTTGACGACAGCGCCGCGCTCGATCAGGCGTTGCAGGCCTTTTCGACCGAGTTCGGCACGCCCGAGACGGTCGACTGGATGCCGCTCCTGCGGGACTGCGACGGCGTCTTCCTCTACTGCGCTCTCGACCTCGACCTGAGCCCGAGGGATCTTGAGGCGCGCGCGAACGACCTGCTGGCGCCGCTGGGGTGGCACGCGATCCTCCACGGTCGCAAGCTCTATTCGCTGCCGAACGGGATCTGCAAAGGCCGCGCCGCCCGCCACCTGCGTGAACGCCTCGACGTCGACGAGCTCATGGCCGCAGGCGACTCGATGCTCGACGTGGAGCTGCTCCTGGCCGCCGAGCACCGCTGGTGCCCGATCGACGCCGAGCTCGTCGAGATGGGCGCCGTGCCGGAGGGCACCAAGCTGACGCAGCACGGGCACGTCGGCGCGGGCGAGGAGATCGCCCTCGACGCGCTGCGCTGGGCCACGGGGTTCGTCGCGGCCCGCTAGCCCGGCGCTTGCCGCCGCGATCCGGCGGGTCGCCGACGCGGGTTCGGCGGAAAACCGACGGGTGGCCGCAGCCCGAAATTTTTACGGTGCTTGCATGCCCCGTGCCCGCATCCTCATGACGCTCCTCTGCGGCCTCACGCTGGCCGGCGCGCCGGCGGCCAGTGCCGCCGACTTCGCCGTCACGACCACCGCCGATGGGGGCGACAGCTCGCCCGAGGACGGGCTCTGTAAGGCAGGTAGCGGGCAGTGCACGTTGCGCGCCGCGCTCGGTCAGGCCGCGTTCTCGCCGGGCGCTGACCGCGTCATCGTGCCCGCCGGCACCTTCCAGCTGGTCGACGGCCTCTCGGCGCTCGCCGTGACGAGCAGCGTCACGATCGAGGGCGCCGGCGCGCGGGCCACGATCATCAAAGCCTCGGCGGCCAGCCGGGTGATGTTGGCCACGGCCAATCTCGTCCTGCGCGACGTCGCCCTCACCGGCGCGGCCCCGACGAGCGGCTCCAGCATTCGCGGCGGCGCGCTCGCCGTCACCGCCGGCGACGCCACCCTCGAGCGCGTCTGGATCTACGGCAACACGATCGCCTCGGCTACGAACGCTGGCGGCGCCGGGGTCGGCGTCACGGGCGGAAGTCTGACCATCTTGGACTCGACGATCTCCGGCAACACCGCCTACGGCCGGATCGAGGGCTCCAGTGGCGGGTCCGCGAGCGGCGGCGGCGTCGTGATCGGCGCGCCGACGGTGATTCGCCGGTCGACGATCTCCGGCAACCAGACCCAGTCCCTGGGCGCGGGCCAGTTCTCCTCGGGCGGTGGCATCTCCGCCGGTGACGAGACGACCCTCGAGCACGTCACCCTGGTGGGGAACACTGCGGCGACGTACGCCGACAGCAGCGGATTTCGTCAGGGCGGCAACATCTACGTCCAGGGCACGGGCCTGCGCTCGATCGCCGGCTCGATCATCGCCGGCGGCACCGCGAACAGCGGGTCCAATTGCTATATCGCCAGCGGCGCGGTGACGGAGCCAGCGAAGAACATCACCAGCAACGCCGACTGCCTCGGCGGCGCCAGCGTCAAGAACGCCAACCTCCAACTCGGCGTGCTCGCCAACCACGGCGGCCCGACCGACACCGTGCTGCCGGCGGTCGCCTCGCCGGCGGTCAACGCCGCGGCCAACTGCGGCACGCGCGTCAAGGATCAGCGCGGTGGGGCGCTCCCGGCCGGCCCAGCCTGCGACCTCGGGGCCTTGGAGATCGGCGCGGATCGGCGCGTCACGCTGCAGGCGTCGAAGTCGGCCCCCGCAGCCGGCGATGACGTCACGCTCGTGGCGTCCATCACCAACGATGGCCCCGACGCCACCACCGGGGAGGCCTTCACGATCGAGCTGCCGGCGGGCACGACGGCGACGACCGCGACCCCGACCACCGGCTCCTGCGCCGTCGGGGCAGCCGTCACCTGCGCGATCGGCACGCTCGCCAATGGTGCCAACGTGACCGTGGTCGCGACGGTCCGCGCCAGCGGCGTCGCCGGCACGCTGACCGCGCGCCGCGCCGGCCCGCTCCCCGACACCACGGCGGCGAACGACGCGGCGAGCGTGTCCTTTGCAGCGGGCCCAGTCGCCCCGGCCGGGGGTGGCGGCACGAGTGGCGGCGCCGGCAGCGGCAACACGGAGGTAACGGGCCAGCCGGGGGTCGTCGCGCCGGTCGTCACCGGGTTGAGACTCAAGGCCAAGCCGACCCTCCGCAAGGGCGCGCGCCTCACGTTCACGGTGTCGCAGGGGGCGTCGGTGAAGATCGTGACGGAGCGTCTTCTCTCCGGCCGCGTGTCGGCCGGCAAGTGCAAGACCAAGGCCAAGCGCGGGAAGCGCTGCAAACTTCCCAAGGTGGCCGACACCCGCACGCAGACGTTCCCTGCCGGCGCGGCTCAGCTGACGATCCCGGCGAAACGCCTGCGCGTCGGCAACATCCGCTTCACCGTCGTCGCGACGTCGACGAGTGGCGGCGTCTCGGCGCCGGCCACCCTCGAGGCCGCCGTCAAGCGCCGCTGAGTTCCTCGATCAGCTCCCAGGCGGGGAAGGGGTCGTCAAGCCGTTCCCACGCCTGGGGGCCGCCCGCCAGCTCGGCGTCGGTCAGGAGGCAGGCGTCGAGGCGCTGGCGGATGGCGGCCTCGTCGAGGTCGATCCCAATGAAGACCAGCTCCTGAGTCGGCTCGCCCCAGTCGGCCCACGGGCCCGCCGCGCCGACCGTGAGCACGCGCCCGGCCTGCGACCACTCGCCGGCCAGCTCATGCTTGGTCGCGAGCCAGAAGAAGCCCTTGGCGCGGAGCACGCCGGCCCAGCCCTCGCCGATCGCGGCGTGCAGGCGCGCGGGGTGGAACGGGCGCGTGGCCCGGTAGGCGAAGCTCCCGATTCCGTACTCCTGCGACTCGGGGGTCTCCTCGCCGCGCAGCGTCGCCAGCCAGCCCGGCGACTCCGCGGCGACCTCGAGGTCGAAGCGACCCGTCTCCAACACCTCGCGCAGTGGCACCTGCCCGCGCTCGGCTCGGACGATCCGGGCGCGCGGGTTGAGCGCACCAACGAGCGCCTCGATGCGCTCCACGTCGTCGACGGGTGCCAGATCGATCTTGTTGATGATGATCGTGTCGGCGAACTCGACCTGCTCGACGAGCAGGTCCACGATCGAGCGGTCGTCCTCGTCGCTCAGGCCCAGGCCGCGCTCGGTGAGGTCGTCGGTGCCGTCGCACTCGGTGAGGAAGGTGGAGGCATCCACGACGGTGACCATCGTGTCCAGCCGGGCGAGGTCGCCAAGGCTCCGGCCGTCCTCGTCCTCAAACGTGAAGGTCTCCGCCACGGGGAGCGGCTCGCTGATTCCCGTGGACTCGATGAGGAGGGCGTCGAAGCGGCCCTCACGGGCAAGTCGGCTCACCTCGATGAGGAGATCCTCGCGCAGCGTGCAGCAGATGCAGCCATTGCTCATCTCGACGAGCTGCTCCTCCACGTGATCGATCCGGGCGTCTCCGCCGCGGATGAGCGCGCCGTCGATGTTGATCTCGCTCATGTCGTTCACGATCACCGCCACGCGGCGCCCGTCGCGGTTGCGCAGCACATGCTCGAGGAGGGTCGTCTTACCGGCGCCAAGGAAGCCGGAGAGGACGGTCACGGGAAGTCGACGATCAGCCATGAGCCGAACGCTAGCAGAGAATGAGAACGATTCTTATTTAGTGCCGAACGGGCAACACGGCCTGGCGTGCCTAGAGCAGGGCAGAGAGGTCGCGGTGCGCGAGGATCACATCCGGGTTGGACTGCATGGCCCGCAGGTAGCGGGCGCCGAAGTCGGTCGCTGGGTTCGGCGGGCCGAGCAGGGTGCGGACGCGGTCGCAGAGCAGGAGCGGGGCGGCGGGATCACCGTCTTTGTCGGCGACCGCCTCGTCGATCTGGGTGATGAGCGCCGAGAGTTCTCGGAGCCAGGCGAAGCGGGGGTCGCCCATGGCCGCGGCCAGCACCTCGTGCGGGCTCATCTTGCGGCCCGTCGCGTGCTCGACCTCGAGCTGCTGCGTCTGCAGCAGTCTGCGGTGCACGTCAAGCAGCCGGTTGCGTACGCCGCGTAGATCGAGTGGCTTGGGCGGCGGGGCATCGGTTGCCGGTGGCTCCGGCGGGAACGGGTCGTCGGGGAGCGAGCTGGCGTCTGGGGCGGCGACCACCTGCGGCTCGTCGGGATCCGGCATGGCGCGAGCGGTGGGCGGCACGCTCGTTGACGCGTCGCGGTGCAGCCCCGCGCGTGGGTTGACGACCGGGCGCAGAGCGTGCTCGAGGTGGTCGCGCAGGTGCTCGTGTTGGGCTGGCAGGCGCAGCGCTTCGCCGAGGTGGGCAGGGTCCTCATCGACCGCAAACCCTGGTGAGGTCGTCGCGATCTCAAACAGGATTCCCTGCGGCTGGCGGAAGTAAAGGGCGAAGAAGTAGTCGCGGTCGATCAGGGCCGTCACGTGCTGCCCGGCGGCGTGGACGCGCTCCTGCCAAGCGGCGTGGTCGTCGTCGAGCGAATGCCACGCGATGTGGTGGACGGTGCCGGCGCCGGGAACGCCGCGCCCAGGCGGGTGGTCGTAGGCCCAGTCGAATCGGCGGGCGCCGCCCTCGAGGCGGTAGGCACCTGCCCCCAGTGCGGTGAACCCGAGCGTGGAGGTGAGCAGGTCGGCGTCGGCGGCGAGCTCGGCGCCGGCGTAGGCGCGCGCTCCGGCGACGCCAACGATCGTGTGCTCCTCAGGAATGTCTGGGTGCTCGGCGCGCAGCGGCGGTTCGTCGTCGGCGGCTACCACCAGCTCCAGGCCGAGGCCGTCGGGATCGGTGAAGGTGATCGAGGCAGGGTCCTGGCTGCGCTGCACGGCGACCCCGGCTGCCGTGAGGCGCTGCGCCCAGAAGTCGAGTGCTCCAGGGCTGGCGACGGCCAGCTGAAGGCGGTGGATCATTCCGGCGCCCGCGGTGCCGGGCGCCGCGCCCTCGAACTCAAACCACGTCAGGATCGAACCGGGGGCGCCGGCCTCGTCGCCGAAGTAGAGGTGGTAGGCCTCGGGGGCGTCGAAGTTGACGGTCTTCTTCACCAGCCGCAGCCCGAGGAGTGAGGCGTAGAAGTCGACCGTGCGCTGGGCGTCGGCCGTGATCATCGTGATGTGGTGCAGGCCCTGGAGCTGCATGCGCGCGTCGCCTTCCGGTCGGGTCCCCCGCCAACTCTAAGACGATCCCGGGCGGATCAGCTCGCGGCGAGCTTCTTGAAGGCGTAGTTGAAGATCTGCGTCGGCTGTTTGGCGATGTCTGGGGAGTGCAGCAGCACGAGGCCCAGGCGCCGTTTGCCGCGCTTGACCGCCACCACGATGCACTTGCCGGCGGCGTCGGTGTAGCCGGTCTTCACGCCGATCGTGCCCGGGTAGCCGGCCTTCAGCAGCGGATTGTGGTTGTAGAGGTAGAGCTTGCCGCCTTTGATGGGGAACGGCAGGACGGCCTGTCGGCGGGCGACGATCGGCGCGAGGCGCGGGTTGTCGAGGATCGCGCGGGCCTGGACGGCGAGGTCGGCGGCGCAGGAGTAGTTGCCCTCGTCGACGATGCCGCTGGGCGAGGAGTAGTGCGAGCACCCCATGCCCATGGCCTGGGCGTGGAGGTTCATGTCATCGACGAACTCGTCGACGCTGCCGCTGGTCTTCTGCGCGAGGGCGATGGCGGTGTCGTTGCCCGAGGCGAGCAGCAGGCCGTGGAGCATCGCGGAAAGGCCGATGTACTTGCCCCGGGGCAGCACGCCGACCCCTGAGCCGGTGTAGCGCAGCGCCTCCTTCGTCACGAGCACTTTGGAGCCCGGCTTGACGCGGTCGACGACGAGCAGCGACGTCATCATCTTCGTCACGCTGGCGATCGGAAGTTTCTTGTTGGGGTTTTTGCGCCACAGCACCTCGCCGGAGTCCAGATCGAAGAGCAGCCCGGCGCGCGGGGGGTCCTTGAACGGGAACTTGAAGGTGTCTTTGGTGCCGTCGAGCTTGAGCTGCAGCTTGGACGCAAGGCCGGGCGAGGCGATCGGCCCGTTCGACGCCGTCTGCGCCCCCAGCGGCGAGCCGGTCTCGGGATCGGCGGGGCTGCCGGACCCCGAACTCGACGCCTGCTGGGCCAGGTGCAGGCCCAGGCCCAGGCCGCTCAGCAGTACGAGGGCCAGGAGGGCGAGCGGGACGAAGTGAAGCGGGCGGCGGTGCATCGGGGCGGCGTCTCGCGGACCGTAGCGAGCCGGTCGGCCCGCTTGCGCCGGGAGGGCGCCGATGAGTCCCCCGATCGGGTGGCGCCAGCGGGTTCGGGCGCGACCGGACCAACTGCCGAACGGGCGAGGCTAGCCTGGCTGCCATGCCGATCCTCAAGGACTCCCTCACCGCGATCGACGGAACTCGTCTGGACCCCGAGGTGGTCGCAGGCAAGACGGTGCTCGTGGTGAACGTCGCGTCCAAATGCGGACTTACGCCCCAGTACACCGGCCTGGAAAACCTTCAGCAGCGCTTCGGTGGCGAGGCGTTCACGGTGCTCGGCGCGCCATGCAACCAGTTCGGCGGGCAGGAGCCCGGCACCGCCGAAGAGATCCAGACCTTCTGCTCGGTGACCTACGGCACGAGCTTCCCGCTCCTGGAGAAGCTCGACGTCAATGGCGACGACCAGCACCCGCTCTACGCGACGCTCACCGAGACCGCGGACGCCGAGGGTGAGGCCGGCCCCGTCCTCTGGAACTTCGAGAAGTTCCTCGTCTCCGCAGACGGTGAGGTGCTCCACCGCTTCCGCCCGCAGGTCGAGCCGGAGTCCGATGAGGTCGTCGCGGCGATCGAGGCGGCGATCGCCGGCTGACGGCTTTGGATGGCCCGTGGCTCCTTGCCCGCGCGCCATCGCGCCTAGAGTAGACTAAGTCGTATGACTAAGTTGGTGGGGGTTCACGAGGCGAAGACGCAATTCTCGCGCCTCCTCGTCGAGGTCGGGCGCGGCGAGGAAATTGTGATCACGAGTCGAGGCAAACCGGTTGCTCGTCTCGTCGGGCCGCCGCCGCGGGGTCGCATTCTCGGGTCCGATCGAGATGTACTGGTGATTCCCGATGATTTCGATGCGCCGCTGCCAAGCGAGCTGCTCGCCGCGTTCGAGGCGTGAAGCTCCTGCTCGATACCCACGTCCTCCTCTGGGCACAAGGGGCTCCCGAGCGCCTCGGTGCGCAGCGAGCGTGGATCGAGGATGAGGACAACACGCTCCTCATCTCAGCCGCTTCCACGTGGGAGCTGGCCATCAAGGTCGGCCTTGGCAAGATCGCGCTCCCCGCGGCCGTCCTCGAGTTTGTTGTGAGCCGGGCGCGTCGGCTGGGCGCGGAACTGCTCCCGATCTCGCACGAACACGCGGCCAGCGTTGTTCGATTGCCAGAGATCCATAGCGACCCGTTCGACCGGCTCCTCGTTGCGCAGTCGATTGCTGAGGGCGCCACCTTGCTCACGGCTGATGCTGCGCTGGTGGAATATGGGCCGTCGGTGCTGGTAATCGGCGGCTAGGGCAGGCGGCTTTTTTCTGGCCCCGAGTCGTGCGAGGCTGACGCGATGCGCCACGCTCCTGCCTTTGCCGTCACCGACGAGACGGTGGTGCGGCGGCTGATCGCCGAGCACCCGTGGGTCACGTTCGTGTCGAGCCCGGGCGGCGGCGCGCCGGTGGCCTCCCACTACCCGGTCCTGCTCGACGACTCAGGCGACGGCGGCCTGGCCATCGTCACGCATGTCGGCCGGCCCGACGATCAGGTTCACGACTTCGCGTCCGGCCGCGAGCTGCTGATGATCGTCGCCGGGCCGCACGGCTACATCTCTCCGAGTTGGTACACCCCAGGCCCGTCGAACGTGCCGACGTGGAACTTCAGTACGGCCCACTGCTACGGCGTGCCCCAGGTCCTCTCGGATGACGAGAACCGCGCGACGCTCGCACGGCTCGTCGCGCACTTCGAGCAGCACGTTGAAGCGCCGCATCTGCTCGACGACGCGGTCGCTGCGCGGATCTCACCGGGCACGGTCGGCATTCGCCTGCCGATCGACCGATTCATCTGCAAGGTGAAGATGAGTCAGAACAAGGACGCCGCCTCACACCGGCGGATCCTCGAGGAGCTGCGCGGCGACGGGCCGTATGCAAGCGACGCGCTCGCAGCCGACATGGAGCGCGCGCTGGCCGAGGGTGCGGGCGGCGGCTGACGCTCAGGCCAGGACCAGCCGCGTGGCGGCGGCCTTCCACGAGGCCGCGACGAGGTCGCCGGGGCGCAGACCGAGGT
Organism: Solirubrobacteraceae bacterium; assembly: GCA_032119795.1. Classification (GTDB taxonomy): domain Bacteria; phylum Actinomycetota; class Thermoleophilia; order Solirubrobacterales; family Solirubrobacteraceae; genus JAGIBJ01. The sequence continues at coordinate 101,498 of JAUMFO010000004.1, forward strand.
CGATCACGGAGGCTTCGCTGACTTCCGCCACCAGCGGCTGCCCAGCCGAGAGGCCGATCCGCGCTCGGCCGCCGACGACGGTGACCGACACGATCGTCGCGACGAGCCGGTTGCGCGCCGACGTCGGTGCGCGCTCGGCCTGGTCGTCGCCCGCGCCGAGCGGCTCAAGCACGATCTCCCAGGGGAACACGCTGGCGGCGACTGGGCCTTCAGCGGCGTCGGTGCTGCTGACGGTGCCGCCGCCGTCGAGTTCGACCACCGTCGCGCCGGCCCCGGTGGCGGCAGCCCGAGCGGTGCCGGTGAGGACGACGGCGCCGGCGAAGTCGGCCACGAACGCCGACGCCGGCGTCGCCGCGAGCTGCGCGGGCGTGCCCTCCTGCACGACCGAGCCCGCGTCGAGCACGGCCACGCGATCGCCAAACGCCGCCGCCTCGGCGAAGTCGTGCGTCACCAGGATCGCTGGCACCTGCACGTCGCGCAGGACGGCCCGCAGCTCACGTGAGGCAGCGGCGCGTGTCCGTGGGTCAAGGGCCGAGAGCGGCTCGTCGAGCAGGAGCGCGCGGGGCTTCGACGCGATCGTGCGCGCGAGTGCCACTCGCTGGCGCTGCCCGCCGGAGAGGGTTGATGGCCGGGCGTCGCCGTGGTCGGCGAGCCCGAAGCGCTCAAGGAGCGCGAGCGCCCGCCGGCGGCGCTCACGGCGTGGCACGTCGCGCAGCCCGTAGGCGACGTTCTGCCACGCGCTGAGGTGGTCAAAAAGCGCGTAGTCCTGGAACACGTAGCCGCAGCGTCGCCGCTCCGGTGGCACGTTGATCCCGGCGAGCGTGTCGAGCCACGGCTCTCCGTCGCAGCTCACGGTCCCCCGGTCCGGGAGGAGTAGTCCCGCGGCAATGCGCAGGATCGTGGATTTGCCAGCGCCGGAGGGCCCGACGAGCGCCAGGCACTGCCCACGCTCGGCGCTCAGCGACACGTCGAGCTGAAGGTCGCCCAGGGCGGTGGAGGCGTCAACGCGCAACAACGCTGGTTCCGTCCTTCCCGGCCGTCAGCTTGATCGCCAGGAGCAGCCCGAACGACACGCAGACGAGCACCGCCGACAACGCAAGCGCCCCGGAGAAGTCGTCGGAGAAGCGGTCGTAGATCGCCAGGGGCACCGTCTGGGTGATGCCCTGGAACGATCCGGCAAACATGAGCGTGGCGCCGAACTCGCCCAGCGCCCGACCGAAAGACAACGCCCCGCCAGCCAGCAGTCCCGGGCGGGCCGCCGGGATCGTAACCCGCAGGAACGTCGCCGCCTCGCCGGCGCCCAGCGTCCGTGAGGCGTCGGTGAGGTTCTGCGGGACGGCGGCAAAGGCGGCCTCGGCTGCGCGCAGGTAGAACGGCGCAGACACGAACACCAGTGCAACGACGACTCCGGCGGTTTGCAGGACGAGCACGATGCCGGCGTCCTCGAGCGCGCCGCCAACGAGGCCATTGGGTCCCAGCGCCGCCAGGAGCCCGATGCCCGCTGCCGCGGGGGGGAGCACGAGCGGCAGCTCAATCACCGTCTGCACGACCGACCGACCCGGGAACGAACGGGTCGCCAGCAGGTAGGCGGCGGGGGTGCCGACGACCACGATGATCGCCAGCGCCGTCAGCGTGACCTTGAGACTGAGCCAGAGGGCGTCGCGGGCGGACGCGTCGCCGAGGCTGTCGAGGAGTTCACCTGGCCCGACGCTCGCAAAGATCGCCACGATCGGGAGGGCGAGGAAGAACAGCACGGCGGCGAGCGCCGCGCCGAGGCCGGCACGGAACCATGGCGACCCGCTCATCGTTGCGTCCGGGTCATCCGGCGGGAGGTGGCTCGAAGCCAGCGGCCTGCAGTGCCCGCTGGCCGGGGCCGCTGATGAGCCCGTCGATGAAGGCCTGCGCTCCCGCGGGGTTCTTGCTGCCCGCCACCACGGCGACGCCGTACGCCGCAGACGACTTCAGCCCGGCAGGCAGTTCGATCGCCTTCAGCTCGCCCTTGGCGGCCGTCACGTCGGTGACGTAGACGAAGCCGGCATCCACGGCGCCTTGCGTGAGCTTGCCGACGATGCCCTTCACGTCGGGCTCCTGGGAGCGCACGCTGGCGAGGATCGCGTCGGACTGGCGAGGGGGGAGCCGGCTCAGCACCTTGCGCGTGTACGCGCCGACGGGCACCGAGTCCGAGCCGATGGCGAGCTTCAGGCCCTCGGCGCCGAGGTCGTCGAGGTCGTCGATCCTGGAGTCCGTCGGGACCGCGAGCACGAGGCGGTTGCTGGCGAACGCGACGGGCTTGCCGACGAGTCCCTTGGCGTGGAGCTGCTCGGGCAGGGTGGTGTTTGCCGCCGCGAACACGTCGGGCGTGGCGCCCTGCTCGATCTGGGCGGCGAGCACGTCGGAGCCGGCGAACGACAGCTTGACGTCGCCGCCGTCGAACGCCTCGCCGTAGGCGCTGAAGGCGCCCTTCAGCGACGCGGCCGCCGAGACCACGACGGGGTCGCTGGCGCTCGCCGAAGCCGCGCCGGCACCCGCGCCCGCGGGCGTGGCGTCGCCTTCGCCGCAGCCAGTGATCGCGAGTGCGGCCGTCGTGGCAGCCAGGAGAAGCAGTCGCTGCATCAGGGGCCTAGGCGGTGGTTTCGGTGCCGGTCTGGGCGAGGTCGTAGCCGTCGACGAGCGAGAGGCGGGCCGTGAATGCTGCTGATCTCAGCAGTCGACCGAGCGCCTCGGTCGCCGCGTGGCCGCGGAACCGCGGGGCGACCCATAGCTCAGAGCTGTGCTCTTCGAGTGGCGCAAAGCCCAGGCCGTGTGCGAGCGCGGCCGGCTCCATGGTCACGCCCGCGGCGGCACCGAGTGCGACGCGCCGAGCGACCTCGAGGTGTCCGCGCTCGACCGGTCCGGGTGGCAGCTCGGTCGCTCCGGCGGCGCTCATGGCGTTGGCAAAAGCGCGTTGGCTTGACGCGCCAGCCTCGCGCTGCACGACCGGGAGGCGGAGCTCGGCGAGCTCGGTGAGCGACGGCGCACCTGATCCAACCGCCAGGCCGACGCGCCAGCGGGCAAGCTGCACGCGAAGCGTTCCGGCCGGCGCCGTCGGCATCTGCCCGGTGGCGCCATGGACGACGGCCGCGTGAGCGCGGCCACCGGCGACGGCATCGAGCGCAGCGGCGGTCGAGCCGGAAATCGCGATCACGCGCTGCGGCCCGGTCGGCGGCAGGAGGCTCGCGGCAAGGCCGAGTGCCGGGTCACAGCCGACCACGACGAATCCCTCAAGGTCGGCGCCCGGAAGGGTGGTGGGAACGCCGTTTCTGAGGACTGCGTTGGGCTGTGGCCAGCCGCCCGCCGCGATGGCCTGGTCGGCGCCTGCGTGCACCAGGTGATCGCCGACGCGGGCGGCGAGAACCGCGACGGGCGGCCGCAGGCCCGGGTGAGGAACGACGGCCAGCGAGGCCGCCGCCGTCAACGCGGGCGCGAAGAGCGCTTCGACCGACCGGCCGACGGCGAGTGCGAGAGCGAGAGCGGCGTCGACGCTCGGGCGGTGCCGACCGGCCTCGATCGCCCCGACGGTCTGGCGGCTGACGCCGCTGCGCGCCGCCAGCTGCGTCTGCGACATCCCTGCCGCCAGGCGAGCGTCGCGCAACGAATGGTCCGGCGCGGGCATGCCAGGAAGCTAGCGCAGACGCCAGAAAACTGGCGAAAGCGGATGGTGCACTTGCCAGACATGACCGGCCCCCGAGCCGCTGCAACCCCAGGAGGTTGCGGCGCCGCGGGGCTCGCGCCTGGAACGCCCTTTTTGGGCCTTCGGGGCGCGAGCCCCGCTGAGTGCAACCGCAGGCGGTTGCAGCCGCCTGGTTGGACCCATCCTGGGCACCACAGGTGTGCCTACCTTGGGTCCAACCAGTCCCCCCCCGGCGCCCGCCGACGCCGCAACGCCCGTAAATCCACCGCCGCCAACCAGCTCAGTCGCCGAACGGGCTCGGCCTTCGTCGACCCGACGCCCCCAGACCCCGACGCGATCCCCATTCCGCCGCCGCCAAGGACCCAGGCGCCGTCACAGCCCGCCAAGTCCCGCCGCCGCCAAGGACGAAATCGCCGTAAGGGCCTGCCAAGTCCCACCGCCGCCAACCAGCTCAGTCGCCGTAGAGGCCGCCAAGTCCCACCGCCGCCAAGGACGAAATCGCCGTCAAAGCCCGCCAGGTCCCGCCGCCGCCAACGACCCAGACGTCGCCCGCGCTCGTCGCTAGAGAGCACGGAGTTCCGGAAGCTGCGCGCCGGGGGCGCTAGATCATGCGCCGGGTCGCCGCCCAGCGGGTGAGCTCGTTGCGGTTGGAAAGCTGGAGCTTGCGCAGCACGCTGCTCACGTGCGTCTCCACGGTCTTCGTGGAGACGACGAGTTTGGCGGCGATCTCCTTGTAGGTGTAGCCGCGGGCGATCAGGAGCAGCACCTCCTGCTCGCGTGGCGTCAGCTGATCGAGCTCTGGGTCGCCGCCGCCGGCCCCTGAGGCGCCCGACGGGTCGTTGCCGCCGAACGCGTCGAGGACGAACCCAGCGAGCCAGGGCGAGAAGACGGCGTCGCCGTCGGCGATACGGTGCACGGCGTCGATGAGGTCTGCGGGAGCGATCGTCTTCGTCACGTAGCCGCGGGCGCCCGCACGAATCGTGGCCACGACGTCTTCCGCGGCGTCCGAGACGCTCAGCGCAAGAAAGCGCACCGCCGGCCGCGTCGCGTGCACCGGTCCGATGACGGTCTGGCCACCGCCGTCGGGTAGGTGCACGTCGAGCAGGACGACGTCGGGCTCGGTCTCAACGATCAGCGGGACGGCGGCCTCAACGGTGCCGGCCTCGCCGACCACCTGGATGGTGCGGTCCAGGCCGGCGCGCAGTCCAGCGCGGAAGATCTCGTGGTCGTCGATCAAGACGACCTTGCGCAGGGGGCGACTCATGCTGACTCCGATCCTGTCGCACGGCGCGGCAGCTGCAGCTCGACCTCGGTGCCCTCGCCGACGGCACTGGTGAGCACCGCGCTGCCACCGTGGCGCTGCATCCGCCCGACGATCGAGTCGCGCACGCCGCGACGGTCATCGCCAACGGCGCTGGGATCAAACCCTGCGCCTCGGTCGCGGACGTAGATCGTGAGCGCGTCGGCCGTCACGCGCGCCAGTACGGAGACCTCCTTCACGCCGGCGTGCCGCGCGGCGTTCATCATCGCCTCCCGGGCGGCTTGCACGAGGGCGAGGACGTCGTCGTCGATCGGGGCGTCGGCGGGCTGTACGAGGTCGACGGCCACGCCGCTCATCAGCTCGACCTCCTCGGTGGCGTGGCGCAGTGCGCTCGCGAGCGTCGCCGGGCCGTCCGGTTGCTCGCCCCCGTAGAGCCACGCGCGCAGCTCCCGCTCCTGGGTACGGGCAAGGCCCTGCACGCGCGGCGACGCATCATCCAGACGCTGGATCACGGCGAACGTCTGCAAGACGGAGTCGTGCAGCCGCGCGGCGACCGCGGCGCGCTCATCGGCGCGGATGCGCTCGAGTCGCTCATGTTGGGCGTCTCGGCGTGCGCGCTGCAGCGACGGGCCAAACAGCAACGCGGCACCGCCGGCGACGGCCGCGGCGACAATCAGCGCGACCCCCGCGGAACCGATTCCGTCGGGTCGCAAACTCAGCGCCGCCCCAGCCCCAAGGAGGGCCAGCCCGGCGAAGACGCGCCCAGCGGCCGCAACGCTGGAGCGTGGGGTCTCGCGGTCCTGGAGGGCGCCCGTGGCGGCGCGCCACAGCAGCGCGCAGCCGATGGCAGCGAGGGTTGCGACGATCGTGACGCCGGTCTGGGGGGCCAGCCCGATCGCGTAGAGCAGGGTGGCCAGGCCGGCGAACTGGAGCGCGAACCCGACGCGGATCGCTGCCCGACGAAGGAGCGGCCGTTGTGGCCGTGGGGCACGCTCCTCGACGGGTAGCGCGACCGCGAGCGCCGCGTACGCCAGGAGTCCCAGGCCGCCGATCGCCGAGCCCCAGGCGAAGGCCAGTCGCATCACCGGCGGGTCGACGTTCAGCCACCGTGCCAGCCCCCCGCAGACGCCGGCGATCAGCCGGTCGTCTTCGCTGCGCATCGCTCTGCCGCGTGTGCTGCCGCCACTCAGGGGTGGGTTGGCTTGCGCGGCGGTTGTCCCGGCTTCCGTGCTCACGCGTCGTCACCCTCCCGGCCCCACGCCAGCGCGGCCAGGCCCACCAGCACGAGCACCAGACCGGCGTACGCCGCGTTCGGGACCTCGATGAGTCCGACGAGGCCGGCGAAGACGACGACCAGCGCGACGAGCGTCGCGATCGCGGGGGTGCCGGCTCCGCTCACGGGCGGGACGGCTCCGGCGGCGTGACGGGGGTCGGCGGCAGGTCGCGGAAGCGGTCGAATCGATCGGTGCCGTCCGGGTCCCAGAACCCCGTCGTCTTCTGGGCAAGGACCTCGAGGTTGTCGAAGTTCGCCGCATTGCCGGAGACGAGCCGCACGTCGCCGGCGCGCAGGGCCACGTCGAGGACGATCGTCGGGGCGGAGGCGCTCGTTGCGGCCGAGGCGCCGTTGCGGCGGGCGCTCGTCGTGAGGCCGTCGAGTGAGCTGCCGGGTGCCGCAACGACGCGCACGCCGCGCGGCACGGCGACCGTGAGTTCGCCGAGGCCGAGCTGCACCCGCAACGGGGTGCGGCTACCACGCCGCAGCTGGACGTCGCGCAGGTCGAGGTCGAGCGCGCCGACGCCGTGCACGTACAGCGGCTGGATCTCGTCGGTGGACTGCGGGCGGTACGTGCGCTCGCCGACGCCGTCATCCAGCAACGGGCCGACCTGGGCGAGTGCGATCGACGCGGTGCCCAAGGTGGCGGCCATGATCACCAGCAAGGCCGGTCCGAGGTAGCTCGGCCGCAGGAGCGCGATCGCCACCGCCCCGCCGGCGGAAGCCAGGGCGAGGACGGCGAGCATGACGGCCCACGTCGACCAGCCGCCCTCGATGACGCCCGCGGCGAAGAGCACGGCGAACACGGCGGGCACCAGCGCCATCACCGAGAGGACCGGCAGCGTCAGACCGCCGCGGGAAGCAGCGGCCTGGGGGTACTCACCGCCACCGGGGTCGCTTGGCGCCGGAGCAGCTACGTGGTGCTTGACGAACGTCGGCGCGGTCGCTGCCGCAGCAGCCGGCGGGACGGGTTCGGGAATCGTGGACTGCACCGCCGTGATGGCGGTGTCGCCCGGGGCAGGCGCCGGGTCGGTCGCGGCGTCGTCGTGGATCGCGTGGTCGGCCGACGGCATGGGGGCGTCTGCTGGCACCGGCGAGGCGGCCACGGGTTGCGGAGCCGCAGCCGCCGTGGTGCTTGGCCGGTAGAGCGCGATCCCGATGGCGGCGCCGGCGCCGAGCAGCAGCATGGGCCAGACGAGCGGGCCAGACGTCAGGCCCCAGGCGGCGCCCGCGCCGATCACGAGCGGTGCGCCGACGAACGTCAGCAGCAGGGCGGCGGTCACGTCGCGGCGGCGCCGCTCGCCGCGCCCGACGAGCACGGTGCCGTCGTCGGCGGGCAGGATCACGGCCGTCACGAGGTAGGCGAGCACGGTGGCTGGGAGCAGCGTGATGCCCAGCAGCAGCGTGGCGAGACGCACGGCAGTCGGGCTCACGTCGAGTGCGCGTGCGACGCCGCCGCACAGCCCGAGCACGAGCCGGTCGGTGGAGGAGCGCCGCAGGGAGGCGCCGAGAGGGTGGGGCCCGGCCGAGGGCGGGGCGGTGTGGGACGAATCCATGGTGGGAGAACTTCCGGAAGCGAGAGCGTTGCAGGTTGGCCCCAAGGCTCGCCGGTGGAGCGTGCACCTACCATGGGGAGAGTCCCGGACCGGACCCTGACGCCACCCCGGAACTGCGACCCTGAGTTCGGCAACGCCGGTCCCTGAAACGCCCACCGGTGTTGAGCATTTGGCAAAACTGCTCAAGGAACGACCGCACCCCTTGCCGTCGACGCTACGCGGCAGTAGCGTCGACCGTGCCCGGCTCGCCGGGTCCTGTCCAACCCTTTTCGGGGCCGTTGTCCCATGGCCCGCAAGACGCCCAGTCGAGCGGTCGGTCCCGACACCTTGAGAGCGCCATGTCCCCTCGATCCGACGATCGACGCTGCCGGCCCCGTGCCAAGCGTCACCGCGACCGCGGTTTTGTGACCCCGCCGTTCGTGGTTTCGTTCGGTGAGTTGGGGGCCGGTCATGGAGGGCGCAGCCGTAGGGATTGGCTGTCGCCCGAGGGGGAGACCAGTGCAGGCCGCCTGCTGCGGTGTGGCCAGGTGCGACGACATGGGATGTCGCGCCGGCCCGCTCGGTAGCGGTCAAGGCCAGATGGTGGGTGCCGGCCTGGAATGGTGGCCGGCACCCACCGGCTTGCCTTCGGGCGTCGAACACGTGTCCTCGTGGTGGTACGACCACTGGTGTGATGCGCCGAAGCAACACCAGCGTGCGTTGCCTGCTCCACCTCCGTCGTGCCGCCGTCATCGTCGCGGCGGCCCTCCTGCCTGCGCTGGCCGCTGGCGACCCGGCGTTGGCCGCGGCCCAGGTCGGCGATCAGATCGTCGTCCGCCACCGCGCAGACGTGACCTCCGGTGGCCGCGCAGATGCGCGTCACGAGGCGGGCGTCACCCTTGAGCAGAAGCTCTCGCTGACGGGCGTTGAGGTCGTCGAGACCGACGGCTCCCGCGCCGACGCGCTGGCGCAGCTGCGCGATGACCCGGGCGTGCTGTGGGCTGAGCCCAATCGCCCCGTCACCCTTGCGACGTCCGATCCGTACTGGGAGTTCCAGTACGCCTTGGAGAACCTCGGAACGTTCGGGACGCTCGACGCCGACATCGACGCCGAGGCCGCGTGGGCCGTGAGTCGCGGCGCCGGCGTCACCGTGGGAGTCGTCGACTCCGGCGTCGACGGCGCCCATCCGGATCTCGCCGGCCAACTCGTGCCCGGCCGCAACTTCGTCAGCGATGGGCAGCTGATCACCGACACCAGCGACGGCCATGGCCATGGCACCCACGTGGCGGGGACGGTCGCCGCCGTCGCCGACAATGACCTGGGCACCACCGGAGCCGCCCCTGACGCCAAGGTGCAGCCGCTGCGTGCCCTTGATGCCTCAGGCAGCGGAAGTACGGCGATCGTGGCGGCGGCCTTTGACTATGCCGGCGATGCGGGCCTGCGGGTCGTCAACGCGTCGCTCGGGGCGACGGCGCCGACGTTCGTTGAGCGCCAAGCCATCCAGGAGCACCCGAACACGCTGTTTGTCGTCGCCGCCGGCAACTCGTCACTCAACGTCGACGGCGGCGGCGCGACGTCGTACCCGTGCCGCTACACCGAGGCCAACGTGCTGTGCGTCGGCGCGAGTACCGATACCGACGAGCCCGCCTCCTTCAGCAACTCGGGCTCCACGTCGGTCGATCTCTTTGCTCCCGGAGACCAGATTGCCTCGACCTACCCCGGCAACCAGTACGTCTACATGAGCGGCACGTCGATGGCGTCGCCGCTCGTGGCGGCGGTGGCGGCGCTGGTCGTCTCGGCCCATCCCGGGTGGACGGCCGCGCAGGTCAAGAGTGCGCTCCTGGGCAGTGCCGATCACCCTGCGGCCCTCGCCGGGCTCAGCGTGACCGGCGGGCGGCTCAACGCCGCCGGCGCGCTGGCCGTCGGTGCGGAGGCACCGGTCGCCACGACGCCCCCGCCGACCACGACGCCTCCCGCCACGACCCCGCCAGCGACGACGCCGTCGGCCCCGCCTGAGCCCGAGCCAGCTGCAGGGACGCCAACGCCGACGACCACCGACCAGCCGGGCAGCGGCGCCGTGGGCTCCCCGCTGCCAGGCCTCGACGGTGACGAGACGCCGGCGACGGTGGCGCCGCCGGTGGCCAACGTCCCGGTGGTCGTCCCTCGCCTGACGGCGCTTCGCGCGGCAAAGGTCAACGGCCGCGTCCGCGGGCTGCGTTTCCACCTCTCGGCCCCGGGCACCGTGTCGATCGAGGCGGCACGACGCAAGGCGCGCGGCCAGCGCGCACTGGTGCGCAGCCGCACGCTCCAGCTGCCAGCCGGCCCGCAGTACCTGCCGACCGATCGTTCAACGCGAGGACTCGCGCTCGCCAAGGGCACCTGGCGGATCTCCGTGGCGACGGAACACGGCGGCAACAAGCTCACCGTGACCATCCGCTGACGCCCAGCAGCGAGGCGCTCGGTGGCCGGTCCGTCCACCCGTGCAGGCGCGCACGTGACGCGCCCGCGGCTCGCTCGCTATTCTCTGCGAACCCGCCCTCTTAGCTCAGTGGTAGAGCACTTCCATGGTAAGGAAGGGGTCATCGGTTCAAATCCGATAGAGGGCTCTTCCGAAACCCCGCGCAAGCGGGGTTTCGTCGTTCTGGGGCCGGTGGCCAGTCCTCCTGCCCGCGAAGCGAGGCGCGCGATGGTCTCTCGCTCCATCGTCGGCGGGGACGCGTCAGCATCGTGGCATGATCCCGGTCGTGAAGGTCCGCTTCGCCCGGATCACGCTGTTCATCGCGTTCGCGTTCACGGTGATGGCCGACCCCGTGTCGTCGGTGACCTATGCGGTGCAGTCCGCGCTGCAGGCGCTGCACGGGGCACGCGACGATCTCGTGCTGACGATGTGCCTCGTCATCGGCGCGATCGCACTCGTGTCCGCCGGGTACCACCGCCTCATCACGCGGTTCCCCGACGGCGGGGGCGGCGCGATGGCGCTGGCGGAGGCGTTCGGGGAGGGCTGGGCGTTCCTGCCGGTCGGCGCGCTGCTCGTCGACTTCACCCTGACGATCGCGGTGAGCTGCGCGGCCGCGTCGTCGGCGCTCGTCGCCTGGGCGCCGGGACTCGCGAGCCACCGCACGCTGCTCTCCCTCGCGCTCGTCGTCGTGGTCGCCCTCGGCAGTCTGCTCGGCAACCGCGGGAGGATCGCGTTCGCGACCGCCACGCTGCTGTTTATCGGCGCCGCGGCCGTGGTGCTGGTGCGCGGATTCGCCCACCCGGCCGTCGTCGGTGGCGGCGCACCGGCGCCGCCGGGCAACACCGGCCTCGCCGTGGCGCTGCTGGCGATGCCCGCCGCGATGGCGCTGGCCACCGGCATCGAGGCGCCGTCGAACGCCATCGCGCAGCTCGGCCAGCTCGGCGACCGCGGGCGGCGACTGTTCGGGCAGCTGACGATCTGGGTGATGGTGGTGGTCGTCGGAACGCTCACGCTCGGCGTCGCCCTGCTGACCGTGCGCTTCGGGCTCGGCCTCCCCGCCGCGGACTCCACGCTGCTGGCCGACGTCGCCCGCGAGGCGACAGGCGGCGACCCCTGGTTCGACGTGTTCCAGGTCCTCAGCGCGCTGCTGCTGCTCGCAGCGGCCGCGTCCTCCTACCTCGCCGGGTCGGGTCTGCTCAAGGCGCTGGCCGCGCAGGAGGACGGCGCCCTGCTGCCCGTGCGATTCGCGCGGGTCAACCGCGTGTACGTGCCGGTGTGGGGCATCGGCGCGCTCATGGTGACGTCGGCCGCCCTGCTCGTCCTCGCCCACGGCGACGAGCGGGTCATCGTGAAGTACTACGCCGTCGCGGTGTTCGCGAGCTTCCTCGGCGCGCTCATCGCCGGCTGCCGGCTGTCGTGGCGCGACGGGCGGATCCTCGCCGCGGCGGTTGACGCGGTCGCCGTCGTCGTGGTCGCGCTGGTACTGGTGCTCAATGTGCGCCGCGGCGCCCCCGCGGTGTCACTCGTCGCCTCCGGCATCGTCTCGCTGGTGCTGTGGCGCATCTGGGTCCGGCGGGGCGGGCGCGGGCGGATCGCGGGGATCGCCGTGGGCTGAAGCGCTCAGCCCGCGGCTGCCCGGCGGAGCTGATGCCTCGTCCGCGCTGTGTCCGCGACCGCGCCGCTCGTCGAGGCGGGTCGTCAGCGCCTCCCACTGCTCGCGCGCCTGCGCGGTGATCTCGGCCCACTGGCGCTGGACCTCATCCTCGGCGGGCGTCTCGCCGCGCTTGATGCGTTCGAGTTCGTCGTTGATCTCGCGGCCGGCGGCGACGGAGAAGACCAGCACGACCATCACGCAAAAGAGCGCGGAGATCATGGCGAACACCGCACCGATCACGCCGTACCGCGTCGCGTAGGTGCTGAAGAGGTGAGGCACGTAGACCGTCGCGCCAATCGAGTAGATCGCCAGCAGCGTGGCGGCAAGGAGCGCCGTTGGGGCGAACGCGCGGAGGCTGATCCGTTTGGCCGTCAGGATCTGCCCGGTCCACGCGACGAAGATCGCGGCCAGCGGCGCGGTGAACACGGCCGCAGCGATCTCCAACTTGGTGTGTCCGAGGGTGCCGCGAATCACGCCGCTCAGGACCATGAATGCCGCCAGTCCGGCCACCCACAGCAGCCCGTTGAGCGAGTTGCGCACGCTCATCGGCTTCAGGTCCCAGCCGAGTTCGAAGAGCCGCTGCACCGCTCGCGTGAAGCTCAAGACGGCGACGAGCAAGAAGAAGATGCCGATGATGCCCAGCGTCGTGCTGGTACCGGTCGGTGGCGCGAAGATGTCTCGCACCGCCTCGGCGCCGCCGCCCGTCAGCTCGTAGCGGGAGATGATCCGGTCGGCGGTGTTCTTTCCACCGAGGTGCGTCGCCATCGCACTGGCCAGCAGCGACAGCGGAATCAGCGCGGTGAGCGCACCCGACGCCAGCGCGATCGACCGATCAAACCCGGCGATCTTCTGAAACCGGTTGACGACGCGAAGAATGAACTCCGGCCGAAGCCAGAACGTCAGCGTGCGCACGAGGCGGTCGCGCTTCATCGGGCGGTCGGAGGTCGGCGGTGCCATCGTTGCCGCGAGACTCTAAGCCCCGAGATCCCATACCGGTGGTCGGTCGATGGCGGCGAACCGAACTGCTCGGCGTGGCGATCACCGTCACGAAGCACGTCATGACGCGTCGCTATGCGCTCCCGAACGAGCGGCGAAGGCGTCATCGCGACGTATCGGGGTGCGGTGGAACCCAAATTCCGGGTACGTGATATTCGTCCGGTTGGGGGACGGCTGAGTGGGGCCGCGCCAGTGCAATGGTGCACCGCGCACCGGTTCGCCTGTAAAACGGCGTTATTCCGCAAAGCAGCCGAGGGAGTGGGGCGTTTGGCCCCGGCTAACTAGCCGATCGAGCGTTTGGCCAGGTCCCGCCGGACAGCCGATGTGCAGGGGTCTACGCTGCCCCGATGGTGAGGTCGTGAGGAATTCGCGCCAGCATCTCAGCACCCAGGGCGTTGAGCTCAGTCGCCGTCCCGGCGCTGCGAAGGGAACTGCCATCGTTCGCGCTGGCCACCCCGCTCTCGACGCTGCTCTGACCTCAGACGCCAACCGGCGCTATTCGGGGCGCACCGTGAACGCGATGCGCGAGGCGACACGAACGATGACGCCCTCGCGTCCGGCCGTCGAGGCGCCGGCGCCGACCATGGGTCGCGTCGCCGAGCAGTTCTCCATCACGGCGGATCGCCAGACCGCGTCGGTCACGACGATCCACACGGCCGTCACCCGCTCGGTGCTTAGCCGCAGCGGTCGGCGATTTGAGCTGCGCGTCTGGCGCGAGCTCGCCCAGCAGTCTTCGAACTAGCCCACCCGGTGCCCCAGGTAACGGGGCGCAACGGCATCGCTCCACAACGTAGTGGCCAAGCGGTCCATGGCTGGTTGGATCTCACCCGTTTCTCGGGTTAGGGTGAACCGCGGGGGAGGTCGCGCGGGGGAGTGTTCAGCAGCCGCAGAGCGACCGGCCCTAAGCCCGTACCCATGCTGCCTCGCCAAACCCAACCCGTCAGCGCCGAGATCGCGGCACTCGTCGAGGAGTTGCGCGCAGGCCCACTCAGCCGCGCGCTGTTTGAAGATCACGAGCGGTTCGTCGCGATTGCGGATCTCGACGGTGTGGTGGCTGCCGTCAACGCCTACGCGCTCGACGGCACCGGCCTGACCGTCGCCGACTACGTCGGCGGGGCGCTGTGGGAGAGCCCTGCGTTCGCGCATGACCCGACCGCCGAGGGCACATGGCGCACGCACCTTGCGCAGGCCATCGCCGCAGACAACGGCCTTCACTTTGACGACGAGTACGCCGGACCAGACGGCGAGACCGTCGCGGTGCGTGCCGAGATCTCGGTGATTCGCAGGGAGCCCGGCGGCCTGCCGATTGGCTTCGTCGTCCAGGGCACCAACATCGACCGGGCTCGCAAAGCGGAACGTCGACTGCGCGAGCAGGAGCGCTTGGGCCGGCTCACGTTCGACCAGAGCTACCAGCTCATGGCCGTCCTCGACCCTGACGGCACCATCCGAGAGGTCAACGCTGCCCTCTCTCGAATGGGAATCCGCCGTGAGCAGGTCATCGGCACGAACATCGTTGACTTCGCGCAGGGCGTGCCCGATGGAGAGAGCCGTGGGCCTGCGTGGGAGCAGCGCCTGCGAGCCATCCAAACCGCGACGCGACCGATCCGCTACTCCGACACTCGCCCCGATCTCAAGGACGGACCTCTTCGCGCCGTGGACTGCACCCTCACGCCGGTTCGCAGCGATGAGACTGGAGAGCTTGATTTTCTCCTCTTCGAGGTCCACGACCGCACCGACAGCTACGACGCCGAGCTGCGCCTGCGACGCAGCGAGGAGCGGCTGCGCTCGCTCGCCGAAGCGGTTCCACAGATGTTGTGGATCGCCTCCGAGGCCAAGGGCGTGGAGTACTTCTCGCCGCGCTGGGCGGAGTTCACCGGCCGCCCGATCGACGAGCTTCTCGGCGTCGGCTATATCGATCTGATTCACCCAGACGATCGCGACGCCGCCGCCGCGGTCCCTGAGGTGACGGACGGGAGCGGCGGATCGACGGTGTTCCGGCTCCGTCGCCACGACGGCGAGTACCGCTGGGTGGAGAGCCGCGCACGAGCGACGCTCGATGAGGAGACGGGGCAGCCGATCCGCTGGTTTGGCGGCACGCTCGACGTGACCGATCAGCGCCAGGCGATCACCGACGCCAATACCCAGCAGCAACAGCTTCAGGTTGCCCTCGACCTGACCGGCCTGGGCCGCTTCGACCTGCAGCTGCGCGCCGGCCAGATGGTTGGCGATGACCGTCTCTCGGAGATCCTGGGCGTCGACGCGGGGCAGCTGATGGCAGAGCACGGGCTCGATGGCTTCATCGACATGATCGAGCCAGACCATCAGGATCGCGTGCGGCGCGCCGTCGAGCAGGCGATCGTGCCCGGCGGCCCGAGGTACGACGTCGTGTACCCGTTCGTGCGGCCATCCGCCGAGGGTCCGGAGCGACGTTGGGTCGCCGCCCTTGGGCGCGTCGAGTTCGACGCCGACGGCCCCGTCCGAATGGTCGGTGTGCTGGAGGACGTCACCGACAAGCGGCTCGAGGACGAGGCCAGGATCCGGCTGCAGAAGCTGGAGGCGATGGGGACGCTGGCGGGTGGGATCGCCCACGACTTCAACAACGTGATCGGGGCGATCCTCAGCTACGCCCGCGTTGCCGAGGCCGAGCTTGCCGCGGGCGCGTCTCCGGCGGAAAGCATCGGCGAGATCGCGCGCGGTGCGCTACGGGCCGGCGATCTCACGAAGCGCCTGCTCACCTTCGCGCGTGAGGAGCCGGTCCGCCAGGTCGCGATTGACCTCGGCGAGGTCGTCCGCGAGGCGGTGTCGCTCGTTCGACCGACGATGCCGCGCGGCACCGAGGTGGAGGTGGCCGTCGCGTCGGAGCTGCCGACCGTCCTCGGTGACTCCACCCAGCTCCACCAGGTGGTCGTAAACCTCGTGACGAACGCCGGCCAAGCGCTGGCTGGTCGCGAGCGAGGGCTCATCAGCGTCTCCGTCGAGGAGGTCGTGCTCGGTGAGCGACGCACCGGCGTGGTCGCTGGGCTCGATGCCGGCGAGTACCTTCGGCTGCGGGTCGTTGACGACGGTCCAGGCATCGCCGAAGCGATCGTTGGGCGGGTCTTCGACCCGTTCTTCACGACGAAGGGGCCGAACGAAGGCACCGGCCTGGGCTTGGCAGCGGTCCACAGCATCATCCGGAACCACCGCGGCGTCATCGCTGCCGAACAGCACCGTGCAGGGGGCGCGGCGCTGACGGCCTATCTTCCGGTGCAGTCGTCGCCTGAGACCCCCGAGATCGTGCCCCAACCCGCCAAACCCGCCAGCTCCGACCAGCCCGTCGCCCGAGTCTTGTTCGTCGACGACGAAGAGGCGCTCGTCCGGCTGGCCTACCGCGCAATGCCGTATTGCGGATGCGAGGTCACCGGCTTTACCGATCCGTTGGAGGCGGCGGAGGCGTTCGCGGCGACGCCCGACGGGTTCGACGCGGTCGTGACCGACCTCTCGATGCCAGGCCTCACCGGCCTCGAGCTGACGGAGCGCGTCCGCGCGATCCGCGGCGACGTGCCGGTCGTGCTTACGTCTGGCTACATGGCCAGCGGAGATCAAGCCGACGCAGAACGCCGCGGCGTCAGCGCGATTCTGCCGAAGCCTTGCTCGATCGAGGACCTCGCCGGCGAGGTCCTGCGGCTCCTCGCGCGCTGAGCGCGCCGGGAGCGACGCCTACCGCAGGAGGCCCTTGCGCATCGCGGTGGCGACGGCGGCGGCCCGATCGGAGACCTCAAGTTTGCGGTAGAGGCTCTCCAGGTGGGACTTCACCGTGGACGGGCTCAGATGGATGGCGGCGGCGATCTCCGCGACGCTGGCGCCATCGGCGATCTGGCCCAGCACCTCGCGCTCGCGATCGGTCAGTACCGGGCGGTCCTCGCGGCGGCGATTGCGTACCTCGCCGGCCAGCAGCGCCTGCACCTCGCCACCGAGCACCGTCTTGCCGGAGGCGACCTCCAGGAGTGTGGCCACCAGTGCTTCTGGCTCGATCAGCTTCGACAGCACGGCGGCCGCGCCGAGCTCGACGGCGCGGTAGACCTGATCGCTGTCGAGATTGCCGGTGAGGATCACCACGCGCGTCTTGACGTCTTCCTGCGTCAGGGCGTCGAGCAGCTGAAGGCCGTCGAGTCCCGGCATGTTGAGGTCGACGACGGCCACGTCGGGCTCGAGCGCAGTGATGCGATCGAGCGCCTCTCGCCCGTCGGAGGCGAGGCCCACCACGGAGAGCTGCGGGTTGAGGCGGACGACCCGTTCCACGCTTGAGCGGTAGAGCGGGTGATCGTCAGCGATGAGCAGGCGCACCTGTGCTTCATGCATCGCAGCGCAGTCAACCATGCTCAGCGGCGCACGTCACGTGTTGGTGGACGGCTGGCAAGCGAGGCTGGCCGCCTACCAGTGAACCGCCAGGCGAACGCCAGTGGCTACATTGCCTCGCCGGCGACGCTCATGCGGCGCAGCCGGTCGGCGATCGTGGCAGCTCGCCGCGAGGCCGCCAGGACCTCGGCAAGGTCCCGCGCCTGCTGGCTGTCTCCCGGGGCGTCGGCGGCGGCCAGCGTGGTGTAGTTGATGATCACGCCCAGCAGGTTGTTGAAGTCGTGTGCGACCTCACCGGCGAGCGTCGCGACATCCTGCGGGGCCGCAGGCGTGTGAGGAATGGGCCCCAGAACCACGAGGTCGTGGCGGCCAGCGTCACACACGATCGGCGTGCGATTGATGGTCGGCCGCGGCGGAGTCAGCGAGTCAAGGTGCTGTTCAAGGTGAAGCGGGTGGGTGCCCGGCGAGGAGTGCAGGAGCGTGCTCGCCAGTGCGCTCGCGCTGACGATGAACCCTGCCGGATCGGTGAGGACGACCGGGATCGGGAGGTGTTGCACCACATTGGTGAGCGACTGAAGGGAGAGCACGGGTTGCGGCGCGGGAGAGACGAGGCCACCTTCAATCTTGCACCGCGGAGCTGCGGGCCGTGGCTGGATTTGTGGCCCCTCTTCATGGGCCGATTGGCCGGGGCCAATCGGCGCAGCCCCGTGGCACGGGAGAATCGGCGATCGACCGATGCCAGGGCGTCGTGCGTCCGCAATGCTGCTTGCAGATCAGGTTCAGCCAGCGCTCCACTTTCCTCCCCCAGGTCTTCCCCCAGGCCCGAGCTGTGGACGCCGGTGTGTTGGAACACGAACCTGAACTGGAGCAGCGCCGGCTCGGGCGCGCTCCCTTCGCCGCACCGCGGCGGTGCGCAGAATTCCCCCGTGATGCGCACCGCCGCCGGCGGCACGGCCGCCACAGCACCCGCGCCGCAGCGGCGGCTTTGCTGCTTCGGTCAGGGCGGGCCGTATCGTGGCCGGGGCATGATCGACGCAGCGCACGCCAGTGGCGACCTCAGCCCACAGGCCATCGCGCAAGCCGCGCAGCGAGTCGCGCCGGTGGTGCGCCGGACGCCGCTGGAGCGAAGCCAGCGTCTGAGCGCAATGGCGGGGGTCCCGGTGCTGCTCAAGCGCGAAGACTCCCAGGAGTGTCGGTCCTACAAGGTGCGCGGCGCCTACAACCTGATCGCTTCGCTGGGGCCGCAGGAGCGCGCGCGTGGCGTGGTGTGTGCGAGCGCCGGGAACCATGGCCAAGGCCTCGCCTTCGCCTGCCGGGCCTTGCAGATCCGGGGGCGCGTCTTCTTGCCCAGCAACACGCCGCGGCAGAAGCGCGAGCGGATCGCAGCGATTGGCGGCGAGTGGGTGGAGCTGGTGATTGCCGGTCGGACGTACGACGAGGCCAGCGCGGCGGCACTGGCCGACAGCGAGGTCAGCGGTGCGGTGTCGGTGCATCCGTTCGATGACCCGCGCACCATCGCCGGCCAGGGGACCGTCGGCCTGGAGGTACTTGAGCAGGCGGCCGAGCTCGGGGAGACGGTCGCCACGATCGTCGTTCCGGTTGGCGGCGGCGGCCTCATCGCAGGCATCGCCACGTGGGTTGCCGAGCATGCCCCGAACGTGCGGATCGTCGGAGCGGAGCCGGCCGGTGCAGCGAGCATGCGAGCGGCGCTGGAAGCTGGCGGGCCCGTCGCGCTCAGTCCGCTGGACACGTTTGTCGACGGCGCGGCGGTGGGCCGGGTCGGGGCCGTCACCTTCGGCGTCGTTCGGGATCTGGTGCACGAGATCGTGGCGGTCCCCGAGGGAGCAATCTGCACGGAGATGCTTGGGCTCTACGGCACGGAAGGCGTGATTGCCGAGCCGGCGGGTGCACTCGCCTCGGCGGCGGTGAAGCAGCTCGCAGCACGCGGAGACTGGGTCGGTGAGGGGCCGGGCGTGGCTGCTGGGGCCATCGCGTGCATCGTGTCGGGTGGCAACAACGACGTCTCCCGCTACGCCGAGGTCGTCGAGCGCTCGCTGCTGCACGAGGGGCTGCGGCACTACTTCCTGGTCACGTTCTCGCAGGAGCCCGGGGCGCTGCGCGACTTCCTCGACGCGGTGCTCGTCCACGGCGAAGACATCATCGCCTTTGAGTACGTCAAGAAGAACAACCGCGAGACCGGCCCGGCGCTCGTCGGCATCGAACTCGAACGCGCAAGTGATCTGGCGGCGCTCCTTGAACGGCTCGCGGCCAGCCCGCTGGCGGTCGAGCAGATCCCGCCGGGGTCGCCGCTCTTTACGTTCCTGCTCTAGCGCGCTGGCGGCGACTCGCTCGGAGCCTCCACCTCGGCGAGCTACTTCTGAGTCGGGGCAGGCGGAATCTGCATCCGCACGCGGACGGGGTTCGCTGCCTCGTCGCGCTCGGCGGCGACCTGCGAAGCCGCAACCGGCGGCACCGGGCTCAGAATCGGCGATCGGTCGCTCACCTGTTGGTGGGAGGCGAAGAACGCGATGCTGGCGAGCAAGACGAACGACGCCACCAGGAGCTTGAGCCAGAGCAGATCGGCCCGCTCGGGCTGGCGATCGTCGCCGCCAGGGCGGTCACCTGGGCCGTCGCTCGGCGGCTGCGGCGGGTCTGGAGGGCCGGGCCGACCGGGTCGCAGGACCCGTCGCTCGGAGAGTTCAGCTTCCCAGCGGCCCCAATCCGGGTCGGCGGAGGGCCTCGTCGGTGACGTGGGCGGCGCGACAGGCATAGACCGAGCGTACGCCGCTTTCCGAGCTCCAAAGGTGAACACGGCCGGACGCCAGCACGAATCCGGAGGCGCGCGCGGGGGAGAGCCGCCACGATGGCGTCATGGCGCCGCGTCTCCACGTCTCTGCGCATGAGCTGCCGTTCACGCCGCCGCTCTTCCCGGACAATCTCTTCGGGCACCTCGTGGCCACGGCCGTTCCGGGCGTGGAGGAGTGGTCCGGTGGGGCCTACCGGCGGACGTTGCGCTTCCCCGGTGGCGGGCACGGCATCCTTGCGCTCAGCCCCGCCGCTGGGCCAGTGGTTGCGGTGAGGCTGTTGCTGAGCGACTCCGCGGATGCTGCGGGCGCGCTGGCTCTGGCACGCCGGATCCTCGACCTCGACGCCGATCCGCTCGCCATCGATGCCGTCTTGGAGGCCGACGCGGCCCTTACCCCACTGGTCCGGGCGGCGCCGGGTCGCCGGGTGCCGGGTTCGGCCGACGGCGCCGAGATGGCGATCCGCGCGGTGCTGGGCCAGCAGGTCTCGACGGCGGCGGCGCGAACGCATGCCCGCCGGTTGGTCGTGGCCGCCGGCGACCCGATCGAGGACCCCGAAGGCGGCTTGACCCACCTGTTCCCGTTGCCATCCGCGGTGGCGGCCGCGCCTGCGGAGGTGTTTGCGTTCCCCGCCGCACGGCAGCGCTCGCTGCGGGTGCTCGCGCAGGCGCTCGCCGAAGGCCGACTCCCCGGGCTGGTGCCCACCGCCGCCGCGGCGCCGACGGGCACCCCCCAGACGTCCACGGTGCGTGGGACCCTCGCCGAACTCCCGGGACTTGGCCCGTGGACGATCGAGACGATTGCGATGCGGGCCCTTGGCGATCGCGACGCTTTCATTCCCACCGACCTCGGTATCCGCGGGGCGGCGCAGGCGCTCGGTTTGCCCGCGACCCCGGCTGCGCTGACGGCGCGCGCCGAGGCTTGGCGCCCCTACCGCGCCTACGCTGTCCAGCACCTCTGGGCAACGGCCGCGCACGCCGTCAACGTCATGCCGGCGGGCTGAGACGACCGCCCGAACCCGCGAGCAGCTCGCTCCCGATCAGTGGGCTCCGGCCGTCTCGCCCGCGAACAGCTCGCGCATCCCTGCTGCGAAGTCCTCTACGGCGGTGAAGCCGAGCACATCTGAGGCACGGGTGGCGTCGGCAAAGACGTGGCGAACGTCCCCAAGGCGGAAGCCGCCCGTTACCTCCGGGGCGGCGGCTGTTCCCGCCGCGTCGTGCAGTGCGCACGCCATGTCCAGGACGCTGCGCGGCGTGCCGGAACACACGTTGAACGCGCCGGGCACCGGCTCCGGGGAGGTCAGCGCCAAGACGTTCGCGCGGGCGATGTCGCGGACGTGCACAAAGTCCCGCAGCTGCCCACCGTCCTCAAAGACCCGCGGTGGCCGCCCGGCCGCGAGTTCGCTCGCAAACAGTGAGGCGACGCCGGCATACGGCGTGTCTCGCGGCATCCGAGGCCCGTAGACGTTGTGGTAGCGCAGCGCCGTCACGGGCACCCCCGTCTCGCGTGAGAAGGCAGCCGCGAGGTGCTCCTGGTGGAGCTTGGTTGCTGCGTAGACGTTGCGCGGGTCGACGGGCGCGGACTCGGGCACGGGCTCCGGCGCCAGTGCCTGCCCGCACTGCGGACACGGCGGTTCAAAGTCGCCGGCCTCCAGCGTGGCGAGCTCGCGCGGCCCAGGGCGGGCCACTCCGTGCTCGGCGCAGCGGTAGCGCCCTTCGCCGTAGACAACCATGCTCGAGGCAAGGACGAGCCGGTCGACCGTCCCAAGTCGAGCCATCGCCCGCAGGAGCACGGCCGTACCCAGATCATTGTGCGAGACGTAATCCGCGATGTCGTCCAGGTCGACGCCGAGCCCGACCATCGCAGCCTGGTGGCAGACGGCGGTGACGCCTTCCAGGGCAGCGGTGACGGTCGCCGCGTCGCGCACGTCACCCAGGCGCACGTCGACGCCTGCGGGCACGGGCCAGCTCGGCGCGGCATGGTCGAGCACACGCACGGCGACTCCGGCGGCGCCGAGGGCGTCGATGACGTGCGATCCGATGAATCCGGCTCCACCGGTAACCAGCAACATCCGCCCACCGTACCGGCGTTTTGCGGGCTCCTCCCGGGCCCGCCCAGGTTCGTTCGTAACATTTCACCGTTTGGGCGGACGAATGCTCAAGGATGGTTGCTGTGCCAGATCTCATTCTCCCCGTGCTGAATGAAGCCGAGGCCATCCCGTGGGTCCTCGAACGGGTCCCGGCGGGGTTCACGCCGATCGTCGTCGACAACGGCTCGACCGACGGCTCAGCCGAGATCGCCGCCAGGCTCGGCGCCCGCGTCGTCACCGAGGCCCAGCCAGGGTTCGGCGCCGCCTGCTTCGCGGGACTCACGGCCGCCACCGCCGACGTCGTGTGCTTCATGGATTGCGACGCCTCGCTCGATCCACGGCAGCTGCCCCTCGTCACCGATCCCGTCATCGCGGGCACGGCCGACCTCGTCCTTGGGCGTCGTCGCCCGTCGGGCCGCGGCGCCTGGCCGGCGCATGCCCGCGCGGCCAACGGCGTCCTGGCCTGGCAACTCCGTCGCAAAGCTGGCCTCCCGCTGCGCGACCTCGGGCCGATGCGCGCCGCACGCCGGGAGGCGCTGCTTGAGCTGGGCATCGTCGACCGCCGATTCGGCTGGCCGCTGGAGATGGTGCTGCGCGCCGCCGAGCAGGACTGGCGGATCGAAGAGGTGACGGTCGACTACCGGCCGCGGGTCGGAACCAGCAAGGTGACGGGCACCGTCCGCGGCACCGTTCGGGCCGTCCGCGACATGGCGGCGGTGATGTCATGAGCGTCGCCCTGATCGTCATCGCCAAGGCGCCGGTGGCTGGCCGAGTGAAGACGCGTCTCTGCCCGCCGTGCACGCCTCAGCAGGCCGCCGCCCTGGCACAGGCGGCCCTCGTCGACACGTTCGCCGCTCTGGCCGCCGTACCGACGAGCCGCCGCATCTGCGTGCTCGACGGCGAACCGGGCCCGTGGCTGCCTGCCGGCGTCGAGGTGATCGCGCAGCGCGGAGGCGGCCTCGACGAGCGCCTCGCCTACGCCTTCGCCGACGTCGACGAGCCGGCACTCCTCGTTGGGATGGATACGCCGCAGCTCACCCCCGAACTCCTTGCGCAGAGCGTCGCCGCTCTCGAGGCTCCCGGCACCGACGCCGTCCTCGGCCACACCGACGACGGCGGCTACTGGGGCATCGGCCTGCACCGCGCCTGGGACGCGCTGTTCGTCGGTGTGCCGATGAGCCAAGACGACACCGGCGCGCTGCAGCTCACCCGCCTGCAGCAGCACGGCCTCGTCGTCGACGACGCCCTGCCGCGCCTGCGCGACGTGGATCACTTCGACGACGCCCAGCACGTCGCGGCGCTGATCCCAGGCAGCCGTTTCGCCGAGGCGCTCTCCGCCACCCAGGCCAGCCTGCAGGTCGCCGCATGAGCGCGCTGCCCTGGACGCTCTACGAGTCGGCACTCGACACCGGCTCCACCCTCACCGCCCGCCACGCCGACGGGGTGACCGAACTCCTCGCCGTCGGGCGTTGGCTGGCCGACGCGGATCCCGTCGACGAGCGCTTGATCGACCGCGCCCGGGGCCCGGTCCTTGACGTCGGCTGTGGGCCGGGGCGCCACGTCCATGCCCTCGTGCGCCGAGGCATTGCCTCGCTCGGGCTCGACGCCTCGCCCCTGGCCGTCCGCATCGCGAGTGAGCGCGGCGCCGACGCCGTACAAGGCGACGTCTTCACGCATGGCCTCGAGCTCGGCGTCTGGGAGACCGTCCTCCTGCTCGACGGCAACCTCGGCATCGGCGGCAACCCGCAGGTGCTGCTCGCTCGCGTCCGGGAGCTCCTCACTCCGGGCGGCACCGTGCTGGTGGAGACCGACGCGCCTGGTGGTGGCGCCCATACCGTTCCCGTGCGCCTGGAGCGCGGCGACGACGTCTCGATCTGGTTTCCCTGGGCGCGGGTCTGCAACGACGCGATTGAGCCCCTTGCGGCGGCGGCAGGCCTTCGCTGCGCGGATCGCTGGTCGGATGACGGCCGCTGGTTCGCGGAGCTGCGATGCGCCTGATCCCCGAAGAGCCGGCCCCGGGGCCGGCGCGGCCTGGCTTCTGGCGAAGCCCCGTCCGCGGCACGTGGCTGACGACGGTGATTGGCCTGGCGCTGCTGGCGACGATCACCATCGTCTCGGCCACCGGCTTCCTCTCCCACGCCGCCTACCAACCGGATCTTGGTCGCAACGCGCTGATTCCCCGCGAGGACGATCTGCAGCTCTTCGTGATCAGCTGGCCGACGTCGCCGAGCTGGCTCTACGCGTTCACGCAGGGCGCCCACGTGACCCTGGGCTTCGTGATGGTCCCGTTGCTGCTCTTCAAGCTCTGGTCGGTCATCCCGAAGCTGTTCTCCTGGCCGCCACCGACGAAGCCCGCTGAGGCCCTCGGCAAACTCGCCAACCTGCTGCTCGTCGGCTCGGCGTTCTTCCAGGTGATGACGGGGCTCACCAATGCGCAGCTGTACTACCCGTGGCACTTCAACTTCGTGGTCGCCCACTACTACGGCGCGTGGATCTTCACGGCCGCGGTGATCTTCCATGTGATCGTTCGCGTCCCAACGATGCGGGAGGCCCGGCGCACCCGCAACGAGGTGCTTGGCATGCCGAACGACCCGCTGCGCACCCCGAATCCTGGGCCCACGACGATCACGCGCCGTGGCGTGTTGGGGCTGCTGGGCGGCGCCACCGGCGCCGTCTTCCTCACGACGGTCGGTCAGTCGGCGGGCGGCCCACTGCGGCAGATCGCCGTCTTCGCGCCACGAGGCCGAGGCGAGGGCCTGAACGGCACCTTCCCGGTCAACAAGACGGCGGCCGTGGCTGCGATCACGCCGGAGATGGTCGGCGATGGCTGGCGATTGAAGGTGATCTCCGGCGACCGCACCGTCGAACTCAGTCGCTCAGACCTTCAAGGCATGACGCAGCGCACCGAGGACCTTCCGATCGCCTGCGTGGAGGGCTGGTCGAGCATGCAAACGTGGACGGGAGTGCGGCTGAGTGATCTGGCGGCCCTGGTCGGCGCGTCCGATCCCGCGACGATGCACGTCGTTTCCCTCCAGCCTCGAGGCGCCTTCAAGCAGACGACGATCGGTCGGCGCCAGGTCTCCGACGATCGCTCGCTCCTGGCGCTCAAGGTGGCCGGCGAGGATCTGCCGCTCGACCACGGCTACCCGGCGCGGCTCATCGTCCCGGCACTTCCAGGCGTGCACAACACCAAGTGGGTCGAGACCGTGGAGTTCGCATGAATGGCCTGAGCCCATGACCAAGTTCAAGCAGCTCTATGGCGCGGGCCCGCTGAACCTGCTCGGCCACGCGATCCTGATCGGCGTTGCCGCCTGGGCGCTGTCGATCATGTTCCGCGCCCCGTTTGCGCCGCAGCCGCTCAACCTGATCCTCTGGCTCGTGGGCGGCGCGATCGTCCACGACCTCGTGTTCCTCCCGGCCTACAGTGCCGTCAACGTTCTGGCGACCAGGCTGTTCAAGGGAAGCCCGTCGATCAACTACCTCCGGGTGCCGGTGATCATCTCTGGCGTCCTGCTGCTCGCGTTCCTGCCGCGCATCGCCAATCGCCAGCCGCAGAACTTCGAGCGTGCGCTGGGCGATGCACCACCTGACTACCTCGGCCGCTGGCTGTTGATCACCGCCCTGCTGTTTGCAGCGTCGCTGGCGATCTGGGGAGTCCAGCAGCTGCGCGGCCGCGCCCGTCCCGACCCGGTTGCCCGAATCGAGGACGGCGCGCCGGCCGGCGGCTGAGCCTGATCCAGGCTTAGAGGAGCGGTAGGTGCTTCTTCAGGTAGGCGATGATCTTGTCTACCTCCGCCTGGACCACCGCGTCCTCGGGCTTGAACAGCGTGCCGTCGAAGTACCTCGGCGACGTGCCGGGGCCGTCCGGGCTGCCGTGGCCGGTGTCGATCGACTGGCGCCACCGCTCGGCGTGATCGCGCCACTCCTGCCGGTCGACGAGCGCCGGCTCCTCAAACCACACGTTCCACGAGAGCAGGTTGCCGGGTGAGAGCAGGTTGCCCGAGGCCAGGTTGAACGCCTCCATCACCAGGTCGTTGAACTCGTCGACCGTGGCGTTGCCGCTTCTGACGATCGGGCCAATCTCGACCTCGACATTCCCGACGGCCCACGCCTCCGGGTGCTTGGCAAATTCCGGGCTTTGGAAGAGCGTCGACTCGCCGGAGCGCACCGGAAAGATCGGCTGGAGCGGGCTCTTGTTGTGGTGGGTGGTGACGATGATCGCGTTCGCCTTCTGGTCTGGGAACGGGAGTCCGCAGCCGGCGAACAGGCCCCAGAAGAGCTTCACGATGGGGCTGTCGTGGGCACTCGGGCTAAACCAGACCTTGCCCTCGACGGTCATCTCGGCTGCCAGTTCGCGGTTCGTCTCGTTTACCCAGCCGCGCTGCCCCGTCACCGAGACCTCGACGTTCAGGCAGCCAAAGGAGGGTGAGCACGTCCCCTGCTGTGGGCAGATGATCGAGTAGACCCTGCCCTCATCGGTGTAGCCGATGCGGGAGATGTCTGGCGCGAACATCTGAAAGCACCGCGAGGTCGGGTCGCCGGGCACGGTCTCCCAGCTGAACTCGGGCCACCGGACCTCCTGCTGGCGCTGCAGCAGATCGATGTTGGCCATGTTGGCCAGCATCGGCAACGCCGAGAGATTCGGGTGCGGGTAGGCAAACGCCGGATTGGAATCGGCGAATCCGCCGGTCCATCCCGGCGGGATCGCGGTGGTCTGCGTCATGTGTCGTCTCCCCGGGCGGTGTGAAATGGCGGGGAGGGGCGCCCGGCAGTTGCGCTCGGAGCCCTCCCCGCGGTCGACTATGCCGCCTTGGATGGCCCCGTTTGCCGATTCTCGTATCGACGGGGGACGTCGGGCGCCTCCGGCCGCCCGAAACGGGCCGGGCGAGCAATCACGCCTTCGACCCGTTATCCCAGAGATCGCCCTAGTTGTCTGGTGATGCGGGGTTGCGCAGGAGTTGGAGTACGCCGTCGGCCTGGCCCGTGACGGCGACGTCACCGGTGCTGCTGTCGACCGCCACGGCGTTGGCCTGGCGGACGGCCCCAAGGCGCTGGATGATGTGCGGCCGGCGGTGGGCCGGCAGCTCGACGAGTTCGTTGCGGGCCGTCAGCGTGATCCAGAGCCGTCGGCGCTCCGGGTCGATCGCCATGCCGTACGGCGCTCCGGCGACGTAGACCCGCCTGGTGAGCCGCAGCGACCCGTCTTCGCCCACGCGGAAGACGAGCAACGCGTCGCCGTCGGTGTCGGCGACGAAGCAGGGGCCGGTTGGGCCGCAGACGACATGGGTCGGGCCGACTCCGGCCGACGCGACGGCGAGTCGCTTCAAGGTGGTGGCGTCGAAGATCTCCAAGACGCGCTCGCGCATCGACACGACGGCGATGAGCTTTCCGTCGCGCAGCGACGTCACGCCGCCCGGCTGCGTAGCGACGGAGATCGTTCGTTCTGCCTTGCCTTCGGGGCTGACGACCGTGAGGGTATTGGCGCGCTCGTTGCCGACGGCGATGCGGTCGCCGGTGATCTCGGTCAGGTCGTGCGGGCGGTCGCCGGTCGGTGCGGTCTGCGTGATCTCGCCCGAGGGTAGGTCCACTGCGAGCAGCTGCATGGCCGTCTCCGCCGGCACGAGGACCTGGGGTCCGGTTGGCGTCTGTCGAAGCGAGAGGTGTCGTGGTGTGCCGGGTAGGGGGACGTCCCGGATGACACGCGGTCGCCCGCCATCAGCGTCACGCCCAAGACGCATGATCCGGAGGCGGTCCGGATTGCGGAGTGCCACGGCCGCGAGGTGCGTGGTGGGGTCGATGACGACCGCCTCGGGCGTCCCTGCGGCGCTGATCGTCTCACCGGCGGGCTTCTGCGTCAGCGCCGGCGCGCGTGCAGGCTCGGCGGCTGGCGGCAGTTCGCTGGTCGTCGCCGACCCGCACGCACCGAGGCTCGCCGCCAGGCCGATGAGCACCGTGCCGCGCACGGCCCTGCGTGTAAGCCGAGCGTCATTCGTCGCAGGCGCCGGCGGCATAGGGTGAGCATCGCATGGCCACCGCCCCACAGCAGCCATCCGCCGAGCGAGTTTCGCGGATCGTTCTTGTTGGGCTGGCCGCGTTGGCCGTCCTCGTCGTGGGAATCGGTCTCGTCTGGCGCCTGCGCGGGCTCTCGCTCGGTACGTCGACGGAGCCATTCGTCGCGGGCTGGCTGCCGCAGGTCGACCCGGCCGGACTCGTCGCGGCGCTGCTCGCCGGGGCTGCCTTCGTCGCGGTTGCCCCGCGCTTGGTGGAGGTGCGCTGGTCGCCGCCGGTGATTGCCGTCGCGCTCTACCTGTTGGCGCTCGGGACCGGCCTGGCGATCAATGCCGCCCGCGAGGGCGTCACGGGTTGGAGCCATATCTTCGACCTCGAGGGTGGGCTCAGCCAGTCGCACGCCATCAACGAGTACCTCCCAGGACTCCCGACCCTCGAGTACGGCGTGCGCAACTATCTCGACCGTTTTGCGGAGGTCGTCACGTCGCAGTCCGTCAACGTGGCCGGTCACCCGCCTGGCCCGCTGCTGCTCGCGCACTGGCTGGGGATTCAGTCGGCGACCGCACTGGCGGCGCTCGTGATCCTCGTCGGCGCCCTCTGTGCGCCGCTGGCCTACCGGCTCGGCTGGACCCTTTCGGGCGAGGAGTCGACCGGCCGGATCGCGGGGCTGTTGTGCGCCGCTTCGCCGCTCACCCTCCTCTTCGGCGTCACGTCGTTCGACTACGCCTTCGCAGCCTTCGGCGCGCTGGCGGCATGTGGGCTCGTCGCGAGGTCGTGGCAGTGGAGAACGTTCGGTCTCGTGGCGTTCGCGGTGGCCTCGATGATGACCTGGGCGCTCCTCGGGGTCGGGGCGTGGGCAGCGATCGTCGTCCTGCTGCGCGACGGATGGCGCCGCGGGCTCGCGCTCGCCGCCCTTTCGGGCGCGGCGGTCGTCGCGCTTCAGGGCTCGCTGGCACTTGGGTACGGCTACGACCCGATCGGGACGCTGCGGGCGACCGAGCAGGTCTACCGCGATTCGCTCGCGCAGGTTCGGCCCTACTGGTTCTGGGTCGTCGGCTCGCCGGTCGCCTGGGCCGTGATGCTCGGGCCCGCGATCGTCGCGGGGGCCGTGCGCGGCGCTGTGGCTCGCAGCGACGCCGCCGTCGCGACGGCCGCCGTCGTGGTGATCGCCGCGGTTGGCGGCTTCACCAAGGCGGAGACGGAACGGATCTGGCTGTTTCTCGTGCCGCTGGCCTGTGTCGCTGCGGCGCCGTACGTGCGAGGCAGGCTGCGGGTGGTCCTCGGTGGCCTCGTGGCGCAAGCACTCGCGATCGAGTTGCTGATGAACACGGTGTGGTGACCGCAGCGGGGTGCAGTAGAACCCAGGGCATGCGCATCGGGATCATCACGGGTTCAGGGACCTACGCACTGCCAGGCTTCGCCGCTGACGCGGCCCAGGAGGTGGCGACGGAGTTCGGCCCGGTCACGCTCACCCACGGCGCGCTCGTCGGGGCTGAGGTCGTCCACGTCTCGCGACACCTGCCGGGCCACGCACGGCTCTCCAACCACGTTACGCACCAGGCCAACATCTCAGCGCTGCGCGACGCCGGCGTCGACGCGATCTTGGCCGTCACGGTCTGTGGGGCGGTCGACGTCAGCGTCCCGCTCGGGACGCTGATCGCCTTTGACGACCTGCACTTCCTCTCCAATCGCCTCCCGGATGGCTCGATCTGCACGCTGCACACCGAGCCGGGCCGGCCTGGGCGGGCGCACTGGGTCTACGGCGGGCCATTCTCGCCAGCGCTGCGCGCAGCGCTCCTTACGGGCGCGGCAGATACGGGCCACCAGGTGCGCGACGGCGGCGTCTACGGCCATGTCGACGGGCCGCGCTTCAACACCGCCGCCGAGATCCGCAGTCTCTCTGCGGTCGGCGTGTCGGCGGTCAGCCAGACGGGCGGGCCGGAGACGGTCCTCGCGGGCGAAGCCGGAATCCCCTACGCGCTCCTGGGCTATGCCACCGACTACGCCAACGGAGTCCACGACGAGGCGACGCCCGTCGAGGAGCTGATCCGGCTGATCGACGCCAGCAAAGCCGTGCTGGCAGACACCCTCACGGCCGCCATCGCTCGCTTGGTGGCGGGTCCTGCTGCGCTGCCGCCCGTCGGCAGCCAGATCGTCATGGGCTGAACGCGTCCGGCGCTAGGCCTGAGACAGGGGTAGGGGCGGTCGGCGGCCTGCTGGGAGGACCGCCGACCGGGTGAGAGAGGAGTTTCCTCCGTCGAGTCGCGTACCCACCGGCACGAGGCCGCTCGCGACTCGACAGAGAAATTCGGCTAACGCACCGCGGCGGTCCAATGCTGGAAGAACCGCCGCGGTGCGCCCCCGCGACCCCCCGGCCGCAGGGTGCCCCGGCCGGGTGCCCGGGGGTTGAGTGGCCATCGCTGGCCTTACTGGTGATCATGGCCGGGTCAACCTGACTGGTACCTGACTGCACGGTTGTTCTCGGCGGCGTGGCACGACGGCGCTCGCTGGCACCCACCCGTGGCCGACCGCGTGCGTCCGGGGCTACGTCAGCGCGGGGAGGCGGAGAATGAGGCGCGCTCCGCCGTCGAGACCACCGTTGGGCGCCACCTCGAGCTTGCCGTGGCAGCTCAGCGCGAGCCGTCGCGCCAGGGCAAGGCCAAGACCGACGCCGGTGGATCCTGGGTCGCGGACGCCAGGATCCCAGAGTGTGTCGGCGAGTTCGGGCGGCACGCCCGGGCCGTCATCGTCGACGGCGATCCACACGTCGCCGGCCTGCTCACCTGCGGAGATCACGACGCGGTGCTCGGCATAACGCACCGCGTTGTCGACGAGGGGCTGCAGGGCGCGCTCCACGAGTTCTGCGGGGGCGCCAACCGCCGGGAGCTCGGGCGCGTTCCGCATGGTGAGTTGCACGCCCCGCTCCTTGGCCAGGGCGGCAGAGGCGGCGATCACCCGTTGGGCGGCGTCGACCGCGTCGCCCGTGCCGTCGCCGATCGCCCGCTCGTCACGGACTGAGCGCATGAGCACCTCGACGACCTCCGCCATGCGGTCGGCGTGTGCAAGGACCGCATCCACACCGTTGGCGACGGCCTCCGGGTCACCTGAGCGTCGCTTGAGGAGTTCGGCCTCGCCGCGGACGGCGGCCAGTGGGGTGCGGATCTCGTGCGCCATCTCAGCGGAGAAGCGCTGTTCCTGCCGGCGGCTGGCCGCGATCCGCCCGAGGAGGCCGTCGAGCGTCGCCGCGAGGCCGGTGAGTTCGTCGTGGGTGGGGCCGAGATCGAACCGCCGGTCGAGGTCGTGTTCGCTCCACGCCTCAGCGTCTCGCGCCATCTGCGCGACGGGCGCGAGTGCGGCGCCGACGGCGCGCCAGGCCAGCGCCGCACCGATCAGCAGCACCAGCAGGCCGAACACGGCCGTCCCGATCAGGGCCCGCTCCTCCGTCCGCTGGTAAGGCACCAGGGAGAGGCCGACGACGCCGACCGCGATCTGCTTGCCGGTCGCCGGGTCGTTGATCGGCTCCGCCAGGAGGCGGACCGTCCCGCTCGGCGCGGTGGCCTCCGTTGGCTCGCTCACGCGCATGAGGCGTTGGGCCGCGGGATTTGCCTGGTACGAGGAGGGCGGGCTGGCGAGTGTCCGGTCGCCGACGAACACCCAGGTTTGGTAGCCCGGGGTGTCGGCGAGCGGACGGTCACGCACCACGACCTCGCCGTCCTGGAGGGCGACGGTCGTCAGGAGCGCGTCGGCCCGCGCGTTCAGCACGACCGTCGCGTCGCGCGAGAGCGTGTGGCGCAGGAGCGCGTTGCCGGCCACGCCAAGCACCACGATCGAGACGAGGAGCACGGCGACCCAGGCGAGCGTGACGCGAGCCCGCAGGCCGAGGTTGCTCATCGCAGGCTGTAGCCGACGCCGCGGACCGTCACGATCGTCTCCTCCGCGCCGAGCGTTCGCAGCTTGCGGCGAAGCCGGGCCAGGTAGGAGTCGAGCGTGTTGTCATGGACGGTGGCACCGTCGGGCCAGCCGGCCTGGGCCAACGCGCGGCGCCGTACGACCGTCCGGGCGTCGCGGGCCAGAGCGCCGAGGAGTCGGAACTCGGTCGGCGTCAGCAGGACGCTCTGGCCTGCGGCGCTCACGGTGTGGGCCGCTGGGTCGAGCACCAGACCGGTGGTCGTTGCTTCCGCGGGCTGCGGCTCGGGCCTTGGCTGGCTGCGGCGTAGCAGCGCCTCAAGTCGGACGATCAGCTCCACGAGCGCAAACGGCTTGGTCAGGTAGTCGTCGCCACCGGAGCGAAAGCCGGCAACCCGGTCGACCACGGCGTCGCGGGCCGTCAGGAACAGCACCGGCGCCGTGACGCCGGACGCCCGCAAGGCCTGGCAGACGTCGCGCCCGTCGGCGTCCGGCAGGCCGACGTCGAGCATGATCACGTCGGGGGCGCCGCCGTTGCTGAATCGCTCGAGGGCCTCGCGTCCCGTGCCCACCGCGCTGACCTCAAAGCCTTCATCCTGCAGTCCGCGCACCAGCACCGACCGCAGTGCGGCGTCGTCCTCGCAGATCCCGATCACCGACGGCACCGGTGCATCGTCGCACGCGGAGCTGCGCCCAGCCGCTAGCTCTTGGCTGACTTCTTCGCGCCGCGAGCTTTGGCCAGCGACTCTTCGAGCGCGGCCATCAGGTCGGCGGGAGCCTTTTGTGGCTTGGGCTCGTCCTCGAGTTCGGGCAGGTCGACGGTGCCCTCTTTGCGCTTCTGCTCGATCAGCTTGAGCAGGCGCTCGCGGTGGCGGTCTTCGTACTGGGTTGGCTCCCAGTCCTCGGTCATCTCCTCAATGAGGGAGACGGCGTCGTCGATCTCGCGCTGGCTCGGCTTGCTCGCGTCGCCCTCCGGGATCGCGCCGGTATCCATCGGGTCGCGCAGGTCCTCCGCGAACTTCATCGTGGTGAGCGAGAGGAGACCGTCCTGCTCGCGTAGCGCGACGAGCTGCTCTTTGGCGCGCATCACGATCCGGCCGATGCCGACCTGGCCGGCCTCCTTCATGACCTCCAGCAGCAGGCTGTAGGCCCTGGCTGCCCCCTCACCCTCGCCGGCTGGCAAGAGCCAGTAGGGGTGGTCGAACATGATCGGGTCGATGTCGTCGAGCGGCACGAACGACTCGATGTCGATCGTTTTGGTCTTGGCTGGCGCGGCCGCGTCGAGATCCTTCTGGGTGAGCACGAGCATCGAGCCGTCCTCCAGCTCCCAGCCTTTGCCGATCTTGCTCCACGGCACCTCTTTGCCGTCCTCGGCGACGCGCTTCATCTCGATCCGCTCGGGGGTGCCGCCCTCCTCTTTGGCTCGGCGGACTTGGTGGAAGCGCACGTCGAGGTCGCGGGTGGCGCCGACGACCTGCACCGGCACGTTCACGAGCCCGAAGCTCAGCGAGCCGGTCCACATCGGGCGCGGCATCTACTCGTCTTCCTTGGCGGCGGCTGCAGCCGCTTTGGCCTGGGCCGCGGTGGTCTTCTTCGGGCCGGTGGGCTTCTTCGTCGGCGGGCGCTTGGGCGTCGCACGGCTCTCGCCGGTGGAGGGAGACGTCTTGCTTGCCGCCTCCAGACTGGCCTGAAGGGCGGCCATGAGGTTGTCCTCTGTGGCTTCCTTCTCCTCGGCGGGCTTGATCTCCTCGCCGGCGGCCTTGGCCTTGATCAGCTCGCGGACGGCGTCGCGGTAGGTGTCCTCGTAGGCCTCGGGGGTCCACTCGCCGGCGAGCATCTCCACGAGCTTGCCGGCCATCGCGACCTCCTTCTCGCCGGGCTTCTTCGTGAGCTCCGGGAAGTCGAGATCGCTGGGCGCCACGAGCGAATCGGCGAAGCGCATCGTCTGCAGGCCGAGCGCGCCTTGGATCGGCCGCAGCGCGACGAGCTGCTCGCGGCTGCGCAGCATGAATCGCCCGATGCCTACGCGGCCGCTCTGCTCCAACGCAGCCAGCAGGACGCGGTAGGCGTGGTCGCCACCTTTGTTGGCGCCCAGGTGGTAGGCCTTGTCGTAGAAGACCGGATCGATCGCCTCGCCCTTCACGAACGACTCGATCTCGATGAGTTTGGGGCGGCTGCCGTCGGCTGCGGCAATCTCGTCCTTCGTGAGGACGACCACGCCTTTGCCGGTGTCGTAGGCCTTGTCGAGTTCCTTGAATTCGACCTCGTCGCCGCTCTCGGCCCCCAGGCGCTTGTGCGAGATCCGGGCCCCGTCGCTCTCGCGGACCTCTTTGAACGAGATCGTCTTGGAGTCCGTGGCCGAGAACAGCTTGACCGGGATCGCGACCGTGCCGAACGTCAACGTGCCGTTCCAGATCGAGCGCGCCGCCATTAGCCGAGCACCGGGAGTGCTTGCTGAACGGTGAGCAGCGGCGCGAACAGGTCGCCGTGCTCCTCGACGCGCGCGAGCACGGCGTCCTTGTCGAAGCGCAGCGCCAGCGGATCGCCGCCGTCGGCGCACGCCTGCACCTCATCCCACGTGACCGGTGTGGAGACCGTCGGGAGTTCCCGAGCGCGCAGGGAGTAGACGCCGACGGTCGTCTTGTGCCGGTCGTTCTGGCTCCAGTCGATGAGGACCTTGCCGGGGCGCAGCGTCTTCTTCTGCTTGGAGACGACCAGCTCCGGGTGCTGGTGCTCGAGCAGGGAAGCGACCGCTTGCGCAAAGGGTTTGGTGTCGTCGTAGGTCACGTCCACGTTCATCGGAGCGTAGAGCTGAAGGCCTTTGCTTCCGGAAGTTTTCGCCCAGCAATCAACGCTTAGCTGGCTCAGGAGCGCTCTGATCAGGATGGCGACCTGGCAGCACTCGACGACGGTCGCGGGGGGTCCCGGATCGAGGTCGAAGACCAGCGCGGTAGGTCGGCCCAGGTTTGGTGCGCGTGAGAGCGAGGGGTGCAGCTCGATCGCGGCAAGGTTTGCCGTCCACAGCAGCGTCGCCACGTCGGCCACCTCGACGAAGTCGATCATCGCCTCCTTTCCCGCCGACATCTGGATCGTCTGGACCCAGTCCGGCCGGTACCGGTTGGCATGTTTCTCAAAGAACGACTTACCGTCGACGCCGTCGGGAAAGCGGACAAGCGTGACGGGCCGGCCGATCAGGTGCGGCACGATCACCGGCGCGATCGCGGCGTAGTAGGCGATGACGTCGCCTTTGGTGGTGCCCGGACCGGGGTAGAGGACTTTGCCGAGGTTCGTCAGCTTGACGGTGTGGCCGTCGACATCGAGCGAAGCGCCTGCAATCTCAGGTATTTCGGCGGCCTCGCTGGGCTCGGCGGTGAGCGTGGCGGGCGGCAAAGTCTCTGGCTCAACCTCAGCATGACGGTTGATGGCGTCCTCGGGGCGTTCATCAGCCGAAAAGCCCTGCTCCTCGCGGACGACGTCGCGTGGGTCTTTGTCGAAACGCAGGCCCTGGAACGTTGGGTGCCGCAAGCGACCCTCACGGCTCCATTCGGCGAACTCGACCTCGCACACGACCTCAGGCGCCAGAAACCGGGTCTCCTTCGTTGGTTGATTGGTGCCGGCAAACGGCGACTCGTCGACGTCCAACCCCTCCACGGCCCGCAGCACCTCGGTCAGCGCACGCTCGTCGAATCCTGAACCGACGCCGCCGCAGTACTGCAGCGCGCCATGGGTGTCGTAGACGCCGCACTGCAGTGCGCCGAAGCTCCCTGAGCGGCTGCCTGTCCCGGCCGAGACGCCGCCGATGACGACCTCCTGGCGGTGCGTGTTCTTGATCTTTCGCCAATTCTGCGCTCGCGCCCCGGGTTCGTAGGGTGAACCCAGGCGTTTGGCGATGATGCCCTCAAGCTGTTGCTCGGCCGTTGCTGCGAGGAGCTCGGTCCCCATGCCGACGTGGAAGGCCGGCACGTCCCAATGCGGGCCCGCGCTCAGGTCAAGCTCGTCGAGGCGAGCGCGTCGCTCCTCGTAGGGCAGGTCGACGAGCGAGTGCCCGTCGAGCCACAGCAGATCAAAGATCATGAGCGTCACGGGGTTCTCGCGCGCGAGTCGCTGCACCGCCGCTCGGCCCGTCACGTGGATGCGGCTCTGCACGGCCGCGAAGCTCTGCCGGCCGTGCTCGTCAAAGGCGACGATCTCGCCGTCGAGGACCGCCGAATGCGAGCTCAGCGCGCGGCCCAGGTGCGAGAGCTCGGGGTAGGACGCCGTCATCTCCCGGCCACTGCGACTGAAGAGGTGCAGGCGCCCCGGCTCCGAGCGCACAATGGCGCGCACGCCGTCCCACTTCACCTCAAACGCCCATTCGTCGGGGCGACCAGGCAAGCCGCCCGGTGCGGCGAGCATCGGCCCGACGAACTCTGGGATGGCCTCGGCATCCGGATCGAGCGGTGGATCCATGCGGTGCAGGAGCCAGTCGTTGGCTGACTTGCCTGCCTGGAAGAGCACATACCTTCCGCGCAGCCGCTCGCCGGAGAACACCACGATGATCTCGTCCTTGCGCCACTTCTCCACGGCGAAGGTGCCGCGGTCCCACACCGAGATCTCGCCGGCCCCGTAGTTGCCGGCCGGGATCGTGCCCTCGAAGTCCAGGTAGCTGAGGGGGTGGTCCTCGACGTGGATCGCCTTGCGGTTGTGCCTCGGATCCTGGGGGATGCCGTTCGGCACCGCCCACGATGCCAACACCCCGTCGTGCTCGAGCCGTAGGTCCCAGTGCAGGCGCGTCGCATGGTGCTCGTGGATCACGAAGCGGGCGGCGCCGCTAGCGACGACTGGGCTGCTGGCGCCCGACGGCTCGGGTGTCTCTTCGAATCGGCGCTTGCGCTCGTAGTCGTCGAGCTTGCTCGGCATGCGGGCAGCCTATGTCGTGGGCACACAGCCAGACAAACCGGTCACGGGCGACCAATATGGCGCACTGCCACTCTGGTGGGCCTGAGGGTCCACTTCGATCGGCCGAAGAGTGGAAGGACCCTCTCCATCAGCCGGCGTCGTCCGGCGATCTCCTCTCCTCTCAAGGACCAAGACATGCGCAAGCCCGTCCTGCTCACCGGATCGGCGCTCGCGCTGCTTCTCGGTACCTCGCTCTTTCCCGCCGCCGTGATTGCCTTGCCGGCGTGCCCGGCCACCGACACCGCGCCAGCCGATGCTCAGGCGCTGCCGTCCGTGATCGACCGCGGCGGCCAGCATTGCTGGGTGGTGCCAGAAGGCGTGACGTCGGTCCACGTCGTTGCGATCGGCGGCTCAGGCGGCTCCAGCGCGCTCATCTCGGGCTTCATGGGGTCTGGCACTTCGCAGTCGTCACTTGGCGGCGCCGGCGCGCGGGTAGAGGGCGATCTGGCGGTGCAGCCGGGGCAGGTCCTTGACCTTCGGGCTGGCACCAATGGTGCCGACGGCGGCGTGAACTATTCAACGGGCCTCGGGGCCGGTGGCGGCGAGCGCACGGCCATCGGTGACCTGCTCATCGCCGGCGGCGGCGGCGGCGCCGGCGGCACTGGTGCCAGCACTGGCTCCACCGGCGGGGAGGGCGGCAGCGGCGGTCTCGTCGCCGGGGATGGCATCCAGGTCGACCCGACCAACAACCTGTTGCAGTACGGCGTATTCGCAGTTGGTCGGCCCGGTGCCGGAGCCACGACGACGGCCGGCGGCGACGGCGGCCTCCCCGGCGAGACCAACCAGGATCCCTCCTACATCGGCCTGCCCGGCAGTGCCGGGACCCAGGGCGCCGGAGGCGCCGGAGGCACCGGCAACCAAAACAGCGGTGGCGGTGGCGGCAACGGCGGCGACGGCGCCTTCGGTGGTGGTGGCGGCGGTGGCGGCAGCCTCCATTCGTACTGGGGCGGTGGCGGCGGTGGCGGCGCAGGCTCGTCGTTCGCTGATCCGGCCGTGAGCGGCGTGTCGATCACCACCGACACCACGCGCCGGCCGCAGCTGCAGATCACGGTGCGCCTCGCGTCGCTGGCGCCGTCGGCCGGTGTCACGTTTGCGGCCACGCAGGCGATCCAGACTGTCAGCCCCTCGCGCACCGTGACCGTCACGAACCGCGGCAACGCACCACTGACGACCGCCGACCTCTCAATCACCGGTGGTGACGCCGACGACTTCCTGATCTCAGGAGACACGTGCCGCACGGCCGTCGCCGTCGGCGCGACCTGCGCCGTGCAGGTGCGCTTTACCCCGCAGGCGGCCGGCGCCCGCTCGTCGACCCTCCACGTGAGCGGGGCGGCGCCGATCAGCCTGTCAGGCATCGGCGGCGCGGTCCTGCAGGGCGCGACCGGAGCGACGGGGAGCGACGGTGTCAACGGCTCGACCGGCCAGACCGGGCCAGTCGGCGCCAACGGCAAGGACGGCGCCAACGGCAAGGATGGCGCGAACGGCAAGGACGGCGCCGCAGGCAAGGACGGCGCCGCAGGCAAGGACGGCGCCAACGGCCGCGACGGCGCGGACTCCAGCACGAGCTGCCTGATCCAGGTGTCGAAGACCAAAGCCGGCGAGAACGTGGAGAGCGTTGAGTGCACGGTGTCCACCGTGGCCGGCAAGCCGACCGCCAAGGCCACCCTCAGCCGCAACGGGCGCACCATCGCGACGGGGACCGAGCGGTTGGGCACCAAGCTCAAGCTAAGGGCCGTCAAGGGCAAGACCCTCACGGCCGGTCGCTACCGCTTGACCCGCACCTACAAGCAGGCCCGCCGCACCGTGACGGAGCGCCGCTGGGTGACCATCTCCT
The DNA here is from genome assembly GCA_032119795.1 of Solirubrobacteraceae bacterium. Taxonomy (GTDB): domain Bacteria; phylum Actinomycetota; class Thermoleophilia; order Solirubrobacterales; family Solirubrobacteraceae; genus JAGIBJ01. The sequence continues at coordinate 140,263 of JAUMFO010000004.1, forward strand.
AACCGCAACGGTCGACGGATGGGGGACAGCTGTCCAGTCAGGAAGCACGTCGGAGGTAGGCTGGCGAAACGCCGCCCACAGCAGGCGAAAGTCTCTTCGATGTCCCACGATCCCCCGCCCGTCGACCTTCGCGATCCCGAGACGCTGTTTCGGCAGGTCTTTGAGCTGCGCTTGTCGTTCTTGGCGGTGCTCGACCCGCGCGGCATCGTGCTGGAGATCAACAATGCGCCGCTGAGGCTGGGATTCAACCGCGAGGACTACGTCGGCTCCCACATCGGCGAGACGCCCTCGTTTGCGGCCGATCCTGATTGGGTCAAGACGTGGAATACCCGCCTACGCGACGCCGTCGCGCTGCGAGAGCCTCAGGCCTACGAGGATCTCTTCACCGGGCCACAGGGCGAGATCCGCTCGGCCGACGCCGTGCTCACCGCCGTCTTCATCGGGCAGGGCGACCACGAGCGGGTCGACTACTTCCTGCTGGAGGCCGAGGACACCACCGACCGGCTGCAGGTGGAGTTGGCGCTACGCGACAGCGAGCGCCGGTTCCACGACCTCGCTGAGTCGCTGCCGGTGCTCTGCTGGAGCGCCGACGCCTCCGGTTCCTGCGACTACTTCAACGAGCGCTGGCTGGACTACACCGGCGCGGCCCCAGGTGCCCACCATGGGTGGGCGTGGATTGAAGCCGTCCACCCCGACGACCGGCCGTCGCTCGGCGAGCGGCTCGCGGTGGCGCTGCGTGGCGCTGCCCCGTTCTCAGCGGAGTACCGGCTCTGCAGCCGTGACGGGGTCTACCGCTGGTTTGAGGCCCGGGCGGTGCCCGTCCTGGGGCCGGAGGGCGAGGTGACTCGGTGGTATGGCACCTGTGCCGACGTGCACGAGGCTCGCGAACTGCGGCGGGCACTCGACGAGCGTGAAGCGCAGCTGACGGCGGCGCTGGAGGCCGGCAAGATGGCCCGCTTCTCCTACGACCTGGAGCAGCGCACGTTTACCGCCGACGACTACCTCAGAGAGATCATCGAGCTCCCGCACGACATGGGAGCCCAGGCGGGACTCGACGGCTTCCTCGCGTTCGTGCACCCTGACGACCGCACGATGTGGCAGCGCACCATGATGCGCGCTTTCGACCCTTCGACCCCTGATTGGTCGCTGGAGTACCGGCTGCAGTCAGCCTCCGACACGCCAACGTGGATCGGCGCCCGAGGCGTCGTCACGTTCAACGAGGCCGGACGGCCTCGGAGCATTACCGGTGTGGTGTTTGCCCTTCCGGGCCGCCGGACGCCCACCGGACAGACTGGGCGACCCGCCGGAGTTCCGGACGAGCCGCCAGTCAGCCTGTCTTGGCCATCCCGGCTGGATCCGCGCGACTAGGCCTGGTTCTACCGGCCATCGGGCGGCCTTGTCGGCGGTGGCAGGCGATGCCGATGGTGTGGGCGGACGCGGCGCCTGAGATCGCGGGTCCGGCCTGCCGGATCACTTGCCTTTGCGGCCGTGACGGCGACGGGGTTATTGGCGGCGGCGGGCCTTCGCCGTCGCTACGGCGACTTGGCTGTTGGCGGCGGTGGAATGTCGGGCGCCGCGGGGTCGGCGGGCGTTCTGCACCGAGGGCGGTGCGGGCTGGCGGCGTTTGGGCTGGCTGGCGGCGGTGGGACTTCGATCGCCTGGCGGCCCGGGGGCGTCCTGCACCGAGGGCGGTGCGGGCTGGCGGCGTCTGGGCTGGTTGGCGGCGGCGGATTTGAGATCGCTTCGCAGTCGGCGGGCGCCTGGCGGGCCGCAACCGCTGGCGGTTGCGGCGGCGAACTCCCGTCACGTAAGGGTGCTCAGCGACGGCAAGTGACCGGAGTTCGTTTCGATCGGGCGAAGCGCAACCCCGAGCGGTTGCGGCGTCGCGGAGGTCGCGCCCCGAGCGCCCGTTTTGGGCGTTCGGAGCGCGAGCCGGGCCCGCACAACCCCTGAAGCTTGTATTTACCTGGCATCACGGGGCCGCCAGGCGCCGTTCGCGCTCAAACCGCCGCACGCCCGGCGGTTTCAACGCGACAGCAAACGCCCGCAACCCCAGACGGCTGCAACCAGTCCGCCCGGCGCCCGCCGGCGCCGAAGCGATCGTCAATCCGCCGCCGCCAACCAGCTCAAACCACGACCCCGCCCGCCCTCGGTGCGGCGGCGCCCTCAGATCCCGCAGCGATCCCCATTCCGTCGCCGCCAACGACTCAGGCGCCGCCAACGCCCCAGACGCCGAATGACCCGCCAAGTTCCACCGCCGTCCACTGCCCAGGCTTCGCCGGCTCCCGTCGAGGGTCCGGCGGGCAGTTCGGCGAAGCCAACCACCAAGAGGTGGTCGCCCGCCCGGCGTCCGCAGCGACCGAGCCGCCCCATGCACAAGGGCGGCGCGGCTCGCGCGGGATGCGCTGACCGACCCGGAGGTCAGCGCTCTTCGTTCACCGGGAAGTCTTCGCCGTCGTCGCTCTGATCGTCGCCAGCGGAGGTGTCGTCCTCGTCGGAGGCGTCGTCATCGGAGACGGCATCGTCTTCGGTGGCGATCAGTTCGGCGGAGCAGTTGTTGTCTTCGGCCTTCTCGCTCACGGCATCGTTGCCGTCGGCGCACACCAAGAGGTAGACGTCGCCCTCTGGAAGGTCCTCGTCGGCAGGGATCTCGACCTCGGTCTCGAGTTCGTAGGAGCGATGCGAGCGCAGGCGGCGGACGGAGGTCTCGTCGAGGACCTCGTCCTCGTCGTCGAGCGTCTCGTCGCTTGAGATCGCGACCACCGCATCGCTGCGGCGCTCGGCGCGCCGGCCGCCGACGTTGGCGACGTCCGCAAAGATCTGCAGCGTCTCGCCGGCGAACTCAACCTCCAAGTCGCGGACGACCAGGTCGGCGCTGGCACTGCGCTTGGACGCTTTGCTCTTGGAGGCGGGGGCGGCGACGGCGGCGGGGGCGACGGCGGCGATGCTGGTGATCGCGGCCAACACGATGGCGCGGCGCATGGGCGAGAAGTGCGGGTTCGTCATAAGGCGGAGGTCCTTCGGAGGGGCGCCGTCCATGGCACCCCCAACTGGACCAACCATCGGAGCAGTTGCGTGTGACCTGTATGGGATCTGGACCTGATCCACCCCAAAAACGGGTGGATTCGCGTATGACTCGCGTTTACCGGCGCTCGCTCGGACGTGTTGTGTGACTCCCTCACCGGTGCCGGACGTTTGTTCAAGGTCGTCTGTCACCTGGCCGATGTTCCAAGGCAGCCGTCGTTGGTCATCGCGGCGCTGACCTGGCTCTCCCGTTGTCCTTCCGCACGATCCTCAGCAGCGAAGTGCTTGCGCCCACGGGCCGCGTGCGCCGACCGGTGCACTCGATCTCGCCGTCGCAGTCGGATCTGGAGCTCATGCGGCTCGTCGCGATCCTCCAGTACCTCGTCGGTGGCCTCACGCTGATCGTCGCGGCGCTCGTGCTGCCCGACGGCGACGGCTCCGATCACACCGCGTATTACCTGCTCGGCGGCGTGGCGCTCGTGCTGGCGACCGGCCGGTACTTCCAGCGTTCCGCGATGACGCTGAACCACGCACGCGCGTCGAACGTCGCCGGGTTGGCCTACATCAGCGTGGTCGTGGCCGTTTCGACGCCGATCGGGGCGACGCCCGCGTTTTACCTCTGGCCGGTGTTGACGGCCGCCTACTTCTTGCGGCGCCGCGACCTGGCCGTCGTCCTCGTCCTGTTTCTGGCGTGGTTTGCGATCGCGCTCTGGGGTTTCGGCGACCACGGCGCAGCAGCGCAGGTCTATGCGCCGATGGTCCTGGTCCTGCTCGTCGTCACCGCGCTCGTGCGTCTGATGCGCGAGTCGCTGGCCGCGATGATCGGAGATCTGGAAGAGACGGCCTCCACCGATCACCTCACCGGGCTTGCGAATCGCGTCGCCTTTGAGCGGCTCTGCGCGCGGGACGTCGAACGCGCGCGCCGCACCGGCTCACCGCTGAGCGTCGCGATGATTGACCTCGATCACTTCAAGGCGATCAACGACCGGTTCGGGCACGCCGCCGGCGACGAGGCGCTGCGCCGCTTCGCGGAGCTGCTGCGCGCGGAGTGCCGCGCGGCTGATCTGCCTGGACGCTACGGCGGAGAGGAGTTCGTCGTGTCGCTCGACGACACCGGGATCGCTGAGGCTGCGCAATTTGCCGAGCGGCTCCGTGCTCGGGTGGAGGCAGAGACGGCGGGCGACCGTGCGCCGATCACGATCAGCGTCGGCGTCGCCGAAGTCTCGCCGGAGTGCCCGTCGCCCGACGACCTCATCGGCGCGGCCGACGCGGCGCTCTATGAGGCCAAGGCTGCAGGCCGCAATCGGGTCGTCCCGCTCGCGGCGTAGCGAGGCTTAGCTCGGCTCGGCGAGTCCGAGTTCGCGGCGCAGGGTCTCGGCGACCCACGGCTGGATGCCTTCGGGTGCCACGAGACCGAGCGGGGAACCATCGAGCTGCACCTCCAAGCACACGCCGAGCGTTTCCGAGAGTGCGGTCGCGTGCTCGAGGAGTCGAATCACGCCAGGTCGGTCGGCGGCCGGAAGCGGGTCGTCGAAGCGCAGGCCGACGCCGACCGTTCGCGGGGAGCCCTCGGGCGTCGCGTCGAATGCACTGGGCGACGGGCCTTCCCACAGGTGCAGCTGCTTAGCCAGGCGCGCGGACTCCTGGACGGTGGCTGCGACCTCGTCGGTCGCTTCGTCGATGACGTAGAGCACGAGGGTCCGCTGGAGAGGCACGCCAGCGATGGTGTCATGCGAGGCTTGGGGCATGAACCAAGCCCTTCGCTCGGTCGCGACCCGCTGGACGGTCGCCCTCCCGCTCCTCGCGCTGGTGGCCCTCGCGCTGACGTGGGGGTCGTATCCGGGAACGCCGGTGCTCATCGTGGTCGGGGTGCTGCTGGCGGCCGCGGTGTTGGCGTCGGTCCACCACGCCGAGGTCATCGCGCATCGCGTCGGGGAGCCGTTCGGGTCGCTCGTGCTCGCCGTCGCCGTGACGGTGATCGAGGTCGCGCTGATCGTGACCCTGATGATCTCGGGTGGGCCCGAGACGGCGACGCTCGCCAGAGACACGGTGTTCGCCGCGGTCATGATCACGCTGAACGGGATCGTCGGCATCTCGCTGTTGCTCGGCGCGCTCAAGACGCGGGTCGCGGTCTTCAACGCCGAGGGGACCGGCGCCATGCTCGCGACGGTCGCCACGTTGGCCACGCTGACCCTCGTCCTGCCGACGTTCACGACGACCGTTCCGGGGCCTGAGTTCTCGCCGTCGCAGCTCGCCTTCGCGGCGGTCGCATCGATCGTGCTCTACGGCCTGTTCGTGTTCGTGCAGACCGTCCGCCACCGGGACTACTTCCTGCCGCGCAAGCCGCGCGGGGCCGCCGTTGAGCCCGACGAGCACGCCGAGCCACCGTCGGACCGCGCCACGCTCGTCAGTCTCGCGATGCTCGTCGTGGCGCTGGTGGCGGTGGTCGGCCTGGCGAAGATCGAGTCGCCGGCGATCGAGGATGCCGTCGAGGCCGCTGGGTTCCCGCAGTCGGCGGTCGGCGTGGTGATTGCGTTGCTCGTCCTGCTCCCGGAGACGCTCGCTGCGGCCAACAACGCCCGCCACGACCGCGTGCAGACGAGTCTCAACCTTGGTTTGGGTTCGGCGATCGCCAGCATCGGCCTGACGATCCCTGCGATCGCGGTCGCCACGATCTGGCTTGACGGCCCGCTCATCCTCGGCCTCGAAGCCACCCAGATGGTGCTGCTGCTGATCACGGTGATCGTCAGCGTGCTGACGGTCGTCCCAGGCCGCGCGACCCTTCAGCAGGCGGGCGTCCACCTGGCGCTCTTCTTCGCCTTCCTCTTCCTGGCCGCCAGCCCGTAACTCGGGGTGGCAGACTGCGCGCCATGCGTGCGCTGCAGGTCTCTGCTCTCACCGGCCCAGACGGCGTCGCCGTCGCTGAGGTGGCCGAGCCGCCGGCTGAGGCGCCGGTGGTGATTGCTGCCTCGGCCGCAGGCCTGGCGTTTCCAGATCTGTTGCTGTCGCGCGGCGAATACCAGCTCAAGCTGCAGCCGCCGTTCACGCTCGGCGTCGAGGCCGCGGGCCGGATCGTCCGCGCGCCGGAGGGCTCGGGACTTGAGGTCGGCCAGCGCGTGGCGGCGTTCGGGCTCGGGATGGCGGCTGAACTCGTCGGCGCAGTGCCGGAGATGGTCCTGCCGCTCCCGGACTGCCTCGACGATCTGCAGGGCGCCGGGCTGATCATGAACTACCACACCGTTCACCTTGCGCTGATCCGCCGGGGCCAACTGAAGGCGGGCGACACGGTGCTGATCCACGGCGCCGCCGGCGGCGTGGGCACGGCGGCGATCCAGGTCGCCAGGGGTGTCGGGGCGCGCACGATCGCCGTGGTCTCGTCGGACGCGAAGGAGCAGGTCGCGCGCGACGCTGGCGCCGACGAGGTGATCCGCCCCGAGGAGGGCTGGCCCAAGCAAGTGAAGGCGCTGACCGAGGGGCGAGGGGTCGACGTCGTCCTGGATCCCGTCGGCGGCGACCGCGTGCTGGATTCGCTGCGCTCGCTCGCCGAGGAGGGGCGCCTCGTGGTCGTGGGCTTCACCGGTGGCGAGATCCCATCCGTGCCGCTCAACCGCCTGCTGCTGAAGAACATCAGCGTGGTCGGCGCAGCCTGGGGCGCGTTCGTGGGGACCCGCCCGCACCTTACGCAGGAGATTCACGCCGACCTCCTGCGCTGGGCTGAGGCCGGCCTCGTCAAGCCGATCATCGGCGCCAGCTACCCGCTGGAGCAGGGTGCGCAGGCGCTGCGCGATCTCGACGAGCGCCGGGCGACCGGCAAGCTCGTCGTGACCATCTGAGACGTTGCTCCGGCGCGGGCCGATTTGGCCCGCGGGACATGGTCGATCGCCAGGGTAGAGCGGCACGCTGCAAGCGTGCCGTTCATCTCCCTGGTTGCGCTTGCCCCGTTCCTCGTCACGGGCGCCGTCGCGGCTCAGCCGGTGGTCGTGACGAAGGGCCCCGATCGGGTGCAGGCGCCGAAGGCGTGTGTCTCACCGAGCGACGTGGCGAGCGCCCGCAAGTATGCGCGCGGGCGCCCAGGCAGCGTGTCGTTCGCCGTCTATGAGCAGGGCAAGCTGCGGTCGTGGGGTGGCGGGGTGTCGTACCGCTCGGCGAGTCTGGTGAAGGCGATGCTCCTCGTCGCTGATCTCCGGCGCCACGACCGACTCCACGCCAGTCTCAGCGCTGGCGCGCGGTCACGGCTTTCGGCCATGATTCGCGTGTCCGACAATGGCCAGGCAAGTGCGACCTTCAACCTCGTGGGAGCAAGCGGACTTCGCTCGGTCGCGCGCTTGGCGGGGATGCGCAACTACCGCGTCGGCGGGTACTGGGGCACCTCGCAGCTCACCGCGAGCGACCAGGCTCGGTTCTTCGGTCGGCTGGGTCGGCTATTCCCGCCCAAGTACCGCGCCTATGGGCGCCAGCTGCTGCGCTCCGTGGTGCCGGGTCAGACGTGGGGCGGCGCCCCGGTCGCGCGCCGTCATGGGTTCAAGACGATGTTCAAGTCCGGCTGGCTGCCGCGCAGCGGCGGCTGGGTGGTCCATCAGGGCCTGCGGCTCGAGCGTGGGCGCTGCACGATCGGCGTCGCCGTCCTCACGGGCTCCCAGCCGAGCATGGCCGCCGGGGTGGAGTCGATTCGGGGCGTGACGGAGCGCCTGCTCTAGCGGGCCGTCGCGAGTGTGGCCTCACTGGTGGCCTGCCGCTGGCTGATCTGCTCGGCCACGTCGATCAGGCGGTCGAGCGCGCTGGGAGTCGCTGCCGTCATCGGCCGTCGCAGATCGCCGGTCGTGAGCTGCGCGCGGCGGGCGAGTGCGCCTTTCCACACCGCTGGACTCGGCTCGCTGAACCCGGCGACGACCAAGGGAAGCAGCACCTCGGCCAGCTCGCGGGCTCGCGCGCCTTCGCCGGCGATCGCGGCCGCAGCCAGCTCGGCAAACACCGGCGTGCAGAGGTGGGCCGCAGCGGCGATGGCGCCAACCCCGCCCATCAGGATCGTCGGCACGATAAATGCGTCGTCGCCAGCGAGGACCTGGAACCCCGGCCGGGCTCCGGCGAGGACTTCCAGGGTGTCGACATCGATCCCGCCGACGGACTGTTTGAGGCCGACGATGTTCGGGTGTGCGCTGATCTCCAGCAAAGCGGCTGCGCCGAGGCCGCGGCCCGTTCGGTACGGGATGTTGTAGGCGACGACCGGGACCGAACTGGCTTCAGCGACCGCGACGAAGTGTTCGATGATCGCCCGCTCGGACGGTCGCGTGTAGTACGGCACGACGACCAGTGCGGCCGCGGTCTCTATGCCAGCGGTCAGGGTCTCGATCTCCTCAATCGTGCCGCGTGTGCTGTTGGTGCCCGCGCCGACCATCAGTCCGCAGCCGGCTCCACGGCAGGCGCGGTCGCAGGTCTCGACGACTTGGCGGCGTTCCTCGCGTGTGAGCGTCGCCGGTTCGCCGGTGGTCCCGAGGGCGACCAGGCCCGTCGCGCCGTCCTGGAGCAGCCGCGCGGCGAGCTCGCCGAGCGCAACGAGGTCGACGTCTCCCTGCGGGTCGAACGGGGTGACGATCGGCACCCAGAGTCCGCGGAGATCAGGGGCAGGTGAGGCGGTCATCCTCACACCGTGCCCGCTCGGAGTCGGTACGAATAGTTCTGGTTCGTTCGCTGTGGCGTAACGTTTCGTTTGTGATGGACCTCGTGCATCTGCGGTCGTTCGCCGAGGTCGCCGAGCGCGGGACGGTGGCTGCTGCGGCCGGCGCCCAGGGCTATACCGCGCCCGCGGTGTCCCAGCACCTCGCCAAACTCGAGCGCGAGGTCGGCGCGCCGCTCTTCGACCGGGTCGCTGGCCGAGTCGTGCTGACGGCCGCCGGGTCTTCCCTGCTCCCGATCGCGCTGGAGATGCTGGATCTCGAGGCCCGAGGCCGGGTCACGGTCGGTCAGCCGGTTGAGCGGCCGCACGTCGTCGTGGCGGGATTCGAATCGGCGATCTCGTCGCTGCTGATCCCGCGTATCGATCAGCTTCGAGCGCAGGCCTCGATCGAGATCGTCGAGGCGGAGGACGCTGAGGCGTTGCGCGACCTGGGCCTCGGCGCGGTCGACATCGTGCTGACTCAGGAGTACGACGGTGCTCCGGCCGAGCGGAGCCGGCGATTCACCTACACGCCGCTGGTCGTCGACCGGCTGACGCTCGTCCTTCCTCCCGGCCGGGACGCTGCGACGACGATCGAAGACCTCCAGGACGCGCCATGGCTGCTCAACGGTCGGTCGACGAGGTGCGGGATCGCGACGACGCAGCTCCTTGGCGCGGCGGGCATCACGCCGCGGATCGTGGGCTCCGTCGCCAATAACTCGACGCTGCTGGCGCTGGTCGCGGCCGGGCAGGGAGTCACGGTCGTGCCGGGTCGTGTGCTCGCTGATGGGGAGCACCACGTGACGGTCGCGGCTCAGGACCTCGGCGTGGCGCGAACGATCTACGCCGTCACCCGCGAGGCCCTCACCGGCTCCGTGTCCAGCCTCCTTGAGCTGCTCAGCGAGGGGCGCCGGTGATCGAACGCCGCTTCGACTGGCCGATGACCCCGTACGGTGCGCGGGTCCGGCGATGGGCGTCGCTGGTGCCGATCGCAGCGGCCTAACTCGTCAGCTGCTCCGTGATGCCGTCGGCGAGCGCCTGCGCCATCCGCTGGCGTTGCTTGGGGCTCTTGAGCAGTTTGGCGTCGGCGGCGTTTCGCATGTTGCCCAGCTCGGCAAAGACTTTCGGCACCTCAGACAGGTTGAGGCCCCCGAGGTCGTCGCGCAGGTCAAGGCCGTTCCTGGCGATGTAGGTGGCGGTCCGGTAGCCCTTGGCTTTCAGCGCCGCGCGGACTGCGCGCCCCAACTGATCGGACGCCGCGAGCATCGCTGCGTCTTGGCCGGTCACGCCCTTGGGCCGGATCACGTGGAAGCCGCGGCCGCCGGGCGGGCCGCCGTCGGCGTGGATCGAGACCGCCACGTCGGCAGCTGCGTCGTTGCCGATGGCGGCGCGCCGCGTGATGCACGGGCCGACGCCTGTGTTGGTCTTGCGGGTCATCACGACCTTCGCGCCCTCGGCTCGCAGCAGTGTGCGCAGGCGAAGCGCGACGTCGAGGTTGAACGCCGCCTCGGTGAGCTTGCCGTCGTTGGTCTCCGCACCGGTCGTGTCGCAGGCCTTGCGGACACCTCCGCCTGCGTCGACGAGCGCGTTGATCGTTCGCGGGGCAGCCGCATTGCCGCCGTTGTGGCCGGCGTCGAGGTGGACCGTCTTGCCAAGCAACGTCGTGGCCACGGGTGTGGAGGCGATCGGCGTGGTGTCGTTCACCCCGACCTGGCTGGCCGCTTCAGCAAGACCGGGCTGCGGTGCGGCGTTGCCGCTGAGCGCCGCACCGGCGGCACCGGTCACGAGGGCCAGCGATGCGGCGACGGTGGCGAGAGCAGGAGGCACCGGCACACCGTAGACCCGGCTCGCCAGCTGGGCGCCAGCCGGGCGCGTGGCTGCGCGCGGGCGGGGTGCTAGACCCGTGGCTTCCAGCGGCGCAGCCGCAGGGCGTTGAGCAGTACGACGACGCTCGAGGCCGCCATTGCAAATCCGGCAAGGACGGGGTTGAGGTAGCCCAGCGCGGCGGCGGGAATGAGCAACACGTTGTAGGCGAACGCGAGGAAGAGGTTCTGCTTGATGGTGCGCAGCGTGCGGCGGCTCAGCTCGATCGCGTCGGCGGCGCCGGCGGGATCGCCGCTGACGATCGTGAGGTCGCTGGCCTCGATTGCGGCGTCGGTTCCCGTGCCGATCGCGATGCCGAGATCGGCCGTGGCGAGGGCGGGCGCATCATTGACGCCGTCGCCGACGACGGCCACCACGCGTCCCTGAGCCTGGAGCGAGCGGACGAGCTCGGCCTTGTCGGCTGGCAAGACCTCGGCGACGACGTCGTCGTCGTTGATCCCGACCTGCCCGGCGACGACCTGTGCGGCGTGGCGGTTGTCGCCGGTGACGAGCACGGGGTGCAAACCGAGTTTGCGAAGGCGCTCGACGGCGGCGGCTGCGCCGCGCTTCGGCGGATCGGCCAGGACGAACACCGCCCGCACCTCGCCGTACCAGCCGGCTGCGATCGCGGTGCGACCGCGCCGCTCCGCCGAGACGAGGGCGGCCGCGAGCACCTGTGGGGTACGCATTCCAAGGTCCTCCAGGAGCGCGACCCGCCCGGCGACGACCTGACGGTCGGCGACGAGCGCCGAGGCACCCAGCCCGCCGTGTGCGACGAACCCAGACGGCGGTGGCAGCTGCCCGACGCGCGACTCGGCAGCCCGCACGATTGCCTTGGCAATCGGGTGCTCGGAGCCGACCTCGGCCGACCCAACGAGTCGCAGGGCCTGGCCTTCGGAGACGCCAAATGCGGTGACGATCTCCTCGACCTCCATGCGCCCGGTCGTGAGAGTTCCGGTCTTGTCGAGGACGACGGTGTCGATTCGGCGCGTCGCCTCCAGCACCTGGGGTCCGCGGATGAGGAGTCCGAGCTGAGCGCCACGGCCCGTTCCGACGAGGAGTGCGGTCGGCGTGGCCAGTCCCAGCGCGCAAGGGCAGGCGATGATCAAGACGGAGACGGCGCAGGTGAAGGCGAACGCCGTGGGCTCCCCGGCGACGAGCCACCCGACGAGCGTGAGCAGCGCGACGCCACCCACCGCCGGCACGAAGACCGCAGAGATGCGGTCGGCGAGGCGCTGCACCGGCGCCTGGCCATGCTGCGCTTCGCGGACGAGCCGCGCAATCCTGGCCAGCGACGTGTCGGCGCCGACACGGGTGGCTCGGATCGTCAGCGTGCCGCTGGTGTTCAGCGTTGCGCCCGTCACCGCGTCACCGGCGCGCTTGTCGATCGGCACCGATTCGCCGGTGAGGAGCGACTCGTCGACGGCGCTCTCGCCGTCCTCCACCACGCTGTCGGTGGGGATCGTCTCGCCGGGCCGCACATAGAGACGATCGCCGCGGCGCACTGCCTCAACCGACACCGTTCGCATGGTGCCGTCGGCGTCGACCAGGGTGGCGCTTGTCGCGCCGGCGCGCAGAAGCGCGGCGAGCGCGGTGCCGGCCTTGCCCTTGGCGCGTGCCTCGAAGTACCGGCCGGCAAGCAGGAACGTGGTGACGGCGCCGACCACGTCGAAGTAGACGTGATCCAGGCCGCCGGATCGGTCGGGGAAGAAGGTTGGGGTCATGTCCATGCCGGGATCGCCGGCTGGGCCAAACACCAGGGCGATCACCGACCAGAGGTAGGCCGAGAGCGTCCCGATCGAGATCAGCGTCTCCATCGTCGTAGTGCGGTGGGCGAGCCCGCGGACGGCCGCCCGGTGAAACGGCATACCGGCCCAGAACACGACCGGTGTGGCCAGCATCAGCCCGATCCATTGCCAGTAGTCGAACTGGAGCGCCGGGACCATCGAGATCAGGACGAGCGGCACGCTCAGCGCGGCGCTGCCAAGGGCCCGGCGTTTGAGGTCCAGGCGGTCCTGCTCCTGCTGCTCGGCCGCCGCCGTTTCGTCGCGCACGCCGAGCTGCTCGGCGTCGTAGCCGGCGGAGCGCACCGCGTCGATGAGTTCCTGGACCGACTGCTGCGCTGGGTCGAAGCGCACCGCGGCGCGCTCGAGCGCGAAGTTCACGCTGGCGTTGACGCCATCGATGCGAGCCAGACTCCGCTCGACCCGTGACGCGCAAGCCGCGCACGTCATCCCAATGACGGCGAACTCGAGTTCCACGCCGCCGCGCACATCCACGCCACCGTCGAGCGGAGCCTTGGATCGCGGAGAGACGGGAGGCAGGATCGTCATCAGGGGGAGGCTGGGAGGTTACGAGGTTCCTGCGCCACCTGGGACACTGGCGCCGATGACCGACGTTCTGCTCGCCGCCGGAGTTCTCTCACTCGCCTCCGCGGGACTGCTGGGTTGGCTGATGGCGTTGCGCCGCGCCAAGCCCGAAGCGATCGAGAAGATGGGCATCAAAGCGCCCCACCGGATCACGCAGCTTCACCTCGATCAGGTGATGATGGGCCTGATCCTGCTGGCGATCGCGACGGCCTTCCCAGACATCCCCGATGCCATTGCCTGGCCGCTGCTGATCGGCACGATTCTCAATCCCCTCGGGTTCGTTCCGTTGGCGTTTTGGCCGAAAGCCGACGAGACGCTGTGGTACCGCGCCGGCATCGGGGTGTCGTTCATTGCGACGAGTGGCTCACTCGTCGCCCTCGCGGTCTGGGTGCTCGCCGGCCGCTAGGCCGTCGGCCGCGCGCGCCAATGCTGCGCTGCGCGCGGCCCGCTGGTCTATGGCCTCAGCTGCACCGTGGCTGGAGCCCCCGCACCGCTGATCACAAGGGTGACGCGCTTCTTGCCACGCAGCGCCTGCTTGCCCGCTTTGGTGAATCGCAACACCACGGTGGCGCCGCCTGAGCCGCTGGCACGCGCCGAGCCCTTGGCAACCGTCCGCTTGCCGACCTTGGCGGTCAGCGACACCCGCTGCTTGGCTGGGAGCCCGGCGAGCTTGACGGTCAGTCCTTTTCGCACCGCGGCCGCTGGCGTCACCATCTTGGCCGTCAGCGTGACGCCGCCTGCGGCCGGCCCGCCGGCTCCGTTGGCCGTGGCGGGGCCGCCGCCCTGCGCAGCGGCGGTGCGCTCGACGGTCTCGCAGTTGGGTGCGACCACGTCGGCCGGATCCGCGACGACGGCGTCGGTGCCGGCACCGCAGTCGATGCTGTCGACCTCGCCGTCGGCGGCGTTGACCGTGTCGTTGCCATAGGGGTACTTGCACCAGTACGGGCCACAGTCGCCGCCCCGGCGATCGGCGCTGACGCTGTCGCGTCCTGGGCCGGGCGTGATCACGTCGTCACCGAAGCCGGCGTCGATGGTGTCGGCACCGCTGCCGCCGTCGATGCGGTCGGCGCCGTCGGCACCGATCAGCGTGTCGGCGCCGCCGCGGCCGTCGAGCGTCACGCTGCCAAGGATCTGGTGCATCTCCAGGGTCTCGTCGGCGTCGGTTCCCGTGTAGGTGCCGGCGATGTTGAAGATCAGCTTCTCCACGCCGCGAACCTCGTCGTTCTCACCGGGGCGGCCGTCGTCGGCGCCGCCACCCAGCGTCACGCTCAGCGCGGGCTGCTGGTAGTCGTAGGTGCGGTCGCTGAAGTCGGTCTCGATCCGGTCGACGCCGGGGCCGCCGTCGATCACGTCGGTGAACTGGCCTTCGGAGCCGTCGCCCGAGACGAGGTCGTCGCCCGGGCCCGCGTCGAGCTGGTCGTTGTCCGCGCCGCCTTCGAGCTGGTCGGCGCCGTCGCCACCCACGAGCACGTCGTCGCCCTTGTAGCCCAGCAGCTTGTCGTTGCCCGGGCCGCCGTCGAAGGTCTGCGGGGCCGCGTTACCGGTGAGTTCATCGTCGCCCTCGCCACCGAGGAAGGTGACGGGCACCTTCACGTCGCTGGAGATATAGGCGGAGTCGTTGCCGTCACCCAGGATCACGCGGATCGCCGGCGGGTTCGGGCAGGTCATCGCGGTCTTGTCGTCCGGTGAGTAGCGCGTGCAGCCAGCCGGGAGCGCGTCGCCCACGCCGGTCCCGCTGTCGTAGAAGGTGAACTTGGACGGGTCGTCGTACGTCGACTGGACGCCGAGGCGGTTGGCCTCGCCCGGCGACGCGGTGAAGACGAGCGCGCCGTCGCCGGCGTACGCGACGGTGGCCGCGTTCGCGCTGGCGGCGCTGAGCGCGACGGTGGCGGCGCTGGCCGCGGCAAGGGTGATCAGGTGCGAACGGAATCGGTGCATGCGGCCAATCTGCGGGCTGGCGGGCGGCGTGCCATCGAGGGCGACCCCAGACATCGCTCCCCAAGATCCGCCCCCGCACCCCCTACATCCCCAACACCCGGCTCCGAACGTGAGGGGCGGGGCGAGGCCTGCGACACTGGGTGGGTGCACGGCCCCGGCGCTCACGCTCACCGTCATGAGGGCGCAGACGGCCATGGGCACAGCCACGCCGGTCACGACCACGCTCATGGTGGCCACAGCCACGTGTCGGTCGGCAGTGTTGCCGCTCCGGGCTGGCTCTGGGTCGCGCTCGCGCTGAACCTCGGCATCGCGCTGGTCGAGGTCATCGCCGGCATCCTTGCCGGCAGCACCGCGCTCCTCTCCGACGCCGCCCACGTCGTGACGGACGCCCTTGCGATCGCCATCGCCCTTGCGTCGATCAAGCTTGCCCGTCGCCCCGCGAAGGGCAGCTACACCTACGGCCTCGGCCGCGTCGAGATTCTCGGGGCTCAGGCCAACGGCGCCACGCTGCTCGTGCTCGCGGGGATGTTGGCCGTCGGCGCCGTGATTCGCCTACTGGATCCGCCGCAGGTCGATGGCACGCTCGTGGTGGTGACGGGTGCGTTTGGCCTGCTGGCCAATGTGCTCGCCGCATGGGCACTGGCGAAGGCCAACCGCGAGAGCCTGGCAGTCGAGGGGGCCTACCAGCACGCGCTCATGGATGCCATCTCGTCGGTCGCCGCGATCATCGCCGGCGTGCTCATCATCGCGGGCGTCTCCAGCGTCGTTGATCCGCTGCTGGCGCTCTTCGTCACGGCGCTGATGGTCCGCAGCGGCTGGCAGATTCTGGCCAGCAGCTCACGCGTGCTGCTCGAGGCCGCCCCGAGTGGGCTCTCGCCCGCTGAGGTTGGGGCTGCGCTCGCGGCGACCCCAGGGGTCATCGAGGTGCACGACCTGCACGTCTGGGAGCTCACGCAGGGGTTCCCGGCGGTCACGGCACACGTCGTCGTGTCTGGGCAGGCTGACTGTCACGAGACGCGCTTTCGGCTCCACCAGGTGCTCGAGCGGCAGTTCGGTGTCGCGCATTCAACGCTGCAAGTCGATCACGATCACCGCGGCGAGCTGGTCCAGATCGACGAGCCGCCTACGTCGCGCTGAACGCGGCCGCGATGCCACGGGCAACGGCGGCTGCGGCGGGGCGTGCACCGGAGAGATTGCGCGACGCTGGCCCGACCCCGAGGGCGGCGTAGGGGCCGACGACGAAGACCGGCGTTCCGGGGAGTCGAAGCTCGGGCGTCACCTCCGGCAATCCGTCATAGACGGGGATGTCGCCAGCGGCGACGAGGGGCGCGACCAGCGGATCGGTCGCGACGTCATTCGCGAAGCCGGTCGCGAGCCAGACGGCATCGACCGCCGGCGCGGCGGAGGCGGCGCAGGCCTCATCGTCGATGCCTGCCAGGAGTGCACGGACCTCCGTCTCGACGGGGACGGTCTCCCGCACCACGAGGCCGGAGCCAGGGTCTGCGGCGGCGACGCGCAACTCCTCCAGGACGCGCGGCGGCATCGTTCCGCCATCGCGGGCGACGTCGATCATGGCCCGCCGCTCCGCGAATCCTGCCGCCTGGAACTCGGTGAGCCGGCGAGGCCCGAGCCAGCTGGCGTCGACGTCGTAGGGGCGCGGTCGCAGCGGTCCGCGCGTCAGCAGGGTGGCCCGGCCGCCACCGCGGATCGTCTCGAGTGCGAGGCAGGCGCCGGTCAGGCCACCGCCGACGATCGCGACGTGCCGCCCGGCCAGCGGCTCGGTTCGCAGGTCGACCGTCGAGGCGTGCTTCGCGATCCCAGCGTCGACGAGCGACTCGGCCCAGTCCGGGATCCGTGGCACCGACGGGTTGTGGGCAAGGACCACGGCGTCGGCATGCAGTGGGCGTCCGTCGCTGAGACGGACGATCGCCGGCGGATCGACGTCGCCAGGGTCGAGGTTGCCCGCGCCGTCGGTGCCTGCCGGGAGCTCGATTCGGGCGACGCGCCCGACGATCCAGTCCACTGGGCCGAGCCCGGCGACGAGCTCGTCGACCAGCGTCCGCATCCCGAGCGGCGTGGGAACCCGCTCGTTCTCGGGCCTGCGGAGCGTGAGCTGCTCGGTCTCGGGACGGGCCTCGACGAGGTCGCGGAGCTGCATCGGCCGTGGGCCGGGGTGGTGCACCTGCGGGGACCGGAGACGGTCGAGCACGAGCCGCGAGAGCTTCTCGTCCCAGGCCTGCGTCCAGCGCTCGTGGGGGTCGACGACGACCACCGACTGCGGCCACGGCTCCGGCCGCGCGGCCAGCGCGGCCAGCACGGCGAGTGCATGTGGTCCCCCGCCGACGACAACGACCCGAGTAGTCATGCCCCCAACCATGCCGCACCGGGCCGTCAGAGGCGTTCGCTCTCGGCGGGAACCTGGATCGGCGAGCCCGGCCCTGCCGAGGCGCGGCGGGGCGCTACCGCCAACGCGCAGAGCGTCAGCACGGCCGCCACGAGGAACGCCTCGGGCCGGCCGAGCCAGGCTGCCGTGATCCCGGCGAGCGGCCCGCCGATCGCGAGGCCGAGGTCCAGGAACGCCGTGAATCCGCCGAGCGCGGCTCCACGCTGATCGTCGGGCGCGGCGTTGACGACGATGAGGCCCAAGGCCGGGAAGACCGCGGCATAGCCGGCGCCGAGGAGCAAGCCGCCGGCCAGAGCAGCGGGAAGGCCCTGAGCACCCGAGATGAGGACGAGTCCGCCCGCCTGCGCGACGCATCCGGCGGCGAGCACACCGAACGGGCCGGTGCGATCGAGCGCGTAGGCCACGGCGAGCCGGGTGATCACGACGGCGGCGGCGACGGCCGTCAGCGTGAGTCCGGGACTGGCGACGCCGCGATCGATGAGGTGCAGCGTGACCAGGCTGGCGACGGCGCCGTAGCCCAGGTTCGCCAGGGCCAACGCGATGCCAGGTCGAACGGAGACGCGGAGGATGAGCGGCGGGCGAGGCCCAGTCCGCGGCGGCTGCGGCACCTCCCGCTCGGTCGCGAGGGTGGCGGCCAACCCAAAGATTGGGATCACGACGACCGCAGCCCACACCGTCTTGAAGGAATCGGTGGCACTGAGGAGCAGCTCACCGGTGGCCGTCCCGGCGGTCGCCCCAAGCCAGATCGCCATCCCGAAGAGGGCGATGGCGCTGCCGTGGCGGTCCTTGGGGGTGAGGTCCAACGCCCATGCCATCGCTGCGGCGTACACCCACGACTCGCCGGCCCCGGCGATCATCCGCGCGGCGATGAGCGTTTGATAGTTCGTCGACCAAAACAGCATCAGCCCGCCGGCCACGCACAGCGCCATCCCGCCCGTCACGACCAGCCGCCGCGAGCGCTCGTCGGCGAGCCGCCCGCCGAAGGGGCGGCAGAGCATCGCGGCGAGCGAGAGCGAGCCGACGGCGAACCCCGCCATCACGTCGGTCCCGCCCAGCGGTCCTTGCACGTACCGAGGCAAGACGGCCAGCGGGATGCCGACGCACAGGAACGCCGTCCACGTGGTGAACCACAGCAGCGCAATGGTCCGCGATGAGGAGCGCCGAGGCACTCCACGACCGTAAACACTCCGCCCGCCCGGGCCCTGGCCGAGCACGCCCTACAAGCGGCCAGCGACTGAGGGCACGACATCGCCGGCCTCGGAGCGCTACAGTGCTCGTTCGGACCTGTCCTTGGCAGGTCCTTGTTCTGTCTGCTCGATACCCCGGAGAGCCTCATGGCCCGCGGAGATGTGCGCATTGGAGTCACGCTCGCTTGCGAGACGTGCAAGCGCCGTAACTACCAGACCACGAAGTCGAAGCGAAACACGCCAGATCGCCTGGCAATTCGCAAGTACTGCAAGTGGTGCAAAACGCATACTGCCCATCGGGAGACCCGCTAGTCGGGATTGCTGACTCGTGGCTCGAAACGACGACGCAGCTGCTCGCCGGCGCGCAAAGCGCAAGGGTGAAGACCTTCCAGCCGATGAGGCTGCGGAGGCGCTGACCCCTGCGCCAGAAGACGCCAGCGACGACGTTGTCGACGCGGTCTTCTCTGACGACCAGGTCACCGAGACCCAGCACGCCGAGAATCTCTCGCGTGCCGGAATCACCGGTGCCCCGATCGACATGGCGCCGCCCACCGAGCCAACGATGCAAACCGATTTCGACCCCGCCCCTGGTGGCGAGGTCGTTGGTGGCGAAACGACGACCGGCGGCGGCGGACCTCGTGTCTTCCGCTTCTTCAAGGCTTCGTGGGCGGAGCTCCAGCGCGTGCGCTGGCCCGATCGCCAACAGGTCGCCCAGGGCACAGCGGTCACGCTCGGGTTCGTCGTGATCGCCGGGGCTTACCTTGGCGTCGCCGACGTCATTGCCCGCCAGATCGTCAACCTCATCATCTAGAGGGACGGGAACTTTTCCTTTATGTACCGCTGGTACGTCGTCAACACTTACTCTGGCCACGAAAACAAGGTCAAGAGCAATCTTGAGCATCGCGCGATGACGCTCGGCCACCGTGCCGCGCTTCGTCAGATCGTCGTCCCCACGGAGACGGTCAGCGAACTCAAGGATGGCGAGAAGAAAAGCGTTGAGAAGCGCACCATGCCCGGCTACGTGCTCGTTCAGATGAATCTGAACGAGGACACGTGGGGCTTGGTCCGGGGTACTCCCGGCGTCACCGGCTTTGTCGGTGCAGGCGATGAGCCGATTCCCCTCACGCAGGGCGAGATCGACCGCCTCCTGAAGCGCGGTGCCCCCACGGGTGGCGCCAGCGCACAGCAGACTGGTACGGCGGGCGCCACGGCGCGCCCCCGGGTCAGCCAGTTCACGATCGGGGAGTCCGTCAAGGTCATCTCCGGCCCGCTCTCCGACTTCTCTGGCGAGATCGCCGAGATCAACGAGGACGCGGCGAAACTCAAGGTGCTTGTGTCAATCTTCGGCCGCGAGACCCCGGTCGAAGTTGGCTTCGACCAGGTCAAGAAGGTCTGACGAAAAGATGGCTAAGAAGGTTCTCACCACGATCCGGCTCCAGGCGCCGGGCGGGCAGGCATCCCCTGCTCCGCCGGTTGGTCCTGCGCTGGGTCAGCACGGCCTGAACATCATGGAGTTCGTCAAGGCGTTTAACGCCCAGACGGCTGCAGATAACGGCGTGACGATTCCGGTCGTCATCACCGTCTACGAAGATCGCTCGTTCGACTTCGTCGTCAAGACGCCGCCGGCCGCCGTGCTCATCAAGCAGGCCATTAACCTGGCTAAGGGCTCCGGCACCCCGCACACCGTCAAAGTCGGCCAGATCAGCACC
Organism: Solirubrobacteraceae bacterium; assembly: GCA_032119795.1. Classification (GTDB taxonomy): domain Bacteria; phylum Actinomycetota; class Thermoleophilia; order Solirubrobacterales; family Solirubrobacteraceae; genus JAGIBJ01. The sequence continues at coordinate 160,410 of JAUMFO010000004.1, forward strand.
GCACAGCTGCGCCTGATCGCCGAAAAGAAGCTGCCCGACCTGAACGCCCACACGGTCGACCAGGCGATTCCGATTATCGCCGGCACCGCGCGTTCCATGGGCGTAGAGGTCATTGACTAATGGCGAAGCACAGCCGCGCATACACCGAGGCACTCGCCCAGGTCGATCGCCTTCGCGAGTACCAGCCTGCCGAGGCGATCAGCCTCCTGGCCACCCTTCCGGGCAAGAAGTTCAACGAGTCCGTTGAAGTTCACGTCCGCACCGGCCTGAACGTCCGCCATGCGGACGAGCAGCTCCGTGGCACGATCGCGCTGCCGCACGGTCTGGGCAAGGACGTCAAGGTCGTCGTGTTCGCCCAGGGCGACAAGGCCAAGGCCGCCGAAGAGGCCGGCGCAGACATCGTCGGCACCGACGATCTCGCCAAGCAGATCGAAGAAGGCTTCAACGACTTCGACGTGGTCATCGCCACGCCGGATCTCATGCCGCTCGTCGGTCGCCTCGGTCGCGTCCTCGGCCCCTCGGGCAAGATGCCGAACCCGAAGGTCGGCACCGTGACCATGGACGTCGCCAAGGCCGTCGAAGAGAGCAAGTCCGGCAAGGTCGAGTACCGCACCGATCGCAACGCGATTGTGCACCTCTCGATCGGCAAGAAGGACTTCGATCAGGCCAAGCTGCTTGAGAACTACGCGGCCGTCATCGACGAGCTCGTTCGCGCGAAGCCGTCGGCGAGCAAGGGCCGCTACCTGCATTCGATCACCATCGCCTCGACCATGGGTCCTGGCATCAAGGTCGATCCCACCCGTACCCGCGACATCCTCGAGGAGAGCAACACCGCAGCCGCGGCTTAAGCTCACCCCTCGAGGCCACCGCAGACCGTCGGCGGCCGCGCACCTGCGCGGCAGAAGTCCGACCTAGGAGGCCTATGAACCGGCAACAAAAAGAAGCCGCTGTTGGCACGCTCGCCTACGAGTTTGAAGCAGCGGAGGCGGTCTACGCCGTCGACTACCGCGGCTTGACCGTCGCGCAGATCAGCGAGCTGCGCTCGCGTCTGCTTGAGAACGAGACGACCCTCAAGGTCGTCAAGAACTCGGTCACCAAGCTTGCGGCCGCCAAGGCTGATGTCTCGTCGATCGACGAGCACCTCGCTGGCCCGACCGCTCTGGCGTTCGTCCGCGGTGACGCGGCCGCCTCGGCGAAGATCCTCAACGGCTTCGTCAAGGAATCGAACGACATCCTCGAGCTGAAGGGTGGCCTGCTCAACGGCAACGCCCTCTCCAGCGCCGACGTCGTCTCGATCGCCAAGCTCCCGAGCCGCGAGACGCTGGTCCAGCAGCTCGTCACGCTCATCGCGTCGCCGATCTCCGGCACCGCGCGCACGCTCAACGCCATCCTCGCTGCTGTCCCCGTGCAGCTGCAGAAGATCGCCGACGAGGGCCTCATCGGCGGCAACGCGCCGGCCGCTGCTGCCCCCGCCGCTGCTGAGGCTGCTCCGGCCGCCGAGGCCGACACGACTGAGGCCGAGGCACCCGCCGAAGCCACTGAAACCGAGGCCGAGGCACCCGCCGACGCCACTGCGGAAGCCGCTCCGGCGGACGCCGCTTCCGACACTGATTCCAAGGAGTAACAACTATGGCTACCAGCACTGCTGATTGGATTGAAGAGCTCAAGGGCATCACCGTGCTCGAGCTCTCTGAGCGCATCAAGGCGCTCGAAGAGGAGTTCGGCGTTTCGGCCGCTGCTGTCGCAGCTCCGGCTGCCGGTGGCGGCGGTGGCGGCGACGCTGCTCCGGCCGAAGAGGCTTCGACCACGGTCGACGTCGTCCTGACCTCCGCTGGCGACAAGAAGATCGGCGTCATCAAGGTCGTCCGTGCCGCCACCGGTCTCGGCCTCAAGGAGGCCAAGGCTCTCGTCGACGAGGCGCCGAAGGCCATCAAGGAAGGCATCGAGCGCGACGAGGCTGAGAAGCTGAAGGCCGAGCTCGAGGAAGCTGGCGGTTCCGTCGAGCTCAAGTAGCTCGGCGCAGCTCTAGCTGCTCCTTCGGCGTTGGCTTCGGCCGACGCCACGACAACCTTGGCGGGGTTTCCAACCCTTGCCCCGCAAAGAAGAAGGGCCGCTTGTGAAAGCGGCCCTTCGTCGTTCTGGCTCCGACGCGCGCCGGGCGCCACGACGCGCTACGTTCTCGCTCGCTTCGCGAATGCACGCCGGAGCTCCGAACCAGGTCCCAACGTGTCCGACACCCCGCCCACACTCCCCGACGGCTCCGCCGACGCCCTCGCCTACGCGCGCATGCTGGTCGCCGAGGAAGGCAAACGCGGCCGGGCGCTCTCGAGCGCCGCCCGCGACTACGTCAAGATCGGCGCCGCCTGGTTCGGGTTCGTCCAGGTCGTCTACCTCGCCGTGTTCGTCCGCGACTTCAGCGGCCCAAGCGCCGACCTGTCGCTCATCGAGATCGCCGGCGGCCTCGGCCTGTTCGGAGCAGGCCTCCTCGCCGCGCTGATCGTGTCGGTGTTCTCCGCCGACCGGACCGCGGCCACCGGCGACGGAGCTTCCGCCGACCTGCTCGACGCGCTGACGGTGAGGCCCAACACCGACCCAGCCCTCACTACCGCCGCCACGCTGCTCGCCAGTACCGTCACCGGGCTCGAGGTCAAGCGACGCGCCGGCGTTCAGCACGCTGAGGCCGCCGAACGCACTCAAGGCATCTGGTTGACGCTGATGCTTGTCGCCCTGACGCAGCTCGCATTCGTCGTCGGCGACGTCGTCGCGGCAGCCTAGGCGTCGCTCGCCGCTCGCGCCTAGCGACCGGCGATGAGCAGCGTCACGAATACGCCCGCGAGCGTCACGATCACCGCAGCGTGCGTGGCCAGCAGCGCGCCCGCCGCCAGGGGCGACGCACCACGCTTCGCCGCCCGGTGTACCTCGATCGAGCCGGCGAGCACGAACGTCGCCACGGCGCCAGCCAGGCCGGCAATCGCCGACCGCGGATCCGTCACCGAGCCACCGATCACACCGAGGCCGACCGCCAGACTCAGCGGCGTCCACAAGAGCACCAGACGAGCCCAAGCCGCCACGCCGGTGGCGTGCTCGCGAAGGCTCGGCGGAAGGGACGTGGCGGTGGGACGAACGCTCATGCCTCCTCTATCGGCACGTGGCAGCTCGCGCTTGCTGCCGACGGACGTCAATCCGATGGCAGACCCGGGCGGCAAGTCAGACGCTCCCCGCCGGACCGCATACTGAGCGCCCGCCGCGGGCGCAGTGCCGGTTCGGGCTAGCCGCGCCGGTAGGGATCCACCATGACGCTGTCGATGCTGACGGTGCCGACCGTGCCGCCCGTCAACCGGCCCCAGAGGTTCACGCCGACCGCGAGCTTGTTGCCCGTCGAGACGAACATCAACTGGACCGACGCCGTACTCCCGCCCGCCAGCAAAGGAATCTTGGTGGCCAGCGGGCTCACGCTCGACGGCGCCCACGCCCCCGCGCCCCACGACTGCGCCGAGGACGACGTGAACTTCGCCTGCTGGACGGAGCCCTCGGCACTGCGATACAGCACGATGGCTTCGTAGCCGGCGATGGCATTGTCGGGCTTGCTGGCGAACCGGAAATGCGGGTTGGTCTCGTCGACGCAGAACTCCGGCGACACGGCGACGGCGCCGATCGGCAGCCGCAACGAGCTGCGGCCTGGCTGCACCCCGAGGGTCTCGTTGCCGGCCACGATCCGCGCACCGCCGCTGAGCTTCCACCCGGCGAGGGACTCGAAGTCGCCGCCCGGCGCCAGCGAGTAGTCGGCGCTGTCGCCGAACTTGGCGAAGGCCTTCGTCACCGGCGTCGCGGGGCAACCGGTCGGGCCGTCGCCCACCGTCGCCGCCTCGTCGATCACGTCGGCCAAACCATCGACGGTGCCGGAGACGGCGTCCGTCACCGGCACCGACACGTCGGCGGCGGAGTCGGTCACCGGGGCGGTCACCGTCGACGGCGGCTTGAAGAGGTCCTCCCAGGAGAACGCCTGCGCCGACGCGGGTAGGGCCGCAAGCGACACGGCCACGACGGCGGCGGCGCTGGCGCGCTTGAACGTGGCGGGGGTGGTGACAGGCATCCTGGCCTCCTGGACGGAGAGGGTCAGCTCGGCACTTGGAGCGGGGCGCCGAACCGCGGCGCGGCCAGAAGGGGCTGACCGAAACCTTGGTGCGAGGCCAAAACTACTGTTGGACCCATGCCACCTGGACGGGTGGCTGGGGTCACACTGAACCCCGACCGGGGGACGCTCGCAGACGACAACGGGCGACCCGGAGGCCGCCCGTTGAGCACGGAAAGTGGTGAATCGTGGTGTGTGTTGACTATCCCCGGCGGTACGGGTCGACCATGACGCTGTCGATGGTCGCTTTGGCGCCGACGAAGATCCCGTAGGCCTTCATCGTGCCCACGAACATCAGCTGCACCGTGGCCGTCTTGCCGCCGCTGCTGAGGAGCGGGATCTTCGTGGCGAGCGGGCTGATCGCCGAGGGGTTCCAGTCGGTGGCCTTGTTGTAGTAGGTGCCCAGGCCGGAGGCCGTGAACCGCGACTGGGTGATCTTGCCCGCACTGTCGCGCCAGAGGACGACGGCGATGTAGCCACCATCCAGGCTCGAGACCTTCGACGCGAAGCGGAATGAGGGCTGTGTCTCGTCGACGCAGAACTCCGGGGAGGTGGCGGTGCCGCCTGGCGGGAGTTGCAGCGACTTGGAGCCGCCGACGACGCCAAGGTTCTCGTTGCCGGACACGATCTTTGCGCCCGTGGTGAGCTTCCAGGCTGCCTGGCCGGACTCAAACGAGCCGCCGGGAGCGGGGTAGTAGTCGGCGGTGTCGCCGAACTTCGAGAACGCCTTCGTGGTCGGCAGCGGCGTGCAGCCGGTCGGCGCGGCGACGGGCGTCGTTGCCACCGGGGTCGGCGTCGAGGTCGGCGTCGTTGCCACCGGGGCCGTCGTGGTCGGAGTCGTGGCCACTGGGGCGGCCGGCGTAGTCGCGGCGGGCGCAGTGGTCGTCGTGGTCGTCGTAGTCGTGGACCCGAAGCCGCCCCAGGACCAAGCGTTCGCCGACGACGGAACGATGGCCGCGCCGAGCACGAGCAGTAGCGCCGTGCTGGGGATAATCGTGCCTTGCTTGCGTAGAGGCATCCGTGCTCTCGGTTTCTCTTGGGACTTGGGTCGCTGGCCGCAGGGGAAACGGCACTTGCCGTACCCATCGGCATCACCAACCCATCGTTGCACTTGAAAAAGGTATGTAAGCCAAACTCGACAATCGGTTGGGCCGCTACCTAGCGAGATCGAGCCGCGCCGTTGCGCCACGTTCCGCATTCGCCCGTTTGACTCGCTATGTTAAGAAGGCTGGCAGATAGCCGAAGCCGTTCCCTTGGGCGCCCACGCAAACTACGTGGAGAGCCGGAGCGGGGTCCGTGGTGCCAGCCGCGAGGGAAGTTGTGCGCCCTCGAATACTCGTCGCTCAGCACGGCCGGTTCGCCACCGGACCTGTGCACCACGCCCAAGACTCTCTGAGGAGCAACTGCCTTGCCGCCAGTTCAGACCTCGCGGACGCGCCGCACGTTTGCGCGCCTCGATCGCACCAGCGAACTTCCGAACCTGATCGACATTCAGCGCCAGTCCTTCGACTGGCTCGTCAATCCGGAGACCGGTGGCCTTCGCGTCACGATCGACGACATCTCCCCGATCGAGGACTACTCCGGCAACCTGGTCGTTGACTTCGGTCAGCTCCGTTTCGATCCGCCGAACGCGTCGATCGAGGAGTGCCGCGAGAAGGACCTCACCTACGCGCGTCCGCTGACGGTCACCGTCGCGTTCATCAACCGCGAGACCGGTGAGATCCGCGAGCAGCAGGTCTTCATGGGCGACTTCCCGTGGATGACCGAGCGTGGCACGTTCATCATCAACGGCACCGAGCGTGTCGTCGTCACGCAGCTCGTCCGTTCGCCGGGCGCCTACGTGATGGAGGCGAAGGACCGCGAGAAGCAGCTCTTCACCGCCAACCTCATGCCGGCCCGTGGCTCCTGGCTCGAGCTCGAGATCGACAAAAAGGGCAAGGTGCACGTCCGCATCGACCGCAAGCGCAAGCTGCCGGTCACCGTCCTCCTGCGCGCGATGGGCTACTCCTCGGATGAGGAGATCGCCGCGATGTTCGACGACTCCCGCTACATCCGCAACACGATCGAGGCCGACTCCGAGGTGCACCGCACCGAAGAGGGCTCCCTCATCGAGCTCTTCAAGAAGCAGCGCCCGGGCGAGCCGCCGTCGGTCGACAACGCCCGCAACCTGCTCAACCAGCTCTTCTTCGATCCCAAGCGCTACGACCTCACGCGCGTCGGTCGCTACAAGCTCAACGCGCGCCTGGGCCTGGATGTCGACATCGACACCCGCACGCTCACGCACGACGACATCATCGCGCTAATCCGCGAGCTCGTCTCGCTGCCCAAGCTCCTCGGTATCCCGGAGGATGCGTCCGAGGGCGAGGAGATCAAGGACTACGCCGCCGAGGCCGTCACCTACCCGCGCGAGCCGATCGCCGAGCACATCGACGAGTACGAGCACTTCGGCAACCGCCGTCTGCGCACCGTCGGCGAGCTGATCCAGGAAGCCTTCCGTATCGGCCTCTACCGCATGGAGCGCGTCGTTCGCGAGCGCCTCACCACGGAGGATGCCGACACGATCACGCCGCAGACGATCATCAACATCCGCCCGGTCGTCGCGGCGCTCAAGGAGTTCTACGGCTCCTCGCAGCTCTCGCAGTTCATGGACCAGACGAACTCCCTGTCTGGCCTGACGCATCGTCGCCGGCTCTCGGCCCTTGGCGCCGGCGGCCTGACCCGCGAGCGCGCACCCATCGAGGTGCGAGACGTCCACCCGACGCATTACGGCCGCATGTGCCCGATCGAGACCCCTGAGGGTCCGAACATTGGTCTCATCGGCTCGCTCTCCAGCTACGCCCAGGTCTCCGAGTACGGCTTCGTCACGACGCCCTACAAGGTGGTCAAGAACGGCGTCGTCACCGACGAGGTCGTCCACCTGGACGCCACGCAGGAGGAGCAGCTCAAGATCGCGTTCGCGCACACCGAGATGGATGCCAGCGGCAAGATCACGGCGACGGAAGTCGTCTGCCGCACGCTCGCTGGCCAGTACCCGATCGTCCCGCCGGAAGAGGTCGACCTGATCGACGTCTCCCCGGAGCAGATCTGGTCCGTCGCGACCGCGATGATCCCGTTCCTCGAGCACGACGACGCCAACCGCGCGCTCATGGGATCCAACATGCAGCGCCAGGCGGTGCCGCTCCTGCAGAGCGACGCCCCCGTTATCGGTACCGGCGTGGAGAAGCGCGCCGCCATGGACACCGGCGACGTCATCCTCGCCAAGCACGCTGGCACCGTCTCCTACGTCGACGCCAAGCTCATCCGCATCGAGCACGCCGACGGCATCGACGAGTACCCGCTCGACAAGTTCCGGCGCTCCAACCAGGGCACGCTGATCCATCAGCGTCCGCTGGTCGCCTCGGGCGAAGTCGTCGAGTTCAACCACGTCCTCGCTGACGGCTCCTCCACGAGCGCCGGCGAGATGGCACTGGGCAAGAACCTGATGGTCGCGTTCATGTCCTGGGAGGGCTACAACTTCGAGGACGCCATCATCCTCAACCGCCGCCTGGTGAAGGAAGACGTCCTCACCTCGCTGCACATCGAGGAGTACGAGATCGATGCTCGTACGACCAAGCTCGGTGACGAGGAGATCACGCGCGACATCCCGAACCGTTCGGAAGAGTCGCTGCGTAACCTCGACGACCGCGGCATCGTCCGCGTCGGCGCCGAGGTCAGCTCCGGCGACCTGCTCGTCGGCAAGGTCACGCCGAAGGGCGAGACTGAGCTCACCGCCGAGGAGAAGCTCATCCGCGCGATCTTCAAGGAGAAGGCTCGCGACGTGCGCGACACCTCCCTGAAGGTGCCGCACGGCGAGGGTGGCGTCGTGATCGACGTCCTCACGTTCAACCGCGAAGACGGCGACGACCTGCCGCCGGGCGTCAACGAGCTCGTGCGCGTGTTCGTGGCGAAGAAGCGCAAGATCTCCGAGGGCGACAAGCTCGCCGGTCGCCACGGCAACAAGGGCGTCATCTCGAAGATCGTCGACGAGCACGACATGCCGTTCCTCGAGGACGGCACGCCGGTCGACGTCATCCTCAACCCGCTGGGCGTTCCGTCCCGCATGAACGTCGGCCAGATCCTGGAGACGCACCTCGGTTGGGCTGCGGCGCAGGGCTGGTACGACGACGGCTCCGAGGCCTACAAGAACAAGCACAAGACCGACGGCAAGGTCTACGTCTCCACGCCCGTCTTCGACGGCGCAACCGTGGCCGACGTCGACAACGCCCTCGTGCAGTGGCAGAACGAGCACAAGGGTCGTATCCGCATGGATATCGACGAGACTCGCCGCGAGGGCCGCAAGGCCTCGGGCAAGTTCACCCTGTTCAACGGCCGCACCGGCGAGCCGTTCGACCAGCAGGTGACGGTCGGCTACATGTACATCCTGAAGCTGCACCACCTCGTCGACGACAAGATCCACGCCCGTTCGACCGGCCCGTACTCGCTCGTCACCCAGCAGCCGCTGGGCGGCAAGGCGCAGTTCGGTGGCCAGCGCTTCGGTGAGATGGAGGTGTGGGCGCTTGAGGCATATGGCGCCGCGTACACCCTCCAGGAGATGCTCACCATCAAGTCCGACGACACCATCGGCCGCGTCAAGGCGTACGAGGCAATCGTCAAGGGCGAGAACATTGCGGAGCCGCAGGTTCCGGAGTCGTTCAAGGTGCTCCTCAAGGAGATGCAGTCGCTCGCACTCGACGTGAACGTCGTCTCCGACGACGGCACGCACGGGGGCGACGAGGAGGAAGAGGACGACCTCCTCCGCGCCGCCGAAGAGCTCGGCATCGACCTCTCGGGCGTTCGTGGCCCGGGCGAGGGCGAGGCCGCCGCGGCCACCGAGACGACCGACGCGGATGGTGCGGTTGCGACCGACACCGCCGAGGTCAGCCAGGACAGCATCGACGCATCGGCTCTGGCCGAGAGCGACGAGTAGTCCGGGTCAGCAGTTAGAAGTCAGAGAGATCACATGATCGACATCAACAACTTCGACGCGATCGAAATCGGACTCGCGTCCTCCAAGCAGATCCGCAGCTGGTCCCACGGCGAGGTCACCAAGCCGGAGACGATCAACTACCGCACGCTCCGTCCCGAAAAGGACGGCCTGTTCGACGAGCGCATCTTCGGTCCGACCAAGGACTGGGAGTGCTACTGCGGTAAGTACAAGCGCGTGCGCTACCGCGGCATCGTCTGCGAGCGCTGCGGCGTCGAGGTCACCCGTGCCAAGGTCCGCCGCGAGCGGATGGGTCACATCGACCTCGCCGCCCCCGTGAGCCACATCTGGTTCTTCAAGGGCGTCCCGTCGCGCATCGGCTACCTCCTCGACATGGCCCCCAAGGACCTGGAGAAGGTCCTGTACTTCGCGGCTTCGATCGTGACGTGGGTCGACGACGACGCACGCGCGGCCGACCTCGACAGCCTCCGTGGCCAGGTCGACGAGACCATCGAGCAGTACGGGACCGACAAGGAAGAGCGCGTCCTGGAGCTCCAGGAGCGCCTTGCTCGCCGCGTGACCTACCTGGAGTCCGGCAAGCAGACCGGCTTCGACGACGACGACTTCCTGTGGGCTGAGCTCCTCGACGTCAACGTCTCCAAGCTGGCCGAAGAGGATCGCGACAAGCTCCTCAAGGACCTGCGTAAGAGCCTCGAGCTCGAGATCGACGACACGATCGCCTACACCGAGGACGCCTCGGAGCGCCTCCGCGCCGCCTGGGAGTTCTTCCAGACGATGGAGCCGCAGGTCATCGAGCACGACGAGGCGCTCTTCCGTGAGCTCCGCGAGCGCTTTGGTTCGCCGTACGGCTTTGGTGAGTACTTCCGCGGCGGCATGGGTGCCGAAGCGGTCCGCGACCTGCTTCAGCAGGTGGACCTGGAAGCCGAGCGCGAAGAGCTCGAGGACCTCGTCAAGAACGGCAAGGGCCAGAAGCAGCAGCGCGCCGTCAAGCGCCTGAAGGTCGTCTCGGCCTTCCTGGTGTCCGGCAACCTGCCCGAGCACATGGTCCTCGAGGCCGTGCCGGTCATCCCGCCGGAGCTGCGCCCGATGGTGCAGCTCGACGGTGGCCGCTTTGCCACGTCGGACCTCAACGACCTCTACCGCCGCGTCATCAACCGCAACAACCGCCTCAAGCGGCTGATCGACCTTGGTGCGCCGGAGATCATCGTCAACAACGAGAAGCGGATGCTCCAGGAGGCCGTCGACGCACTGTTCGACAACGGCCGCCGTGGTCGCCCCGTGACGGGCCCGGGCAACCGTGCGCTCAAGTCCCTCTCGGACATGCTCAAGGGCAAGCAGGGCCGGTTCCGCCAGAACCTGCTCGGCAAGCGCGTCGACTACTCCGGCCGTTCGGTGATCGTCTCCGGTCCGTCGCTGAAGCTCCACCAGTGTGGTCTGCCGAAGCTGATGGCCCTCGAGCTGTTCAAGCCGTTCATCATGAGCCGCCTCGTCGAGCGCAAGTCCGCGCAGAACATCAAGGCCGCCAAGAAGATGGTCGACTCGGCACTGCCCGAGGTCTGGGATGTCCTCGAAGAGGTCATCCACGAGCACCCGGTGCTCCTCAACCGCGCGCCGACGCTCCACCGCCTGGGTATCCAGGCGTTTGAGCCCAAGCTCGTTGAGGGCAAGGCCATTCAGGTCCACCCGCTCGTCTGCGGCGCGTTCAACGCCGACTTCGACGGCGACCAGATGGCCGTCCACCTCCCACTCGGTGCCGAGGCTCAGGCCGAGGCCCGGATCTTGATGCTCTCGAGCAACAACATCCTCTCGCCGGCCCACGGTGCCCCGCTCACGACGCCGACCCAGGACATGGTCCTGGGCCAGTACTACGTGACGTATGGCCCCGAGGAAGCGGAGCTCAACGAGCTGCGCGCCAAGCTCGGCACCGCCGACTGGCCCAAGGACACGAAGCGTCCGCACGTGTTCCGCTCGGCCCAAGAGGCTGAGCTGGCGGTCGACTTCAAGGTCGTCACCGTCCACGAGCTGGCCGAGTACCGCCCGGAAGGCCACACCGGCCACATCCTCACGACGGTCGGCCGCATCATCTACAACGAGCGCATCAAGCGCGCGCTTGCTGATGCCGTGGGCGAGGGCTTCGACCCCGCCGGTCACGTCTTCGTGAACCAGTCCATGAAGAAGAAGGACGCGGTCTCGATGATCGACGGCCTGATCCAGCACTACGGCGCCACCACCGTGTCGCTCGTGCTCGACACCTTCAAGGACATCGGGTTCGAGTACGCCACGCGCGCCGGCATCACCGTCTCCAAGAACGACGTGATCACGCCCCCGAACAAGGGCGAGATCCTCGCCGGGTTCGATGCGGAAGTCGCCGGGATCCAGGACCAGTACGACATGGGCCTGATCACCGACGTCGAGCGCAAGGACGCGGTCGTCGAGCAGTGGAACCGTGCGACCGACGTGATCGGTGACGCGATGGCCGAGCACCTCGACGAGCTGAACCCCATCTTCATGATGGCCAACTCAGGCGCTCGTGGCTCGTTCAAGCAGATCCGTCAGCTCGCCGGCATGCGTGGCCTCATGGCCAACCCGAAGGGCGAGACGATCGAGCGTCCGATCAAGGCCAACTTCATGGAAGGCCTCTCGGTTCTCGAGTACTTCATCTCGACCCACGGTGCCCGTAAGGGCCTCGCGGATACGGCCCTTCGTACGGCCGACTCCGGTTACCTCACGCGTCGTCTCGTCGACGTCTCCCAGGACGTCATCGTGCGCCTGGAGGACTGCGGCACCGACGAGGGCATCGAGCTCCCGCTGTTCGTCGACGGAGGCAACCCGAACGAGAACCTCGTCGGGCGCTTCCCGATCAAGGACATCGGCAAGGGCGAGGCCTCCGTCACCAAGGGCCAGGAGATCACGCGCGCCTCGCTGGCACGCCTGATCGCCGACGCCGGTGACGCCGTCGACGGCATGATCCAGGTTCGCTCGGTGCTCAAGTGCCGCGCTGAGTCCGGCCTGTGCCAGCACTGCTACGGCCGCTCGATGGCGTCCGGCCAGACCGCCCAGATCGGCGACTCGGTCGGCATCATCGCCGCCCAGTCGATCGGTGAGCCGGGAACCCAGCTCACCATGCGTACCTTCCACACCGGTGGCGTCGCAGGGTCGGACATCACGTCGGGTCTGCCGCGCATCGTCGAGCTCTTCGAGGCTCGCAAGCCGAAGGGCGTCGCGAAGATCGCCGAGGTCGACGGTGTTGCCACGATCGAGGAGACCGACAAGGCCCTCACCGTGGTCGTCACCGACGAGGCCGGCGAAGAGCACCGCTACGCCTTCCCGCGTCGCACGCGCGTCTTCGTGGAGAACAACCAGGAGGTGAAGGCGGGTCACCAGATCAACGAAGGATCGCTGTACCCGCACGAGCTCCTGGCGATCCGCGGCCGCACGGCGACCGAGCAGTACCTCGTCGCCGAGGTGCAGAAGGTCTACAAGCAGCAGGGCGTGGACATCAACGACAAGCACGTCGAAGTGATCGTGCGTCAGATGATGAAGAAGGTCCGTGTCGATCAGAAGGGCGACACCGACTACCTGCCGGGCCAGTTCGTCGACCGCTACGAGTTTGCGGACGTCAACGAACAGCTCAAGAAGGAGAAGAAGGAGACCGCGGCCTACGAGGACGTGATCCTCGGTATCACCAAGGCCTCCCTCAACACCGAATCGTTCCTCTCGGCCGCCTCCTTCCAGGAGACGACCAAGGTCCTCACCGACGCCGCCCTTGAAGGTAAGGTCGATCGTCTGGTGGGTCTCAAGGAGAACGTCATCATCGGCAAGCTCATCCCCGCTGCGACCGGACTCAAGGAGTACCGCCGCATCGAGATTGAGCCCAACGAACCGCTCCCGCGTGCCATCGACGACCTCGGTCTGCTCGATGAACACGAGATCGCCGCTGAGCTTGGTCTCGGCGACGACCTGGGCGACCTGGGAGCAGCAATCGGCGAGGACCTTTCGGCCCTCGAAGACATTGGAGCCGGTCTCGGGGGGGACCCAGGCTTCGCAGACGAGCTGGCACAGCTCGACATCGAACCAGAAGGCGGTCGGTAGGACACCATGGCTACCCCCGAGAACACGACCGTGCGCGAGCACCCGGCAGCGGCATACCATGCCCGCCGCCGGTCCGAGGTCGACGCAAAGATCCTCAAGACTGCGCGGCAGATCCTGAACGACGAAGGCCTTGCGGCCCTCACCGTTGAGCGGGTCGCTGCGGACTCGGGGGTGGCCAAGACGACCATCTACCGGCGGTTCAAACACCGGCTCGACCTCGCCACCGCGGCGATCGCCGAGCTGCCCGAGGCCTTCCAGGCCGAAGGCCCGGCCGATATCCAGGAGTGGCTCAAGCTCCTGGTGCTCGGGATGAAGCACGGCATGGACACCCGCGCCGCCGAAGTGATCGGCGCCGGGCTCATGTACCGGCACGACGTCGAATTCAGCCGCCTCTACCGCGAACGGATGGTCGACGCACGCGCCGAAGCCGTCCGCCCGCGCCTTCAGGCCGCCATCGACGCCGGCGAGATCCGCAGCGACGTGGACCTCGAGATCATCATGGCCTCCATCGGTGGCATGGTCATCGGCTGCCAGCTCAACGGCACGGTCGACCAGGATGGTTGGATCGACGACGTGATGAAACTCATCTGGAACGCCGTCAAGGCGTAGGGACTCCGCAGGTATGGCGAGCGGGCCGGGGAATCCTCCGGTCTCGCTCGTCGCCCGCGCCCTGCGGGCTTGCTCCTAACGCTCGCCTCCGGATCCCCCGGCCCGCTCGCCGCCGTTGCGGCGCCCGGATCGCCTTACCGGCTGACCGGCTCGGCTCATTGCTGACGGCGGTGCTGGAGTTGGCCGACCGCTGAGGGCCGTTTCATTTCTCCTTGTGTGGACGACGCAGGGCGCCTTCGGGCGCCCTTTGTCGTTCTTGGGTGTGGGCCGCTGCAGTCTGCGGGGGACTACTGAGTGGGGCGACTTTAAATATTCGAAACTAGTCGGGGTTTCGTCTATTTGGAGTTGAGGGGCAGATGGCCACCGAGAACATTGCGCATGCCAGCCGGGCGATTGGCGGTCTTACGAGTGTGCCCGAGCGTCGCTTTCGAGTGGTGGTCGTTGGCGGCGGCAACGCCGGGATCAGCGTGGCCGCGAGGCTGTCTGCGGCGCTCCCGAGTGGATCGGTCGCCGTGATCGAGCCCTCCGAGACGCACTACTACCAGCCGCTCTGGACCCTCGTTGGTGGTGGCGTCGTCGACAAGCAGGCCACCGCCCGCGCGCAGTCGTCCGTGATTCCGCCTGGCGTCGAATGGATCAAAGCGAGCGCGGACGCGCTCGACCCCGAACACGATCGAGTCGTCCTCGAGGGCGGGGAGACGGTCGGCTACGACGTGCTCGTCGTGGCGGCCGGGATCGAACTCGACTGGGCCGCCATCCCCGGGCTTGAGGGCGCCGTCGGCAGCGGCGGAGTCTGCTCGAACTACAGCTACGAGCACGTCGACTACACCTGGCAGACGATCCGCTCGTTCCAAGGCGGAACCGCGCTGTTCACCATGCCGCCCCCGCCGATCAAGTGCGCAGGCGCGCCGCAGAAGATCGCCTACCTCGCCGACGACGCGTTCCGTCGCCAGGGAGTGCGTGGCGCGACGAACGTGATCTATGCCGCAGGCACCCCCGGCATCTTCGCGGTGCCGGCCTACGCGAAGACCCTGAACGCCGTCGTCGAGCGGCGTGGCATCGATGCCCGCTTTCAGCACGTCCTCACCGAGCTGCGGCCAGACGCGAAGGAGGCCGTCTTCAAGGATGCCGCCAATGGCGGTGCCGAGGTTGTGATCGGCTACGACATGATCCACGTGACGCCGCCGCAGCGCGCCCCGCGCGTCGTGCGAGAGAGCCCACTGGCGAACGGCGCTGGCTGGCTCGAGGTAGACCAGTACACGCTCCAGAGCCCAAGCCATCCCAACGTCTTTGCGCTGGGAGACGCGTCGAGTCTCCCGACGTCGAAGACCGGGGCCGCCATCCGCAAGCAGGCCCCGGTCGCCGCGGCCAACGTCCTCGCGGTCCTCGGCGCCGGCGACGCGCCCGAGTTCGCTCGCTACGACGGCTACACCGCCTGCCCTGTCGTCACGGGCTACGGCAAGCTCGTGATGGCCGAGTTCGACTACGACCTCAGCCCGGCCCCGACCTTCCCGTTCGACCAGACCAAGGAGCGGTGGAGCATGTACCAGTTCAAGCGCCACGTCCTGCCGCGCTACTACTGGGACCGTCTCCTGACGGGGAAGGCCTGAGCCAGTTCGGCCTTTCCGGACGCGTTAGCCAAGCTTCACCTTCTTGAAGACGCCGTCCTCGACCTCAGCCTCGCGGACCACGGCCCCAGCCACCAGCGACGCGGCCCCGCAGTTCGCGTCGTCCTCGTCGCTGTGGTCCTCGTCGCTGTGGTCCTCGGACCTCGGTTCGTCCTCGTGGTCGCGGGAATCGTCGTCCTCGCGATCGTCGTCTTCCCGCAGGCGAGCCGCGGTCGCCGGCGGCGCCGTGGTCGTCGTCGGCTTGGCGCCTGAGTCTTCAGGGCACTCGACTTCGGTCTTGCTGGTCACGGCTGCCGAGACCACCGTGCCGTCGACGAGTCCCACGACGAGCGTCGTCCCGTCGAACGACGTCACGGTGCCAGCGAGCTCGTCGCCGTCCTCGACCCCGTCGTCGTCGCTGTCGCGATCTCCAGGGTTGCTGCCGACCTGGTCCTCAGCGTCGTTGGGGGCGCCATCCTGATCGGCGTCCTCGTCGCAGTCACGGACCCCGTCCCGGTCGGAGTCGGCCTTCCGCGGGTTGGTCTTCGCCTGGTACTCGGCGAGGTTCGACAGGCCGTCTCGGTCCTTGTCCTTCGCGGCGTCGTCGGCGCTGGCCTTCAGGTGGTACCGCTTCTCAAAGCGATTCGGCATGCCGTCATGGTCGCTGTCGCGTCCCGCGGCCAGGGCGGCGCTCGGAGTGCCAAGCGCGACCAGGGCGCTGGCCAGGAGGAGTGGGCGGAAGATGTGCATCGGGTACCTCGGTGAGCAGGGAGCGCGGGGCGCTCGTTCACCCCTCCAACGCTGGACGTCGCCCGTCGTCACTCGGTGTCGTCCAAACGTCCACGGGGCCGGCTTACTCCCGGTCGTCGGACTCGCTCTCGGCCGGCTGCGGAGCGTCTTCTTCTTCGGGCTCGTCGTCGGCAGGCTCCGGTGCCTCTACCCGCTCTGGTGCCTCCGCGGGCTTGGGCTCAGGGGTGTCGTCTGAGCCGGCTGGCTCGGCCGACTCCGGGGCCTCGGCCCGGTCGTCGTCATCGTCGCCATGAGGGGCAGATGCGCCGCTGCCCCCGGAGCCCGCAGTTGGAGCCGGTGAGGGCTCGGGCGACTGCGGAGCGTGAGGAGACGACGTGGCCGGAAGCGGTCGACCTGAGGCGTCGTCGGCGCTCGCCGAGTTCGTTGGGTCGCTCCCCGCACTCGGGCGCGGCTGGCCTCGGTCCTTCCTGGGCGACCCAGACGCGTTCGGAGCCTGAAGATCGGACACGCGAACCTTCGTCGCGGCGTGCGTCGTTTCGGTGGTGCCGCCGGCGAGGAAGGCGCGTGGTGCGTCGGCTGCGGTACCCCGGCGGTCGGCGTCGACCGCGACGGGTGCTCCTGCGGCGTGCTGGGACGGTTGCGGCTCGCCCTTCCACGAACTCAGGGTCGCCGGCGCGCCGACCACGCCGACCGCCCCAACGGCCATCACCGCCGCCGCGACCCGCGCAGGCCCGGCCGCGGCTCCAGCGCCAACCCAGTCGGCGACGCGCGCGGAGGCGGCGCGTGCCTCCTGTACTCGGAAGGCCATCCAGGCTGGGATCAGGACCGCGGCGGCGTCGCGCAGTCGGCGCCGCGCCCGGTGAATCAACTGTCGGGCCTGCCCAGGGCTAACGTTGAGCTGTGCGCCAATCTCCCGGTGCCCGGCGCCGTCAACGGTGCGCAGGAGCAACGCGTCGCGCTCGTCCTCCGGCAGCGCGGCCACGCCGACGAGGACGTCGCGAAGGTCGCCTCGCGCCTCGGCGTCCGCCTCGGCCGAACTCGCGATCGGCATGTCTCGTGCCGAGATCTGCTCGGTCGGCAAGGTTCGGCGGAGCTGATCGATCGCGGCGCGCCGCGTCACCACCGCCAGCCAGGCGGCGATGTTGGGCGGAACGTCTCCGGTCTGCAGCGTGCGGTGGAAGCTGAGGAGCGCGACTTGGACGGCGTCCTCGGCGCGCCCGTCGCGCACGACTCGGCCTGCCAGTGCCACCAGGCCCGGCCGGAGCCGCACGACCAGCGCCTCGAACGCCCGGTCATCGCCCAGTGCGGCGCGCTCGGCCAGGACCTGATCGAGGTCCTGCCGGCCGTCGTCCGCCTCCGCGGCGCCGTGGGTGTGGGGGTCGGTCATCGGGCGGGCTTTCGTGGGCTCACCCCCGAATATCGGCACCTGGCGGTGGCGGCCTGAGGATCAGCGGCCGCTCGAGACGATCACGCACTGAGATCGCTAGCGGCCGCAGCTGTTCAGCCGCTCGCTGGGCGCGAGAGGTCGACCGACCAGGCGATCAGCTCCTCAAGGTGCGGGCGATCCAGGCCCCGGTGCGGCTCGGTCTGGATCAGCAGCGTGGGGGCGACGTCCGCGTGCCGGGTCTGCGCCCAGGCCGTGCAGCGTTCGTCGAGAGCGTCGTCGATCCACGCCAGTGGTCGGCCGGCGGCGAAGGCGTCGATCTCGTCGAGCTTCCAGTGCGCGTTCCCTCGGCCCGGGTTGCGCTTGAAGTACACGACGGGCAGCGGCCCGGGCGTACCCAGCAGGCGGGGGAGGTGGTCGTTCGCACGGTCCTCCCAGCCGGTGCACCACGCCAGGTCGAAGTAGTCGGTGGCCTCGTGCAGCAGGGCTGCGGTGGCGGTCGACAGGTAGTACGGGAAGCCCTCGATCATGTGCCAGACCCCGGCCGGCGGCTCGCCCTGCAGGTTGAAGAGCGCGAGCACGCCGTCGACGTCGACGAGCAGCAACGGGCGGGCAGCATCAGGCACCGGTCCATTCTGACGGTCCGGTCGACCCGCACGAAATAGGTGATCGCCACACCGTTCTTTGGTTGAATCCGTAGCGTTGGCATCGCGCGGTGGCAGCACCGCCCCGTCACCCGTCCCAGGAGCTCCGTGTCTCACCTCCGTGCTCGCCTCGCCACCGTTCTGGTGGCGCTCGCTCCGCTGCTTGGCCCGGTCGCGTCGGCCAGCGCCGACCAGGTCTCAAACTCGGCGACGACGCCTGGAACGATTGAGCCCGTCCTCACCGTCGACGGCTGGACGGCGAACTGCGTCGCGGGAGACGGGCAGACCGCTCGGTACGCGGCCGTGCTCACCGACCCGCCGCAGCGGTGGAAGGACGTCGGCATCCAGCCTGTTGCGGCCGACATGGTTCAGGCCTGGCGCGGCGTGGCCCCAGAACCCGTCGCAACTCGTTTCGACAACTGCGGCACGTCGCCCACCGCCTTGGCGACGCGCTTCTTCGCCAAGCTCGTGGCGTACAAGGCCAGCTTCGAGGGCAGGCCAGGGATCACGGCTGCCACCAAGATCGACGTGGTCGCCCAGTCCTACGGCACCATCGTCACCCGCCTTTGCATCAAGACCGTTCCCGGCTGCGCCGCGCTCATCGACGACTGGGTCGGCGTCGTGCCGCCGTCGCACGGCTCCACCAGCCCGCTGTTCCCGGTGGGCCGCTGCTACTGGTTGTCGTACCGGTTTGCCTGCGAGGCCGCCGACCCGGGCGGTCCGGTCCAGCGGGCGAGCAACAGCGGCGACGAGACCCCCATGGGCGACACGGACCCGGGCGGCTGGATCGAGTACTCCACGTTCCGGGCCGGAAATGACGGCGTGGTCTACCCCGCCGGCTCAGAGCGACTCGTCGGCGCAGCGAACTGGCGCGTCACGCAGCCCAGCGGAACGCTGACGACCCACGGGAACGTCTTCGGCGGGGGTGCGCAGTGCACCGGTTCGGTGACGACCTACCCCCTCAGTACCGGCATTCATGAGTCCATCGCCGCCGAGCTGATGGACTACACGCGGCACAAGGACGCGCTGCTGGCGCTGCCAGCGCCGCACTCCTCAGACCGCAACCTGTCCTGTGCCAACGACCCCACGGGCGCGCCCTAGCCCGGGTCGACGCCCGCTGAGGCTCAGTGGCAGTGCCCGCCCTCGCCGTGGCCCGGCGACGGCGCCACGTCGAGCGACGGGTTGCGGTCGAAGAACCCCGTCGGCTTGAGCCAGAACGCCACCGTGTCCGACGGCATCACGGGCCAGTCCTCCACGCGCGGCACGTGGTGGATCCCGAAGACGTACCAGAGGACGACATCGGTGTTCTCGATCGGGCGGTCTTGGGCTGTCCAGGTCGGAAGGCCGTCGTCGTCGGTGCTCTGGACGACGAACTCGCCGCAGGGCCAGCGTTCGTCGTCGCGTTGCGGCGTCACCCACAGGGTGTGGTCGATCACGCCGGCCCGCTGGAGGATCGGGGAGTCCTTGGGGAACATCGACGGGAACGCTGCTCCGGGCACGAGCTTGTAGGCCACCGGCGTGCCGTGGGCGTTGAGCGAGCCGGGATTGACGACCTTCCATGCGCGCTGGGTGTCCCAGCTGAAGTCCTGAATGCCCTCGAGTTCGGTCTTCAGCGGCGTGCTCGCCTGCACCAGGCCGAGGCCGTGCGGATTGTCAGGCGCCACTGGCGCGATCTGTGTCTCCGTCATGTGGACGGTGTTCGCTGGCCCGTCGACGTCGAGATCGAGCCGCGCCACAATGAAGTGCTGGTGAATCGGGGCGTAGGTGCGGTCGTCGACGATCGTGCCGTAGGGCGGCGCGGCGCCCTCGTTGAACGGCGTGGTCACCATGATCCCGGTCGCACGGACCTCGCACTCGATGTTGCCGTCCTCGTAGAGGCGCCAATAGGTGAGGTACTCGTAGTTGGCGACGGTCACGTGGAACGAGATCACCATCCGTCGCATCCGCCGGACCTCGGAGCCGCCCTGCTCGTCGACGTGCTTCCACAGCACGCCGGCGTCTTCTTCGTGCAGACAGATCGCCTGCGGAATCTCGCGAGGCTCGCCGAATGCGTCGTGCAGGACGGCGTCGACGTAGGTGATCTCGCCGAGGCAGTCGCAGCCGAGCTCCAGCGACGTGGTCATGAATCCCAGCCCCCACTCGCCGATGTCAAAGGCGGTTCGCCGCGCGTGCGTTGGCGTTGGGTCGCGGTAGGGGACCACCATCTCGGCAAAGCTCATCCGGTGGGCGATTGGCCGAACGCGTCCGGCGTCCTCGTAGCCCACCGTGTGGAGGACCAGGCCCTCGCGGTGGTTGAAGCCGAGCCGCAGCGACCAGCGCTGCCAGCGCAGCAGGTTGCCCTCGAGGGTGAACGACACCCCTTCCGGTTGCTCGATCTCCAGCGGCTTGCGGTCGTCGCGCAGCGTCTGACCGGGCACGAGCGCCGGCACGTACTCACCCATCGCGGCAGCCGGGGTCACGTCGCCGTGGCGCTCGATCTCCAGCAGCGTGGCGGAGTTCAGGTCGACCAGCAGGCAGAGGCCCGGGACAGGATTGGCGTACGGGTTCGCGCCGGGCTCCTTGCGGACCCACACGTCGGTCCAGCCGACGCGTCGGTCGCGGTAGGCCTCCGGCACCAGGAATCCGGCGAAGGCCCATACGTCGAAGACGACCAGGCTCAGGTCGGTGACCCCGCGCCCCGCGAGTTCGTCGAGCACCGCAGGGTCTGCCCGCAGCGCGTGGTCGACGGCATGGAACTCGTCGACGGTGACGTTGGCGTGCTTGCCCGGCCGGGCCTCCCATGACTCGACCGTCGCGGCGCCGTCGTCGGCGGCCAGGCGAACGATCCCGGTGTGCGTGCTGTCTGGAACGGCGGCGCTCCAGCAATTGAGCTGTGCCCGGCGCACCGGAGGGGTCGGGAGCGACCCGTCGTCGAACGCCCGGACGACGTCCTTCGGCGGTTCGACGACCTCGATCGACGCAAAACGCCAGCCGTCGTCCAGGGCCTGGCTGGCCCGCAGGGCGCCGACCGCCTCACGGATCTCGTCGGAGGTCAGCGGGTCGAGCGGGTGTGACGGCATCCTGCGCACGCATGCTAGGTCGGTTTCCGCGCCACCGCACGAAGAGGACGAGCGTGTCCAGATATCCGGGTTGTACGCAGGGAGAACCGGAACGCCCGATCCACCTCCATCGGTGAGAGTCGCCCCCCAAATGAGGTGACGGCCGTCACGCAGCGACATGTCCTGTTCATGGAGCGTCACGGCCTCGAAATGGAAGAGAGACGGAGGCGACACAAAGCGTGCGTAGCTTCTGCCGCGTCGCTCCGGCTCTCACCGACGCACACACCCACCCCACGTGTTCCAGAGGACCTCCATGTCAGAACGGATCAGCCGCCGAAGTGCGCTGCTGCGCGGCGGCGCATCACTCGTCGCCGCCACCTCCATTCCTACCGTCCTGTCGGCCTGCGGCAGCGAAGAGAAGTCGACGGCCACGGCTTCCGGCGGCGGGGCGAGCAAGCCGATCAAGATCGGCTTCATCGCCCTGACGGACTGCGCGTCGGTCGTGATGGCCGAAGCTCTTGGCTACTACAAGGCCCGTGGCCTCAACGTTGAGATCGTCAAGCAGGCCTCGTGGCCGGCGACCCGTGATGCCCTGCTCAACGGCGACATCGACCTCGCCCACTGCCTGTCGAGCATGCCGTTCTCGGTGGCCGCCGGCGTCGGTGGCAAGGCCGGCAACACGGCGCTGAAGATCGCCATGATCCTCAACAACAACGGCCAGGCGATCACCCTTGAGAAGGGCCTGTCGGCCGCCGGCTACGGCGACCTCGCAGCTGCGAAGGCCGCGCTCAACGGCGGCAAGGGCAAGACCCTCGCCATGACCTTCCCGGGCGGCACGCACGACACCTGGCTGCGCTACTGGCTCATGGCAGCGGGCATCCCCATGGATGCGCCGAAGATCATTCCGATCCCGCCGCCGCAGATGGTCGCCAACATGAAGGTCGGCAACATGGACGGCTACTCCGTCGGCGAGCCCTGGAACGCCGTCGCCGTCAAGGAGGGCATCGGCTTCACGGCGATCACCTCCCAGGACATCTGGGAGCAGCACCCGGAGAAGGCACTCGTCGCCAACGAGAAGTTCGCCGCTGAGCGCACCGAGGATCTCAAGAAGGTCATCGGCGCAATCCTGGAGGCGAGCAAGTTCATCGACACGCCCGGCAACACCCCGAAGGTCGCCGAGACCATCGGCACGCCGGCGTTCGTCAAGGCCAAGCCGGAGGCGATCGAGGGTCGCCTCAGCGGCAAGTACGACCTGGGTGCTGGCCTCGGCAGCAAGACCTACACCGACACGTCGATGAAGTTCTTCCGCGACGGCCAGACGAACTTCCCGCGCAAGTCCTACGCGTACTGGTTCATGGCGCAGTACCAGCGCTTCGGCCTGATCAAGTCGGCGCCCGACTACAAGACGATCGCCGACTCGATCATCCTCACCGACGTCTACACCGCGGCCGCCAAGGCCGAGGGCGTCGCCGTGCCCGACGACGACATGGCGCCGTTCACGGTCAAGCTCGACAACACCACGTTCGACCCGGCTCAGGTTGAGAAGGAGGCCTCACGGTCATGACCCCCACCGACCTTCAGATGGACGCGGGGCCTGCCGCCCCGGGCGTCGATTCGTTGGTCGCGTCCGTGCCTCCCGCCGCCGCGCCCCCCGCGCGGCGGCGGGGCGCGGGGCTCGCGGCCTCCCTCAGTTCGTTTGGCTACGCCGGCATCGGATTCCTCGGTCTCATTGCGCTGTGGCAGGGGGTCGCCGTCCTGGCGCCCGATCTGCCGACGCCCAAGGAAGGCCTGTCGCAACTCGCGACGCTGCTCTCCTCGCCCTTCCATGACAACGGCCCGAACGACCTTGGTGTGGGTCTCCAGTTGGCCACCTCGCTGCAGCGGGTCTTCCAGGGGTTCGTCCTGGCCGTGCTCGTGGCCGTGCCACTCGGCGTGGTCATCGGCGCCAGCCGGCGGATGTTCATGATCGTCAACCCGGTGGCGCAGCTCCTGCGCCCGGTCTCGCCGCTCGCATGGTTCCCGCTCGGTCTCGTGGTCCTCAAGGACTCCGGCAACTCGGCGATCTTCGTGATCTTCATCACCGCGCTTTGGCCGACGCTGATCAATACGGCGTTCGGCGTGGGCTCGGTCCCCGAGGACCACAAGAACGTGGCCCGGGTCTTCCGGTTCAGCACCTACAAGTACGTCCGGCACGTCCTCGCGCCGTATTCGCTGCCCTCGATCATCACGGGCATGCGCATCTCGATGGGCATCGCCTGGATGGTCATCGTGGCCGTCGAGATGCTCTCCGGATCCAACGGCATCGGGTTCTTCGTCTGGGATTCCTACAACGCCGACGATCTGGCTTCAGTCGTCGCCGCGATCATCCTGATCGGCATCGTCGGCCTGCTGCTCGACATGGCGTTCGGGCTCTTGCTCAAGAAGTTCACCTACGCCGAGGGGCGCTAGCCATGACGCTCAACATCCAGGGGGTCCGCAAGACCTTCCACACCAAGAACGGCTCCCAGGAGGTGCTCCGCGGCGTGGACCTCGACATCGCGCGGGGCGAGTTCATCTCCGTGATCGGGCACTCGGGCTGCGGCAAGTCGACGCTCTTGTCGGCGATCGGCGGCCTCGTCGAGCCTGACGCCGGCCAGATCCTGCTCGACGGCGAGCCGGTCACCGGGCCGGGGCCGGACCGCGCGATCGTGTTCCAGAACTACTCGCTGTTGCCGTGGATGACGGTCTACGACAACGTCTACGAGGCCGCACACTCGGCCCGTCCGGATCGCTCGAAGGAGCAGACGAGGACGGCGACGGAGAAGTACCTGCGCAGCACCGGCCTCTGGCAGCACCGCAACAAGCGGCCCGACCAGATCTCGGGCGGGATGCGGCAGCGCGCCGCGGTGGCGCGGGCCTTCTCGGTTGGTCCGAAGGTGTTGCTGCTCGACGAGCCGTTTGGCGCGCTCGATGCGCTCACGCGGGCGCATCTGCAAAACCAGCTGATGGATCTCTGGGCCTCGGAGTCAGACACCGAAACGGTGATCATGGTGACGCACGGCATCGACGAGGCGATCTTCCTTGCTGACCGCGTCGTCGTGATGGCGAACGCGCCGTTGCCGTCGGTGGCGGCGGTCATCGACGTCGACATCGAGCGACCGCGGGTCAAGGCTAATATCACCGCCGATCCTCGCTACCAAGAGGTGACGGAGGAACTCGTCCATCTGCTTCAGGAGAAGCTCGTGGTCCCGGAGCCCGTCGCGGTGTAGCTGAGAAGCACAAAGGCGTGCGTCGCACGATCTTGCGAACGGCGAGAATTTCCTCCACTTGGATGAGATTCTCGCCACCGGCGATTGGTTGAATCTTGCTCGTGAACCACAACATCGAGTACGTGCTCGGGACTGCCCGAGAGCGCGGCGTCTCGTTCATCCGGCTCTGGTACGTCGACGTCATCGGAACCATCAAGGGCGTGGCGTTCCCCATCTCTGAGCTGGAGAACGCCATCGAGGACGGCGTCGGCTTCGACGGGTCTGCGCTGCAGGGCGGGACCCGCCGCGCCGAGCAGGACGTCGTCGCTCGGCCGGACGTGACGTCGTTTCAAGTGCTCCCGTGGCGCGAAGACGCCAACGTCGCCAGGATGTTCGCGGATATCGAGCTGCCAGACGGTCGACCGTTTGACGGCGACCCCCGGGCCACGCTCAAGAAGGTCGTGGCCCGGGCAGCCGACCTGGGGTACAGCCTTCAAGTCGGCGCCGAGATCGAGTGCTACCTGTTCAAGGCGCTGCCGGAGCACGGCGAGCCGGTGCCGCTCGATGCCGGTGGGTACTTCGATCTGACGCCCAACGACCTGGCCACCGACTTTCGTCGGAACTCGATCGAGTTCCTCGAGCAGCTCGGCGTGCCGGTGAAGGCCTCCTACCACGAGGCCGGGCCTTCCCAGCATGAGGTGGTGTTGGCCCACGCGGACGCCGTCACGACCGCCGACGACATCCTGACCTTCCGGATGGTCATGAAGCAGGCGGCCCACAACCTCGGCTGTTACGCGTCGTTCATGCCCAAGCCGCTTGAGGGCCACCCGGGCTCGGGCATGCATATCCACGCGTCGCTCTTCGACGACCAGGCCTGCAACGCGTTCCACGACGACGAGCATCCGGAGCGCCCACTGTCGGTCGTCGGCGAGCGGTTCATGGCCGGCGTGCTCAAGCACGCCCCCGAGTTCACTGCCGTCACGAACCAGTGGCTGAACTCCTACACGCGCCTCGCCGACGGCTTCGAGGCGCCGAGTGCCGTGAATTGGAGTCGGGAACTCTCGAACCCGCTGGTTCGTGTGCCGGGGCATCGTCCCGGGCGGGCCTCCGCCAAGCGCATTGAGTTGCGGCTCGCGGATGCGGGAGCCAACCCGTACCTCGTCCTGGCGCTCGTGCTGGCGGCTGGCCTGAGGGGCATCGAGGGTGAGTACGAGCTACAGCCGGAGACCACGGAAGCCGGCCACGGTGCCCGTCTGCCGCGCGACCTGCGTGAGGCGACCGACCTGTTCGAGCAATCCGAGTTCGTGCGCGAGACGCTCGGCGAGCGCATGGTCAACTGGTTCGTGCAGAACAAGCGTCGAGATTATGAGGCGTTCGCCGCGCACATCACCGAGTTCGAGCGCCGGCAGTCGCTGCCCCAGCTGTGAACGACGTTCTCATTCTCGCCGAGCAGAGCGATCTGGCCGTGACGATCGACCGGGCGCTCACGGTCCTCGGTTTTGAGCCCTACCGGGTTGAGCCCGCCGACACGATCGATCGATCGGCACTCGTCCGCCTGCCGGTCCTCGTGGTCGTCGTCGACGGCGTGGAGCAGGTGACGCAGCAGCTCACCGCCGATGAGGAGCTCAAACGGCTCCCCGTGATCTTGGTCGCCGACGAGCAGCGTCTGACGGCGAGGTCCTATGCCTCTTTCGGCGGCGAGCTGATCGTCCATCCGTTCACGTCGCGTGAGCTCCAAGCTCGAGTTGGGCGGGCTCGATACGGCGTACGCACCCCGTTCGACAACGACCTCGTGGTCTCGGGAAGCCTGGAGATCAACCGTGCCACCTACCAGGTCAAGGTCGACGGCAAGCCGATCGACTTCACCTACATGGAGTACGAGCTCCTGAAGTTCTTCGTCGTCAACCCCGATCGCGTCTTCTCGCGCGAGGCGCTGCTGAGCAACGTGTGGGGCTACGACTACTACGGCGGAGCCCGGACGGTCGACGTCCACATTCGTCGCCTCCGCGCGAAGCTCGGGCCAGAGCATGCCGAGCGCATCCGCACGCTTCGAAGCGTCGGCTACCGGTGGGAAGGGCGCGCCGACTAGGCGTGTCAGCGGCGGTGGTCCTGTGCAAAGTGGCGAGCCGATTTGGCCCTGCGTCCCAAGCGGTGCGGCAGGCGTCGTGCAGGTCGCGACCGGCGTCACACGCGGAAATCCGGGCGTAACACTCCGATACGCGGCGGTAATGGCGGAGTCACGGTCGCGTTACGCCCATCCCGAACCATTGGTGCCATCGAAGCCCGACCTGATGGAGGCGCCGTGAGCGTTCTGACCCGAGGCAAGTGGATCGACCACTGGGAGCCTGACAACGAAGAGTTCTGGGAGCGCGAGGGCAAGGCCATCGCGAGGAAGAACCTCATCTTCAGCGTGTTTGCCGAGAACATCGGCTTCAGCATCTGGGTCCTGTGGGGCGTCATCGTCCTCAACCTCGGCAACGTGGGGATCACCGTCACGGTGTCGCAGCAGTTCTGGCTCATCGCCGTGCCGAACCTCGTCGGCGCGACGCTGCGGATTCCGTACACGTTCGCGGTGCCGAAGTACGGCGGACGCGCATGGACCACGATTAGCGCGTTGTTGCTGCTGATCCCAGCGACGCTGGCTGCCGTCGTCGTTCCGAGCGGTTGGCTGGTCGAGCAGTCCGCCGACACGCAGTTCTGGGTCCTGCTGGGCTGTGCGGCAACCGCCGGCGTCGGTGGCGGCAACTTCAGCTCGTCGATGGCGAACATCTCGCACTTCTACCCCGATCGTCACAAGGGTCTTGCCTTGGGGATCAACGCTGCCGGCGGCAACCTCGGCGTCGCGATCACCCAGCTGGTCGTGCCGCTGGTGATCATCGTCGGCGTTCCGTCGGCCGCGGTGAAGCTCCCGATCCATGACGTCAACCTGGCCTACGCCGGGCTGCTCTGGATCCCATTCATCATCGTTGCTGCCCTCTGCGCCGCCCTCTACATGGACTCGCTGACCGATGCGAAGGCAGACAAACGCTCCTACAAGCTCGCGATGACGGAGCCCCACACGTGGATCATGTCGATCCTCTACATCGGCACGTTCGGCACGTTCATCGGCTTCTCGTTCGCGTTCCCGGTGCTCATCAAGAACACCTTCCCGGAGTTCCTTGGCCAGCACCCGTTCATCGGGACCTACCTCGCCGGACTCGCGTTCTTGGGTGCCCTCATCGGTTCGGTCGCCCGCCCGTTCGGCGGTTGGTTGTCTGATCGCGTG
Source organism: Solirubrobacteraceae bacterium (assembly GCA_032119795.1). Classification (GTDB taxonomy): domain Bacteria; phylum Actinomycetota; class Thermoleophilia; order Solirubrobacterales; family Solirubrobacteraceae; genus JAGIBJ01. The sequence continues at coordinate 188,142 of JAUMFO010000004.1, forward strand.
GGCGGCGCGAAGGTCACGCTGGGGGTGTTTGCCGGTCTGGCTGCCTTCACGATCCTCGCGATCGTCGGCATCAACAACCGCTCCTTCTGGGCGTTCTTCGCCTCGTTCATGGGCGTGTTCTTCCTCGCTGGTGTCGGCAACGGCTCCACCTACCGGATGATCCCGTCGATCTTCAAGCGCCTCGGCCACGAAGAGGCTGCCCGCACCGGCGCAATCGACGCCCTGATGCAGGTCGAATACAAGCGCCGTGCCGCCGCCGTGATCGGCATCGCCGGCGCCATCGGCGCGTTCGGCGGCTTCCTCGTTCAGGTCGTCCTGCGCCAGTCCAGCCTTGAAGTCTCCGCGCTGGTGAAGGCCGCCGAGACGCCGGCCGAGAAACTCTCGATCGCGATCGCCAACGCCGACTGGGCCGTTCCCGCACTCTGGGTGTTCGTCGGCGCCTACGCGGTGTTCTTCGCCATGACGTGGTTCTTCTACATCCGCGTCCCGGGGGCTGACTCGCACGCCCCGATCGCGGTGGCTCCGGTGTCCGAGCCGGAACCCGAGCGCATTCCAGTCGGCGTCTAGCCGGCCAAGCGGCACAGGCTCCGGCCCGCCCGCTCAGACCTCCCGCACCAGGCCCTCCGGGGCGCACCAACGCGGCCGTCGCCCCCGTCCCGGGGCGGCGGCCGCGTCGTTCGTTGGTGGGTGCGGCGGCAGAGGTGGCAGCGGGACTGAGCGGGGGGCGGCGTCGGCGACTGGGCCGCTGGCGGCGGTGGAATGGCGATCGCTGCGGCGCCTGGGGGCGCCGGGCGGGCTGCAACCGTTGGTGGTTGCGGGGGTTGGCCTTCGCGCTGAACCCGCCGGGCGTGCGGCGGTTTCGGCGCGAACGTCGGTGGCGGGCGCGTGATGTCAGGTGGATGCAACCTGCTGGGGTTGCACTCAGTGGGGCTGGCGTCCCGAACGCCCAAAAACGGCCTTACGCGCGCGAGCCCCACCGCGCTGCAACCGTTGGGGGTTGCAGTGGCCAGGTGTCGCGAGGAGCCGCAGCTAGCGCGCGGTGCGGATCCGAGAGCCCCAACGCCCCGGATCCGCAACGCGGCCAGTGTGAGCGTCGGCGCCGCCGCCGCTAGGCGGCGGGCGTCGGCTCGCTCGGTGCCGCCGCGGCAGCGACATGCGCTGCGACCAGCTGGCGGACACGATTGGTGCAGCTGCCGCACCCGCTGGAGGCGCCGGTGCGCTCGCGCACGTCCTCCACGGTGCCGGCGCCGCTGAGCGCGGCATCGGTGATGGCTTGTGCCGTCACCGACTTGCAGCTGCAAACGAGTTCGTCAGCGGGATCCACGGCGACGCCCGCGACGAGGCCGTCCAAGACGGAGTCCGGCAATGCACCACCCTCCTCGAGGAGGCGCGTGAGCTGCCCCGCGAGCGAGAGGTCGCCCATCAAGACCGCGCCGACCAGGTCGCGTCCCTTGAACACCAAGCGGCGGTACGTGCCAGAGCGCGAGTCGACGGTGACGACCTCATCGAGGTCCGGGTCGCCAATCTCCGCCGTGGGATTGCCGCACGAGAAGAGTTCGATGCCGGGCACCTTGAGCCGCGTCGGCTGCGGTTTGCCGCGGAAGCCGGCCGGGCGCCCGCTGAGGTCGGCGCCGATGACCTTGGCCTGCTCGGCGATCGGCGCCCACGTGCCGTAGATCATGCCCTCGTGCTGCGCGCACTCGCCGACGGCCCACACGTCCGGCGCGGACGTGCGCATCTGATCGTCGACGGTGATGCCACGCTCGGTCTTGATGCCGGCCCGGGCCGCCACGGAGATGACTGGGCTCACCCCGGTGGCCATCACGACGAGATCCGCGGGCACGACCGTCTCGTTCTTGAGCTTCACGCCGACGACGCGTCCTTCCCACTCCAGGAGCTCGTCGCAGAATGACCCCACATGGCAGGTGATGCCCCGTTCTTCGACGCGCCGCTGCAGCCACTTGGCGGAGCCGGCATCGAGCTGGCGCTCCATCAGGCGCGGGCCGCCATGGACGACCGACACCTGCGCGCCGTGCTCGGCGAGTGCAGCCGCGGCTTCCAACCCGAGGAGGCCGCCGCCAACGACGGCGACCGTCTTGCCGGGTCCGATCGCCGCACGGATCTGGTTGGCTTCCTGCTCGGTGCGGAGACGCACGACGCCGTGGAGTCCAAGGCCAAGGATCGGAGGGGTGGCAACCCGAGACCCGGTCGCAATGACGACCTTGTCGTAGGCCACCCGCTCGCCGCTCTCGCAGATCACATGCTTTTGGGCAGTGTCGATCACGGCGACCGGCGTCCCGAGGGCGAGGCGCACGCCCCGCTCGCGGTACCACGACGCATCCTTGAGCGCGAGGTCACGGGGGCCGTCGGGTGCCAGCGCGCGCGACAGTGCGATGCGGTCATACGGAGCGATCTCCTCTGCGCACAGCACGGTGACCGTCCAATCCGAGGGCGGCCGGTGCTTGAACGCCTCCTCGAGCACGGCCACAGCAGCGGGTCCGCCACCGACGACGACGAGGCGGGTCGGGCGGTTGACGCTGTGCTTTGCCCGTCGCTTGACGGATTCCAGCCGCACCGCGCAGCCCTTGAGCTCAGGCTGTCGTGAGGTCGGATCGGTGGCGTCGATCGTCACCGAGTTCACCGCGCCGTGGCCGGGCGTGGCGAACAGCTCACCCCAGTGGAAGGGCGCAAACGCCACGCCAACGGGAAGGGAGTCGTCGACGCGAACCCGCAACACCACCCAGCCGCGTCGCGAGCGCACTCGCACGAGTTCGCCGTCGGCGGCAAGATCGCCAAGGTCCTGAGGGTGAACCTCAAGGAGAGGTTCAGGGTCGGCGGAGCGCAGGGTGGGGGAGCGGCCGGTGCGCGACATCGTGTGCCAGTGGCCCGCGAGTCGGCCAGTCGTCAGCCGCAGCGGGAAGTCTTCGGAGGCAGGCTCAGCGGGGCCGTCCACGACCGGGGCCGCGAGCTGAGCACGTCCGGACGGCGTGCGGAAGGTCCCGTCTTCATAGAGCCGGGATGTGCCCGGATGGTTCGGCTGGCCCTCGGGCGTCGCCGGGACCGGCCACTGCAGCGCCCCGTCGCGGTCAAGTCGCTCGTGGCTTAGGCCGGTCTGATCGCAGAGGCGACCGGCGGTCAGTCCGACGTACTCGGCGTGGACGTCGGCGGCCGACGTCCACGGGAAGGCGGCCTCGGCCCCCATGGCCCGGCCGACGCTGGCAAAGATCTCCCAGTCCGGGCGAGCCTCGCCGGGCGGCGCCACGGCGGCCCGCAGGCGAGACACGCGGCGCTCGGAGTTGGTCATCGTGCCTTCCTTCTCCGGCCACTGGGCGGCGGGGAGGAGGTAGTCGGCGTAGACGCTGGTCTCGGTCGGCTCGTAGGCGTCCTGCAGGATCACGAGCTCGGCCCGCTCGAGTGCACGCTTCACGCGATTGGCGTCGGGGAAGCTCACGACCGGGTTGGTCGCGACGATCCAGATCGCCTTCAGCTCCCCGGACTCCAGCGCCGAATACAGATCCGAGGCGACCAGGCCCGGGCGGTCGGCGATGCCCTGTGCGACGGGGATCTCATCGACGCCCCAGTACGCGGCGACCGCCTTGCGGTCGGCCTCGTGCTTGATCGTGCGGTAGCCCGGGAGCAGGTCGGCGAGTCCGCCGACCTCGCGGCCCCCCATGGCGTTGGGCTGGCCGGTCAGCGAGAGCGGACCCGTCCCGGGGCGGCCGATGTTGCCCGTCAGCAGGCACAGCGCGTGGAGGGCGCGGTTGATACGCGTGCCGCTCGTCGACTGGTTGGCGCCCATCGACCAGAGCGCCATCGCCCGGTTGGCGGTGCCGAAGCGGTGCGCCGCGTCGACGATCAGGTCCGCGTCGACGCCGCTTTCGGTGGCTGCGCGCTCGGGCGTCCACTGGCGGGCTTCGGCGAGGAACGCTTCGACGCCGTCGACCGAGGCGTCGCAATAGGTGCGATCGACCATGCCGTCACGGTCGATCACGTGAATCATCCCGAGCAGCAGCGGCAGGTCGCCGCCCGGCTTGACGGGGAGGTGCAAGTGCGCGCCGCGGGCCGTTGCACTGCGGCGCGGGTCGACGACGACGACCTCGCCGCCGGTAGCGATGCGGTCCTGGATGCGACCCCAGATGATCGGGTGGCAAGCGGCCGTGTTGGTGCCCAGCAGGAAGAGGTGGTCGGCGACGTCGAGGTCCTCGTAGCCGGGCGGAGGGCCGTCGTAGCCAAAGGTCTCGCGGTAACCGGCGACGGCCGAGCTCATGCACAGGCGGGAGTTGGAATCGACGGTGTTGGTGCCGATGACGCCCTTGGCGAGCTTGTTGACGGAGTAATAGTCCTCCGTCAGCAGCTGGCCGGAGATGTAGAACCCGATCGCCTGCGGCCCGTGCTGCTCGCGGATCTCAAGCAGGCGTGCGGCGATCTCGTCGGTTGCGCGGTCCCACGTGATCGTCTCCGCGCGTGCGCCACGCGCCACGCGCCGGCGAGGCGTGAGGGCTCGGCTGCGGCTGTGCGCCGCGCTCGGGAGCTCGATCGGCTTGCGGCACGTCCGCCCGCGGTTGACGGGGTGGGTGTCGTCGCCACGGACCGACAGCAGTCGGCCAGCTTCGACCGTCGCCACGATCCCGCAGCCGACCCCGCAGTACGGGCAGGTCGACTTGACGTCCTGTGGGCTGGTGCTCAAACCGCTGCCGGAGCCGCGTCGCCGGCCCGCTCGGCCTCGGTGGGCGTCTGCGGCGTTGACGAGAGTCGCACCCAGACGTCGTCACCGACCTGGTGGACCTCATGCACGGCGACGCGGTCGTCGTAGCCGATCATCTGGCCGCTCGACAGGTCGATACGGCGGTCATGGAGCGGGCAGGTGACGCAGTTGTCGGCGACGAGGCCGTCCTGCAACGGGCCCGCCTTGTGCGGGCACGTTGCGTCGATGGCGGCGAGCGCGTCATCGAGCAGGCGGAAGACGGCGACGCGGCGCCCCTCGATGGTCGTGCGGCGCCCTTCGAGCACCGGGAGGTCTTGCAGGCGCCCGACGCGAACCCAGCCGTCGGAGGCCAGATCGGTGGCGGCGGCGGTGATCTCAGCGGGGATCATCAGGACTTCTCCGGGGTGGTGTAGGTGACGGCAATCAGGTTCGAGGCAGCAGCGACGCCGGCCGGTGGGCCGACGGTCATCGGCTCTGAGTCCTCGAACATCGGGGCATCACCGAACACGGGCGCGTCGGTGTCGAGCTCAGAGAACTGATTCGCGACGGCAGGCTTCCTGCGCTCGAGCCACGGATCTTGGATCGCGGCCGCCTGCGCCAGGTGGAACCGCTCCCGCAGCGCGGGGCCTTCAACCTCGTCGAACACGACCGCCTGGATGGCTTCCAGGCCGCGGTTCTCCATGTAGGTGTAGGTGCGCTCCTTGTAGTCCGCGGTCTCGCGGTAGTACTGCAGGAACGTGATCGAGGCGGAGATCGCCTCTTCCTTGGTGTCGACGGTGCACAGCAGATCGCCCTTGCGCACCTCGGTGCCACCGGCGCCGCCGACGTAGACCTCCCAGCCGCCCTCGATGGCCACCAGGCCGATGTCTTTGATGTAGGCCTCGGCGCAGTTGCGCGGGCAGCCCGTCACGCCGAGCTTCACCTTCGCGGGCGTGTGGAGGCCCTCGAGCATGCCCTCGAGCTTGACGCCGGTGTTCATGGAGTCGTCGAGCCCGAAGCGGCAGTGGACGTTGCCCACGCACGTCTTGACGGTGCGCACGGACTTGGCGTAGGCCATGCCGGAGGGCATGTCGAGCGCCTCCCAGATGGCGGGAAGGTCTTCCTTCTTCACGCCGAGCAGGTCGATGCGCTGGCCGCCGGTGACCTTGATCGTCTCGATCTCGAACTTGTCGGCGGCGTCGGCGATGCGGCGCAGCTCGGCGGAGGTCGTGACGCCGCCCTTCATCCGCGGGACGACCGAGAAGGTGCCGTCCTTTTGGATGTTGCCGTGGACGCGGTCGTTGATGTAGCGGGCGTGGCGCTCTTCGCGGTGCTGGTTCTCCTTGATTTCGGAGACGAGGTAGGCCAGGGCCGGGTTGCAGGCGCCGCACTCGCGCCCGGTGCCGCAAGCGGCGGCGACCTCGGAGACCGACTCCAGGCCCTGCTCACGAATCGCCGACGCGCACTCCTCGCGGGTCTGCTTCAGGCATGCGCAGAGGTAGGTGTTCTCGTCGACCTTGCCGCCGCGCACGTCGAGGAGGATCTCCTTGACGAGCGGCTTGCACGTGCCGCAGCCGGCGCCGGCGCGCGTCTTGGCGACGACCTCGGCGGTCGACCCCAGGTCGTGCTCCTGGATGGCCTGGACGATGTCTCCCTTGCAGACGCCGTTGCAGTTACAGACCTGCGCGGTGTCGGGCAGATCGGCAGCGCTCGCCTTGCTGGCCTCGGCCAGCAGCGAGAGGGCGTCTTCGACCTCGAAGTTGTTCTTGACCTTGTCGAGCAGGAGCTCGTGGCCCTTGATGTCGCCCATCAGGACGGCGCCAGTGAGCTTGCCGTTCTCGACGATGAGCTTGCGGTAGGAGCGCGCGTCGCGATCCTCGACCGTGGCGCCGGAGCCTTCGGCCGAGCCGATCGACACCAGATCGACGCCCATGATCTTGAGCTTGGCGCTCAGGACGGAGCCACCGTAGAAGGCCTCCGGCGCGCCCAGGATCGACTCGGCCGCGATCTGCGTCTGGTCGTGGATCGGCGCGACGATGCCGTAGACCATGCCGCGGTGCTCGGCGCACTCGCCGATCGCCCAGACGTTCGGCGCGCTGGTCTGCAGGCGGTCGTCGACGACGATGCCGCGCTTGACATCAAGGCCGGCCGTCTTGGCCAGATCGGTGCGGGACTTGATGCCGATCGCGACGACGACGAGCTCGGCGTCGATCGTCTCGCCGTCGGTGAAATGAAGCCCGGTGACCTGCCCGTCTTCGTTGCCGACGATGGTCTCCGTCGACTTGCCGAGGAGGACCTTCACGTCGAGTTCCTCCATCGCCGGGGCCAGGAGGGCGGCAGCGGAGGCGTCGAGCTGGCGCTCCATCAGGCGGTCCATCAGGTGGATCACCGTGACCGGGGCGCCGCGCGAGGCGATGCCGCGGGCGGCCTCGAGGCCGAGCAGGCCGCCCCCGATGACGACGCAGTTCTTGCCGAGGTCGGCGACCTCTTGAATGGCGACGCAGTCCTCGGGCGAGCGGAACGCGACGACGCCCTTCTGCTTGATGCCCGGGATCGGCGGCATGAGCGCCTCGCTGCCGGTCGCCAGCACGCAGCGGTCGTAGGACAGTTCGGAGTCGTCGTCGAGACGGACCAGGCTCCTGGCGGTGTCGAGGAAGATGACCTTGGTGCCCGTCTTGACCTCAACGCCGTGATCCTCGTACCAAGACTCCGGACGCAGCTGCAGCTCGGAGACGTCGTCGCCATCGACGAGGAGATGAGACAGGGAGACGCGGTCCCACGGCAGGCGGGGCTCCTCGCAGATCATCGTGATGCGAGCGGTGGTGTCACGCTCGCGCAGCGCTTCGGCGAGCGACTGGGCGGCGATGCCGCCGCCGATGATGAGGATGTGCATCTCGGGTGGTTCCTTGGGGTCTGGGGCGAAGGCGGTTGGGGCGCTTGGTCTGACGCGGAAGCTGGTCGGCTGGCGTCTTGGGGGACGGGGCTGTTACCTTGCGTTTCGCGAGCTGAAACACGCTCGTAACAGTTGCCACGACCCGCCTTCGAAGTTGCCGAGTTGGGCTCCGGTCGGGGTTGGCCAGCTGGACAAAGCGCCTTGTCCGCCGGGCGAAGTTCCCCGTGTTTTGGGGCCCTGAAGATTTGTTCTTCATCGTCCGGAAACCGTCCCGTAACGCGGCGACCCGCGGCGGTCTCGGTGAGGGGCCGGCAGGGCGCCCTGCACCTGGGCGGTCCGGCGTCAAGGTCCGCCGGTCGAGGGCTGCGGTCCCTATCGTGCGTGTCGATGCCTCGCGTGATGCCGTCGCTGGTTCCCCTGCCGCTCGCCGCTGCGACCACGCCAGTCCGCGGGGAGCTGGTCGATCAGCACGGCCGCGTCGCGCGTGACGTCCGCATCTCGCTGACCGACCGCTGCAACCTGCGGTGTACGTATTGCATGCCCGCCGAGGGGCTCCCGTGGCAGCCCCGCGAAGAGCACCTCAGTGCCGACGAGATCGTGCGGGTGGCCGAGGTCCTCATCGGGCTTGGAATTAGGACGATCCGGCTCACCGGCGGCGAGCCGCTGCTGCGCCGCGACCTCGCTGAGATCGTCGCCCGCCTCCACGAGTTGCCCGGCCTGGAAGACCTCGCCCTGACGACCAACGGCGTGCTGCTCGCCCAGCAGGCCCCGGCGCTGGCGGCGGCCGGTGGAGTCCGGCTCAACGTCTCGCTGGATTCCACCGATCCCGAGCACTTCAAGGCGGTAACTCGGCGGGACGATCTGGACCGCGTCGTCGACGGCCTGCTCGAGGCGCGTCGCCACCCCGAGCTCACGCCGATCAAGATCAACGCGGTGGCGCTCAAGGGCATCACCGAGGATTCCCTTGATGGGCTGCTGGCCGTGGCCGCGTCGGTCGATGCTGAGCTGCGATTCATCGAGCCGATGCCGCTGGATGCCGACCGCCGGTGGACCCCGGACGACGGCGTCAGTGGCTCCGCGCTCCGCGCCCTGTTCGCCGCACGTGGCGAGCTGACCGCCCTGCCGGCGCCGCCGTCGGCGACAGCGCAGCGGTATCTGCTGCGGATGGCCGACGGCCGCGAGCAGCAGGTCGGTCTGATCGCCTCGGTCAGCGAGCCGTTCTGCGGCGCCTGCGACCGCCTCCGCCTCACGGCCGACGGCCAGCTGCGCTCTTGCCTCTTCTCGCATGAGGAGGCCGATCTGCGCACTGCCCTGCGCGACGGCACGCCTGCGCAGGAACTCGAAGACAAGATCCGCGCCGCCGTCTGGACCAAACCCAAGACGCACGGCATCAACGAGCCGGGATTCCAGCCTCCGGATCGCCCGATGAGCGCCATCGGCGGGTAAGACGCGGGCGCCAGGTGGGTTCGCCGGTGGATCCGCCGGGGGTGGCAAGATCGCGTCATGTCTGACGCACCTGACTGGCTTGATGAGAGCGTGCCCTTGTGGCTCGCCGACTATGCGGCGGCGCTCGACGTCCCGGCGCCGTCTGCCGCAGACATCGAGGAGCTGCTCAAGGTCGCCGGGGTGGCGGCGCATGCGAGCCGCCGCCAGGCGGCGCCGGTCGCGACGTGGCTCGCGGCGCAGGCGGGGCTGAGCCCGACCGAGGCGCTGGCCCGGGCCAAGGAGATCCCCGAGCGGGATTGACGCGCCATCATTAGCGGTTCCCGCGCATGGTTGCGCCCCAGAGCCCCAAACTGCTGAACGGGCGCATCGTCGGGGTGTCGGTTGCGTACCTGGGGACGACGGCGCCTGCCGGGTCGAGCACTCGAACCGATGGTGACTGGGTCGCGGCGTACAAAGCCCCCTAGGCGTTTGCCATCGTCGCTGCCCGCGGGCCTCAGCGTTTGGTGAGTGCGGCAACCGTCTCGAGGTCCTCCGGAGTGTTGACGTTTCGCAGGGCCCGGGCCGCATCGAGGCCTGGGGTCAGCTCAGACAGGTCGATCACGCAGGCTCCGAGCCCGACGAGCGTTCGCAGGGCAGGGGCGCCGTTCGATGCCGCTGCGGCGAGAGCGTCGGCATGCTCGGGTCCGAGCCGGACGACCAACGCTGCTGGTCGCCCGCGCGCACCGACGATCACGAATGGGTTCGGCCAGGCCGCGAGCGCCGTGAGCACCTCCGGGGGAAGCAGGGGGAGGTCCACGGGCAGCGCGACGATCGGCTCGCCTGCCTGGGTCAGCGCGTAGGCGAGGCCAGCGAGCGGGTGCGCGCCCGCCTCGACGCCGCGAGGTTCGCTCCACATCTCCGCACCGGGTGGGCGCTCCAGCACAGGGAGTTTCGTCCCGCTGCGAACGCACACCCGCGGCTCGAGTCCCGCTGCCTCAACGGTGCACACCGCCCGCTCGAGCAGCGTCTGGCCATGCAGCATCGCTCCGGCCTTGTCGCCACCCATCCGGGTTGCGCGTCCGCCCGCCAGGACCACGCCGATCCGCGCGGCGGTCATCGCTGGCGCCCGTCTGCAAACGCGATCCCGGTCGACGGCGGCTTCGTGTCAGGCTGTAGGGGATGGCAGGCGCCCGCACCGACGACCCCGTCCAGCTGCGTGCGGCGACCACGGCAGTCTCGCCGCCGGTGGCCTGGGAACGACTCATGCCTCGGTTGGCACCGCTGCCCAGCGAGGACGTCTCGATTGCTGCCGCCGCGAGCCGCACACTCTCGGGAACGGTCCGTTCGACCGTCGCGCTGCCGCGTGAGACGAACTCCGCGATGGACGGCTTCGGCGTTTGCAGCGCTGACGGACCGCATGTGCGCGCCCTGATCGCTGGCGAGAGCCGCGCCGGAGAGCCGTTCGTCGGTGAGCTGCCTGTCGGTGGGGCGGTGCGAATTGCGACCGGCGGGACCGTTCCGACGGGGGTAGACGCCGTCGTCAAGATCGAGGACGCCGTGATCGACGGCGATCGCGTGAGCCTCCCCGCCGTCCCGCTCGGCCACAACATCCGGTTCGCCGGTGAGGACCTGGAGGTCGGCGGCGAGGTCGTCGCGTCCGGCACTCGGTTGGGCCCGCACCACCTCGTGGCGCTGGCCGCCGCTGGGCAGGCCACCGTGCCATGCCACCGGCGCCCAGTCGTCAGTGTGGTGGTCACCGGCGACGAGGTCGTCCCGCCAGGCGCGCCCGTCGGCCCCGGCCAGGTGACGGACACCCACGGCATCGCGCTCCCTGCGCTGGTCCGGGCCGCCGGCGGCGAGGTTGGCGAGGTGCTGCATGCCCCGGATGGTCGCACCGAGCTTGCGGCCGTGCTCGACGGACTCGCCCCTTGCGACATCGTTCTGGTGACCGGCGGTCTGTCCGTGGGGCGGCATGACCACACGCGCCCCGTACTCAAGGAACTCGGGGTCGAGCTGGTCGTGGAGCGATTGCTGCTGCGCCCCGGCCAGCCGACGGCGATCGGTGTGCGCAAAGGGAGCGGCCAGCTCTGGTTCGGGCTTCCTGGCAACCCCGTATCGGCCTACGCGATCGCCCGCCTGTTTCTCGTCCCAGCGATTCGCGCGCTTAGCGGCGCCGCATCGTCGGCGCTCACCGCTGCGACGCTCCCACTCGGCGCAGCGGCGAAGCCCGACGCCACGCGCTGGCTCGCCCTGCGCGGGGTCCGAACCGGCGAGGTCGTCGACGTGTTGCAGGGGCAGGGCTCGCACATGGTCGCCGCCCTCGCCTCCGCCAACGTCCTGGTGTTGCTGCCTCCGGCCGACGCCCCCTTGGCCGCCGGTGCGTTCGTCGACGTGATCGAACTCGACCCCTGTGGAGGGCTCGCGTGACCAACCCTGCCAGCACGATCGTCGTGACCCTCCGGCTCTTTGCGCAGGTTCGGGCTGTGGTCGGTGAATCCACGATCCTGCGCGAGGTCCCCGTCGACACGACCGCCGGCGAGCTGGCCGCGGCACTCCTGGCCGAGTTCGGCCTCGAGGGGCTGGCGGGCAGCATCGTCCTCGCCGTCGACGGCGAGTTCGCCGACCCGTCGGTCGTGCTTCACGAGGGTGCCTGGCTCTCACTCGTTCCGCCCGTCAGCGGTGGCGCGCCTGCCTCGGCCTCGGCTGCGGCGCCGACGATCTCGGTTCGCGTGACCGAGGCACCGCTCGACGCGAGTGAGGTGCTGGCGGCCGTGGCCAGCTCGACTGCCGGTGGAACCGTCCTGTTTCAGGGGACCCCGCGGGACGTCGACGCCCTCGAGTTCGAGGCCCACGCCGAACTTGCCGAGCGAGAGTTGTCTCGGATCGGCGCCGATTTGGCGTCGCGCCACGGGCTCCACGCCATCGCGCTACACCACCGGCTGGGCCGAGTCCCGGCCGCCGAGGCGGCGCTCCTCGTCGCTACTGCCTCGCCGCACCGCGGTCCAGCCTTCGAGGCGGCTCGCGAGGCCCTCGACGAGATCAAGCGCCGCGTGCCGATCTGGAAGTCCGAGGTCGTGGGGGAGACCGCCACCCTCGTGGACGGTGAGAGGGTCTCCGGGGTCCGGACGGTCGCCGAGGCTGCCGCGGCCGTCACGACGGCGGAGCCCGGGCCAGGTGGGCTGACGCACCTGGCGGCCGACGGCTCGGCTCGGATGGTGGACGTGTCCGACAAGGCCGTGACCGATCGCCACGCTCGCGCGATCGCCACGGTGCGCGTCTCGCCGTCGACGGCGTCCCTCATTGCGGCGGGGAACATGCCCAAGGGCGAGGTGCTCTCGACCGCACGCCTGGCCGGCATCATGGCCGCCAAGCGCACCGCCGAGCTGGTCCCGCTCGCCCATCCGTTGCCACTCACCAAGATCGACCTCGACGCGAGCGTCGATGAGGCCGCCGGTGCGGTCCATCTCGAGAGCTTCGCCCGTACCAGCGGCAAGACGGGGGTGGAGATCGAGGCCCTCACCGCGGTGTTGATCGCGGCGCTGACGGTCTACGACATGGTCAAGGCAATCGAGCAACACGCGAGCATCGACGACGTGCGCGTCGTCGAGAAGGCCGGCGGGCGCCGAGACTTCAGCGTCCCTGGCGCTAAACGTTCAAATGCCGGCGTTATGACCCCGTCGCCGGCGCCCTCGGCTGAGGATGGCGGCGATGCGAAACACGCCCCGTCGGCTGCCGCACTGACGATCGCCGCCGTCCACGTCTCTACAAGTCGCTCCGCGGGGACTGCGCCCGACCGCTCGCGCCACGCGCTGGCCGAGTTCACCGAGCGCGCGGGGTGGACCGTGGCCCACGAGGTCATGGTGTCCGACGACCGCGCCGGGATTGCCCAGGCCCTGCGTGACGCCGCTGCCGTCCCGGGCGTCCAGCTCGTTCTGACCCTGGGCGGCACCGGCCTCACGCCGGACGACCTCACCCCCGAGGCGACGGCCGACGTGATCGACCGCGAGGCGCCCGGGCTTGCCGAAGCGCTGCGGGCGGCCTCGATGAGCAAGACGCCGATGGCGTCGCTCTCGCGTGGGCGCGCCGGGACCCTCGGCGCCGTGGTGATTGTGAACTTGCCCGGCTCCCCGAAAGCGCTCGCGGAGCTGGAACCCCTGCTCAGGGCCGTTTTGCCACACGCTGTCGCCCAGGCCGGACGACCTGTCAAGCCTTGACTCCCGCCGCTCGGCGTGCTCGAATTGAGGGCGTCTGCGGCACGCCGCAGGAAGCCTGTGCGCCAGGGAGGCGCCCCCGTGGGCCTGGGGTTGCTACATTCCCTCGTCACATGCCGACTACGAGCCAGCTCGTCCGCAAGGGCCGCACCGCAAAGCCGAAGAAGCTCGCCACCCCGGGTCTGAAGTCCGGGAAGGGCGCGAAGAAGAAGGTCGCCGCTCCCCAGCGGCGCGGTGTCTGCACCCGCGTGTACACCACGACCCCGAAGAAGCCGAACTCCGCGCTTCGTAAGGTCGCTCGTGTTCGCGTGTCCTCGGGTATCGAGGTCACTGCCTACATCCCCGGTGAGGGGCACAACCTCCAGGAGCACTCCGTCGTGCTCGTGCGTGGTGGTCGTGTGAAGGATCTCCCGGGTGTGCGCTACAAGGTCGTACGCGGCACGCTCGACGCTGCCGGAGTGTCGGACCGCAAGCAGTCCCGCTCGATGTACGGCGTCAAGAAGAAGTAACTAGGACTCCATGCCCCGCCGCGCAGCAGCCCAAATCCGGCCGATTGAGCCGGACTCCGTTCACCGTTCCCGTGTCGTCACGCAGGTCATCAACCGCGTGATGCTCGACGGGAAGAAGAGCACCGCCGAGAAGATCGTCTACGACGCACTCGACATCCTCGCCTCCAAGACCGGTGGCGACGCCCTCGAGCAGCTCGAGCTTTCGCTCACCGAGCTCACCCCGCAGCTGGAGGTTCGCTCCCGCCGTGTCGGTGGCGCGACCTACCAGGTCCCGGTCGAAGTTCCGCAGCGCCGCTCGCGCACGCTGGCCGTTCGCTGGCTCGTTGAGTTTGCCCGTCAGCGCCGCGAGCGCACGATGGCCGAGCGTCTCGCCGGCGAACTCCTCGATGCACAGTCGCATCAGGGTGGCGCCTACAAGCGCAAGGACGACATCTTCCGCATGGCGCAGGCCAACAAGGCCTTCGCGCACTACCGCTGGTAGTCATCACGCTTCTCGCCGGTTGATCCCGGCGCACTAGTCCTTTCAAACGGCGCGTCCCCAGGGCGCGCCGTTTGTCGTAGTGGGCTATAGTCGTTGCTCGCGCCGGCTTCTCGCTGGCGCGCCTGCTTGCCCTGATGGCTTTCCCCGGGGCTCGCTCGACTTCCGCGCGCGGGAGTCGACGGTCGCCGCCTGCCGGTCACCACGCCTCGCCTCCTCTTTCACACAGGCCCTCTTTCACGCCCATGCCCCGCGAATTCACTCTCGAGAAGACCCGCAACATCGGGATCATGGCTCACGTCGACGCCGGCAAGACGACGACGACTGAGCGGATCCTTTACTACACGGGTCGTAACTACAAGATCGGTGAGGTCCACGACGGCGCCGCCACCATGGACTGGATGGAGCAGGAGCAGGAGCGTGGCATCACGATCACCTCTGCTGCGACCACCGCCGAGTGGAACAAGCACCGGATCAACATCATCGACACCCCGGGCCACGTCGACTTCACCGTCGAGGTGCAGCGCTCCCTGCGCGTGCTCGACGGCTCCGTCGCCGTGTTCGACTCGGTTGCCGGCGTTGAGCCGCAGTCCGAGACGGTGTGGCGCCAGGCCAACGACTACGGCGTCCCGCGTATCGCCTACGTGAACAAGATGGACCGCACCGGTGCCGACTACGAGATGTCGGTCCGCACGATGATCGATCGCCTCGGCGCGAACGCGATTCCGATCCAGCTGCCGATCGGTGCTGAGGGCGACTTCAAGGGCATCATCGACCTCGTCGAGATGAAGGCGCACATCTACAACGATGACCTCGGTGAGGACATCGACGTCATCGACATCCCGGATGACTACGCCGACGCTGCCGCTGAAGCGCGTGAAGTCCTCCTCGACGCCGTCGCCGATCAGGACGACGAGGTCATGGAGCTTCACCTCGAAGACGCCGAGATCCCGGTCGACAAGCTCAAGACCGCCATCCGCAAGGCAGTCCTCGCGCTGACCGTCAACCCGGTCCTCTGTGGCTCGTCCTTCAAGAACAAGGGCGTTCAGCTGCTGCTCGACGCCGTGGTCGATTACCTCCCGAGCCCGCTCGACGTTCCTGCCATCAAGGGCTTCGAAGTCCTCAAGGGAGGCGAAGAGGGCCCGGAGACCGAGCGCGCCAGCAGCGACGAAGGTCCGTTCGCAGCCATCGGCTTCAAGATCATGACCGACCCGCACGTCGGTTCGCTCACGTTCTTCCGCGTCTACTCGGGCACCCTGAACAAGGGTGACTCGGTGCTCAACCCGCGCACGGGCCGCACCGAGCGCATCGGCCGCATCCTGGAGATGCACGCCAACGACCGTAAGGACATCGACAAGGTCTACGCCGGCGACATCGCCGCAGCCGTGGGTCTCAAGTCGGTCGTCACCGGTGACACGCTCTGCATCGCCTCGAGCCCGGTCGTCCTGGAGTCGATGAACTTCCCGGAGCCGGTCATCAAGGTGTCCGTCGAGCCGAAGACCAAGTCCGACCAGGAGAAGATGTCGATCGCTCTGGGCCGTCTGGCTCAGGAAGACCCGACCTTCCGCGTCGAGACCAACGAAGAGTCCGGCCAGACCGAGATCTCGGGCATGGGCGAGCTGCACCTCGAGGTGCTGGTCGACCGCATGAAGCGCGAGTTCAAGGTTGAGGCCAACGTCGGCCGCCCGCAGGTCTCCTACCGCGAGACCGTCAAGGGCTCCGCGAAGAAGATCGAGGGTCGCTTCGTTCGCCAGACCGGTGGTTCCGGCCAGTTCGGCATCGTCTACTTCGACATCGAGCCGAACCACGGCGAGGGCTTCGAGTTCGTCAACGCCACCAAGGGTGGCTCGGTCCCGAGCGAGTACATCAAGGCCGTCAAGCAGGGCGCCGAGGAGGCGATGGGCTCCGGCCCCCTCGCCGGCTACCCGCTGGTCGACGTCAAGATCACCCTCGTCGACGGCAAGTCGCACGACACCGACTCGTCCGAGATCGCTTTCAAGGTCGCCGGCTCGCTCGGCGCCCAGGAGAGTGTCAAGCGCGCTAAGCCGACGCTGCTCGAGCCCATCTTCGCCGTCACCGTCGTCACGCCGGAGGATTACGTCGGCGATGTCATCGGTGACCTCTCGCGCCGTCGTGGACGGGTCGAGGGTCAGGAACGTCGCGGTAACGCGATCGAGGTCACCGGCCGCGTCCCGCTGTCGGAGATGTTCGGGTACGCCACCGACCTGCGCTCAATGAGCCAGGGTCGTGCCGCGTACACGATGCAGTTCGACAGCTACGACGACGTGCCCTCGCACGTCGCTGAGCAGGTCATCGGCGAGCGCCGCGGCGAAGCGGTCAACGCGTAAACAATTTCGCTAGGTTCTCGGGGTTGCCCGAGGCCAGTCTTTAGGAGAATCAAGTGGGTAAGGAAAAGTTCGAGCGCGGTAAGCCGCACGTCAACGTCGGCACCATCGGTCACGTCGACCATGGCAAGACCACGCTGACGGCTGCCATCACCAAGGTCCTTTCGGAGACCTATGGTGGCGGCGAGGTCCGCTCGTTCGCAGACATCGACAACGCTCCCGAGGAGCGCGAGCGTGGCATCACGATCGCGACCTCGCACGTTGAGTACGAGTCGGCGAACCGCCACTACGCACACGTCGACTGCCCCGGGCACGCCGACTACGTCAAGAACATGATCACGGGCGCAGCCCAGATGGACGGCGGCATCCTCGTGGTGTCCGCTCCGGACGGTCCGGCCCCGCAGACGCGCGAGCACATCCTGCTCGCTCGCCAGGTCGGCGTGCCGTACCTCGTCGTGTTCCTCAACAAGGCCGACATGGTCGACGACGAGGAGCTCATCGAGCTCGTCGAGGAAGAGGTCAAGGACCTCCTCAACGAGTACGACTTCCCGGGCGACGAGACCCCGTTCATCGTTGGCTCGGCGCTGAAGGCGCTCGAGGGCGACGCGGAGTACGCAGCCAAGATCGTGGAGCTCGCTGAGGCTCTCGACTCCTACATCCCGGAGCCGGAGCGCGACCTCGACAAGCCGTTCCTCATGCCGGTTGAGGATGTCTTCTCGATCACGGGTCGTGGCACGGTTGCCACGGGCCGCATCGAGCAGGGCATCATCAAGGGTGGCGAGGAAGTCGAGATCGTCGGCATCCGCCCGACGACCAAGACGACCATCACGGCCGTTGAGATGTTCCGCAAGACCCTCGACGAGGGTCGCGCAGGCGAGAACGTCGGCGCCCTGCTGCGTGGCACCAAGCGTGACGAGATCGAGCGCGGGCAGGTTCTCTGCAAGCCGGGTTCGATCACGCCGCACACGAAGTTCAAGGCTGAGGTCTACATCCTCAAGAAGGAGGAGGGTGGCCGTCACACGCCGTTCTTCACCGGCTACCGCCCGCAGTTCTACTTCCGCACCACCGACGTGACCGGTGTCGCCAACCTCCCCGAGGGTGTCGAGATGGTCATGCCGGGCGACAACGTGACGATGGAGATCGAGCTGATCCAGCCGATCGCCATGGATCCGGGCCTGCGCTTCGCCATCCGTGAGGGTGGTCGCACGGTCGGCTCCGGCATCGTTGCCGACGTCATCGAGTAGCAACCGCTACCCACACTGCGCAACAGGGGCGCGGTCCGCTACAGTAGCGGGCCGCGCCCTTTGCACGCCCGGGCTCACCGCTCAGCGTGCTAGCGCAGTTGCCTCTCTCCGAGGCATCTTGCTCCCCGGAGCACTCAGCCTTTCCAGGCCACTCGCCGCGCCCCTGCGCGGCCCGCGAGGCGCCCGCCGCCCCGCGTCCGTTCAAACAAGACTTGTCACCCTTTCTCCCGCGCGAAATGCGCACGACCTGAAGCAGTAAGCGCCAATGGCCGCAGCTATCCAAAATAAGATTCGCATCCGCCTCAAGGCGTATGACCACCAAGCGATCGAGAACGCCGCGAAGGAAATCGTCGAGACGGCTACGCGCACCGGCGCGACCGTCGCCGGCCCGATCCCGCTGCCGACCGAGAAGAACGTCTACTGCGTCATCCGGTCGCCGTTCAAGGACAAGGACTCGCGCGAGCACTTCGAGATCCGCACGCACAAGCGTCTGATCGACATCCTCTCGCCGACGCCCAAGACCGTCGACAGCCTCCAGCGCCTGGATCACCTCCCGCGCGGCGTCGACATCGAGATCCGGATCTGACCGTGGCTGCCATTCTCGCGAAGAAGCTGGGCATGACCCAGCTGTTCCAGGAAGACGGCTCGGTTGCACGCGTGACGGTCCTTGAGGCCGGCCCGTGCCCCGTGACCGCAGTTCGCACCTCGAGCAGCGATGGCTACGACGCCATTCAGCTTGCCTTCGGTGCGATCAAGGAGAAGAACCTCTCCAAGGCCGAGCTCGGCCACCTCGCCAAGGCCGACGCCGGTCCGCTGCGCCACGTGCGTGAGTTCCGTGGCGAGACGGGTCGCCAGCTCGGCGACGTCGTCACGGTCGACCAGTTCGAGATCGGCGACAAGCTCAAAGCTGCCGGCACCTCGAAGGGCAAGGGCTTCCAGGGCACCATCAAGCGCCACAACTTCTCCCGTGGTCCGGTCTCCCACGGCTCGCACAACGTGCGCGCCCCGGGCTCGATCGGCGCGTCGGCTTGGCCGGCACGCGTGATGAAGGGCATCCGTGGACCGGGTCAGATGGGCAACAAGCGCATCACCCAGCGTGGTCTCACGGTCGTCCGGATTGACGCCGACCGCAACCTGTTGATCGTCCGCGGCTCCGTGCCCGGTCCGACGAACGGCCTCGTGGAGGTGCGTACCGATGCCTAGCGCTCCGATCCTCAACGGCAAGGGCGACGTCAAGCTCGACGACGGCGTCTTCGGTGCCGAGTTCCACCCGTCGCTGGTCCATGAGGCCGTCCGCGCCGAGCAAGCTGCTCGCCGCCAGGGCACTCACGCCAGCCGTAACCGTGCGCTCATTCGCGGCGGCGGCATCAAGCCGTTCCGCCAGAAGGGCACCGGCCGCGCTCGCCAGGGCACCAACCGTGCCCCGCAGATGACGGGCGGCGCCGTGGTCTTCGGACCCACGCCGCGCCACTACACCTTCAAGGTCAACCGCAAGGAGCGCGCAGCTGCGCTGCGCAGCGCCCTTTCGGTGCACGGTGCCCGCTCGTCGGTCGCCCTGTTCGACGTCACGTCGTTTGACCCGCCGAAGACCAAGAAGGGCCTCGAGCTCCTCACCGGCTGGGGTCGCAAAGGCGCCACGCTGATCGTCCTCACGGACGCGCAGGAGACGGTGTCCCGTTCCTTCCGCAACCTTGACAAAGTGCGCGTGCTCCCCGTGAGCGAGGTTGGCGTCGCCGACCTGATCCGCGCGTCGAATCTGCTCCTCTCGCAGGAGTCGCTCGACGAGCTGACCACGCGCGCCTCCAAGGTTCCCAACCGTCAGGGAGCAGGTGCGTGATGGACGCGACTCAGGTTCTCATCCGTCCGATCATCTCGGAGAAGTCGTACGTGCTCGCGCTCGCGGGCAACAAGTACACCTTCCGCGTCCACCCGGACGCCCATAAGATTCAGATCCGCCAGGCCGTCGAAGAACTCTTCGACGTGGCTGTCCTCGACGTGCGCACGGCGTCCGTCAAGGGCAAGCCGAAGCGCCGCGGCCTGAACGCTGGGCGCACGCGTGACTGGAAGAAGGCCATCGTCACGGTGGCCCCCGGCCAGACCATCCCCGTCTTCGAGGGCCTCCAGGGGCTGGAGGACTAGCGCATGCCCGTACGCAAGCCCAAACCGACCAGCCCTGGTCTCCGCTTCGTCTCTTACAGCGACTTTGCCGAGATCACCAAGGTTGGTCCGGAAAAGACCCTCACCGAGGGACTCAAGAAGTCCGGTGGCCGCAACAACAACGGCCGCAAGACCTCTCGTCACCGTGGTGGCGGCGCCAAGCGCCTCTACCGCAAGATCGACTTCAAGCGCACCAAGGACGGCATCCCCGCCCTCGTGCACTCGATCGAGTACGACCCCAACCGCACCGCCAACATCGCGCTGCTCCACTACGTGGACGGCGAGAAGGCCTACATCCTCGCTCCGGCGCGTTTGAAGGTCGGCATGACCGTGCAGTCGGGCCCCGGCTCAGACATCACCGTCGGCAACACGCTCGAGCTCGGTCAGATGCCCACGGGTACGATCGTGCACAACGTGGAGCTGCAGCCCGGTCGCGGCGGCCAGCTTGGTCGCTCCGCCGGCACGTCGATCCAGTTGATGGCCAAGGACAACGGCACGGCAACGCTGCGCCTCCCGTCCGGCGAGATGCGCATCGTTCGCGATGTGTGCCGCGGCACCATCGGCGCGATCGGCAACGCTGAGCACAAGAACATCTCGATCGGCAAGGCCGGCCGTAAGCGTCACATGGGCGTTCGCCCGCAGACGCGCGGTGTGGCCATGAACCCCGTCGACCACCCGCACGGTGGTGGCGAGGGCTCTAAGACTGCCGGTCGTCACCCTGTTACC
This sequence comes from Solirubrobacteraceae bacterium, assembly GCA_032119795.1. Lineage (GTDB taxonomy): Bacteria > Actinomycetota > Thermoleophilia > Solirubrobacterales > Solirubrobacteraceae > JAGIBJ01. The sequence goes on from JAUMFO010000004.1 coordinate 208,814, forward strand.
CCGTGGGGCAAGCCGACGCTCGGCTACCGCACCCGCAAGAAGAACAAGGCGTCCGACCGCTACATCGTGCGCGGACGTAAGCGAGGCAAGCGATGAGCCGCTCATCCAAGAAGGGCCCGTGGGTCGAAGACCGCCTCATGGGTCGCGTCGAGGCTCAGAACACCTCGGGCAAGCGCACGGTCATCAAGACCTGGTCGCGTGCATCGACGATCTTCCCCGAGTTCGTCGGCCACACGATCGCCGTCCACGATGGTCGCAAGCACGTTCCCGTGTTCGTGTCCGAGGCGATGGTCGGGCACAAGCTCGGCGAGTTCGCTCCCACCCGCACCTTCCGTGGCCACGCTGGCTCCGGCAAGGTTCGCTAGGACTTTCATGACTGAAGAAGAGAAGAACGAGCCGGCTGAGCCGGTTACGGGGCAGGACCCGGCGCCCGAGTCTGAGACGACCAAGGCTGCTCCCGCAAAGAAGCCCGCCGCCAAGAAGGCACCGGCCGCCAAGGCCGCTGCTGGCGACGACGCTGCTGCGGAGAAGCCGGCGGCCAAGAAGGCCCCCGCCAAGAAGCCCGCTGCTGCCAAGGCAGAGGCTGAGGGCGAGAAGCCGGCCGCCAAGAAGGCTCCCGCCAAGAAGGCCCCTGCGAAGACGACCGCTGCCGCCAAGGCAGAGGGCGACGACGCAGCTGCTGAGGCGAAGCCGAAGGCGCCCGCACGGCGCCAGCCGGCCGCCAAGAAGGCCGAAGCCGCCGCCGAGGCCAAAGCTGCAACGGCGCAGAAGCCGCGCCCGACGCGGTCGCGTCGAGGCAAGCCCACTGAGGCCATCACGGTCCGCGCACAGGCGAAGTTCGTCCGTTCGTCGGCCCGTAAGGCCCGCCTGGTCTGCGATCACATCCGTGAGACCGACGTCGATAAGGCCCGGTCCATCCTGGCTCACTCGCCGCGCTCGGTCGCCCGCGACTGGAGCAAGGTGCTCGAGTCTGCGGTCGCCAACGCAGAGCACAACCACGCACTGGACGCCGACGATCTCAAGATCGTCGCCGTATTCGCTGATGAGGGTCCGACCCTCAAGCGTTTCCAGCCGCGTGCCCAGGGTCGCGCGTTCCGCATCCGGAAGCGCACCAGCCACCTGACGATCCTCCTCGGATCGAAGGAGTAACCGTGGGCCAGAAAGTTCACCCCGAGTCCCTCCGTGTCGGCTACATCCATGACTGGCGTAGCACGTGGTTCAACGAGCGTCAGTTTGCTGATTGGCTCGAAGAAGACATCCGGATTCGGCGTCACATCAACCACAAGCTCGCGCATGCCGGCCTGTCCGACATCCTGATTCGTAAGAACGCTCAGGAGGTCGAGGTCGACATCAACACGGCGCGCCCCGGCATCGTCATCGGCAAGTCCGGTAGCGAAGTCGACGCCCTGCGTCGCGAGCTCCACGCCCTCACCGCCAAGTCGGTGAAGGTCAACATCCTCGAGATCAAGCGCCCCGAGCTCGACGCGAAGCTGGTCAGCCAGTCGATCGCCGAGCAGCTGCAGAACCGCGTGGCCTTCCGCCGCGCGATGAAGCGCGCGCTCCAGAGCGCCATCCGCTCCGGTGCCAAGGGCTGCAAGATCCAGGTTTCCGGTCGCCTCGGCGGCTCGGAGATGGCTCGCACCGAGGCCTACAGCGAAGGTCGCGTGCCGCTGCATACGCTGCGCGCCGACATCGACTACGGCTTCTACGAGGCCCGTACGACCTTTGGTCGTATCGGCGTCAAGGTGTGGATCAACAAGGGCGAGATCATGCCCGACGGTTACACCCACTCCGATCTCACCGACATCGACTCTCCGAGCCCCGCAGGCGCCCCTGGCGACCGCGGTGGTCGTGACGGCCGTGGTGGCCGTGACGGTCGTGGCGGCCCGGGTGGCGGCGGTGGCCGTGGCCGCGGACCTGGCGGTCCCGGCGGCGGTCGTGGCGGCCCAGGTGGCGGTCGCGGTCCCGGTGGCGGCGGCGGTCGTGGCCCTGGTGGCCCCGGCGGCGGTGGCCGTCCCGGTGGCGGCGGTGGCCGTCCTGGTGGCTTCGGTGGTGGCGGCGGTCGCGGACCCGGTGGTCCGGGTGGCGGTCGTCCCGGTGGCGGCGGTGGCCGTCCCGGTGGTCCGGGCGGTCGCCCGGGTGGAGGTGCTCGTTAATGCTTGCTCCGAAGCGTGTTAAGCACCGCAAAGTGCACCGTGGCCGTCGCGCTGGTTTCAGCCGCGGCCAGACCACAGTCCAGTTCGGCGAGTACGGCCTCAAGTCGCTCGACGCCGGCTGGCTTACCAACCGCCAGATCGAGGCAGCGCGTATCGCGATGACTCGTAAGATCAAGCGTGGCGGCAAGGTGTGGATCAACGTCTTCCCGGACAAGCCCTTCACCAAGAAGCCTGCCGAGACCCGCATGGGTTCCGGTAAGGGTTCCCCGGAGGGCTGGGTCGCCGTCGTGAAGCCCGGTCGTGTGATGTTCGAGCTCTCCGGCGTGCCGGAGCCGCTCGCTCGTGAGGCCATGCGCCTCGCCGGCCACAAGCTTCCGGTCCGTACCAAGTTCGTCACCCGTGAAGGGAGCGACGTCTGATGCGCGCCAATGAACTCCGTGAGCTCAAGGACGACGAGCTCACCACCCACATCGAGACGCAGCGCCGTGAGCTTTTCGGCCTTCGTTTCCAGCACGCGACGGGGTCCCTCGAGGACACCTCCGCGCTGCGTACTGCCAAGCGCGAGCTCGCTCGCGCACTCACCGTCGCTGGCCAGCGCGGTGACACAACCAACCCTGAATCCTGATGGCTGACGAGACCGAGAACCCCGAGGCCGGCGAAGAGACCACGGCCCCCGCGGCCGCGGCTCCCGCTGAGCCCGTCGAGAAGCTCCACCCCAAGGTGGCGCGTAAGCAGAAGCGCAGTGCCCATTCGGGTACGCACAACGCATCGCGTACCGACGAGGAGCGCCAGGCCGAGCGCCTGGAACTGCGCAAGCAGAACCGGCTCGCTCGTACGCGTCGTCGTGGCCAGGAGAAGGCCAAGGCAACGCCGTCGGGGAACCCCGGCACGCCGAAGCCCGAGCATGGCGAAGGCCGCAAGCTGGTTCGTACCGGCACGGTCGTTTCCGCCAAGCCGGACAAGACCATCACGGTCCGCATCGACGTGGCTCGTCGTCACCGCAAGTACCACAAGATCGTTCGTTCTTCGTCGAAGATTCACGTCCATGACGTGAACAACGACGCGAACGAGGGCGACGTCGTCAAGGTGATCGAGAGCCGTCCGCTCTCGGCGCTGAAGCGCTGGAGCCTGGTTGAGATTTTGGAGCGCGCACGATGATCCAGAACGAATCACGCCTCAAGGTCGCCGACAACACCGGCGCCCGTGAGATCCTTTGTATCCGCGTGCACGGCGGTTCCAAGCGTCGCTACGCCTACGTCGGTGATGTCATCACCGCCACGGTGAAGCAGGCGACGCCGAATGGCTCCGTCAAGAAGGGCGAGGTCGTCAAGGCCGTCGTCGTTCGCACGAAGAAGACCTATGGCCGCGCCGACGGGACCGCGATCACGTTCGACGAGAACGCCGCGGTGATCATCGACGCTGCTAACAACCCGCGTGGCACCCGCATCTTCGGACCTGTCGCTCGCGAACTTCGCGACCGCAGCTTCATGAAGATCGTGTCCCTCGCTCCAGAGGTGCTCTAAGCCAATGGCACTCCGTATCCGTACCGACGACGAGGTATTCGTCATCACCGGCAAAGACAAGGGCAAGACCGGCAAGGTCTTGCGCGTCGAAGCTGAGCGTGATCGCGTCTACGTCTCCGGTATCAACATCCGAACCAAGCACGTCAAGCCCACGCCGGGCTCGAACGAGCCAGGCGGCATCGTCAAGGAGGAAGCTCCGGTCCACGTTTCGAACGTGTCCCTGATCGACCCCAAGGACAAGAAGCCGACCCGCGTTCGTTCCGAGATCCGCGACGGCCAGAAGGTCCGCGTGGGTGTACGTTCAGGGGAGATCATCTGATGACTGCGACCGCAGCACCTTCACGCTTGCGCGCGCAGTACCTCGAGACCGTCCGTCCTCAGTTGAAGGACGAACTCGGGTACAGCTCGATCATGCAGGTGCCTTCCATCGAGAAGGTCACCATCAACATGGGCGTCGGTGACGCCAAGCAGGACCGCAAGGTCCTGGAGAACGCCACCGGGCAGCTTGCGCAGATCACGGGCCAGAAGCCCAACGTTCGCCGCGCACGCAAGTCGATCGCCAACTTCAAGCTCCGCGAGGAGATGCCCGTCGGCGTCGCCGTCACGCTCCGTGGCGACAAGGCTTACGAGTTCATCGACCGCTACATCTCGATCGCTCTGCCGCGTATGCGCGACTTCAGCGGTCTGAAGCGCACCTCCTTTGACGGCCGGGGTAACTACTCCGTCGGCGTCAAGGAGCAGGTGATCTTCCCGGAGATTGATTACGACAAGGTCGATGCGATCCGTGGTCTCGACATCACGATCACGACCTCGGCTCAGACCGACAGCGAGGCGCTTGCTTTGCTCCTCGCACTCGGTCTGCCGTTCACGAAGCCGAAGGAGAGCCGCACCGATGGCTAAAACCTCTCAGCGCGTTCGGCAAGCCCGTCCGCAGAAGTTCAAGACGCGCGAGTACTCGCGCTGCCGCAAGTGCGGCCGTCCGCGCTCGGTGTACCGCAAGTTCGGCGTCTGCCGCGTTTGCCTGCGCGAGCTGGCCCACCGGGGAATGATCCCCGGCATGACCAAGTCGTCCTGGTAGTCAGATGAGTTCGTTTTCTGATCCCATCGCTGATCTCCTCACTCGCGTGCGTAACGGCATCCGTGCCGCGCACACGACGGTTGAGATCCCGACGTCCAAGGTGAAGCTCGAGATCGTCCGCATCCTTCAGGAGCAGGGCTACATCGAGTCTTCCGAGATCATTCCGGCCACGGAAGATCGCCCCTACCCGCTCGTGCGGGTGGTACTCAAGTACACGTCCGACCGTCACTCCGCGATCTCCGGCCTGCGCCGCGTGTCGCGTCCCGGTCGCCGTCACTACGTGGGCGCCACGAACATCCCCAAGGTGTTCGGCGGCATGGGCACGGCCATCGTTTCCACCTCCAAGGGCGTGATGACCGGTCACGACGCGCGCAAAGCGGGCGTCGGTGGCGAGGTCCTCGCGGAGGTCTGGTAGCCATGAGTCGCGTTGGTCGTCTTCCGGTTCCCGTCCCAAGCGGGGTCACCGTCACCATTGAGCCCGAGCTGGTCACCGTAAAGGGCCCGCTCGGTGAGCTCTCCGAGCGCATTGCGCTCGATATCAACGTCGAGCAGCAGGGCGACGATCTGATCGTCACCCGCCCGACGGACCGTGGTGAGCACCGTGCCCTGCACGGTCTCACGCGATCGCTCCTGGCGAACATGGTCACGGGCGTCACCACCGGTTTCACCAAGACCCTCGAGCTCACTGGCGTCGGTTACCGCGGCCAGCTCAAGGGCAAGGATCTCGAGCTCGCGCTCGGGTACTCCCATCCGGTCCCGGTCACCGCTCCTGCGGGGATCGAGTTTGAGCTGCCGCAGCCCACTCGCATCATTGTGAAGGGCAGCAGCAAGCAGCAGGTCGGCGAGATCGCCGCTTACATCCGTAAGCAGCGGCCGCCGGAGCCCTACAAGGGCAAGGGCATCAAGTACGAGGGCGAGATCATCGTCCGGAAGGTCGGTAAGCGAGCATGAGTCTCGTCACCAAGGAAGATCGGCGCCTCAAGCGCCGCCGCCGTGTTCGCGCCAAGGTCAGCGGTACCGCTGAGCGCCCGCGTATCTCGGTGCGCCGCACCAACCGTGGCATCTTCGCTCAGCTCATCGACGACCTCGCCGGCCACACGATCGCTTCGGTCTCGTGGACCGAGGCTTCGCTCAAGGACCTCAAGTCCAAAGAGCAGGCCACGGCGGCGGGCAAGCTGCTCGCCGAGCGCGCGAAGGCCGCCGGCATCGAGGTCGCCGTGTTTGATCGCGGCGGCTACCAGTACCACGGACGCGTCGCAGCATTTGCTGAGGCCGTTCGCGAGGGAGGGCTGCAGCTGTGAGCTTCACCACCGTCACCGATCGCGCCGTGCGCCCTGAGGGTTACGACCTTCAGGAGCGTGTCGTCGAGATCAACCGTGTTGCCAAGGTCGTCAAGGGCGGCCGTCGCTTCAGCTTCACCGCGCTCGTCGTCGTCGGCGATGAGAAGGAAGTCGTTGGCATCGGCTACGGCAAGGCCAACGAGGTTCCGCTGGCGATCCAGAAGGGCGTTGAGCAGGCCAAGAAGAGCCTGTTCAAGGTCCCGAAGCACGGCTCGACCATCACCCACCAGGTGCTGGGCGAGTTCAACTCGGGCAGCGTGCTCCTCAAGCCGGCTTCGGCCGGTACCGGCGTCATCGCCGGTGGTGGAGTCCGCGCCGTGCTCGAGCTCGCTGGCATCCACGACATCCTCTCCAAGTCGCTCGGTTCCCAGAACCCGATCAACCTCGTGAAGGCCACGATTGCTGGCCTGCGCGAGCTCCGCACCCCGGTCGAAGTCGCGCAGCTGCGCGGCATCACCGTTGCGGAGGTGCTCGGCCTCTCCGGCGAGCAGCGTGGACGCAACGGCGCCGAGGCTGATGCCGCGGCCGCTGAGGCCCCGGCTGCGACGGCCGTCGTCGAGGCTCCGGCTGAGACGGAGGCTGAGGAGAAGAAGGCTCCGGCGAAGAAGCCGGCTGCCAAGAAGGCTCCCGCCGCCAAGAAGGCCCCGGCCAAGAAGGCTGACGAGGCTCCTGCAGAGGAGACCCCCGCAGCTGAGGCTCCGGCTGAGGCAGCTCCCGCTGCCGACGCCAAGGATGAGACCGCCGTCACCGGCGAGAACATCCAGGAGTCCGCTTCGCAGGGCGCGACCGCCGAGTCCGAGGCTGACGCCAAGGTCGAGGAGGAGCAGGCATGAGCGCGCTGAAAGTCACCCAGGTCAAGTCGAAGATTGGGTCCGACAAGACCCAGCTCGACACCCTTCGCTCGCTTGGCCTTCGCAAGATCGGCCATACGGTCGAGGTCAAGGACAACCCGCAGACGCGTGGCATGATCCACCGCGTCCGTCACCTCATCCAGGTCAACGATGACTGAGCAGACTGACACCAAAAAGGTGCTCGATCCGAACGAGATCGGGCTGCACACGCTGAGCCCGGCACCGGGCAGCCGCAAGCCGCGCAAGCGCGTGGGTCGCGGCGAAGGTTCCGGCCTTGGCAAGACCTCTGGCCGTGGCCAGAAGGGCTACGGCTCCCGTGCCGGCTCCAAGGATCGCTCGCACTTCGAGGGCGGCCAGACGCCGACGCACATGCGTCTGCGCAAGCTGCGCGGCCCGAACAAGAAGATGTCGATGCCGTTCGAGCCGTTCCGCACGCACACGCAGAGCGTGACGCTGTTCGATCTCGAGAAGCGTTTCGAGGCCGGTGCCGAGGTGACTCCTGAGTCGCTCAAGGCTGCCGGGCTTGCCAACCGCAAGTACGACATCAAGCTGCTCGGCAACGGCACGCTCACCAAGAAGCTCACCGTGCGTCTGCACGGTGCCAGCAAGAGCGCTGTCGCAGCCGTCGAAGCTGCTGGTGGCTCATTCGAGCAGCTCGGCGCATCCGCGTCGGACGCCAAGTAGCCTCAGCACCGTCCCATGCTGCGCACCATTCTGAGCGCTTTTACGGTCCCTGAGATCCGTAAGAAGCTCCTCTTCACCGCCTTCGTCCTCGCTCTGTACCGGCTCGGGGCCCATATTCCCGTGCCGGGCGCCAATGCCGAGGCCATCAAAAGCCTTCAGTCACAGCTGGGCGGAGGCGGGGTGTTGCAGCTCCTGAACACCTTCTCGGGCGGCTCGCTCTCCCGAGTAGCGCTGTTTGCGCTGGGGATCATGCCCTACATCACGGCATCGATCATCCTGCAGCTGCTGACCGTCGTCGTCCCCTCGCTGGAGAAACTCCAGAAGGAAGGCGAGGTCGGGCAGACCAAGATCACGCAATACACGCGCTTCCTCACCGTCGGTCTGGCGTTCGCGCAGTCCGTCGGCTACGTGTTCCTCTTCCGCTCCTTCTCCGCCCAGGCGGGGGAGAAGCTCATCCCGGACTTCACGTTCATCCCGGTCTTCATCATCGTGCTCTCGCTCACCGCGGGCTGCATCGTGGTGATGTGGATGGGCGAGCTGATCACGCAGCGAGGCATCGGCAACGGCATCTCGCTCATGATCTTCGCGTCGATCGTGGCGGGGCTTCCCGCCGGCGTTCAGGGCTGGTGGCAGTCCGGCGACCAGGTCTTCAAGGTGATCATGCCGTTCCTCGCGCTCGGCATCATCGCGTCGATCGTGTTCATCCAAGAGGGGCAGCGGCGCATCCCGATCCAGTACGCCAAGCGCGTGATCGGCAAGCGCATGATGAGCGGCGGCCAGACCTACCTGCCGCTGCGCGTGAACATGGCCGGCGTGATCCCGGTGATTTTCGCCGCTTCGCTGCTCGCCTTCCCGGCGACGATCGGCCAGCTCACGGGCACCGGTTGGGGACAGGACCTCTCGGACTTCTTCGTAGCGGGCAATGCCCCCTACCTGATCTTCGAGTGCCTGCTGATCATCCTGTTCACGTACTTCTACACCGCGGTCACGTTCAACCCGGTTGATCAGGCAGACAACCTGCGGAAGTACGGCGGGTTCATCCCCGGCGTGCGGCCAGGCCGCCCGACCGCGGAGTTCCTCGACCGCATCCTGGCAAGGCTCACCTTCCCCGGCGCGATCTACCTCGCCGCGGTCGCCGTGATCCCGACGCTGATCATCAACCAGACGAACGCCAGCTTCTTCTTCGGCGGCACGTCGATGCTGATCGTCATCGGCGTCGCGCTCGACACGATGAAGCAGCTCGAGGCACAGCTGATGATGCGGAACTACGAGGGCTACCTCGGGCGCTAGCGCCTCCGCGCCTCGATTCGGTTCCGGATCGCTCACGCCTTCGACGCCCATCCCGCACCGCGGGGTGGGCGTCGTTCGTTCTGCCTCGAGCCGCCGATCCTTGGGCCGCCTCAGCGACGACGGCACGTGCTGTGAACGCCGTGTTTCCGGCGTTTGCGACCTGCGTGCGACCCTCCGGGGAGCGCGCGCCCTCGGAACTGTGTAACTTCCGCCGCCCGTGGCCGAGCTGAACCTCATCCTCGTTGGACCGCCCGGCGCCGGCAAAGGCACCCAGGCCGAGCGGATCACCGAGGACTTCAACCTCCCGTACATCGCGACCGGCAACATCTTGCGTGCCGCCGTCGCCGAGGGCACCGAGCTTGGCCTCAAGGCGAAGGCGTTCATGGACGCCGGCAGCCTCGTCCCCGACGAGGTCATCATCGGAGTCATCCTCGACCGCCTGCAGTCCGAGGACGCCGCCGAAGGCTTCCTGCTCGACGGCTTCCCGCGCACCGTGCCGCAAGCCGAAGCCCTCGGAAGCGACCTCGCTGGTCTTGGTCGAGAGCTCAGCGCCGTCCTCCTGATCGACGTGTCCGACGACGAGGTCATCCGTCGCCTCTCCGGCCGTCGCGTGTCCGCCAAGACCGGACGCGTCTACCACGTCGAGTTCGACCCGCCGAAGAACGACGGCGTCTGCGACGTCGACGGCTCCCGGCTCATCCAGCGTGACGACGACAAGCCCGAGACGATCAAGAACCGTCTGGCTGTCTACCACGAGCAGACCGAACCCCTCGTAGACTTCTACTCGAACCTTGGACTCCTGCGCCGCTTCGACGGCTCGCGTCCGCCGGCTGAGGTCCACGACCGCATCCGCGCGCAGATCGCAGCGCTCCGCGTCGAGGGCAGTCTCTAACCGACTGTCCCGCGGCGTGTGGGTCCCCGGCCCCCTGGAACCGCACACATGATCGTCACGAAGTCACCCGCAGAGCTCGACGCGATGGCCGAGTCCGGCGATCTCCTCGTCCGCGTCCACGAGCTCATCACCTCGATGGTCCGGCCCGGAGTCACGCCGCTTGAGCTCGACCGCGCCGCCGAGGAGATGATCCGGGCCGAGGGTGCCGTGCCGTCGTTCAAGGGCTTCCACGGCTACCCGGCCTCGCTGTGCATCTCGCCCAACGCCATGGTCGTCCACGGGATCCCAGACAAGCGCGCCTTCAAAGAGGGCGACATCGTCTCGATCGACTGCGGCGTGACCCTCGGCGGCTGGGTCGCTGACGCGGCCGTCACCCACCTCATCGGCGAGGTGTCCGATGAGGCGCGCCACCTGTCTGAGAAGACGCTCGAGTCGCTCTTGGCCGCCGTGCCACAGTGCGTGCCCGGCAATCGCATCGGCGACATCGGCAACGCCGTTCAGACCGTCGTCGAAGATGCAGGTCTGACGATCGTGACCTCGCTCGTTGGCCACGGGGTGGGGCGGTCCATGCATGAGGATCCCCAGGTGCCCAACTACGGGAAGCCGGGCCGGGGCGCTCGGCTCTCGGCCGGCATGGTGCTGGCGATCGAGCCGATGGTCACCACCGGCGGCGCCGACGTCTTCACCGGAGACGACCACTGGGCCATCTCAACGGTCGACGGCTCCCTGGCCGCGCACCAGGAGTTCACCATCGCCATCACCAAAGATGGCCCTCGCGTCCTGACGCCCTGGCACGACTCCGTTAAGACGCCGTAACGCGGCGAAGGGCGGTCACCGCCGCGAGCGCGGTGACCCGCTAGACTGCCGTCCAATGGCAGGTTCCGCCTGCTTGGACCGATAAGCGTCCAACCCCGCTAGCGGATCACCCGGCGGCGCGCTACGGCGCGCATGTGGGTTCTGCTATCTTTCGCCGTCGCGCTCGGGACACTCGTTCCTTCGTTCCGGCGCCATCCTCTGAGGTTTTCATGAAGGTCCGTCCGTCGGTCAAGCCCATGTGCGAGAAGTGCAAGATCATTCGCCGCCATGGCAACGTTCTTGTCATCTGCACGAACCCGCGCCACAAGCAGCGCCAGGGATAAGTACTTAATGGCTCGTATTGCAGGCATCAACATCCCGCTGAACAAGCGGGCTGAGGTCGGTCTGACCTACATCTACGGCATCGGTCGCCAGACGGCGAACGACATCCTCGCCGAGACCGGCGTCGATAAGGACCGTAAGATCCGTGACCTCACCGAGGACGAGATCTCGCGACTCCGCGCAGCTGTTGAGCAGCGCAGCGTCGAGGGCGATCTTCGTCGTGAGCGTTCGCAAGACATCAAGCGTCTGATGGAGATTGGCTGCTACCGCGGCATCCGTCACCGTCGCGGCCTCCCGGTCCGCGGTCAGAAGACCAAGACCAATGCGCGTACCCGTAAGGGTCCCAAGCGCATGCAGGTCGCCGGTAAGAAGAAGCCCGGGAAGAAGTAGTAGGACTGCATGCCCGCTCCCAAGCGCCCCGCGCGCGGCCGTCGTAAGCCGAAGAAGAACATTCCTCTCGGCCAGGCCCACATCAAGACCTCTTTCAACAACACGATCGTCTCGCTGACGGATCCCCAGGGCAACGTCATTGCCTGGGAGTCCGCTGGTGGTGCCGGCTTCAAGGGTTCGCGTAAGTCGACCCCCTTCGCCGCACAGGTGACCGCTGATGCTGCTGCTCGCAAGGGCATCGATCAGGGTCTCCAGAAGGTCGAAGTCTTCGTCAAGGGTCCCGGCTCCGGCCGTGAGACCGCGATCCGTTCGCTTCAGGCGGCGGGTCTCGAAGTTCTCAGCGTCCGCGACGTGTCCCCGCAGGCTCACAACGGCTGCCGCCCGCGCAAGCGGCGCCGCGTCTAACACAGACATCATGGCTCGATCCCGCGACTACCGTTCTTACTGCCGTGCCCTTCTGGGTACCGCTAGTGGCTCGGCAGTCGCGGTGAGCGAGTCTTCTTCCGATCGCAACGCGCAGGTGGCCACCCAGTCGCCGAGCGATCTCCGTGTGATGGCCAGCGCCGGCCAGAACACCCAGCAGCGGCGCGCCTTCGCGCCGTCGGCTCTGAAGCTGCTCGTCGCCGAGCGCTCCGCGTAGAGCCAACAAACGATTCCGCGCGACTGTCCCCGGGGTGGGCGTCGCGCTCCTTCCGCACTGACCCCAGGACACGCATGCTCGACTTCCAAGTGCCGCAGATCAAGAGCGAGACGGTCGAAGAGACCCGTGGCTCGTTCACCATCGAGCCGCTTGATCGAGGCTTCGGCTACACCTTCGGCAACTCGCTTCGCCGGGTGCTCCTCTCATCGCTTGCCGGTGCCGCCGTCACGTCGGTCCGAATCGAGGGCGTCGCCCACGAGTTCTCGACGATCAACGGCGTCAAGGAGGATGTCACCGACATCGTCCTCAACCTCAAGGGTGTCGTCTGCCGGATGCACTCCGACGCGACCGAGATCGAGGCGTCCGTCGTCGCCAAGGGCCCGGGCGTGATCACCGCGGGAGACATCGACCTGCCTGCGGGCGTCGAAGTCCTCTCCCCGGACGTCCACATCGCGACGCTCGAGCAGGGCACCTCGCTGGAGATGTACCTCACGATCGGCCGCGGCCGCGGCTACCGCCCGTCGGACGAGAACAAGTCGCCCGACCAGCCGATCGGCGTCATCCCGATCGACTCCATCTTCTCCCCGGTTCGCCGTGTGGCCTACGCCGTCGAGCAAGCCCGTGTCGGTCAGAAGACCGACTTCGACAAGCTCACGCTCGACATCGAGACCGACGGGTCAATCGACCCGAAGGGCGCGCTGCGCGAGGCCGCCGAGGTGCTCATCCAGCAGCTCGCGATCTTCACCGACCCGGACCGCGTCGAGGAACTCCGCCAGGGCCCCGTCGCCGAGCTCGATCCGATTCCGGCTGCCGGCCTCACCACCGGCCCGTCCGGCTCGCCGATGGACGACATCCTCATCGAGGAACTCGACCTGGGCGTCCGGTCCTACAACTGCCTCAAGCGCGCGGGCATTCAGACGATCGGTGATCTCATCACCAAGTCTGAGTCCGAGCTCTCGGCTATTCCTAACTTCGGTCGCAAGTCGATCGACGAAGTCATCGAAACCCTCGAGGCGCGCGGCCTGAACCTGCGCGACGACTAGACATGCGTCACCAGAAGACCCGCCACAAGCTCTCACGCGACAGCGCGCACCGTAAGGCGCTGCTCCAGAACCTCTCCAAAGAGGTGATTGAGCACGGTCGCATCAAGACGACCGCCGCGAAGGCCAAGGCTGTCAAGCCGGAAGTCGAGAAGCTGATCACCCTTGCCAAGGACGACACGCTCCACGCGCGTCGCCAGGCGCTGAGCAAGCTCGGCCACGATGAGTTCATCGTCGGCAAGCTCTTCTCGGACGTCGCCCCGCGCTACGTCGAGCGTCCGGGTGGCTACACCCGCATCCTCAAGCTCGGGCCGCGCCGCAGCGACTCGACCGAGATGGTCTTCATCGAGCTCGTCTAACGACCTCGATCATCTGATTGCTGCAGAGGGCGTCCTTCGGGGCGCCCTTTGTCGTTCCTGGGCCCGTCGTGGGCGGGGCGGTCGACGCGCGGGGCGAGGGTACCCCCGTTCGGACACCCTCACGCTCGCTGGCGCTCACTCCAGTCGGGAACGGTCCGCCCGGGGGTACCCTCGCCCCGCGCTGGCGGAGCCTCGGTGTCGACGGGCCCTGGCTCGAGGCGGTTGCCCCGAAGGACGCCCTCCGGCCCAGCAGACGGTCGGGGCGTTGCCGCTTGATGAAGACCGTCTCGGTCGAGGCGCGGCGACGGTGCCTCCGGCGGGTCCGTTCTCCTCGGCGTTGGCGCTGGTTGGCGGTGGCGAGGGTTGGTCTAGGCGGCGGGGGTGACTGGTTGAGGCTGGCCGGTGTCGTTCGCCGCCGTTGCTCGGGCGAGCTGGGCGCGCCTTGCGGCCCGCAGGCTGTCGGCGGTGAAGATGATGAGGGCGAGCCAGACCAGGGCGAAGCCGATCCAGCGTTCGAGGGGCATGTGCTCGTCGAGGATGAGGATCCCCACGAGGAGCTGGAGCACCGGGGTCAGATACTGGAGCAGGCCCATCGTCGAGAGGGGGACTCGGCGAGCTGCGGCGGCGAAGAAGAGGAGTGGGGCGGCCGTCACTGCGCCGGCGGACACAAGGAGCAACGCCTGCGTGGGCCAGTCGGCGGTGAAGGTGCTCTCGCTGGTGGCGGCGAGCACCAGGATTCCGAGGATGGCGAAGGGCGCGAGGACGAGCGTCTCGGTGGCGAGGCCCGCGACGGCGCCGACCTTTACGCCCGCGCGGTTCTTGATCAGTCCATAGAAGCCGAACGTGAAGGCCAGGCTGAGCGCGATGTAGGGCGGATGGCCGTAGGCGGCGGTCAAGACCGCCACGGCCAGTCCGCCGACGGCGACCGCCACCCACTGCAGGCGGCGCAGCCGCTCGCCGAGGACGACCACGCCCAAGGCGACCGTCACCAGCGGGTTGATGAAGTAGCCCAGCGACGCCTCAACGACCTGCCCGGAGTTGACGGCGTAGACGTAGATCCCCCAGTTGAGCGCGAGCGCGAACGCGGCCGCCCCGAGCGCTGCGACCTGGCGGCGCTGGCCGAGCACCGACCGGAATTCGCCGACGGCCTTCGTGGCGGCCAGCAGCGCCAGGCACACCAGCAGCGACCACACGACGCGGTGCATCACGATCTCGAACGCGCCTGAGCGGTCGAGGGCGCGGAAGTACAGCGGGAACGCACCCCAGAGGAAGAACGCCGCGACGCCGTATGCCGTCCCGCGTGAGGCGTCGGCCTTCATAGCCAGGACGCTAGTGCGTTGGTAGGTTCGCGCGATGTCTCAGACGTGGGCGACGGCGGAGGTGGTGCTCGCCGGGACGGACTTCCGCTGGTGCCTCTCGCTACTCCATCTGGAGTCGCCCGAGATCGCGACCGGCTACGACGGCAACTGGATCGTGGCCGAGGTCGACCTCGTCATCGAGCAGGGGGGCCGCTTCACGGCACGGAGGTCAACGAGCGTGCTTACCAACGAACTCGTCGCCTTTGCCGACGCCCTCTCGACGCTGCTCAGCACGCGGACGGGCATGGCCGAGCTGGAACTCACCGAAGACGAGACGGGCCTGACGATCCGTGCCGTCGACGACCGTGACGGCGAGTTCGAGGTTGAGGCGTTCGTCCGCATGCATGCGGGGCCAGAACTCCGGGCTGCCGAGCTCCAGACCAGTCGGCGCCACCTCCAAGAGGCGCAGCACGGCCTGCGCGAGGCCACGCGGGCGTTTCCGACCCGCGGGAACCCGACCGACTAGCGCGAGCCAGCGAGCAATGGCGCCGCGTTAGGGTGCGTCCCCGTGTTTGCCGACGCTCAGCCAGGGACCGTGCCGCCTGCTCCCACGCCCTACGAGGAGTGGCAGTCCACCCCGCGAGAGCAGCGGATCCCGACGGATCCGGCTAAGCCGTGGCTCCCACCGCCGCGGCCGGCGCCCGAGTCCGGCTGGACGACCCGGCTGCTCGTCGAATATGACGGCACCGACTTCGTCGGCTGGGCCAAACAACCGGGGCAGCGGTCGATCGAGGCGGAGTTCGAGCGGGTTCTCACGCAGATCCTGCAGGAGTGCCCGCGGATCATCGTCGGCGGCCGGACCGACACCGGCGTTCACGCGTCCGGCCAGATCGTGGCCTACGACGCCGAGGCGCTGGCTCCCTACAACCTCAACGCGTTGCTCCCGCGTGACATCGCGGTCCTGAGCAGCGTGCCCGCACGGCCTGGGTTTGATCCGCGAAACGAGGCGGTTTCGCGGACCTACCGCTACCGGATCCTTCACCGCCGAGAACGCTCCGTTCACCTGCGTCGCACGACGCTGCACTGGCCGCGACCACTCGATCTTCCGGCGATGCAGGCCTGCGCGGCGGCCCTCGTTGGCAACCACGACTTCCACGCCTTCACTCCAACCGAGACGCTCCACTCGTGGTTCCGCCGAACCATCGACTCGGCGCGCTGGTACTACGAGGACGGCGCGGAAGGCGACGGCAGCCCCGTCGCGCCGGGCTCCGGCCGCTCGCCGATCCTGATCTTCGAGATCACCGCAGACAGCTTCCTGCGCCACATGAACCGCTCGCTCGTCGGCACGATGCTCGACGTCGGACTCGGCGTCCGCTCCGCCAACGACTTCATCGCCCTCCTCAGCGGCGCCCCTCGCGCCGAAGCCGGCTGGACCGCACCCCCAACGGGCCTCTCCCTAGAATCCGTCGAGTTCCACGAAGACTGAGCACGCCGAACTGACCACCGGCGAAAGCCACCCGAGAAGAAACCCGCCGAACCCCACGGGACGATCAGACCGCGTCACGCCCGAGGAGATCGCGACGGAGCACGCGGTCGTGCTAGAGGGCGGCAGCCGGGAACACGAGCGCGTCTGGCATGCGATGGCCAGCGGAGGGGCGTGGTGTCTCTCCCAGGGCGAATCAGCGGCGCGATGTACGTTTCACGCCGCCAGGCGGGAAACGGACCTCGCGAACGCAGCCCAGGGAGAGACACCACGCCCCTCCGCGTCGACCCATCGGCGCGCTAGACGACCGCGTGCTCCCGCGTGTCGCCTGCTCGCACGACCGCGTGCTCGGCCGTGAGCGGCTCGCGCGTGATGCCGTCGATCGCGGCGATCACTTGGTCGGCGAGCAACCACCCTTCGTCCGGGTCAGCCGGGGTGGCGCTAATCCTCACCACGACGTCGTCGTCATGCAGGCTCACGAGGTCGATGTGGGGGCGGGCCTCAGTCTCCACGGTGATCTGGTCTTCGATGAGTCGCTGCACCTCGCTGGGTTTGGTTCCGGCACGCAGCCTGGCCTCGAAGTCGACGGCGTCGACCTCTTTCAGGGGCGTGACGGCGCAGGCCAGGGCGGCGGCGTTGGGGACCATGACGCGGTTGGCGCCGTCGGTCATCTCGAGGTAGAGGAGCCCGAGCGACACGACGGTGCCCTCCAGTTGGCCGGCGAGATTGCCGCCCTGGAATCGGACGCGTTCCCCGATGCGGAACGGCCGGGTGGACAGCATCACGATCCCCGCGAACAGGTTGCCGAGCGTCTGCTGTGCGGCGAGACCGAGGACGACGGCGGCGGCGGCGCCACCGAACGCCAAGGTCTGGGGTGGGAGCCCAGCGAGGCGAAGGGCGACGAGCACGATGGCGATCAGGCCGCCGAGCCGCAGCCCAAAGCCGACCGTGGCGGCCGTCTCGGGCCCGAGTTTGCCGAGCAAGATGGGCGCGATCGCGCGGGCGAGGTCGCGCGCAACGAACCAGCCGAGCAGGACGAGTCCGATGACGCTGGCGACCTGGACCTCAGTGCTGAGTCCGGGGAGCCAGTCCCGGCGGTGGTGCGACACGACGAGGATGCCGATCGCGGCTGGGGCCGCCCACAGCAGTTCTTTGCGGGCGCGGCCGGCGGCTTGGGCGGCCTCTTCGCGGAGCTTGGTGACGCGCGGCCCGCCCGCCCGAATACGGGTGACGGGGCTTCGGTTCGAGCTTGCCATAGGGGAGGGCTCCTCTCGCTCGGGATACAAGTTCTCCTGAGCGAGGCTCGCAGCCTTGCCGCCGGCGGCAACCCGGTCCGGCGTCCTCTGTGACCGGGTTAACGGCGGCAAGCCGGGCGGCTAGCGGGCGTTCAGCGCCAGGCTGGCGGGTGCTCGCCGACTCGCGGCGGGCCCGTCCGCCAGCCACCTTCGACGCCCGCCACGGTGACGGGAAGGGGCGCATGCGCCGTCGGGCCGTACGGGCCGTCCAGGACGAGCGAGCCGGTCCGGGGCGGCTGCGGAGCGGTGCCCCCGAACGGGACCTGACCAAACGAGGTGAGCTGCGCTGCGGTTCGGGCCAGCGATGCCGTGATGGTGCGGCCACGGCGGTCCGCGAGACGGGCGGTGGCGGCCCGGATGATCGCGGCGGCGACCAACAACCCGGTGGCATGGTCGAGGATCTGGCAGGGCAAGGCGCGCGGCAGCGTGGCCGCGGGGTCGACGGCCTGCGCTTCGGCGAGGCCAAGCCCGGTGCTGAGCTGCATGAGGCTGTCGAACCCCCGACGGCTGAGCCAAGGGCCCGGGCCGTAGGCGCTGAGTGAGGCGTCGATCAAGCCGGGAGAGAGGCTGGTGCGACGCTCCCGGTAGAGGCCGAGACCGTCGAGCGCACCGGGGCGCAGGCCGTCGATGACGACGTCGGCGCCGGCGATGAGCTGGTGGAGCGCGGCGAGCCCCTGAGGGCTGCGGAGATCGAGCGTGGTCGAGCGCTTCCCCGGGCCAGTGTCGACGATCAGCGTGCGCAGCTCGTGGTGATGTGGGCTCTCGATCCGCAAGACGTCGGCGCCAAACCAAGACAGCGTCCGGCCGGCCACGGGGCCCGCGATGACCCGGGTAAACTCCAGGACCCGCAGTCCTTCCAGTGGCCCTGGGGTTGCGGATGCTGGAGCGGTCGGAGCCGCCCCGGCTGGAGCCTGCGGAACCTCGTCGCGTCGCACGTAGGTGTCGACGAGCGGCTGCTCCTCTACGACTCGGCCGGCCGGATGCGCGCGCCAGGCCTCAATGCTGCGAGCGGCGGCGGCCACGCCGCCAGCAGCGTGCACGTTGGCCTCGATCACGTCGGCGGGAAGGGCGGCGATCGCTGCGGCGACGGCCATCGGGTCGTCGGTGCCAAACCGCCGCTTGATCGCCATGCGGTGCTGCGCATAGTTGCCGTGGAGTCGAACGGCCCCGTCTGCGGCGGGGAAGATGCTGCTGAGCGGATCCCACACGCTCTCGGGCTCTTCATCGCCGATCCGCACGCACTGCTCCGAGCGGATGGCGTCGGCGACGCGGTCGCCGTCGAGCGTCACGCGGGGCGCATCCATCACCTCGGCGATCGCGAGTCCAACGGCGCTGATCGCGGCGGCTCCGAGCGCCTCGACGTGAAAGCTGGACGGAAGCGCGCCGCTCGGAGTGAACGGGGCGTTCATCCGGTCGAGCAGGGCAGGGTCACCCCCGATGGCGGTCCAGACCGCGTGCGTTACGTCCACGCTGCCACGCTAACGCGGCGAGCGCGGCGATGCCGGGTGTTGGATCTCGGCCTGCGCGGCAGCGGCGAGCACGGCGCGATCGATGTCCAACACGTGCAACGCCCGCGCGGTCGTGCCGTGCTCGAGTTCGGCGGCGGCGGCCACGACGCTGGCCCCGAGGGTGCGGGGTCGGTCTGCTCGGCTGCTGGTTGCCGCGGATCGCAGGACATGCGCGGCGGACTCGCTCAGCCGTTGCGGACCTCGGGAGACGGCGCCGAGCAACTCCGGCTGAACCGGCTGAAGCCCCAGGTGGCGCAATGCGGCGTCGTGAGACGCTTCGACGGCGGCGCCAAATGCGCCCGGATCGGCGCCGACGCGAGCGAAGACTCGCCGTGCGCTTCCGTCGGGGGCGTCGAGGGCGGCGAGCACGAGGTGTTCAGCCCCAACCGACGCGTCGCCGAGCGCGTTGGCGCGGTCTTCTGCGCTGGCGATCAGGGCCTTGATCGACTTCCTGCCCTGGAATGGGGCCGGCAGCTTCATCGGTGCCTGATGGCCAATCGATGCTTGGCGGCGACGAACTCCACGACCGCCATGATGCCAACCCGAGTTGCCGACCGAGCCGAGGCAGCCCGAACCGCCCTTTCTCCCAATTCGAGATGGCGTCACCGAAGGTCTGGGTCGCGCCCCAACCGCTCTTCCCCAATTCGAGATGGCGTCACCGAAGGTCTGGGCCGCGAGTCGACCGCGGCGGCTGGCTGGGGCGATCCAGCGGGCTGGATCGCTCGCAGGCGGCGGGGTGGTGACGGGCAAGGCAACGGCGAAGGCGGGGAGGTGGGTGCCCCCGGGCGGACCGTTGCGACCGCCAGTGAGCGCCTGCGCGAACGGCTTAGGGTGTCCGAACGGGGGCACCCACCTCCCCGCCGCGACCCCGTTCATGCCCGTCGCCACCCCGCCGAGCGCCCGATCCGCAGCACACCTGGACGGACACGCCCGCCGCCGCGGTCGACTCGTAGACTCAGACCCGTGCGCCTCCTACTCACGAACGACGACGGCATCGAAGCGGAGGGGCTTCACGCCCTGCGTGACGCGCTGTTGACGATTCCCGGCGTCGAGGTCATGGTGATCGCGCCGGACGGCAACCGCTCGGCGACGGGTCGCTCCATCACGACGCGCCGGCCGATCGTCAGTCGCCACGTGACGTTTGCCGACGGCGGCGAGGGGTGGGCAATCGACGGGACGCCCGTCGATTGCGTGCGCCTCGGCTGGTATGAGCTCGCCGGCGCAAGGCCCGACATGATCGTTGCGGGGATCAACCATGGCGCCAACCTCGGCGACGACATCACGTATTCCGGCACCGCTGGCGCAGCGCTTGAGGGCCACCACCTGGGGTTGCCTGGTCTGGCGGTCTCGCAGATTGCGCGCGATGCGGGGATGGGCTTCACCGATGAGGGCGGCTACGACTTCAGCGCCGTCGCGGCCTTTGCCGCGCAGCTCGTCGGTCACGCCGAGGACGTCGGCCTGGTGAAAGGCACCGTGCTCAATGTGAACGCCCCTGCTGGCGATCCGTCGCATGCTGAGCTGACGCGCCTGGGGCGCCGGGTGTACAAGGACGGCCTGCGCCGGATCGTCGGTGAGGCGCCCGAGCGCGCGGCGCGCCACGGCGCCGCCGAGCCGGTCGTCACCTACGGCCATGCCGAGCGCATCGCCGTCTATGGCGTGACCGCCAGCCACGAGGACGAGCCGGGGACGGATCTCTATGCGGTGGCCCGTGGCCACATCTCGGTCACTCCGGTGTCGCTGCGCTGGACGGATCTGGGCCGCCTGGAGCAGCTCCACACGCCGGCCATTGATCGGGCGTTGGAGCGCAGCGGCGCGCACCTCGTGAGCGACGCTGAGGCTGCGGCTGAGGCGCACGGCCGCACCAGCCCTGCCGGCCCGCTCGTGCAGAGCGTGACCCCCGCCGATCCGGCGGCCCACGTGCACCCGGCCCAGGCGACGGGCTCCGCCGAGTGACGGGCTCGTCCGCCGCGGGCGGCCCTGCCGACGACGCAGCAGCCGCGGCCTCGACTGAGGATCTTGAGACGGCGAGGGCTCGCGCCGACGAGCTGCACGCCGAGATCGCGGTCCACAACGCGGCCTACTACGAGCGCGACGATCCGACGATCGGCGACGACGACTACGACGCCCTCCAGGGCGAGCTCCGCGACCTGGAAGAGCGGTACCCGGAGCTGCGCACCGAGCAGTCCCCGACGCAGACCGTCGGTGGGCGCGCCGCTGGCCATCTGGCCAAGGTCGAGCACCCGCTACCGATGCTGTCGCTGGCCAACGCGCGCAGCGCCGAGGAGCTGCGCGGATGGATCGCCCGGATGGTGAGCCACCTCGCACGTGAGGGCATCGAGGAGCCCGTCTTTCGTTACGTCTGCGAGCCCAAGATCGACGGCCTGGCGATGTCTCTGCTGTACGAAGGCGGTCAGCTCGTCCGCGCAACGACCCGCGGCGACGGGCGGGTTGGGGAGGACGTCACCGAGAACATCAAGACGATCGGCGACGTGCCCCAGGCGCTCGAGGGCGACGACATCCCGGCCGTGCTCGAGGTACGCGGCGAGGTCTATATGGCGACCGAGGACTTTCTGGCGCTCAACGAGCGCCGGGCAGCTGCGGGCGAGTCGACCTACATGAACCCTCGCAACACCGCGGCGGGCACCATTCGCCAGCTCGACTCGCGCCTCGCGGCCGATCGCCCGCTGCGGTTCTGGGCGTACTCCATCGGCGTCTGGGCGCAGGAGGCCGGTGACGAACTCCACCCGCTCGACGAGCAGGCCGCGTCGCTCGTGCGGGCTGGCTCGCTCGAGTCGGCGGCCAAGGTCCTCCCGGTCGAGCATTCGGCGTCGCTGTCATGGCTCAAGGGGAAGGGCTTCCCGATTAACCCCGACATCGTGGTCCTGGAGACCGAGGACGAGGTCGTGAAGCGGTGTGAGCTGTGGGAGCAGCGCCGCGCCGACCTGCCGTTTGAGATCGATGGCGTGGTGATCAAGGTCGACGACTTCGCGCTGCAGCGCCGCCTCGGCGTTGTCGGGCGCGATCCGCGCTGGGCGATCGCGTGGAAGTTCCCGCCGACGACGAAGGTGACGAAGCTGCGCGACGTGCAGTGGTCGGTCGGCAAGTTTGGGGATCTCCACCCGTTTGCCGTGTTGGAACCGGTGGTCGTCGGCGGCGTCACCGTCTCGATGGCGACCCTGCACAACGAAGAAGATCTGGCCCGCAAGGACGTGCGCCCCGGCGACGACGTGATCGTCCTGCGCGCCGGCGACGTGATTCCGCAGGTGATCTCGCCCGCCCCGCACGTGGTCGAGCGCAAGGACCGCGCGCCGGTCCCGGTGCCGCCGGCCGAGTGCCCCCGCTGTGGCACACCGACGAGCAAACGCGAGGACTCGGTCTTTACGAACTGCCCGAATCCGGTCTGCCCGGGCCGTCAGTGGCAGCTGCTGCGGCACTTCGTCTCCCGTGGCGCGATGGACATCGCAGGACTCGGTGAGCTGCAGGTTGGTGCGCTCATGGGCGCCGGGATGGTCTCGACCGCCGCCGACCTCTACGACCTCACGCCCGAGCAGCTCTACGAGAAGGGCGAGGACGGCCAGCCTCGGATCCGTGGCTTCGCCGAGAAGAGTGCCCAGACGGTCGTCGACGCGATTCAGCGCTCGAAGCAACAGCCGCTGGCTCGCGTGCTGTTCGGGGTCGGCATCGAGGGCGTCGGCGAGGTGACGGGGCGTTCGCTGGCGCAGCGGTTCCGCTCGATCGAGGCGCTCCTGGAGGCGACGCCGGAGCAGCTCGCCGAGACGCCGGGCATCGGCGGCAAGAACGCCGAGCTGATCGCCAGACAGCTCGCCGAGCCCGCGATGCGGGAGCTCCTCGGTCGCCTCGGTCAGGCGGGCCTGCAGATGGAGGAGGAGGGCCCACCGCCGGGCGACGGCATCCTCAGCGGCACCACCCTCGTGCTGACGGGCACGCTCCCCGCGCTGACCCGCGAGCAGGCAACGGCGATGATCCTTGCCGAGGGCGGGAAGGTCACCACGTCGATCAGCAAGAAGACGAACTTCCTGGTGGCTGGGGATCAGGCCGGCAGCAAACTCGCGAAGGCCGAGCGCCTTGGCGTCCGCGTGCTCGACGAGGAAGGCCTGCGTGCGCTGCTCGCCGGCGATCTCGCGCCTGCCGCAGACGCGAGCGCCGACGAGGCGCCGGCCAGCGACACGGCAACCCAAGAAGCTAACGCTCAACCTGAGCTTGATGTCTGAGTCGCCGGCGGCGGCGCCCCATCCCGAGATCTGGGCCCTGGCACGGCTGGTCGAGGCGGCCGGAGGCGAGGCCAGCGACGCGTTCGTGCTTGGGGTCAGCGGCGGAGCTGGCTTCCTCGGGGTGGCGTTTCGCAACTCCCGCGCGGGATTTTCGACGCTCCATCTGTCCGGCTGGAACCCCTTCCAAAGCAACCTGCTTGCCGGGCTCGAACGTCTCGGCCTGCCAGCGGTCGTTCGGGAGACCAGCGGACGCAGGCGCGCCGCGCGCAATCTCGAACGCGCGCTCGACGACGGCAGCCTCGCTGCGCTTTGGATCGACGGTGCGACGGTCGGTCTGGCCCCACCGCAGCTGATGGGGATGTCGCCGACCGTCGTGGTGGCACAGGCCACCGGCAATGGCGTGGAGCTCGCCGAGGGGCCCAGTCGCACGGTCGTGGTCGAGCCGGGTCTGCTTACCGAGGCCCGGCTCGCCAACCGGGCGCACCGCACGCGGGTCGTGACCGTCGGCTCGGGCGGCGACGGCGACCTGGCGTCGCGCTACCGGCGCGGGCTCGCCGCTGTTGCCGTCGGCGCGATCGGCGGGCCACCGGGCGCGAGCGGCCCAGACGGCATCCGGGAACTCGCCGGGACCTTCACGGCCGCCGGCCCGAGCGGTTGGCCCCAGACCTTCCCAGGGGCCTGGGAGCTGCGGCGGTCGCTCGTCGGCTTGCACGCGTCGATCGCGACCGAAGACGGGCTCCTTCGCCGGCTGCAGGCTCGCTTCACCGCCGAGGCGGCGGAGGCCACCGGGATCCCCGAGCTGACGGACCTCGCCGAGGCCTACCGAGCGCTCGGGGCGGCGTGGGACGAGCTTGCCGCTGCCGCCCTCCCGGCCGACGTCGTGGGGCTCGCGGAACTCCGTGACACGCCGACGCCATGGGACCTGCCACCCAGGCTTGCCGACGAGCCCTTCCCGCTCGGTGAGATGGAGACGACGGAGCTGCTCCATGGCCTCGGCGCGAGGCTGGCGGCGCTGGCGGACCGCGAAGCCGAGACGCTGGAGCGCCTGCGCTCGGTGCTCAGCGCCAAGTGAGCGCGCAGCGCCGTAGCGTGGGCGATCGATGACGCTGGTGACCGTGCTCCGTGCCAACCTCGACGACCCCCTCCACGCGGAGGCGATCGTCGACTGCCTGGACGCCTACGCCCGCGATCCGATGGGTGGCGAGCAGCCGCTCTCAGCGCAGGTGCGCGCCGGGCTGGTCGACGGCCTCAAGGCGACGCCGTCGTCGATGGTCTGGCTCGCACAGGACGGCGACGCGTTCGTCGGGCTCGTGGTCGCGTTCGCGGGCTTCTCGACCTTCGCCGCCAAGCCACGATGGAACGTCCATGACGTCGGCGTCAAGCCGGAGGCGCGAGGTCGGGGTGTCGGGCGCGCCATGCTGGAGATGGTCATCGCCGAGGCGACGCAGGCCGGCGCCGTTGCGGTGTCGCTCGAGGTCCGCCACGACAACGCCCCGGCACGCCACCTCTACGCGTCGCTGGGCTTCGGCGACGGCTTCTCGCCGATGGACTTCTGGGTCCGGCCGATCGACTGACCCACGAGATACCCTGCGCCTGGTGGAGCGCCACCGGATTACTCGCTACGTGGAGCCGCTGCGTGAAGGCGGCTCGTTGCCTGGGCTCGTGGAGGTCGACGACGAGGGGCTCTACGTCGTGAAGTTCCGCGGCGCGGGCCAAGGCGTCCGGGCGCTCGTCTCTGAGATCGTCGTCGGCGAGCTGGCGCGGGCGCTCGGGCTCCGAGTCCCGATCCTGGCGCTGCTGGAACTCGACGACGCGATCGGCCGCGCCGAACCCGACCGGGAGATCCAAGACCTGCTGCGCGCCAGCGTCGGAGACAACGTCGGCATGGACTTCCTGCCGTCGTCGCTGCCGTTCGCCGTCCACGCCGGCCACGACGTCCCGCGCGAGGAAGCGGCCCGTGTGGTTTGGCTGGATCTGCTCACGACGAACGTCGATCGCACGCCGCGCAACCCGAATCTGCTCTGGTGGCACGGCCAGCTGTGGCTCATCGATCACGGGGCCGCGCTCTACCGCCAGCACGCGGCAACGTTGAGCGCCTCGGAGGCCGACCGGCCGTTCCCGCAGATCGCCGACCACGTGCTCCTGACGCTCCTGGGCGATCCGGTCGCGCGCGTGGAGTTGCTGCGCCGAGCGCATGCCGAGCTGGCGCCGCTGCTGACGCCCGACCTCCTCGCGGGGGTCGTTGAGCAGGTGCCGGCGGACTGGCGTGGGGAGCACGACTACGCGGACTACCTGCGGGGCCGCGTCGAGGTCGTGGGGCGTTACCTGGACGGCCTCGATGAGCTTCGCGTCACGGGCTCGGCGACGACTGGCCCTGGGACGGGCGGCCTGCCGCGCGGACCCGAGGCGGGCCGCGGGCTTGGTCCTCGGGTTGGCGCTCCGAAGCCCGGCGACGGCGCCGGCGAAGGTGGCGCTCGATGAGCGAGCGTCAGCCGTACTCGTGGACGATCCTGCGGGTCGTCCCGCGCATCGAGCGTGGCGAGCAGATCAATGTCGGCGCCGCCGTCTTCAGCCGCAGCGCGGACTGGCTCGGGCTCACCGTGGCCGTCGATGAGGCACGCCTGCGCGCGCTGGCGCCAGACCTCGACCTCGACGCGGTACGCACCCAGCTCGCTGGCCTTTCGCGCGTCGCGGTCGGCGATCCCGAGGCGGGCCGCGTCGCCGGCATGTCGACGTCGGACCGCTTTGGGTTCCTCGCCGCGCCTTCCAACACCATGATCCAGGCCTCTCCCGTGCACGTCGGGCTCTGCGACGACCCGGCGCAGGCGCTGGAGCGGATCGTCGAGCGCTACGTCCGCGTCGCCACCGCAGACTGAGCGGGCGCTGGGGCGGCGAGCGGAGCCGGTCAGGTCAGGTCGAGAGCGCTTCGCGAGCAGCCTGCATCGTGGCGGTGAGGTGGCGTTCGGCGCGGTCGGCGGCGACGCGCAGGACGGCCGTGTCGTCGCCCGTCCACTCGTAGCGCTCGCGGCGCAGCGCGCAGACGGTGCCGACGACGACGCCGTCGACCTTCACCGGCACGCTGGCACAGGCGGCAATCCCGAGGCGCAGCTCCGCCTGGGCGGCGTCTTGGACGCCGTGGCGGGCCGCGTCGCTCACGAGCACCGGGCGCCCACCGGCAACGGCTTGGCGGCAGAGCGTCAACTGCACCGGCAGGCCGTCTTCGTGCCCGTCGAGTGCGGCGAGTCCATGGGCTCCGGCGAGGTGCAGGAGGCGGTCGTCGACGAGCGTGACGACCAGCGCGTCGACGCCAAGCAGCGTGGTGGTGCTGTGCGCGAGGGCGTCGAGTTCAGGGTCGCGGGTGCCAGCGCGGTCACCCGCGACGGCGGAGCGGATGGCGCGCACGGTCGCCAGGCGGGCAGGGTCGCTCATCGCGTCGCGCCTCCGCGACGCGGCCGCGAGCGCCTTCCCTGCGTCGGCGGCGAGCTTCGGCGCGTCGCCGCGTGCGGAGGTTGCCACGCCGGCGCGGCACCTCGCTGCCTCCGGGACCGCGTGCTGCAGACGGCCGGCGATCATCTCCGCGGCGGTTCCCTCGCAGCGCGGGAGGAGGACGGCGAACTCGGACGGCCCGAGCTGGGCGAGGGTGTCAGCCGGGCGCAGGATCTCACGCCAGCTGACGGTCGCCACGGTCTGGAGTCGAGCGAGTTCCTGGTCTCGATCCGGCCCTGTGAGGCCCGGAGCGTAGATGTCGAGCCTGATGGCGCTGAGCGGCGCCGCACGCGGGTCGCTGCCGGCGCACTCCAGTGCAGCCTGCCAGCCTGCCGCATCGGTAGCCCCGGTTACGGCCTCGCCTGACGCCCATGCCTGGGCGCCGCCGAGCAGCTGGGCGTCAGCGGGGCGGCGACGCAGCTCGCGGTCACGAGCCAGCGCGACGGTCGCCGACGGCACCGCCAGCAGCAGCGAGGGCGCAAGCATCATGGCCTGGGCGACGCCACTGAGTAGCGCGCCCGCGACGGCGAGGCCGAACGCGATGAGCAGCCCGGGGAGGGCCAAGTGCGCGAGTGCCGGGGCGCGGGGCGGAGCGGATGGATCGGTGGGGCGGCGGCTGGGCACGAGCGGTGAGCCTCCCGCGGGAGAGGTCCTGCGCCTAAGCATCGACGCCTTGGAGACTTGGTGCACCCGCAAGTGCCTGATGACACACAGAAAGGGACTCGTTTCCCGCGTATTGCGGGAACTCGGGCTCGTCTGATCGCTGAGACGCTGCGCGCCGGAGTCGATGCCCGGCGAACGCGCCGCTACGGCGTGGCGCCGCCGGTGGGCGTCGTCGGTGGTGGCGTGGTGGCCTGCACCGGGGTCGTTGCCGCCGGCTTCTGGGTGGCCTGTGGCGCGTCGCTCCAGGAGGCGATCGCGGCGGCCACACGGTCCTGGTAGCCCCGCGCCGAGGCCACCGAGACGTTGTTCATCAGGATCGCGAACGCGACATTTCGCTTGCCGACGGTCGTGCACCAGCCAGCCAGCGCCGAGACGTTGGAAAGCGTGCCCGTTTTGGCTCGGCAGCGCCCCGCTGCCGCCGTCCCGCGCATGCGCCCGGCCAGCGTGCCCGTGTTGCCCGCGAGCGCCATGCTGGAGCGCAGCGCCGTGCCCTCACTGCGCGCCGCCATCTGATCGAGCAGACGCACCACCGTGGTCGGCGCCACGCGGTTGCCGCGGGAGAGCCCGGAGCCGTCGGCGAGCTGCGCTGTGACGCCGAGCCTGCCGAGGGCGGTGCGCTGGGCGGCCAGCCCGGCGGTCGTGGTGCCGGCTGCGCCGTGGCGCGCGCCGACGCCGCGCAGCAGCATCTCGGCGTAGAAGTTGTCTGAGGGGGCATTCGTCGCGGCGGCCAGCTGCGCCACCGTCGGGGAGGCGGCACTGGCCAGGACGGTCGTCCCTGCGCCGCTCGGGCCCGACGCGCCGAACTTCACGGGCCCCTCAAGACCGCGGGCCCGCATGGCGTCGCGCAGCCGCACGAGCACCTGGCGGGCGGGGTCGGTCACGGTGCCCGACCCAAATCCGCGCAGCGTGACGAGCGCGCCGAGGCGCCCGCCGATCTCGCGGTTGTAGGCGCCGCCGGTGAGCGGCGTCCCCTGGTCGGAGGTCCAGCCGCTGAGGTCGGCGCGCAGCTCACCGTCGATCCGCTCGATGCCGGCCTTCTGGGCGGCCTGCGCCAGCGCCGTCACCTGGTCGAGGCGCAGCGCCGGGTCGCCGTCGCCGCGCACGATGAGGTCGCCGCGCAGCACGCCGTCGTCGTCGATCTCGCCGCTCATCCGCAGCTCCGTGGTGAGCCGAGCCTGCGGCCCATCGAGCAAGAGCGCGGTCGACGTCGTGAAGAGCTTCGTCACCGACGCCGGGATCCGCTTCACCGTCGGCGCGCGAGTCGCCAGGACGGTTTGCGTGGCGGACTCGCGGACGTAGACGCTCGTATTGCCCGGCATCGACGCGGTGATCGACTTCAACGACCGCTGCACCTGTGCCTGCGTCGTGGCGGAGGCAACCGACGGCGTACCGAGGCACAGCGCCGGAAACACGACGGCCATCAGCAGCCGCCGCCCGTGGGATGGGGCAAACGCGGGCATCCGTGAACCGTACCCGCTGGCCTGGCGGTGCACGCCAGGCCAGCGATGGCGGGGTTAGACGTAGAGCGCGTCGAGTTCGGCGATGAACTTCTCTTCGACGACGTTGCGCTTGACCTTCAGCGTCGGCGTGAGCTCACCCGTCTCCTGCGAGAAGTCGGCGGGCAGGATGTGGAACTTCTTGATCTGCTCGACCGGCGCGTAATGCGCGTTGGCGGCGTCGAGGACCCGCTGGACCTCTTCGATGGTCTTTTGCTCCTGCGCGAGGGCGGCGAGATCCGCGGGGAGGCCCTGCTGCTCCGCCCACTGCGGCGCCGTCTCGGGGTCGAGCGTGATGAGTGCCACCGGGTAGGGGCGGCGGTCGCCGTGCATCACGGCCTGGGAGATCAGCGGGCTGAGCTTGAGTTCGGCTTCGATGTTCGCCGGGGTGATGTTCTTGCCGCCCGCCGTGATGATGATGTCCTTCTTGCGGCCGGTGATCGTGATGAAGCCCTCATCGTCGATTGAGGCCAGATCGCCGGTATGGAGCCAGCCGTCGGTGATCGTCTCGGCGGTGGCCTCCGGGTTGGCGTAGTAGCCCTGGAACACGTTCTGACCGTGGACGAGGAGCTCGCCGTCCTCGCCGAGCTTGACCTCGACGCCGGGGAGCGGCTTGCCGACGCTGCCAAGCTTGTTGAACTCGGGGGTGCAGCATGACGTGGCCGTGGCCGTCTCCGTCATCCCGTAGCCCTGCATCAGCGGCACGCCGCAGGCGGTGAAGAACGAGATCACGTCGAGACCGAGCGGCGCGGCGCCGGTGATCGCGCGGCGCAGATGGCCACCAAACAGGCCGCGGACGAGGCCGTAGAGGCTGGCGTCGAGCTGGTCGTAGCCGGCCTGTAGCTCCTCCGGGATCGGCTGGCCAGCCGCCTTGAGCGCCGCGACCTTGAGGCCCACGTCGGTGGCTTTGGCGACGGTCTCCTCGCCGGCCATCTGGATCGCGACGGTGTAGAGCTTCTCGAAGATCCGCGGCACCGACGGCAGCAGCCCCGGCTTGACCTCTTGGATCTCGCCGATCACGGCCTTGGAGTCGCCGCCGAAGTAGGCGATGACGCCGCCAGCGTCGAGGACCGAGAGTTGGATCAGGCGCGCGAAGGAGTGGGCGAGCGGCAAGAAGAGGTAGGCGACGTTGTTCTCCTCCGAGTCGGCCGCGCTCACCAGCCCCATCTCCAGCGATGAGTCGACGATGGCGCGGTAGTTGCCGTGCGAGAGCACGCAGCCCTTCGGCATGCCCGTGGTGCCCGAGGTGTACATGATCGTGTACGGGTCTTCGGGCTTGACGGCGTCCGTGCGCGCCTCAAGCTCCGCGACGTCGACGCTCTCGCCCTTGGCGATCAGCTCGGCGGCGGTGATGGCGCCGTCGGCCTCGCCGACGAGCACGATCACGTGCTGCAGTGCCGGCAGGTTGCCACGGATCTCGGCGATCTTCGCGGCCTGCTCGGCGTTCTCAACGAACACGGCGACGGCGCCCGAGTTGGAGAGCACCCACTCGCACTCGTTCGGCGAGTTGGTCTGGTAGATCGGGACGACGACCGTGCCCGCACGCGTCGACGCGAAATCGGCGACGGTCCACTCGCGGCGCGTATTGCTCAGCAAGCAGACGCGGTCACCGGCGCTGACGCCGAGGGCAATGAGTCCGAGCCCAAGCGCCGTTGATTCGGCGAGCAGCTCGGCGTAGCTGTTCTGCTTCCAGGTGTCGCCGTCCTTGAACGACGTCGCCGACTGATCGCCGTAGCGCGCTGCTGCAAGCGGGAGCAGATCCGCGATCGTCGTGGAACCGGTGCCGGTCGGGTGGGTCATGCGAATGAGGTCCTCAGGTGGTGAGGTGGGGTGCCGAGTGCGCAGCTTGGGCCGCGGCTGGTGCGCGAAGCTCGGGGCGATCCTAGCGTGACGGCCAGCACGGTTCAGCAGGTTCCGCTAGACGGGGTTCTCGATGTCGACGAAGCGGTGGTCGATGCCGAATTGGTGGGCGAGCAGATCGCCCAGGCGGCGGACGCCGAAACGCTCGGTGGCGTGGTGCCCGGCGGCGAGGAAGTGGATGCCCTCCTCCTCGGCGGCCGCTTGGGAGCGCTCGGCTGGCTCGCCGGTGATGAAGGCATCGAGGC
The DNA here is from genome assembly GCA_032119795.1 of Solirubrobacteraceae bacterium. Taxonomy (GTDB): domain Bacteria; phylum Actinomycetota; class Thermoleophilia; order Solirubrobacterales; family Solirubrobacteraceae; genus JAGIBJ01. The sequence goes on from JAUMFO010000004.1 coordinate 239,760, forward strand.
CAAGGGCGGCGGCCACATGCACGTCGTCGGCGGCGCCGCCGCTCACGATCCCAACCGTCCGTACGCGCTCGGGGCCGTAGAGGAAGGCCACCGGCGGCTGGCAGAACCCGCCGACGAGCTCAGCGAACGCGTCCGGGCCCAGTCCGTCTCCCGGGAGCCGCCCGGCGACACCGAGATCGCGACCGGAGTGCGGGGCGAACGACGAGCGGTCCTCGAGCTCGAGCGCGTCCGCAAGGAGGGCGTTGTTGCCGACTTCGGGGTGGGCGTCCAGCGGCAGGTGGTACGCCACGAGGCTCACGTCGGCCACGAAGAGCGGCCGCAGGCGGCGGGCCATCAGCTCGTCGATCGCCTGCGCGTTCTTGCTCCAAAACAGCCCGTGGTGCACAAGGATCAGATCGGCCTCCACGGCGATGGCGGTCTCGATCAACGCGCGGTTGGCACTGACCCCGGTGACGACCGTTCGCACGTCCTGGCGACCCGGCACCTGCAGGCCGTTGGGCCCGTAGTCGCTGAAGCCGGACGGCTCCAAGAGCTCGTCGAGGTAGGCGAGGATGGCGTCGCGGGGCGTCGGGGTCGGCACGCGCCAACCGTAGCGGTGCGTTAGTCTGCTTGGCACCTCTCGGGGCGTGGCGCAGCTTGGTAGCGCGCACCGTTCGGGTCGGTGAGGTCGGAGGTTCAAATCCTCTCGCCCCGATGAATGGAGGCGTCTCGGCTCGCGAGCTAAGCGAGCCGAGGCGCCCCGACCCATCGTCGGCGGCAGTCACTACCCGTGTCGTCCGAAGCCCTTTGGTGGCGACGGACGCAAACCCCCTGAGAGTCGATGCCGGCTATGCCGACCGTCGCGCCACGTGGCTCAAGACCCGTTGGCTCCGCGAGGAGCCTCTGCAGGCATGAGAGCGGGTCGCGGCGGACGGCGGGCTGGTGCACGCCCGGTTGCGGGGACCGGCAAGAACCTGGCCATTTGGGGGACGAGTTCACCCTGGGCGCCTGTCTAGGGTTCAGTCCCACGCGATGACGGCCGATCCCACACCCATGGACCCAAGCGCTCTCAGCGACGGCGGCCCCGCGGCAGCAGCCCCCGTTGCGCCACCGGCGCCAGTTCCGCAGCCCGCTCCCGCTCCCGCTCCGGTTGCTGCGGCGCCGCCGGCACCGTCGGCTGAGATTGCCGCGGTTGCCGCCTTCGGCGAGCGCCTGCGCACCGGGATCCGCCATGCCATGCAGATCGCCCCCGAGCGCCTCGACATCGTGCTCTGCACGCTCCTGGCCGGCGGCCACCTGCTGCTCGAAGACCAGCCGGGGGTCGGCAAGACCCAACTCGCCCGCTCCGTTGCCGCGAGTATCGGCGGCCACTTCTCACGCGTGCAAGCCACCGTCGACCTGCTCCCGACGGACATCCTCGGTGCCACCGTCTGGCACGCCGGCACCGCGACCTTCGAGTTCCACCCGGGCCCGGTGTTCGCCAACGTGCTGCTCGCCGACGAGCTCAACCGCGCGACGCCCAAGACGCAGTCCGGCCTGCTGGAGGCGATGGGGGAGCTACAGGTCACCGTCGACGGCCACACCTACGCGCTGCCGCAGCCGTTCATGGTGATCGCCACCCAGAACCCCACGGCGGGCTTCGACGGCACCTACGCGCTGCCGCCCGCCCAGCTCGACCGCTTCCTAGCGCGCATGAGCCTCGGCTACCCGACGCCGATGCAGGAGGCTGCGCTGCTGCGCGAGCGCCCCGCACCGTCGAACCAGGCCGTGGCCAGCCTCGACGAGCTCGTCGCCGCCCGCGCTGCCGTGAGCCGCGTCGCTGCCGCCGAGCCGCTGCTCTCCTACATCGTCGCGCTCCTGGGTGCGACCCGTGCTCACCCGCTGGCCGAGACGGGAGCCAGCCCGCGTGCCGGGCTTCAGCTGCTGGCCGCCGCTCGTGCCCGTGCAGCCCTACAGGGCCGCGAATACGCGCTCCCAGACGACGTACAGGCGCTGGCCTACACCGTCCTCGCGCACCGCATCCAGCCGGTGGCCGCTGCGCCGGAAGGGGCGCAGCTTGAGGTCGTCGCCGACGCGCTGCGCCAAGTGCCCGCGCGGTGAAGCGCGCGCTCGAGCTCGCCCTTGGGCCGTTCCTGCTGTGTCTGGTGGCTGCCGCGCTCGGCTCGGTGGCCCTGTTCGCGGTCGGCGTTGGGCTTGCGCTGATCTACCTTGGCGCGCAGATGGCGGTCACGAAGGGGGCCGAGCGTCTCGTGGTGGTGCGCAAGCTCGACCGCGTCGAAGTCGTCGAAGGAAGCCCCGTCACCGTCCTCTTCGAGATCGAAGGGCTGGCCGGGTTCCCGGCCGAAGTCGAGTTGCTCGGCACCGACGGCGTCTGGCACCCCCTGCCGATGGGGCGCAGCACCGTGCGCTACGTGATCAACCAGCCCGGCGAGCATGTGGTCGAACCCTCACCGATGCGCGTCCGTGACGACCTGGGACTGATCACCCGCTTCGTTCTCGTCGGCGAGCGCCAGTCCGTCCTGGTGCTTCCGGAGCCTGCACGCGTGGGCGCGCCACCGCGCCAGGGCGCTGCTGCGCGCATTCCCGATCCTGAGCCGGAGGGGCTGCGGCCGTATGTGCCCGGCACCCCGGTCAGCCGGATTCACTGGAAGAGCGCTGCCCGCGGTGGCGCGCTGCAGGAGCGCCAGTTCACGCAGTCCGTCGATCATCTGCCGCTGGTGGTCGTCGACACCAGCGGCGTGGCGCCTGGTCCCGCGCTGGACTGGACTGCGCGGACCGCCGCCGGCTCCATCGTCGAGCTGATGCGCGGCGGTGGATGCCGCGTGCTCCTCCCGGGCGATCCCGTGCCCGTGACCGTCACCGACGCGCTGGCGCAGTGGCCAGGCGTGCACCGCCGGCTGGCCGAGCTCGGCATCGGCGCCCCGCAGATCCGGCCGGGCAGCGATCTACGTGGTGCCCTGATCATCCACGCGAAGCAGGCCCCGGCGGACGCCCTCGTGCCACCCGGCCCGCTGCCGCCAGGCATCACCGCGGCGCGCACCGACCAAGGGCTGCCGACTCCCGGCGTGCTCTTGCCGCCGCTCGAGGTTGCGGCGTGAGCACCGCGACGGCCACTCCGGCGGCGGTGCCGTCGGAGCAGCGCTCCCCGCGCGTGATCCACTGGACGCGGACGGCGGCGGCGACGGTCCTGGGGATCTCCGCGATCGGCGTGATGTGGCCGGCGCTCGGGGCGGCAACGCTCTGGATCGTGCCGATCCTCGCGCTGACGGCCGCGGTGGCTGGCGGCGCAATCGCTTTCCAGCGTGGCCGCACGCAGCTGCTCTTCTCCTGGCTCTGGCTCGTCTGGGCGCCGATCGCCTTCATCTTGGCCGGGCTTCCGGTCTCGACACTCAACCCGCTGAACCTGCGGGCCACCTTCAGCGAGATGACGCAGTCGCTCACCTTCGGCCTGCGCGACGCGGGCATGGCCGGCGACGCCTGGATGCTGGCCGGGTGGCTCGTGCTCTGCGGGCTCGTCTGGTCGATTGCGGCGAGCCAGGCGTGTCGGGCAAACCGCGGCGGCCAAGCCGTGGCGTTCTTCCTCTTCGCCGTGCCGTTCGCGGCACCGTTGGCGCTGGGTCGCACCGAGGACGCGGCCTGGCAAGGCGGCGCGCTGCTCATCGCCGGCCTGCTTTGGGCCACCCGCGGCAACCTGCGCGATGGGCTGCCGGCGCTGGCCGTCGTCGCGGTCGTCGGCGTGGCGCTCGCCGCGCTCGTCGCGCCGACCGAACGCTGGTCTGGGCTGGACCGCGCTGGTGGCGCCCCGCCGCCAACGGCGAAGTACAGCTCAGAAGAACTCGACTTCGGCCGTCCGAATCGCACGACGGGCGCGACGATGTTCGAGATTCGGGCCGAACGGGCGTCGCTCTGGCGAGCTGAGGCGTATGAGCAGTTCGACGGCCGCACGTGGAGCGGGAGCGTCTACGACGCTGGGTCTGAACTCCCGCAGCCTGGGGCGCGACGCACCACGTCGACGGTCCGCGTCGACGGCATCAGTAGCGAGATCGCCTTTGCTCCCGGCCGGATCGTGTCGGTCGGCAGCTTGGACTTTGCGGGCTCGTCGCGGCGGCCAGGCACCGAGGCGGTCGCGCTCACGCCGATGCCGAAGCCGAAATCCGGCCAGTCCTACACGGTCGTCTCCGACGAGGTGCCGATCTCCGCGGCCCTGGAGCCGGTGCCGATCCCCAGGGGCAAGCAGTACCAGCCGTTGACGGCGGTGTTTCCGAGCAACGACTTCCCCAATCCGGCCGTCGGCAACATCCCGGAGAGCATGGTCGGGACGCCGTACGGCCGGGTGGTCTCGCTGGCCGGGCAGCTCTCGGCAGGGGCCACCACTGAGCTCGAGGTCGTGAACAACGTGCAGAACTACTTCCGTGGCGGCGGGTTCAAGTACTCCCAAGACGTCGCTCAGCCCGGGCAGTTCCCGCTCATCGACTTCCTGCTCGACACCCGCGTCGGCTACTGCCAGCACTTCGCCGGTGCCGCGGCGCTGCTGCTGCGCATGGCCGGCATCCCGACCCGGGTCGCCGTCGGGTGGGCCACGGGCGTCGCAAACGGGGAAGGGCAGTGGACGGTTCGCGACGAGGACGGGCACGCGTGGATCGAGGTGTACTTCCCGGGGCACGGGTGGGTCGCCTTTGACCCGACGCCACCGCAGAGCCCCGCTTCGGTCGCCGAGGGCGTCGCGACGACCGAGAAGCCGCGGCCCAAGTCGCCGGAGGGGACGAAGCTCCCCGTCGCCGCGGTTCTCCTCGCCCTGGGGCTCGCGGCCGCGGCGTTCCTGCTCATTCGCCGACTCCGTCGTCCTTACCGTGCACCGGAGGCCCTGGGCGACGTCCTGGCGCGCCTCGTGCCGGCCCCAGCGGGTCCGTCGATGACGTTCGACGAACTCCGCCTCGACCTGCGAGCGCTCGGGCCGGCGGTGGTGGCGCTGGCCGACGAGGCTGAGCTGCAGCGTTTCGGGCCGGACCCACGCGAGCCGGCTCGGCATCCGCAGCGGCGGGTTAGGCGGGCGTTGCTGGCCGATGTCGGCCTGCTGCGGACGCTGCGCATCGTGATCCTTGGGCCCGGCCGAAGGCCGATCGTCGACGGTGGCGGCCCGAAGATCACGTCGTCGGCTCCACCGCCGTCGGTGGCGCCACCAGGCACGTCCCCCGGCTGACCGATCTCGGCCAGGCAGGCCATTGTGGGCCTGATCCCGTCGTGCTTAGGTGGTCGCATGCCAGGGGCCAGCGTTGTTCGGAGCACTCTCACCGCGGCGGTCTGCGTCGCCGGGATGGTGGCCGGAGCTGCCCCGGGAGCCCTGGCAGCTCCCGCTGCACCCTCGCCCGGCGCCCAGGGCCTCGGCGACAGCCTCTTCCCGGCGCTCGGCAACGGTGGCTACGACGCCCTCAGCTACGACTTCGCGCTGGCGTTCGGTACGGAGTCGACCTCGCCGGTGAGCGGCACGGTCACCATGGTCGCCACCGCGACGCAGGCGCTCTCGAGCTTCTCGCTTGATTACGCCGGCTCGGGAAGCGGCCCCGTGCTCGTGAACGGGGCTCCGTCGACGGTCGCGAGCACGGGCGAGAAGCTCGTCATCACGCCGAAACGTGCGCTGCCAGCCGGGCGAGCGTTTGTCGTCTCGCTCACCGGCTTCGTCACCGCACCGGGGCTCTATGACCCGGACGATCCGGCGTCGACCGACTTCTTTGCGGCGCCGAGCGGCACGGTCGTCGCGGCTCAGCCGAACTTCGCGCACTACGCGTTCCCGGTCAACGACCATCCGCTCGACAAGGCGCTCTACACCTTCCGTCTGACCGCGCCGACGAGTGAGACGGCCGTCGCCAATGGCGCACTCGTCGGCAAGTCGACGCGCAACGGCGCCACGACCTGGACCTACCTGCAGCGCCAGCCGATGGCCGCCGAGCTGATCCAGCTCGCCGTCGGCGACTACGACGTGATCGAGCGCAAACCCTCAGCCGGGGTGAAGCTCCGCGACGTCGTGGCACGTCCGGTACGGGATCGCGTCGAGCCGGCGATCTCCGAGGTCGGGCGCCAGATGAAGTGGGTCACCAATCAGCTGGGTGCCTACCCGTTCGACGTGTACGGCTCGCTCGTCACCGACGAGCCCGTCGGCTTCGCCTTGGAGACGCAGACGCTTTCGATGTACGGGCCGGACTGGTTCTATGACGACGAGGGTGATCTGCCTGCGCCGTACTGGGCGCCGACGATGGTGCACGAGCTCGCACACCAGTGGTTCGGAGACAGCGTCTCGCCGTCGGACTGGGCAGACATCTGGATCAACGAGGGCCACGCGACCTGGTACGAAGCGCTCTTCGCGCAGTCTGAGGACGACGCGACTCCGGGGTACTTCGACGAGTACATCGGACTGGCGAGCTTCGACGAGATGGCCGAGGTGATCTACAACCTCGGCGACCGCTACCGCGACCGGTTCGGCCCGGTCGGCACGCCGGCCAGCGGCGCCGTAGAGGACGTCTTCAGCCCCAACAGCTACTACGGCGGGTTCCTCGTGCTCTACGCGCTGCGCCAGGAGATCGGCAAGGTGGCGTTCGAGAAGCTCGAGCGCACCTACGTGAGTCGCTATAAGGGCCAGACGCGCAGCACCGCCGACTTCGTGGCGCTGGCGTCGCAGATCGCCCGACGCGACCTGAAGCCGTTCATGGATGCGTGGCTCTACTCCGCCACCACGCCGCCGATGCCCGGCCAGCCAGACTGGCAGGTCCTCCCGGTGGTGCCGGCCGCCGTCGCCCGTGGCGTGGCCGCACCGGATCCGTTGCCCGTGCCCACCCGCCGCTGACCGCCTCTGCCAACGGGGACTGGCGCGCCCGGACGTAGCGTCAGTCCCATGAACACCGATCCGAGCACCACTGACAAGGCCGGCGCCGAGGGCGACGCCAGCGCAGACACGGGCACCCCGTTTTCGCCGCGCAAGGACGACGACACGCCCGTCGGAGATACCGATCAGCACAGCAAGGTCGCGGGCGGCAAGACGGTTCCGGCTGAGGAGGGCGCCCGGCAGACGGGCAACGCCGCCACCGACTGACGCCGCCGCTCTGGCGACCCCGAACCTGGGGGTTTCCTGGGCACACTGAGAGCTCGCTGGGAGTCGCTTCGCTTCGCCCTACTTGTGGACGATGATGCAGGAGCAGGTCCCACGCCTGCGTTCCGTCAGCCCTCTCACGACAGCCCACGCCGTGCCCGACCCCTCAGCCACACCCGCGACCCGAGTTCTCGTCGTCGACGACGAACCACCGATCGTCGAGGTGATTGCGATGGCCCTGAAGTTCCAGGGCTTTGAGGTTTCGACGGCCGCGACCGGCAAGGAGGCGCTGCAGCAGGTCGACCGGGTCAAGCCGCACCTGATGGTGCTCGACGTGGGCCTGCCAGACATCGAAGGCTTTGACGTCGCCGACCGCCTCGGCGCCGCCGCCGGCCGCGTGCCGATCATCTTCCTGACGGCCCGCGATGCGACGGAGGACAAACTCCGCGGGCTTGAGACGGGCGACGACTACGTCACGAAGCCGTTCAGCCTCGAGGAGCTCGTCGCTCGCATCCGCGCGGTGCTGCGCCGCTCGCTCGACGAGCAGACGGCCGCCGTCTTGCGCTTTGACGACGTGGAACTCGACGAGGACACCCACGAGGTGACGCGCGGCGGCGAGCACATCGACCTCACCGCCACCGAGTTCCGTCTGCTGCGCTACCTGCTGACGAACCCGCGCCGCGTCCTGACCCGCCAGCAGATTCTCGACGAGGTGTGGGAGTACGACTTCGGCGGTGACGCGCGCGTGCTGGAGACGTACATCTCCTACCTGCGCAAGAAGCTTGACGCCCACGGCGCACCGATCATCACCACGGTGCGCGGCGTGGGCTACGCCCTGCGCGCGCCGAAGGCCTGAACCGTGCGCGGTCGCTCGCTTCGCACGCGCCTGACGGTCGTGTTGGTCGCGCTCGCCGCGGTCGGCCTGATCGCGTTGGCCGCCGTGACCTACGCCTCCCAGAAGCAGTTCTTGGAGCAGCGCGTCGACGACCAGGTCGAGGCGGCGCTGCGTTACGTCGGTCCAAGGATCGTCGACAAGACCAGGAACGCGGCGCTCAACGGCACGCTGACCAAAGGCGTCGACGGCCTGGCGACCACGCCGAACCCAGACAAGGACAACGACGGCCCAGACCGGGGCGGACCGCCGGGCGGAGGCGACCGCGACCTGCCGCTCGGCACCTACGCCGAGCTCAGGGCTGCCGACGGCACCCGCGTCGGCTTGCCCTACATCGCGCCGACCTTCGACGACACCGAACTCCCGACGCCAGACATTCCCAAATCGATCCCGCTCGGGGAGACGTTCACCGTCGGGTCGACGACCGGCGACGTGGAGTACCGCGTTCGCGCTGAATCAAATCCGCGGTTCCTGACGGACAGCTACCAGCCGACGATCGCGGTCGCGGCCGTCCCGCTGACGGGCAAGACCGATCAGCTGCGCCAGCTGCTGCTCGTTGACGGCGTCGTGATTCTCGCGATCCTCGCCGCGCTTGGGTTCGGCGCCTCGCGGCTCGTCCGCCAGGAACTCGAGCCGCTCGAGCACATCGCCACCGACGCCGACGCGATCGCCGCCGGCGAACTCGACCGCCGGGTGCTCCCCGAGGCCGAACCCGGTACGGAGGTCGGGCGCCTCGGCGTGGCACTCAACGCGATGCTCGGCCGGATCGAGGAGGCCTTCGCAGAGCGCCAAGCCAGCGAGGATCGCCTGCGGACGTTTCTCTCGGACGCCTCGCATGAACTCCGCACGCCGCTCGCCTCGATCCGCGGCTACGCCGAGCTGCAGCGCACCGGAATGATCGCGACCGACGCCGAGCGCCTGACGGCGGTGACGCGCATCGAGGAGCAGGCGGCCCGGATGGGAACGCTCGTCGAGGATCTCCTCGCGCTGGCGCGCCTGGATGAGGAGCGCGAGCCGGCCACCGATCTCGTCGAGCTGGCCGTCCTCGCCCGCGATGCGGTGGCCGACGCCGGGTCGCTCGATCATGGCCGCAACGTGACGCTGCACCTCTCCGATGACCCGCTCGTGCTGGGACAGGAGGCCAAACTGCGGCAGGTCTTCACCAATCTGCTCGGCAACGCCGTCGCCCACACGCCAGACGGGACGCCCATCGAGGTGCACGTCCGCGTGGACGGCGAGACGGCCGTCGTCGACGTCGACGACGCCGGTGAGGGCGTCCCCGTCGCCGTCCGCGGCAAGATCTTCGATCGGTTCCACCGCGAGGCCGGCGGCACAGCCCGCACGCGCGGCCCGGCCGGCGCAGGTCTCGGACTCGCCGTCGTGCGTGGCATCGTCGAGTCCCACGAGGGGACGGTCACCGTCGGCGACTCGCCGCTCGGCGGAGCCCGCTTCGAGGTGCGCTTGCCGCTGGTCGACACCAGCGACGAGGGCTGAGGCTGAACCCAGGCCACCGTCGGTGCCGCGTCACAAACGCGGCGGCGCTGCGTAGGTTCGGGTGTGATGGGGGAAGCGACCGATGAGCAGCTGCTGCGCGGTGGGCGAGCCGACGACTTCGAGGTGTTCTACCGCCGCCACGTGGCGGTGGTTCATGCCTACGTCGATCGGCGCACGCGGCGCGCCGACCTGACGCTCGACGTCGTCTCCGAGACGTTCGCGCGGGCGCTGCGGTCCCGCGACCGGTTCGACCCGGCCCGGGGCGTGGCGATCGCCTGGCTGCTCGGGATCGCCCGCAACCTGCTGATCGACGCCTCGCGGCGCGGCAAAGTCGCGGATGAGACGCGCCGGCGCCTTGGCATGGAGCGGATCGTGGTCGACGACGATCTCGCCGACGCAGCCGACGAGGCGTTCGACACCGCAGCACTGGGCGCAGCCCTGGCGGGCCTGCCGGGCGAGCAGCGCGAGGCGATCCTCAGCCGGATCGTCAACGAGGAGCCGTACGACCAGATCGCTGAGCGGGTTGGCTGCTCGGAACAGGTGATCCGCAAACGCGTGAGCCGCGGCCTCGCCGCGGCCCGCCGCACGATCGAGGAGCAGGCATGACGCGATTGCCAGACGGGTACGAGCAGCTTGCCACCGAGCTGCGGCAAGCTGCCGAGCGAGAGGTCGCCGGCGCTCGCGAGGCCGCGGCTACGCGGCGGAGCCTGCGGTCCTGGGCGTCGCGACACACGCTCCTCGCCGGGCTCCTCGTGGTGGGCGCGCTCGGCGGGACCGCAGCGGCGGCGGCCGTGCTCACGCTAAGCGGCGAACCTAGCCAACGTCTCAACGACCGAACTCCGGCAGCAGGCGGGCTCGCGGACTACCGGATTACGATCGGGCCGGCGCCGATGGTCGGCCTGGTTGGGTGGTGCACCGTTGCCTCCGTCGATGGCCCGGGCGTCGCGTCGGATAGCGGCGGCGGGGGCTGCGAAGCGGCCCCGGTCGGCAGTCGCCACACGCTGAGTAGCGGCCTCTTCGGCGTTGGCAAGCGCATGATGATGTTCGCCGCCGTCGACGCCGAAGTCGGCGGGGTCCGGCTCCTGAGTGGTCGGACGGTCCTGGCCCGTGACGAACCCGGCCTCCCGACGGGCGCGCGAGTGGTCATCACGCGACTCTCCAAGCGGGAGGAGCGCCAGATCCGTGGGGCGAGCCCGACATGGTTCCTGCTCGGGCGAGACGGACAGCTACTCGATGAGCCGCCCGAGGAGTCACAACGCGGCTTGGCGCCCGAGCAAACGGCGGAGGAACGGCGGGGTGCGATGCGCGCGTCTGACCCCTGCAGAATTCGGATCGAGGGGACGGCCGGACGGATGCGGTCGTTCGCACTGGAGCGTCCCGCGCAGCCTGTCGACGGTCTCAACGGGCCGGCGTTTCTGGCCTGTGGGCGCACGGTGCTCGGCGGCGATCGCTTCCTCACCGACCCGAACGTGACGGTGTTCGTCGACGCCGCACGGCCGGGCACCCGCCCGGCCGACCTCCCGCAGACCGGGCCTCGCCACGCAGACGGCACCGTGGAGGTGCCCGCAAACGGCTCGCTTGGCCTGAACGGCCGGGCCGCGCTGGCCGAGCGACGCGGCGCGGCGTGGGTGGTGGTGGTCGCGCCGACCGAGTCTCAGCGTCGCGACCTCTTGCGGCGAACGACCGTCGAGAATCTCCCGACCTAGGACTTGATCTTGATCTCGTCGGTCTGATCGAACGCCACCGGAAGCTGGCCCTCAGGCGTAGCGGGATCGACGAGCGCCACCGCGAAGCAGCCCGGCTTCCAGCCCTTGAACGACGAGTGCTTGAACGAGAGCGTGTAGACGTTCTCGGTGATCTCGCCCTTGCCCTCGCGGTCCTTGCCGAACTTCTTTCCGATCACTCGGGCGGCGATGACGGGGTCGGGCTGGGAGAACAGGCCGCCGCCGGTGAGCAGCACCTTCTTGCACGTGGAGCCGAGCGAGACTCCGACGCCCGCATCGGCGCCGGCACCGTCGATCGGCCCGGCGACCGTGACGACAAACCGTATGGAGTTGATGCGCGTAGCTCGGGACGACGGCGCGCCATGCCTGGTCACGCCAGCCTGCAGTGTGCCGGGCCAGGGCGGTCGAGCCCACGTACCTGCGACCGCCCCGGCTCCGAGCGTCTGCGTGGAGACTGGCCGCAACCCACGTAGCGGCCAGCCTCCAGCTCCGCCTCCTCGCTACGAGGCGGCGGAGCGCAGGGCCGAGTCCTGGCCCTGGCAGTCATAGAGGCCGTCGACGCTCGACACGGCGGTGCACGTCGAGGTGACGGCGCTCATCACGGTGTTGGAGCCGGTGCGCGAATCCTGGAGCCCGCCGGAGGACGTGAGCACGAACCGGATGTCGCCCGCGGCGACGCGATCGGCGAACCACTCCACGCTGACCTCGCTCTCTCGCCCAGAGAACCCGCCGATGCCGGCAATGTCGGCCCCCGTACTGAGAATCGTCGGCGCCGCGCCGGACTGGCCCGATACGACGAGCGTGCCGCCGCCGTTGGCCTTGGCGTAGGCCAGCGCCTCGGTGACCGAACTCTGGTCCCCGGAGAACATGCCGCCTCCGCCCGGGCCGCCGCTCGGAGCTCCGGTCGTGCCAGCACCGCCGGTGGCGCCCGCCGGGGGCGTGAACCCACCGGCCGGCGGCGCGAATGCGCCCTGGCCCATGGCCTGCGGCGGTTGGCCGCCGAAGCCGCCGCCGCGCATCCCGCGACCGCCGCCGCCACCCGGGCCACCCATGCCGGCGCTCTCGGGCCCACCGGTCGGGAAGGTGCCGCTGGTGGCGTGGCCGGGCGTCTGCACGGCCCAGACCGTCGGCGCGACGAGCAGCAGACCGGCCGCCGCGCCGACGGCGCCGACGCGCACCTTGCGACTGGAGGCCAGCACGAGGGCGAGGCCGGCCAGGATCGTGCCGCCCAGCAGGATCGGCTTGATCCAGCTCAGCTGTGTGGCGTCGGAGAGGACCACCCATTCGGTCACGGCGCCGGCGACCAGGGAGAGACCACCGACGACGCGGATCAGCGTGGCCGGGTCATCGTCGGCCTGAGCCTCGGCCTTGGAGCTCGTCGCGTGGACGGCGGTCGGCTCGTCGGCGGCCTGGTCGGCTGGCGCGCCGGTGACGGGGTCGCGCCAGAGCCCGCCGCGCGGGGCGACCGGGAACTCGGGGTGATCGATCGTCGCGGCAGCCTCGCTCGCCGCCACCGCGTCGATGGCCGCAACCGCCTCCGTCGTGACGTTCGCCGGCTCAGCAGCGCGGTGGCCGAGCATGCTCGCGAGGCCCGCGCCGAAGAGCGCCGCCGTGAACGGCGCCAGCGCCGAGACGTAATACGGGTGGAAGATGCCCGAGGCGAAGCTGAAGGCAAACGCGGTGGTGGCAAACGTGCCCGCCGTGGCGATCAGCCAGCCGGTGCGCGGATCGGTGCGGCGCAGGCGGGTGGCGATCAGCAGGACGAGGATGCTTCCGGCCGCGATGCCGAGTAGCCAGCCGCCCTGGCTCCCGAGCGACTCGTTGAGGAGCCGCAGCGGGCCGGTCTCGCCACCGAACATCCCACCGCCGGCGCCGCCGCCCGGGCCTCCGCCGGTGTTGCCGCCGCCGGGCCCGCCGTCTTGACCGAGCACGCGACCGAGGCCGTTGTAGCCGAAGATCAGCGACCAGATCGAGTTGTCGCTGGTGCCCGAGACCCACGGCCGGCTGCCGGCGGGCGTGAGCCAGACGGCGACCGGCCAGGCGAGGCCGACGGCCGCCGCCGACGCGCTGAAGACGGCGAGCTGCCGGATTGCACGCGGCAGGCCGAGCGGGCGAACCCACAGCCACGCGGCGAAGATCGCCGGGACGATCATGAGCGCCGCAGCCATCTTTGCCTCGAACCCGAGTCCCACCGCGACGCCCGCGAGGACGAGCCAGCGGGTCTTGTTGGGGGCCTCGAAGGCACGCACCGTGGCCCACAGCGCGACGGTGATGCAGAGCATCAGGAGCGCGTCGGGGTTGTTGTGGCGAAAGACCGCAACGGCCGTCGGCGTGGTCGCGAGCGCGAGGCCCGAGACGAAGCCCGCCGCTCGGCCGAAGCGGCGACGCACGAGGTCGTAGACCAGCACGGTGGTCGCGATGCCCATCAGTGCCTGCGGCACGAGGAAACTCCACGTGGAGAACCCGAACACCTTGGCGGAGGCGGCCTGCACCCAGAGGGCGAGCGGCGGTTTGTCGACCATCTGCAGGCCGGCGGGATCGAAGGCTCCGAAGAAGAAGTTGCTCCAGCTCCCGGTCATCGAGTGCACGGCCGCGGAGTAGTACTCGTTGGCGTTGCCGTTGCTCCCGAGGTTGATCAGGTTCAGCGCCGCCGCGACCGCGATGAGCACGAGCATCTCGGGGCGAATCTTGTTCGCCACGCGGCGGACGAGGCCGTCGCTGGAGGCGTCGGCGTCAGCGGACGCGGTCTTCGGCGGTCGGGAGTGGCGCGGAAGCGCAGAGGGTGCGGTCGACATGGTTGGTGGGTTCCGGGGTCGTGGGGGCGTGAGGGGAAGGGGTGCGGCGTGGGCGCGGCTGCGTCAGCCGCGGCCCACGCCCAAGAGGGACTCAGTGGCTGCGCAGCGCGCTCAATACGAGTCGCAGGGTGCTGGCGCGTCGCTTGGGTTTGGCCTTGCCGGCAAAGACCCAGTTGCGCAGAGCCAGGTACCGGACGATCGTCGCGACGAGGTTGGCCGCGACGAGCACCGCGAGCTGAACGCCGCGCGGCGGATCCGGCACGAGCCAGTGCAGTCCGGCGAGCACCCCCGTCGAGAGCGCGAGCGTGAGGAGGAAGACCAACGACCCCTGCAGGTGATGGCGCCCGAGATCCTCGGTGCCGCGCACGCTGAACGTGAGGTGGCGATTGGCCTGCGTGTTGCCGACGGCCGTGATCGCGAGCGCCGCGGCGTTGGCCCAGCCGGCGCCGAATGGGCCGCTCAAGAGTAGGAACAGGACGGCGTAGGCGGCGGTCGAGAGGACGCCCACCGCCAAGAACTTCGGCACGCGCGTTGAGGCCATCAGGCGCACGATTCCCTTGAGGTCGTCCTTGGCGGTGTTGACGACGTCGACGCGCGAGTCGGGATCATCGATCCAGTCGACGGGCACCTCATGGATGCGCAGGCCCGCGCGCTGGGCGACGACGAGCAGCTCGGTGTCGAAGAACCACGCCTCGTCGGCGACCTGCGGAAGCAGCTCGCGGGCAGCGTCGGCGCGGATCGCCTTGAAGCCGCACTGGGCGTCAGAGAAGCGTGCGCCGAGGGAGTACCGCAGCAGGCGGTTGTACGTGCGCGAGATCAGCTCGCGTTGCAGGCCGCGCTCGACCCGCGAATCGCGCGCCAGGCGCGTGCCGATCGCCAGGTCGCTGTGGCCGGAGAGCAGGGGAGCTACGAGCGGCAAGAACGCGCGCAGATCGGTCGACAGGTCGACGTCCATGTAGCAGAGCACCTCGGCGGGGCTCTCCGTCCAAGCGGCCCTCAGGGCCCGGCCGCGGCCCTTCTCCGGCAGGTCGAGCAACTCGACCCCCGGCAGGTCCGCGGCCAGTGCCCGGGCAACGACCGCTGTCCCGTCGGTCGAAGCGTTGTTGGCGATCACGATGCGCGCCGGCAGCGGCACCTCGCCTTGAAGGTGGTCATGCAAGCGCCGGATCGAAGCCGCCAGCACGTGGGCCTCGTTGTAGACCGGGACGACGACGTCGATCACCGGCGTGGAGGCCAGCGCATGCGTGGTCGTCGTGGCGCGGTCGAGGAGGGGCGTGCTGCTCATGGATCACAGCATCGGGACGCCTCCCGAGAGACCGCCGAGACCAGCCTGGGGGTTTGCTGAGAGCCGCTCGGGCGGGCACCGAATAAATATTCGCCGCCGATGTATCAGCGGCTCGGTGGCCGGCTCTGTCTGGGTACGGCAGCTACCTGATGGGGACGGCGGCGCCGCACACACGGAGAACGTCGAAGCCGCCATGAGCGCTAGTACCACCAAACCGGTTTTGCACGTCAGCCCGACGTCGCGATCGAATCTCGCGATCGGCGGTGCGTCGCTCCAGACGGCGCTGCATGCCGTGGAGGAGCTGCCACGCGAACTCGTGGGCGCCGCACTCAAGGACGCGGCCGACCTCGGCTACGAGCGTCTCGTGGTGGAGGGCGGAGAGCCGTTCCTCTACGACGGCCTCCCGGGACTGCTGTCGCGCGCGCGCCGGCTGGAGTTCGTCACGACGGTCGTCACCAACGGCACACTGCTGGGGCAGGCTCGCCGGTGGTCACCGGTCGCGCCACTGATCGATCACCTCGTGCTGGCGCTGCACGGGATCGGGGCCACCCACGACGCGTTCTCCCGTCGAGACGGTGCCTTTGCGCAAGCGATCGCCAACCTCGCGGCCGTCCGCGAGCGCGGCGTGTCGCTGGGCTTCCAACTCACGCTCACGAAGGTCAACGCCACCGAGGTCGATGACGTCGTCCGGCTCGCCGCCGAGCATGGCGCCACCTCGTTGCAGATCGTGCGCCCGGCCGGCCTGACCCGAGCTGACGCTGAACTCAGCGAGATCGTCCACGGCGCCCAACGGCTCGGCAGCGAACTTGGGGTAGCGGTGCAAAGTGATGTCGTCGCCCAAGACCAGCTGATGCTCTTTCGCGGGCAGTTCGTGCCGCGTTTCCCGGCCCGCGAACTCGTCGGGCTCGCCCCAGAGCTGTTCATCGAGGCGTGTGGCCGCGTCACGCCGCTCACGCCCGAGGTGCCCGGCCGCCTGATGCTCGGCTCGCTGCACCGCCAACGCCTGGCGACGCTGGCCTCGGCCTGGCTCGGGAGCTGCCGCGCCGCAGAGCTGGCGAGCGTCTGCGACGCCGCCTGGTGGCAGCTCGCTGGGCACGGCCACGGTGCCGGGAGCATCCGGTGGGCTGAGGAGGTCGCCGAGCGCCTCCACGCCGCAGAGGCGCCAGCGCCGCTGCTTGTTGCCGCCTGATGCAGGTGGTCGCCTGCTCCAGGGCGCCGCGGCCGCGCGGTAGCATCGCCAGGTCGTCTCCCCCGGACACCTTCGCGCTTGAGCACCTCAGCCCTCCTGACCGCCGCGGCCAGCGGAGACGGCGTCGCCTGGCGAGCGATCGTCGACCGCTACGGGCGGCTCGTCTGGGCCACCGTCCGCGGGCACCGGCTTTCCGACGCTGACGCCGCCGACGTCGTGCAGACCACCTGGCTGCGGCTCGTCGAGCACCTGGGCCGCATCGAGGATCCTGAGCGCGTCGGGGCGTGGCTCGTCACCACCGCACGCCGCGAGTCGTTGCGCGTGATCGCGACCTCGGCCCGGACGATCCCGACCGACGACCAGAGCGATCTCGTCGATCTCCGCGAGAAGCCCGAGGCGCAGCTGCTCGTCCACGAGCGCGACGCGCTGCTGCGCCAAGGGCTCAGCGCGATCTCCGACAGCTGCCAGACGCTGCTGCGCGTGCTCGCGGCCGATCCGCCGCCATCCTATGAGGAGATCAGCGCCGCGCTCGACATGCCGATCGGCAGCATCGGGCCGACGCGCCGTCGCTGCATGGAGCGACTCCGCAAAGAACTTGAAGCGATCGGTATCACGGGGGCGACCTGACGCTCTGTTGGAAGTGACGATGCCTAGTCAACCTGATCCCCACCAGCCCGAAGCGCGCCTGCTTGGTGAGCTGCGCGACATGTTCGAACGCGCCGACCCGATCCCGGACTCGGTGCTCGCCGCCGCTCATGCCGCGATCGAGCTGCGCGACCTCGACGCCCAACTGGCGGAGTTGCTTCGTGATTCCGCAGTCGACGACGTCGACAAGGCACTCGCCGGTGTGCGCGGCACCGCGACGCGGCTGCTGACGTTCTCCGTCGGCGCTGAGCGTTACGTCGAGGTCGACGTCGAGCCGGACGGGGACCACCGCACCCTTGCTGGCTACGTCGTTCCCGGCACCGCCGGCGAGCTCATCGTCGAGCACCCTGGAGGTCGCCTGGCGGCGGCGGTCGACGAGCACGGCCGCTTCTCGGTGCACCGCGTGGAATCCGGCCCCGTCCGGCTACGGCTCTCGCTTGCGGGGGCGGGTCCGATCGTGACCCAGTGGACACTCGTGTAGCGCAGACGGGATCTTTCCCCAGCTGGTGAGAAGCGAGGTAGGGTCGGTTTATCGGCGATGTTCTTGCACGGTGGGGAGGCGCAGGATGACACGTCCACGCAAATCGCTTCGAGGTTCGTGTTTGGCCCTGGCAGCGGCGACCGCCTTGGGTGTCGTAGCCGGTTGTGGCGACCCAGAGCCGACCCGTGCTGGCCGGACCGCCGACACGACCTGTGACGGCCAGGCTCCTGGGCCCACGACGGTCACCGCGTGGTTTCATGACGGGCAGGGACCGGAGCGCCAGGTGCTGGAAGCCCAGGTCCGGGACTTCAATGCCTCCCAGCGAGAGGTGCGCGTCAAGCTGCTCGTGCTGCCGGAGACCGACTATGGGGCGCTGGTGCAGAGCGCTGCCGATTCGGGCGATCTCCCAGACCTGCTCGACTTCGACGGTCCGAATCTCTACAGCTACGCCTGGTCCGGCAAACTCAGGCCGCTCGACTCCTGCCTAGCGCCCTCGGTTCGCAGCGACCTGCTGCCTTCGATCCGGGAGCAGGGCAGCTACGGCGGGCGCCTATGGGGGCTTGGCACGTTCGATTCAGGCATGGGGCTCTATGTCCGCCCGTCGGTGATGAAGCAGATCGGCGCGCGGGTTCCCACCAGCGCGGCGGACGCCTGGACGCAAGCCGAGTTCACCGACATCCTCGGCCGCCTTCGGGCCGCTGGATACGAGCAGCCGCTGGATCTCAAACTCCCGGCGGTCAGCGACCTCAAAGAGTTCGCGAGCTACGCCTTCGCTCCGATTCTGTGGTCGGCCGGGGGCGATCTGATCGACCGTACGACCTACAAGACGGCGCAGGGTGTCATCAACGGCAAAGCTTCGGTCGGAGCGATGTCGATCCTGCAGGGGTGGGTGGCTGACGGCTTCGTCGACCCCAACCCCAAGGACGACGCGTTCACGACCGGGCGCACGCCGATCTCCTGGGTTGGGCATTGGGACTTTCCCCGCTCCGTCAAGGCGTTCCCTGGCGACGTGCAGATCGCGCCGTTGCCGCGGTTCGGTGCTCAGACGAGGACCGGGATGGGCTCCTGGCAGTGGGGCATGCCGGCCGGCGCTGCCGACGGTGACGCCGTCTGGCGATTCGTGGAGTACCTCCTCAGCTCTGCAGAGATCTTGCGGATGAGCGAAGCCAACGGGGCCATTCCTGCTCGGCAAAGCGTGCTGAAGCGCACGGCCCGCTTCCGGCCGGGTGGCGCAGAGCGGCTCTACGTCGACCAGCTCATTAGCGGCGTGGCGATCCCTAGACCGTCTACCCCGGCCTATCCCGCGATCACCCGCGCATTTGCGGTGGCCGTTGACCGCATCATCGAAGGCCAGGACGTCCAGCGGGAACTCGACCGCGCCGCCGCCCGCATCGACCGTGACATCGCAGCGAACCGTGGTTACCCGGAACCCCGCTAGCACGGGGCAGCCGGCCACCTCGCGATCTCCATTCGGCCGTCTTCGCGTCGGCACGCGCGTCCTCCTGCTGCTGCTCATCCCCATGACCGCATTGCTGCTCGTGAGCGGTGTCGCGAACTGGCGCGGGATCAGGGAGGCGCGCGAACTCCAGCAATTCCAAGAGCGGGTCGAGGTCAGCTTTGGGGTGTCTGGGATTGCCGAAGGGATCGCGCGTGAGCGGGCGCTTAGCGTGCGTGCTCGGCATGGAACCGGGTTGGCCGCGGCAGCTCGCAGCCAACAGGCACGCGTCGATCGGAGCATTGCGGCACTAGCGCGCACCGCAACTCAGGCCCGCGACACCGAAGATGTGGGGGGGCGCTTGGACGCGGT
This sequence comes from Solirubrobacteraceae bacterium, assembly GCA_032119795.1. Classification (GTDB taxonomy): domain Bacteria; phylum Actinomycetota; class Thermoleophilia; order Solirubrobacterales; family Solirubrobacteraceae; genus JAGIBJ01. The sequence continues at coordinate 259,132 of JAUMFO010000004.1, forward strand.
CCGTCGCCAGCTCTTCGCACTTCGCCTGCGTGCCAAATCGATGAACACCGCCGGCATTCAGGAGGGGTACGGGCAGACGCTCGACAGCCTCGATGCGATCGAACGGGATCTCGCGGCGCCGCCACCAACGCGTGACGTGGCAACGGCAGCCTTTGCCGATCTGGCGATGCGATCGGCCCTTGAAGCCGGGCGACGAGAACAACTCGATATCGGGGCGATCCTTGATCCGCGCGATCCGGCCTCGTTGAGCGACGCCTCCAACAGCCGTTGGGCGGCGCTCGAACAGGCCTCGCTGAGTTCGTTTCGCGGCGCTGCTTCGTCGGCGCAGGTCGCTGACCTCACCGCCGCACTGTTCAGCCCTTCAGGGCTGTACGTGCGCAGGGCCAGAGCGCAACTCGGGAGGGGAGAGCTCGTCGCGGGGTCCACCGAAGCGGAGCGCTGGTGGCGGCAGTCAGATGCGCGCTTGGGCCTCCTCGCCGAGATCCGAGCCGATACACGCCAGGCCGTCCGTTCGACGGTGGCGGCGGATCTCACCGCCGCGCGGACGGACGTCTGGCGCATGCTCGCGCTCTCCATCGCCGTCGTGATCGCCGTGCTCGGGCTGGGGTTGCTGCTGCGCCGCTCGATCGCGCGATCGCTTCACCAACTCTCCAGTAGCGCTCAAGCACTCTCAGCCGGAGATCTCGGTGTGGCGATCCCGGCGGAAGGCCACGACGAGATCGCTGAGGTCGGGAAGGCGTTCGGTGCGGTTCACGCCACCAACCGCCAACTCGTCGAAGAGATCCACGCGATGAATGAAGCGATCGCGGCGAAGGACCTGACCCGCCGCGCAGACGCATCGGCGTTCAACGGAGCCTGGGCCGACGTGCTGGACGGAATGAACGGCACGATGACTGAGGTTGCGCGACTCCATGGGGCCGCCGAGAGCGAGGTCGACCGGCAGAAGGCGTTCGGGTTGGTTGGCCGCCGGGTGGTGGGCGGGATGGAGATCAACGACGCCTATCGGGAATGTGGCCAGCTTCTGCTCGACCACGTTGGTGCCCTGCGTGCCGAGGTCTATGAGCAAAACCACGTTGGCTGGCACCGCCGCATGATCGTGGGGGAGGCCGCTGCGTCGTGGCCGGCCGAGCACGACTTTTTCCCCAGCTCGTCCGGACCACCGTGTCGTCCGGACGCGGTGCTGGCCGTCGTTCGTGCGGTCGGGCAGTCGGATGGCGAGCCGGCCGCGGTGCTAGCCGTCGAGTTCGCCTGCGCCGACGCGTTGGATGCGGCGGCCAGCGGCCTGTTCGTGGACGGAGTGGCGCGGCTGCTGGACGAGGCGTTGCACCGTCGCAGCGCAGAGGAACGGCAGCGGCGAGCCCAGAAGCTCGAAGCGACCGGCACGATGGCCGCGGCGATCGCCCACGACTTCAACAACGTCCTCGGAGCCATCCTCAACAACGCCAGGCTCGGCGAGCTCGAGACCAAGGAGGAGGCGAGCGCGGAGACGTTCCATGCGATCTCGGGGGCGGTCGGCCGCGCGTCGGACATCGTCGACCGGCTGTTGACGTTCTCGCGGAGCGAGCCGCCGAGTCAGAACGACGTCGACCTCGTGGCCCTCATCGAGGAGGTCATCACGCTGCTGAGGCCTGGCCTGCCGGACACCATCGAACTCAGCAGCACCGCGCAGGGCCTGGTCCCCATCGTGGTCGGCGATGCCACTCGGCTTCATCAGGTCATCGTGAACCTCATCACCAACTCCGCGCACGCGCTTGGAACGTCGCCCGGTCAGATCACCGTCATCGCCGATGAGGTCTGGCTGCCCGGCGACGCATCTGGAGCGGTCGGGGAGGTCGCGGCTGGGACGTACGCACGAATTCGAGTCCACGACACCGGACCTGGAATCCCAGCGTCGCTGACGCGTCGCGTGTTCGACCCGTTCTTCACCACGAAGCCCAAAGGCGAGGGCACCGGACTTGGGCTCGCAGCCGCCCTGACGATTGCCAGGGATCATCACGGAACGCTCAACATCGAGAGTGTCCCCGAGGGAGGGACGACCGCGACCCTTTGCCTTCCGGTCGCACGCGATTGAGCGCAGTCTTTCGCGCATGGGCAGCCTGGTGTCTGCCGCGAAGGCTGGCCGCGTGACTGGTGCTCCGGCGCGTGCGCCACGATGATGGGCGCATGCTGCCGGGCCCCCCGACCCAGCAGGGCCCCGAACCCGAGCTCCCCGGCCCTGACGACGCGTCGACGCTAGCCGCCAGCGCGTGGGCGCTCGTCGGCGCGGAGCCGCGGCAGGCCCAGCGCCTCGCCACCCGTGCGCTGAGCCTGGCGCAGGCGGCGCGCGATCCCGCCAGCGCCTCCGTCGCCTACCGCACCCTTGGGATGACGGCCCTGGATCTGGTCGGTGTCGACGAGGCGATCGCACATCTTCGCCACGCGGTGACGGCGGGTCGGCGTGCGCAGGCACCGCCGTTGATCGCGGAGGCGGAGATGGGGTTGGCCCTCGCGCTCCAACACCACGGTGACGCCGCGCGGGCGCTGCACCATGCCGCCGCAGCGGTGCGGATGGCGCCAGGCGTAGCGCGCCTCGGGTTGCAGCGGGGGCTCATCCAGGAACGCCTCGGACAGCTCACCCAGGCGCTCGACACGTACGGTGCGACCGAGCGTCTTGCCCGGGCAACGGGCGACCAGGAGACGCTGGCGCGCGTGCGCTGCAACCGCGGTGTGCTGCTCACGTACCGCGGCGACTACGCGGGCGCCGAGACCGACATTCTGGCCGGCGAGGCGCTCTGCCTCGACTTGGGTCTCACGCTCATGGCCGCAGGCGCCCGATCCAACCTGGGCTACCTTGCGGCGCGGCGCGGCAACGTCGTCGAGGCCCTGCGTTGGTTGGAAAGCGCCCGCCCGGAGCTGGAGGTCGCCGGAGACGTCCGCCACGGGGTGTTCCAGTACGACCTCTGCGAGGTGCTGATGCTGGCTGGGCTCTCGCGTGACGCGGTGGAGGCAGGTCGTCGCGCGACCGATCTGATCTCGGGTACCGGCATGCAAGCGGAGTTCGCTGAAGCGCGCCTGCTGACGGCCCAAGCCGCGCTGAGGGATGGCGATCCGGTCACCGCCGAGACGCTTGCCACGGCGGCCGGGCGCGCCTTCTCGCGGCAGCGCCGCGGGCCATGGGCGGCGCTGGCTCGCGAGGTCGTCGTCCAAGCCCAGTGGGCGACGGGCCGCCGCGACGACGCGCTGCTGGCGGCCGCTCGACGAACCGCGTCGCTACTGGAGACCGCCGGGTGGGGCGCGAGCGCGAACTCCGCGCGCATCCTGGCTGCTCGGATCGCACTGGAACTCGGGCGGCCACAGGTCGCGCGAGTCGAGCTGCGGCTGGCCAGCGAGCACCGCCGCGGTCCGGTGGGCCGCCGGATTCAGGCGCTCCACGCGCACGCGCTGCTCCTCGTCGTCCGGGGCGAGGGCGCGAAGGCTCAGGCGGCGCTCGAGGAAGGGTGGACGGTCATCGAAGACCACCGAGCCACGCTCGGCGCGACCGAGCTGCGCGTCGGCGCCGCGTCGCACACGCAAGAACTCGCAGAACTCGGGGTGCGGCTCGCCGTCGACGACGGCCAACCTGCGGGCGTGCTGGCGTGGGCTGAGCGGGGGCGGGCCGGCACCCTGCACCAGCGCGCGACGCACGCCCCGACGCAGCCTGAACTCGCGGAGTCGCTGGAGTCGCTTCGGGCCGTGGTGGCGGAACTCGACGTTGCCACCAAACACGGGGGAGAGACCCGACGGCTGCTGCGCCAGCAAGCCGAGCTGGAGGAGCACGTCCGTCGGCAGGCGAGACTGGCCTCGGCAGCCGACGGTGGTGCCGCCAGGGCGGAGGTTGCGCCCGACGAGCTGCACGCCGCGCTGGGTGATCGCGCGCTGGTGGAGTTGGTCGTCGACCGTGGCGAGCTGCTTGCCCTGGTGGCCGCCGGTGGGGAGCTGGCGCTTCACCGGCTCGGCAGTGCCGCGGTCGCCTCGCGTGAATCCGGGGCGCTGCGCATGGCCCTCGGGCGGCTGGCGAGCGGCGCCGGCACCCCGGCGCCGCTGCGGGCCGCCGCCCGCGAAGCGGTGCAGCGGGCCGCCGCGCAGCTCGCCGATCAGCTCTTTGAGCCGCTCGCAGCCCAGCTCGAGGGTCGCCCGCTGGTGATCGTCCCCACGGGGGCCTTCCATGGCACGCCCTGGGCGGCCCTTCCTGGCATCGCGGAGTCGTTGTCGGTAGCGCCGTCCGCAGCCCTGTGGATGCGTGGCCACGCGGTGCATCCAGCCGAATCAGGAACTCCGACGCCCCCGATCGCGAAGGTTGGTTCGCGCGTCCTGGTGGCCGCCGGCCCCAACCTTGCGCACGCCGACGAGGAGGCCGAGGCCGTGGCCCGCTGCTACCCGGCCGCCACGCTGCGGCTGGCGGCCGACGCGACCGTCGATGAGATCCGAACGCTCCTCCCCGAGGCCGACCTGGCGCACATCGCCTGCCATGGCCACTTCCGCGACGACAACCCGCTCTTCTCCGCGCTCGAACTCACCGGCGGGCGCCTCAGCGTCTTCGAACTCGAACGCCTCGAGCGCGTGCCTCGGCAGCTGGTGCTCTCGGCCTGCGATTCGGGCCGCTCCGCTGTGCGCCCCGGCGACGAGCTCATCGGGCTGACGGCTGCCCTCCTGCGCCTCGGCACGCAGAGCCTGATCGCCAGCGTGATGCTCGTCCCCGACGACGCCACCCGCCGCCTGATGACGGCACTCCACGCCGAGTTGTCGTCTGGCGCCGCGCCGCCAGACGCGCTCGCCGCAGCCCGCCAATCGCTGGATCTGTCGCGCGACGACGATCTCGTTGCGGCGGCGGCGTTCGTCGCGTTCGGGAGCGACTGAGCCAGGCCGAGTGCCTATGTCACGGGCGTTACATAGCGAGCGTCGCGTACGCGGCAGACGCAGCGGCTCGTCCGCGAGATGGTCATTTCAACGCAGGAACAGCCGCCTGCACCGACCTCTCCAAGGACCGCCCACCGCCATGTTCGCCTCGACCCAGACCCACTCCACCTCGACCGCGCCGGTACTGCGCGTCCGCCCCACGAACCGCTCCAACCTCGCCACCGCCACCCACCGCGTGATCGACGGCCTGCAGGTCGTCGAGGAACTCCCGCGCGAACTCGTTTCTGCCGCCCTCAAGGACGCCGTCGGCCTTGGCTACGAGCACCTGGTGGTTGAGGGCGGCGAGCCGTTTCTCTACGCCGGCCTGCCTGGCCTGCTCGCCCGCGCCCGTCGGCTCGATCTCCACACGACGGTCGTCACCAACGGCACGCTGCTGAGCCAGACACGCCGCTGGGCGGCGGTCGCCCCGTTGATCGACCGCCTCTCGATCACCCTCCACGGGCTCCAGGCCGGCCACGACGCCTTCGTGCAGCGCGACGGCGCGTACGCCCAGGCGATCGCGAACTTGGAGGTCGTCCGCGAGGCGGGCGTCACCTTCGGGTTCATGGTCTCCCTGACGACCGAGAACGTCGACTCGTTGGGCGATCTCGTGCGCCTCGCGGCGAGCGAGGGCGCCGACCAGGTCGAGGTCCAGGCGACGTTTGACGGTGGGCTCGGCGACGACGCCGTCATCGCGGCGGTGGCCTCCGCCCAGCAGGTCGGTGCCGAGGTCGGCGTGACGATCCAGAGCGACGTCGTCGTGCAGACCGATCTGGTGCTCTTTCGCGGCCGCTTCGTGCCGGGCTTCCCGAGCCGCAGCCTGGCGGCCTTCGCGCCGACCCTGATCATCCAGAGCAACGGCCGCCTACACCCGCTCTCCGACGAGCTCCCCGCGCACCTGATGCTCGGCTCGCTCCACAAGGCGCGCCTCGCCGCGTTTGCTCCGGCCTGGCTCGCCAGCACCCGCGCCGCCGAGCTGGCTGAGGCGGCCGACCGCGCGTGGTGGTCGCTCGTCGAGCCCGGCGCCGCCACCTCGGTGCGCTGGGCCAGCGAGCTCTCGCTGCATGTGTCGGCCACGCCAGCCGCTCGCCTCAAGCTCGCCGCCTAACGCGGATCTCAGCTAGGGCTGCAGTGGGATTGCGTCGTCGAAGGGCGCGGAGATGCCCGACTCGGGAACCAGTTGCCAGGCTTCAAGCGCTGCCCGAAGCTGCTCGGCCGCGTCGATGTTCAGCGGCCCGCTGGTCCAGAGGGCATAGGGCAGGTTGAGGTAGCGCTCCTCCTTCACGGCAGGAAGGTTCTTCACGCCGGCTCGCTGCTCCAGCAGCTCGACCTTCTGGGCAAACGTCTGCGGCGGGTAGTCGACGAACACGAACGCGTCGGGCTTGGCCTGCACGAGCTGTTCCCAGCTCACCTCGGTCCACGTGTCGTTGAGTCCGGCCAGTGCATTCTGGCCGCCTGCGGCGTCGATGATGGCCTGCGGCGCGCCGAGGCTTCCCGACGAATAGATCGTCTTGGAACCGCTGTCGAAGAGGAACACGACCGGTGCTCGTTGCGGCTGGGGTGCCGCGTTGAGCTTGGCGAGGCGTGTGTCGACATCGGCGACGGTCTTGGCCGCCTGGGCAGCATGGCCGGTGAAGGCGCCGACGTTCACCAGGTCGGTGCGCAACGCCGTCCACGGGTCGACGATGCCTCGCGCTGATCCCTCACCCTGGCGGCAACTCTCGGTGAGTGTGTAGGTAGCGATGTCCTGCTTGGCGAGGCCGTCAGGCGTGAGGCCGGTCGTCTCGTCGTAGCCGTAGTTCCACCCGGCGAAGTACACGTCGGGGCGCTGGCTCACGACCGTCTCTTTGCTCGGATACTCCTTGGAGACCTCACGCAGTCCGGCGACGGTGGTCTCACCGTAATGGCGCGCGAGCACCGGCCGATCGCGCTGGAATGAGCTGGCTGACGTGATCTGCTCGGCGGCTCCGACCGCCAGTGCGATCGAGATGATGTTGCCGTCGTTGGCGAAGAGCCGTTTGGCAGGCGCGGGCACGGTGATCGGCTCGCCGCAGTTGTCGAGCGTGGCCTGCCCGTTGGCAACGGTCGGCTGGCCGACGCCAACGGCTGTCGACGTGCCCGCGGGTGCTGACTCGGCCACGTTCTGCGCGTCGGCGCTGCAGCCGGCGACGACGACCGTCGCGAGCGCCGCGGCTGCGGCGGTGAGGAGGGGACGAGTGGAGGTCATACGTGGGCCTTCTGGACGGCAGCGGTTGATGGGTAGGCAGGCTGGGGGAGATCGAGCAGCAGGTGCGAGGCGCCGTTGCGGGGGTGCCGCACGAGCGACGCCCGGACGTCGAACACGTCGGCGATGAGCGCGGGCGTGAGCACGTCTTGGGGCGGGCCGAAGGCCCGGAGTTCGCCGCGGGCGAGCACCGCGACGCGATCGCAGAACCGCATGGCGAGGTTCAGGTCGTGCAGCGACAACACGACGGTGCGCTCCACGCGCGAGAGCCGCGCCAGGAGGTCGAGCTGGTGGCGAATGTCGAGGTGGTTGGTGGGCTCGTCGAGGACGAGCAGCGGGGCCTGCTGCGCGAGCCCGCGGGCGAGCAGGGCGCGGCGGCGTTCCCCGCCAGAGAGCGAGATGACGGGACGGTGCTCGTAGCCTGCGAGGTCGACGCTGCGCAGCGCGGCAGCGACGGCCTCTCGCTCCGCAGCGCCGCCGGCGGCCCACGGTCGACGATGCGGAATCAACCCCAGCGCGACGAGTTCGCCGACGAGCAGCTCTCCCGCGGGCTCCTCTTCTTGCGCGACGACGGCAATCTCACGGGCGCGCTCGCGAGCCCGCAGCTCCGCGAGCGGTCGTCCGCGTAGAACGACGCCACCGTCCGCTGGCGGGCGCAGGCCCGCGAGGACGCGCAGCAGCGTCGACTTGCCACTCCCGTTGGGTCCGACGAGGCCGATCCGTTCGCCGCTCTGGACGTCGAGATTGACGCCGCGCAGAATGGTGCGCCCGGCGACGGCGCAGTCGAGATCGGCGGCCTGCAGGTGTGGGCCGGGGGCGGAGCCGAGGACGTCGTTGGTGGTGTGCGGCCGCCCCAGACGGGCGCTCACGCAGCGCTCCCGAAGCGGTACTGGCGGCGTCCGAGCAACACCAAGAAGACGGGTGCGCCGATGAGACCGGTGATCACGCTCAGTGGGATCTCGGCAGCGCCGCCGACGACCCGGGCGGCGACGTCGACCCACAACATGAAGATCGCGCCGCCGAGGGCAGCCACGGGCAGGACGATGCGATGACGCGCCCCGACGAGGAGCCGGGCAACGTGGGGCAGCACCAGCCCGACGAATCCGATCGCCCCCGCGACGGCGACGAGTCCGCCGACGAGCAGCGCCAGGACCACGAAGAGTCCGCGCCGCAGCGCCGTGAGGGGAACGCCAAGGCTGGCGGCGGTGTCAGGTCCGGCGGCGACGGCGTCGAGCCAGCTGCTGGCTGCCATCAGCGCACCGGTGCAGAGCACGACGATGACGCTGGGAAGCAGCAGCTGGTCCCAGGCAGCACCCGCGAAGCTGCCAAGCATCCAGAACAGCACCGATTGCGCGGCCTGCGGCTCCGGACTGCGAAAGACCATGAAGCTCGCGAGTGCCGAGAACGCCGAGGCCATAACCGTTCCGATGAGGACGAGGCGCAGCGGAGTGAGACCGCCCTGCGCCGATGCGATGGCGAAGACGAGGACGGCGGCAGCCAGCGCGCCGACGAGCGCTCCGCCGGACAACGCCCAGACGCCGGCACCGGCAAACGCGCCGGTGGTGATCACGGCCGTCGCGCCGACGCTCGCGCCTGCTGAGACGCCCAGCAGGTGCGGGTCGGCCAGCGGATTGCGGACGAGCGTTTGCATGGCCACGCCAGCCACGGCAAGCCCGGACCCGACGACGATGGCGAGCAATCCGCGGGGAACACGAAGCTCCCAGACGATCGCGTCGAGGGTCGCGTCGGGGGCGGTGGTCCCGGTGAGGTGGGCGGCGAGGACGTCGGCGACATCAGCAGGCGCGACGCTTGCCGAACCGAAACCTGCGGAGACCACAAACGAGGCGACGACCATCGCCGCGAGCGCGGGCAAGATCAGCGGGCCGCGCGGTATCTGGATCCGTGGCGGCGATACGAGGCGCGGAGCCGTCGCCGCATCGTTGATCGGGCTGCAGGTTGGACTCGCCAAAGGCGTGCCGACAGGGGTGCACGTAGCCGCATCGGCCACCGCAGAGGGTTCGGACATCTTGGTCTCCCAGCCCCGATCCCCGGGGGCCGCTGGACGTGATGACCGTGTGAGGTTTCCTGACTGCCGAGCAAAGCTCGCCGCGCCTTCCCAGACGCCGAAGCGTCCAGTGGCTGCTCCACCCGGAGGGTGGTGGCCTGCGGCGGCCGGTCTCGATCACAGTGGCGGGCCCGTGCCGGAATTTCACCGACTTCCCTTCGCACGATCTCGTATGTCGGCGAGACCCTAGCGACCCGGCGCTTGGGCCGCGACCCGGCCGCCAGGACTACCGTTGCTCGGGCACTGCCTCGTAGTCCGCGTCGCTGACGTGGGCGCCCCACATGACCGGCGATCCTGCGTCGTCGGCCTCCTGGATCGCCAGGTGGGTCATGAAATGGCCCGGTGCGGAGCCGTGCCAGTGGTTTTCTCCGGGCTCGAAGTAGACGCGGTCACCTGGGTGGATGGCCTCGACTGGGCCGCCCTCGCGCTGGCAGCGGCCGAGGCCCTCGGTGACGAAGATCGTCTGCCCGAACGGGTGCGTGTGCCACGCCGTGCGAGCGCCAGGGGTGAAGTGCACGTACCCTGCCGCGACCCGCGACGGGCCGCCCTCGGGCGGAGCTGCCACGGCATCGATGAAGACGTCGCCGGTGAACCAGTCGGCCGGCCCCTTCATCGTGGGAAGGCCGTTGCGCGTGATCTGCATGGGTGCTCCGAGGCTCCGAGGGCGGCGGCGTTGCCTAGGCGGCGAGCGTCGAGGAGTCGACGACGAAGCGGTACCGCACGTCGGACTTCAGCACGCGCTCCCACGCGTCATTGAGCTGGCTGGCCTCGATCAGCTCGATCTCCGCGGCGATGCCGTGCTCGGCGCAGAAGTCGAGCATCTCCTGGGTCTCGCGGATCCCGCCGATCGTGGATCCCGCGAACGAGCGCCGGTTGCTGAACAGGTTGAAGACGCCGATCGGGAGGGGCTCGGCCGGCGCGCCGACGTTGACCATCGTGCCGTTGAGTGTGAGCAGGCCGACGAACGCATTCACGTCGATCTTCGCGCTGACGGTGTTGATGATCAGGTCGAACTCGTTGCGCAGCGTCTTGAACGTCGCGCGGTCGCTCGTGGCGTAATACGCCTGAGCGCCGAGTTTCAGACCGTCCTCCTGCTTGGAAAGGGTCTGGGAGAGGACGGTCACCTCGGCGCCCATGGCGTGCGCGAGCTTGACCGCCATGTGGCCGAGCCCGCCGAGGCCGACGACGGCGACCTTCTTGCCGGGGCCCGCGCCCCAGTGGCGCAGCGGCGAGTACGTCGTGATGCCGGCGCACAGCAGCGGGGCAGCGACGTCGAGTTCCAGCCCGTCGGGAATCTTTACGACGAAGTCCTCAACGACCACGACGGCGCTGGAGTAGCCGCCGAGGGTGTTGGTTCCGTCGCGGTCCTTCGAGCCGTACGTCAGCGTGCTGCCCTTGAGGCAGTACTGCTCCTCGCCGGCCGCGCAGTTGTCGCATTCGCGGCAAGAGTTGACCATGCAGCCAACGCCGACGCGATCGCCGACCGCGTGGCGGCTCACCTCGGAGCCGACCTCGGCGACGACGCCGACGATCTCGTGGCCCGGAACCGCCGGGTACTTCTGCGGGCCCCACTCGCCGCGAGTGAAGTGAATGTCGGAGTGGCAGACGCCGCAGAACTTGATGTCGATGCGCACGTCGAGCGGGCCGAGGTCGCGGCGTTCGATCGTGATCGGCGCGAGGGGATCGGTCGCGGAGGTGGGGGCGCCGTAGGCGTGAGCGGAGGTAGTCATCGACGCCTACTCAAGCAGCACCCGCGCGCGATCTTCTGTCTTTGGCGTGTTTCCGCACGCAAACGTGGGGGGCGGGACGACGTGGTTGGCCTCCCCCGAGGCCCGCTCACGCCGTCCCGGCACCGGTGCCGGCGGCTCCTGCAGGAGGCAAAGCCGGTAGTCAGGCAGAGCGGCGAGCTAGGCCGGTGATACGTCCGTACGCGGGATTGGCGCGTCGGCGTTCTTCGGGGTCGTGGCGTCGCCGGGCTCGCCGGGTGACTCGTCATCAGCCGAGTCGGTCGCCTCAGCCGCGGGTGGCGTGTCGGCAGACGACGCAGCAGCCTTGCCGGGCTCGAACGCCGGCTCGTCGTCGCCATGGCGCGCACGCCAGATCGCGCCGAACGCTCCGATCCCGGCCGCGAAGAGGAGCGGGTCCATCCGCAGCGACATGCGCGACTCGGAGACGAAGATCGTGTTCAACGCCGTGACCGTAAACAGCGCGGCAAACGCGAGCAGCACGTAGCGGCGCCGGCGCCCGCCCCAGATCAGGCCGGCGAAGAGGCCCAGGACTGCGAGCCCAAGCAGCACGCGGTGCTGCAGGATGCTCGACTCCTGGCGGCCGATCGCGCCACCGCCCCACGGTTTGCCCCAGATGCGCGTCGACTTGTCGAGCAGCATGTTCGCGAACTTCACCGGCTGACCGAGGGCGTACTCCTCGATGTTGCGGTCAAGTTCCGCTTGGACGGCCTCGTCCTCCGTCAGGCCGGGGTGGCGGCGCTGCAGCAGCTCGAAGATGAGCCGCATGTCCATCTGGGTGGCCGTGACGCCGCAGGCGTCCTGGCGATCGGGGAACGTCCGGCAGACCTCGTCCATGAACTGGCGCTTGAGGATGATCTGGCGCCCGCCCGCCGGAAGGTACGTCGCCACCCACAGTGAGCTCGGCCCGGCCGTCGTGATGGGCGTGAACTTCTTCGTCTCGATGCTTGCGTAGGTGACCCACGGCAGGACGGTCAGCACGGCGCCGGCGACGATCAACGCGCCGAGCGTGAACCCGGCGCGCAGGTTGTGCTCGCGACGCCAGACGAACAGGAGGCCGAGTGCGGGGAGGACGCCGAGCAGCGGCAGCATGTCGTTGCGCGAGAGGACCGTGAGCCCGAGCAGCGCCCCCGCGCCCAGGCAAAGCCGTTTCGTCCGATCCGGCCTCGCGATCGCCACGCAGATCGCAAACACCGCCAGCACGAGGAACAACCCGCCGAGCGGCTCAGACAGGTAGGAGCGCGCAACGAGGATCAACGGGTCGTAGATCGCGGTGAAGCCTGCCGCGACCAGCCCAGGGATCGCGCCGCCGAGCCAGGCGGCAAAGGCAAAGACCGCGAGGATCGCCAGCGTGCCGACGATCGCCTGCGCGTAGAGCGGCGGATTCGACGCGCCGACCTCCCGGTTGTCGATTGCACCGGTCCCGGTGAGCTTCATCGTCGTCGCAAACAGGAAGGGCGTGCCGGGTGCCCAGTGCAGCGGATCGCTGCCGTAGGCGTAGCTGCGGTGGACCACCATGTTGTTGGCGATGCCGAGGTAGGAGCGCTCGTCCACGGAGACGCGCGTCGACGTGCCGATGGCGTCGAATCGCATCCAACCGCCGAGCAGCGTGATGAGCACGAGCAGCCCGGCGACGACCGGGCGCTGGCGAGCGAGGGAGGGCAGCGAGCGGAGGAACTGCAAGCGGCGCATCGTACCGGGCCGACCACCTTGCAGGCTGCATTGAGCTCGTCACACGGAGGGGAGACGCACGGGTACCATCTCGGTCATGACGAACGCCGCCGCCGACGCCAGCGCCATCACCACGAACTGGCCGGCGGGTTTCCCGGCCCACAAAGCTGGGTATGCAGGCTTTGCCGTCCGCGAGGCGCCGGCCGACGCCGACGCCGTCTTCGCGTGGATTCGACGGATCGATCTGCACGAGGCGTACTACCCGGCGCTGCGCATGGTGCGCCGCCGTGGCGGCGCCTGGCCCGAGCTGGAGAAGGGCACCGCCTTCGGGATGCTGCTCGGTGCCGTGTTCCTGCCCTACATCAAGGTCACGAAGGTCGACGCCACCGAGCGCAGCCTGGGCTGGGGCGCCAACACGCCGCTGTTCTCGGCGTGCCACACGTTCACCGTGAAGCCGATCGGCGAGGGCCGCTCGCTGATCCGCTCCGAGGAGCGCTTCGTCGGTCCCGTGGCCCGCGCGATCAAGCCGGCCGTCGCTGGCCAGCTGCAGAAGATCCAGACGGAGTGGACCGAGGCGATCGTGCGGATGGTCACCGCGCACCCGGACGGCCCGCCGAGCGCTTAAGCGCTGCGAGGCCGGCGTGATCGCGGGGCGCCGCGACCACGCCGTGAGGGGGTTTGTCCGCACGTGGTCGGCGGACGGCTGCGGATGGTGCCGCGCACCCAAGGGGCGAGGCTGCAGGCATGGCTCGACGCTCGCTCTCCACGCTCCCGCTCGGACGACTTGCCGGAATCCCGATCGGCGTGCAGCCGGCGTGGGTCCTGATCGTTGCACTGATCACTTGGAACCTTGGCCACTCCTACTTCCCGGAGCAAGACGCGGCGCTGAGTGAAGCCGCGGCGTACGTGCTCGGGTTCGTCAGTGCACTGGGACTCTTCGCCGGCATCCTGCTGCACGAACTGGGCCACGCCGTGGTCGCCCGGCGCCGAGGCCTGGTGGTCGACGAGATCGACCTCTGGCTGCTCGGAGGGGTGGCGCGGATGCACGGTGAGCCGCGCACGCCCCGCGACGAACTCGCCTACGCGCTGGCCGGCCCAGCGGTCACGGCCGCCATTCTGGCCGTGATGGGGGCGCTGAGCGTGGCCCTTGGCACGGCGGGTCCTGACTGGATTGCCGCCCTCATTGCGTACCAGGTGCTCGTCAGCGCGGCGATCCTGATCTTCAACCTGATCCCGGCGTTCCCGCTCGACGGAGGCCGGGTACTCCGAGCTCTCCTTTGGGGCCAATTCGGAGATCAGCGCCGGGCGACGCACGCCGCCGCGGCGATCGGACGCACCTTCGGCTACCTGCTCGTCGGCTTGGGGCTCTTCTCGTTTGCCGGCGGCGCGGGCGTCGGCGGACTGTGGATCTTGCTGATCGGTGGCTTCATCGTGATGGCCGCCAGCGGCGAGGAGCAAGGCGAGCTGACCCAGCACGCGCTGGCGAACCTGACCGTCGCCGACCTGATGTCGAGCCCGGCCTCCACGCTGGCGAGCGACCTGACGATTGCGGAGGCCATCCACCAGGGCTTCACCCAGCACCTTTACTCGTCATTCCCGGTCGTCGACGCTGGCGGGCGTGCGCTCGGGCTCGTATCGCTGCGCGACATTCGGGCCACGCCACCGGCGGCTCGAGGCAGCCTTCGCGTGGCCGGCGTGATGATCAACGACCCCAGGCTGCTCGTCGACCCAGCCCTCCCGATCACCGAGCTCCTGCTGCTGCCTGAATTTGCTCGTCACGGGCGCGTCGTGGCCGTCGACGATCGCGACGGTCGCCCGGTCGGATTGCTGTCCGTGACGGACATCCACCGGCGGCTGCAGATCAGTGACCTTGAGGTGGTGCCCGATCATGCATCAGCGGGGTCGCTAGCCCCGGCAGTACAACGATGAGCTTCGGGCCGGTGGAGTCGCTTCGTAGCTGATGCGCAACTTGTGCCAGGACGGCGGGTTGGGACCACCATGTCGCCTCGTGTTTCGTCTGTTCTGACCGGCTTGATCCTCGCCGGCGTGACCAGTTGGGGGAGTCCGGCCTCGGCCGTGGCGTCGCCCAAACTGAAGCTGGCGAGCTGCGACGAGGCGCCGGGAATCACGGTGTTCGCCAGTGCGAAGTGGCGGACGTTCTGGTTGGAGGCCCCGGAGCTGCTCTCGGGAGAGTTCGTGCCGCTTTACGCCTGTGAGCGGACTAAGCAGCCCGTCCGCTCGCTGATCGAACTACGCCTGCCGTACGACACCTCGTACGGTCTCGGCCTCGTCGACTCGATCGTCGGCGACGTGGCCGCGTTCGCCGACACCGGACGCTACGGGCGGACCACCACGTACGTGGATCTCGGCGCGCTGACGACGTTGCAAGGCCCCAGCGACACCTGGGCCTCGGGCACCCGAAGTGGCGACGTCCTCCTCAGCTCTGGCGCGCGGCTCAGCGTCGGGAGCCGCCTGTTGGGCGACGATCAGGGGCCCAAGGAAGCCGATGGTGACCCGATCGAGAAGCGCTGGTGGTTCGGAGACATCACGGTGCTGGACGCCCAAGGCTCCCGCGTGATCGCCCACGGCTCGACGTTCGATTCCAGGGGTGAGCTGCAGACGGTCGCCGCGGGCCCGTATGACGTGGTCGCCGACTCCCGAGGCGCTCGTGCCGCGGTCTACTTCCGTGACGCGCAGGGCGCGCCTCAGCGGGTCGACCTGTCGGGGGCGGCCCCGGGATTGCCGTGGACCCCATCCGGTGCCCTGACCCGGGTGCGCCGCTCGTTCAAAGTGCCGCTGCGCCCATCGCGGTCGGCCGTCCCCGTGAGCGGGACCCCGATGCAGCTCCAACAGGATCGACGCGGCCGCTTGGAGTTGCAGCGCGGCGTCTGGAACAACGGAGTCGTGGCCTTCGCGACGCTCACCCGGCTGGCGCCCGGTTCGCGTCGGGAGGCCCGTGTGATTTCAGGCCCGGCGCCGGTGGTCGTGGGCCGCTTTGCGGACCGCCCCAGCGAACGCCGCCTTCGCGTCTTTGACAACGACTCTGGTGTAGCGGTTGTCGACCGTCCCGCCCCGTCGTTGCAAGAGGAGCGAACGGTCGACATCAACGACGTCGGCGACGTTGCGTACCGAGCAGGCACGACGATCACGATCCTGCTCCGACAGCGCGGTGCCGAACCCTCCGTCGAGCGAACGGTTGCGGGGTCTGCACTCGCGCGCCCAGTGCTCGCCGAGCGGGCCCTGTACTTCACCGATCCCTCGGGCAAACTGGCCGTGCTAAAAACGCGCTAGTTGGGCCGTCAGTCGACGAAGGCGCCGAGTTCGCGCTCGATCGCGCGCAGTGTGGTGGCCGAGTCGACGACGGCCTCAGTGTCGCCGACGAGCGTGAGGTGGAGCCCACCGGCATAGGAGACGGCCGAAAGCGCGACCGGTTGCCCAGCGGGGGAGGGCGCCCAGCCCCACATGCCCGAGATGCGTCGCCCGAACAGCTCGATCTCCTCGCGCGGACCGGGCACCGAGGAGACGATCACGGGCGCCATGAACTGCCCGCTGACGGCCCGGGTGATCGTGCCGCGGACGGCCGCGGGAAGGTCGTCGGCGTGGCGGCCGAGATCCGCCAGAGCTCCGGCCTGCTCACGCGAACTCCGAAGCTCTTTCGTGACGCGCCGCAGACCGGCGACGGGGTCACCGGTCGCGGGGAGGCTGGAGTAGATCACGCTCACGTCGTTGGCGGCCGCGGGGTCACCACCGCCGGCGCGCGCGTTGAGCGGAACGAACGCCTGGTCGCGGTGCTCGTCGATCACGCCCGTGCCGCGCAGGGCACGGGCCGTCGCGACGATCAACGCTGCCGTGATCGTCCCGCCGCGTGCGCGAACGCCGTCTCGGAGCGGGCCCAGCTCCACGCGCCCGCGAACGATCTCACGCTCGCCTTTCCAGTCCGGGCCGCCGGCCGTCACGAAGCGCTCCACGAGGGGGCGGGCGCTGGCGGCGAGGTCGGCGATGACCGACAGATCGGTCAGGCCACGCACCGCTCCGGCGAGATCGTCACGCACGCCCTCGAGCGGGCCGGCTGGCGGCAACGGCGCGGGGACGGGCGTCTCGTCGCTGAGGATCCCGCCGATCAGCTGCAGCGCGAGCTCAACGGCGCGCGCGCCGTCGGCGATGATGTGGTGCAGCTGGCCGGCCATCAGCGTGTGCTCACCGTCAGACAACGCCTGAAAGCGCCAGAGCGGTCGGTCGCGCGGCAGGAAGGCTGAGAAGAGGCGGGTGATCAGCGCGTCGGTCGCCGCGCGGTCATGGAGGGCGTCGACGCGAAACGCGTCGACGTGAGCGCCCGCGTCGAACCACGGGTCGTCGATCCAGCGCAGCGCGGTCGTCAGCGGATCACGGACGAGGCGGCGGGTGAGCTCTGGAGTGGCGCCGACGCCGCCGGCGATCATCGCGCGCATGAGCGCCTTCGACGGCGCGGGACCGTCGATCTCGACCGCGAAACCGATGTGCAGGGGAGGGGAGCCGGGCGTCTCCAGCTCAAGAAAGGCTTGGTCGAGGGCCGACGGGCGCAGCGCGGGGCCGCCACCGGCGCGAGGTGGAGCGGGGGCGTCGCTCACGAAGGAATCCGTCGCCCGGCGAGGGGACGGGGCGCTGCCGGCACGCCGAGGCGCTCGCTCACGGCGGCCACCGACTCCGCCGTGACGCGGACCAGATGCTCGAGCTGCTCGGCGGTGATCGCGAGCGCGGGCATGAGCACGATGATGTCTCCCAGCGGCCGCAGGAGGACGCCGCGGCTCCTCGCCTCCACGATCACCTGGTGGCCGGCACGCGCGGAGGCTGCGTGCGGGAGCAGCTCCACGCCGCACATCAGTCCCCGGCGGCGGATCTCGTGGACGCCCGCCAGCGGCGCGACGTGCTCGTCGAGCAACGCGCCGAATTGCTCGCTGCGCTGAGCCACACGCTCCAGCACGTGTTCCTGCTCGAAGACGTCGAGGGTGGCGATTGCCGCCGCACAAGCCAGGGGGTTGCCGGTGTAGGTGTGACCGTGGAAGAACGTCTTGAGTTCGTCGACGCTGCCGAGGAAACGGTCGTAGATGGCCTCGGTGGCGAGCGTCGCCGCAAGCGGAAGGTACCCGCCGCTGATGCCCTTGCCGAGGCAGAGAATGTCTGGGGCGACGCCCTCTTGCTCGCAGGCAAACATCGTGCCGGTCCGGCCGAAGCCGGTGGCGACCTCGTCGCAGATCAAGAAGGCCCCGGCCTCATCGCAGGCCCGCCGCAGGGCGCGCAGATAGCCATCGGGCTGCACGAGCAGGCCGCCAGCGCCCTGGACGACCGGCTCCACGATCACGGCGGCCAGCTCCGAGGCGTGCTCGGCGATGATCGCTGCGGCGGCCTCGGCGTCGCCGAAGGGCAGCTTGATGGCGTCGAAGAGCAGCGGCCCAAAGCGCTCGTGGAACACGTCGATTCCGCCGACGGAGACGGCGCCAAGGGTGTCGCCGTGGTAACTGGACTCGAGGTACGCGAAGCGGGTGCGCGACGTCTCACCAGCCTGCATGTGGCCCTGGAAGGCCATCTTCAGCGCGATCTCAGTCGCGGCGGCGCCGGTGTCGGAGTAGAACACTCGAGAGAGGTCGCCGGGGGCGATCGCCACGAGGCGCTCGGCGAGTTCGATGGCCGTCGGGTGGGTCAGCCCGAGCATCGTGGTGTGGGCGACTTTGCCGAGCTGCGCGGTGATCGCGGCGTCGATCGTCGGGTGGCGGTGGCCATGCACGTTGCACCACAGCGACGAGGTGCCATCGAGGAACCGGCGGCCGTCGGCGTCGATGAGCTCGCAGCCCTCGCCGGACACAATGACGGGGGCATCCTCGGACACCCACGCCTGCTGCTGAGTGAACGGGTGCCACAGGACCGCGTGGTCGCGGTCGCGCAGTGCGGAGCTAACGGGGGCTGGCACACGCCCAACCGTACCGTGGGCGCGGCCTGGGGCGGTGCGAGGATGCTCCAGCCGATCGACCGGATCCCACGGGGAACAGCGTTCCCTTGGCGCATGGAGCGCGACCCGGGTGGCACCTGCGTCCGTAGGGTGCTGGTCGTGTTCCGCCTGCGCGCCCCGTCGCTCGGCTTCGTCGTGGCCGCCTCCGGGATGTCGACGCTCGGTGCTGAGATCGCCACCGCCCGGCTCCTTGCTCCGGCGTTCGGCAGCTCGACGATCATCTGGGCCAACACGATTGCGATCGTGCTGGTGGCCCTCGCGATCGGCGCGTGGCTGGGCGGGCGGCTCGCCGACCGGGGCCCGTCCCCGCACAAGATGTATCTGCTGTTGCTCGGCGGCTCGGGGCTGCTCGCCCTCACGCCGATCCTCGCCGTGCCGCTGCTCAGCGCCGGGGTGCAGGCCCTCGACGACATCAGCGCCCCCGGCTTCTTTGGCTCACTCGTCGCGGTCCTGCTGCTCGTCGCCACACCCCTTGCGTTGCTGGGGGCCGTCTCGCCGTACGCGGTGCGTCTGGCGCTTGGCGCCGTGGAGCGCGGTGGCGACGATGCCGTCGCCCGAGCCGGCGGGATCGCCGGCCGGCTCTCGGCGCTCGCCACGGGCGGCTCGCTCGTGGGCACGTTCATCTCGGCGCTCGCGCTGATTCCGCTCGTCGGCACGCGCCGCACCTTTCTCCTGTTCTCCCTGGTGCTCGCGGTCGTCGCCGTCTGGGGCCTGGCCACCGCGCAGGACGACGCGCCCGGGCCGGCCGACAACGACGCTCGTGCTGGCGCGGGAACCGCTGATTCGGCGCGCCGACCGATCCTGCTGGCGTCGCTGGTTCCGCTCGCGATCGTCGTGATGCTCGTGGCGCCGGCTCCGACCGTCAAAGCGGCCTCCGGCGGTTTGCGGTTGCTCGAGGAGCGTGAGACGAACGAGCAGTACGCCCGCGTGCTGGAGTCGCCCGACGGGATGCGCACGATGGAACTCGGCGAAGGCCACGCCATTCACTCGCTGTGGCGGCCCGGCACCGTCCTCACCGGGGCGTACTGGGATGAGCTGCTCATCCTCGGTCACCTGTCTGGGCGGGCACCGAAGAAGGTATTGATTCTCGGCAACGCGGGCGGCACGATCGCGACCTCACTTCGAGCGCTCGACCCGGACGTGCACGTCGACGCCGTCGACTACGACGCCCAGCTGGCCGAGCTGGGGAAGAAGTGGTTTGGGCTCGGGGGGCCGCGGCTGCGACTGCTCACCGGCGACGCGCGCGTGGAGCTGCGCCGCAGCGACGGTGGCTACGACGCCATCATCGTCGACGCCTACCGCCAGCCGTACATCCCCTTCCACCTCTCAACGAAGGAGTTCTTCGAACTCACGAAGGACCGGCTAGCCCCGGGCGGAGTCGTCGTCGTCAACGTCGGTCATCCCGAAGGCGACCAGGAACTCGAGCAGGTCCTCGGCGCGACGATGCGGGCCGCCGGATTGACGTCGGTCCTGCGGGATCCGGCGCAGACGATGAACACGCAGCTGGTCGCGCGCGCGGAGCCGATCGACGTGGCCGGCGCGCTGCGCTCCTACCAAGCGAGGCGTCGTGCACTGGCCCAGCGCCCCGGTGCGGCGGCCGAGTCGGCCCAGCTCACGGCCGATCGAGCCCAGCTCGATCAGGCCGCGCTCGATACGGCCGCTCGGCTCGAGCCAGCCCGGTCGGGCGGCACGGTGTACACCGACGACAAGGCGCCCGTCGAACTGTTGATCGACGGCTCGCTGGCGAAGGTCGCCGTCGGCGGCGGCGAGTAGCGCTACTTCGCGGTCGCCGAGGCGGCGTCGAGCTTCGACGGCGCTCCCGGGCCCGGCGCCGCCGGGTCTACGGGCGTGGTCGGCGGTGGCGGCGGAGCGATGATCTCGCCCGTCAGCGTGGTGTTGCAGTCGAAGCGATCCGCGCCAACGACGTGCTCGGTGGCGTCGATGAGTTCAAGGCCGACCCAGTCCGCGGTCGTGGTGCACGGGCCGCCAAGCCAGGTTCCCGCATGCGTGACGCGGCCGAACTTGGAGCGCAGCACGACGTTGCGGGCGCCCTCCAGGACCGACGTGCCGGTCGGCAGCAGGAACTCGTCCTGTGGAGTCCAGAAGCTCGAGTACTCGACGTCGCCTGGCGAGGGGTCGTTGCGGTTCATCCGCTTGATGTCTGGGCTCTGGTAGCTCACGGACCAGCAGATCGACCCCAGCCCGACGAGCCCGGCGGTGAGGCAGGACGGCACGTCGGCCTTGGTGCTGCCCTGCGTGGCGTTCACCACCCCGACGAAGTCGTCGATGCGGGCGCGGCACTTCGGCGTGGCGCCGAGTGGGTTGGTGAGGCAGTACCGCACGATCGCACCACCGAACGAGAAGCTGACGAGATCCAGCGGGCCGCCGCCGTGTTTGGCCTGGATCTTCTCCAGGTACTGGTCGAGTTGGACGGCCAGCGTCGACAGGCGGCGCCAGCAGGCCGAGAATCGCCACCCGTACACCGACGACTCCGCGACGGGATCGACGCCGCCGCCCGTGGTGGCGTAGGCGCGCTGGATGCCACCGGCGACGGCACCGGCCAACACCCAGTTGGCCGCGTCGTCGTAGCGCGAGGAGACGCAGTTCTGGCCGAGCCCGGGAATCACCACGACCGGCTCCGCCGCCCGGCCAGGGCGAGCGCTGGCCCCGGCGGGAACACCCAGCGCGAGGATTGCAAGCACGGCAACTGCCGCGCGGAGGAAGACCATTCGCCCGGACACGGGCCGCATCGTAGCCGTCTGCGGCAGCGTAGGGCAAGGAAGTGGTGCGATACGGGCGGAGCGCCGTCTCCGGCGAACGGGGATGATCCGTTGCATGCGAGGCGCGTTCGTCACCGGCACCGGCACCGGCGTGGGAAAGTCGATCGTGGCGGCAGCGCTGTGCGCGTCGCTGCGAGCACGAGGCGAGCGCGTGCTGGCGAGCAAGCCGCTGCTCAGCGGACTCGACGAGCCCGCTGCGTCGCCTTGGCCTCACGACCATGAACTCCTGGCGATCGCCGCTGGCGGCTCGGCCGACGAGATTGCGCCCGTTCGATTCGGGCCCGCCGTGTCGCCGCACCTGGCGGCAAGGCTGGACGGGCAGCAGCTCACGATCGCAGGCATCGTGGCGGCCCTTCAGGAGCGCTACCGGCAGGCGTGCGCCGCGGAGGCCGGTGAGCCGGTCGTGGTGGTCGAGGGCGCCGGAGGGCTGCTCGTTCCGATCGACGACGACGGCCCAACGATGGCCGACCTCGCGAGCGCGCTCAGGTTGCCACTCCTCGTCGCCGCCCATCCAGGGCTCGGCACGATCAACCACGTCCAGCTGACGCTCGAGGCGGCACGCACCCGCGGTTTGGCCGTCGCCGGCGTCGTGCTGACCCCGTGGCCGGAGACGCCGACGCTGATCGAGACCGACAACCGCGAGTTCCTCACGCGCCGCACGGGAGTGCCGGTCGTCGGGCTCGGCGCCGTCACCGGCCCCGATGCCGCGCTGCTCGCTGCTGCGGGCGCAAGCGCCGGGCTGCCGGCGCTCATGGCGCGCTAGACGCCGCGCCTGAGCTGGCTCAGCTCCGCGCTCGTCGGCTAGCGCAGGCCGGAGGTCTGGGTGCCGCGGCTGGCACGGACCATCGTCGGGTCGACGGCCTCGACGTCGAAGAACGACGCGGCTGAGGGGCCGTCGCTGCTGTGCGTGGAACGCACCGGCGCGGGGGCTGAGACTGGCTCGCCTCCCGTTGCCACGTGGCGACGGCCGTTGGCGGACTTGGCTGGCGCCGAACTCCACTCGCCGAAGGAGTCATCGGTCTTGGTGATCGAGGGGCGCGACGGGCCGGCGCCAACCGGCAGACCGAGTTCGCGCGCGACCTCGGCGATGGCCTGCGCGGCGCGACGCAGCTCCTGCGGCGTATGCGACGCGGAGACCGTGACGCGCAGCCGCGACGTGCCCTCGGGCACCGTGGGCGGGCGGATCGCCTGCGCGAAGACGCGGCGCTCCAGCAGCCGTTCGCAGAGGGTCATGGCGGTGGTGGCGTCGCCGACGACGATCGGGACGATGTGGCTGGTCGGCCCCGGCAGCTGCATGCCCTCGTCGCGTAGCGCCGCGGCAAAGACCGAGGCGTTCTGCTGCAGACGCTCGACGCGCTCAGGCTGCGTCTCGATGAGCTCGAGCGCGGCCAGGGCGCCGGCGACCACCGGCGGCGCAGGCGCCGTCGAGAAGATCACGGGGCGGGCGCGGTTGATCAGGTAGCGGGTGAGGTCGAGCGAGCCGGCGACGAACGCGCCGTAGGAGCCGAGCGCCTTGCCGAGCGTGCCGACGATGACGTCGATCTCGCCCTCCAGGCCGGCGGCGGCGATCGCACCGCGGCCGCCGGGGCCGACACAGCCGGTGCCGTGGGCCTCGTCGACGACCGTCCGCGCGCCGTAGCGCTGCGCGAGATCAGCGATGCCCTGCAGCGGGGCGACATCGCCGTCCATCGAGAAGATCGAGTCGGTGACGATCAGCGGGCGGCCCGTCGCGCCAGCCGGGACGCGCTCGCGCAGGCCCCACTCCAGGTGCTCCAGGTCGCCGTGGCGGTAGACGAACGTCGGCGCTTTGGCGGCGCGGCAGCCCTCGATGATCGAGGCGTGGTTGAGCTCGTCGGAGCAGATCAGCGACGACTCATCGCCAAGCGTCTGAATCACGCCGACGTTGGCCATGTAGCCCGAGCCGAACAGCAGCGCCGATTCCGTGCGCTTGAAGGCCGCCAGGCGCTCCTCAAGGCGGCGGTGGATCGTCATCGACCCAGACACCAGACGGCTGGCGCCGGCGCCAACACCCCAGCGCATCGCGGCGTCGGCCGCGGCCTCGCGGATGCGCGGGTGGTCGGAGAGACCGAGGTAGTTGTTGGAGCAGAGCAGCAGCACGGGCGTGCCGTCGAGCACCACCCGCGGCCCCTGCGGGCCGCTGACGAGACGCAGGCGGCGGTACAGCCCCTGGTCTTTGAGTTCGTCGAGGCGCGTGCTCAGCTCGTCCATCGCGGTTCCCAGAATGCACGGCTCACCGGCGGACACCAGCTTTGTGGCCAGTCCCGGCGCAGGTTACCCCGCTGTTTGGGTGGTTCGCGGTGGTTCACGTTGGACGCGTCGCCGCTACGAGGTGGGAGCGTCGACGTTGGTCACGACGCTCCACAGCATGTCGGTCGCGGTGTCGACGAGCTGGGGGAGCTTGTCCATCTCGTCGCGAACGACATGGTCGAAGACGAGCTCGATCACGCCGCCCATGATCGCGCGGGCCATCAGCGGCGAGAGCGAGCGGGACGGAATGTCTGGGTTGGCGGCGCGCCCCTGCTCGACGAGGTCGCACATCAGCAGGACGAACTCGTCGAGGTTGCTCTGCCGCAGCTCACGCGCCTGTTGGCTGAGCGTCGCCAGCTCGATGGTGATCGCATGCGTCATGCGCGGATAGAGCGCGAGCGCCGCGAAGTACCGCTCAAAGCCCTCACGCATCACGTCACGCCACGGCTCGCTGAAGTCGAGGCCGCCGGCCACGAGATCGATCACGACCCGGTTCTGCTGGGAGTAGAGCGCGAGGAAGCAAGCTTCCTTGTTCGGGAACTCCGCGTAGAAGGTGCGCAGCGAGACGCGCGCTTCCTTCACGACGTCCTGGATCTTCGCTCCGACGAAGCCGTCCCGGATGATGACCACCGCGAGGGCGTCGATCAGTCGCTGTCTGTAGTCGGCCGTTGGCCGGGGTTTCGTCATGTGCACTCGGGTCTAGGGTGCCGCGTCGTCGCTGTGGGTGGAGGCGACGGGCCAGTGAACGGGAGGGTGCTCCCGCGCGGAGATCAGCCAGCCGACGTCTCGGCAACCGCGGGCTCAGGCGAGCGGCGATGGCCGACGTTCGGCGCGCCGTCGGGACGCGGCGGCGGCGGATTCTTGCGGGGGCGATACCGCAGCTGGGTGGACGGGTCCCAGAGGCGGACGTTGAGATCAGAGGGTTCGGCGCCCGTTGGCGTCATGTCGACGAGCTCGCTCGGCGGACCGTCGACGCGCGTGACCGGCGCGGCCGGCGCCTGCGAGACGTTGCCGGCGGTCACGATCGGAGCGCCCGGCTCGACGATGTGGGTCGTGCCGCGATCGGCCTGGGAGTCCACCCAGCCCTGGCGATCCATGTAGTTCTCGATGAGGTTCGGCGTGTCGCCCTCCATCACGCCGGAGCGGTTGTCCGGGCGGGGATTGGAGCCGTTGTCGGGCTGGCGGGACACGTCGAGACCGAGGTCTTCGAACATGGCGCGGTCCTGCTCAGGCGTGTTGCCGAGCGTGGTGAGGAAGTTGCCCATCATCACGCCGTTGACGCCCGCCTTGACGGCCAGCGGCTGCAGTTCGCCGATGTTCTCCACGCGCCCACCGCAGAGGCGGAAGAGCGCCTCAGGGAGGACGAGGCGGAAGATGGCGATCCACTTCACGGCCTCCCACGGATCCATGAAGTCGCGGTCACCGAATTTCGTGCCCGGGCGCGGATTCAGCAGGTTGATCGGGACCGACGTGGGGTTGATCTCGGCCAATTCAAAGGCCATCTCAACGCGCTGCTCGGGCGTCTCGCCGAGGTTGAGGATGCCGCCGACGCAGCTCTCCAGGCCGGCCTCTTTGATCGCGTCGACCGTCCGCAGGCGGCCCGCGTACTGCACGGTGCTGGACACCTCGGGGTAGTAGGACTCGGCCGTCTCCACGTTGTGGTGGACCCGCTGGACGCCGGCCTCCTTGAGCTTGAGTGCCCGGTCGACGCTCATGTGCCCGATCGAGATGCAGCGCTTGAGGTTGGTCTCCTTGGCGACCAGGCGCGTGCCCTCCAGCAGCTTCTCGAAGTCGCGCTTGGAGAGGCCCTGGCCCTGCGTCACCATGCAGAAGCGGTGGGCGCCAGCTGCCTCGGCTGCGCGGGCATGCTCGAGGATCTGGTCGGGCTCCATCATCGCGTGCATCGGCGTCTCGGAGTCCGCGAACCGCGACTGCGCGCAGAAGCCACAGTCCTCGGCGCAGCCGCCCGACTTGGCGTTCACCAGCGAGCACATGTCGGTACTCGTACCGAACTGTTCTTGCCTGGCCTCCCACGCGCGCTCGACGAGCGCCTCGATCTCCTGGGGATCGCGCAGCTGGCCGAACTGCAGCGCCTCTTCACGGCTGATCAGCGGGGGCATCGGCACAAGGTACCGGAGGGGTGGGGGTCCTGCCGTATCTCGGGAACCCGCCGCTCAGGGCCACACCGCTTGATGGCACTTTGTTGACCTGTTCTGGCGCGGATACGTTCTCACCTGGGGGAACCATGAACAAGCCGAATCGTTTCGAAAAGCCAGTCCGCATCTTGCGAGGCCGAGTCCAGAGTCCGGAGGAAGGTCCGGCGTTCGCGGTCGGCGGGCTGACGGTCGCGCTCAAGGACTCGCCCGCGACGGTCACCCAGACCGACGCCGAAGGTCGATTTGCCTTCGTCGGCTACGAGCTTCCGGGTGCCGCCGCGGTCTCGGTCCGGCGCGGCGATGCGATCGTCGGATTCGGGGACATCGGCGGGGCTTCCCTCCCGATCGTCGTGGAGCCGCAGAAATCCACGCCGATCGTCGGCGGGGACGAGGTCGTAGGGCCGTTGCTGGGCACCGACTGGGCGGTGCTGACGACGGCGCTGGCACGGGTTGATGCTGCCCACGCAGAAACGATCCAGCGGGGCTGTGCCGAACTGGCGCTGCTGGACGCCACGGCCGTCGGGGTCTTGGACGGATCGCAAGATCCCGAGGCGTTCCTGGAACTCATCGCTGAAGAGGCACGCTGGAACGCCAAAGGCCCGGCCCGGAGGTCAGCGGCGCGACCGGACTCCATCGGTCTGGCCCTCCAATCTCCCGGTGCTCCGGTGCTGCTCTCCCTGCTCCTGGATCCCTCTCCTGAGGGGCCCGCTGCTCAAGCCATCACGGGCTACCTGCGGCGCGCGGAGCCGATCCTTCGCCTGGTCGCTGCCGCCAGGCTCGTCGTCGCCGACCGTGCCACGCCGGATACGTTTGCCGCGGTGGCCGAGTGGGCTGCCATGTTGCTCGACGGCCCCCTGCCGGTCAGTGAGCTGGTGACCATCCTGCGGGCCCCCTCGCCGCTTCTACCGCCGCCAGGGAATGACGGTCCGCCACCGCTCCCGCCACGGCGCGGCCGATTCGAGTGGCTAGACCCTAGGAATGCAGAGTGGCTCAATTGCGTCGGACAGCTCGGGAAGGCCGTTCCGCCGCCGGAGGCGCGTCGATCTCCTGGCGACCTCTTCACGGTCAGTCCGACTGCGATCTGTGTGAGCGAAGCTGCATCCCCGGTCACCCTCACGCTCACGGCCGATGCCGGATCCACGTTTGCTGAATTTGGAGATCGCCAAGAGTGGACGATCGGCGTGGGGTCTGGCAACGTTACGAGCGTCGAACCTTCGGCCGACCGTCGGACCGTAACGGTCGTCGTGGAGGGGCTCACGGGCGGCTGTCACCCCGTCGGGTGGGTGCTGACGTCGGGTTGGGCGCCGTCCGACGGAGACCCGCTGGGGCCTGGCTGCCGACAGGCGCTCCGTCTCCCCACGTGGTCGTACCGCGGATGGCAACTTGGCACCCAGCCTTCGCTCCGGAATCAATCGCAGCTCTCGGTGATTGATCCCGTCGTCGATCGGCTGTGGTGTGATCCCGCGTCTCCGGCGGAGGCATGCACCAGCGTCGCGATCTTCTGGAGCGCCAGCGTTGATGTCTGCGCGGACGCGTTGGCCCTGGTGACCACCAGTCTTCACCGCGACGACGGCGCGGTGGTGGGTACTGACCTGCCGCTTCGAGGGAACCTGGTGGATGTGGACGAGTGGGACCGCAATCACCAGTACGAGCTTCGGATTGCCACCAAGAATTCCTCGGGCGCAGACTGTGCCGTCGTCAGGAGTCCTACCCTCATGCTCGAGCGAATCAAGCAAGTGCATCTCAACCTTCCCGTGCTACCGGACGTGATCGGCGAGGGAAAGACCGTCCAAGGCACGGTGCGGATTTCTTGTCCAGCCCCAGCTGACGTCATCGTCACGCTGAGCGCATCACCCGTGGCCATCATCGGAGGCATCGGGTTGCCGGCCACGGTGACGATTCCCGCGGGCGAGGTGCAGGCCCCTTTCGTGGCGAGCGGCCTGTCCTATGGCTCGGTGGAAGTGACCGGATCGGCGCCTGGGCACGCGGACGGGACTATCAGCTGTTGCGTAGCTCGCGCACCGCTGATCGACCCCGCTGCTACGCCCATCCCGGAAGTGGCGGGCTGCGCGGCGTTGAGCATTTCGGTCCCCGTCACGAGCGTGAGCCCTGCCCTCGTGGCCAGCATCACAGGCTCATCGTTCGTCGGGGCCCGGGTGCTTGGAGCGTCGGTCGGCCGCACCGCGCCGTGTGTGGGCGACGCCATGGTCACGCTGAACGGCGCGAGTCTGCCTCGCGGGAGCTACATCCTCACGCTCACCGACATCGGTGGGGTCTCGAGGTACCCGTTTGTGGTGGCACCGCGTCCCAGGATCATCTCGGTCACCGCTCCGCCAGTCCCGGCGGCCCCCACAGCGAACTACTCGGTGGTCACTGTCACGGTGACGGGCGCCGACAGCGTCGAGGTCACCGCGGCCAGAAGCGCTCAGGCCGTGAGCGTCGACAGGCCCTCGAACATCGGCGAGTGCGGCACATGGATCGCCCAGATCTCGATCGCCGTAGCTTGCCCTGAAGATCAGCTCACCGTGGTGGCGATAGCGGGCGTCGTCCGGTCCACCCCAGAATCTGTGACCGCGACGGTCTACGCGAGCGTCTCTGCGGGGCCAAACCGGACCGACGACGGGTACGCAGTGACCGTCACACCTTGTTGAGCAGGGAGCCCTCTAAAGGTGCGTGAGGCCCGGCGGATCGCTCGCCAAGGGCGCTGATCCCGCGTGCGTCAGCGGCCCAGTTCCAGCTCTAGTGGGGCGTGGTCGCTGGGCTTGGTGCCCTTGCGCAGGTCACGCAGGATCCGCACGTCGGCGATGCCGTCCGCCAGGCTGCGACTCACCATGTGCTGGTCGATCCGCAGCCCGTAGCCCTTGTGGAAGTGGCCGGCGCGGTAGTCCCACCAGGTGAACTGCTCGGCGTCCTCGCCGTATCGCTGCACGTGCGCGTCGACGAGATCGCCGTCGTCGAGCACCTTCTGCAGGGCGAGGCGTTCAGGCGCGCTGACGTGCGTCGCGCCCTCGAACGCCGCCGGGTTCCAGACGTCGACGTCGCGCGGGCAGACGTTCGTGTCTCCCGCGATGATCATCGGCTGGCCCTGGGCCTTCAGGTCGGCGGCGCGCGCGGCCATCGCCTCCAGGAATTCGAGCTTCATGAAGTACATCTCGTGATCGAGCGACCGCCCGTTGATCACGTAGACGCTGGCGAAGCGGATGCCGTCGACCGTCGCCTCGACCCAGCGCGCCTCGGAGGCAACCGGGTTGCCGAACAGCTCGGTCGTCACCCCCTCAAGGGCGAGTTCTTTGCGCACGACGATCGCGACGCCCGTCCACTGGCCTGAGGAGGACTCGGCGGCGTGGTAGCCGAGCGCCGCGAGTTCTTCATGGGGAAACTGCTCGGCCGAGACCTTCGTCTCCTGCATCAGGACGACATCCGGCTGGTGCTGCTCCAAGAGTTCTTGGACGCGGGGCAGGCGGGCCCGCAGCGAGTTCACGTTCCAGGAGACGATGCGCATCGGCGCCATCGTGACGGGTCGCTCCAGTGGCGCGGCTAGCGGCCCTTCCAGACCGGCTTGCGGCGCTCAGCAAAGGCGGTGACGCCCTCCAGGAAGTCCTCGGACTGGAAGCAGGCGCGGCGCTCGGCGAGCAGCTGCTCCTGGATGTCTTCCGGCACGCTGCGGCGCTCATTGAGGATGGCGCGCAGCTGGCGCTTATTGCCCTGGATAGAGAGTGGAGCGTTGCCAGCGATGTCGGCGGCGATCTTCACGCCGGCCGCGTCGAGGGCCTCGGCGTGGGCGGCCTCTGACTCCTTCTGGCCCAGGTCGGTCGGCGACGGGACGACCTCCGTGACGAGGCCCCACGCCTCGGCGCGGGTTGCGGTGATCGTGCGGCCGCGGAAGAACAGGTCGCGCGTGCGAGGCTCGCCGATCGCGTCGATGAAGCGCCAGAGGCCGGTGTGCGAATAGATCAGGCCGAGCTTGGCGGGTGGCATGCCGAACTTGATGTCGTCGCGGGCAATGCGGATGTCGCAGGCGAGGGCGAGCTCGAGGCCTCCGCCGATGGTGTGGCCTGAGAGGGCGGCGACGGTCGGGATGTCCGTGCGGTCGAGCGCCTCCAGGGCAGACGCGAAGGGGTGGGCGACGAGCGGCTCGGCGACGTCCTGAGTGCGGTCGGCCGGGATGTTGCCGATGTCGTAGCCCGAGGAGAACACGCCGGCCTCGCCGGTGAGCAGCACACAGCGAACGGCCGGATCAAGGCCGTCGATCGCCTCGGCAATGCCATCGAGGATTGGGTGGTCCAGCGCGCCCCGCTTGGTGGGGTTGCTGATGCGCAGCCGGAGGACTCCGGGCGCGGGGGTGTCTTGCAGCAGCTGCCCTGGCATGGGGCGCAAGACTACGGGGCCGTAGGCGGCGGCGACGAGTCGCGCCGTAGCGGGACTCTGGGCAGGGTCGCTGCAGCGGGCCTCACGGTCATGGATTACGGGGTGCGGCGAGCAGGCATTGGGTCCTTTCGAAGTCGGTGTGTTTCTGCCCGAGTGCTGGGCTTTGGAGTGAGGCGCCGGCGGAGATCCGGCGCCTCGAAGGTGGTCTTCACCAGGAAGGAGCGCGTGGCCTTCCGATCGGGTCGCCATCTCGGCATCTGTTCGACCAAGCGACGGTGTGGTGTGTGGTCTTGCGCACAATTCGAGGCGGGTGCCTCAAGGTGGCCGCTGAGCGGACGATCACGTCCGCTGCACTAGCACGGGCTGGGCGAAACGGGCGCAAGGACTCTGGCGCGGGCCGGGCGGTAGGCTCGCGCTCGTGGCTGGGACCCCCGAATCTGGCAACCCGAAGGCGGCTGCTGCGGCGGCCGAGGCCGAGGCCGCGCGGCAGGTCGCGCTGAAGGCGCAGGTCTACAAGGACCCGCGCCCGTCGGAGTACTTCGACCGCTTCTACGCACACGCCAACACGAAGCTCCCGGGCTGGGCCTACGAGGCGGTCCGCATTATCTCCGTCCTCTACGCGCGCTCGTTCAACCGCATTCGTGGCATCGACGTCCAGAACATCCCCGAGAGTGGGCCGGTGATCATCGCCCCGAACCACTTCTCGCACATCGATCACTTCTACGCGGGCGCCTCGACCCGCCGCAAGCTGCAGTTCATGGCCAAGAGCCAGCTGTTCGTGAAGGGGATCCAGGAGATCTACCGGATTGGCGGCACGTTCCCAGTGCGTCGCGGTCAGCGCGATCCCCGCGCACTCGACACGTCGAAGATCATCCTCGAGCGCGGCGGCGCGATGGTGATGTACTGCGAGGGCGGGCGCTCCCGCACCGCGGACCTCGCTGAGAGCGCAAAGCGCGGCATCGGCCAGATCGCCCTGGAGACCGGTGCCCCGGTCGTGCCGACGGCGATCCTTGGCTCCGCACTGAGCCGCAACTGGAAGCGCGGCCAGTTCCCGAAGGTGACGGTGAAGTACGGCAAGCCGATGCGCTTTGAGCGGATCGACGAGCCAACGAAGGAACAAGCTCAGGCCGTCGCCGACGAGATCTTCGAAGAGATCAAGAGCTTGTATTACGGCCTGCGCGACCAGGGCCGCGACGCCGCGCTGAAAGCGCACGCCGGGTCCTGATCGATCGTTGCGCGCCGGGTGAGATTCCCGGCGTCGCGAGGAGCGCCTGCGAAGCTCCAGGCCGATGACGCCGCCGCCCGCCAAACCGCCGCGCCGCACCCAGGCCGATCGCCGCGCGGCGACCCGCGGCGCGATCTTGGCGGCCGCGGCCCGCGGGATCTCCCGGGATGGCTACGGCAGCCTCGTGCTCGAGCGCGTCGCCAGCGATGCCGGCTTCACCCGCGGGGCGCTCTACCACCACTTCTCAGACAAGGAAGAGCTTGCGCTGGCGGTGGTGGAGTGGAGCCTGCAGCTGTGGCGGGCCGAGGTGGGAGCGCCGGCGGCCCGCGCGACCGATCCGGTCGAGGCGATGCTGCTCCTGGCCCGTGGGCACGCCGTGTTCTGCCGCCGCGAGATCGCGCCGCTCATCATGACCTTGCGGGTGGAACTCGGGGGCAGCGACCACCCGGTCGGGCAGCTGATCGACCGCGCCTTGCAGGACGGCTACACGTTTGTCGCGGGACTCGTGAAGGCGGCGCGGAGTGCGGGCTCGCTCCCCGACGGGCCGCCGCCCGAGACGGTGGCCCGGGCCTTCGTTGGCGCCGTCGAGGGGCTGACGATCCAGCTCGCCGGCGAGCCGCGCTACGACGAGGCCATGGCCGAGCGTGCGGCACGGGGTGTCCTGGGGTTGCCGCCGGATCTCGAGACGACCCCATGAGCGACGGTTCGACTCTGGCACCCGACGAGCGCGTCGAGGCGCTGCTCGAGCGGTTCAAGCCGCAGCTCGGGCGCGACTTCGACGCCTATGGCAATCATGTGCGACGCGTGTTCGGGCTCGTCCGTGCGCAGGGGCCGCACCTCGCACAAGACGACCTCGCGCAGGTGGCGATCGCCGCGGTCTTCCACGACCTCGCGATCTGGGTCGACGACACGTTCGACTACCTGGAGCCCTCCCGCGACCACGCCACCGAGTACCTGGAGACCGAAGGGCGGTCCGCATGGATTCCGCAGGTGAGCGCGCTGATCATGGGGCACCACAAGCTGCGGCCGGTGCGCGACGACCCACTCGTGGAGGCGTTCCGCCGGGCCGACCTCTGCGACCTCTCGTTCGGCCTGGTGAGCCGCGGGGTACCGCCCGGCGCCTATCGCGAACTCGTCGCCGCCTTCCCGGTCTGCGGGTTCCAGCAGCGCCTGGTGCACTTCGCGCTCATCCAGCTGCGCAAGGACCCGCTCCGGCCGCTGCCGATGCTGCGCTGGTAGGGGTCTTGCGGGCGATGCCCGGCCTTACGGCGTGATCTTCAGGTCGCTGATGGTCTGGTTCTGCCAGACCGAGCTGGTGGCGCCCGAGACGGCGACGAAGGCCGGGCTCGGGAGCGTCATCGTGCGCGTGAGTCGCAGCGAACCGTTCACGTAGATCGCGACGCTGGAACCGTCGGCGACGACCTTGATCGGCACGGCGCCGCGGCCACGGATCAGCTGGCCGGGGTCGGCCGTCTGCAGCCAGTTCAGGCCGGTCGCGGATGCGGCGTCGGCGATGCCGACGCCGCTGGAGCGCGTGTCACCGGGGCCTTGGCGCTGATCGATTGCGATGATCGTGCCCTGCAGGCCGCCGACGCCGAGCGCACCCGCTCCGGAGCCGGGGAAGCCGCCGTACGCGGCGCCGTCCTTGGGCCGCAGGAACGAGAGCGCCACGCCCTCGGCCTGCCCGTTCCCGCCGCCCAGGGTCACTTTGAACTCGTAGGTGCGGCGGTTCGGGTCCACCGGGAATGGGTAGACCTTGCCACCGACCTGATTTGGGCCGTTTGTGAGGACGAGCGAGCCGGTCGTGCTGCCGTTGCCGTACCACTCGGTGCTCGTGAGCCCGGGGATCGGGCGAGAGCCGTCGAAGACCGGCGGGGTGCAGCCGCGCGCATGCACGATGCGGTTGGCGCCGGGTTGCACGGTGAACGGGATCACGACCGGTGTGGACACCGCGACCGGCTGCCCGTTGACGGTCACAGTGTTGGGCTGGTCCGTGCACGCCCCTGGTGGCAGGTCCCCGGCGAAGAAGCTCAGGCGCAGCTCGCACGCCGCGCCAGCGACGGGAGGCGTCGGCATGTCGCTGGTATCGATGCGGGCCGGCGTGAGGTTGTCGGTACCGACCCAGGTCCCGTTGGTCACGTCGGCACTTGCGCAGCTGAAGCGGTAGCTGCCGCCACCGGGCGTGATGAGCGACCCGTCGGCTCGGGTAAAGCGCGTCTCGACGTCGATCGTCGCGGCGGTGCTGCTGCCGGAGATCACGACCTGGCGGGTCTGCGTTTTGCCGCGATTGCCGAATCCGTCTCGCGGAGTGGCCCGAAGGGTGTAGGTGCCGCTGGGCAGCGTCTCGGCGCCGACGGTGGCTCGCCAGACGTCGCGCGTGGTTCCCACGGGGAGCGAGCGGTCTTCCGTGCCCGCCAGTGAGCCGTCGTCGCGGCGGTACTCGAGGGTCAGGACGCCGGCCTCTCGCATCCGCAGTGCGCGCGGGGCGCCGTCGGCGGGATTGATCGCCGCGTTGGGAAGCACCACGCCGGTGAGGCCGCGGTCGCGGTCGTCGAAGAGTTCGGGAGCCAGACGGTCGGTGGTGGTGGTGCTGGCCAGGAGCAAGCGGTCCGTCAAGGACAGGCCGATCTCGAGGCGCTCGTCGCCCTCGATGTCGGCGACCCGCAGCCCGAAGATCGAGCCGGCGTACTCGCTGTAGCCAGCTTCTGGGAGCCCGCCGACCGCCGGTGCGGCGTCGAGGTCGACGGTTCCGGTTCCGCTCGCCGGGATCGACGCGATACGGGCGTGCACTCGGAAGAGGTTCTCGTCCCACGACGAAGGATCGGCGTCGTCCCAGTTGGCGTTGTCTCGCGTCTTGGTCAGCACGATCAGGTCGCGGCGACCGTCGCCTGTGAGGTCGTCGACCAGCTTGGCTGCTCCGACCTCGCCCGAGGACTGCAGCGACGCGCCGGCCATCGAGGTGCCCGAGGTGGCGCGGGATCCCAGGATCACCAGGCGCCGCTGCGGCGTGGTGGTGGCGTCGGCGACCTTCGAGAGCACCGTGAAGTCGCCAACGCCGTCGCCGTTGGCGTCTCCCGCGGGCTCCGCGAAGGCCCGGCCGATCGGCAAGAACGCCGGCGGCCGCAGTGCGCCCGAGGGGAGCGTGGACGTGGAGAGCGTGCCCGTCGTGGCGCGTCCAAGCAGGGTGTAGCGCCGGTTGGCGGCCGCGCCCTCGACGAACACGTCGGCGCGCCCGTCGCCGCTGACGTCGCCGACGGGGTCGACCTCCATCGCGGCGACGCCGCAGGTATAGGTGGTGAAGATGACGAAGCAGCTCCGCACGCTATTGATCACCAGCACCCGCTCGGACGTGGCGTTGGCGTTGAGCTGGGTCGCGGTGGGGGCCGCGCCGAGGACGATCGAGTAGCCGCCTCGCCAGTTGGTCGCCGTCAGCGTCGTCCCGGTCTGGCGACCGACCGTGATGTCGTCCTTGCCGTCGCCGTTGAAGTCGCCGATGAACTTGGGCTGGGTCCCGAACTGGAACGGGACGGAGATGCCGATCGCAGTGACGCGCGGGCCGGCCGCCACCGTGAGGGTTCCGGGTGCGGCGGCGCCATGCACCACGTAGACGAGCGCGCTACCCCCACGCTGCGCGGTGACGAGCAGGTCGTCGAAGCCGTCACCGTCGAAGTTGCCGCTGTCGGTGACGGCGCCGAGCGTCTCCCCGGAGGCTGGGGCGAGGTCGAGGCCCGGGCCGGTCGGCGCGGTGCGCACGTCGCTCGTTGCCGTTGCAAACGTCACGCCGAGCCCGCTCGGGCGGTCCTGCAGATCCGGGCGGCCGTCGCCGTTGACGTCGCCCGTGAGCCAGGTTGCGGCGGCGTCGACGCCGCGCATCGGTGCCGGGGCGGCGCTGGCCAGGGGAGGGGCAGCGAGAGCGGCGAGCAGGCCGGTGGCGAGGAGCGTGGCGCGGAGAGGCGAGAGCTGGAACATGAGTCGCTCCGAAGACGGGGGACAGGCCGCGGGACAACGGCCCACCCAGGCTAAGTCGCGCGTCCGGCCGGTTTCAGAACGCGGTTCGGGAAGATCGATCGCGAGGGCTGGGCGACTCGAGCTTCAGGCCGCCGTCAGCGTGGGCGGTCGAGCGCCGCCAGCGTCTGCAGCAGCTCGGGCGTCGGAACGCTCGCGAAGAAGTTGGCGTCGACGGCCTCGACGACCTGGATCGCCTGCGGTGCCAGCGCCGCTCCGGCCGCCGTCACGGCGATGCGTCGCGAGCGCGCGTCGGTCGGGTCGACCTCCCGGCTGACGAGTCCCCGCTTCTCGAGCGCCCGCAGCACCTGCGACGTCATCATCGGGTCGGTCGCGGCCTGGTCGGCGATCTCACGCTGCGACGGCAGCTCGGGCCGGTTAGCCCCCAGCCACCACGTCGACGCGAGCAGGACGAACTGCGCGTGGGTGAGGTCGAGCGGCGCGAGGGCGGCCACGATCTCACGCTTCCACCGAAGCGTCACCCGCCAGAGCAACAGGCCGGGGGAGACGCCGGGCTGCAGTGGCTGGTGGGGCTCGCTCACGCGGGCATGGTCGCAGGCGCGGCAGCGGTCGCGGCGGAGTCCCGTCCCGACTCAGGCGTCGCGGGCGTCGACTCCGCGAATTCGGTCAGCCGCCGGACCTGCCCGGCGAGCTCGCGGGCGATGTCCTTGCCGATTACGCGCTGAAACAGCGGACGCAGCAGCCCATGGAACGAGACCGTCAGCGTCACCGCGGTGCGACCGTCGGCGCCCGTCTCCAGCGTGTGAGCGAAGCGCAGCTTGCACAGCGGCAGGCGCGTCTCGTCGGTGAAGGCGCGGCCTGGTTCGACCTCGATGAGGGCGAACTTCAGCCTTGGGCCGCCCGTCGGCTTGATGTGTCCGGTTGTCCCGACCTGGAACGGCCCGTCGATTGAGATCGCGTCGAGTCCCTCGTCCCACTCCGTCCACCGCGGGACGGCCTCCCACAGCGCCCAGACGTCCTGCGGTCGGGCGGTCGTGAACTCGGTATGGGTAACGGGCCACATGGCGTGCTCTTTCGGTGGTGTCCGGCATCTGTGTCCGGGCTTTAATATGCGTGCATATTAAAGAGCGCCGCACAGAAAGCAAGCGCGCATATGAATTGAGCGGCCGAGATGCAGGCCAGTGGAGGCGGTCGCGCCGGGGCCACTGGCGCTCGCGGCCCGGATACCGACGAGATCTGAGATTCAGGCGCATGCGTTGTTGCCACTCGGCCCCCGGCTTACGGTCGGTCCATGCGTTGCTTCGCGTCCGCCATCACCAGGGTCACCGGCACTGCGCTGCTGGCCTCAATCGGAGCTGCGGCCTGCGCCGCGCCCGGCGCCGGGGCGGCCGCTGAGCCGCTCGCGTCGGCCTCCTACGGCCAGGCCGCCGTCTCGATTCGCGAGAACCCGGCCAGCGCGGGGGAGTACCAGCTGATGTATGCCCCGGGGCAGGAGAAGCCCGCCGCAGTCGTCGACGTGCAGCTGCCGGGGGACGTCGCTACCGGCGCCGGGTCGATCGGCCTCGGACTCGATGGAAAGGGGCTGCTGACGGCCGTGGTGCAGACGCCGCGAGGACTGGCCTGGACGCACGTGACCAAGCCGACCAAGATCAAGCGCCTCGCCAACACCGCCGGGGCTGAGAGCCCGGCGATCTACCGCGGGCAGGTCGCCTACGTGTGCCGCAACGACCGCGCGATCTGCGGCGCATCGCTGCGCACGAAGGCCCGTCGCACGCTCTACCGCGAGCCCAAGGGGTCGCAGTGGGTCATCGACGGCGTCCTGATCGGTCCGCGCCGTGCGATCGCGGTCGCGTCGGTGCGGGACGGCGCGCTGAGCGCCTCTCGCGTCCAGATCCAGCGGCGCGGCCACCGGGCCAAGACCGTCGCGGAGGCCAACCTCGACGGCGGCAAGGAGCTGATCCTGCGCGACATCAGCCCCGACGGCCAGTTCCTCGCCATCGCCACCCACGACTATTTCGAGGCCGGCGACGACGTGCTCTCGCTCTACGGGTTCCCGTCCGGGGTGCCGGCGCTCTGACGCCGGGAGGTGCGCTCAGTCCGGTCTGGTTGACGGGCGGCAAGCCGCGGGCAGAATGCGGCGTAGGTTCCATCGCTCGGCTGCCGACAGGTACTCCGACGCCTGGACGCAGGTGAAGCTTCGATCGCCGGGAAGGCGGTCGCTCTTCGGCGCGTGGGTGCGCAGCAGGGTCGGTCCGATCGGGCCGTCCGAGCGAGCCGATGTAGCAAGCGACGTTCCCGGCGCCGGCCACTGCGTCCGCACCCAGGCTCGGCCGCCGGTCGGCCCGGCAACGTCGACGCGAGCGCCGAGTCGGCTGAGGATCTGTCGGGCGACGTCGAGCCGCAGGCCCTCTACCCCGGGGACCGAGAAGCGGCCGGATAGCCAGCTTTCCGAACCCCACCGCAGTTCCCGGGCGCGGGCGACGCCGTCGTAGAGCGGACCGTCGATCGGCTGCCCCGCCAGCGCGGATCTCAGGCCAGGGATCGGGACCGTCACCGGCTCGGCCCGTTGCGAGTCCATGGTTTCCATGGCGCAGTTCCTGCGCCGGATCGAGGCGCGGATCTGGATCGTTGGATTCGGGAGCTTCGCGGCTGCCCAGCTGTAGTTGCAGCCGCCCGACTCACCCGACGGCAGCACGATCACCGATCGGCCGTCGCGTCCGACGCCGAGCAACACCCAGTGGACCGGACCGGCGACCTCGCTGCTCTCGTTCGGATCGGACGGGGACGAAAGCGGTCGGGTCGTGGTCGTCGCGACGATCGCGACGCCGCACAGCACGGCGACCACGACAATCGCGCACAGGCCCCGCAGGATGGGTCGGCGCGGCACCGGGTGACGATAACCCGGAGATCGCCGGAGCGGCCCCGGTGACCGGGCCGAGGAGCTTGCCGGCGGCGGCGGTCGCGCTGGGCGTCGGCGCTGGATAACGCGAGACGACGGTGCCGCGTGGAGGGACCGTCTTGACCATCGGGACGGCGGACACGGTGGCGGACGTACGTCGCTCGATCGCGCCGACGTACCAGCCGATGTAGGCCGATCCGATCTCAACACTCGCGCGGGTCCCGGCGCCCTCGACGAGCGACGCCGAGATCGCCACACAGCCCGCGCCCTTGGAAGTCCGGCACGCTCGCACGCCGATCTGGCTTCCGTCGTCCGGCCAGCCGCCGCTCCAGCGGCCTCGGCGTGGCGTGACCGTCTCACCGACGGTTGGCTGGCCGTCGAGCGTCGGCAGTCGCATGTTGCGGACCTGCCCCTGCCAGACCGGGCTGCGGTCCTCCCAGACGACCTCACCGTCAGGTGCGCTCAGCCGGAATGACGTGCCGGCGGCGGTCTTTCCGGCCTCGAAGAACTCGGCGGTGCTGAGCACCGGTCCGCACTCTGGGGCGCAGCGCTGCCACGCGCGGCCGTTCGCCCCGGGTGCGTCGTGGTTGCCTGCCAACCACGGCCATCCGTCGCCGGTGAGGCCGCGCTCGCTGATTGCGCCGGCGTCGCGCTTGGCATCAGAGGCGTCGGCCGAGAGCACGGCGATCGCCGCGCCGGTTGCACCCCCGACCACGGCGACCACGGCCACGAGCGCCACGGAGCGGCGAACCCAGATGCGGCGGCGACTCACCATCGACGGCGACCCTACTCGGCGTGCCGAACGGTTTCGGACGCGTCGCCAAAACGCGTCCCGGAAACGCCGAAGGGCGCTGCGGCCTTGCGACCGCAGCGCCCTTCGAGGACGAAACCAACCCCATGACGAGGCTGAGGGTGCCGAATCGTGCGTGCGATGGGCCGACCGCGGGACGACGGTGGGCGCCAGCCCATCGAGGACGCGGACGGCTCAGCGTGCGTGCGAGATGGTGCCCTCAGGCCGTCATGCCGCCGAACATGCCGCCGGAGACGAGAAGGGTCTGGCCGGTGACGAAGTTCGAGTACGGCGAGCACATGAAGAAGACGCCGCCGGCAGCCTCTTCAGGGGTGGCGCCGCGGCCGAGCGGGGTCATCATGGTCGCACCCTGGCGGACGATGTCGCTCATGCCCAGGTCGACCTTCTTGCCGTCGCCGACGTCGGCGCCGGTGGTGCCCTCGGAGCCCTTGGCTGCCGTCAGGCGCGTCTCGACGAAGCCGAAGGCCACGGCGTTGACGTTCACCTTGAACATGCCCCACTCCTTGGCGAGGGTCTTCGTGAGGCCGACGACGCCGGACTTACCGGCGGCGTAGTTGGCCTGCGCGGCGTTGCCGAAGACGCCGGAGGTCGACGAGATGTTCACGATCTTGCGGAACACCTCCTTGCCCTCAGCCATCTCCTGCTTGGCAACCTCGCGCATGAACGGCGAAGCAGCGCGGATGACCTTGAACGGGACGGTCAGGTGGATGTCGATCATCCGGTCCCAGTTCTCGTCGCTCATCTTGTGGAGCGCGCCGTCGAGCGTGTAGCCGGCGTTGTTGACGACGATGTCGAGCTTGCCCCACGCGTCGATCGCGGTCTTGACGAGCTGCTCGGGGGCGTCGCCCTTGGTGAGGTCGCCGCCGAAGACGGCGGTCTCGCCGTCGATCTCGGAAGCGGTCTGCTGCGCGAGGTCGGCGTCGAGGTCGTTGATGACCACCTTCGCGCCGTTGGCGGCAAGCAGTTCAGCGGTAGCGCGGCCGATACCGCGAGCCGAACCGGTGACGATGGCGACCTTGTCGTCGAGAAGACCCATGACGTGCTCCTAGGGAAAGGAAAGAGGGGTGAGACCGGCCCTCGCTTGCGCGCGCAAATGCACGCGAGGCCCGGGCAGGCGCGGCGGACTCTAAACAGGCGAGCACGTCAGCCGTCGCGCCCCCGATCAGCGCTTCTTCTTGAGCATCCCGAACACGCCACGCCCGACGTCGCGCATCAGCGCCCGGCCCTCGCGGGACTTCAGGAATGTGCCGACCACGGCGGCGCCTCCCGCGACGGCGGTGGCCGCCTTCTTCTGCTCGGCCTTTGGCCTAGGTGCAGGCGCCGGTTTGGGTACCGGCGTGGCGGGCGAGGGCGTCGCCGCCGCCTCGACTTTTGCTTTGCGCTCCGCCGCCTTCTGCTCAGCCTCGGCCCGGCCCAACTGCTGGGCCTCCTCCAGGCGGGCGGCGAGCATCTCGCGGGCGCTCTCGCTGTCGACGCGCGCGCCGTACTTTGCGAGCAGCGGTGAGGCGGCGACCTTGCCCGGAAGGTCGCCGGCCGGAGCCATCTTCGAGGACGGCGCCAGCAGCTTGGAATGGACGACCGGCTGCGGTGTGCCCTTGGCGGAGAGCAACGTGATCGCCGCCTCGCCGGTCCCGACGCTCGTGAGCAGTTCGCCGACGTCGTAGAAGTCGCTCTTGGGATACGTCTTGACGGTCGCCCGCAGTGCCGCCTCGTCGTCTGGCGTGAACACGCGCAGGGCGTGCTGGACGCGGTTGCCGAGCTGGCCGAGGACCTCGCCGGGGACGTCCTTTGGCGTCTGGGTGATGAAGAAGATGCCGACGCCCTTGGAGCGGATCAGGCGCACGGTCGTCACGACTGCGTCGACGAACGCGGGCGTGGCTCCCTTGAACAGCAGGTGGGCCTCGTCGAAGAAGAACACGAGCTTTGGCTTGTCGAGATCGCCGACTTCGGGGAGCGTCTCGAACAGCTCGGCGAGCATCCACATCAGCGCCGTGGAGAACAGCGCCGGCTTGTCCTGCACGCCGGGGAGCTCGAGGCAGTTGATGACGCCGCGGCCGTCCGGTGCGGTCTTCAGCAGGTCGGTGATGTCGAGCTGCGGTTCGCCGAAGAACTCGGTCCCGCCGCCGATCTCCAAGCCGACCAGCGAGCGCAGCAGCACGCCGACGGTCTGGCCGGAGAGGCCGCCGATGCCGGCGAGCTCGGGCTTGCCGTCGTCGCTGTCGAGGAACGTCAGCAGCGCGCGCAGATCGGAGAGATCGAGCAGCGGTAGGCCCTTGGTGTCGGCGTAGTGGAAGACGAGCTGAAGCGACTGCTCCTGGGTCTCGTTGGCCTGCAGGATCTTGGCGAGGAGCTGGGGGCCGAAGTCCGAGATCGTCGCGCGGATCGGAACGCCGGTGCCGATCCCACCGAGTGCGTAGAACTCGACCGGGAACGCCGCCGGGGAGAAGGGGAGACCGAGTTCGGCCATCCGGTTGGGTCCGGGGCCCTCGGCCACACCTGCTTCGGAGAGCCCGGAGAGGTCGCCTTTGACGTCGGCCACGACGGTTGGCACGCCGGCGGCGCTGAGCTGCTCGACGATCCCCTGGAGGGTCTTCGTCTTGCCGGTTCCGGTGGCGCCGGCAATCAGGCCGTGGCGGTTGACCATCCGCAGCGGCAGCTTGATCGCGACCTCCGGGACGACCGCGCCCTCGTGGACGGCCCGACCCAGATCGATCGCCGGCAGGTCGGTGGCGTATGCCGCGGAGAGGTCGGCCTTGAAGTCGGGCATGGCGCGCACGGTACCGTGAGACGCACATGCTGGCTGCGGCAATTCAGCTCAGCGCGGGTCCGGACCGCGCGGCGAACCTTGCGTTCGCGATCGATGCCGTGCGCGAGGCAGCAGCCGGCGGGGCGCAGTTGATCGTCCTGCCGGAGAAGTGGCTGGCGCTGGGCGACGCCGCGACCATCGGCGCAGCGGCGGAGAAGGTCGGCGGGCCGCTCAGCGAGCAGCTCGGCGCGCTTGCGGCGCAGCTCGGCGTCGACCTGATCGCCGGATCGGTCAGCGAAATCGGCCCGGCCGACGACCCCCGGCTCTTCAACACGTCGCTGCATTTCCGGCCCGACGGCACGCTGGCGGCGGCCTACCGCAAGGTCCACCTCTTCGACGCCGACATCGCCGGGCGCCGCTACCGCGAATCCGACGCCGAGCAGCCCGGGCAGGCGCCCGTCGTTTCCGCGCTGAGCGGCGGCGAGTTCGTCGCCGGGCTGTCGATCTGCTTCGACCTGCGCTTCTCGGAGTACTTCCGCGCCCTGGCCGAGGGTGGGGCGAATGTGATCACGCTTCCGGCGGCGTTCACCGAGCGGACGACGCGCGATCACTGGGAGGTCCTGGTGAGGGCGCGGGCGATCGAACTCGGCGCCTACGTCGTGGCCGCGAACCAGTGCGGGGAGCACGCCGACGGGTCGCGCACCGGTGGGCAGTCGATGATCGTGTCGCCGTGGGGCGAGGTCCTGGCGCAGGCCGGCGGTGAGCTGCCGGAGATCATCTACGCCCAGCTTGACGTCGCCGCGGTTGCGCACGCACGCGAGGCGTTGCCGGTGCTGGCACTGCGGCGGGCCGACGTCTACGCCCGCGGTGCGTCGACCGTTGGACTGCCGGCGTCCTGACGTCGAGTCGGCTTCGCCCGGTACCGCCCCGAGGGATCGCTGCTTCGTCTGATTAGATGCGGGGCAGCGCGGCCGGCCCGAGCGGGCTGACCGACCGATACAGGAGCGATTCCTCGTGACCGACCCAGCCCCCAAGACGCCCGAAGATGAGCAGCCAACTGGCAGCTTCGAGCCCGTTGGCTCCGGCGCCCCGGTTGATCCGGAGCTGCCCCCGCCGGGCGCCCCGGCTGATGCGACCGGCGGCGACATCGTCGCCCAGGTTGAGCGGCTTGCCCAGGACCGTCCCGAGGTACTGATCGGCGGCGCGTTCGCGATCGGTTTCGCGCTTGCCATGGTGGTGCGTCGCATTGTCCGCTGAGCCTGAAGTCAATGTGGTCAAGGCGCTGGAGAACATCTCCACCAGCGTCTCGGCACTCGTTTCCGAAGAGATCGCGCTCGTCAAGGCGGAGGTCAGCGGCAAAGTCAAGACGGCAGGCATCGGCGCTGGCGTTGGCGCGGCGGCAGGCGTCTTCCTGTTCTTCGCGTTCATCATGTTCACCAACTTCCTTGCGTGGGGAATCTGGGAGCTGCTCGGAGGCGCGATCGCCTGGGGCTTCTTCATCACCGGAATTCTGTACGTGCTGATGGCTGGTCTGATGGGCTTCATCGCCTACCGGATGCTCAGCAAGACCAAATCCCCGGTCCCTGAAATGGCGATCGAAGAGGCCAAGGTCACCAAGCAGGCCGTCGTCGACGCGAGGAACAACGCATGAGCCCCCAGCCGCAGCCCCGCACCGCCGAGGACATCCGCGCCTCGATCGAGTCCCACCGCAACGAGCTGGCGAAGTCCGTCACCGAGCTGACGGTCGGCGTGCAGCAGGCGACCGACTGGCGCCGGCAGGTGCGCAAGCACCCCAAAGAATTCGCCGGCGCAGCCGCCGCGCTGGGCTTCGTGCTCGGCGGGGGCATCGTCGCCCTCGGCGGCCTGCTCGGCTAGCGCCTCTCGGCGCCTCTCGGCGCGCCGGCTCGCTCGGCGAACTGCGGTCATCTGAGGGTGCTGGGCACCCGTCCGTGACCGGAGTTCGCTGAAGGCCTGGGCCCGGTTTCGAACTGCGGTTACCTGGGGGTGCTGGGCACCCGTCCGTGACCGGAGTTCGCCGACGGGGAGAATTGGCACAGTCCGGCGCTCTTTCGGCACACCTGGCTCGGCACCGTGTCCTCCATGCCTCGGGGAAAGACGGACGACCGAAAGATCATCGAACT
Organism: Solirubrobacteraceae bacterium; assembly: GCA_032119795.1. Classification (GTDB taxonomy): domain Bacteria; phylum Actinomycetota; class Thermoleophilia; order Solirubrobacterales; family Solirubrobacteraceae; genus JAGIBJ01. The sequence goes on from JAUMFO010000004.1 coordinate 303,094, forward strand.
CGCGCGCGAGCGATGTGGACTGGTCAGCGCACTCGGGCTCGCGAGTATCGAGGTCGATGAAGACGCGGTCCGCAGCCGCCGAGAGCGCGGGTGGCTGCAGCCCGTATTCCGCGGCGTCTACCTCGTCGGTGGCGCGGTGCTCGACCAGGCCGCGCTTCGACAGGCCGCCTTGTTGGTGGGTGGGACCTCGAGCACGCTCATTCGCCGCAGCGCGGTCGAGTCACGGCTCGTGGTGCCCGAGCGGCTCGGGCATGTGACCGTGGGGCGACCGACGAAGTCACGTCGCCGTGCTCTGCGGACGCTCATTCCCATGACCGACGGAAACACGGGCCTCGTGACCATCCGCGAGATCGCGTTGCGGGAGGAAGAGCGAGAGGTGGTCTCGGGAGCCGAGAGCTGCACGGTTGCGCGGGCGCTGCTCGACATCGCTGGGTACGACTCCAGTCTGTTCAATGAAGCTTGGCGGCAGGCGGATTTCCTCGAGCTGCTCGATGTCGTCGAAGTCGCCCACGCTTGTGGGCGAGGACGGCGTGGGTCGGATCGGGTGGGCGTGAAGCTCGCGGGCCACGTCGAGGTGGACCGTGGTGAACATGGCGTCGACAGTCCAGCGGAACTCGACGCGATCAAGAGCGTGATCGCGGCCGGGGCGCCTCATCCGCTGGTCAACTACTGGGTGACGGTGGACGGTCAGCGGTACCGCTTGGACTTGTACTGGCCCCACATTGAACTGGTCGTCGAGATCGACGGGTGGGCGGGACACCGATCCCGCCAAAAGTTCGAATCTGATCGTCAGCGCGACGATGATCTGCTGGCGGCTGGCATCCTGACGATGCGATTCAGCGCCCGCCGCGCCGCACGCGAGCCCGACGTCGTCTCGGCGCGGATCCTCGCGCAGATCGCGGTCCGCGAGGCGGCGCTTCGGCTCTCACAGCGGGCGGCCTGAACTCCCGTCACGTGTGGGTGTTGAGCACCCGTTGGTGACCCGAGTTTGCGCGGTGGCCGGGTCTGAAATGAACCGCCGCCGGCTGGGGGTGTTGAACACCCGTCCGTGACGGGAGTTCGCCCAGGGTCCCGGGCAGCGCCGCCGCCCGCCCCCGGGCGCCGCGCCGCCCGGGCGCAGCTCGCCCGCTGACCTACTCGCTGGCGTCGGCGAGCTTGATCGCGGCGCGCGCCTGGGCAGCCTGCTCGTACTCGCGGCCGCCGGCGACGGCCGCCGCGCCGCGATTCCACGCCGCCCACTCCTCGCCGATGGCGATCGCCGCAGCGATCGTCGGGATCGCGATGACGGCACCGAGAACGCCGAGCAGCGCGCTACCGAAGAGGACGCCGACCACGGTGGCGACCGGCGGCACCTTCACCGTTCGCTTCTGGATCTGCGGCTGGACGAGGTTGTTCTCGACCTGCTGGTAGACGATCGCCCAGACGCTCCACAGGATGACGTCGGTCCAGGTGCCGGTCAGCGCGGCGATGACGCCGACAAAGATCGCCGCGATCGTCGCCCCGAACATCGGGATCAGCGACGCCAGCCCGCAGAGCACCGCGAGCGCGGTCGCATAGGGGATGCCGATGATCGCCATCACGGCGTAGGAGGTGAGTCCGCCGACCAGCGCGATCAGCAACGTGCCCGCGAAGTACGCGGCCACTGCTCGGCTCGTGCGCTCGGCGATCCGGTGGTAGAGCACGGCCCGGTCGCCGCCGTAGATGTCGATGGTGCGGTTGATCGTCTGCCCGCCGGACGACACGAAGAACACGCTGAGGATCGCGATCGTGACCGCCGCGACGATCGAGTTGAGGGCGCCGAGCCCGATCGAGCCGATGATCGAGGCGACGTCACTCAGGCGGCTCGGGATCTCTCCCGCCTGTTCCTTGAGCGCGTCGAGCGGATCGAAGTCGGCCAGGATGCTTCGCAGCTGTTGGTTGGACTGCATGGCGTCCTGGAGGTCGCCGATGAGTCGCGGGAGCGACCGGATCAGGTTGGTCGCCTCACCGACCAGCGGCGGGATCGCAAGCAGCAGCAGCCCGACCGGGACGAGCACGAGCGTGATGTAGACGAGCAGCACCGCCAGGGCACGCGGGAGGTGGTGCGACAGGCGGTTGATTGGCCGCGACAGGGCGGTGGCCAGCATCGCCGCAATCAGGACCCAGATGATCGGGCCGCGCAGCTCCCAGAGGATCGCGAGGACGCCGACCGTGAGCGCGATCGTGACCACGCCACGCACGATGGCCGGACTGCCGACCGTCACGTCGGTGCTGGGGCGCTCCATGGGCGGAAGTGTCCCAGGTGTGGGGGCGGAGCTAGGACCGCGAGGCGTGTGCCGCCAGCCGGAGGCCGAGCGAGCGCTCGGCTCGCGCTCAGGCCCCGAGTTTGCCGGTGCCGACGAGTCGCGCCGGCGCCGCTGCGACGCCGATCATGCCGGGGCCCGTGTGGGCACCGACGACCGGGCCCGCCTCGCAGATCGCCAGCGGATCGGTGCCGATCACCTTGCGGCCGGCCTCGGCGAACTCTTCGACGATCTCGGGGACCATGATGTGCATCACCATCCAGCCCTCGAGGCCCTCCGCGGCGAACTCGTCGAAGAACCGCAGCAGGCGCTGGCGCATCTTCGAGCTCGTCCGGATCTTCTCGACCGTCTCGTTCACCGAACCTGGACCGCCGTCGAGTTTGAGGATCGGGCGAATCTGCAGTGTGCTGCCGAGCAGGCCCTGGGCGCGGCCGACGCGCCCACCGCGGCGCAGGTAATCGAGGGTGTCGAGGCCGAAGCGCACCTTCATGGTCGTGCTCGCCTCGGCCGCGGCCGCAGCGACCTGCTCAGCGCCGGCGCCCTGCTCGGCTGCGCGGATGGCCGCGGCGACCACGAGCGCCAGGCCGCCAGCAGTCGAGCCGCTGTCGACGACTTCGATTGCGCGCTCGGGGTACTTCTCCAAGGCGACCTCGCGGGCCTGTCGGGCCGTCTCGGCGGTGCCAGACATCCCGCTGGTGATGTGGACCGACACGATGTCTCGCCCGGCCTCCAGGAGCGGCTCGTAGCGCTCCAGGAACTCGCCGACGGAGGGCTGGGAAGTCGACAGCGACCGCTCACCGGCACGCAGCGCGCGGTACAGCTCGGTCCAGTCGCCGATCAGGTCCTCCCGCGTGGCCTGGCCGTCCTCCACTAGCCAGAGCGGCACGGTGTGCAGCTCATGGCCGTCGAGCGCCGAGGCCGGCAGGTAGTGCGTGGAGTCCGAGACGAGAGCGACAGACATGCAGCGGACAACGTAACGCGTCGCCGGGCGGCTCCGCACCGAGCGGCCAACGTTTGCGTCCAGCTGATGCATCGCACGCCCGCGCATCTCCGTACCATCCGCCGTCATGCACCGCTCGTTCTCCGGTGCCGCCGCTGCGGCTACCACGCTCGCCCTTTGCCTCGTGCCGTCCGTCGCGCAAGGCGCCGGGGCCCCGATCCTGTTCCTGTCGGACGTCCGTCCCGGCATGGAGTGCACGGCCTCGTCGGTGATCCAGGGGCTGGAGCCGACGACCTTCGACGCCAAAGTGCTCTCGGTCGAGGGCGGCCCGCGCCCGAGCGACGCGCTGATCATCGCCCGCTTCAGCGGCGACGCCATCAAGGACACCGGTATCGGCCAGGGCTTCTCCGGCTCACCCGTCACCTGCCTGGGGGCCGACGGTGTGCCGCGCGTGATCGGCGCCATCTCCCAGGGAATCGGCCAGTACGACAATCTCGTCGGCGGCATCACGCCGATCGAGTCGATGCTCGCCACCCCGACGTTCGGCGAGGCGCCGGCGGCGCCGCCGGTCGGAGAGGTCAGCCCCACGAAGAGCTCCTCGTCGAAGGCGGCAAGCAAGAAGGCCACGAAGTCGGCCACCAGCCAGCCGTGGGGCACCGGCCGCGAACCGCTGATCTTGTCTGGCCCGCGCGGCCGGCTCGCGTCGACGCTGCAGTCTGCTGCCACCAAAGCCAACCTTCCGCTGCTGATCGGTCCGACGGCGACGCGTTCGCAGGCGCCGGCGGGTGGACTCAAGCCGGGCGACGCGGTCGCGGCGACGATCATCTCCGGCGACGTGACCTTCGGTGCGATCGGCACGGTGACGTACGTCGACGGCGACCGCGTCTGGGCGTTTGGCCACCCCTTCAACGGCACCGGCCCGTCCCGCCTGACGATGGAGCGGGCGGCGATCAGCACGGTCATCTCCTCGCCGGCGCTCGGCGAGCAGGTCACCTACAAGCTTGGCTCGCCGGTCGGTCCGGTCGGCACGATCGGCTTCGATGGCGCCTTCGCGATCGGTGGGGTCTTGGGTGCTGCGCCCGCCGGCATCTCGCTCGGCGCGACGATCCGCAACGGTGCCGGCGCCGTGGTGCAGCAGGCCAGCGCGTCGATCGTCGACGAGCGCGCCGTGCGCGGCGGCAACACCGGCGACCTGCTTCCGCTTGCCGCCGCGGCCAACGCGGGCTCGGCGATTCAGCGCCTCACGAGCCAGGCCTCGGTCGGCGGCTCCGCGCGCACGTGCACCACGATCAGTCTCAAGAACGACGAGAAGCCGCTGCAGGAGTGTGTTGACTCGATCTTCACCAAGCCCGGCACATTCGGCGGCGTGGAAACGGGCGCGGCCGACGCGGCTGGCATGGCCGTCTCCGGCGTGACGGGAAGCGAGCGGTTCCTCAAACTCGTCGACCGCGTGCAGACCGACGTGACGCTCCGCAATGAGGCCGACACGCTGGAGATCGTGCGCGTCAAGCAGCCCGCCAAGGTCAAAGCCGGGAAGACGGCCACCGTTCGCGTCGTCGTCGTCCAAGGCTCGACCGGCGACCGCCGCGAAATCCCGATCAAGGTCAAGATCCCGAGGTGGGCGGCCGGCCTGAAGACGGGGATCGTCGTGCTCTCCTCACCCGTCGGGGGCTCCGAGGACGAGTTCTTTGAAGAGCTGTTCGCGGACGAACTTGGTGGCGGCTCCTCGGGCGCACCGAAGACGCTTGATGCGCTCCGCGAGGGCTACACCAACGACGGCGTCTCTGGTCTTCGCGTGGCCGTCGTCCCGGGCTCCTCGGGTTCCGCGGCGTTGGAGTTGCTGACGGGCAATGCTGAGGACACCGACCTGAGCGACGAAGAACTCGAAGCGCTCTTCGACGACGTCAAGCTCGCCCACGAGCTGCCGACCTACGCCCTCGAGGGCGCCGCGTCGACGTCGGTGACGCCCAAGCGCTGATCGCTTGGGCGCCGCCGGGGCGCGTTAGCCGAGCCGGTTCTCGATCTGGAGCGGGGCGGGTTCGTCGGCGTCGTCGGTGACGACGCCTTCGGCCCCCTCGACACCCAGGAGCGTCTGCAGCTCGCCGGACTCGGCCATCTCGACGACGATGTCGCAGCCACCGACGAGCTCGCCCTTCACGAAGAGCTGCGGGATCGTCGGCCAGTTCGACAGCGCGGAGAGTTCCTGGCGGATGCGGGCATCCGGCAGCACGTCGACGCTGGCAAACGGCACCTTGAGCGACTCAAGGGTCCCGGCGGTGCGTGCGGAGAAGCCGCAAGCGGGCGCGTCGGGCGTGCCCTTCATAAAGAGGATGACCTCATTCTGCTCGATGGCAGACTTGATCTGGTCGGCAAGGGTCGGCTGGCTCATGACGGCTCCGTCTTGAGGGAGAGGGCGTGGATTGCGCCGCCGATCTCATCACCGAACACGTCGTACACCAGGCGGTGCTGCGCGATTCGTGACAGACCTTCGAACGCGGGGCTGCGTACTTCGGCGCGGAAGTGGTCCTGGGTGCCGGTGGTGTCGATGACGACGGCCGTGGCGCCAGGGATCGCTTCCTCGATCCGAGTCTGCAGGTCCTCGGGGGTTGGCATGTCTTCAAAGGTAGCGGCTACTACACTTTGGGAAGCGGACCGATAACTCACTTAAGGCCTCCTGTCGGAGTGCCGAAGCCCCTATCGTGGGGGTCAGGACGCAGTTGTCTGCCGCCGCGATCGCAGCGGATCGACCACGGAGCCACCAAGAAGCCATGATTTCACTCACCGACAAGGGCGCGGACAAGGTCCGCGAGTACCTCACCGCACAGAACGCCGACGTTGCCGTCGCGGGGCTGCGCGTGGGCGTCAAGGGCGGCGGGTGCTCCGGCTTCCAATACCAACTCGCATTCGACGAGCAGCGGGGCGACGACAAGATCTTTGAGGACCGCGGGCTTCGCATCCTCGTCGACCCCGACTCGCTCCCCTACGTCGAAGGTTCGGTGATCGACTTCGTCGAGGCACTGACGGGCGCCGGGTTCAAGGTCGAGAATCCCAACGTGGTCGCGGCTTGCGGTTGCGGGTCGAGCTTCAAAGTGACGGACAGCGAGAGCTGCTCCGCGCTCTGACCGAGCGCGTCGAGCGCGTCCATCGTGGGCGCGCCTGAGCGAGCATCTTCAGGCAGGGGCGCGAGCTTCGGGGAGTCGGCGACGACGACCCGGTCGCGCCCCTCGTCTTTGGCGCGGTAGAGCGCGCGGTCGGCGGCGAGCATCATCGCCTCGATGTCCTCAGCGTGGACGTCGAGTTCGGCCACGCCGGTGCTGACGGTGAACGGCGTCTCGTCGTGGCGGGTCACCAGCTCCAGCCGGCTGCGCAGGCGCTCGGCAAACGCGACGGCGCCCTCAGCGTTCGCGCCGGCCAGCAGCAGCCCGAACTCCTCGCCACCGAGGCGCCCCGGGACGTCGAACGAGCGGCATTCGGTGGCCAGCAGGCTGGCGAAACGAATAAGTGCGCGGTCGCCTTCGGCGTGGCCGAGGCAGTCGTTGATGGCCTTGAAGCGGTCGAGATCGAAGATCGCGATCGAGAGCGGCTGGCCGCTGCGGCGGGCGCGCTCGACTTCCGTGACGAATGACGTGTTCCAGCTGCGGCGGTTGGGCAAGCCGGTGAGGCCGTCGGTGGCAGCGGTGCGCTCGAGGTCGGTGATGAGGTGGTCCATGCGCTCGCGCAGCAGCAGCATCGTCACGCTCGCAAACCCGACGACGGCGACCGCCGGGATCAGCTCGAGGAGCAGGCCATCGTCGACGGCGGAGTTGAAGGTGAGCGCCGCCAGGAGCACGAGGGTCATGAGGGCCAGAGTGGCGGCAAGGTCTCGCCGCCCGTGGAAGTACGCGGTGCTCAGGACGGGCCAGAGCATGAGGAAGGCCGCCGGGCCGACGGGGTGGGAGACCGCCACGACGCTCCCGACGTAGAGCACGCTGCCGGCGTTCCAGCCTCGCGCGACCGACGTGCTCGCGCGGCCCACCGACCACCGCACCACGGCGCCGACGAGGCCGATGCCAGCGAGCAGTGTGTAGGCAACGTGGTCGCTGCGGTCAGGGTCTGGAACGAGCACCATGATGAGGAGCAGCAGGCCACCGGCGGCGAGCTGGGCAGCGCCGACGAGTCGCATCAGGCCGGCGTCGTCGGTCCCAACGAGCGCCGAGCTTCGCCCGGCCCGTGAGAGGGCGCGCAGGCGGGTCGTTGCCGCCGTCATCGCGTCGGAGTGGCCGAGGAGCACATGCGGCACCTATCGGCGGAAACCGGTATGACTGGGATGGGGCCTGGACCCTAGGTTTCGGCGTATTGGGCCGTCCAGGGGGTTTCCGTGTCCCCCGATAGTGGGTCAGGCCGTCGTGGGTTGGCGCTTAGGCGGCCGGCGGCAGTGGTGCGGAATGGTGGAGTTCGAGGCGCTGGCCGGTGTGAATGGCGCGGGCTTCGGGCACGGATTGGGCGACGACGACCTTGCTGCGGCCGGTGTTCTTGGCCTCATAGAGCGCGCGGTCGGCGGCGAGAAGCAGCACATCCTGGGTGTCGGAGGCGTCGGTCATCTCGGAGATGCCGATGCTGACGCTGATCGGTGCCGGGTCATGCTTGGTCTGGTCGATGACGCGAGCCAGCAGCCGCTCGGAGAAGATCCGCGCGCCCTCTGCGTCGGCGTTGCTCAGGACGACGGCAAACTCCTCGCCGCCGATGCGCGCCGGGTAGTCGACGACGCGGCACTGCTCCTTGAGAATGAGCGCGAACCGCTTGAGGGCGCGATCGCCCTCGGCGTGGCCGAGGCGGTCGTTGATCGCTTTGAAGTGGTCGAGGTCGAAGATGGCGAGCGCGACCGGTGTCTTGGAGCGGCGTGCCCGCTCGAGTTCGCGATTGCAGGCCCGCTCAAAGGTCCGGCGGTTGGGCAGGTCGGTGAGCATGTCGGTGGAGGCGGTGTACTCCAGGTCGCCCATCAGGCCGTCGAGGCGCTCGCGCAGGGCGAGCACGAGGACGCTGGCGATCAGGATGACCGAGAAGGTCGGCATGAACATCACCGGTACGGCGTTGGCGGCGCCGTTGCCGATGAGTCCGGCCGGGAGCGCGATCGTTAGCGCGGCGGTGAAGAAGGCCAGGTCGCGTCGGCCGAGGAAGTAGGCGGTCGTCAGCATCGGCCACAGGAAGAAGAACGGCGTCGGCCCGAGGGGGCGCGCGACCGCGATGATCGCGGCGATGTAGACGAAGCCGATGATGATCGACGCCCGCACGACCTCAAGGCGCTGGGGCGCCGTGAAGCGCAGCGCGGAGAGCAACACGCCGATGAGCGCCATCACGAGCAGTGCCGCGTGGTCGGACGGGTCTTGATCGGGGACCAGCGTGGCCATCGTCAGCGTGACGGCGCCCGCCAGGTACTCCACCGTCCCGGTGATCCGCATCTGCGTGTAGTCCTCCGGTGAGAGGGCCTCGGCGCTGCGGCCGGTGTTGAACGCGCGGCGGACGCGTTGGAGGGCGGTGGAGAACATCGAGGCGGTCAGTTGACGGGGGCGGAGAACTGGTCAACTCATCGGCCTGCGCCTGGGACTGCCGGAGTTGAATTCCGTACGAATGGCAAGAGACGCATGCCCAGCAGGACGACGACCGGGGCGACGCAAAGCACGACGACCGTCAGCAACCACGCGGCGCCGGCGTCGGTCCCAGCGCCGAGTGTGTGCGCGATGCTCAGCGCCCACGTGAGGCCGGCGAACCGGTGGATCACGCTCCAGCGCGTCCCCGCTCGGCCTCGCAGGAAGCCGGAGAGCCCGAGCACGAGCAGGCCGTATCCGGCGAGGATGCCGAGGCCCGTCCAGACGGGCCGGTAGTCGATGCTGAGCGGCACGGCGAGGTCGACGATCGACGGCGACAGCCACGAGTCAAAGAACAGCGCGCCGACGTGGACGGCGAGGGCCACCACCGTGGCGATCCCGAGCGTCTGGTGGAGGACCCGAACGTCGCCGAGGATGCCGCGGCGACGGCGCGCGCCGATGCGGCCCGCCAGCGCCAGTCCGAGGATCACCGAGGCGCTCGAGGCGACGAGCGCCACGACGCCGGCGGCACGGGTCGTGACCCAGATCAGGTTGACGTCGGCCAGCATCTACGGCCGCCGAATTCGTCGGGTCACGGGCGCGCGTCCCGGCACGTGGAACGCGGCGCGGTCTTCCCGCGCGCGGCGCATCTGCTCGACGGGCGGGGGTGGCACGACGGTGACGCTGCCGCTCTCGGCGACGACGACGCCACCATGCGGGAGTTGGTCGTGGGCGCGGGCGACGCCATGGAGCAGGGCCGTCTTCGCGAGCACTTCGGCTTCGAGGGCGGTCGGCGCGAGGGCCGTCACCTGCAGCACGCCGGTGCGAGCGGGGCGGCCCGTGCGCGGGTCGATGAGGTGGTGGCTGCGGAGGCCATCCTGGTCCCAGGAGCGGCGCGTCACGCCGCTGGTGGCGACGGCCCCGCGGGTCACGTGCAACCGGTGAATGATCTGCGACGGGTCGACGGGGTCGCGTACGTCGACGGCGCGCGGCACGCGGGCCGTGCCGCCGATCCGTAGGTCACCGCCGCAGTCGACCATCCACGAGGGCGCGCCCCGCAGCAGCTCGGCGGTGAGATCCGCAGCGAGGCCTTTGCCGATCCCGCCGCTGTCGAGGCGGACGCCGGCCGGGCGGTCGACGTGCTCAGGCCCGGCGATCACGGAGCGCCACGCGTCGTCGAGGGGCGCCGGTGGGCGTGAGCGGTCGGCTCCAGCGAGGTCAAACAGCGTCGCTTCGAGTTCGGAGAGTGCCACCGGAGCCGCTGCCTGCATGCCGTCGAGCGGCGGAGCGTCGGGGATCACGAGGTGGTGGCGGTATCCGGCGCGCTCGACCTGCGGCAGGCACGTCGCGTCGACGAGCCCGCCGGAGCGGCGCCCCGCCCAGCTGACGGCCTCAGCGAACCGCAGCATCAGCGGCGAGGCCGGCACATGCGTGCGGGGGTCGTCGTTGAGTCGGCACAGCTCGCTGTGGGGGTGGAAGCGGCTCAGCGTCTTGTCGATCGACTCCAGCAGGGCGGCGCCGCGCTCAAGGCGCCGCTGGGCCTCGGTCGTGCAACCCTCGGCGGGTTGCACGCGCAGCTCCACGCGTCCGCCGAAGCGGTCGAGCTCAAGGGTTCGTTCGCGGCCGGCTCCACCGGCGCGCAGTCTGGGTGCGGGCGCGTTGATCATCAGGACTGTCCGGTCGTGGCGGCACTGGGGGTCACGGTCTGGGTCTGGGTGACGGCCTCGCTGGTGCCGCTGGTCGCCGAGGTCGAGTCGGTGGAGGAACTCTCGGACGAAGACGACTCACTGCTGTCGGTCGACGCGGCGGTGCTGCCGGTGCTGGAGGCCCAGTCGGACTCGGTGGTGGAGTCGTCGTAGCTCCAGTCGTCGCTTGAGGCGGTGGGCTCGTCGGTTGCCGTCGTCGAGCTGTCCGTCGCCGTGTCGTCGATGGCGGTCGAGTCGGTCGTGCTCGTCGTCGTGGTGGACGGCGTCGACTCGGCCGCGGAGACCGGCTCACCATTCGTGACGGCGATCCCGAGCCACGACGCTGCGAACACGGCGACGGCGCTGCTGGCGGCGCGGGCGCGGAGCCGACGGATCCGCGCGGCTCGGGCGGCGGCGCGCTCCTGCGCCGCGGGGCTGGGCTGGGGCCGGCGCGGCGGCCGAGGAGGAGGTGTGCTTGGCGTGCTGCTCATGCCACTACTCTCGGCGCGCCGCATGAGCGCTTCCTGAGAGCCCGCCGAGAGCTCGCTCAGGCAGTGCTTGCCTGGTCCTTACTTTGGCCGAGGCAGTGCGGCGGCGCACCGGCCTCCGGGCTATCATCGGCGCGATGCCAGCCCGGCGCTCTCCTCGTCTGCCGTCGGCGCTGCTGTGCGCGGCGCTGCTCGCTGCGGTCCTTGCGGGCTGCGGGGCCAAGGTGGTCGAGACCGCGCCGACGAAGGTCGACGCCGCCCCGGCGGAGCGCGTCCTGCGGCAGTACCTCGACAACGACCGCTGCGACCTGCTCTCGGACACGTGGGCCGCTCGTATCGGCACGTCGGCTGCCGAGGGGCGCGAGCTGTGCGAGAACGGGCGCCTCCCCGTCGACGCGGCCGTGCGCCCCGGCGAGTACGAGGTGACGGACGCCGAGATCATCGACGAGCAGGGGCTCGTGTCGATCAAGCTGCGCGATGGCGGGACCCGCGATTACGTGCTGATTCCCGGCGGCGACGAGGGGTTCCAAGTCGACTCCGTGGAGAAGCAGACGGAGACCGACGTCGGCAAGCCGCTGCGCCTGCAGGCGCGCCTGGGGGCCGACACGCCCCTGGTCGACGTGCGGATGACCGTCCGCAAGCTGGAGCGCGTGCGCGAGAAGGACCTCAGCGAGGACGAGTTCATCACCTCGCTCAACCATTACTACCGCGTGCGTGTACGCATCCAGAATCTGCGTGAGGAGCCGGCTGAGGTCGGCTCGCTGGGGTTCTCGCTCGCGCAGGAGAACGGCTTCCAGGTCGGTGAGCCGCAGCCCGCGTTCAGCCAGATCGGCTCGCCGCTCCCGACGCAGGTCCCGCCGAACGGCTCGGTCAAGGGGGATCTGTTCTTCGCGATCCCGTCGGTCAGCATTGCCCGGCCGGCGCAGGTCTGGTTCCAGATGGGCCAGGGCGACACCGGCGCGAAGCTGATCTGGCTGAGGCGCTAGCGCCGGGGCGGCCTCTGGGCGGCGGGCCGCGCCTTGATCGGCGCCGGCGGGTGCGGGCGGTCGTAAGCTCGTCTCCGATGCCGATGCCGTTCGTCCCCGGGGAGCGCGACCTGCGCCCCGAAGCGCCGCGGCTCCTGGCGATCAGCGATCTGCACGCTGGGCATCTCGACAACCGCCGGATCATCGGCGATCTGCAGCCCGCCCACCCGCAGGACTGGCTGATCGTCGCCGGTGACGTGGCGGACTCCATCGACGACACCGCGCGTGTCCTCGGCGAGCTGCGGTCGCGCTTTGCCCGCGTGCTCTGGGTCCCGGGCAACCATGAGCTGCTTTCCGCCGTCGACGCGCCCGCGAATGAGCGTGGGGAGGCGCGCTACCTCCAGCTCGTCGAGCGGTGCCGCAGCGCTGGCGTCGACACGCCCGAGGATCCGTTTCCGGTGTGGGAGGACGCCACCGGGAAGACCGTCATTGCGCCGCTGTTCCTGCTCTACGACTATGGCTTCGGGACCCGCTGGGCGGCGTCGAAGGAGGAGCGACTGCGTCTCGCGCACAGGGCCCGCGTGGTGTGCGTCGACGAGTACCTGCTCGATCCCGCGCCGTACGCCTCCCGCGAGGAGTGGTGCACGGCGCGCGTGTCGCAGGCCGAATCCCGGCTCGAGGCGATCGACCCGTCGCTGCCGACCGTCCTGGTCAATCACTGGCCGCTCATCGAGGATCCGACCTTCAAGCTGCGCCACCCCGAGTTCGCGCTCTGGTGCGGCACGCCGCAGACGGCCGACTGGCACGTGCGCTTCCGCGCCCGCGCCTGCGTCTACGGCCACCTCCATATCGGCCGTCGCCACTGGAACGACGGCGTGCGCTTTGAGGAGGTGTCGCTCGGCTACCCGCGTGAATGGAAGCAGCGCTTCCATCCGCCCGGTGCCCGCGTGATTCTGCCGTGGACGCGCGGCCGCGGCACCAAACCGACTGGTGCGTGACCGACATGCTGTCCGACGCTGATCTCCGTCATCTTCGGCGCGCCGTCGATCTGGCTCGCGACGCACTGCAGGCGGGGGATGAGCCGTTCGGCTCGGTGCTCGTGGGCGCGGCGGGCGACGTGCTGTTCGAGGACCGTAATCGGATCGCGGGCGGCGACGCGACCCGCCACCCGGAGTTCGAGATCGCCCGCTGGGCCGCGGAGCACCTCGCGCAGGCGGAGCGCGCCACGGCGACGGTCTACACGTCGGGCGAGCACTGCCCGATGTGCTCGGCCGCCCACGCCTGGGTGGGGCTCGGGCGCATCGTCTACGCCGGGTCGAGCGAGCAGCTCACGGCGTGGCGCGCCGAGCTGGGCGCGCCGGCCGGGCCGGTCGCGGCACTCCCGGTCTCCGCGGTCGCGCCGGGACTGGCGGTTGACGGCCCGGCGCTGCAGTTCGCCGACGAACTCCGCGAACTCCACCATGCGCTGCTGCGCCGGGAGACGGCATAACCGCCCCCGGCGCGCAGCACGGAGCCGCGGCAGTGCGTCGTGCCCGCTACGCCTCGATGCCGAGGCTGCGCCCGATGACGAGCTTCATGATCTCGTTGGAGCCCGCCCAGATCCGCGTCACGCGCGCGTCGTTGTAGGCGCGGCCGACGAAGTACTCCTCCATGTAGCCGTAGCCGCCGTGGAGCTGCACGCAGATGTCGATCACGCGGCCCTGCACCTCGGAGGAGAGGAGCTTCACCTTCGCGGCGTCGACGGCGGTGAGCTTGCCGGCGTTGTGGAGCAGCACGCAGTGGTCGACGTAGGCCTGTAGCGCGTCGAGCTCGGTCGACATCTCAGCGAGCTTGAACTGCGAGTTCTGGAACCGGCCGATCGGCTGCCCGAACGCGCGACGATCCTGCACGTACTGCAGGGTGTGCTCGTAGGCGCCCCACGCGTGGCCGGCGTTGGCGATCGCGCAGGAGAGACGCTCCTGCTCCAGGCGCTCCATCATGTAGACGAACCCCGCGCCGCGCTCGCCGAGGAGGTTGCTCGCTGGCACGCGGCAGTCGTTGAAGAACAGCTCCGCCGTGTCTGACTCATGCTGGCCGATCTTGGCGAGCTTGCCGCCGCGCTCAAAGCCCGGCGCGTCGGCCGGGACCACGATCATCGAGATGCCCTTGGCGCCCGGGCCGTCGGTGCGGACGGCCGTGATGATCAGGTCGGCGGAACCGCCGTTCGTGATGAAGGTCTTGCCGCCGTTGATGACCCACTCGTCGCCGTCGAGCACGGCGCTCGTGCGCAGGTTCGCGAGGTCGGAGCCGACCTCGGGCTCCGTCATGCCGATCGCCGTCAAGAGATCCCCGCTGCAGAAGCCCGGCAGCCACTGGGCCTTCTGCTCGTCGGTCGCGAGGTCGATGAGGTAGGGCGCGCAGATGTCGGCGTGGATCCCGACGCAGGAGCCGTAGGCCGCGCCCTCGCGGGAGAGTTCCTCGTTGACGATCATGTTGAAGCGGAAATCGTCGAGCTCGCTGCCACCGAACTCAGCTGGCACCGAGATCCCGAGCAGGTCGAGCTCGCCGGCGGCCTTCCAGAACGCGCGGTCGAGGCCGTGCTCCTCACGGAAGCGATCACCGTTGGGCGTGATCTGCTGCGCGACGAAGCCTTTGACAGCCTCCCGGAAGGCGAGGTGGTCGTCGTCGAAGATCAGGCGCTGCATGGTGGTCATGGTACGGATGGGTTCCCGGCGGAGGTCACCCCGCCCGCAACGGCGCCGGGAACGCCGCCGAGCCCATCAAGCTCAGCGGCGTTCTGAGGCGCTGAGCCTAGGCGTGGCCCGCGCCGGCCGGCTCGCGCACCGCGGCTGGCGGCTCCGCATCGGTGGACGCGCCCGCTCCCGGTGCGCCGGCTGGCGGGGCCGGAGCCTCCAGGCGCGCCTCGGGGAGCATCCGGTCCAGCCACCCTGGGATCCACCAGGCCTTCTCGCCCATGAGCCCCATCAGCGCCGGGACGAGCAACAGGCGGATCACCGTCGCGTCGACGAGGATCGCCGTCGCCAGGCCGATGCCGATCAGCTTCAGGAACACCTCGTCGGACAGTCCAAAGGCGCCGAAGACGGCGATCATGATCGCGGCCGCGGCCGTGATCACGCGGGCCGTGGCGGCCAGGCCCTCCGTGACGGCTCGCTCGGCGTCGCCGTGTTCGAGCCACAGCTCGCGCATGCGCCCGAGGAGGAAGACCTCGTAGTCCATCGAGAGGCCGAAGAGGATCGCGAACATCAGGATCGGGATGAACGGCGGGATCGGGACCTCGCTGTCGATGCCGACGAGCTGGCCGACGAACCCGCCCTCGGCCACCAGGGCAACCACGCCATAGGCCGCCGCAATCGACAGCAGGTTCATCGCCGCCGCCTTGATCGGGATCAGCACCGAGCGGAACGCGGCCAAGAGCAGCAACGCAGAGAGTCCGGCGACGCCGATGAACAGCAGCGGCAGCCGCGACTCCGTGGCCGACGACTGGTCGTGGGTCTGGGCGGTCGCGCCACCGATCATGCCGTCGAGATCGGCCGCAGGGATCAGGTCGTGGCGCAGCGTCTGCAGCAGCTCGTCGGTGACCTGCTCCTCGGCGTCGGTCTTGGCCTGAACGGAAAGCAGCGCGTGTTTGCCGTCGGTTGAGGGGATCGGGCCGACGACGGCCGCGACACGTGCATCGGCCTTGATCGCGTCGGCGAGCTGGGCGACGCGGGCGTCGGCTGAGCCGCCAGCCCGCACGATCACCTGCAGCGGCGTGGCAACCCCCGGGCCAAAGGCGGCCGTGAGCATGTCGTAGGACTGCCGGGCCTGGCGATCTGCCGCCTCGTTGCCCGGGCCTGGGAAGCCGAGCCGCACACCTACGAGCGGGGCGGTCAGCAAGCCGATGATGAGGAGGCCGACGACGGTCGACGTCCACGGGCGACGCTGCACCGCGGCGCTCCACCGCGCAAACGACGGGCTCGCGTCGACGGGGAATCCGGCCGGCATGGTCTGACGCTGCGCGGCGGCGCGGGCCTCCCGGCGGCGGCCGCCTGGGACCGGGATCTTGAGGGAGTTGATGCGGTGGCCAGCGAAGCCGAGGAGCGCGGGGAGGAGCGTGAGCGAGGCGATCATCACGATCAACACGCTCGTGCTGGCCGCGAACGCCACGCCGACGAGGTAGGGCAGGCCCATGAGCAGCAGGCCAAGCAGCGCGATCACCACGGTCCCACCGGCGACGAGCACCGAGCGACCAGCGGTAGACAGGGCGACCGCGATCGAGTCCTCGACCGTCATCCCGGCCTCCAGGTGCGCGCGGTGGCGGGTGAGGATCAGGAGGGCGTAGTCGATGCCCACGCCGATGCCGACCATCACGGCGACGGACTCGGCCCAGTCCGGCACGTCCATGAAGGTGGCGAGGCCACCGACGACGGCGGCGCCGGTCCCGATCCCGAACAGCGCAGTGGCCAGCGGCAGGCCAGCCGCCACCACGGTGCCGAAGGTCAGCAGGAGGATGATGAGCGCCACCGTCAGGCCGACGCCCTCCGACGACGTGGAGCCCTGCTGGGACTGCTGCATGACGTAACCGCCATAGCGGACCTCCACGCCGTTGCCCGAGGCGGCCTCGGCGGCGGCCACGATCTGCGGGCCGACGTCGAGCGCGACGGTGGCCGGGCGGAAGTCGAGCGGCACCTCGATCAGGCCCGTCTTGCCGTCCGGGGAGATCTTCGCGGACTCCATCGTGCCCGTGCCGACCTCTGGGATCGCGGCGAGCGTCTTGAGCTGCGCCGCAATGTGCGCCTTGGCCTGCGGGGAGGCCGCGCCAGCCGGCGCGTTCCACGTGAGCAGCAACGTGTCGGCGGAGATCCCCGGGAAGTCCTTCGTCAGGAGTTCGTCGACGGCCTTGGACTCACTGTTGGGCGTCGAGTAGTCGACCGACCAATCCCCAGCGATCGCTGGCCCACCGACGATCGCGGCCACGAGCACCACGATCCAGGTGAGCAGGACCGTCCGGCGCCGTCGCGACGCGCCGCGGCCAAGCCGGGCGAGAAACGGCTCGGCGCTGGGAGGTTCGGTGGAGACTGACGTTGGCATGCCCATGGTTTCCGGATGGAGTTTGCGCTATTTCGCTGCGCTTCGCAGTGCACCGGTGAAGAGTGCATAGTTTCCGCGGCAACCGTTGATTCAGAAACCTAGCCAAGAATGGTTTCCGCGTCAACGCTGAACTACACTTGCTGCATGGGTGAGCACCTCCACACCGAGTCGTTCGTCGCGTTTTACGGCTTGCTGCAAGTCCAAGCGCGCACGTTCGAGCCGATCGCTCGCGAGCTCGAGGCGCGCACCGGCCTGCCGGCGAGCTGGTACGAGGTGCTCGCTTGCCTGCAGAACGAGGCCGACGGCCAGCGCATGAACGAGCTCGCCGACGACCTGCTCATCTCGCGCGGTGGCGCCACGAAGCTCGTCGCTCGCTTGGAGGACGCTGGCCTCGTAGAGCGCTTCACGCCGAAGTCCGATCGCCGAGCGACCTACGCCAAGCTCACGGCGAAGGGTGAGGAGGCCGCCAATCTTGCCCACCCGATCCAGCTCGAACTCACCGAGGAGTACTTCGGCCGGTTCTTGGAGCCCGCCGAGCTCGAGCAGCTCGTGGCGATCTCGTCGAAGGTGCTGAGTGGCCTCGGCGCCGAGTGCCGGTGGCTCGAGGGCGTCAGCGACGGGTCAGTCGAGGTCCGCTCGGCTGGCGAGGCGCAGGTCGAGCCGGCGTAGCGCTCCCGGCCGGGTTGTTGGCCTACTGCAGCCGGCGCCGGTCGCCGCCGCGTCGGTCGCCGTCGGTCGCGGGATTGCGCTCGGGGCTGAGGTCGTAGGCGAGCTGCGTGAGGTCGCCGTGGCGCTGCTCGATGAGGAGTTCGGCGTTGCGGCGCAGGGCGGCCAGGTTGCGGGGGCTGGCGTCGTCCATGGCCTCGGTGCAGCCCGTCAGCGGGATCTGGAAGCGGTGGTTGCGCTCGCCAAGCATCCGGTCGAGCTGCTCCTGCACGATCGACGACGACGCGTCAAAGAACATGTCGATCATCGGGCGAGCCCAGCGCACGGCGCCCCACGTCGACGCCTCCTCCCAACGAAGACGCTTGTTCAAGGCGCCCGTGCCGAGGCTGACGATCGTTACCGGCTCCTGCGGGCGCATGGTCGCACCCTCGATGGCGGCCAGCAGTGCTGGGTTGTGCGCCACGATGCCACCGTCGATGAGCGAGCCTGGAGCGTGCTTGCCCGGTGGCGTGAGGCGCATCGGCGCGAAATACGTCGGCGCGGCGATCGTTGAGCGAGCGACCTGCCAGAGGGCGCGGTCGTGGCCTGGATCCTCCTGGGCCTGCCAGGAGTTGAAGCGCACCGGGGTCCGGCGCTCCACGTCATACGAGCAGACCATGAGCCCCGTGGTCGCGTGGCTCAGGCGCACGGAGCCGCAGTAGTCGGTGAGGACCTCGTTGAGGACCTCGTCGGAGTACCGCGGGCGTGAGAAGCCGAAGCGGGTGCGCAGGCTGCGGCCGAGCGTGCGACGGAAGATTCGCGAGCCCTCACGCTCGAACAGGCTCGTCACCTCGTTGGCCGTCCAGCGGGCACCGGCTTGATCTCCAGGCACGGCCAGTGCGCAGGCGACGAGGCCGCCGGCAGAGCTGCCGGCGATGAGGTCAAAGAGCTGGTGCGTCGGGTGGCCGGAGAGCCGTTCGAGCTCGGCGAGGACGACTCCGGGGAGCAGGCCGCGGATGCCGCCACCATCGATTGCAAGGACGCGCATCAGCTAGCCAGGCTACTGGGAGGTCCAGTCGGGGGCGGCCCGGCGGCCCCGCTGAGCCTGGCCATTCGCCGAAGTCCGGCGCAGCTGCGCCGGATTCCGGGGTACGCTTCCGTACCTATGCGCGCGTTCGCTGACTCCAGCACTCCAGACCCCGTCGTGAAGACGATCACGCTGCCGGACGGCGGCGAGCGCGTGGTCTGGCGCCAGGGCGTCGGCCGGCCGCTGCTGCTCATCCAGGGGCTCAGCGGCACGCACGACCACTGGGGCGACGTCCTCGTCGAGGGGCTCCTTGCGGCGGGTCGTTCGCTCGTGACGATCAACCACCGTGGCGTCTACCGCACCCCCAAGGCTGAGCCGGGCTACTCCATCGCCGACCTCGCCGACGACCAGGCGGCCGCGCTCGACGTGCTCGGCGTGACCGAGCCGATCGACGTCTACGGCATCTCGATGGGGGGCATGACGGCCCAGGAACTCACGCTGCGTCACCCCGAGAAGGTCCGCACGCTGGCGCTCGGCTGCACCACCGCCGGCGGCGCCGCCATGACGCCGCCGTCCAACGAAGACATGCAGCTGCTCTTCGGCGCCCAGCAGTCCGGCGACCGCGAAGCGGCAATGCGGGCCGGCTACGAGATGAACTTCTCCAAGCCCTTCTGGGACGACGACGCCACGTACGCGCGCTTCGTCGAACTCACCGAACTCGCGCCGGTTTCCGTCAACGTCATCCTGGGCCAGCTCCAGGCCGTCGGCGGCCACAACTCCGTCGACCGCCTCGGCGAGATCAACGTCCCGACCGCCATCCTCCACGGCACCGAGGACCGGATGCTGCCCTACCCCAACCAGGCGCCGATCCATGCCGCGATTGCCGGCTCGACGCTTGACACGTTCGAGGGGGCCGGCCACCTGCACTTCTGGGAGGACCCGCAGCGCGTCGTGCAGATCCTCGCCGACCTGACGGCTCGCAGTCATGAGCCCTCACCCTCAGCCGTAGCCTGAGCCCTGCGGGGGCGGCCGTGTCTTAGAGCAGCGCGCCAAACGCCGGGTTGACGGCCCGGTGGATCGCGCCTGCGACGCCAGTGCCGAAGCCACAGCGGGGGCTGGTGAGTTCGTAGATCGCGTCGTCGGTGGCGGCGATGGCGCATGCCGGGCCGTTGGTGGCGGTGGAGAGGGCCTCGGCGGCCCGGGCTCGCTGGGGCGGCGTGCTCGATTGGTGACTGATCCGCGCGAGGTCGACGACCGTGATCTCGTCGGTGGCGGCGGTCTCGAAGAAGAGCGCCGCGTCGGTGACGCCCGGTCCGATGGTGACGTAGTCGGTGTACTCGGTCTCGCTGAAGGTTCGCCCGAGGTCGTGCCAGCGCGCTTGGGGGCCGCCGCTCAAGTCGAGGCGGTAGAGGATCCGTGGACCCCCAGTGAAGCGTGAGTCGCCGCGATCAACCTCAGCAAATGCGTAGCGCCCGAAGATGAATGCTCGGCCCAGTCCAAAGCAGAAGCGGTAGTCGGGGTCGCGGGGAAGCATGCGGAGTTGGCGGAGATCCCCGCCTGAGATCTCCCGGATGGACAGTCTCGGGAGGCAAGCGCGACGCTTGCCTTGCCGGGCGCGCTGCCCGACGACCAGCTCTCGCCCGGAGTCGACCCGGCCCCGAAGCGCCGGTGCGGCCAGTCGATCGCTCCTGCGGGACGCCAGCGTGAGCGGAGCGTTTGGCGTGAGCGCGAGGACCTCGACCTTGCAGCTCGAGGCCTTTCGACTCGAGCAGTTGCGCACCGCAATCCTGGGGTCGGCTGGCCCGGTCGGGCCGCGAAAGGCCTGGAGGCCAGAGATCCAGCGCCCCGGGTAGTCGACGGTGAGTGGGGCGCCGCCCCGCTCGTCGACGATCACCACCCGCGTGGTAGCCGGGAGCGTCTTGGGCCTGGAGGGCCTGGCCGGGTCCCTCGTGTCGCCCGGCGTTCGCACCGTCCAGGCCAGGAGGTGCCCGACGGCCACGAGGTGCTCGATCTGGCCTGCGGGATCGGCGAGAAACACGCCGCGGGTGGTCGGCCCCGACGGATCCGGAGCACCGAGCAAGACCTGCTCGGTTGCGGGGGCGGGCGTGGTCTGCGCGGATGCCAGAGCTGCCCAGCCGAGCGTGAAGGCCGCGAGTGCCACGGCGGCCACACGTGATGCGAACTGAGGAGCAGGCCGGGACATGGCGTCATCGTGCCACGCGCACCGCCGGCAGATCCAGAACCGGGAGAAGGGTTGGAACCCCGCGGTATCTGGGAGCAGGCCCCTGAGCAGGTTGCGGCTTTCCCGAACCCCCGGTGCGGAGGAATACGCCTTTTTGCAGGTAATTGCTAAGTCTACGCGCGGTTTGGTGCAAGAACTGTGCGCCGACGAACGGCAGCCTTGAGTCCAACGAACGGTCGGCGCGCTCTACTCGCCGGCCACCTCCAACGAGGGGAGCCGAGATGGACACGACGATCGAACAGGGGCAGCCGCCGAAGCTGCGACCAGGCCGCCGCAAGCTGTGGCGCGTGGCGCAGTCCTTCACCACGCCGCACCTCCCCGACGACTACCTCGCGCTGCTCGATCCGCGGTGGTCGCACCGCGAGGCCTACGGCACGGTCGTGCGGATCGTCGACGAGACGCCGACGGCCAAGACGTTGGTCCTGGAGCCCTCTGAGACGTGGCCGGCACACCAGCCTGGCCAGTACGTGCGCGTTGGCGTCGAGATCGACGGGATCCGCCACTGGCGCGCGTACTCGGTCACGTCGGATCCGCGGCACCCGCTTGGCTACCTCAGCGTGACGGTGCAGCGCATCGAGGGTGGCCTGGTGTCGTCGTTCCTCAACGACCGATGTGCGCTTGGCGACCGGCTGTTCCTCGGCGCGGTCGAGGGGGAGTTCCGTCTTCCGGAGCACGTTCCCGCGAAGCTGCTGATGCTCACCGCCGGCTGCGGGATCACGCCGGTGATGAGCATGCTGCGCGAGCTCGAGCGCCGCGGGGCGCTGGACGACGTGATCCACCTGCACGCCGCGCGCACCCGCGACGACTTCATCTTCGGCGGGCTGCTCGCGGATCTCGCGAGGCGCGAGCCCGGCTACGACTTGCAAGTGCATTTCACGGCGACGGACGGGCGTCCGCACCGCCAGGAGCTTGACCTGCAGGTGGCCGACTGGCGCGAGCGCACGACGTTCCTCTGCGGGCCGCAGGGGATGATGAGCGACTACGAGCGCCACTGGAGTGAGTACGGCGACCGGGAGCTGCTCCACATGGAGCAGTACCGGCCGACGGTCGGGCTCGGCGGCGGCGCCGCGCTCGGCGAGTCCGGGACGGTCGCGTTCCGCGTCAGCGGCCTAGAGGCCGAGTGCGAGCCGGGCGTGTCGATCCTCGTCGCCGGCGAGCGCGCTGGAGCACAGCTTCCGCATGGCTGCCGGATGGGGATCTGCCACAGCTGCATCGGCCGGCTGCAGAGCGGGCAGGTCCGCGACCTGCGCACCGGCGAGGTGCACGGCGAGGCCGGGCAGGCCGTTCGCACGTGCGTGAACGGGCCGTGCGGCGACATCGAGATTGAGCTTTAGGGGAAGACCATGAAGAAGCCACAGCAGTACTCAGGGCCGACGACCGCCGTGTTCCCGGCGACCGTCGCTGGCGAAGAGGCGCACGGCCCCGGACACGACCCGGCCGATCCGTCCTCGCCGAATCCACTCCACCGCCTCACGCCCGAGCAGATCGCCGAGATCGGCGAGAAGTTCCAAGCGATCCATGACGAGGTCAAAGCTGATCTCGGCGAGCGCGACACCACCTACATCAGGAACCTCGTCGCGTTCGAGCGGCGCCTGGCGGCCGTCTCCCGAGCCGTCCTCATGGCGTCGCGCTACCCGCCGGCCTGGGCCCTGGGCACCGCCGGGCTCTCCGTCGCGAAGATCCTGGAAAACATGGAGCTGGGCCACAACATTCTCCACGGCCAGTGGGACTGGATGAACGACCCGGATATCCACTCCTCCACGTGGGACTGGGACAACGTCTCCACGGCGCCGGGGTGGAAGCACTCCCACAACGTGGTGCACCACACCTACACGAACATCATCGGCAAGGACAAGGACGTCGGCTACGAGGTGATGCGCGTCTCGCCGAAGCAGAAGTGGTACCCGTACTACCTCGCCCAGCCGGCCCTCAACGTCTTTCTCATGGCGTTCTTTGAGTGGGGCGTCGCCTTCCACGACCTCGACTACGAGTCGATCCAGAAGGGGAAGAAGGACCCGAAGGTGCTGAAGGCCGAGCTGAGGGCGATCGGCCGTAAAGCGGGCAAGCAGATGCTCAAGGATTACGTGCTCTTCCCGGCGCTCTCCGGGCGGCACTGGAAGAAGACGCTGGCGGCGAACTTCACCGCCAACATCGTGCGCAACGTCTGGGCGAACGCGATCATCTTCTGCGGCCACTTCCCCGATCAGGCCTACACCTTCACCGAGAAGGAGGTCGCTGGGGAGACGCGCGGCGCCTGGTACGTGCGCCAGCTGTTGGGCGCGGTCAACATCGAGGGCAACGACACGTTCCACCTGATGAGCGGCAACCTCAGCTACCAGATCGAGCACCACCTCTTCCCAGACATGCCGAGCTCGCGCTACAAGGAGATCGCGCCGCGCGTGAAGGCCGTCTGCGAGGAGTACAGCCTGCCCTACAACACGGGCCCGTTCCTCAAGCAGTGGCTGATGGTGCAGCGCAGCATCCTCCGCCTCGCGTTCCCCGGCGGCGGAGAGAAGGAGAAGGCGCCGGCGTACGTCGCGCCGCCGGAGCCGGCGGCTGCGGTGCCGACGGTCCAGGGGGTCAACGGGCCGATCCCGGCGTTCCCGTAGGCCGTGGTTCGACTGGAGTTCGGGTTTCCCGGGGCTGGACTGCGTGGGGCTGCGGATGCTGGGGGATCGCCTGCCCGAAAGGATGGGATTCCTGCCAGATGACCTTCGGAGCACCATGCTGCACGCTTTTCGCGCCCCTTTCGCTATCGCCGCCCTCGCCGTCACCCTGGCGAGCTGCGGCGAATCGAAGGACGCGTCTGGCGGCGCAGACGCCGTGAAGGCGAGCAGTCCGGCGGTCGAATCTCAAACGTTGACCAAGGCGGAACTGATCGCTGAGGGAGACAAGATCTGCACGAAGATGCGGGCCACCGTCTCGGCGATCGAAGACGGTGACACGCCCAAGGCCATCGCGGGAAGCGTAGGCGAGACGATCACCGCCTACGAGAACATGCTCAGTGATCTCCAGGCCCTCACACCGCCGCAGGATCTTGCCGCCGACTACCAAGCTTGGCTCGACGCCAATGACGAGTACAAGGCGCTGCTCGCGCAGTTCAAGTCCGTTGCCGCCAACAACGACGAGGCCGTTGGTCGGACGCTGCAGCCCAAGATGAACGCACAGACCGAGAAGCTCACCTCAATGTCGAAGGCGATCGGGTTCAAGGTCTGCACCCAGTAGCGGGTCGCGGAGCCAGGCTCGGTCTTCAGCGCGCAAGCAGCGCGTCGACGAAGGTGCCGATCTCGACGGCCGTCTGGCGGGCAGCTTTGAGCGTTCCGATCGCCGTCCAGGCGTGCGGGGCGCTCGGGTGCTCGTGGACCTCCACCTGGGCGCCACCGAGCCGGTAGGCCTGCTCGACGAGAGTGGAGTCCGAGCGCAGCTGCTCGATCGCCGACACGTCGATGCGCAGCGGCGGCATCTGCTCGGAGTAGGTGCCGTGGGCGGGGGAGAGCAGCGGGTGGTCGGTCGGCAGCCCAGCGCCCTCGGCGAGCCAGTTGGCGCAGTGCGGGATGACGCCAGGCCCGAACATCACTTCCGACTCGACGTTGGCCGTGTGCGACGGGCCGCCACACGTGAAGTCGGCCCACGGCGAGATCACGAACGCGGCGGCAGGTTGCCGGAGTCCGCCCGTATGGAGCTGCTGCAGCAGGGCCAGAGCGAGCGACCCGCCGGCCGAGTCACCACCGACGGCGATGCGCTCCGGCGCAACGCCCAGGACCTCGGTGAGGTGGCGGTAGGCGTCGACGGCATCCTCGAGCCACGCGGGATGGTGGTGCTCAGGAGCCATTCGGTAGTCGACGGAGAGCGCCTCACAGCGCGAGGCACGCATGAACCGGGCGATCGCGCCGATGTGCGTGTCGGTGGAGCCGCGCAGGAACGCGCCGCCGTGGAAATAGAGGATCACGCGGCCGGGGATCGACTCCGGCACGCTGAGCCGCTCGGCCGTGCAGTGCGGCAGCAGGATCCGTTCGCGCCGCAGATCGCGCGGGGCCGGGTCCATGATCTGCTGCGTCTGCTCCATCGCCACGCGGGTGCGCTCGATCGATCGCACGCTGTAGCTCGGCGGCTTGCGAGCCGGATCCGGGTGCCAGGGGTGCACGCCGCCGCGATCACGGGCCAGGGCTCGATCGATGACGGCCTGGGGCAGCGTCGGTCGCCAAGTTGGAGCGACGCGGAGGGCAGCGGCGGTGACGGCCTGAGCGGAAGGGACGCGCATCAGCGCACCGTAGCCGCACGCCAGTGGTGGACGCCGTGGTGGGCGCCCACCACCGGCTCAGGCGACGATCAGCGGTAAAGCAGCTTGACGCTGGCGTTGCCGAGCGGCGTCGTGATGCTCAGACGGTAGGTCCCGGCTCGCAGCTGCGGCGGTGCGGCGAGCGTGAGTGAGTCGTCGGCATTGACGACAAACCTTGCCGGGAGTCTGCCGACCACCACCGACGTCGTGCCCTTGAAGCCTCGTCCTGAGACGCGAACCCGCCCGCCCGCCCGGGGCAGGCTGGTCGGAGACACCGTGGTGATCACCGGTCCGGCGGGGGTTCCCGTCAGGTAGGTGAAGTCGTCGGCCGCCGTGTTGGCCGAACTTCCCGCGGGCGTCGTCACCGAGACGTCCCACTGCAGCGTTGGCGGAGGCGCGACGAACCAATACAGCGTGGGAACGACCGCGCTGAGCTGCGTCGGCGAGACGGGTTTGAAGGACGCGGGGTTGCCGCCAAACGTCACCTGGGTGGCGCTCGAGAGGTCGGTGCCGGTGATCGTCACGACTTGCCCGCCGGCCGCGATGTTGGGTGATAGCGAGGTAATCGTCGGCGCCGCCGGCGTGGGCGGATCGACGGGGAACTTGGCGAACCACGGGCTCTGCGGCTTGCAGGCGAGCGAGACCGTGGTGGGCGCGAACTTCGCCGTCGGCGTCGGCTCGGGGTAATAGGTGAGCGTGAGGGCGAAGGCGTTCAGGCCGATCGCGACGCCACCGGCATCGGCGGCGACGGTCCACGGTCCGACCGGGTCGAACGTCGCCTTCGGCGCTCCGACCGGTGCGTCGAACGACGGTGCCGACGCGATCTTCACCGGGGTGGTGCCGAGGTCGAGCGGCGCCTTGGGGCTCACGACCGTCGCCGGATTCGGGCTGCCGCCGTCGGCCAGGAGCGCCAGATCGTCGAGGCGTGCGCTGAGCGAGCCGCGGGTCCCTTCGACCTGCGGACGCATGACGTCGGGGTCGATCGTGAAGCGCGCGGTCAGCTGGTCGAACGTGAACGAACCGCCTGGCGCGGCCGAAAGCGGCGCTTGCCCGTTGATGCGGACGTCGATCGTGCGCGCGGCCGGGCCGGCGAAGTCGATCGGTGGCTTGGAGAGGGGCGTGCACGCCGCGCGAACGGTGGCATCGACCGGCTGGGTGGCTGGTGGCAGGATGTCGGCAGAAGCCGGGCCTGCCGCGACGAGCGCGAGCAGCGCCGCGGCAGCCGCAGTGGCGGCGCCCGCGGCACGGCGAGAGGGGTTGGCGATCACGAGGGACCTCCGAGACATGGATGTGGGACGGGCCGCTCGCCGGGACGGCGGGGCCTGGCGCCAACCTCGCGGCGCGGGCGCAGCAGCACAACGCTCCGGGCGTGCCGGCGCTCTGGTGCCGGGAGTTGGTGCGCAGCCGGGGGACGTCGCTGGCCTACCGGTGCCCTTCAGCGCTGGAACTCGCGCTCCGTCGGAGTTCCCAGTAGCGGGCCTGCCCGGTCCCGCAGCGCTTCGACGCCGCGTCCGCCGGGAACGGGCCGCGTTCGGCCTTGGCGAACCCGGCCGGGCCAGACCAGTCGATCCGCGTGGGCAGCGGCTTGCTGCGCGGGCGAAGCAGCACCAGCAGGTCGCCCGTCGCGTACCGCGCGGTCGATCCGTCGGCGAAGGTGACCCGCACCTGTGTTGCGCCGGCGGGAACGTGGGCCCACGTCAGGAACTGTTGGCGGTCCAGCCCGGGTGCGCACATCACCGCTTCGACGTCGGGGCGTCGTCCGTCGGCAGGGGTCGAGTGGCAGCCGCTGAGGACGCGGGGGCCCGCGAGGCAGACGCGACCGTCGAGCGAGGGAGCGGTCGAGTCGGCGTGCATCGCGCCGGGCGCGATCCAGATCCGGCCGAGGCTGCCTTCTCCCGAGACGCGCAGCTGATGGCTCAGGCGGGTCTGGATCCGCCCACGCTGCAGCGCCGGGGTGATCATGCTGGTCGGGATCGCGTCGCCTCGATGCCGAGGCCGCGTCAAGACGGGATACGTCAGCTCCTGACGGTGGGTCTGGTGCTCAACGGGTTGCGGGTCGCGTTCGAGGAGCGGATCGACCCGGCCATAGTCGGAGCGGGGGTGGAGTCGCTTCCAGGCCGCCTGGGACGTCACGTGGATCTGGGCGACGTCCGACCGCGCGCGGCCGGGCGCTTCATAGGCGGCGAGATCGCCATTGGTCGCAATCGGCGCCGGGCTGTCGACCTCGGCCACCGTCAGCCGCAGGTTCAGCTCGGCTGGCAGTGACCGCACGAACCGCGCGCCGGCCGGAGAGAGACCGGACGTGCTTCGCTCGACCGGTAGGCGCAGCACCGGGCGTTGATCGGAGGTCCTCACCTTTGCGGGAGACGCCGCCGCGAACTCGACGTCGGGCGCGTCGATCGGCGTGAGCGCGAATGCGAGCGCCTGCCGGGGCCGCATCGACGGGGCGCCGAGCTGGACGGCCCCAACGATCGCCCGGGTCGGGAAGTCCGAGCTCAGGACCTCCTGGGCGGCACGGTCGGTCGTCCGGCAGAAGTAGATGAACTCGCTGCGGTCGTCGGCGGAGCGGTCGACGAGGCCGCCCGTCACGCAGAGCTTCCCGTTGCGCGCGACCCACGCATTCACGCGCCACTGGCGTGCCGAGTCAGGCGCCGAGGTCACGTTCACGCTGCCGAGCGGGTCGCCGCTCAGCGCGAGCGCCGGGTCGGTCTTGCCTTGCACGTCGAACCCGAGCGGGTTGAGGCCAGCGACTTGCGCCGAGCCCGTCGCCACCGCGCCGAGGACGAGGCCGCCGGCGAGAATCCCGGCGACGTGTCCGCGGCGACTCATCCGCGCCCACCGGGCACGTAGTCCGCCGTGCTCGCGGCCACGATGGGCGGCGGTCACACGGGCATCGGCGTCGAGCCGCTCGGCGGCCTCGATGAGCGCGCGCTCCAGATCGGGCAGGCGGGTCATGGCCGTCCCTCCAACTCGGTTCGCAGGGTCTTGAGGCCGCGGCTGACGCGCTTGCGCACGACGCTCTCGGAGCAGTCCAGACGCGCGGCGAGCTCGTCGTAGCTCAGCTCGTCGACGACGCGGCCGGTCACCGCTTGCGCCTGCTCGGCGGGGAGGGCGGCCAACGCGGCCAGGGCCGCTTCGGCCGCAGCCGGGGGCGTGCCGGCGATCCGCTCCAGGTCGGCGTCGTCGAGCACGAGCGGCTCCATCGCCAGGCGCCGCCGAGCGTCATCTTCGACGCGGCCGCGCTCCAGGCTCGACGCCAGCACGTTGCGCGCGATCCCGAAGAGCCAGCCCCGCGCCTCACCGCGCGCCGCGTCGAAGCCACGGCGTCCGGCGAGCGCTCGCGCGAACGACTCGGCCGTCAGGTCGGCGGCGAGATCCGGCTGGCGCGTGCGGCGCAGGAAGTAGCCGAGCAGGGCGTCCTCGTGGCGGCGGTAGAACGCACCGAACGCGCTCGCGTCGCCGGCGAGCAGCTCGGCGTCGGCGGCTTTGCCGCTTGGTTTGGTCCGAGCCATCGCCAGGTACTTGTGGTGCTGCCGCGCGTTTGTGACCGCGGCAGCATGGGACCGTCAGCCGGCGGGCGCCGGGAGGGGCTCTGGGTGGACGACGCGGCGGATCTCTCCGCCGGTGCTGCGCGAGGTCGGCCAGGCTTTGGCGCAGCGGGGGTTCGCGAGCTCGTAGATCGCGTCGTCCGTCGCCGCGATGGCGCAGCCGTCCTTGCCCTCCGGCGCAACCGGACTCAGCCCAGGAGACGGCTTCGGCACCTTCGGTGCGGGTTGCACGCCGGCGGGGAGGTCGACCTGATCCAGCGAGTAGGCGGACGGGCCTTCGCTGTCGAGGCTCTCCCACGTCACCGAGTGGTCGGTGACGGCGGGCCCGACCGCAAACCCCGCAGACCCACCGCTGATGGTGGTCGGCACGTGGATGAGATACCAACGCGGCACCGCCCGGCTCAGGTCGATCCCGTAGACGTACTCAGCCGTTAGGTCGTACTTGCGCTCGCTGCGCCACACCGACGCGAACGCGTAGCGGCCGTAGATGAACGGCGCCCAGATCCCGTCGCACGCCGGATAGCTCTCGTCACGTGTTGGCAGCGGTGGCAGGACGCGCTCATCGCTGGTCCCCAGCGTCCTGACGGAGAGCCGAGGCAGGCAGGCCTTGTGTTTGCCCTTGCCCTTGCCCTTCCGCTTGCCGATGACGAGCCGTCGGCCGCTGTCGATGCGGCCGGCGTAGGCGGCGTTGGAAAGGAGATCGTGCGTGCGCGAGTGGAGGACGAGCGGAGCGTCTGGTGAGAGCGCAAGGACCTCGACCGAGCACGACGCGTCCAGCTTGGACGTGCAGCTCTCCACCGCGAACCGTGGCTCGGACGCTCCGCCAGGTCCGCGGAACGCCTGGAGCCCGTGTACCCAGCGTCCCGGGAAGTCGACGGCGAGCGTTGCTCCGCCGCGTTCGTCGGCGATCACGACCTGGCTGCCCGTCGGGAACGTCACAGGCCGGCGGTCGCTGGACAACGCCAGCGGATCGGCCGGGGTGCGGACCGACCAGGCCACGAGATGCCCGACCGCCGCGAGGCGCTCGACCTGCCCGTCGGGGTCGCGCAGGAAGACGCCGCGCGCCGTGGGCCCAGCCGGATCCGGCGCGCCGAGCAGCACCTGCTGGGTGGTCGGCAACGGCATGTCCTGTGCCACCGCCTGGAGCCCGCCGCCGATGGCGACCGCGGCGACCGCAACGAGCGGCGCGATCAAGAGCAGCGGAGGCCTCATCGCGGCCATCGTGCCATGGAATTCCTCGCACAGCGCGAGGAATTCCATGGTCTCCGGACCTAGGCCGTCTGCGCCGCGGCGTCTTTGGCGTTGTTGCCGAAGGCGACGGCCTCGTCTTCGATCGCGCCCTCGATCGGGTCGCTGTCGATCACCTCGGCGCGCACGAGCGTGGCGTCACGGGGCGTGCCCATGATCACCTCATCCGGCGAGCCGTTCGGGAGGAAGCGGCCGTTGCGCATGCCGTAGTAGACGGCCTGCGGGTGGTGCACGATCATCGCGAGCGTCGACTGCTCCGGCGTCGGCGAGTAGCCGTCCGTCAGTGCCATGCCGATCTGCGAGATGTTCAGCAGCTGCTCGACCTTCGTGTGCTCGGACTGCTCCGGCACGGCCGGGTAGCCCCACGAGAGGCGGCGGCCCTGGGTGACGGGGATGCCGTACCACTCGCGGACCTTCCAGTGCAGCCACTCCGAGAGGCCCTCGGCCGTCTGGACGCCCAGGCCGTGCACGAAGAGCTGCTCGGCGAACTCGCCGTCCTTCTCGAGCTTGGCCATCAGGTCGGTGACCTCGGAGCCGACGGTCAGCGCCTGCACGGCGATCACGTCGAGCTCGTCCGGCGGCGTGCCGTCGGCCTTGGCCGGGCGGTAGAAGTCGGCCGACGCCATGCGGTCGCCCTTCTGCTGTCGCGGCGTGTTGAAGCGCGTCAGCTCCGTCGTGCGATCTTCGGGGTCGAGCACGATCACGTCATTGCCCAGCGAGTAGCAAGGGAAGAACCCGATCAGCGCCCGCGGGTGCAGGTAGTCGGCCTCGGCCCACATACGCTCGAGCTTGGGCAGGAAGCCCTCGATCTCGGTGCCGTCATCCTCGACGGAGCCCTCGACGAGCGCCTTCCACGCCTCGCCCTTCACGCCGCGCCCGCCCCAGTGGAGCTTGAAGAGCACGTGCGTATCGAGGTGGCGGTAGAGTTCGTCCTTGTCTACCGGGATCTCCTGCACGCCCCAGAACGGCGGCGTCGGGACCGGCGCATCGGTGGCGGCCGGCGAGCGGACCGAGTCGTCGGTGACGGGCGGCAGGTCCTCGACGACCTCGATCTTGTTGCGCTGCTTGTGCGCACCCTCGAGCACCTTCGCGACGAGCTCCTTGCGGGAGTCCTCCTCGACGAGCTGGTCCATCACGGCCAGGCCCTCAAAGGCGTCCTTGCAGTAGTAGGCGCCGGCGTCGTAGACGGTGTCGTCCTCCTTGCCGTTCACGTAGACGGCGCGGTAGGTGAACGCGCGGTTGATCGCTGCGCCACCGAGCAGCACGGGGTAGGAGTGGCCCTGTTTGCGCAGCTCCTGCAGGGCGAGCGGCATCTGCTTCGACGTCGA
The DNA here is from genome assembly GCA_032119795.1 of Solirubrobacteraceae bacterium. Lineage (GTDB taxonomy): Bacteria > Actinomycetota > Thermoleophilia > Solirubrobacterales > Solirubrobacteraceae > JAGIBJ01. Next base: position 334,405 of record JAUMFO010000004.1, read on the forward strand.
CACGAGCAGCGCCGAGAGGCCGATGGCGTCGGCGTCGTGCTCGACCGCGGCGTCGATGATCTTCTGGACCGGGACCTGCTTGCCGAGGTCGACGACGGTGTAGCCGTTGTTCGTGAGGATGGTGTTCACGAGCGACTTGCCGATGTCGTGCACGTCGCCGAAGACGGTCGCCAGGACGACGGTGCCCTTCGTGTAGTCGACGCTGCGCTCCAGGTAGTTCTCCAGGCGCGCGACGGCCTTCTTCATCACCTCGGCCGACTGCAGCACGAACGGCAGGATGAGCTCGCCGGCGCCGAACTTGTCGCCGACCTCCTTCATCGCCGGCAGCAGGACCTCGTTGAGGACCGGCACGGCGCCGATCTTCTCGACGCCCTTGTCGATCCAGTCCTCGACGCCTTCCTTCTTGCGGCGCAGGATGTGCCAGTGCAGCGCCTCTTCGGGCGTCATGTCTGCCGTCGGATCGGCCTTCTCCTCGACGGCCTGCTCGCCCTTGGACTCGAAGTGGTTGATGAACCGCTCCAGCGCGTCCTCGCGCGTGTTCCAGACGAGATCGTTGGCGAGCTGCTTCTCGACCTCATCGATCTCGCCATACGGCACGATGTGGTTCGGGTTGACCATCGCCAGGTCGAGACCAGCCTCGACGGCGTGGTAGAGGAAGACCGAGTTCAGCACGGCGCGGGCCGGCTGGCCGACGCCGAACGACACGTTCGACACGCCGAGCGAGGTCTTGACGCCCGGGAGCGCCGCCTTCACGTCGCGGATGCCGTTGATCGTCTCGATCGCGGACGGCTTCCACTCGTCGTCGCCCGTGGTGAGCGTGAACGTGAGGACGTCGTAGATCAGGACCTCGGGATCGAGGCCGTACTCGCCGACGGCGATGTCGTAGATCACCTTGGCGACCTCGACCTTGCGCTCGGCCGTCTTGGCCATGCCGACCTCATCGATCGTCAACGCGATCAGCGCGGCGCCGTGGTCGATGACCATCGGCATGACGGTGTCCATCTTGGCCCGGCCGGCCTCGAGGTTCACCGAGTTGACGATCGCGCGGCCCGGGATCTGATCGAGGGCCATCGAGATGACCTCCGGTTCCGTGGAGTCGATCTGGATCGGGGCGGCCTGCGTCAGCGAGACGCGCTTGGCGACCTCACGCATCTGCTCGTCCTCGTCGGTGCGCTCGGTCAGCGCGACGCAGAGGTCGAGGATGTGGGCGCCGCCCTCGACCTGGTCGGTCGCGACCTGGACGATGCCGTCGTAGTCGTCGGCGAGGAGCAGGTTCTTCGCGGCGCGGGAGCCCTGCGAGTTCACGCGCTCGCCGACCATCGTCGGTGCCGGCTGCTGCACCAGGTCGACGGCGTTGATCATCGAGCTCATGCGCGGCGGGCGCTTGGCCGGCCGCGGGCCGGGCTTCAGATCCTTGACGGCCTCGGCCATCGCCTTGATGTGATCCGGCGTGGTGCCGCAGCAACCGCCGACGATGCCGACGCCGAAGTCCTGGACGAACTCGCGCAGCGAGACGGCCAGCTCCTCCGGGGTCTCCGGGAAGATCGTTTCGCCGTCGTCGCCCTGGATCGGGAGGCCGGCGTTCGGGATGCAGTGGACGGGCATCGGCGCGTTCTCGCCGAGGAAGCGGATCGCGTCGCGCATGTCGCCCGGGCCGGTCGAGCAGTTCAGACCGATCACGTCGACCTTGAGCGCCTCGAGCGTCGTGAGGACGGCGTCGATGTCGGTACCCAGGAGCATCTTGCCGCCGTTGGGTAGCAGCGAGACGGACGTCTGGATCGGCTTCCAGATGTTCGCCTCCTTCATCGCCTCGCGGGCGCCGAAGACGGCGGCCTTTACCTCGAGGATGTCCTGCGCGGTCTCGATGATGATGAGGTCGGCGCCGCCTTCAAGGAGGCCGGCCGACTGCTCGCGGAACACCTCGACGAGCTCGCGGAAGCGGATCTTGCCGAGCGTCGGATCGTCGGAGGCGGGGAGGAAGCCGGTCGGCCCGATCGAGCCGGCGACGAAGCGGTCCTCGCCGATCGCGCGGCGGGCGATGCGGCACGCCTCGACGTTGATCTCGCGCAGGTGATCGGCGAGCCCCCACTCCTCAAGCTTGAGGCGGCTGGCCTGGAAGGTGTCGGTCTCTACGACCTCGGCGCCGGCCTCGACCATCGTGCGGTGCAGCCGCTCGATGATGTCTGGGCGGTTGAGGACGAGCACCTCGTGGGCGCGCCCGGGAAGGCGGTAATCCTCTTCGAGGGAGAGGTCCCACGCTTCGAGCGTTGCGCCCATGCCGCCGTCAAAGACGACGATGTGGTCGCGGACGGCGGCAAGAAAATCACGGCTCACGTACGTGAGACTACCGAATAGAGATCAACCTTCACACAAGCGTGTCAAGGTTGGGGCGAGCGGTTCCTCCCGCGAGCGCGCTACTTGACGATCGTGAACTTGGCGGTCGCCGCCAGGCTCGCGTGCGACTGCAAGCGCGGGTAGATGCCGGCCGTGAGGGTGTACTTGCCGGGTTTGAGCGACCTCCCGGCGGCCTTGCCGGTAAGCGCAAAGGTGTTCGGTCCCGCCGAGCCCTCGACCGTGCCGGCGATCCCCAGCGACCGATCGAACGAGCACCGCTTGGGCTTCTTCACGCCCTTGGGCTTCCTCGCCGCGCAGACCTTGCCGTCGGTGGAGCGGTAGCCGCGGGCCTTCGTGGTGACGCCGAACTCGACCTTGCCTGCGGTGGTCAACACGTAGCTCACGGTCGCGCCCTTCTTGGCGTTCTTCGTGGCGGGCTTGCCGGGCTTGTTCACGGCGAAGCGGGTGCGATTGAGCTTCAGGCCGCTGAGCGCGACGCTGGGCGCCGCGGCGAGGGTGGCGGTCGGGAAGCTCCGCGAGGTGGTGGCCGTGGTGGTGTTGCCTGCGAGGTCTCGCGCCGTCGCCGTGATCGTGGCGCCGGCGAGCGCCGGGTCGAACTGGTGGTTCACCTTCGGGCCGGTGGCGGTGGTTCCGTCGCCGAAATCCCAGGTGACCGTCGTGGGGGTCCAGGTGTCTTGGGCGAAGGCCTCGAGCGTGACGTTGCGGACCCGCTGGTTGAACGCGCTGACCTCTGCCGGCGTCGTGAATTTGATGCCCTCGGCGGGGATCATCGGGACCGCGGTCGGCGGCGCGACGGCGACCTTTGGTGGCGTCACGTCGCCCAGGGCGACCTGCACCACGCCGTCGCCCGTGGCGGCTGAGCGCTCTACCCAGGCAAGCGCCGTGTCGCCGTTGCCGGTGCCGCCGGCGGCGGCCTCGCCGATCTGGGATCCGACGGGGGCGGTGCGCAGGAGGGTCGGCTCGGGGCTGGTGAGGGTGCGGGCTGGCGTCAGCGATGCGGTGATGAGCCGGTCGAGCCCGACCGGGTAGAGCACCTGCGCGCCGCCGGCTTGCCCGGGAGCCAGGGCGAGGCGCGAGATCGCCGGGGCGTTGAACGCACTGGTGAGTTCGCTGATCTCCAGCGGAGACGACCATTGCCCCGTGGGCGAGCGTGAGACGACTCGGATGGTGGGATTGGTTCCTGCGCTGTCCTTGGCGTCGACCCAGCCAACGAGCGCACTGCCGTCCGCTGCGGTGGCGACCGACGGAACGCTGCGCTCCGGGATGACGCCCCCGCTGGTGTTGATGGGGCTCGTGACGTTCGGCGTGGTTGGCGCGGTGAGTGGCCCGTCGACGCGTGCGACGGAGCTGCTGGCGAGGCCGATGGTGGACGACGCCAGTCGTGTCCAAAGGAACGAAGGTTGCGCTCCCGAGACGCCGACGGCCGGGCCGTAGGTCGTCGTGACCGTCGAGATCACGGGGGAGTTCGCGTCGGCGGTGAGCTCCAGTGGCGGGCCCTGCCCCAGGCTGGAGGACCACCGCCGGGCGGTCGCGTGCGAAATCGTCGCGCTGCGGCTGTTGACCAGGAGCCAGGCGATCTCGCCGCTGCCTTCGATGGCGATGGCGACCGAGGTCGGCGCGCCCGTCGGGAGCAGCTCGACGGCGGGAACGGCCTCGGTCGAGCTGGGGCCGTAACTCGACATCAGCGCGCCGTTGACGAGCCGTGCTGCCGCATACGCGCGGCCGTTTTCAGCGACCGCCACCGCGACGCTGGAGGCGTCGCCGGCTGAGATCGGAGCGACCTCAGTGAAGGACTGGGCTCCGGGGGCGCGCAGGGCCACCCGCGCCTCGTCGGTCGGGCTGATCCAGCTCAGGACCGCGCGGCCGTTTGGTCCCATCGCGAGCTGTGGTGCGCGGCCGGGGCCGATCGTGGTTGCGGGGCCGAAGAGCTGGCCGGGCGCTTTGACGGCGACGCGGATCTGCCCCGCCTGGGCGTAGGCGATCGCGGCCGAGCCGTCGGAGGCCGCACCAGCGACCAGGTTTCTCGTCATCTCACCGGTGCCGGTGAACGGCGCCGGCGCGGTGTAGGCGGCCTGGGCTCCGGTGGTGGCGACGGACCCAGCGACGATCGCCATGCCAAGACTCGCCACGAATGGCCGAACGCAACGGTGCATGTCGAGACCGTAGGTCACCGATCGCCTCCGCGCCAGCCACCCTCAGGTGGGAACTGGCCATCCCTGCGACCGAGCGGCGAGCGGCCATTGGAAAGCGGTAGTTGCTATTACCGGTTTTCGGCGTTACCTTGCGTCGTCTGTCACCCCAACGTGAGTGCCGCCGGCTCCCCGGTTTGCGGCGCTCAGTCCACGTTGCCGCCTCGTCTCCCGAAGAGATCCATGCGCTCCCGTCACGCTCTCGTCCGAGCGACCTCCGTGGTCGCCTTCCTCGCCGCTTCGTTCGCGGTCCCTTCCTCGGCCAGCGCCGTGAAGGTCGAGCGCATTTTCGCCGGGCCGGTCACGGCCGCCTCGTCGTGCAACCCCGAAGGCAGCGGCGCCACCCTCGCTCCGCAGGCCGCCGCCTACAACGACTTCTGCTTTGCCCTGCGCACCACGAGCAACGTGAAGCCCGGTGGCGATGACCTCAAGAAGACGATCATCGACTCGCCGCGCGGCGTCCTGGCGAACGTCGACATCGCCCCACAATGCGACGTCGCGAAGTTTGCCGCCAAGTCGACGGCCCCCGCGGCCTGCGCCGTGAACACGCAGGTCGGCGCGGCGACGGCGGCGATCCGTGCCGACGTGCTCGGTCTCGTGATCCCGCTCAACGTGAAGGGTCGCGTCTACAACCTCACGCACACGAATAACGAGGTTGGCCTCCTCGGTATCCAGCTCGACGCGCAGCTTGCCGGCATCGCGCTGCCGAAGTCCAAGATTCTGCTGCGGTTCACGCTGCGTCCCTCACCGGACGTCGGCTTGCGGGCCGTCGCCGAGGGGCTCCCGCGCACGGCAGACAGTGGCCTGGGCATGAAGCTCCCGATCGCCATCGACACGTTCGGCTTCCGCTTCTGGGGCTCCAAGGTCGATCACCCGACGATGCCTGACTCGTTCAGCCGCACGGGCTCTTCTTGTGAGGATGCCGTCACGGCGTTCCGTTCGGAGGCATACGGCGGCGACGTCTCGACGCTCTCGCGCACCTACAAGCCCACGGGCTGCGAGAAGCTTGCGATCGGTCAGACGGCGACCGTCACGACCAGTGAGAGGCGCCCCGACGTGCCGACCGAGACGCAGGTCGACATTCGCCCGGCACGCTCGCTTACGCCGGACACGGTCGCCACGGTGAACCCGGGCAAGTCCGTCGTCACGCTGCCACCGGGCCTGATGCTCGGCGCGCAGGGTGCGGCCGGCCCCGAGGGGCTGCCGCTCTGCTCCAACGACGCCTTCGCGCTCAACGCGAACACGCCGCCGACCTGCCCGGCCGCGAGCGCCACGGCCACCGTGAAGTTCGTCTCCCCGAACCTCAAGACGCCGTTCGTCGGCAAGGCCTATCTCGGCGAGCAGACCGGCAAGAACCGGCTGCCGCAGCTGATGATCTCGGTCGACCAGGGTGGCGCCGCGGCGGATGCCCCGCGCGTGAAGCTGCTCGGCCAGCTCACCATCGACGACCAGGGCCGGCTCGTGACGACGCTCACCGGCCTCCCGGACGTGCCGTTTGATTCCTTCCTGCTGACCTTCCGCGGCGGCGACAACGGCGTGACGTCGACACCGCGCAGCTGCGGCACCGGTACCGGCGAGAGCGTCCTGATCCCGACGAGCTCCGCCACTCCGTCGTCGACGGCGCCGCTCTCGCTCACGATCGATCAGGACTGCGTCGATCCGGCGGCGTTCGCGCCGACGCTCGGCGCGGCGTTCGCCTCCACGAAGGCCGGCGCCGAGGGCGTCCCGACCTTCACGATCGCCCGCCCCGACCGCAGTGCCCGCCTCGGCAAGGCCGTCGTGCATCTGGCGCCCGGCATGCTTGCCTCGCTCAAGGGCGTGCCGGAATGCGCCGCCGCCGCTGCGGCCGCGGGCAACTGCCCGGCGAGCACGCGCGTGGGCTCCGTCACCGTCCAGGCCGGCGTCGGTCCCACGCCGACGACCACCCCCAAGGGCACCGTCTATCTCACGGAGCGCCCCGCCGGTGCCGTCGCCGGCCTGGCGATCATCGCGCCGGTCGCGTTCGGCGAGGTCAATCTCGGCGACCTCGTCGTCCCGGCGCGCATCGATCTGCGACCCGGCGATCTTGGCCTCGACCTCACCACCGAGGTGCCACAGACGTTCCTCGACATCCCGCTCAATCTGCGCTCGATGGCCGTCGTGCTTGATCGCCCGGGCTTCTCGAAGAACCCCACGTCTTGCGGGCCGCTCACCGTCAGCGCGGATCTCACCTCCGATCTCGGCACCACCGCGTCGCCGAGCGCTGGCGCGCAGATGACTGGCTGCGAGGGCCTCACCTTCTCGCCAACGGTCGAGGCGTCGCTCCCAGCCGGAACCAAAGTCGGTGACGCCCCGGGCATCACTACCCGCGTCGCGCTACCGGGCAACCAGTCGGCGCTGCGCTCGGTGAAGGTGACGCTGCCGGTGGGCATCGGCGCCGACCTCACGCGCATCGGCCGGGCCTGCCCGATCGCCGATTTCCGCGCCGGCTCGGGCTGCGGCAACGCCGACACCGGCACCCTGGCCGGCACCCTCGGGATTCTCGACGAGCCGATCTCCGGCCGCGTCGTGCTCGTGAAGTACCCCGACGAGACCCTGCCGGGTATCGGGCTCGACATCCAGGGCCGCTTCAGCGCCCGGATCGAGGGCAAGGTGAAGGTGGCGTCGACGGGTCAGCTTGAGGTCAACCTGGCGAGCCTGCCGGACGCCCCGATCGACAATCTCGTCCTTACCTTCGCGCCTGGCGCGCCGTCGGCACTGAAGGTGAGCAAGTTGTTCTGCCCCGCCGGGAAGGCCACGTTCGCGTTCTCGCTGGTCGGGCAGACGGGAGCCACGACGACCCGCACGATCGACTCGCCCTGCGGGACCGGTGGCGTCGCCGCGGCCACGGCGCGCAAGGCCAGCCTTTCCGCGAAGCTGACGGGCCGCAAGACCGGCACGCCCGCCCTGGCCTTCAAGGCCAAGTCGCCGTCGGCGAAGACCAAGCTCGCCTCGGTCACCGTGCAGCTCGCCTCGGGCATGTCGGTGGTCAAGAGCAAGACCGCCAAAACCTTCGTCTCGGGAGGGCGCCTGAAGGCCACCTCGGGACGCACCATCCGGGCAACCCTTCGGGGTTCCGGCCGGCAGACCGTCGCGACGAAGCTGAAGAGTGGGACGCTCAAGCTTTCGTCAAAGGTCCGCCGGAGCCGCGCGCAGCTCACGCTGCGCGTGACCCTGCGATACACGGACGGAGTCGTGGAGCGTCGTACGCTCCGCGTGCGCTGATTCGCACCGTCGGCCGCCGCTAACGGCCGACGCTGCAGGGGACGGGAATCAGTGGCCTCGAAGTGATGGGACGTCGCTTCGAGGCCATCCCGTACGGGTACCCGTGGCGGGCGCGCCGTGCCGCCCGCGCGCTAGTCCGAGGCGGCCGGCGCTCGCTCGAGCGGCCGTCGGTCGGGATGCGCTGATGGCGATGCGGCCGAGCCGCCCTCCGAGATCCCGATGCGGTCGTGGAGGCGGCGAAGCGGCGCCGGAGCCCACCAGTTCGCCTTCCCCAGCAGCGCCATCAGTGCCGGCACCAGGAACGTGCGGACGATGGTGGCGTCGATGAAGACGGCGAAGGCCGTCCCGATGCCGATCTGTTTGAGGAACGCGATGTCGGACGTCGCGAACGACATGACGGCGACGCAGAACATGAGGGCCGCAGCCGTGACGATCCGGCCGGTCCGTTCTAGTCCGATGGCGACGGCCTCGTCCTCGGGGGCTCCGGCGTCGCGTGCCTCCTTGATCCGGCTCAACAGAAACACCCCGTAGTCGGTCGAGAGGCCGAAGACGAGCGCCATGATGAGGACCGGCTGGTTGAGATCCAAGGCGCCGGAAGACTCGTAGTTGAGCAGGCCTTCCAGGCGCCCATTCTGGAAGATGATCACGAGCAGGCCGAACGACGCGCTGACGGTGAGCGCGTTGATCGCGAACGTCTTGAGTGGCAGCACCACCGAGCCGGTCATCAGGAAGATCGCCAGGCTCGTGACGAGCGCGATGATGGCGACGGCGGTCGGTAGGTGCTCGGAGATGCTGTCTGCCTGGTCGATGAACGTCGCGGTGACGCCGCCGACGTGCGTGCCCGCGGGAGATGGGAGGGTGCGGATCTCCCGCACCGTGGCCGTGGCAGCGTCGCTGAGCGGATCCCCGCGCGGCACCACGAGGAAGGTGGTCGCCTCCGGGCCCGCCGCAATCGGGCCGGCGACGGCAGCGACGCCCGGAACCTGGCGGATGCGGCGCTCGAGCGCGAGTGCGGTCTGGGGCGTGAGTGCTGCTGCGGGGATCACGACCGAAGCCGCGTTCGTGACCGGCGGCGGGAAGTCCTCCGCGATCCGGTCGAAGACGACTCGGGCGCTTTGATCGGTGGGGAGCACGCGCGCGTCCGCGAGGATGAACTTGGCATTGAGGAACGGCGCGCCGAACGCGAGCAGAAGGCCCGCGGTGACGATCGCGATCGACACCGGGCGCCTCCGCACGAACTGGGCGACCCGGTACCAGCGGCCTTCGGTGTCGGTCGTGGACTGGGCCACGGCGAGCGTCCGCAGCCGCTTGGGCGCCAATGCGTCGAGGCGCGCCCCGAGGAGTCGGAGCACGGCGGGCAGGAGCACGATGGTCGTGAGCGCGGCGAGCAGCGGGACGGCCACCCCGGCAAAGCCCATCGAGCGCAGGAAGTTCTGTGGGAACACGAGGAGCCCGGCGAGGGCCGCAGACACGGTAACGGCGCTGATCAGCACGGTTCGGCCAGCGTGATCGAGGGTCCGGAACAGGATCTCTTCGTCGCTCCCTCCGCGGGCTCGCTCTTCGCGGAATCGCGACACGACGAACAGGCTGTAGTCGATGGCTAGTCCCAGCCCGAGGCCGGTGGCGAGGTTGAGTGCAAAGACCGACACGTCGGTGATGCCGGTCAGCAGCTGGAGCGCCAACAGCGTGAGCACGATCGTGCAACCGCCCACGAGTGGAGGCAGGAGGGCGGCGACGGGGCTGCGGAAGAACCACAGGGCCAGCAGCAGGACGATCGGCAGCGAGATCATCTCGGCTCGGGTGAGGTCTTCCTCGGCGGTGGTGTTGATCTGGGTCTGCGTCGTGTCGGTGCCGCCGACGATCGCCCACGGCGCGACCGCGAGTCGGTCGACGACCTCCGCTGCGACGTCCTGGCGGAGTTGGTCGGCGACGGGGCGGAAGTGGGCCGTGACGTAGACCGATCGACCGTCGCGCGCATATTGGGTCGCGCCGACGCCCTGCGACGGCTTGACGATCCGCGCGATCTCCTTGATCGGCCGCAGGGTCCTCGCAACGGACTCCACGCGTGCGGCCGCCTGGGCTGAGCGCGCGCCGAGGGGGGTCTCAATGAGCACGACGATGCCGGGGTCCTGCTTGAAGCCCGCCGAGTCCTCGAACGCCTCGGCCGCGAGCACGCTGCCGGACCCAGGATCTTGGGCGCTATACGGGACCACATTCTCGGTGACGCGCCCGCCGACCACCACGGCAATCGCGAGCAGCAGCACGCTGGTGGCCACGATCAGCCACGGGCGCGAGGCAACGAATCGAGCGAGCAGTCTCGTCATGCGCATGAGTGTGCCAGGAACTTTCGTTCAAAGCGACACAGGGTTTGGATGTCGCTGTTCTCCAGTGATCCGCGCGAACTTGTTATCCAAATGTTACCGTCCGCGTCCCCTGATTTTGATCGCAGTTGTCCCTCGTTTTGCACCGCAAGTAGGCGCGAGTGTCCGGTTGTTATTTCCTGTCATATCTGTGATCGTCAGCACTTGATTTCTGGTGTGTCGATGCCTACCTTCGAGGGGCGAGATGCCGCCGGTATCAATCGCAGAGCATCCGATGCTGTCGATTTACAGGCCATTCCTTGGCGGGGTGGTCGGTAGTCGCGGTCGGTCCGCTTGCACATCAGGGGAAAATTGTGACGACCTCTCGTGAGGTACCCGCGTCGACGTCTGTCGTGGGTCAGCATGGTGAAAAAAGCGCAGATGAGGCCGCGATCGTTCGGCTCGCCGAGCAGCTACTGCGCGTTGTAGGCGATGTCGGAGCTGTTGGAATTGATCGGTGGAGCCTAACCATCGAAGACCCCCTCGTCTTTGATTCGCTGCATGCGGTTCGCCTGCGTGCCGAGTTTGAGCGTCGGCTCGGTCACGTCATCCCGCTCGCACCCATGCTTCGTGGCGCCAGCGCCTTGGTACTCGCGCGCGCTTCGACCCCCCGTCAGCACCAGCGGGCGGTCGAGACGGTCCAGCACGACGCGCAAGGCCGGTATGAACCGTTCCCGCTCACGCCCGTTCAGGCCGCCTACCTGATCGGCCGGACTGACGCGGTGGCGCTCGGCGGGCGTTCGGCGCACTACTACGTCGAGATCGAAGTCGACGATGTCTCGGCCGCGGATCTGGAATCGAGCCTGAACGCGATCATCGAGCGGCATGACGCGCTGCGGACCGTGATGACACCCGACGGCCTGCAGCGGGTGCTCCGGTCGGTCCCGCGATTCCAGCTCGAGGTTCATGAGGCGGTCCCAGGTGAGGCGGGGAGCTTTGATGCCCTCGAGCGGCGCCTGCGTAGCGAGATGAGCGACCAGCGCTTCGACCCCGCGCGGTGGCCGCTCTTCGATGTCCGCGCGGTCTCGACCCCCTCCGGCGCGCTGACGCTGCACGTCAGCGTCGACCTGCTGTTGCTCGACGCGCAGAGCATCGCCATTCTCGTCGGTGAGTGGCTCAGCCTCGCGACCGGCGCGGGGGTGCTCGCGCCTGCGCCGGCGATCACGCATCGCGACGTCGTGCTCGCCACACAGAACGACGAGCGCTGGGAGGCCGCCCGCGACTACTGGCTCGCGCAGCTGGAGGCACTCCCGCCCGCTCCCGACCTGCCGCGCCGCGCCGGGGCGCAGGACGTCGCACCCAAATTCACGCGCAGGAGCTGCCGACTGGGACGGCGTGAATACGCCGCGCTGCGCCGGCAGGCCGAGAGCATCGGCGTGACCGCCAGCGTGCTGTTGGCAGCGGTCTACGCCGAGGCGCTGGCGGGCTGGAGCGCCGAGCCGCAGTTCGCGCTCAACGTCACGCTGTCGGGCAGGCCGTTCGTTGCCGCTGAGGTCGGCGGGATCCTCGGCGATTTCACGAGTTCGCTGCTGCTGCGCACGGCGCCGGATGTCGCGGGCACGCTCGCCGGGCGGGCGCGCGCGATGCAAGCCCAGATGGAGGAGGACCTCGAGTACGCGCTGTTCGGCGGCGTCGAGGTGCAGCGCGAGATCGCCGTTCAGCGCGGAATGCAGCACGCGGCGATGCCCGTCGTCTTCACCAGCCTCCTCAACGAGTCCGGGGCGATCCCCGATGCCTTGGCGCTCACTGCGCGTGAGGTGTTCGGCCGCTCCCAGACCCCCCACGTGATCATCGACAATCAAGTGATCCAGTCGTCCGGCACGCTCGTTGCGCTGTGGGACGCTGCGGAAGAGGTCCTCGACGACGGCCTGCTCGACGGAGCATTCTCGGCGTACGAGGCGATGCTTCGCACACTGGCCAGCGGCGAGTGGCCCGACCTTCCTCGGCTCGACCTTGCGGGGCCCCGGCGACGACAGTCGCTGGGTGAAGCCGGGCCACGGCGGCAGGACGCGGCCCTCCACGAGGCCTTTGATCGGGCCGCGCTGCAGTCTCCAGATGCGGTGGCCGTCACGGCCGGCGGCGAGGACCTGTCCTATGCGCAGCTCAGCGCGAGAGCGCGCGACGTCGCCGCGTGGGTGGCCCAAACCACCCCACCCGGCGCAGCGGTCGCGGTGGTCATGCGACCCGGCTGGCAACAGGTCGCGGCGGTCCTTGGCGTGTCACGTGCCGGGCGCGTCTACCTCCCGGTCGACGCCACCCAGCCGGTCGAGCGCGTACGGACGCTGCTGGACGAGGGGCGGGCGCGTGCTGCACTCGTTCAGCAAGGCAGCGAGGAGCACCAGGCACTGAGCGGCCTACCCCGGCTCGTCGTCGGTCATGCGATGCCGAGCGGCGACGGGATCGAGCTGCCGGTCGTCGGCGCCGACGATCCCGCCTATGTGATCTTCACGTCGGGCTCGACCGGACGCCCCAAGGGCGTCGTGATGCAGCACGGCGCGGTGGTCAACACGCTCGAGGACGTCAACCGTCGCTGGCGCGTGCGAGCGACGGACCGGGTGCTGTCGGTCAGCGCGCTGAACTTCGACCTGTCGGTCTTTGACCTCTTTGGCGTCCTCGGCGCCGGAGGCTCGGTCGTCCTGCCCGACGCTGCCCGGTGGCGGGACGTCGAGCATTGGTGGGAACTCGTCGAGCGCGAGGAGGTCACGATCTGGAACAGCGTCCCGCAGCTGCTGTCGCTCTTCGTCGAGCATGCCGAGCGGACGGGGCGGCGCATGCCACCTTCGGTGCGCCTGGCGCTGCTCAGCGGCGACTGGATCCCGACGGGGCTCCCTGCGCGGGTCCGCGCGCTCGACGGGCAGTCCGTCGAACTCGTCTCCCTGGGCGGCGCAACCGAGGCCGCGATCTGGTCGATCTACTACCCGATCGACGAGGTTGATCCGTCGTGGCTGAGCATCCCGTACGGGTGCCCACTGGCCAACCAGCGCGTGCGGGTGCTCGACCACCTCGGGCGCGACCGACCTGACGGGGCGATCGGCGAGCTCCACATCGGTGGCGACGGCCTCGCCAAGGAGTACCTGGGCCGTCCGGACCTGACGGCCGAGCGGTTCATCACCCACCCGGTCGACGGCACGCGTCTGTATCGCACGGGCGATTTCGGCCGGTTCCTGCCGGACGGCTTGATCGAGTTCCTCGGACGCCGCGACAATCAGGTCAAGGTCGGCGGCCACCGGATCGAACTCGGCGAGATCGAGGCGAGTCTCCTGCGCGAGCCGCACCTGGAGACGGCGGTCGTCAAGGTCGTCGACGAGCCCTCTGGCGCGCGGCGGCTGGTCGCCTACGCGGTGCCGTCCGCGGGGGCGAGCGCCGACAGCGAACACCTCCTAGGTGCACTCCGCAACCGCCTCCCGGCGTACATGGTGCCGGTCTCTCTCACCCTCCTCCCTGAGGGGCTGCCCCTCACTGCGAATGGCAAAGTCGACCTCAGTGCGCTGCCCGAGCCGGAACTCGGTCTAGTCGCGGTGGAGGGTCACGGCGACCACGTCGCAACCCCGCAGGAACAGGTGCTGCAGGCAGCGTGGACCACGGCACTCGGTCGACCGGTCGGACGCGCCGCCAACTTCTTCGAACTCGGCGGCGACTCGCTGCTTGCCATCCGCATCATCGCGGAGGCCTCGAGCAAGGGCGTCTGGCTCACCCCTCGGCAGTTCTTCGACCACCCGACGATCGAGGGGCAGGCGAGCGTGGCCGCCGATGGGCCGACCGGTGTGGAGGATCGTGGTCCGCTGGAGGGCCCGATCGGTCTAAGCCCGAGCCAATACTGGCTCCTGGATCAGGCGTTCGCCGACCCCAGTCACTGGAACGGCATGTGGCCGCTGTTCGAACTCGACGAGCCGCTCGACGGCGTGGTGCTGCAGACCGCGTTGAACGCGGTCGTTGATCACCATGACGGACTTCGCCAGCGGTTCGCCGGGGCAGGCGCGCATGCGCGGTCGTGGATCGAGCCGCCGGGAGCCGCGCCGGCACCGGTCGACGCTCGATCGCTCGCTGGCGTGGCGCCCGCCGAGCTCGATGCCGCGATCGAGCAGGCAACGGCCCAGGCCCACGCCTCACTCGACTTGGAACGCGGGCCACTCGTGCGGCTCACGTTGCTCACCGGCGCGGCCGACCGCCCGGACTACCTCGTCTTCAGCGCGCACTGGCTCGTGATGGACTACTACTCCTCGCGCGTGTTCTTCGCGGACTTGCAGGCGGCGTATGCGCAGGTCCTCGGGGGTGAGGCCGTGGTGCTGCCGCCCCACACCGCGCGACTCGACGAGGCCTTGCGAGCCCTGGAGGCGTACGCCGACGGGCCCGCCCGGGCTGGGCTGTCGCGGTGGCAAGCGCTTGCGGAGCGTCCGCCAGCGCCGATGCCGTTCGACGGCGACGACGTACCAGACATCCAAGCCGACCAAGCGCGCCTAACCCTGACCGTCGATGCGGTGACGAGCACCACTCTGCTTGGGACGGTGCTGCCACGCGAGCGCGTCGAACTCCGCGAGGCCTTGATGGCGGCGGTCAGCGCGGCGGTTACCGAGTGGGCGCAGTCGCCCGCCGTCACGTTCGAGGTCGAGGGGCACGGGCGCGACGTCGCGTTTGCGGATCTCGACATCTCTCGCACCATCGGGCGGTTCTCGACGGTCTCACCGGTCCGCCTTGAAGGTCCGGGCGACATGCCGCGCACCGATCACCTCAGGCGGGTGGTCGACGAGCTGCGGGGCGACCCGGGGCGCGGCGTGGGCTTTGGCGCGCTGCGGTACGCCGCGACCGACCCCGCCGTGCGCGATGCCCTGGCCGGGGCCTCCCAGCCGACGGTCGGCTTCAACTTCTGGGGCGACGTGACGGAGTACTTCGCTGAGCGGATCCGGCCCGTCCCGATCGCGTTTGGTCCGCACCGGGCGCTACGAGCGCGCCGACCGCGCACCTTCGACGTGATGGCGCTCGTGTCGGCCGGCGAGCTCGTGCTCTCGATCACCTTCAGCGAGCGGCGGCACAGCAGCGAGGCGGTGTTGGCCCTGCTCCAGGGCTGCGCCGACGAGGTCCGCCGGCTCGTCGACGAGTACGAAACGGACGCCACATGCTGATGCCCCGCCACCGCGCCGACCCGGCCGCCGCTCCCGAAGTGCTGGTGGTTGGCGCCGGCCCCGCCGGCTTGGCCGCCGCCGCCGCGATCGGGCGTCGGGGGATGAGCGTTCGGGTGCTTGAACGCACCGACCGGCTCGCCGCGCCGTGGCACGAGCACTACGAGGGGATCCGGTTGCAGTCGCCGCGGCAGATGTCGCACCTGAGCGGCCTGCGGTTCGGTCGCAGCGCCGGTCGCTGGGTCAGCGGTCCGAAGTTCCTTGACTACTTGGCGCGGTATGTCGATCGACACGCCATCACGATCGAGCACGGCACCGAGGTGCTCGAGATCCGGCAGGAGCAGGGTGGCTGGGCATTGCAGACCCCGTCCGGAGTGCGTCGCACCGCGGCGGTCGTGGTCGCCGCCGGCTACAACCATGCGCCGCGCATCCCCAACTGGCCTGGCCTCGACGAGTTCGCGGGCACCTTCCTGCACTCCAGTCGCTACCGCCGCGCGGCCGATCTGGTTGGCCGCGACGTGCTCGTGATCGGCACCGGCAACAGTGGGGGAGAGATCGCGTCCCAGCTTGCGCTTGGGGGTGCGAGGAGAGTTCGGCTGGCGATCCGGACCGCGCCGCACGTCGTCCCGAAGTCGGTGATGGGCGTGCCGACGCTGCTGGCGGCCGCGATCGCCGAGCACCTGCCGGTTGCTGCTGCCGACCGGATGCTCGCGCTCCTGAACGACCCGATCGTCGGCGACCTCACCCACTTCGGGCTGCCGGCCCCGACCCGCGGGATGTACAGCCAGTACCTCGTGCGTGGGGTGACCCCGATCATCGACACCGGCTTCCTGGAGGCGCTGCGCACGCGCAGAATCGAGTGTGTTCCCGCCGTGACCGGGTTTGACGGCCGGGCGGTCGAGCTCCTCGGGGGCGGCCGGATCGAGCCGGAGGTCGTGATCGCGGCCACCGGCTATGACCGGCGGTTGGCCTCGCTCGTCCACGTCCCGGAGGCGCTGACGGCCGCTGACCTCCCGGTCGCAGACGCCGCACCGATCCCTGGGGCGCCGGGGTTGTTCTTCCTCGGGTACACCCACCCGTTCAGCGGGAACCTCCGACACCTTCGCCGGACCGGTCCGCCGCTCGGCCAGCACGTCCACGACTACCTGCGGCGTGGGCAGTCCCCGGCCGCAGTGTCCCCAGCTCACACCGGTCCGGCGAAGGCCGTCCGGACCCCCGGCGCTGAGCTTGCGCCGGCCTCGATCGGAGAAACCGGATGACCGAACTCCAGGAACGCGGGCATGCCGCTGCCCACGAACGCGGCCACGCCACGACCGTCGGCGGCGCGCTCACGGTCGGGCAGATGCTCGACGCGCTGGCCGACAGCACGGCAGAGCTCACCCTCGTCGACCAGGCTCTGACGCCGCAACGAATCAGCGGGCGGGCCCTGGGCCGTGCAGCCCGGCGGGCCGCCGCCGCCCTTGAGCACGCGGGGGTGCGGCCGGGCGACCGGGTCTTCCTGGTCTCATCGACGAGCCTCGACTTCCTCATCTCGCTCTTCGGCGTGTGGCGCGCTGGCGCTGTGCCCGTGGTGATGTCGCTGCCGCGCACGGTCGCCGGCATTGCGGCATTCCCGGCCGAGATCTCTGCCCGGATGGCGACCGTCGAGGCGCGCATGCTGATCGTGGCGGACGCGTTCCTCGACGCCGCCCCGCAACTGGGCAAGCTTGCCGACGTCGTCCTGCGGTGTGGCGACGTCGCCGACCCAACCACGCCCGAGACGGTGCGACCGCCGACGAGCGACCCGAGCGGCGTCGCGCACCTGCAGTTCACGTCGGGCACCACCGGCGCGGCGAAGGCCGTGATGATCACGCATGGTCAGTTGCTGCGGCACGCCGGCGCGATGTGGGGCGCGTCGAGATTCTCCGACCGCCAGGTCGTCTTCGTTGGCTGGCTGCCGTGGTACCACGACATGGGCCTCGTCGCTGGCATTGCAACGCTGTCGGTGGGCGGGCACCTGGTGCTCATGCCGCCGGAGGACTTCCTGTCCCGGCCCGCAGCGTGGATGGAAGCCATCGCGCAGTATCGCGGGCAGGCGACCGCGGCCCCGAACTTCGCGTACGCGCTCGCGGCGCAGGCGCTTGAGGACGTCCCTGATCCCCTCGACCTCTCGAGCCTCGAACTGGCCGGCAACGGGGCGGAGCCGATCGACGGCGGGGTGCTGCAGGCGTTTGCGCAGGCCGGCGCCCGCCATGGTCTGCGCGACACCGCGCTTTGCCCCATGTACGGGTTGGCCGAGGCGACACTGGCCGTCACCATCGATCCCTCCGACCGCCCGCACGGGTTCGACGTGGTATCGCGTGCGTCGCTCGAGCTCGAAGGGCGCGCCGCCCCAGTCGAGGCGGACGACCCAGACGCCCGTGTGCTTGCTCGGTGCGGGCGTGCGCTCGCAGGGGTCGAGCTCGTGATCCGGGACCCCGACGGCGCTCCGCTGCCGGAACGGCAGGTTGGGGAGATCACCGTGACCGGCCCGTTCGTCACCCCTGGGTTTTGGGGTGAACCGGATGCCACCCGAGCGATGCTGCGCGACGGCTGGCTGCACACCGGCGACCTCGGGTACATGGTCGGCGACGAACTCGTCGTCTGCGGGCGCAGCAAAGACATGGTGATCGCGGCGGGCCGCAACCTCTACCCCGAGGACTACGAGGCCGTAGCGCGCAGCGTCGACGGGGTACGGCCCGTGGTCGCCGCCTTCTCGCTGCCCGGGTTCGAGCACATGATCGTGGTGGCTGAGCGCCGCGCGCAGGACGGCGACGCTGCGCGCCTCGCGACCGAGGTGATGCGCGCCATCGTCGACGTGCTCTCACACCCTGCCCATCGGGTGATCATCGTTCCCAAGGGAACCATCCCGCGGACGTCGTCGGGCAAGACGCAGCGGGGCGCCACGCGTGATCTCCTGATGGACGGCGAGCTTGCCGTCGACGCCGAGGTCGGCCGATGAGTGGCGAGCGGCTCGAGGCCGACGTCGCCATCGTCGGAGCCGGCCTCGCCGGGCTGACGGCGGCGCGGCGGCTCCTGGACCAGGGGCTGACACCGGTTGTGCTCGAGGCCCGAGACCGCCTTGGCGGGCGAACGTTCTCGGCGAGCATCGGGGACGGCCGCACGGTCGAGATGGGCGGCCAGTTCGTCGGCGCCACGCACACCGCCGTCCATGAGCTGCTGACCGAATTCGGGATCGGGACGTTCGGCACCTTCGATGCCGGTCGGCGTTTGCTCGAACTCGACGATCGCACCGTCCAGTACGGCGGCCGGGTGCCTTGGTTGAGCGCCTCGACCCTGGTCAGCCTGGGTCTCGTCGAAGCGCGGCTGGATCGGCTCGCGCGCGGCGTTGACCCGGGGCGGCCGTGGACGGCGCGGCGCGCGCTCGTCCACGACGCCACCACGCTTGGTGCCTGGCTCGACGGCCGTGGCGTCAGCGGAGAGGCTCGCAGGGTCCTCACGACCGCCATCGCCGCCGTCTGGGCGGCCGAGCCGGACGAGGTCAACCTTCTGCAGGCGCTTGCCTACATCGCTGCTGCGGGTGGGTTCCGCCACACGGCGGGCGTCGGCGGGGGCATGCAGGAACGCCGGATCGTGGGTGGTCCCGCGCAGCTCGCGGCGCGGCTCGCCGGCGACGACCTTGACGTGCGCCTCGGCGCCGTCGTGCGTTCGGTCGACCGCCGTGGCGCAGGGCTCGCCATCGGTTGCGACGACGGTCTCGTCGTCGAGGCGCGGCATGTGATCGTCACGGCGCCGCCGGCGCTCGCCGCCGAGATCACCTTCGACCCGCCAATCACGACCGATCGGGCGCGGGCGCTGCGTGGCCTACCGGCTGGCCGCGTGATCAAGGTCAGTGCCGTCTACGCGGAGCCGTTCTGGCGCGACCGTGGGCTCAGCGGGCAAGCGGCCAGCACCACCGGTCCGGTCGGGGCGACGTTCGACAATTCCCCGCCCGACGGCACGCCTGGCGTATTGACCGGGTTCGTGAC
The DNA here is from genome assembly GCA_032119795.1 of Solirubrobacteraceae bacterium. Classification (GTDB taxonomy): domain Bacteria; phylum Actinomycetota; class Thermoleophilia; order Solirubrobacterales; family Solirubrobacteraceae; genus JAGIBJ01. The sequence goes on from JAUMFO010000004.1 coordinate 353,676, forward strand.
CTCAGTCAACGCCAGCACGCTCGGGCGACTCCCGGCGTCGCAGCGTCGGCGACAGGTGTTGGAGCACTTCGCGCGGCTGTTTGGCTCGCCGGCGGCGCGCCCGGAGCAGTACGTCGAGCATGACTGGACGGCGGACCCATTTGCGCGGGGCTGCTACTTCGGGCTCGCTGGCCCGGGTGGAGTCGGTCAGCGACGGGCTCTGCTCCAGCAGCCGGGGGACCGCGTCTCGTGGGCGGGCGCGGAGACCTCGGTCGCCTCGTATGGCGGCATGGATGGTGCGGTCCGTTCCGGTGCGCGGGCCGCCGACGAGGCCGCCCGGGCCTTGCAGGGTGCGTCGTTCGCCGAGCTGATGGTCGGCTGGGAGTCCGTCGCATGAGCAGCTGCATGGTCCGCCGCCAGGCCACGACTCGCGGGCGATGGCTCCGAGTGCTCCGAGCAAGTCCGTATGGGCGTCGACGCGTGTTCTGCTTCCACCACGCGGGCGGCAACGCCGCTGCGTTTGGTGGGTTTGCCGAGCACTTTGCGGCGGCGCCTGACTGCGAAGTCGTGGCGGTCCAGCTGCCGGGCCGGGCGGAGCGCCGTAGTGAACCGCTAATCGACGCGCTCGATCTGCTCGCGGGGCGGATCGCTGGCGAGATCCGGCGGCACGCCGACCGGCCGTATGCGCTGCTCGGCGTGAGTATGGGTGGCGCCCTGGCCTACGAGGTGGCACGCAAGCTCGAAGCCGATGGCCCGGCCGGCGGCCCCAGCGCGCTCTTCGTGTGCTCGGCAGGGTCTCCGAAGGCGCGAGGGCCGCGGCTGATGCATGCCCTTCCGGCGGACGCGCTCGTCCGCGCCGTGCGCTGCCTGGGCGGCATCCCGCCGGAGCTCGACCGGCCCGATCTCCTCGCCCTCACGCTGCCCGTCCTGCGGGCCGACCTGCGGGCGGTCGAGACCCACCGGCACGATGAACTCGAGCGGCTGCGCTGCCCGACCGTCGTCGTCGTCGGCGACCGCGACCCGTTGCTCTCGCCGGCGGCGGCCCGCAGCTGGACGGAGGTGGCGGATGTCTCCGATGTGATGGAGCTCCCGGGCGGGCACTTCGTGCTTGACGAAGGCGGAGCGGCCGTCGCCGAGGCCGTCTTGCGGCGGCTGCCCGCCCAACCACCTCTGATGATCGGAACCCAGCCATGACCGAACTGCTCCTCGCGACTGACGTGCGCCTCGCGCCGTTTGAGGCCGTCAACGCACGACGGCTCGACGCCACCCCGTTCTGGGACGCCAACACGCGGTATGACTTGGCCTCCTCCGGCGTCCTGCGTGGCCGCGACGAGATCATCGAGCACTTCACTGGCCTCCTCCGCGCCATGCCCGACCTCACGATCACGCCACGACGGCACCTGATCGACGGGCCGGTTTCGGTCGTGGAATGGACGGCAACGGCGACGTTCGACGGCGTCGGCAAGGTTGAGGGCGTCGCGTCGACGGGCTCCCCCGTTGCGCTCCGCGGCGTCGACATCTTCGAGTGGGACGGCGACGTGGTGGTACGCAACACCGCCTACACCGACGGCGTCGACTTTGCGCGTCAGATCGGGATGCTGCCGCAGCCCGGGACGATCGGCGATCAGCTACTCGCCGGCCTGTTTAACACCGCTACGCAGATCAAACGCCTTGGGAGGCGACCATGACCATCTCCACCACCAGCGCTGCGAGCACACCGCGCACCCGCGGCATGCAGATCGGGGCGTGGGATCGCACCGGTGAGGGCGAGGCGATCGTCCTGCTCCACGGGACGGGCGGCGGTCGCTCGATCTGGGATCCGATTCGGCATCGTCTCGCGGAGCACCGCGAGGTGCTCGCGCCCGATCTCCCGGGGTGTGGCGACTCGCCGGACATCCACCCGGGGACCCGCGCCACCATCGCGGCCTTTTGCGATGCGACCGAGGACTGGCTCGACGACCTCGGCGTCGGAACCTGCTGTGCCGTCGGCAACTCGCTAGGCGGCCAGATGGCACTTGAACTCGCCGCGCGCGGACGCGCAACCTCGGTCGTGGCGCTGTCGCCGACCGGGTTTTGGACGGGCAAGGAGTCGCTCTATACGCGGACGCTGGTCGGCTTTCTCCGCGCGAACGCGAAGATGTCCGGTCCGCTCGTGCCGGTCCTGTCGCGCAGTGCAATCGGGCGGACCGTCCTGCTTGGGACGAGCGTGGGCCGCCCGGCGGCCGTCACGCCCACTGGCGCGGTGGAGATCGTCCGTTCGTTGGCGTCGAGTAGCGGCGTCGGCGCCGTGAACCGCGACGCGAACCGCGAGCGCGTCGGGGGGATTCGCACGTCGCCGCGCAGCGACGGTGACGCCGCCCGCTTCCGTGAGTTTGGTCAGCGTCTGCGTGGGGTGCCGATCACGATCGCCTGGGCGGAGAAGGACCGCTTCTTGCCGGTCCGCCAGGCCGCGAGGGCGCGGCAGGTCTTGCCTGAGGCGTCGCACGTGATCTTGGATGGATGCGGACACCTGGCGACCTGGGACGACCCGCAGCGCATCGCTTCACTGATCCTTTCCAACAGCGCGCTTGGTGCGACTAGGGTCGCGTCATGACCACCACCGAGACGCGCACCGTCCTGCCGGACGGCACAGAGGTTCAGATCACGGCGCGGGCCGCGCATCCGGCCACCGAGCGGTTTGAACTCGAGATGGTCGTGCCGCCGCACAGCACGGCGACGCCGCCGCATGTCCATCCCGACCAGACCGACGAGTTCCAGGTCGTGGAGGGCTCCCTCGAGGTACTCATGGGCACCGAGTGGCGGCGCGTGGGCGTGGGCGAGCGGCTCGTCGTGCCGCCTGGTGTCGTGCACACCTACCGCAACCACGGCGAGCAGCGTGCCGTCGTCCACAACGTGCACAACCCGGCAGGCAGCTTCCAGGCCTACATCGACCGGCTCGGGATGCTGTCGAAGAGCGGGAAGCTGGAGAACTTCAAGAGTCCGAAGGCGCTCGTGCACCTTTCCGTTCTCTGGGGCGAGCACACCGATTCGATGCGGTTCGCCGATGCCAAGCTGCGGGCGTTGACCGGAGTCCTCGCGACCGTCGGCAAAGTGCTGCGGGTGCGCGTGCCTCAGGCGCCGTGAGACCCCGGCCGGGCATCGACGCCGCCATGGGGCTCATGGCGCCAAACGTCCGGTTTGTCGCACAAATGTCCCAACTGTGAACGGGCGGTCGCAGGCGACGCCTCGGCGTGTGGGAAGGTGCCAAAACATGCTCCGATTCGAGAGGCACCTGCCATGACTGCTCCCGCGGCGACTGCCGCCGGCCCTGCGCTCACCGACGACCTGAAGATGCCGCGCTGGTGGATTCCCGTGGTGGTCGGGGTCCTCGGCATCATCTTCGGCTTTCTCGCGCTGGCGTGGCCTGGCCCGACGCTCCTGGCGATCGGCCTGATCTTCGGCATCTACCTGTTGATGGCCGGCTTTGGCGACCTGATGGCGGCGTTCAGCCATGAGACGTCGTCGGCCTTTGTGCGCGTGCTTTACGGCCTGCTTGGCATCCTCACCGTCGGCGTTGGTTTCGTGTTGATCGTGCGCCCGGCGGCGTCGGTCTTCCTTGCGGCGTTCGCCCTCGGCGTCTGGTTCCTGATCAGCGGCTGCCTGCAGCTCGCGCAGGGCATCGCCGTCCGGGAGAGCCGCGTCTGGAACCTGATCATCGGCCTGATCGGTGTGGTCGCTGGCGGCATGATCGTGGCGCAGCCAGGGATCGGCGTGGTGACGCTCGTGTACATCGTGTCGCTCTCGCTGATCCTTCGCGGGATCGCAAGCATCGTGCTCGGCTTTGGCCTCAAGGCCGCCGACAAGCTCATCTCGGAGGGGGCAGCATGAAGCGCCTGATCGGAACCGTCCTCGTGGCCTCGTGCGCGATGTTCGCTGCGGGCTGCGGCGAATCCCCGGAAGACCAAGCCCGCAAGGCTGGTGAGCAGATCGGCAACGATCTCGCGTCGATCCGGACGGCCGACTCGGCCCAGGACGTCGGCAAGGCGCTCGACGAGATCAACGCCGAGATGGCCCAGGTGAAGGAAGACCTCCCGAAGGGGATCGGCGAGCAGCTCACGGTGATCCAAGAGGAGTTCGCGGCGAACGCACAGGCCGCCACGGATCGGGCCGGCTTCCGCTCCGCCTACCTCGAGGCGGCCTCGCAGCTCAACGATCTCGCGTCGGACACGAACTCGGTGGTCAACGAGTTCCGTCGCGGCGTCCGTGAGGGCATCAACGACTTAAAGCCGACCTGGCGAACTGGCCGGGCAAGTGCTTGGCCGAGCCTGGTTCTGAGGGGCGCCCGCGGGCGCCCCTCGTCGTTCGCGGCGCGTGCTGGGGCTGCGGTTGGCTGCGTGTGCGACGAATTCGTCCAATTTGCCGCGAACCTGCATTTGACCGAACCGTTGTTCTGTAACATTGGCGCCATGCTGAATGGAGCGGGCGCTGGCGGCGGCGAAGCGGCGGAACGGTACGACGTGGACTACGTCGTCGTTGGATCAGGATTTGGTGGGTCCGTGAGCGCGCTGCGCCTCGCGGAGAAGGGCTACTCGGTGCTCATTCTCGAGCAGGGGCGCCGCCGGACCGATGCCGAGCTGCCGACGAGCTCGCTCGACGTGAAGAACTACTTCTGGAACCCAGCGCTCGGCATGCGCGGGATCTTCAAGCTCACGCCATTCAAGGACGCGTTCGTGATGACGGGCACCGGCGTCGGCGGTGGCAGCGTGGTCTACGCGATGACGCTCTACACGCCGCCGGATCGCTTCTTCGAGGACCCGCAGTGGGCGTCGATGGGCGACTGGAAGGCGCGCCTGGCCCCGCACTTCGAGACGGCGCAGCGGATGCTCGGCGTGACGGACGTGCGCAAGGACGACAAGAGCGACCAGTGGCTGCGGGCGTACGGCGAAGAGATCGGCGTGGAAGACAGCTACCGCAAGACGCGGGTCGGCGCCTACCTCGACACGCCCGGGAAGACCGTCAGCGACCCCTACTTCGGCGGAGAGGGCCCCGATCGCACGGGCTGCACCCAGTGCGGCCGCTGCATGGTGGGCTGCACGATCGGCGCGAAGAACACGCTCCTCAAGAACTACCTCTGGTTCGCGGAGAAGCGCGGCGCGAAGATTCAGCCCGATCGCACCGTCGTCGACGTGCGCCCGATCGATGGCGCCTCAGGGGCCACCGGTTGGTTCGTCGAGCACGAGGCCACCTCGTGGCGCACCGGCAAGGACCGGCGCACCATTCGCGCGCGCGGGGTGATCCTCTCGGGCGGCGCCCTGGGCAGCAACACGCTGCTGCAGCGCGCGCGGCTCAACGGCAGCCTGCCGCGGGTGTCGCCGATGCTCGGGCAGCAGGTTCGCACGAACAGCGAGTCGATTCTTGCGGTGACGGTGCCGCCTGGCGAGGCCGCGGGCCTCAACAATCGCGTGGCGATCAGCTCGTCGATCTACCCGGATCCGGATACGCACATCGAGACGGTCGTCTACGGCGACGCTGGCGGCTCGATGCGCCCGCTCCTCACGCTGATGGTCGGCGATGGCACGCGCGTGACCCGCCCGCTCAAGCTGATCGGGCAGCTGGTGCGCCATCCGCGCCGTTTCACGTCGCTCATGCTCTCCAAGGACTGGTCGAATCGCACGGTGATCGTGCTCGTGATGCAGTCGCTCGACAACGCCCTGAGCCTGCGCGCCAAGCGGCGCCGCAACGGCACGGTGAAGCTGCAGACCGCCCAGTCGGGCAAGAGCAACCCGACGTACATCGCGGCAGGCAACGCGTTCGCGAAGTGGCTGGCCGACCGCACCGGCGGCGTGGCTGCCAGCGGCGTGTTCGAGGCCCTCGCGAACATCCCGTCCACGGCGCACTTCCTCGGCGGGGCGCCGATCGGTGACTCGGCGCAGACGGGCGTGCTCGACGGCGACCTGAACGTCTACGGCTACGAGAACCTGAAGGTCGTCGACGGCGCCGCGATGCCGGCCAACGTAGGCGTCAACCCGTCGCTCACGATCACGGCCCTCGCCGAGCACGCGATGGCGTCGGTGCCGCCGGCGGCAGATCGGGCAGCTGACGCGGTGCACCACATCGGTACCGAGCCGATCGCCGGCCAGACGGCGCGCGCTCAGCCGCTGCCGCTCGCGCGGTAGGGCACCCAGCCAGCTGCGTCGCGCGTGTGCTCACGCGCGGCCACCCACCCCAGAAACGCCGCTGGCCGCGCAAGGCGGCCAGCGTTAGTGCGTTCTCGGATTCCTACGGGAGCCCGCCACCCGGCAGGGACTTCAGTTGGAGTGGGGGAGTCTTTAGGCCGTGTGGACGGTGCGGCTCGTGCGCGAGCGGGGCGACGAGTCCAGGATGTGGTCGGCCGCCGCGTGACCCGCTGCCGGGTTGCCATGCGTCACGGGCTCGTAGATGGCGCCGGTCGGTGCCCAAGCGGCGCCAGCCTGGCCGACCGTGGGGCCCCAGGACTGCGGTGCGCGGTCCATCGCAGCACGGTTGCGCATGAATGGGGTGCGCGACTGCTGCGGGCCCTTGAACCCAGGGGGCGCGACGCTGACGGCGCGAGGTGCAGGCTCGAAGAAGCGGCTCATGGACCGGTGATCGGGTTGGCTTGCGCCAACTTGAGGAGCGACAAGGAAAGGGACATAACACTCGTTTTACGCCGTTTTCTGGGCTTTCGCAACTCTTTGGCGCGCTAGCCCAAGAACGGGCTGAGCCCCCGCCGCGATGAATCGCAACGGGGGCTCGGCCTGAGGTGCTATGTGGACGGACGCGAGTCCGCCGCAGGAGCGTCCGTCTACTTGACGAAGAGGATCTCCGAGTAGCGCGGGAGCGGCCACAGATCGTCGGCGATGATGCCTTCGAGCTTGTCGGCGATCTCGCGCACCGCGCCGAACGCCGGGATGACGGTGTCGTGCATGAACTCGGCGTGCTTCTGCGCGTCGTCGAGGTGCGGGTGGATGGCGTTGGTCTCGTCGAGCTTGTCGAGCGCCGCCGAGAGCTCCTCCACCAGCGCGACGACCGGCGGGGCCAGCGACGTGACGCCGGAGTCCGCGATCAGCGACAGGTGCTTGAGCGCCGCCGGGAGGATCGACGTGCGCGCCAGCAGCGCGGTCGTCTCTGACTCGATGTTGATCAGCGTCGAGTACTGCTCCAGGAGGACCTCGTACCGGGCGTGCAGCTCGCGCTCGCTCAGGACGCCGTACTTCTCGAACACCTCGATGGTGCTTTCGCTGACCAGGGCCGGCAGGGCCTCGGGCGTCGACTTGTTGTTGGCCAGGCCGCGGCGGGCAGCCTCGATCGGCCACTCCTCGGAGTAGCCGTCGCCGCCGAAGACGATCTCGCTGTCGCCCTCCCAGACGTTCTTGACGATCTGCGTGACAGCGTCGTCGAGCGCCGTGCCGTCCGCGATCGCCGCTTCGAGTTCGAGGGCGAGGATCTCGATGGTCTCGGCCATGATCGTGTTGATCACGGTGTTGACGAGGCCGATCGACTGGCCGGAGCCCGGCGCGCGGAACTCGAACTTGTTGCCGGTGAAGGCGAACGGCGAGGTGCGGTTGCGGTCGCCGCCGTCGAGGGCCAGCGGCGGGAGCACCGGGGTGCCGAGGCCGAGGAAGCCGAGCTCGCCCTCATCGATCTTGGAGCCCGAGGCGACGGCCTTGAAGGCCGCGTCGAGGTCGGCGCCGAGGAAGATCGAGATGATTGCCGGCGGCGCCTCGTTGGCGCCGAGGCGGTGGTCCTGGCCGGCGGAAGCGACCGTGGAGCGCAGGAGCTCCTGGTGCTTCTTGATGCCCTTGATGACCGCCGAGACGAAGAACAGGAACCGCAGGTTCTCGCTCGGGACCTTGCCCGGGGAGAGGAGGTTCTCGCCGCCGTCGGTGCCGATCGACCAGTTGTTGTGCTTGCCCGAGCCGTTGACGCCGGCAAACGGCTTCTCGTGCATGAGGCAGACGAGGCCGTAGTTGCGGGCCGTCTTCTCGAGCACCTGCATCGTGAGGTGCTGGTGGTCGACGCCGATGTTGGTGTTCTCGTAGATCGGCGCGACTTCGAACTGGCCCGGGGCCACCTCGTTGTGGCGGGTCTTGATCGGCACGCCGAGCTTGGCGAGCTCGTGCTCGGCCTCCATCATGTAGGCGAGGACGCGCTCCGGGATCGAGCCGAAGTAGTGGTCGTCGAGCTCCTGCCCCTTCGGCGGCTTGCGGCCGAACAGCGTGCGACCGGTCGTCATCAGGTCGGGGCGCTCGAAGTAGTACTGCTCGTCGATCAGGAAGTACTCCTGCTCCGGGCCGACCGACGAGAAGACGCGCTTGACGTCGTCCTGGCCGAAGAGCTTGAGCGCGTGGACCGCAGCCTTGGAGACGGCGTCCATCGAGCGCAGCAGCGGGATCTTGGCGTCGAGCGCCTCGCCGGTGAACGACACAAAGGCCGTCGGGATGCACAGCGTCGCGCCGTTGGGGTTCTCGAGGATGAACGCGGGGGAGGTCGGGTCCCACGCGGTGTATCCGCGAGCCTCGAACGTGGAGCGGATGCCGCCGTTCGGGAAGGAGGAGGCGTCCGGCTCGGCCTGGATCAGCTCCTTGCCGGAGAACTCGGCAACGGCGCCGCCGGAGCCCGTCGGGCCGAAGAACGAGTCGTGCTTCTCAGCGGTGGAGCCCGTCAGCGGCTGGAACCAGTGGGTGTAGTGCGAAGCACCCTTCTCCAGTGCCCATTCCTTGAGCGCGAGTGCAACGGACTCGGCGAGCGGCGGATCGAGCGCCTCGCCCTTGGCGAGCTTGTCCTGGAGGTCCTTGAAGACCGACTTCGGCAGGCGCTGGCGCTGCACGTCGACGGAGAAGACGTTGCTGCCGAAGATCTGGCTGCTGGGCGAAGTGAGGTCGAACGGCTCGATCGAGCTGCCGTTGGAGCTCCACTGGGCGGCGGTGACGTTGTGCTGACGGAGATGGGGCATGATGGGGTTGCTCCGGTCCTTTGGGTCGGTTAGCTGGGGGCTGATGTGGGTCGCTGTCCACCCTGACGCATTGCCACCCAAAAGGGGCAAGGGTTCCCGGGCGAAGGCCGACCGTCAACCTAACTCGCGGGCGCGCCCGGTCGTGTTGTCCAGATGGACAAACCGGGGTCGGGCAAGTTGTCCAGTCGAACCCTTCCCCTCTTCTTCCCGCGCGGGGACTACCTGTTTTGGCCCCGCGTGCCCCTCTGCGGGCGTCGGCTGCGGGTAGGGAATCGTTTGCGTTGGCACGCCCGCAGGCCCGAGTGGCGGACCTGAAGGCCTCAACTTTGGCCACGTGGACAACCGCGGTCTGTCCCCTGGAAGCGACTATGAGCGTCGCGGGTCACCGGCCCGTCCATGCATTCCTGCAGCCCCATCCAGGAGGATTCGTGAAACCACTCACCCGTGGCGGTGTGGCACTCAGTGCCGTCGCCGCTTCTCTGTTCATGCCAGCCATGGCACTCGCGCAAGACGATGCGCCGGTGACCATGGAGTCCCTCAGCGAAGGCCTCGCGGCCAACGCGTCCGACGTCTCAGCCACGTGGATCATCGTCTCGGCGATCCTCGTGATCCTGATGCAGGTCGGCTTTATGTTTCTGGAGATTGGCTTCTCCCGCGGCAAGAACGTCGGCACGATCGTCGCGAAGATCCTCGTGAACTTCTCGATCGCCGCCGTCGTTTGGTGGGCGGTCGGTTACGCCATTGCCTTCGGTGGTGGTGGATCCATCGCCGGTGACTCCGGGTTCTTCCTGAACGCCGGGCAGACGCTCTCTGAGAACTCTGTCCCGGTCGGCGTGCTTGGCTACGCCGCAGAAGTCGACGGACTGGGCTTCACCTACTTCCTGTTCCAGTTCGCGTTCGCCGCGGTCTCCCTGGCGATCGTCTGGGGCTCGACCCTGGAGCGCATCAAGTTCTCCGTCTACCCGATCTACGCGGTGGTCTTCACCGCGATCATCTACCCGCTCGTCGCACACCAGGTGTGGGCCGGCAACCTGACTCCGTTCGGCCTGGGCATCCAGGACTTCGCAGGGTCTTCGGTGGTCCACCTCACCGGCGCCACCGGCGCCTTCGCGGCGGTGCTGCTCCTCGGGCCGCGTCGTGGCAAGTACGGCGCTGACGGCAAGCCGCGTCCGATCCCGGGCCACAACATGCCGCTGTTCGGCCTCGCCGTGATGATCCTCTGGGTCGGCTGGTTTGGCTTCAACGCCGGTTCGACGGTCAGCGCCAGCGGCGCGATCTTCGGCCAGGTGGCCGTGGTGACGAACCTCGGTGCAGCCGGTGGCGTCCTCGGCGCAGCCCTCATGGTGCTGATCCTCGGCAAGACGCTCGACGTCGGCATGGTCGGCAACGGTGCCATCGCTGGCCTCGTGGCCATCACCGCGCCGTCGGGCTACATCGACCCGTGGGCCGGTGTGGTCGTTGGCCTCATCGCCGGCATCATCGTCGTCCCGTGCATCTACGCGATCGACAAGAAGATCGACGATCCCGTCGGCGTGCTCTCCGCACACGGCGTGGCTGGCATCTGGGGCACGCTCGCGTGTGGCCTCTTCACCACCGAAGCACTCACCCTCGAGGGCCAGAAGTCGGGCCTCTTCTACGGTGGCGGCGTCGAGCAGCTCGGCGCTCAGGCCGTTGCGGTCATCGTGACGTTCCTGATCGTGTTCATCATCTCGTACGCGACGTTCTTCATCATCAACAAGACGATCGGTATGCGCGTCACGGCCGACGAGGAACTCGCCGGTCTCGACATCTCCGAGCACGGCATGTACGGCTACCCGGAGCAGTTCATTCCGGAAGCTGAACTCGTCGGCTTCGGCGTGAGCCAGCCGCTCACCGCGCAGGCCGTCGTCTCCAAGTCGGAGACGCCCGCATGAAGCTCGTAGTCGCCTACATTCGGCACGACGCGTTCGAGCCGATCCGCAGTGAACTGTTGGAGCTCGGATTCCCGAGCCTCACGATCACGGATGTCAAGGGTTCCGGTCGCCAGAAGGGCATCACCGAGTCGTACCGCGGCTCATCGGTGACGAACTACCTGCGACCCAAGCTCAAGATCGAGTGCGCAGTCGCGGACGGAGACGTGCAGACGATCGTCGACACGGTCCTCAAACACGCCCGCACCGGGAATGTCGGAGACGGAAAGATTTTCGTCACCGCGATCGAACAGGCCTACCGGATTCGCACTGGCGAGTCCGGTGAGGAGACGCTCCAGGCACACCCGGACGCTGCTGAGGCAGTGAACGGCTAGCCAGGGGCTGATGGGGCAGAGCACGGGTCCGCTGGTGCGCTTGCGCGCTGGCGGACCCGCTGTCCTTCCGGGGCCTGAGCCTCTAGCCTTGCCCCAAGTTTTCCAGGAGGACCCCACATGAAGTTGGTCACCGCTTACGTGCGCTACGAGGCTTTCGAGCCGATTCGCGCCTCTCTCCTTGCCAAGGGATTTCCAAGCATCTCGATTAGTGAGGTGAAGGGCTCCGGGCGGCAGAAGGGCATCGTCGAGAGTTATCGCGGCTCGAAGGTCACGAACTACCTGCGGCCGAAGCTCAAGCTCGAGATTGGCGTACGCGCCGACGACGTCAAAGTTGTCGTCGACACGATTCTCGAGAACGCGAGTTCCGGCGAGGTCGGCGACGGAAAGATCTTCGTCACCGGCATCGAGCAGTCGATCCGCATCCGTACCGGCGAGTCCGGCGCGGAGACGCTCCAAGCTCACCCGCCCGAGTAGTTCGGCGCTTCCCCGGCCGGCGTTTCGTCGGCCGGGGTGCGTGGACGCCGGGGGCGGGGGTGTCGCTCCCCGGGACGCGGATCGCGAGGTCCGTTTCCCGCCTGGCGGCGTGAAACGTACATCGCGACGCGGACTCTCCCGGGGAGCGACACCCCCGCCCCCGGCTGGCCGCTGCGGCGACGAGACGCCCGGGCGGTAGCTGCGTTGAACCGCTCGGTTCCTTCATTTCTGACGGGGCTGGAGCCCTTCCAGCCGCCGGGGTTAGGCCGCGGTGACGACTTGCGCCGTTGAGCCGGTGCGGCCTGGGGTGACTCGGAGCTGGGCGGGGATGCGCTCGGAGAGGGTCTCCACGTGGCTGACGAGGCCGATGGCGCGGCCGCCGGCGCGGAGTTCGTCGAGTTCGTCGAGGACGTCCTCGAGCGTGTCTGGGTCGAGTGAGCCGAAGCCCTCGTCGACGAGCAGCGTGTCGAGCGGCCGGCCACCGGCATCGCTCGTGACGACCTCGGCGAGGCCGAGCGCAAGCGCAAGTGAGGCGTAGAAGGCCTCGCCGCCGGAAAGCGTGGCGGTGTCTCGCTCTTCGCCCGTCCAGCCGTCCCGCACGCGCAGGCCGAGTCCGGCCTGGCCGCCGCCGTAGCGGTCGTCGTGGTGGACGAGTTCGTAGCGCCCAGATGACATCCGCAGCAGGTGCACGGTTGCGGCCGCCGCGACCTGCTCCAGCCGCGCCGCAAGGACGTAGGTGGCGAGGCTGATCTTGCGGACGTTGTCTCCGGCGCCGCGCACCGTTGCGTCGAGCCGGATCACGCGCTCGGCCGCGATCGCCGCAGGTCCCAGGCGATCGGCGAGGTCCTTCAGCGCGGCCTCGGCGTCGTCGAGCGCTTGGGTGCGTCGACGTGATTCGGCGAGGGCTGAGGCGGCGGCGCTGGCGGCGTCGGCGGCGTTGGCACGGAGGCTGGCGCGCAGCGCGATGCGTTCGGCGATCTCGGTGGGTTCGCCGTCGGCTGGTGGATCGGAGGCGGCGCGCACCGCGAGGGCGTCGCGCGATTCGTCGCGGGCGACGGTCGCGCTGCGGTACTCCCCGAGCAGCTCGGCGGCGGCCTCGACCGTGCGCGCGTACTCGCCGGCGGCGTGCGCGGCGGCCTCGACCGACGGGTGTTTGCCGCGCAGCTCAGCGAGTTCGGCGTCGAGACGGGCGGCTTCTTCGCGGAGTCCGGCGGCGCGCTGGCGCTGCTCGGCGGCGACCGTTCGCGCGTCCGCAGACGTCTTTCGCTGCGTCTCGATCTGGTGCTCGAGTGCGGTGACCCGCTCGCGGGCGGCAGCCGCGCCTGCGATCAGGCCGGCGAGGCGAGCGAGTTCGGTATCAAGCTGGTCGAGGTCGGCCTGGGCCGCCGCCGCGGTCGCTCCGCCTGCGCTCGCGGTCGCGGCGGCGATCTCCTCTCGGCCGGCAGCGACCTGCTGCTCTGCCGTCCGCTCGGCTGCGCGCGCCCGCTCGGCGAGGGCGAGGGCTTCGCGCCGAGCACGAACGGCGGTCTGAAGATCGGCAGCGCGCGCTGCCTGCTCGGCCTCGGCCACCGACAGTGCTTGCGCCGTGGCGGCAAGTGCGGCGCCGCGCCTGTCGACGTCGGCTTGGCGAGTGCCGAGGTGCTCGACGCTGACCGAGTCGAGTTGGCTGGCGCAGATCGCAAGGGCCTGCTCAGCGCTGGCGAGCGCCTGGTCGGCCGTGGCCGCGAGCCGAGCGGTCTCGTCCTCGACCGCTCGCAGATCGCTGGTGCCGGCCGGGCGGGCGGGCGTGGGGTGGTCGAGGGCGCCGCAGACCGGGCATGGGGCGCCGTCGTCGAGATCGGCGGCAAGCTCAGCGGCCATCGCGTTCAGCCGCGCCTCGCGGGCGGCGAGGTAGGCCTCGCGGGCGTCCTGCTGGCCTGTTCGAGCCCGGTCGCGCTGTTCGGTGAGCCTGGCCTGTTCGCTCAGGAGCGTGGTGCGGGCGCGCTCGTCGTCGCCGAGGGCGGCGCGGTCGCGGTCGAGCTGCGCCTCCTCGCTCTCGATCGCGGCACGCTGCTCGGCCAGCGATCGCTGCGTCGCGGCGGCCTCCGAGGCGCGGCGGTCGAGCTCGGCTTCGGCTGGCTGGGCGGCGAGCGCCGCGTCGGCCTGCTTCCGCGCGGCGAGGGCGCCGTCGAGCTGCTGGGCGAGTCCGGCGTGCTCGCGCTGGAGGGCGTCGCGGCGCGTGGCCGCTGCGACACGGGCAGCGAGCGACGGCCGCTCGCGGGAGAGCGCGCGGTGGGCCTCCTCATCGCGAGCGGCGAGGGAGACGCCCTCTCGGGCCGGGCCGAGCGCTCGCGTGGCATCGGCCTGGGCGGCGTCGGCGGCTTGCGCTGCCGTGGTCGCACGCTTTGCCGCCGCGTCCGACGCTTCTGCAGCAGACCTAAGTGCGGGGAGTCGCCGCTCGTCGGCGACGCGATTCTGCAGCGACCCGGCCCTGGCTCGCGCGTCTCGCGCCGCGGGCGCCCACCGGTCTTCGTCGCCAGCAATCTCGGCTCCCGCAACGGTGCTGAGCCACTCGCGCGCCTTCGGCATGCGGGTGCTGTGCGTCTGCAGCGCCGCCTCGCGGCTCTCCAGCGCCGTTTGAAGCTCGGCGACAGCGACGAGTCGGCCATACGCAGCATCGGCATCCGCGAAGGCGTTGCCGGCCTGCTCGGCGTCGCGGACGGCGCCTGCAGCCCCGGCGGTCGCTGCCGCGCGCTGCGCGGCGACCCAGGCGCCGACCTCCTCGGTGGTGGTGCCGCGACCAGGGACGCCGTCCTCCTCGTCGCCCGCACCGATGGCGCCAGCGAGTCGGTCGACGATCCCCTCGAGGCGGTCCGCGGCATCGGCCAAGGTGGTCTTCGCTTGCTCGGCGCGCTCGCGCAGCCAGTCCTCGACCGACTTGTAGCGGTCGACCTGGAAGAGCCGCTCCAGCACGCGGCGCCGGTCGGCTACCGACGCGCGCAAGAAGCCGGCGAACTCGCCCTGGGGGAGGAGCACGACCTGCGAGAACTGATCGGCGCTCATCCCGAGCAGCGGCTGGATCTCGTCGCTGATCTCTTGGAAATCCGTCGACCGTGGCACCCACATGCCATCGACGAACTCCTCCAGCGACGCCGACGCCTTCGCGATCGTCAGCCCCTCTCCGCGGGCTTTCGGACGCAGGTACTCCGGGCTTCTGCGAACGAGCAGCCGGCGCCCAGCGACCGTGAACTCAAGCTCAACCTCAGGCTTAGTGTTGACGTCTCGGAGGTCGCTGACGATGCGGCCGCGGGCGCGCTTGTCTCGCACGCCGTCGCCACCGCGCGCGCCGGGCACGGTGCCGTAGAGGCCGAAGACGATCGCGTCGAGGACCGTCGTCTTCCCGGCGCCGGTGGGCCCGGTCAGCAAGAAGAGCCCTTGGGCGGTCAGTTCGTCGAAGTCGAGGTCTTGGCGCTGGGCGTACGGTCCGATGCCCTCGATCGAGAGGCGGTGGAGCCTCAACGCAAGGCCTCTTCGCGCCCGTAGGCCTCAAGCGCCTCGCGCAGGAGTGCCTGCTCCTCGGCGTCGGCCGCGGTGCCCCCGCGCACCTCGGCCAAGAACTGCTCCGCGATCTCGAGCTCGGTGCGGCCGCGCACGCGATCCCCGTAGCTCTGGGCGCCTGCCGTGTCACTCGCTCCGTCGCGCACCGGCTCATGGGCGAGCTTGAGGATGTGGGGAAACCGCCCGCGCAGGCGCTCCATGGCGAGCTTCGGGCGGAGGCGATCGGTCAGCGTTGCCTCGACCCAGGCGCCCTCGGCCGTGGCGTGTTCGTCGCCGGTGAGGAGTTCGTCGAGCGTGCCGCGCAGCCGCGCCATCGCCCTGGGTGCTGGCGTGGGAATGAGTTCGACGCCGGGCACGGCGCTCTCGCTGAGCGTCAGCAGTGCGACGGACTTGCGATCTCCGGCCTCGTCGAATGAGAAGGCCAGTGGTGCCCCGCTGTAGCGGACGCGCTCACCCAGGCCCTGCGGCCGGTGCAGGTGTCCCATCGCGACGTAGTCGATGCCGGCAAAGAGCTCGCGCGGCACGGCTGCCACGCCGCCAACGTCGATCGAGCGCTCCACGCCGCCGCCGGACTCGCCCACCGCCTGGCCTCCAGCGACGACGCCATGAGCGGCGATTACGACCAAACCGGGGCCGCGCGTCTCGCGATCGGCGGCGATCTGGCCGACCGCAGCCCCGAGCACGCCCGGGTGTGATGGTTGCAACGCGCCAAGAATTGGTGCGGTGCTCGGCGGGTCGAGGTAGGGAATGCCGTAGATCAGGGCGCGCTCGCCACCGGCGCGGCTCTCGACCTCGACCGGCGAGGCGATGCGATCGAGGCGCGTCCGGATATGGACGCCGGCAGCCTCGGCGACACGAGCATTCATGCCAAGACGCACCGCAGAATCGTGGTTTCCGCTGGTAATCACGATCGCCGCGCGCGACTCCGCGAGCCGAGTGACGGCCTCGTCGAAGAGTTCGACGGCGGCCAGAGGGGGGTAGGCCCGGTCGAAGACGTCGCCGGCAAGGATGACGGCGTCCGGTTGCTCGGACTTGGTCAGCTCGACGAGCTGCTCGATCACCGCCGCCTGGGCCTCCAGCAGGCTCGCCCCATGCAGGGTGCGGCCGAGGTGCCAGTCGGCGGTGTGCAGCAGACGCATCCGGCGATCTTAGTTCGCCCGCCGGACGGGAACAGGCGTTCGCAAGGACCGCCTGCAGCTGCCTTACTTGTTGGTGATGACGGCCTTCGCGCCGCCGGTGAGCCCGGTGCCCTGGGTGGCCTTCGCTGCCGCGCCGGTTTGCCCGGCAAACACTTGGTAGCGGAGCTCATGCTCGCCGGCCGTCTGAGCGTTGAGGCTCCACCGCATGGTGCGCGCCTCGCCCGGCTTCAGCGGCCCACCCGTATACATCGAGCTGTTGCTGAGCGGCGTCCGTCCGGGGGCTGCGTTGACGAACCACGCGGCGCGCTGGACCGCATCCGGAAGATCGTCCTTCTCGACGCGCAAGCGGCCTTCCAAGGAAGGGGTCCCCAGCGTGGTCTCTTCGTTGCCCTCGAGCTGCACCAAAAGGCTCGGCGCGGGGTTCTGCCCGACGTTCTTAATGGTCATCGAGAAGACCACGTCGTCGCCGCTGACCTGCTTGGTCTTGGAGAACTTGGCGGGCGAGACTTCCAACTGAACCGGCTTGACCGCCGCGTCCGGCACCGGCTCTGCAACGCCGCACCCAGCGACGGTGAACGCCGCTACAACGGCGGTTCCGAGCGTGACCAGTCGCACGGCGCTGGTGGTACGTCGGATTCCGACGGAACTCACGCCGGGCGACTGTGATGAGATGGGCAGGGAGCTGCGCAGCACTGCGCGAACCCTACCCTGACTCGCCCGTGCCTACGCATCACCCCGACATCCGGCGTCGCTGCATGCGGCGCTTCGGCCCGTTGCCGCTGCCTTTGCGCCGGGCTTGCACGAGGAGCGCCGCGTCTGTGTCGAACATCTCGTACTGTTCGCCGTCGGTGTCCCGAGCAGTGAACAACTCACTGGTGCGCGCATGAGCGTCCTGAACCGCGCAGTTGCGCCCGCTGTCGACGCGTTGACGGAGATCGGCAGCATGCTGCTGCTGACGTCCCGGACGATCAATTCGGCCCTCACGCCGCCGTACCCGTACGGCCCTGAGTTCGTCGGGCAGTTCCTCTTTGCGCTGCGCCTCTGCTGGCTCCCGCTGCTGATCTCCACGGTCGCCGTCAACTTCGGTGCCCCTGGCCTGCAGGCGATCAACTTCCTCAACCTGTTCGGTGCGCCGGACCGCCTCGGTGGCTTCTTCGTGCTCGCGGCCATCCGCGAGTTCGCGCCGATCGTGACGGCGATCGTCACCGCCGGCGTCGCCGGCACCGCCATGACGGCCGATCTCGGTGCTCGCAAGATCCGCGAGGAGCTCGACGCCCTCCAGGTCCTCGGCGTCGACCCGGTGAAGAACCTGGTGGTGCCCCGGTTCCTGGCGCTGATCGTGATCGCCAGCCTCTTCGACATCTACGCGATCCTCTTCGGCATCTCCGGCGGCCTGATCGCGACGCTCGTGAACGGCGAACCGCTCGCCCCGTTCTTCTCGACCTTCCTCACGAACGCCTCGCTCACCGACCTCTGGGGGTCGCTGATCAAGTGTTCCCTCTTCGGCGCGATCATCGCGATCATCTGCTGTTACAAGGGCATGACCGCGTCCGGCGGCGCCGAGGGCGTAGGTCGGGCCGTCAACCAGGCGGTCGTCCTCGCGTTCGCGAGCGTGTTCTCGTTCAACTACGTCTTCACGATCATTCTCGTCGCCACGCACCCCGAGCTCTCGGTGCTGCGATGAGCACGATCTCCACAAAGTTCGAGCAGTCGACGATCGGCGAGGCCGTCGGGAACGCCGGCGAGATCGTGCAGTTCTCGATGCGCATTCTCAAGAGCATCTTCACGTTCAAGGTGTTCCACTTCACCGGCGAACTGATCCGTCAGGCCGGGCTGATCATCGTGAGCTCCGGGTTCGTGATCGTGTCGATGATCTTCGTGCTCGGGCTGCAGTGCGGCATCGAGGGCGGCTCGGCCACCTCAGCCGTCGGCGCCCCCGCCTACGCCGCAGTGTTCACCGCCTGGTGCGACCTGCGCGAGCTCGTCCCGTACGTCTTCGGCTACATGATGGCCTCCAAGGTCGGCACCGGCATCGTGGCCGAGCTCGGCGCCATGCGGATCTCCGAAGAGATCGACGCGCTCGAGGTGATGGGCGTCGACTCACTGACGTTCCTTTGCTCAACCAAACTGCTCGCCTCCTGGATCGTGCTGCCGTTCCTCTACGTCACGGGTGTGGGCTTCGGGTTCTTTGGCTCCTACGTGGCGGTCGTGGAGCAGCTCGGTCAGGTCTCCTCTGGCGGCTATCTCCAGCTCTTCTGGCAGTTCCAGAATCCGCCCGATCTCATCTTTAGCCTCACCAAGGCCATGCTGATGGCCACGGTGATTGTGCTGGTCGCCTGCTTCTACGGCTACAACACCAGTGGCGGGCCGGTCGGCGTCGGTACGGCGACGGCCAAGTCTATGGCCGTCAACATCGTGCTCGTGCACATCATCGGCATGGTCCTGACCCAGGTCTTCTGGGGATCCAACCCTCGAGCCCCGATCGGAGGCTGACCATGGACGAGACGCCACACCACGCAGGTGACGAGTCGCTGGAGCCGATGCGCCCCGAGGACTTCAACCAGATTCCCCCGCGCGAACCGGCCAGCCCGGGCGACCGCGGCCTGATCAACGAGGCTGATGATCTCTTCCTCGAGGAGATCGAGGGCAACCGCGAGCCCGTCGCCGCTGCCGCAGCGGCTCCGGCCGCAGCTTCCGAGGCGCCCGCGCGCACCGGCGGCATCGCCGTCCGCGAGCCCGACCCGCGCCTTGAGGCCGACGAGTACGCCTACCACAACGGTGAGACCCACGATCTGACCGGTCCGTTCGCGATCGAGTTCAAGGGCGTCCACAAGGCGTTCGGCTCAAACAAGATCCTGCGCGGCCTGGATCTCGCGATCCCCGAGGGCCGCGTCTCGATGATCCTCGGGCCATCGGGCACGGGCAAGTCCGTCTGCATCAAGCACATGGTGGGCCTGCTCTTCCCGGACCAGGGCGACGTCCTGGTCCAGGGCCAGTCCGTCCCGAACCTAGCCGACGTCGACCTCTTCGAGCTGCGCAAGCGCTTCGGCGTCCTGTTCCAGGACGGCGCGCTCTTCGGGTCGATGAACCTCTACGACAACGTCGCCTTCCCGCTGCGTCAGCACACCGACAAGGGTGAGCGCGAGATCAAGGACATCGTCGACCGTCGCCTCAACGAGGTCGGTCTGATTCCGGCGCGCGACAAGTACCCGAACGAGCTCTCCGGTGGCATGCGCAAGCGTGCCGGCCTCGCCCGCGCGCTGGTGCTCGACCCGGACATCGTCCTCTTCGACGAGCCCGACTCGGGCCTCGACCCGGTCCGCACCGCACTGCTGTGCGAGCTGATCGAAGAGGTCCACGCCGAGAACGGCGGCACCTACATCGTCATCACCCACGACATCGCGAGCGCCCGGCGCGTCGCGGAGCATATTGCGGTCCTTTGGAAGGGCCGCATCGTGGAGTCCGGCCCCGCCCAGGATCTGTTTGATTCGCCGAATCCGTTCGTGCGCCAGTTCCTCACCGGCGAAGCCGACGGCCCCTTGGGGATGGAGTAGCACCGCGTGCCCCATCCCATGGCACATGAGCGAGGGTCGCTCCGATGACCCCGTCCCGCATCGCTGCACTGGCAGCGATCTTCCTTGGCGTGCTCGCGCTTGCGTTCGTTGGCCTGCGCGGCGGCGATGCTCCGCGTTACGTCTTGATCTTCGACGACGCTGGCGGTCTCATTCGCGGCAACCTCGTGAAGGTCAACGGCATCCAGATGGGCACCGTGTCAGACATCGGGATCACCGACGACCTTAAGGCTAAGGTTGAGATCGAGGTCGACGAGCTTGGTCCGCTCCGCAAGGGCACCACGGCGCAGATCCGCGCCGCGTCCGTTGGTGGCGTCGTCAACAAGTTCATCGCTTTGCATCTCGCTCCGAACAACGCCAAGGAACTGCCAGACAACGCCGTCCTCGGCCAGGACGTCACGCGCGGCATCGCCGGCCAGGATGAGTTCGTCAACGCGCTCGACGAGAAGACCCGCGCAGGACTCCAGCAGTTCGTCAAGGGCCAGGCGCAGATCGTGAAGGACAACTCCGCCGAGCTGCGGACCGCGGTCGAGAACGCTCCCGGCACCTTCAAGGAGGGCCGCGAGTTCGCGAAGGCGCTCAACGTCGAAGACGACAAGGCCCTGCGAGAGATCATCGTGAACGGCGCGGCGATCTCCAGCGCGCTCTCCGAGCGCACCACGCAGATCACGCGCCTGACGAACAACGCCGGGATCGCAGCACAGGCCGCGGCCGGCAACGGCACCGAGATCGGCGAGACGATCGCCCGCTCGCCAGGCGTCCTCGCCGAGGCAACGCTGCTGATGCAGGAGCTGCCCGAGACCCTCGACGCCGTGCAGGCCCTGATCGACAAGGGCTACGACGTGCGCGGCGGCGTCCCGGAGTCGCTCAACCAGCTGACGGACACGCTGAACAGCGGCGAGCCGACCATCGCCGCCGTCGCTCGCGCGCTGAACAAGCCAGGTGCCAACAACGACGCCGCTGATCTCCTCAACGCCTCGGTTGGCGTTGGCAAAGCTGCGGAGAGCGCATCGAAGACGGTGCCGAAGGCACTGACCGACTCGAGCCCACTGCTCGCCAAGGCTCGCGCTTACACCCCAGATGTCGTCTCGGCCATCACCGGCCTGGGTCTCGTCTCGGCGAACTACGACGCGCTCGGTCACTACCTGCGCTTGTCGTCGGTGCTCAACCCCTTCCAGGCCTCCGGTAGCGGCGCCTCGACCGACCTCATCGCTCGCGACAGCTTCAACAACCGTCTGCAGGGTCTGACGACCACCACGAACCGTTGCCCGGGCTCTGCCGCTCAGGCCACGTCGGACGGCTCCGCGCCGTTCACCGACGGCGGCGCGATCGCTTGCTCCACCTCCGACGTCCCGCCTGGCCCATGAGTCACCCGCGCGAGACCACCACCTCCCCGCGCATGCGCGTGGCACGCCGCTTCGCGGCGGCCGCCGGCCTGTGCGCCACGATCGCCGTCGCTGGTTGCGGCGGCGACGAGACGTCGAACGGCTACCAAGTCCGTGCGATCTTCGACAGCGCCTCGTTCATCACCGGCGGCCTCGACGTCCGCATCGCGGGCGTCTCGGTTGGCGCGGTCGACGACGTCGAACTCACCGACGAGAACCAGGCTGCCGTGACGTTCACGATCACGAAGCCCGGCTTCCAGGATCTCCGCAAGGACGGCCGCTGCACCATTCGCCCGCAGGCGCTCATCGGTGAGCGCTTCATCGAATGCGAACTCACGCAGCCGCGCCCTGAGGGCGCCGTCCCTGCTCCGAAGATTCCGGCCCAGACGGAAGGCCCGTACAAGGGCCAGCACATCCTGCCGGTCTCCAACACGGCCGTGCCGGTCGACCCGGATCAGCTGCTCAACCTGAACACGGCCACCGTCCGCGACCGCTTCACGATCATCATTCGCGAACTCGGCGCTGGCGTCGCTGGTCGTGGCGACGAGATCGCCAAGACGCTGCGCAAGAGCAACGACGCGCTGACGTATGCCAACCGGATCCTCAAGCAGCTCTCCGATCAGGAAGACATGCTGAAGGCGCTCGTCTCCTCGTCGGATCAGACGCTCGCGTCGCTCTCGACCGAGCGCGCCTCGCTGTCTGGCACCATCTCCAACGGCGCCCAGGTCTCGAGCCGTCTGGCTCGCAGCAAGGGCGAGCTGCAGGCGACGATCGCCTCGCTCAACTCACTCCTCGACGAGGTTGGCCCGACGGTCGATACGGTCGACGACTTGGCCGAGCAGCTCCAGCCGATCGCCAAGGATCTCAACAGCTCCTCGAACGACATCGCGACCATCCTGAACGATCTGCCTGAGGTCTCCGCCCAGGGCACGAAGGCCGTCAAGGCACTCGGCCCGACCGCCAACAAGGCGAGCGACATCCTCACGAGCGACACGAACCTCGCGCTGATCGACCGCCTCGTCAAGACGTCATCGGCCGTGAAGACCACCGGCTCAGTGCTTGGCTTGGCTCTCGGCGACTTCCGCTCCACCGGCGGCTTGGACTACTTCTTGGACGCGATCTACGGCTTGGCGTACTCGCTGAACGGGCGTGACGACAGCGGCTACTACCTGCGCGGTGCGATTCAGAACATCGGCACCTGCGGCGCCACCCCTGGAGGCATGACCGCCGGTTGTACGCGCAGCCGCCCCGCCGCACCGGCTGCTTCGTCGGCCGCGGCCAACGGCCAGGCGCAGTCAAAGCCCACCACCCCGACGGCCGACCAGGCCGCCGCGGACCTGCTGCTCGGAGGCACCCAGTGAGTAGCGCTGTCGGTGGACGCGGCAGTCGCATGAGCCCCGCGCTGATCGGTGCGATCGCCGTGCTGCTCGTCCTGATCATGACCTTCCTGGGCTACAACGCGAACCGCGGTCTGCCGTGGGTACCGTCGGAGCGCCTCTTCGTGGAGGTCACGAACGCCGCGAACATTGTGCCGGGCAACGACGTCCGCGTCGGCGGTACTCGCATCGGCATCGTTGAGACGACGGAACCCAAGCGCTACCCCGACGGGACGATTACGGCCGTCCTTGGCCTCAAGCTCGACCAGGGCGCGGAGCCCATTCCGGTCGACACGACCGTGCTCATCCGGGCGCGCTCGCTGCTCGGTCTCAAGTACGTCCAGCTCACGCTTGGCACCGATAACGAGGTCTTCGACTGGGGCTCCAAGATTCCCCTTGAGAACTCAACGCCTGATCCGGTCGAGATCGACCAGCTTCTCAACACCTTCGACGACCCGACGCGCGCCGGCATCGTCGCCACGGTCACCGCTTTTGGCAACGCCCTCGTTGGCCGTGGCTCCGTGATCGGCGAACTGATCGACGACGCTGGCCCGCTGAGCGAGAACATCGTCCCGGTCGCCAAGGTCCTTGCCGACGAGCAGGACGGCCTCGTGCCGTTCCTGACGGCTCTGTCGCGCTTCACCGGCGAACTCGCAGCCGCGGGCGAGGCGACGGGTGGCCTCTTCCGTGGTCTTGACCAGACCACGGGCGCAATCGCGCGATCGGGTGAGTCACTCACCGAGACGCTCAACGTCGCCCCCGATGCGTTGAACTCGACGGCCGCGTCGCTGGCCTCGACCCGAGTAGCCGTCAAGCCGCATATCGCCTTCGCGAGCGAACTGCGACCCAGTTTCGCCAACCTTGCCAACGGCGCCGACGATCTCGCGGCCGCAAGTACCGCTGGTGTGACCGGGCTCGCCGGCGTCCCGGAGTTTGCGCGTCAGTTCAACGGCGTCCTCGACGCACTCGATCGGCTCGGCAACAGCTCAGTGGTGGCGCGTGGCCTCGACGGCATCACCCAGTTCTCCCTCAGTGCTCAGCCGCTTGCCACGAGCTTGAGCCAAGCTCAGACGGTCTGCGCCTACCCTTCGCGCTTCTTCCAAAACCTTGCGAGCGCGACCTCCGACGGCGATTCACTCGGTAGCTGGGTTCGCGTTTCGCCGATGATCGCGCCGTTCTCGCCCAACAACGAGAGCGTCCCGGCCACCGCGCCATCAACCGGCGCCGTGCCGCCAGCGGGCGCATTCAATGGCAACGGTTCGGAAGCTCGTTCGCAAGGCATCGTCACGAACTACCCCTTCCTGCATTCAAACCCTGTTCCGGTGACCGGTGCCGGCAACCGTTGCGAGCCGGATTATGAGGCGCGCGCTTTCCCGATCCAGACCGTCAACGGCGTCTCGGTCGCTACCGCGAAGCAGTCCATCACGGTCGGATCGCCGGTGCTCAGTACTTCCCGGACGCGCTACCGACCTACACCGCCGCTCGATTCGCCGTTCCGGACGACCCCAGCCACGACGGAGGACAACGAATGAGTCCTCGCGCAGCACGCCGCGGTTACCGCAACCCCACCCGCGCCGGCCTTCTCTTCATCATCGTCCTCTCGTTCTTGGTCTACTACGGCTTCAAGAAGGACAACCCGTTCTCGCGCCCGTTCCACCTCGGTGTGGTCGTGCAGGATGCCGGTGGCGTGAAGCGCGGCTCGGTCGTCCGCATCGCAGGCGTAGACGTCGGCAAGGTCGGCAGCATCGAGCGCTACAACGGCACTGAGGCCGCGCTCCTCAACCTGGACATCAACGCCAAGGGACTTCCGGTCTACGAGGGCGCCACCGTTCGGATCCGTCCGCGTCTCTTCCTTGAGGGCAACTTCGTGCTCGACATGAGCCCGGGTGCCCCCGGCAACCCCACCTACGAAGACGGCGACACGATCCCGCTGACGCAGTCCTCCCGTTCCCCGCAGCTCGACGAGATCCTCTCGACGTTCCAGGGCCCCGAGCGTGAGGACCTCCAGGTCGTGATCCAGCAGGTCGGGAAGGCCTTTGCCGACGTCGACCCGGACGACAAGAACGCCCTCACCAAGGGCCAGTCGGCTGGCCAGTCGCTCAACGACACCATCAAGGCTGCTGCCGGCTCCGGCCAGGACATCGAGAAACTGCTCCGAGCCGTGCAAGGCCAGGAGCGGGGTGACCTCGCCGCAGCGATTCGCTCGTTTGCACGGCTGACCGGTCCCGTGGCCGACAACGCCGACGAACTCGGTCAGCTGATCGACGGTCTCGATCGCACGGTCAGCGTGTTCGCCGAGAACTCCCAGGCCGTGAGTGCCGGGATTGCCGAGCTTCCGCCGACCCTTCGCGTTGCCGAAGAGACCCTCCCGCAGATCCGGGCGTCGTTGGGCCCGATTACGGCGGTCGCTGAGAACGTCACCGCCGGGCTTGACCGCGTGCCAGGACTGGTTGACGCCTCCGGCCCGTTCCTGACGCAGTCCAAGGCACTCCTCTCTGACGAAGAAGCGGGTGCGCTCGTGGACGACCTTGAACCGATCACGGAGGGACTTGCCAAGTCGGCGCCTTACCTCGAGTCGATTCTCGACAACCTCGACAACCTTTCGGTGTGCGCTTCTGACGTGCTTGTCCCGACCGCGAACCAGCGGATCCAGGACGGGAAGTACACGACTGGGCTCACGTCCTGGGATGAGACGCTCCGCGGCTTTGTCGGCCTCGCTGGCTCTTCGCAGGCCTTCGACGCGAACGGACTCTTCGCTCGAGCGGCGTCGGCCTCCGGCGTCAACTACGTCGGTTCCAAGCGGCGCACCGCTGGCGAGACGCCGTATCTTGGTGTGACGAACAGCGCTCCCACGAGTACCCGACCGGCGTTCCCGGCCAAGACGCTGATGTCGTCAACTACGGCCCCGTGGAAATTCGACGTGCCCTGTACGTCGAAGTCCCTCCCGAACCTGAACGCGGTGCCGTCCGGCGTCGCAGATGGAAGCAGGCCGAACGGATGAAACGCGTCCTTGAACGCTACGCCGTCTCGTTCGTAGCAGTGCTTGGTGTCGTCGTGGTTGGCCTTGCGGCCGCCGGCTACATCCTCAGTAATCAGCGGTTCTACCTGCCCAAGTGGGTCCCGGTGGTCGGCTCCGACTTCGTCGACTACACGATTGACTTCCACTCCGCCAAGGCGGTGGTCCCAGGCCAGGGTCAGACGGTCACGATCTCCGGCGTCACCGTCGGTGAGATCGGCGACGTGCAGCTCGTCAACGGCCGCGGCCGGGTGCTCGTGAAGATCCGTCGCCAGTACGCGAGTCGCATTCACACCGACGCCTCGGCCTCGCTGCGCCCGCGCACGCCGCTCCAGGACATGGTAATCCAGCTCGATCCGGGCACGAAGAACGCGCCGCTCATCCCGGAAGGCGGCAACATCCCCGCCACCCGCACGATGACGCCCGTCGAGCTCGACCAGATCCTTTCGGAGTTCGACGTCGACACCCGCGCCTACTTGGCCATCCTGCTTCAGCAGGGAGCAAAGGCGCTCAAGGGCGACGGTGGCAAGGAACTCGGCGAGGTCCTCAAGAAGTTTGAGCCCACGACGGTCTACTCTGCACGCATCGCGAGGGCTTTGAAGTCCCGCAACGCCGAGGCAGCCCGCGCCGTCACGAACCTCGCCCGGGTCTCCGACGCGATCGGCGACAATCAGGAAGCACTCGGCACCTTTATCTCGAGTTCGGCCGAGGCCTTTTCGGCCATCGCAGACCGCGATCAAGACCTCGCCGGCATCGTCAAGAAGAGCCCATCGGCTCTGAAGGACACCCGCGAACTCCTCGAAACCGCCGGCAAGCTGAGTTCCGACCTCGGTCAGGCTTCGCGCACCCTGGAGCGCCCGACCCGCAAGTTGGATGCCGGACTCGCCGGACTGACCGAGTTCGCCAATGCAGCCACTCCCGTGTTGCGAGACGACCTCCGTCCGTTCGCGAAGGAAGTGCAGGAGCCGCTCAACAAGCTCAAGCCGGCCGTAGACAATCTCTCGTCTTCGGCGAAGAACGTCTCTACCGGCACCGGTGTCCTCCAGAACCTTTTCGATGGCCTCGCCTACGAGCCGTCCGGCGACGACCTCAGCGCGCTGACGCTTGCCGGATACCTCGGACATGCCGTCATGTCGGTCACGTCAATGCAGGATGCTGCCGGTTCCCTGGGGCGCGCAGTGGTGTTGTCCGACTGCGACGCGAGCGGCTTGACTAGTCTGATCCGCCAGCAGAACCCCAATGCGCGCGCGATCATCGATCTCCTCGGCTTCCCGTCGGCGAAGACGGTCTTCTCGAACGGTCAAACGTTCGCGCAGGTTTGCCCCTCGAAGTCGGCGACCACGGCAGCGACACCATGAACCGTCAGGTCCCAACGCTCGGCAAGCTCCTCACGATGGTGATCTTCGCCCTCTCGTGCTTCGGCTTGACCTTGTTCCTCTGGCTCCAGTTCGGCGGTGCCGTGCCCTTCAAAGCCCAGGGCTACCGAATCACCGCCACGTTCCCGGAAGCGACCTCGCTCGCCGTCGAGGCTGACATCCGGATCGCCGGGGTCGGCATCGGGCGAGTGAAGAAGGTCACCCCTGGCGCCGACGGTCGCTCGATCGCGACGCTGCAGATCGAGAACCGCTTCGCTCCCCTGCCCAAGAACACGAAAGCGATCCTTCGCCAGAAGACGCTCCTCGGCGAGACGTACGTCTCGCTGACCCCGCCCGACAACGGGACCGCCGGTGGCGTGATCCCTGAGGGTGGCCAGATCCCGAACGACGACATCGGCGAGACGACCGAGCTCGACGAGGTGTTCGCCACCTTCAACCCCGAGACCCGTGCCTACTTCCAGCAGTGGATGCAGGATGGCGGCAAGGGGCTCGTCGGCCAAGGGTCCAACGTTGGTCAGGCGCTCGTCCAGCTGCAGGGCTTCGTCAGCGAACTCGCCGACGTGAGCCAGACGCTCAACGAGCAAGAGCCTTACGTGCGCTCCAGCCTGCGTGAGTCGCGCGTTGTCCTCGACGCGGCGACCAGCCAGCGCGGCGCACTCACCCGCGCCGTTCGCGAGAGCGAGCGCGTGTTCCGCCAGACCGGCGAGAACGACGCCGCGCTTACCGCCTTGATCCAGCGCCTGCCGGCCTTCCTCACCGCGACGAAGACCGGCACGAAAGCCGTTGAGGACTTCGCCCAGGAGACCGGACCCAAGGTCGAGGCGCTCACGCCGACCGCGAAGGCGCTCGTTCCTGCGACGAAGGCGCTCACCGACGTCGCTCCCGAGCTCAGGCAGCTGCTGGTTGGCGTCGAACGCGTCAACGAGGCCGGGAAGAAGGGGCTCCCCGCTACCGAGAAGACCCTCGAGGTCCTTCCGGTCCTTCTCGACGGCATTGACCCGTTCCTCAAGCAGCTCAACCCAATCCTCGAGTACGCCGGTCTGTACAGCGATGAGCTCATGGGGGCACTCGGCAATGTGATGTCTGCGACGCAGACGACGACTGGGCTTGATAACCGTTATCGCGACGGGGCTGCCCCTCGGCAGGTTCGTGGTATGGCCGTTCTCCAAGCCGACGCAGTGGCCGCCTCGTCGAACCGATTCTCAACGGGTCAGGGCAACGCCTACCGCCGAAAGGGCTGGGCGAGCAAGATCGGTCAAGGCCTGATGGATGCATACAGCGCCCAAAGCTGTGGTACAGCCGTGCCACGGATTCCGGATACGACCAACGCGACGTTCAACGCGCTGGAATCTGTCAACGCCCCCAAATCGGGCAACAAGAGCATCCCTGACGTGTCCCTGATCGACGCCATCCGCTACAGCCTGTTCGACCCCTACGGCTACTTCTCCACGACTCCGGATTCGACGAATCCGGCGTCGACGACCCCGAGCGCACCGGCGCCCACGACGCCGACCTCCGCTCCCGCGGACTGCACCGTCCAGGGCCAGTTCTCACTGTCGGCGGGCAAACTCACGACGTACCCGCAGCTGCCGGCTGCTCCTTCGAGCACCGAGCCCAGCGTCACCGGGAACTAACCCGCGATGCTGAGCCGGCTGCTCGCCCTGGCCACGAGAGCGCCGCGGCTCACGCTCGGCTTTCTCGTCGCCGTCGCGATCGCCGGCGGCATCGCGGGTGTGCTCGTTCCCGTCGACGGGCGGCTCGATCGACTGGCGCCAAGCGGCAGCTCGGCGGCTCGGGCCGGCGAAGAGGAACGCGCGAGCTTCGGTGGCGACGCCGCCCTGATCGTCATCCGCGGCGACATGGTCAAGACGCTGACGAGCGAGGCCGACCGGCTCCGCGTCGTCGGCCTCGAAGGCTGCCTCGCCGGGCAGGTCCCCAAAGAGGCCAAGCCAGGGCCTTGTACCCGCGTTCGGGATCTCAAAGCTGTGCAGTCCGTCGACGGGCCCGGCACCTACGTCAACTCGGCGATCGCCTCGATCGGCCAAACGGTCGACGAGAAGACCGCCGCCGTCGTTGAGACCTCCACCGCCGCGCAGACGGCCGCCGAGAAGCAGGCGATCAAAGACGGCAAGTCCAAAGCCGAGGCCACCAAGATCGGGGAGGCCGCCAAGAGCTACGTCGTCTTCCAGTCCTACGCCCAGCTCGGCGAACTCGCCCAAAGCCTCGGCCTCAGCGGACTCGCCGACGACGTCTCCCTGCGCAACGACCAACTCGCCAAACAGATCCTGTTCGCCAAAGGCGACGACGGCAAGTACGGCCCCAAGCGCCGCCTCGCCGCCGTCCTCCCGAACCGCGAGACCGCACTCATCCAAGTCCGGCTCCGCGGTGACCTCACGGCCGGGCAGCGCGCTGAGATCACCGACGCCCTCCAAGACGTGATGCTCGCCAAGCCATTCGGGCTCGCCCTCACCGGCGCAACGCTCGAATTCACGGGCCTGGCCCCGGCGACGCAGACGCTCTCCGATGCAATCCGCCGCTCGGCGCTGGCCCTAGGCGTCGCCGCGCTCATGGTGATGGCGGTCGTGCTGCTGCTCGCCCGCCGCCTACGCCGCCGGCTCCTCCCTGTGCTCGTCGCCGCGTCGGTCCTTGGCTTTGCGCTCCTTGCGCTCGCGATCCCGCAAGGCGCGCTCTCGCTCGCCGTCGTCGTCGCACTGCCGGTGCTCGTCGGGCTCGCCGTCGATCAGGCCGTCCAGGCACAGCTCCGGCTCGAGCGGCGCCTCCATGCGGACGCCCTCCGCACGCTGGTGATCGCCGGCTCGGCCGCTGCCGCCAGCACCCTCGCGCTCCTCGCCAGCCCATTTGAGACCGTCCGAACGGTCTCGATCGCGCTCTCGGCGGCGATCGTCCTCTCCATCTTCGTCGCGGCCGCTGCCTCGGCCGCCGCGATCTCCCTGAGTCGGCGCCGGCGCGACGGCTCCTCGCAGCCGACCCCGAGCAAGGCCGATGCCCCAGCGTCCGCGGCGTCCAGCAACTCCATCCTTGCCGCCGCCCACGAGGCTGACGAGATGATCGCCACGAGCGGCCCCGTTCGCGGTGCCGGCCGGGCGGCTCGCGCCGTCACGTCGTTCGTTGCGACGCGCACCACGCCTCGCGTCGCCGTCGTCGTCCTGCTCACCGGACTGGCCGTCGCCGTCGGCGGCGCGCTCATCGGCTCCAAGACGCCGGTCGAGACGAACCTCACGGCGCTCGTGCCGCCAGACAGCTCCGGCGCTCGGCAGCTCGAGCGGCTGCGCCAGCAGACGGGCGCGTCGTCGTCGGTGTCGCTGGTCGTGAAGACCAAGGAGGTCGGCTCGCCCGACCTCTGGCGCTACCTCGTCGCCGCGCAGCGACAGGTCGCGGGTGGGGGAGACGGCCGCTGCGACGGCCGCAGCCTCTGCAACCCGCTGCCGCTCGACGAACTCTTCGGCACCAAAGCCACCGGCCCGCTCCCGACCGACGCGCAGGTAGAACGGGCGCTCAGCATCCTGCCGCCCGCGCTGTCGCGGAGCCTGATCGACGCCGACCGCGGCGTGATCGCCCTGCCGTTCGGCATCGGCACCCTCGACGGCAAAGCCCAGCGCGACCTCGTCGCACGGCTTGACCGTATCGCCGCAGCCGCCCCGG
Source organism: Solirubrobacteraceae bacterium (assembly GCA_032119795.1). Taxonomy (GTDB): domain Bacteria; phylum Actinomycetota; class Thermoleophilia; order Solirubrobacterales; family Solirubrobacteraceae; genus JAGIBJ01. The sequence continues at coordinate 384,430 of JAUMFO010000004.1, forward strand.
GTGGGGCCGAAGCCGCAGTGGCGGGACTGCCCGCCGTCGTCGCCGCCAGCGCCGGCGCCCTCGAATCACCCGATCGGCGGATCGCCCTCGCGGCACTGGCCATCCTCCTGCCTGGCCTCGTGCTGCTCGTCGCGCTGCGCTCGCCGCGCCGCGCGGCGGTGGCGCTCGTCCCGCCCCTGATGGCCCTGGGCTGGAGCGAGCTGGCGATGTGGGCCCTCGGCGTGCCCCGCACCCCGCTGACGGCCGCCCTCGGCGTGCTGGTCGCGGCGGTCGCCGTGGAGTTCAGCGTGCTCCTCGGCGAGCGGTACGCGGCGCTGCGGCGCGTCGGCGTGCCGCGTGAGCGCGCCATCACGTCGACCCTCCGCGAGACGGGCGGCGCGGTCGCGATCTCCGCCGGTGCGACGATTGCCGGCTTCGGCGTGCTGGGCCTGGCGACGATCCCGGTGATCTCGCAATTCGGCATTGCCACCGCCATCGATCTCGCGCTCGTGCTCCTGGCGCTCGTCGTCGTCGGCCCCGCGACGTGGGTCCTAGCGGACCGCGACCCCGATCAGGCTACGGCGCCGGCGACTCCGCAGCCCCGCGGGCGCCAGCTCCAGGCTCGGTAGGCTCCGCGCCATGGCCGGACGTTCCTCGGGGCGCAGCTCGCAGCCCAAGAAGCGGCAGCCCCGTGGACCGGAGCCGACGCAGCCCACCAAGCGCAAGGCGCCCTCGCCCGAAGCGATGGCTCGCGCCAAAGCCAAGCTCAGCCCGCCGCCAGCGCCCTGGCACCCGCTCCCTCTGGCCGAGCTCGCGATCGTCTTCGGCCTGCTGGCGATCCTGATCGCGGCGTTCCTGGCCGACCGCGACGGCATCATGGCGGGCTTCTTCCTGATCGTGCTCGGCACGGCCGAGTTCAGCTGGCGGGAGCACCACCACGGGTTCCGTTCCCACGCCACCGTCTTGGCCATGATCATCGGGGTCATCGTCGGCGCGATCTGCTGGCGCACCACCGGGCTCGGCCGCAACCCCTGTATCGCGATCGGTGGCGTCGTCTTCCTCATCGCCTGGGGACTCTTTGACCGCGCCTACGTGCCGCAGTCACGCCGCGAGGCCGACGGCTCCAAGCCTCCGGCTGCGTCGAAGTAACTCCGGCTCACGGCCCGACCGGGCGGATGCGATCGCCATCACGTCGGCTCCACGTGGTGTCGCGCGTCGCCCGACAACGACAACGGGCGCCCCCGAAGGAGCGCCCGTCGGACGGAGTCTGCGGAGTCCGGCCGCGTGCTTCCGTCTCGCATCGCCTCCGGGCACGTGGCCGCGGAGCTGGCGAAGAGATGGCGGCCAATGCAATCGGCCGCCGGTGGCGTCCGGCCAGGCCTAGACGACCGCGAGGTTGCTCTGAAGCCCAGCGAGGGCGTCGGCGATGGCGTGGCGCTGGCGCTCCGTCAACGCGCCGACGAGCTTGGTCTCTACCACCGGCACCGTGCTCAGCAGGCGGCGCGTGCGCTGACCACCCCAGCGCCGCTGGCAGCTGATGAGCTCGCCGATCTCCATGCGTTCGATCTCGGCCGGGCAATCGAGGAGCACGTCAGCCACGCGCACCTCGCCAGCGGCGATCGCTCGCTTCGTACTGGCGCGGGCAAGGCGGATTTCGTTGGCACGAGCGAGGGCGTGCAGATGCTGCGGCTCGGCGGCCGTGATCGCTGCGGACATCGATAGTCCCTTTCTCCATCCGCCGGGCGGTGGCGGATGCATCTTCGTCTCTCAGATCAGCGAACCGAATCGGTAGGGGTGGCCGGCTCGGTGACGGCGGTGGACGCCGCCTGAGCCAGTCCAGATCCTCAACGGACGGGCTCAAATTCGCTTGGTCGGAACCTAACGCCCTAAGTGGAGTCCCGTCACAGTCATTTCCTGCTCTGAGCGACTTTTTTGGAGCCACCTGGACGTTCGTCCAGGAACAGAAAACTGGCAAATTGGCCTGAAATGACGGGCTCCTCCAACCAGTTCGGGCGGTATGACGCCGTTCAGCTATCAAGCTCAGGTTGAGCCTGAGGTAAACGCCGCTACCGGATTGCCCGAAACACGCCGTTCACGTTCAGGAGGATGGTCCGGGGAGTGGGCCATGCTCGGCGGTGAAGGTCTTGATGACCGTCTCGAAGAGTTCAAGGGCGCGGTCGAGGTCGGCCCGCTCGTGGGTCGCCATCACGCTCGTGCGCAGCAATGCGCCGCCAGGTGGCACGGCGGGGTGGACGGCGACGTTCACGAATGCGCCGGCATCCCAAAGCGCCTTCCACAGCAGGAACGCCTTCCAGTCGTCGCCCACCAGGACGGGCACGATCGGCGTGATCAGTGTGGCGCCGTCCGGGAGCGTCGTCGGTGGGACGACGTGGAGGCCCAGGGCGGTCAGGCCGGCATGCCAGTACTCGGCGTTGCCGAGTTCCTTGGCGAGCAGGTCGCGGCCCTCGTCGGAGCGAACGATCCGCAGAGCGGCCAGCGCCGCGCCGACGGCGGCCGGGACGGCCGACGCGGTGAACAGGTAGGGGCGGCTCTGGAGTCGCAAGTACTGGACGACCTCATGGGAGCTGGCGATGAACCCGCCGGCCGACGCGAGCGACTTGGAGAACGTCCCCATGCGCAGATCGACCTGGTCCTCGACGCCGAGCAGCTCGCAGGTGCCGGCGCCGCGCGCACCAAGCACGCCCGCGCCGTGCGCCTCGTCGACCATCAGCCGGGCGCCGTACCGCTTGGCGAGCTCGGCGACCTCGGGGACGGGAGCAATGTCTCCCTCCATCGAGAACACGCCGTCGACGACGACCAGCACGCCACCGCCGTCGGCTGCGGCGCGCTGCAGCTGCTTCTCGAGCTTCTCGAGCCGGTTGTGGCGGAAGGCGCGGAGCTTGGCCTTGCTCAGGATGCAGCCGTCGAGGATCGAGGCGTGGTCGCCCGAGTCGGCGATCACGGTGTCGCCCGGCCCAAGGAGGGCCGAGAGGGCGCCGGTGTTGGCCTGGTTGCCGGTTGCGAAGACGATCGCGTCCTCGGTGCCCATCCACTCCGCGATCTCCTGCTCGAGCTCGAGGTGGAGGGGGATCGTGCCGTTGAGCAGGCGTGAGCCCGTGAGCCCGCTGCCGTAGACGTCGATCGCCTTGTGAGCGGCCTCGAGTACGCGCGGATCGCCGGTGAGCCCGAGATAGTTGTTGGACCCGAGCATGATGCGGTCCTTGCCCTCCATCCGCATCACGGGCGCGGCGGGCGACTCGGCGGTGCGGAAGTACGGCGAGAGATCGTGCGGCTTGGCGGCCTCCCACTGCTGCACACGCTCGTTGGTGGCGATGCGGGCAAAAAGGTCGACGGCAGCCCGCGGCTGCTCCGTGGCCTGGACAGTGGTGATCGCTTGCGTACCGTCGGTCTTCAGGTCGTCATCCACGCGGTTCATCCTCTAGGTTCTGGCCGGTGTCAGGCACCGAATCGCTCGTCGTCCGCCCAGTCGTATCCAAACGCGACCTCAAGGACTTCATCGAAGTCCCGTACCGGCTGCATGGTAGTTCGGAAGGCTCCAAGTGGGTCCCGCCGCTGCGCCTTGAGCGCAAGATCTTCCTGAGCAAGAAGCAAAACCCATTCTTTACCCATGGGGAGGCGGAGTACTTCCTCGCCGAGCGTGGGGGCAAGGTCGTCGGCCGCATCACGGCACAGATCGATCACGCCTTCAACGACTACCACGACAACACGTGGGGCATGTTCGGCTTCCTGGAGTTCGAAGACGACCAGGCCGTGGTCGACGCGATGCTGGCGACCGCGGCCAACTGGCTCCGCGAGCGCGGACGCGAGCGGATGATCGGCCCGATGGACTTCCAGCTCAACAACGAGTCGGGCGTCCTGATCGAGGGCTACGACCTGCGGCCCATGCTGATGCAGCCCTGGCACCCGCCCTACTACCGCGAGCGCGTGGAGCAGGCCGGCCTCACGAAGGCGATGGACCTGCTCATGTGGAACATCGAGATCGAGGACGAGAAGCGCGTCCACCCGGCGATCTTTGCCGCCGCCGAGAAAGCGGAGACCGAGCACGGCCTGCGCCTGGAGAAGATCACCCGGCGCAGCCTCTCCAAGGACTACAAGGGCGCCTTCCGAGAACTCTTCAATGCTGCCTGGTCGAAGAACTGGGGCTACGTGCCCTATTCCGACGCAGACATCAAGGCGCTCGCCGAGGAGAGCCAGCTCGCCTGGACGAAGGAATGGATGATGAAGGTCGTCACCCCGGACGGCCAGATCGTCGGCATGGCGATCACCATCCCGGATCTCAACCAGGTGCTGGAGAAGATGGACGGCAAGGCCAACCCGCTGGCGCTGCGCCACTTCCTCTTCGGTCGTCGCAAGATCGACCAGGTGCGCGTCGGCTTCCTGGGCGTGCTCCCTGAGTTCCAGCACACCGGCGCTGCGGCGCTGCTGTACCGCGAGCACTTCCGCGCGGCGCACCGTACGCCCGTCAACGCGGGCGAGATGGGCTGGATCCTCGAAAACAATCGGCCCATGAACTGGGCCATCCACGGCATGAACGGCAAGGTCGCCAAGCGCTACCGCGTCTACGAGCAGGTGCTCCAAGAGGGCGTAGAGCTGCTGCCCGCGCCGATCCCCTGGGATCAGCAGTAGCGCAGGGCTCCGGCTCGCCCGGCGGTGCCACAGCGGCGCCGCGCCGAGCGGGCGGGGTTGTCCCTGCAACGGAGCTGGTTCGACGCACTAAGGCCGGCGAACCATCGCGACCGTCCCATGGGCGCGATACGGTGACGGAGTGACGTACGACCCGGCAGGCTCCCCGCTCGATCCGGCCCGCGGCGAAGACATCGTCGCGCGCGCCGAAGGGATCGCGGTCGCCGAACCGGTGGTTCGGCCAATTCCGCTCGCTCGCCCGGTCACCCGCCGTTCGGGGCTCCCGGCGCCCGTGCGCGCCGCGGTGGTCGGTGGTGCCGGCATCGCCACAGGGCTCCTCATTGCCGCCGTGCTCCCGCGCCGCAGCAAAAGCCGCGTGATCGTTGCCCCCTCGCAGAGCCGCAAACGCCGCAAGCTGCGCACCAAGCAGACGACCAGCATCCTGGTCGACCTGCATCTGCTTGGGAAGTAGCTGAGCGGATCTCGCGGCGATCTTCGGGCCGCCCGAGAATCCACTGTACGTCCGTACTTGTGGATCCTCGGCCAGCCCGAATCTCATCCACGATCTCTCGCTCAGCAGTCCATTCGGCGTACTGGCGATCCGCCGCGTGATCTAGGCTGCCGGGAACGTGTGTTCCCTGGTGCTCCCTGCTGCGGCTGAGGCCCGCGACCCGCTCGCTGGCCTCGTGCACGTGCGCGAGTCGGTGCAGCCGGTGGCGCCCTACCGTCTGCCGTGGGCCGCGCCTGACGGCGTGATGCGCCGCCGCGGCGGCATGATCGAGCGAATCGTCTGCGAGAGCGGCGAGATTGCGCTCCTGCGGGCCGCCCAGCCGACGGCTGGCGGGCCGGTCGTCATGGGTTCATGGGCTCCCACGGAAGAGCTGGCCGCGCGGACGCTCGCCCGGTGGCGGCGCAGCCTCGGAGTTGACCTCGATCACCGGCCCTTCCTCGACGCCGTCTGGCACGACCCGGTCCTTGGGCCGCTCGTGCGCCGTCGGCCGTGGCTGCGGCCGTCGGTGAGCTACCGCCCGCACGAGGCGCTGCTCAACGCGATCACGGAGCAGCTCATCGAGTTCGTCGAGGCGCTGCGGATTCAGCGACGCCTGGTGCGTCTCGCGGGCGTGGAGTGCGAGCGCACGGGCCTGCGCGACTCGCCCTCGCCACGGGCAATCTTGAATCTCGCGCCGGCGCAGATCGAGGCGCTCGGGCTCTCACCGAAGCGCACGGCGCTCATGCGTGAGGTCTGCCGGCTGCTGGAGCGCGGGCTCGATCTCTCCGACGACGATCCGGCCGTCCGCGAGCAGCACTGGCGCCGGCTTCGGTCGATTCCCGGGCTCGGCTCGTGGACGCTCTCGCTCCTGGCGCTGCGAGGCCAGGGCTACCCCGACGCCTCGCCCTCCGGGGATCTCGGGCTCCTCAAGAGCGTGGGGGCTTTGATCCATGAGGGCGTCGTCACCGATCTGGCCCCAGCGCACGCCGGCAACTACGACCACGCCCCCCAGAACGGCCGCGCGGCGGCCCCTCGAGAGAGGGACCGCCGCGGACGAACGCCACTGGCCACCGAGCAACAGGTACACGAGCTGGTCTCCCGCTACGCACCCTGGCGCGGCTACGCCGCGTGGCACTTGTTCATGGCCTGAGCTTCGCCTTAGGGGAAGATCACGCAAGGCCCGGTCACGCGAAGCCGATAGCTGAGGGTGCCGTAGTTCGCCTTCCAGAGCTCGAGGTAGGTGTTGTTGTAGTTCCACATGGCTTTCGAGAACGTGCCCCCGGGGTAGATGGTGGGGGACCAGGCAGAGTTACCGTCTCCCGTGCCCTCCCACATCGTGAATTTGAACTGCACCTTGGGAGTTGTCCCGCCGAGCATCTTTGCGGTCACGTCGCAACGTCCCGGGCCGGTGTGCCCGACGACGGCCCCATGGTCATAGAAGGTGTTGCAGTATTGCTGGCTAGTGCCGCAGTAGAAGTCTCGGACGGCATCGGCTTGAGCCGGAGAGGTTGCGATGCCACCGAGTCCCGCCAGTGCGAGCGAGGTCAGTGCTGCGGTTCGGAGCCTTCTCAGTAGGGCGCGGGCGTGGATGGGTGTTTGTGTTTGTGCGTGGAACATCGCCGCGACCGTACCCGCGGCGATGTATCCGTGTCAAACCATATATCGAGCTACTACACGTAGCGCTACTGCAGACTTCCAATAGACAGGAAGTCGTGTCACCTCAGCTGTCGGTTTTGTCTCCGACGCCCTCTCCGGCGAGGTACTCGTTCGTGGTGGCTCGGGCGGCGATCTTGGCGTCCTTGATGAGCTTGTTCTCCTGCATCCAGCGGGCGTAGGTGGCCCACGCGACGGGGTCGAGCCAGCCGAAGGGGTGCGACTCCTCGGGGAACATCACGGGGAGGGTGGCCTTGAGGCTGGCCTCCTGCAGGCCGCGGTCCAGGCCCTGGCTCGCGGCCATCAGCGGATCGATGCCAGCGTTCGGGTCTTCCTGCACGGCCTTGGCGCCGAACCCGATCGCCTGCACGAAGCGGCGCACGATCGGGCCGCGGTTGCGCACCGTCTCCTCGGTCGCGGTGACGACGAGTTCGTTGTAGACGGGCACGCCGAGGTCCTCGATGCGGCGCACGACCGGATCCTTCTTCTTGCGCTGGAGCTCGATGGCCTCGTAGTTCCAGAAGCCGCCGAGCGTCGCCTGCACCTTCTTGGCGATCAGCGGCTGGGAGAGGTTGAAGCCCAGGTCCACCCGCTTGACCTTCTCGGGGTTCACGTTGCCCTCGGCGAGGATCGTGTCGAGGTAGGCGGCCTGGTAGTTCAGGCCAGCGGTGCCGACCGTCTTCCCGGCGAAGTCGCTCCCCTCGCGAACCGGATCGCCCGGCAGAGACATCACCGACGTGAGCGGCTTCTGCACGAGCGCCTGAACGGCCTGGATCTTGGCGCCCGCGTCACGCGCCAGCAAGATCTCCGGCTCGTAGGAGATCACGAAGTCGGCCTGGCCGGCCTCAAGCGACTTGAGCGGCGTGGAGGCGTCGGCCGGGGGCTGGATCGTCACGTTCAGGCCCGCGCGCTCGAAGGCTCCGCCGGCCTGCGCGGCGTAGATCGCCGCATGGTTGGCGTTGGGGAAGTAGTCGAGCATGAGCGTTACGTCGTCGCGCTGCTTGACGGCCGTCTCCGTCTCCTGCTTCTCGCCGCAGCCGGCCAGGAAAGAAGCAGGGAGGAGGGCGGTGGTCGCGGCGAGGGCGGCGAGGGCCCGGTGGCGGGGGAGCTGGATCATGAGGTCCTTCGGAGGGGGCGGGAGCTGGCAGGCTCGGCGAGGCGCTGCACCGCGCCGAGCGACCAGAAGAGGAAAAGAGAAAACGCCGCCAAGAGCACGATGGCAGCGAACGCGCGATCGGTCGCCAGTTGGGGGATTGCGTCGTCGATGACGCGCCCCAGGCCGCCGGTGCTCGTCGGATCGGCGGCGGTCGTGGCCGTCGATCCGGTCGCGTCGGCGAAGACGGCACCGATCACGGCGAAGACCACGCCGAGGCGCAGGCCCGTGATGATCCCCGGCAGCGCGCCGCGCAGCTCCACGAGCCGCAGGCGCTGCAGCCCCGTCGCGCCGAGGTTTCTCAGCACCAGGTTGGTCTCCGGGCTGAGGCTCGCCAGGGCGTCACGGGTTGAGACCGCTATGGGAAAGAACGCCACGATCACGACGATCACGAGCTGGGTGGCGAGGCCGAACCCGAGCCAGATCACGGCCAACGGTGCGAGGACCGGGATTGGGATTGCCTGCGACCCGACGAGCAGCGGCTCGAGGCCGCGGCGCGCGACCGGCGAGTGGTGCACGAGCGCCGCGATCGCGACCCCGAGCGGCGTCGCGAGCGCGATGCCGAGCAGGACGATGCGCGCCGTCTGCCACAGCGAGTCGAGCAGGAGAGAACGGTCGGTCCAGAGCGCGGAGGCGACGTCGGTCGGGGCAGGCAGCACGATCGGGTCGGTGCCGGACGCCGCGACGTAGACCTGCCAGGCCCCCAGGAAGGCGACGACCACGACGACCGGCGCTAGGAGTGCAGCGATGCGTGAGGAGCGGTTGGTGGGCGCGGCGGTCATGCGGCGAGCTGGGCGAGGAGCGCCTCGCGAATTCGGCGCCCGCCACGGTCCTCGAGGTGCTGGCCAGGGCGGCCGGAGAGCACTGGGCCTGGCTGGAGCGTCGATGGCCGCGAGCGAGGGGCGGACGCTCCGTCGGCGTCACTGGCTGAACGCATGGCGCCAAGCGAATCGCCAGCCGCTGCAGTCGCTTTCGGGTTGGCCGGCGCGAGCACGAAGAGTCGGTCGGCCAGGAAGACGGCCTCGTCGAGGTCATGCGTCACGAGCACGGCGCCGTGGCCGTCCTGGGCGAGGAAGCGCAGCAGGAGGGCGTGCAGCTCCGTGCGCGTGAGCGCGTCGACCGACGCCAGTGGCTCGTCGAGCAGCAGCAAGCGACGGCCCGTCAGCAGCGTCCGCGCCAGGGCGACGCGCTGGCGCATCCCGCCCGAAAGGAGACTGACCGGTCTTCCAAGCGCGTCACCCAGGCCAAGCTCTCGGAGCTGCGCGTCGGCCGCCGCCCGCGCCTCGCGACGAGGCGTCCTGGCGACCCGCAACGGCAGTACAGCGTTGTCTCGTGCCGACGCCCACGGCATGAGTCCGTCGCGCTGCGGCATCAGCGCGGCGGGCTCGGCGTCGAGCTCACCGGCGGCCGGCGACAGCAGCCCCGCGAGGAGGTGCAGCAGGGTCGTCTTGCCGCAGCCGCTGCGACCCACGATCACGACGGTCTCGCCGGCCGCGACCTCCAGATCGACGCCGGCGAGCACCGGCACCGCGCCGAAGCCGGCGGCCAAGCCCGTCGCGCGGAGCAACGGCGCTCCAGGCACACGCTGCGCGGCTGGAGGGGGATGAATCGCCGCGAGCGGCGGGCTACGTCGTACGACGGACAAGTTCGGCTTCCTACGCGGGTGTGAGCCCACAGGTTCAAAGGGTCGGCGCACCTTTGCGCCCTCTCAGCCGAATACTCCGGCTCCCCTGCTTCTCTGAGACCTTACCGGCGCTGGTCGCGGGTGGTCCGCCGGCCTACTTGGTCGTCAGCAGCTTCGCCAGGCCCGCGAGATCCGCGGCGGTCGCGCAGCGATGCATCTCGCACCACTTGGCGTAGCGGGTGGACTCAGAGTCGCCGTAGTCCCAGTAGAGCTCGGGCTCGGGGTTGAGCCACAGCGTGCGGCCCGCGCGCGACGCCAGTGAGGCGAAGGCGTTCAGGCCCGGATCGCGGCCGTTGGTGCGGGCGTCGCCCAGAATGATCAGCGTGGTGCGGCGGTCGACGACGTCCTCGAGGTCGAGCGCGAGCTGCTTGAACACGCGGCCGTAATCCGTATAACCCGTGATGTCTGCGACCTTCGCCTCTTTGGTGATGCGGCGCCCGAGTTCCTGGGCGGTCTGGGCCTGTAGGCAGAGTTCGGTGACCTCGTCGGCGACCTCGATGAACGCCCACGTGCGCAGGCGTGCGAAGGCGTCGGCCAGGGCGGAGATCACGGTGAGGAAGAAGACGGCCGAGCTGCTGACCGACGTGGAGACGTCGCAGAGCGCCACGAGCTGGGGGCGCTTGGGGTGCTCGCGCACCGGAATGATGTCGACGGGGACGCCGCCCGTGCCAAGCGACGCGCGGATCGTGCGGCGCAGATCGACCGGGCCCGTCCGCGGGCCACGGCGGCTGTGGCCGGCGACGGCGAGTTCGCGGCGCAGCGCATGGATCGCCTTCAGCACGCCGGCCTCGTCGCTGACCTGCCCAAAAGAGAGGTCGCGCCCGAGTTGCTGGAGGGCGCGCTGGGGCGGCATCTCGCCGGTGCGCATCGTGCGCTGCTCCTCCAGTTCGCGGCGCAGCAGTTCGGTGAACTCGCGGACGGCGGCGTCGGAGAGCTCCTCGACGCTGTCTCCGCCACGGTTGATCCCAAGCATGCGCCGGATCCGCTGCACGTCGACGCCGACCACGCCCGATTCCTGCTGGCGCGCCGCCTCGATCGCCAGGCGCACGAGGTCGCGCAGCGCGCCGGAACCCATCCCCGAGCCCTCGCTCAGCGCTGACTGCACCGCACGCGAGAGTTCGTCGAGATCCATCGCCGACGAGGAGCCCTCGCCGCCCGCGCCACCGGCGTCGCCCTCGCCGCCCGGCTGGCCGGAGCCCTCGCCGGGCGCCTGCCCCGTCGTGGGGTCGCCGTCGCCGCCTTCGCCCCCGGGCACGCCACCGTCGCCAACGCCAGCCTCGGCTTGGCGTTGCGCGTCGAGCGCGGCCCGCAGCGTGGCGTGGCGCAGCACCTCGTCCCACAGCGCCAGGAACCGCTCGCGGTGATCGGCCGTCTTCGTCATCGTTGCGGCGAGCGCCTCGCGAACGGTGGCCTCGTCATCCCAGCTGAGCGCCGCCAGCGCGCGGGAGGCGTCAAGCAGCTCGCCGCTGCCGACGGGCACCTCGGCCTGTCGGAGTGCGCCGGCGAGCTGCAAGAGCAGGCCTTCCATGCCACCGGGGACGCCTGGGGCTTTTCCGGTCAACACCATGGGTTAGACCGGTGACTTCATCGCCCGGCGCCCCGGCCGATCGGCTCGCCGAGCAGCTGGGCTGCGCGCTCAGAGACGAGCTCCAGATCGGTGCGGTGCTTCAGCACCACCGGCAGCGTCTCGCGGAGCACGGCCGAGTCGATCGAGTCGGCGCCAATCAGCAGCAGCGAGTGGGCCCAGTCGATCGTCTCGGAGATCGCCGGCGGTTTGCGCAGATCCAGCTCGCGGATCTTCGCGGCGACCTCGGCGATCCGGAAGGCGATCGCCTCCGGCAGCTCGGGCACATGCTCGAGCAGGATGTCTCGCTCGCGCTCAGGCGAGGGATAGTCCAGCGTGAGGAAGAGGCAGCGGCGCTTGAGGGCCTCCGTGAGTTCGCGGGCGGCGTTGGACGTGAGCAGCACGAGCGGGCGCGAGGCCGCGTGGACCGTCCCCAGCTCCGGGATCGACACCTGGAAGTCAGAAAGGAGCTCGAGCAGCAGCGCCTCGAACTCCTGGTCGGCCTTGTCGATCTCGTCGACGAGCAGCACGACCGGCTTCTCGCTGCGAATCGCCTGCAGCAGCGGGCGCTCGAGTAGGAACTCCTCGGCGAAGAGGTCGTCCTTGAGGCCGTCCCAGCCGTCGCCTTGGGCGGCCTGGATGCGCAGCAGCTGCGCCCGGTAGTTCCACTCGTAGAGCGCCCGAGCCTCGTCGAGCCCCTCGTAGCACTGCAGGCGCACGAGATCGCGGCCCGTCACCTTGGCCAGCGCCTTGGCGAGTTCCGTCTTGCCGACGCCGGCGGGGCCCTCCACGAGGACGGGCTTGCCGAGCTCGATCGAGAGCGCCGACACCAGCACGGTGCGGTCGTCAGCCAGGTAGCCGGCCTCGCGGAGATCGGCGGAGAGCTTGGTGCGGTCCATTGCCACCCAGGCTACGGGGAAGGACGCCCTGCTGCCTCATCGGATCGGGTGCGTGGGGCGACCGGCGCCGCCAGTCGCCTAGGTGATGGGGCGATCCGCCCAGTCGTCGGCGACCGTCGCCGGCGTCGGGGCGGGGGAGGCGTCGTTGCCGTCCTCGGGATCAAACGGGTGCGCGGCCGTGCGCTCGACGGCGCGCATCGCGAGCCCGGCGGCCAGGAGCGCGCCGCCCGCGGCCATCGCCAGCAAGAGACCCCACTGCAGGCCGACCGAGGCGGCCGTCCCCGTGACCTTGGGCTTGTCGAAGACGCGGACGAGCAGCAGGAGCATGATCCAGCCGCCCGCCATGGCGATCATCGTGCCGTCGCCGACGGGCAGCTCCACGCGGCGGCCGGTGCGCCGCAGCCACAGCAGCGTGAGCACGGCGCCGTCGACCAGCACGATCGCCGCCTCGATCCAGGTGAACGACCCGAATGCGGAGAGGTTCGTCGTGACGAACGTCTTGGCGCCCTCGGGGACGACGCTCTTCTCGTACCACGGCAGGAAGAGCGAGACGAGCAGGACGACGCACGCCAGCGTGGCGAGCTTGCGGCCGTCCTCGATCAGGCGTGAGGAGCGCTCCGCCGGGTTCGACGACGCGCTCATGCGGTCGCCGGCGCGGCAGCGCTCAGTCGGTCCAGAAGCAGGGCCGCGTCGCGCTCGCCCACGGTGCGCAGCTGGCCTTGGAAGGCGAGCGTCCAGTGGTCTGCAGGCCACTTCTGCACGTGGTCGAGGTCGGACTTCAGCGTCTCTGCTGGAATCCACCGCTCTCGCGGGAGCGCAACGATCTTCTCGGTCGCCATGCGCCAAGGGTAGATATCAGGGTTGCCGGGCTGGCCCGGCCAGATCTTGTCGCGGTCCTCAAACACGTCGCCCGTGATTCGAGCGGCGCCAGCGAAGGCCTTCACCTGAGTCAGGTAGAAGACGATCACGTCGCCTGGCTCCATCTCCATGGCGCGCTTGCGATTGCGCTCCTTGATGCCGATCACCGAGAAGTCCCGCGCCTCAGTGGCCAGGTGGTTGTCGACCGAGGCGGTCAGGATCCAGGTGGTGCTCGGCACGCTTGGGATTCTAGGTGCCTGCTTTGCTGCCGGCCGGTCGATCGGGAGTTCCTCGGGCTCCGGCGCCTCCGGGTGCGGGGCGACCTGCGTGAGGAGCCAGTCGGCGAGATCGCGCGTGGCCGACAGCCCAGAGGTTGCGGCCGCAGCCAGGCGGGCGCGCAGCTCAGGCGGCGCGATCTCCAGCAGCTTCCTCACGGACGGCAGCGCGTCGGCGCGCTGGGCAGCGGCGTCGGCCGAGGCCCGGCCGAGGTCGCCGAGCTGGGCGCCCAGTTGCTCGGCCGTCGCCTGCAGCTCCGCGAGGAGCTCGCTGAGTTGGGCGGGATCGTCGGGGCGGCGCGGATCGGTCATGCCGCGCTCTGGGGGGCGGGTGCAGGCGCGAAGCGCACGGTGATCGAGCCGTCGTCGCCGGCCGTGACGGAGCCTGGCGCGAGCGCCCCGAGGGACGCCGGGGCCCGCAGCCGCCGCGTCGTGCCACCGGCGTGGAGTGCGAGCTCCTCGCCGCTGCGCACGGCGCGCAGATCATCCGGGACGGCGGGAAGAGTGAGGGCAAGCTCGGCGCCGTCGGGCGTCGCCGTGGCGACCGGCGCGGGATCTCGCGTCAGCGCGGCGGTGCCGCCGCAGGCCTCCAGGGCCTCCGCAGCCGCCGCTGGGTCGGCAGGCAGCAGGGCGGGGGCGAGCGTGAGGCCGGCGAAGGCCAGTGCAACGCGTGCGGCGGCCTCGTCGCCCGGGGCGCCGGGTGGCCCGGCGAGCAGTCCGACGCTGCAGAGTTCCGGCGCCCGCAGGAGATCACCGGCGGCAGCGGCCGCGCGGAGCGAGGCGAGCCCGGGTGCAGCGCCAGCGCGTTGCGCGGCCAGCGTCGAGGTGCCGGCTGGCGGGCGGGCGGCGTCGAGGCGGGCGCGCGCCAGATCGGCGGCGCTCAGCAGGGAGATCAGCGAGCCGGGGCTCGGGCTGTCGACTGCGATGAGCGCTCCCGGGCGCTCGCGCAGCAGCGCCGTGATGTGTCCCAGGAGGGCGAGCTGCCCGGCGACGGGGCGCAGGTCCAGGTCGGCGGCGAGCAGGTCGCCGGCGCGTAGGACGGCCGGCGGCGCAAGTCCAGGCTCCAGCGACAATGGGCGAGCGGTGCCGGGGGCTGCGCGCTCGCAGGCAGCTCCGGCCGCGGCTCGCGGTCCGTCGCCACCGAGCGCGACGAAGATGAGGATGCGCGGGGGCACCCGCCGGACCCTACCCGCGTGTCGTGCAGACGGTCCAGCGCCCGTCTACGATGGTGCTTATGCGCCAGAACACTGCTGAGAAGGCGGCCGGGGTCGTCCTCGCGACGCTCGCCACGGGCCAATTCCTCATGGCGCTCGACACTTCGGTGATGAACGTCGCGATCGCGCAGGTCGCCGAGGATGTCGGGACGACCGTCACCGGCGTGCAGGGCGCGATCACCGCCTACACCCTCGTGATGGCGATCCTCATGATCCCGGGCGGCAAGGTCGGCTCGATCATCGGGCACAAGCGCGCCTTCATGATCGGCAGCGTGATCTACGGGTGCGGCAGCTTTACCACCGCGATCGCCCCGAGCCTGCCCGTGTTGCTCTTCGGCTGGTCGTTCCTGGAGGGCGTCGGGGCGGCGCTGATTCTTCCCGCGATCGTTGCCCTCGTGGCCGGCAACTTCCCCAAGGAGCGGCGCCCAGGCGTCTACGGATTGATTGCCGCATCGGCTGCCGTTGCGGTCGCCGCGGGCCCGCTGATCGGCGGCGCGGCGACCACCTACGCCTCGTGGCGCCTGGTCTTCGCCGGTGAGGTGTTCCTCGTGGTCGTCATCCTCGTGCTCGGCCGCGGCATCGGTGACGCGCCTTCCAGCGGTCGCACCAAGATCGACGTGGTCGGCGGGCTACTCTCGGCGGTCGGTCTCGGCTCGTTCGTGTTCGGGATCCTGCGCTCCGGCCAGTGGGGCTGGGTTGCTCCGAAGGCCGACGCGCCGGACTGGCTGGGGCTCTCGCCCGTCCCGTGGCTGCTGTGCCTGGGTCTCTTCTCGCTGTGGCTCTTCCTGCAATGGGAAGACCGCGTGATCGGCAAGGGCGGGCAGCCGCTCGTCGACGTTCGGGTGCTGCAGAGTCCGCAGCTGCGCTCCGGACTCACCGGCTTCTTCTTCCAGTTCCTGATCCAGATGGGTGTGTTCTTCTTGATCCCGCTCTACCTGTCGATCGCGCTTGGCCTCACGGCGATGGAGACGGGCGTGCGGATTTTGCCGCTCTCGATCACGCTCTTTGCCGCCGCAATCGGGATCCCGCGCTTCCTGCCGACGGCGTCGCCTCGCAGCGTGGTGCGCGCCGGCCTCGCGGCGATGGCTGCGGGCATCCTGATCCTGCTGGCGGCGATCGAGCCCGACGCCGGCGCGGAGATCGTCACCGTTCCGCTGCTGCTGGTCGGGTTCGGCATGGGCGCCCTGGCCTCCCAGCTCGGGGCCGTCACCCTGGGCTCGGTGCCCGACGAGCAAAGCGGTGAGGTCGGAGGCCTGCAGAACACGGTCACCAACGTGGGCGCGTCGATCGGCACGGCGCTCGTGGGTTCGCTGCTGATCGCCACGCTCACGAGCTCGTTCCTCACGAATGTGCAGGCCAGCCCAGACATTCCTCAGCAGGCCAAGCAGCAGGCCTCGGTTCAGCTGGCGTCGGGCATCCCGTTCGTCTCCGACGCGGACCTGCAGAAGAGTCTGGAGAAGCTCGGCGCGACGTCGGCGGAAACCAACGCGGCGCTTGAGGCCAACGCCGAGGCGCGCCTCGTCGGCCTGAAGTCCGGGTTGTTCATCCTCGCGCTCTTCACGCTGCTGGCGATGTTCTTCGCCCGCGGCCTGCCGACCGCTCCGGTCGCCGGCCCGCGCACCGCAGACGCGGCGTCCGAGCCGGCCGCCGCGACCTGACCTGCCCCTGGCGCAGCCCTGCGATCCCTGCGGGCGCTAGCCCGGTCCGGCGTCGCCGGCCCGGCTACTTGTCGAGGTACTTCGCCCAGGTGTCGGCTGCGGCACAGATCCGGGTGGGCGGGAACGCGCCGCTCGGCCCACCACCCGGGGTGTTGGCGTCGGTCTTCAGGAGCGCACACAGCGTTTTGAGAAAGTCCTTCGCCACCGTGTGGTAATGCACGTCGGCCTGCGCGCCGCCCAATTGGTAGAGCGTCCACTTGCCGGTGTCGTAGCGGCTCACGTTGGCGTCGAGCCACTGCAGGCCACTGAGGAAGAGCAGGCGCGCGTCGACGTCATCGGGTGCGGCCAGCACGTAGGCGTAGAGCCCGTTCACCGTCTGGTTCATCGCGTTGAGCACCTTTTGCCCGGGCGCGTAGGAGTAGATGAGGAAGTGCGTGCCGGTGGACTCGAGCACCTGCACGCCCGTCGGGGGCGGGGTCTGCAGGATCGTCATGGCCTGCTTGGCCGTCGCGAGGTAGTTCGGGACGGCGAGCTTGGATGACGCGCGACTAAAGACCTGGATGCCGGTCGCCTCGGCCATCCCGCTGACCCACGGCGGGGAGCCGCCGCCGAACGGGAAGAAGTACTCCCAGGCGATGCCACCGGCGCGAGGTACGGCGAGGCGGATCGCTTCGTCGACGAGCGACTTCAGCTCTCCGGTCGCCGCGGCGCCGGAGTAGTAGAGGCCGTTGCCGCTGCCGAACGTGCCGAGCCACTGCAGCTGCATGCCCGAGCCGGGGTAGTACTGCCACACCATCTGGCTGCCCTCGAAGAGCACCCGCTGGCCGCTGCCCGTGGATCTGCCCTGCTTCCACCATTCGGCGTTGCGGTTGAGCGTCTCGGTGAGCATCAACATGCGCCCGGCCGTGATGCGGTTGCCGCGGGCCATGATCGTCGTGTTCTTGAGGACGGCCTCGAGTTCGCGCTTGGCCTGGCTGTTCTTCGGCGAGCTGCGGTACACGCGGTCGACCGACGTCAACGCGGCACGCGCGCCGAGCCGGCGGTTTGGTGCGCCGCCGGCCTTGTTGATTGCCTTGCGGATCACGGTGAGGTCGAACGTCTTCTTCGCCTTCTTCTTTTTCGGCGCGGCGCGCGCGGCGGAGGCGGAGATGGCGCCGGCCGACGGGCGAGGCGCGGCGTCGGCGCCGGCCAGCTCGGACCCGGGCAGCGTTTCGCTGCGGATCGTCGAGCCGTCGAGCACCAGTACGCGCGCGGAGCTGGCGGAGGCGTGGGCCGCGCTTGGGGCGAGGGCCGCCAGGGCGAGCGCGGCAGCCACGACGGCGGTGGCCGGGCGGTGAGGGAGAAGCCGGGTCGTCATCACGTCGCTTCAACCCTGCTTCGCCGCCGGCGTTGCGGTCCCTGCCGGGGTGTTGGCGCGCTTGGCCACTGGGTTCGACGCTCGTGACTGAGTGATAGCGTCGATCAGCCTGTCGGCACGGTGCTCGGCGCGCCTCGCCCACGACCATTCTCAGGAGCTCCTCTTCCCATGACGTTTCGCTCACTCGCGCTGACGGCGGTGGCTGCCGGCGCGCTCGGACTTTCCGGCTGCGGCGACGACGGCTCGTCCGGCAGCGCCGGCGCCACCAACAGCTCAGATCCGAACACGCTGCTCGTCAGCACGTTCAAGCCGGGCGCGAACTCCAAGATCAAGAGCGGCACGATCGAGTTGAAGATCTCCGGCTCGCTCTCGGGCGATCCGTCCGGCTCCGGTGAGGCGTCGGCGCTGATCAAGCTCGGCGAGGCCAAGAACGAGGGCGAAGTCCCCGAGTTCTCGGCCGATGTGGCCGTCAAGGGCGAGCAGAAGGGCGGCCAGAAGATCGACTTCAAGGCCGGCGGCGTCTACACCGACAACCGCTTCTACGTGAACTACGACGGCGACAGCTACGACGTCGGCGAGGAGCTCTCCAAGCGCGCGGTCGCGTCGTTGCAGCAGTCGATCAAGCAGAGCAGCACCGACTCCGGCAACGAGTCCAAGGAGCTGCTCGGCCAGCTCGGCCTGAACCCCGACACGTGGCTGAAGGATCCCAAGGTCGACGGTGAGGAAGAGATCGGCGGCGTCGACACCTACAAGATCACCGGCCAGGTCGACGTGAAGGCGATCGTCCCAGACATCCTCGCCGCCGCGAAGAAGGCCCAGTCGCTGGCGCCTGGTGCCTCGGCGCGGCAGCCCGTGCCTGAGGTCACCGATGCGCAGCTCGATCAGGTCGCCAAGCAGATCGAGAAGCTCGACGTGACGATCTGGACGGGGAAGGACGACAACATCCTGCGCCAGGTCGTCGTGGATCTCGCCATCAACGGCGAGAAGGCCACCGACAAAATCGAGGGCAAGGTGCAGCTCACGCTGACGGACGTCAACGAGGACCAAGACATCGAGGCTCCCTCAGACACGAAGCCGATCACGGATCTGATGCCGAAGCTCGGCGGCCTCTTTGGCGCCGTCTCCGGTGCCGGCCTCGCCAACCCGGCCGCCGCCGGTGGCGCCAGCAGCGCCGTCTCGGAGGCCTACGTGAAGTGCGTCAACGACGCCGCCGGCGACGCCGCCAAGCTCAACGCCTGCCAGACGCAGCTGCCCAAGTAGCGCTCCGCCGCAGCTGAGTTCGTCCGGGGCCCGGGCTGGTGCAGACGCACCGGCTCGGGCCTTGGTCGTTTCAGGGCGCTCAGCCGTGGGGTGGGCCGAGCAGGCGCTCGAGTTCTTCGTGCTCGTCGGGGACCGGTTTGCCGGTGCGTTCCAGGCGGGCGCGGCGGCGGGCCACGAGTTCGCGCGCCTCTTCGATGACCTCGGACTCCAGGTGCGCCCACGGGTGGCGGTGCTGATTGGCCTGTTGGCCTGCGCCCGCGCTTGCCGAGTCGCTGGCGACGGCGTTGCCGCCGGCGGCTAGGCGCCGCGCACGCTTTGCGGCGACGAGCGCCCGCAGGTCGGCCTCGTCGTCGACGCGTGAGGGCGCCGCGGCCTCGGCATCGAGGGGGCCGATCGGCGACTCGCCGCCGATCTCATCCCAGCCGGGCGGATTGCGCGCAATCACCAGTGCCGCGATCACGCTGATCACGAGGACGGCAATGACGACGATGCCGAACGAGTCCACCCACGGAGTATCGCTCGGGCGAGCCGCGGTGCGGCCACTTGGTCTCTGAAACTGCCTTAGCAAGGCCATTTGAGAGGCCAAGTGGGCGGCAAGGCTGGCGATCCGCCGACTTGTCTGGACAGACGTCCAGGCCATGCGGTTGACTGGCGACATGCCCCACGCCGCCCTCTCCGCCGCTCGCCGGTCGCTCGTCGACGCTGGCGCCCGGCTCGTGGACCGCGGCCTCGTGCTCGGCTCGTCCGGCAACCTCAGCGTGCGCGTCGGCGACCAGGTGCTCGCCACCCCGACCGGCGTCGCCCTCGACGCGCTCACCGCCGAGTCGCTGCCGCTGCTGACGCTCGACGGCGACCAGATCGACGGCCCGCTCGCCGCGACCTCCGAGGTGTCGCTGCACCTGGCGATCTACCGGGCCACGGGCGCGGGGGCGGTCGTCCACACCCACGCGCCCTACGCCACAGCCCTGGCCTGCGTCCTCGACGAGCTGCCGCTCGTGCACTACGAGATGCTCCTGCTTGGCGGCGCGATCCGCGTCGCGCCCTTTGCGGCGTTCGGCACCGATGCACTGGCCGCGCTGGCGTTGGAAGCCCTCGACGGCAAATCCGCGGCGCTGCTGGCCAACCACGGCACCGTCGCCCACGGCGCCGATCTGGCCGCCGCGATGAAGGCCACCGAGCTACTGGAGTGGAGCGCCACCGTCTACACGCGGGCGGCAGCCGTCGGCACGCCGCGCGCCCTCACGCCCGAGCAGGCCGAGGCGACGATCGCCTCCGCGCTGCAACGCCGCTACGGCCAGCCCCAGCCGGCGCAGGCCGAGCTGTGAACCCCGCACCAGCCACCTTCCCTCCGCACCAACCGGGAGCCAGCCATGACCGCTGAACCCATGCGCGTCGTCTGCCTCGGCGCGCACGTCCTCGACGTCCTCGCCCGGCCCGTCACCGAGATCCCCGAGGGCCAGGGCGCGGCGCTCGTCGACGAGATTGTCGTCTCGGCAGCCGGCACGGCTGGTGGCACCGCAATCGTCCTTGCCAAGCTCGGGGCCCACGTCTGGACGGCTGGCGCCGTCGGCGACGACGCCAGCGGCCGGATGCTCCGCATGCTCTTGGAGGACCCCGGCGTCGACACGTCGCTGCTGCTCACCAGCCCGGACTTTGCGACATCGGCGACGGTGTTGCCGATCCGGCCCGACGGGTCGCGGCCGGCGCTGCACCACGTCGGTGCCAACGGCGGCATCGACGTGTCGGCGATCGACTGGTCGGTGCTGGAGCAGGCCACGCACCTGCACTTCGGCGCGCCCGAGATGATCGGCGGCGACCGCGCCGCCGCCGTGGCCAAGCAGGCCAAGGACCTGGGGCTGACGATCTCCGCCGATCTCCTCGCCCCGACGAGCCCCGGCCTGCTCGACTGGATCGAGGCGCTGCTGCCGCACCTCGATCACCTGCTGCCCAACGACGAGCAGGTCCTCGGCCTTACGGGTGAGACCGATCTCGAGCGTGGCCTGCGGGCACTGCAAGCCCGAGGCGTGCCGACGGTCGTGGCGACCCGCGGCGCCGAGGGCGCCATCGGGGTGACGGGCGGCGAGCGCTTCGAGGTGCCTGCCTACCCCGTTGAGGTCGTCGACACCACCGGCTGCGGCGACGCCTTCTCCGCCGGCTACCTGCGCGGCCTCTCGCTCGGCCTGCTCCCGGCGGAGGCGGCGCGCCTGGGCTGCGCGGTGGCCGGCCTCAACGCCGAGCGCCTCGGTACGGGCCTGGCCGACATCTCCCTGGAGCGGGCGACGGCGCTGACGGCCGCCTAGCCAGGCTCGGGCCCGGGCGATCCGCGCGCAAATGGCCGCCCGGCAACACCCACGGCCACTCAGCTGGCCTATCCTCAGCGGCGTGGCAGGCGTGTGCGCGCCGTCACGGATTCTTCACCGGGTCGCCTCGCGCGGCCTCCCACACCTCAGGAGCACCACCGGATGATCGACTTCACGCTCACCGACGACCAACTCGCGATCCGCGCGCAGGCCCGCGAGTTCGCCGAGAAGGAGATCCGCCCGATCGCGTGGGAGTGCGACGAGACGAGCACCATGCCGCTGGACGTGATGAAGAAGGCCTGGGAGATCGGCCTGATGAACACGCACGTGCCTGAGCGCTTCGGCGGCCTGGCAATCGACTTCCTCACCGGCACGATCCTCGAAGAGGAACTCGCCTGGGGCTGCTCGGGCATCGCGACGTCGATCAACTGCAACGGCCTCGCGACGATCCCCGTGCAGCTCGCGGGCCAGGAGGAGGTGCAGAAGGAACTCTTCGAGCACCTCACCTCCGAGTTCGTTCTCGCCTCCTTCGGCCTCACCGAGCCGGGCGCCGGGTCCGACGTGGCCAGCATGCGCACGAGCGCCAAGAAGGTCGGAGACAAGTACGTCATCAATGGCTCCAAGTGCTTCATCACCAACGCCGGCTACTCCGAGTACTTCACCGTCTTCGCCAAAACCGATCCCGACGCCGGCCACCGCGGCGTCTCCGCCTTCCTCGTGAAGAAGGACGACTCGATCACGATCGACAAGAAGGAAGACAAGATGGGTCAGCGTGCCTCCAACACGGGCACCGTCACCTTCAACGACACCGAGGTCGACGCCAAGTACCTGCTCGGCCAGGAGAACGGCGGCTTCAAAGTCGCGATGGGCACCCTCGACCGCACGCGCCCCGGCGTCGCTGCGATGGCCACTGGCATCAGCCAGGCCGCGTTCGACATGGCCAAGGCCTACTCCCTGGAGCGCATCCAGTTCGGCGTCCCGATCGCCATGCACCAGGCGATCCAGTTCCTCCTGGCAGACATGGCAACGAAGATCGAGGCCTCGCGCCTGCTCACGTGGCAGTCCGCCAAGGTCCTCGACGACGGCAAGCGCAACTCGCTCGTGAGCTCCCACGCCAAGCGCTTCGCCTCCGACTCCGCGATGGAGATCACCACCGACGCCGTCCAGGTGCACGGCGGCTACGGCTACATCAAGGAGTACAAGGTGGAAAAGTTCATGCGCGACGCCAAGCTCATGCAGCTCTACGAGGGCACGTCGCAGATCCAGCGCATGGTCATCGCCAAGGACATCCTGCTCGGCCGCGGCTGATCGGCGGCGGGGGTCGGGCGGCTTGGGGCTCGGGGCGGGGGCGCGCCCGTTCGGCCCACTCCCTTTGGTCGCTGGCGCTCCCTCCGGTCGCAACGGTCCGCCCGGGCGCGCCCCCGCCCCGAGCCCGGTCGACTCCCATTCCCTCGGTGCCGATCATCCGCCGCCTTCGGCGGATGCGCTTGGCGATGGCCATGCGCTGGATCGTTGGTCGTGGTCTCGTGCGCTGCGTGAGCTCGGGCGGGGCCTCCGGCGGTCATCGCTCGGTGGCGTCCCGCGCAGGGCGTTCTCACTCGAAGCCTCGGGGGGCTGGTCGAGATCAAGGACGTTTTACGGCCTCCATTTCGACCGGCTCGCGAGCGCCGACGGGGCTGGTCGAGGTCAAGGACGTTTTACGGCCTCCATTTCGACCGGCTCGCGAGCGCCGACGGGGCTGGTCGAGATCAAGGACGTTTTACGGCCTCCATTTCGACCGGCCCCGCGCGCCCGCTGGCCCCGCAGCGCGCGCAGTCCTGCTGCCGCCAACCCGCGCTGGTCACGAACCCGCCCGCCCTCGGTGCGGCGGTGCCCCCAGATCCCGCCAGCGATCGCCCCATCCGCTGCCGCCAGCCAGCGCAGTCGCCGCCGCGGCCTCCGAGTCCCGCCGCCTGCCAGCGCAGTCGCCGCTCCAGCCATCAAGTCCCGCCGTCGCCTGCCAGCACGGTCGCCGCTCAGGCGCACCCGCGACTAGCGCCTCCGCGGGGCCCCGCGGCTAGCCTGGGCTGATGCTCTCGATGCGATCGTCCGTCGCAGTGCTCCTGCTGCTTGCTGCCCCGCTGGGGCTCGTCGCTGGCTGCGGTGGCTCGGATCTGCAGCGCCAGGCGATCGAGGCCAACGATGCCGTCGACACCACGGCGGAGGCGGCCAAGGCGGCGGCGCAGCAGAAGCTGGCCGAGGAGAACGCTGCGTTGGCGGAGCAAGACGCCAAGGACCGCAAGGGCCTCGCAAAGGACGTCGTCACGGCGGTGGGTGGCAGCGCCGAGGAGGCGCAACGCAACGCCGAGCAGCGCGCGGCCGATGCCGAGAAGGCGGCCAAGGACGCGGCCGCCGGCGTGTTCGGCGACGCCCAAGACGAGGTCGACAAGGTCCGTCAGGAGGCCGAAGACGCCATCGACGAGGCTCGCGGCGACATCGAAGAGGCCGTCGCGCCCACGCCCTAACCCCGGTGCCGCACCTCGCTGCGTCGTCCCCGTAGAGGCCTCAGCTCAGCCGAACGTGAACGCGTAGACGCGAACACCCGGCTCCGGCCGAATCTCCAGTCGGCCCGTGCCAACCGCCGGCAGGTCGACGAGCGTGTAGAGCCGCTGCGTTCCAACCGCGACCGAGCCCTCGCGCACGTCGCGGCCGGCGCCGCTTCCCGCAGTGAGCGGCTGCCCGTTCAGCGTCACCGCAGCGCGGCCCGGCTTGCCGCCCGCGGTCGTCATCACCAGGTACACGCGCCGGGCCCGGAACTGGAGCGCCAGCGCCGCATCCTGGCCAGCAACCGCGTACTCGGGTCGCACGTCCCAGCCGCCACCGAACGCCAACCAGCTCTCCGGAATCGAGCCTGGGAGTGCCGGGAACGTCTGCGGTCCGGGGGCCAACCGCTCCGCGTCGCCGACCACCCGCGTCGCACGCTGAGCGCCCAGGTAGCTCTCGGGCGTCAGGACGCCGCCCGACGCGCTCGGCACATCCGGATCGGCTGGCTCGCCAAGGTCGCCGGCGCCCGCGTCACGCAGCAGCGCTCGGATCGCCGCCTCCTTTGCCGAGCCGCCGCCCTCACCCGCGCGCCGGTACCGGAGCCGGCCGTTGGCGTCGATGAGGTAGCTGGCCGGCCAGTAGAGGTTGTTGTAGTTCTCCCAGGTCTTGAACGCGTTGTCCTGCGCCACCGGATACCTCAGCCCCTGGGTACGCACCGCCTGCTCCACGTTCTCGGCTCTGCGCTCAAACGCGAACTCGGGGCTGTGGACGCCGACGATCACCAGCCCATGACGGCGGTACTTGGCGTCGAGCGCCCGCAGCTCGGGGAACGTGCGGATGCAGTTGATGCAGGAGTACGTCCAGAAGTCGACGAGCACCACCTTGCCGCGCAGCTCGGCCAGCGTCAGTGCCCTACCGCCAGCCGTGTTGAACCACCGCTGCGTGCCCACGAACTCCTTGCCAGCGCCGAGATCCGGGAGTTGGCTTGCCCGCTCCACGGGGCCGGCGAGCTGGCCGGTCGTCGGGACGTGGTCGACCTGCGTGCCACGCAGCGCCGTGAGTTTGCCCTCGGTGGCCCGGCGCTCCAGCGCGCCCGTCGGGTTGACCACCGCGGCCGGCAGCGTATTGGCGATCTCCTGCTGAAAGCGCAGGTCGAGCTCTCCCACCATCGCCAGGCCGAGCACCACCATCACGAGGCCCATCGCCTGTTGGAACCGGCCCGAGCGCTGGGCCAGGGGCCGCGCCAGGCGCCGACCGCCGCGCATGATCGCGTAGAGCACGATCCCCGTCCCGGCGCCGTAGGCCAGGGCGACGGCAACGCGCTCGACCGTGAGCGACTGCGCCGCCGACGTCGTGATGACGCCCGCGAGGATCGGCCCGGCGCACGGCGCGTAGACGACGCCGAGCGCCAGCCCGATCACGAAGCCACTTCCTAGCCCGGATGGCCGGAGTGCTCCGTCGGGGCCGCTTCCTTCGTCGCCGTTGCCGACGCCGCCAACGCGCGGCACCGGCATGCGCGCCGTCAGCCGGCTCACGGCGCCCTCCACCCGCGCCGACCACGACGGCACCACCAGCACGATCCCGAAGCCGATCAGCGTGGCGACGGCGAGCTGGCGCACCAACGCGTCCGGCAGGCCAAGCGCGTCGATCGCGTAGACGAGCAGTACCGTCGCCGCGGTGAACGAGGCCGTGAGCCCAAGGACGATCCCGAGCGGCCGACGCCGCCCGCCCGTCGCCGCGGCGGACAGCGCGATCGGCAGGACCGGCAGGATGCACGGCGAGAGGGCGGTCGCGGCTCCAGCCAAGAGCGCGAAGACGACGAGCAACGCCACACGCCGCAGTCTCGACGAGCGTCCAGCCGTTACGCCATAGACGCCGGGATAACCCCAGGGAGTAGTCCCGCCGGGTCGCAGAACCGTATGAGTTCATAACTTTGGCGCGCATGCGCCAACTTCTTTCTACCGCCGTAAGAAATGCGGCTTACGGTGAACATTGTGAACGGACGGACCCCGACCTCTCCAGCACGCGCTTCGATCATCGTCGTCGATGACGAGCCGACGATCAGCGAAGTCGTCGCCCGCTACCTCATCCGGGCCGGATACGAGGCACGCGTGGCTGGCGACGGCGCCCGTGGCCTGGCACTCCACGCCGAGCGCCCCGCCGATCTGATGGTCCTCGACGTGATGATGCCGAACGTCAGCGGAGTCGAGGTGCTGCGCCGCCTGCGCCTGGAACCAGGCGATGCGCCGGCCGTGATCATGCTGACGGCCCGCGGCGAGGAGAGCGATCGCATCGCTGGCTTGGCTCTCGGCGCCGACGACTACGTCGTCAAGCCCTTTTCGCCGCGAGAACTCGTCGCGCGCGTCGACGCGGTGCTGCGTCGCTCCAAGCCCGTCCACGAATCCAGCGTCGCCGCTGAGCCGATCGAGGCCGGCGCGCTGCGGATCGATCCGGCCGGCCGCCGCGTCACCCGTGACGGCGCACAGGTCCAGCTCACCCAGCGCGAGTTCGACCTGCTGCTCCACCTCGCCTCAAGTCCCGGCACGGTCTTCAGCCGCGACCAGCTGATGACGGCGGTCTGGGGCCACGACTTCTACACCGACACCTCGACCGTCACGGTGCACGTCCGCCGGCTGCGCCAAAAGCTGGAGCGCGACCCGGGCGAGCCCGAGTTCGTGCAGACGGTGTGGGGGGTCGGCTACCGCTTCGACATCCCGGCCGCAGGCTCCCGCGCCGCGGACACCGAGGCGGCAGCATGACCGCCGTCCCGATGGAGACGGCGGCTGCGGGCGAGCGCCGTTCGCTCCTGATCTCCGGCGGGATCTTCAGCCTCGGCATCGCCGTCGCGATGCTGCTCGTGTGGACCCAGCTCGGTGAGCAGTGGCTCTACACCTACTGGATTGCGATCTGCGTCGGCCCGGCCTCGCTGATCGCGCTCGTGGTGGCCCATCTCGTGCGCCGCGACCCGAGCCGGATGCGATCGCTCTCGCAGCGGTTCGCCCTCACCACGCTGCTCACGCTCGGGCCGATTGCGTTCGCCAGCTATGCCGCGGTCAATCAGATGTTCATCAACCAGCAGGACATCACCGTCCTGACGGCCGTCCTCGTGATGGCGCTGCTCGTCGGCGCGCGGATCTCCTATGTCCTCTCGTTCGAGGTCCGACGCAACGTCGACGTGCTCCGCGAAGGCCTGGCGAGTGTCGCCACCGGCAAACGCGACGTGCTCTTCCCGGTCGACTCGCGCGACGAGCTTGGCACCCTGGCTGCGCAGGCTCGCGAGACCGTCGCGATGCTCAGCGAGGAGGAGCGTCGTCGCGACGAAGCTGAGCGGATGCGCCGCGAGACGATCGCGTCGATCAGCCACGATCTGCGCACGCCGATCACGTCGCTGCGGCTGCTGGCCGAGGCGATCGAGGACGATCTCGTCGACGAGGAGACCGTCAAGCGCTACGCCGCGTCGATGCGCACCAACGTCGAGGTCCTGGGCGCGCTCATCGACGACCTCTTCGAACTCGCCCGCATCGAGGCCGGCGCGCTCACGTGGTCGATGGAGCAGCTGGAACTCGGCGAGATCGTCGAAGAGGTGATCGGCACCCTCGAGGTCGAGGCACACCAGCGCGGCATCCGGATCGACGCCCACACGGGAGAGAAGACGATCATCGTCGGCGACCAGGCCCGCCTGCGCCGCGTGATGCTCAACCTCCTGCAGAACGCCGTCCGCCACACCCCGGAGGACGGCAGCGTGACCGTGAAGATCGAGCGCGCCGGCGACGGCTACGAGGTCGAGGTCGCCGACTCCGGTGAGGGCGTGAACCCCGAGGATCGCGAACGCATCTTCGAGCCGTTCTACCGGGGTGGCAGCGAGGCCGCGCGGACGCGCCCCGGCACCGGCCTTGGGCTTGCCATTGCCCGCGCGGTCGTCGAGGCCCACGGCGGCAAGATCTGGCTCGCGGACTCCGACGCTGGCAGCCGCTTCCGGTTTAGCTTGGCGCCCGACGGCGCCTCGGCCGCCGCTTAGTTCGCCGTCACGAGGACGGCGTCGGGCGAGTCGTCGGGCTGCGGCGGTGCCGGGTCGTCGCGGCGCTCAGCGCGGAAGTGGAGCAGCAACAGCACGCTCGCGAACGCCGCGTACACGCACCAGACCGACGTGACGGCCTCGTATCGCACGAGCGCGGCGAGGCTGAGCCCGATCACGTTGGCGACGCCGAACGCGAAGAGGTAGCGGCCGGTCGACAGCAGAATCGCGCCGCACGTGGCGAAGATGTAGCTCGAGGTAATCCACGGCCCGATGTGAATGTCGGACTGGTAGACCATCGCGTTGTCGGCCGCGTGGGCGCCCACGTCGTGCGTGAGCAGCGACCAGGTAAACCACGCCGCGGTGGCCAGGCCCGCAGCGATCGTCAGCAGCATCAGTTGGCGGCGGCGAGGGTCGCGCTCCACCAGCCACGCGGCCACGGGGACCATCGCGGGGAGGAGCACCTGCGCGATCACGAGGTAGATCACGATCGCCGCCTCAAAGGCACGCTCGGACACGCGCCCGTCGACGCCCAGCCAGACGACCGACTCGATCAGCTGGTGCGAGGCGAAGATCAGCGGGAGCGACGCCAGTGGCCACTCACGCGGCGAACGGGTGGCGCGGAGCGTCGCGACGCCCAGCGGAAGCAGGACGGCGCCAGCGACGAGATCGGCTTCGAAGGAGAAACACATAGGGGGGGGGAGGCACCGCTTCGATGAAGCACGCGCGGCGCGCAGCCTAGTGGGCTGCGCCGTCGACGGCGGCCAGCCGGTGGACGCGTGCTCGGCTCAGCCTTTGCGCCCCACGACGAGGTAGGCGATCGGGCCGGCGAAGTTGATGAACGACGCCGCACGCCAAAGTCGCTTGGTGCCGCGGATCTGGGCGTCGTCGCGGCGCCCGAGATCAAGGAGCGCCCACAGCTGGAGGGCGAGCTGGAGCGCTCCGCCGATCGCAACCAGGCGCTGCTGGGTGGGGGTGAGCTCGCTGAACTTGCGTTTGACCATGGGGCCAGTACACCAGGCCTGCGGTGCTAGGGGCTGAGGAAAACCCGCGCTCCTGCGGTGGCGGAGGGCGGACTTGGCCGTCAGGCGTGGTCGCGGGCCAGCCGGCTGGGTTCGATCAGCTCGTCGCCACGCGGATCGGAGCGGTCGCCGCGTTCGCCGCGGTGGGAGCTGCGCAGATGCAGCAGGATCAGCACGCTGACGAATGCCGAGTACGCGCACCAGACCGACGTCGCCGCCTCAGCCTTGACGACGATGACCACGCCGATCCCGACGAGGTTCGCCGCGCCGAGCGCCCGCAGGTGGCGGCTGCTGGAGAGCAGCGGCGCCGCGCAGGTGGGGAGGAGGTAGGCCACGCCGACGGCCCAGCCCAGATCGACCGGGGTCTTGTAGACCATCACGTTGTCGTCTGGGTAGGCGTACGCGCCGTAGACGATGAGGATCCGCAGGAAGGCGATCGCGATGCCGAGCCCGACGAGGCCGGTGAGCGCCATGAGGATGCGGCGGCGCCGCTCAGGCTCCACGAGCAGCATCGCCACCGGAACGAGCGTCGGCAGGACGATCTGGGCTACGACGAGAAAGGCGTCGATGGCGAACTGCATCACCTCGTTGGAGACACGCCCGTCGACGCCAGCCCACGCCCACGCCTCAGTGAACTGGTGGGCGGCAAAGATCAGCGGAATGCTCGCGAGGGGCAACTCGCGAGGGGTGCGCGCGGATCGGATACTCAGAATTCCGATCGGCGTGAGGACGGCCGCAGCCGCGAGATCAGCTTCAAACGAGAAGCACACAGCGGAATCAGGATTACCACGCGGCTGAACCGGTGTCTAGAAAATCCCGGCAGTTCTGACGCACGCTCAATGAGTCCTGACGCCGTGTGGATTCGCTGCGGACCGTAGTCAGCGCACACGGCCCGCTTGAGGTCCCCGCCGATACCATCGCGCGCATGTTCATCTTCAAGGCAGCCGTCGTCGGCGCCGGCACCATGGGCGGCCACATCGCCCAGACCATCGCGGCCGCAGGCATCCCCGTCCTCCTCAAGGACATCAAGCAGGAGTTCATCGACGCTGGCATCACCGCCGCTCGCCAGGCCTCCGAGGCCGGCTTCAAAGGCCAGATCAAGAAGGGCAAGATCACCGAGGAGGAGGCCGCTGCCAAGGTCGAGGAGATCCTCTCCCTCATCACCGGCACGCTCGACTACTCCGGCTTCGGCGACGTCGACTTCGTGATCGAGGCCGTCCCCGAGCGGATGGACATCAAGCAGTCGATCTTCCAGCAGCTCGACGCCGTCACGCCGTCGCACGCGATCCTCGCCACGAACACGTCGGCGCTGTCCGTCACCGAGATCGGCGAGGCCACCACGCGCCCGGACAAGGTCGTCGGCTTCCACTACTTCTACCCGGCGTTCATGATGCCGCTCGTCGAGGTCATCGAGGGCGAGTACACGTCGTCGGAGACGGTCTCCGTCGCCTACGCGTTTGCCCAGCAGACGCGCAAGCAGCCGATCATCTGCGGCGAGTGCCCCGGCTTCGTCGTCAACCGCATCCTGATCGCCGCCGTCGGTGAGATCTGGAAGGCCCAGGAAGAGGCCGGCCTCGACATCCAGAAGGTCGACCAGGGCCTCCAGGAGGCCAAGGCGCTGCCGCTCGGGCCGTTCATCCTGCTCAACATGCTCGGCCTCGACACCGCGCTGCACACCGCCCAGCACCTGCACGAGGAGTACGACGGCGGCCTCGTCGACGAGAACGACGCCTCCTTCTACGTCCACAAGGGCATCACCGAGCTCGTCGCCGCCGGCAAGTCCGGCGTTAAGTCCGGCGAGGGCGTCTACAAGGCCGACGGCTCCAAGAACCTCCCCGGCGACGTCGAGCCCGACATCGAGGATCTCGTCACTCGCACGCTGCTGACCTCCCTGCGTGAGGCCTGCCAGCTCGTTGAAGAGGGCATCGCCGGCATCCGCGACATCGACTTCGGGATGATGGGCGGCGCCGGCATGGATCCGCGCCGCGGCCTGCTCCCGCCGTTCATGAAGGCCGACCAGATCGGCCTCGACGTCGTCCTGCAGCAGTTCGAGGACGCCGCCGCCAAGCACGGCGCGCGGTTCAACCCGCCGGTGCTCCTGCAGCGCCTCGTCGCGCAGGGTCGCCTCGGCACCAAGTCGGGCCAGGGCTTCTACCCCTACCCGAACTTCGACGCCGAGCAGCCCGCGGAGCTGGTGAAGCTGGAAAGTCGCGAGGGCGGCATCTCCATCGCGTGGCTCGCCAACGGCATGATGAACTCCCTGTCGCCGACCGTCATCGGCGACCTGACCAAGGTGTTCGACACGGTCGAAGCCCGCGGCGATCGCGCGCTGATCATCGCCTCCTCCAACCCGCTGCTCTTCTGCGCCGGGGCAGACATCAAGGCCTTCACGCAGCTCGACGAGGCGGCCGGCGGCGAACTGCTGAACGCCGCACACGGCCTGTTCCGCAAGTTCGAGACCTCGAGCGTCGCCACGATCGCCGCCGTCAACGGCCTCGCGTTCGGCGGAGGCTGCGAGCTCGCGATGGCCTGCGACGTGCGCCTGGCAGCCAACGCCGCCGTCTTCGGCCAGCCCGAGATCAAGCTCGGCCTGATCCCCGGCTTCGGTGGCACGCAGCGCCTTCCGCGCCTCGTCGGCGAGGGCCGCGCGCTCGAGCTCAACCTCATCGGTGACCCGCTCCCGGCCGCAATCGCCCTGGACTACGGCCTCGTGAACCGCGTCGTCGACGACCACGCGCTCCTCGAGACCGCCCTGAACTGGGCGCGCAAACTCGCCAGCCAGGCTCCGATCCCGGTCAAGCAGATCAAGAGCGCTTCCAACCAGGGAGACATCGACGCCGGCGTCGCCGCCGAAATCGCGGCCTTCTCGACCACGTTCCAGAGCGCCGATGCCAAGGAAGGCATCGCGGCCTTCCTCGGCAAGCGCGAAGCCAACTGGCAGAACAAGTAGCTCGACGAGGGTTCCGGTCCGGACGGGGGTAGACCCCGTTCGGACACCCTCACGCTCGCTGGCGCTCACTCCGGTAGGGAACTGTCCGCCCGGGGTCTAACCCCGTCCGGACCTGCCGCTGGCGGGCCACGTTCTGCCAGCCCGCTTCGCGCTTGCCGAGGTGGCCGCGGGCTGCCTTCTGGCATGGACGAGCAGGAACGGGGTCGGCCCTGGGGGCATGCGCGTTCTCATTGGCGCTGGCGCCTCATGAATGGGGCTGGCGCGTTCTGGTTGGGGTTGGCGCGTTGTGTTTCTGGGGAGGCGCGGTTCGCTCAGGGCTGGCGGGCGAAAGGGGGCGGACGCGTTCAGTTTTTTGACCGGACGTGTTCGGCTTTGGGCGGCTGGACTCTGGTGGGCGGTCTTGCCATAGTTGGCAGTCCGTTGCACCGAACTGCTCTCGATGCGGTGCCGGCGGTGTCCCCATGTCCCAGACTCTTGTTCGACCGAAGGTCGTCGACGTGCGCGTCGACGTCCACGATCTGCGCGGCGCCCAGGCGCTGCCCGTCCCCAGGCCCGTCCTCCACGACCCAAGCGGCCAGCGGGGACGGCGGCTGCGTGCGCTCAGTCGCGGCGTCATCGGACTGCTGGTCGCCTGGCTCGCCGGGCTCTCGCTCGCTGGCCTAGGCCTGGTCCCAGCCGCGATGATTCCGCTGGGCTCGCTCGTCGCCGCGCCCGCCCCGAAAGCCTTGATGACGATGACGTCCGGCCCCGATACGGCGGCCGCAGGGAGGCCCGGCAGCTCCAGCTCGATCGGTGTGGCCGTTCAGATCGCCGCTGAGCGGCTCGCGCCGCCCGCAGGCCCGCCGTTTGCCGGCGACGTCATGCCCGGTGGCCGCCAGCACTGGCGCCGGGCCAGCGGCTCAGGAGCCGGCGTCACGCCACTGAGTGGCGACGACACCCCCACGGTCTCAGTGACGCAGCCTCGTGGCGGCGCGGGGGCGCCGGCGCCGTCGGCGGGCGTCCCAAGTCCCCAGACTCCGAGTGCGGCGGCAGATTCGCCGGCCAGCGCTCCCGTCGGTGGTGGCTCACCAGCCGCGTCGGCTCCAGCTCAGCAGCCCTCGGGCGCAACCCCGGCCACCGATGCAGCAACCGCTGCCCCCGGAAACTCGGAGTCGGCGCCGTCCAGCGCGGGCGGCCCGGCTCCCGGGGCGTCGGGCACGGCGCCCGGCCGCACGGCTGACACACCCGCAGCGGAGAACGCAAGCAACGGCGGCAACGGAGGCGCAAGCAACGGGGCCAACGCCAACGGGAGCAACGGCGCCAACGGAGGCGCAAACAACGGGGCGAACGCCAACGCCGGCAACGGCGCCAACGCGAACGCCAAGAACGGAAACGGCCAGGCTCGTGGGCGCACCGGCGCGGCCTCCTAGGCCGCGCGTCCCGCAGTGGATGCGGACGCCGCCCGCGGGGCACTGGCGCTTCCTTGCGGTGCTCCTGACGGTCATCGCCGTCGCGCTGACGTTCCAAGGGCTCGCGACGCACACGATCGGCCCGGCCATCGAGACGCCACCGGCGGCCGTCGGTGATCGCCCGCTCGTCGGCGAAGGCGCCGTCTTCAGCGCGGTCGGCGATCGACTGGTGCCGGCACCCCGCAGTGCCGGGCGCCGCATCGCGCTGACGTTCGACGACGGCCCCGACCCCCGCTGGACCCCGGCCATCGCCGACGTGCTCAAAGAGCACGGCGTCAACGCCACGTTCTTCGTGGTGGGCAGCGAAGCGGCCCGCCACCCGGAGATCGTGCGCCGGCTCGTGCGCGAGGGCCACCAGATCGGCAACCACACCTTCACGCACGTCGGGCTGACGGGCGGCTCGGAGTGGCAGCGCAAGGCGCAGCTGTCGATGACCGAGGCGATGTTTGCCGGCACGACCGGCCGCTACGCGCGGTACGTCCGACCGCCGTACTCGGCCACGCCCGACGCCGTTGGAGCCGCAGAGGCCAAGGCCCTGGCCCGCATGATCGGCAACCGCTACTTCCTGGTCCTGGCCGACCTCGACAGCAAAGACTGGCAGCGCCCGGGCGTGCAAGAGATCGTCGACCGCTCCACGCCGCGCGGCGACACCGGCGGCGTGGTGCTCATGCACGACGGCGGCGGCAACCGCGCGCAGACGCTCGCCGCCCTCCGGACGCTGATCCCCGAGCTCAAAGCCAAAGGCTTTCGCTTCACCACGGTCTCGCGGGTGGCGCGCGTTCCGCGCGCCGTCGCCACACCGCAGGTCTCCACGGCCGATCGCATTCGCGGTGAGATCTTCAGCACCAGCGTCCGCCTCGCGTTCATCCTCATCAACGTGCTCAGCGCGATCATGCTCACGATCGGCGCCCTGGTCGCGGTGCGCGCCGTCATCGTCGTGATCCTCGCCCGCCACCAGACCAAAACCACGCGAGCGATCAACCGGGAGCCCTACACCCCAGAGGTGGCCGTGATCGTGCCGGCCTACAACGAGGCCGTTGGTATCGAGCGGGCCGTACGCTCACTTGCTGCCAGCGACTACCCGAATCTCGACGTCGTGGTCGTCGACGACGGCTCCAAAGACGAGACCGCCGAGATCGTGGCGGGACTCGGCCTGGAGCGCGTCCGGCTGATCCGCCAGGACAACGGCGGGAAGGCGTCGGCGCTGACGACCGGAATCGCGCACTTCCGCGCCGAGGTGCTCGTGATGGTCGACGGCGACACGCTCTTTGAGGCCGACACGATCCGCAAGCTCGTGGCACCGCTCATCGACCCGACGGTCGGTGCGGTGTCTGGCAACACCAAGGTCGGCAACCGCAAGACGATGCTCGGGCGCTGGCAGCACATCGAGTACGTCATGGGCTTCAACCTCGACCGCCGGATGTACGAGGTGCTGCAGTGCACCCCGACGGTGCCGGGCGCCATCGGCGCGTTCCGCCGCGACGTCCTTGAGGCCGTCGGCGGCGTTCCCGGCGACACGCTCGCCGAAGACACCGACCTGACGCTGGCGATCGGGCGCACCGGTGCCCGGGTGGTCTACGCGGAGGACGCCAGGGCCTGGACCGAGGCGCCTTCGACGCTCAGCGCGCTCTGGCGCCAGCGGTACCGGTGGTCGTTCGGCACCATGCAGGCCGTCTGGAAACACCGCGGCGCCGTGCTCTCGAAGGACCCCAAGGACCGCCGCATCGGCCGGCGAGCCTTGCCCTACATGTTCACGTTCCAGATCCTGCTGCCGATTCTGGCGCCGGTCATCGATCTCTACGCGATGTACGGCATCCTCTTCAGCGATCCGGGCCGCACCGTTGGCTTCTGGGTCGCCTTCAACGCGGTGCAGCTCCTCATCGCCATCTACGGCTTCCGCCTCGATCGCGAGCCGCTGCGGCCGCTCTGGGCCCTCCCGCTGCAGCAGTTCGTCTACCGCCAGATGATGTATCTGGTGATCATCGAGTCCACCGTCAGCGCGATTCAGGGTCGCCGCTCGGGGTGGAAGCACCTGCCGCGCACCGGTGACGCCGTGATCACCCCGCAGCCTGCCACGCAATAAGCCGCGCATCGCTTGCGCCGCGGGCCGCACTGAGCAAGGGTCGGAGGTCTGTGCCGCCGACCGTGAGTCATCCTGCCCGCCTGATCATCGCCTGCGACGACCACACCGGGATCGTTGCGGCCGTCACCGGGTTTCTGACGGCCCGCGGGGCCAACATCGTGACGCTCGATCAGTACTCGACCGACGCGTCCGGCGGGCGGTTCTTCATGCGCGTGAGCTTCGTCGACGGGGGAGACCCGGACGAACTTGAGGCGGTCTTCCAAACGCACGTCGCGGAGCGGTTCCATATGTGGTGGCGGCTGCGGCGGCAAGACGCCGTCCAGCGCGTGGCGATCATGGTCTCCAAGTACGACCACTGCCTGATGGATCTGCTCTGGCGCCACCGCCGCGGCGAGCTCCCGATGGACGTGACGTGCGTGGTCTCCAACCATGAGGACTTCCGCGCCGACGTGGAAGGGCTCGGGCTGACCTTCCACCACATCCCGGTGGAGAAGGGCAAGAAGGACGAAGCCGAGGCCAAACTCGTCGAGATCGTCGGGCCGCACGTCGACCTCGTGATCTTGGCCCGCTACATGCAGATCCTCTCCGGCGGACTCATCGACCGCCTCGCGGTACCGATCATCAACATCCACCACTCGTTCTTGCCCGCGTTCGCCGGAGCGGCGCCCTATGAGCGTGCGCGTGAGCGGGGCGTAAAGCTGATCGGCGCCACCGCCCACTACGTGACGGAGATCCTCGACGACGGGCCGATCATCGAGCAGGACGTGCTGCGGGTCGACCACCGCGCTACCGCCGAGGAACTCGAGCGGGTGGGCCGCGACGTGGAACGCGTGGCGCTGGCCCGGGCGGTGCGCAGCCACCTCCACGACCTCGTGCTCGTCGACGGGACGCGCACGGTCGTGTTCCCCGGCTGACTCGCAGCTCGCGGCAGCCCGCCCGTCACCGGGCGACGCAGTCGATCCGGAGCTACGGCGTCGTTAAGCCGCGGCGTCGTCGGCCAGGCGGCCCTGGCTGGGGTGCGGCGGCTTGTGGCGCTTGCGGGCGTAGGAGCGGCGGTCGGCGGTGAGCAGGAGCGCGTCGAGGTCGGTGCCGTCGTCAGGGAAGACGGCGTAACCCACCGACGCGCCGACGGTGCCCAGCGCCGCCTTCGTGACGTTGCGCGCCAACGCGGCGGCCTGCAGGTCGCTGTCGATCGGGGCGACCACCACGAACTCATCGCCGCCGAGGCGCCCGATCGTCGTGGCGCCGGGGCAAGCGTCCTGGAGGATCGCCGCGACCTCGCGGAGCACGGCGTCGCCGGCGGCGTGGCCGCGCTCGTCGTTGATGGCCTTGAAGTCGTCGAGGTCGAGTGCGAGGAGCGCGAGCGGCTCATGCCCGGTCGCCGCCGCCTCCAAGGCATGGCTTGCGGACTCATGGAACCCGGAGCGGTTGCGCAGGCCGGTGAGCTCGTCGGTGTGGGCCTGGTCCATCGCGACGGTCGTGAGGTCGTCGAGGGCGCGATAGCCGATCGACCCCAGGGCAAAGGCCGCGCCGAGCATCGCAACGATGTAGGGCGCGACCCACAGCGCCGACGGTGGCCCGAGGATGGCGACGAGCACCATCGCCGTGGCCATCGAACCCACCGTGTAGCGGGCGTGCCTCCGCGGCACGATGGACGCCATGAACAGCGCCTTGAGGAAGAGCGCACCGCCGATCGGAGCGACGAGCCCACCATTGGCGAGCATGGCCACGCCGACGCCGAACGCGAGCATGAAATCACTCGCCCAGAACACCGCCCAGTACCGCGCGCCCTTGACGGTCACCTCGTGGCGCCGCATGTACATCCCGAGGAGCACGAAGCTGGCCACCCAGGGGATCCCCAGGTAGCGGAGCATGTCGTGGTAGAAGCCGAGTCCTCCGCCAGCGAGCAGGGCACCGACCACGACGTACGCTCCCGCGGCGGCCACCACGAGCGTTCCCTGGTTCACCATCCAGCCGTAGGCGAGGCCCGACTCAGGCATCGACGGAGCGAACCCAGTGGCCCGCATCCGGGCGAAACTCAGTGGCGGGTGGCCCTGCGTGGCGGGCCGTGGGCGGCGTCGCCGCTCAACTCTCCCGGCCGACCCAGCCACGAGCGTGCGCGTCCCGACGGCCGGGTCGCGCTTGCAGACGTAGAGTGCCGCGTCGGCTACACGGAAGAGGTCGTGGGCCGTGACGGCACGCGTCTGGGTCGTGGCGACGCCGACCGACGCACCGATGCGTGAACTCAGGGCCGCTCGGATGTCCTGGCCGATCACCGATGCCGTCGTCGCATCGACGCCCGGCAGGATGACGGCAAACTCGTCGCCACCGAGCCGGCCCATCTCGGCATCTGGCGGGAGCACGGCCGGAACGGTGGCGCCGACCCAGGCCAGCAGGTCGTCGCCGGCCGCGTGGCCGAGGCGGTCGTTGACGGCTTTGAATCCGTCGAGGTCGATGATCACGAGCGCGATCGGGCCCTTGGCGAGCTGGCTGGAGTCGAGCAGCTGGTCGACCTGCCGCAGGACGCCCCGCCGGTTCAGCGTTCCGGTGAGTTCGTCGTAGCTGCCGAGGGCACCGGCAACGCGAGCGGCCCATGCGTGCGCACGGCTGCCGATCACTCCGACGGCCCAGGCGGCGACGGTCAAGCCGAGCATCATCACGGCGTCGAACGTCGATGCCTGGGCGTTGGCGAGCTGCACGCCGACGCCGGCGGCAAGCAGCGCGAACAGCCCGAGCCGACGCCATTTGGAGGGGAAGACGAGTCCGAGGTACGAGGCGAGGAGCAGCGTGCCCGCGTAGGCCGGGGTCAACAGACCCTCGTCGTGGATGGCCAAGGCGGTGAGGGCGGCCAGCAGTGATCCGGCGACGAGCAGGTAGACCCACAGCGACCCGCGGAAGCGCAGGCCGAGCCAGCTGTCTTGGATGGCCGTGAAGCCGGCAGCGATGACCGCGCCGATCAGCGCACCGTAGATGACGACGTCGTCGGTTGATCCGCCTCGGCCGTGCAGCCAAGCCGACAGCGCGAGGGCCAAGGCCCCAGCCGTCATCGAGATCCACGGCACGAGCGCCACGTCGCGGCGGCCGAGGATTCGGTCGACCGGGGCACCGGATCTCGCTCGCGGCTGGCGTAGGCGGCGTTCGCGCACCCGCGCCTGGCCGGTGGTGGCGTCAGGGATTGCCATCGATCCGGTCATCGGCCCCGGCTGCCGCCGGTTTTAGTGATTACCAGTCGCACTGGCCAGACGATGTCTGCGCGTCAGCCTGGTGCGGACGCGATCGGCGAGCCCTAGTCGCCGGTCGCGAGGCGCCGATCGGTGCGCGGGCCGCCGGGGTAGCCGAGCATCGGTGTGAGCAGCTGAGGCTGCGGCGTGCTGAGCGTGAGGGGCGGGAGCCCCGCGGCTGCGCGCATGAGCGCCTCGACCGTCGCCCCATCTTGTGGGCAAGCAGCCGCGCCGGAGCGCTCGGCGGAGAGTGGCCCGAGCTCGTTGGTGACCTGCTGCAGCGTCGCGAGCGCCTCCTGACGCCCGGCGCGAGGCACGGCCGCCATGAACTCCAGCTCGCCCGTTCGACCAACGACATGCGCGTCCGGCAGGGCGGCCGCCAGCGAGTCAGCCGTACGGCGAAGCAGGCGATCGCGCTCGGCAAACGAGGCGGCCTGCCAGCGGGCCGGGCGTTCAACGCGCCACCAGAGGAGTGCGTACGGCGCGGCCGTCCGCGTGACGGCGTCCAAGAACGCGTCCTCGGCTGCGCTGCGAAACCCTGCGCGGTTCGGGAGGCGGGTGAGGTCGTCGGTGCGGCCGACGACGCGCGCGTGCTCAGCCATCGCGCGGTTGGCCCGCTGGCCCATCGCACCGAGCACGAAGCAGCCGACCAACAGCACGAGTTGGAACGGGATCAGGTACTGCGCATCGGTAGGGCTGACGCTGGCGAGGACGATCCAGCCGGCCAGGACGGCCAGCGAACTCACGCGGGCGTGGGTCGCCGGCAGCGTCGCGGCGTCGAACAGCACCTTCACGAACATGCCACCGGTCAGCGCGGAGACCAGGCCACCGTCGGCGAAGGCGGCACACCCCGTCCCGATGACAACGGCTGCCGTGGTGTTGGCGAGGAGGAACCAGCCAGGCAACCCAGGGCGGGTGAACGCCGGGATGCGGGTCAGCCCGACGAGCACGAGCGCCCAGGCTAGCCACGCGAGGCCGCCATAACGGATGAGGTCGTTCGCCGGGCCAGCGTCACCGCCGACCCATGCGGCTGCGACCACCACGGCGCCGCAGGCGGCGACGACCGACGCGCTGGCCGTGGAGACCCAGGAATAGAGGGTCAACGTTCCCACGGCGCGGGGCACGTGGCCCGTCTCGCGGATCTGCCGGTAGCGCAGTGGCGTTGGTCCGGCCGGGACGGCGCGCAGAGACGGTGGTGCCTCGGTTGAGCCTCCGACGAGCACGTGGAGGCCGACGCCGTCCTCCTTGCAGACGCGGAGTGCGGCCTCGGCGACCCGCATCAGATCGTCCGGTGAGAGCGAGCGCACCTGGCACGTCGCGATGCCGACGGCGGCGTCGACGTCGGCGTGCAGGAAGCTACGGATCCGGTGCCCGATGGCCTCGGCCTCGTTGCGGGGTGCGCGTGGCAGCAGGACGGCGAAGCGGTCGTCGCCCAGGCGGCCCAGCTCGGCGTCGTCCGGCAGGACCGAGGAGAACGTCGCGCCGACGCGCTGCAGCAGCTCATCGCCAGCTCGCTCGCCGCTACGCGCATTGACGTCGCTGAAGCCCGTCAGGTCGACGAGGAGCACCGCGATGGGGTCGGCTTGGTGCCCGACGGCCGCCAGGTTCCGGTCGACCTGTTCGAGAAAGGCCCGGCGATTGAGCGTCCGGGTTTCGCGGTCGTAGTTGGCCAGGCGCCGGGCGATCTTCGCCAGGCGGGCGTGCTCCAGGCCGCCGAGGACACCACAGCCCCAGCCCGCGAGGATGAGCGACCAGACGACGGCAGCCTCGAAGAGCGAAGACGTGGGGTTGGCGAGCTGCACGGTGGCCGTGACGCCAAAGAGCGTGGCCAGGAGCCACGGGCGCGCGCGGCGTGGGGCGATGAGGCCCAGGTACGTCGCCAGCGGGAGCATGCCGGCGTAGTAGGGGGTGGCCAGGCCGTCGGTGGAGATGGCCAGCGCCGCGAGGCCGAGCACGACCAGGGCGGTCCCGGTGCCGTAGATCCAGGCGCTGGTCCGGGGGCCGCGGGTGGCGGCGAGGTTCTGCACCATGGCCAGGCCGGTGGCGAGTACGGCTCCGCCGAGCGCGCCGTAGATCGCGATCCAGTCGGCGGTGGCTCCAGTGGCGATCTCGCCGTACAGCCACTCGCTGAGGGCGCCGGCGACGAGGCAGACCGCAAGCACGATCCACGGGAGCACCGCGAACTCCGGCCGCGCGAGCAGCGTCTGCGGAGGCGAGGAGTGTCGCTGTGCGCCGTCGGCGGCGACCGCCGACGACGGGGAGGGAGACGTAGCCGGGAGCGGGATCACGGCGGCGGCGACGAGGGAAGGACGGAGGGTAGCGTGAGGGACATCACACGACCGTACGATAGACAAGTAAGTGGCGCAAAGAAAGGCTGTCTTCACGCCACCCGTCCGCGGCGGTTGATGGCACCCGGCACGTCCGAGGCCGCGGGGCCGCCGCGCTGAGGCTATGCGGCGGCGATGCCGTCGTCGTCGGGCGCCACAGTGAGCGGGCTGTGCCGAGTCCGGCCTGGCTTCGCCGAGTACGAGCGGTGATCGGCGGACTGCAGCAGCTGCTCGAGGGTGCTGCCGTCATCGGGGTAGACGGCGCAGCCGATCGACGCGCCGACCAGCGGGCTGAGCTTGGTGGTGAGCGCCGTCGCGAGTGCGCCGGCCTCCTCGACTGAACCGGCGGGAAGCGCCGCGACGAACTCGTCGCCGCCGAGCCGGCCAACGCTGTAGGCCGAGGGCAGCACCTCGCGGGTGAGGGTGGCGACCTGCTGGAGTAGCTCGTCGCCAGCGGCGTGGCCTTGGGTGTCGTTGACGGCTTTGAAGTCGTCGAGGTCGAAGGCGATGATCGCGAACGGTCGGTCCTCGAGGCGGGCCGCGGCGAACGCGCGCTCGGCGCCTTGCGTGAAGCCCGGGCGGTTACGCAGGCCCGTCAGCGAGTCGGTGTGGGCGAGGCGCAGGCGTGCACTGGTGGCATCGGAGAAGGCGCGCCGCGCGACCGATCCAAGGCCGAACGACACCGCGAAGACCGTCAGCTGGTAAGGCACCGCCCACAG
Source organism: Solirubrobacteraceae bacterium (assembly GCA_032119795.1). Lineage (GTDB taxonomy): Bacteria > Actinomycetota > Thermoleophilia > Solirubrobacterales > Solirubrobacteraceae > JAGIBJ01. The sequence continues at coordinate 425,726 of JAUMFO010000004.1, forward strand.
CTGGTCTGCAGGACTGAGCGCCACGGCAAAGACCCACCACGCGACGGCGATGGCGGCGGTCTCGGCCGCTTGGCGGCGGTTGAGGACCACGGCGTCGAAGAGCACCTTGAGGTAGAGGCCCGCGATGATCGGCGCCGTGATGCCGCCGTGCGCGAGCATGGCCAGGCCGATGCCGGCCCCAACGAGCATCGATGCCGCGACGCGGGCAAAGAGGATGCGGCGGTCTGGCGTGCCGGACGTGCCGAAGTAGACCCAGCCAAGCACGAGGTTGGCAGCCACCCAGGGGCCGCCCACGAGGAGGACCAGTTCGCCGTAGGTGTTCTTGGCGCCCTCGATGGCGATGCCGGCGATGATCATCGAGCCGGACGCCGCGACGACCCAGAAGCTGCCGCGCAGCAGCCAGCCGAAGTGGATGCCTTGTGCGGGGCGTTCCGGGGGGCCGCCGGCGTCGCGCAGCTGCGCGTACGTCATCGCGGGGGCCTTCACGCTGAGCTTCGGGGCGGCCGAGACCGATCGGGCGCTGCCGGCCACGAGCGAGTGCACGTGGGAGTCGGGGTCGTCCTTGCAGGTGTAGAGCGCGGCATCGGCGACGCGCAGGAAGTCGTCGGACGTGGTCTCGCCGTCTTCGCTGCTGGCCAGGCCGATCGAGCATTCGATGCGGGTGGCGAGGACGGCGTGGATGGCGTCGGCGATCGCGTTGGCGGTGTCGCGGCGGGTGCCGGGGAGGATCACGCCGAACTCGTCACCGCCGAGGCGACCGAGCGCGGCGCCGGCCGGCAACACGCTCGGGATGGCTTCCCGGCCGACCCAACGCAGCAGGTCGTCGCCGGCGGCGTGCCCTTGCTGGTCGTTGACCCGCTTGAAGTTGTCGAGATCGAGGATCAGGAGAGACATCGGGTGGCTCGCTGCCCGGGCGGCGGCGATCTCCGCGTCGAACTGGTCGAAGAATCCGCGTCGGTTGAGGGCGGCCGTCAGCACGTCGCTGCGGGAGAGCAGCAGCGCGATCTTGGCGGCGCCGCCATGGGCCTGGTGGCAGAGGACGCCGATCAACCATGCGGCGACCACGAGGCCTTCGAAGGTGATGACGTCGAGCAGTGGGGCGGCGGGGTTGGCGAAGTGCACGCCGAGCACCGTGGCCAGCAGGATTACGAGGACGCGTACCGCCCATCGCCTGGGCAGCACCAGCCCGAGGTAGGCGGCGACCTGGACGAGCGGGGCGAAGTAGATGGTGGCGACGCCGGCGTCGAGCACGCCGACGACGGCGAGCGCTCCGACGAGCAGCGCGCTGCCACCGAGGTAGACCGTCAGCGATTGGCGGGCGCGGACGGCGAGCGGCTGGTCCTGCAGCAACGCGATGATCGTGGCGAGCGCCGCGTAGACGAGCGACGACACGATGATGAACGTGTCCGAGAAGGTGTCGGACAGCGGGTCGGGGCGTAGCGCCACGCTGATCGCGAGCGCGACCGAGACCATGGCGATCGTGACCCAGGGCACCGTCGCGATGTCGCGGCGGCCGATGATGGTGGACTCACGCTCCACGGAACGCAGCCTGCCACGTTTGGCGGGTGGTTCGGGGGGAGTCGCGGTCGCCGGAGGGGCGACCGGACGGATGTGCGGGAAGGCCATCGGTCTTGAAGTCGGCAGGACCGCGTGGACAATGAGCCGGATCTTGGTCCGCGGCGGCCAAACTGGACGAACTCGCAGTATGCCGCACCGCGAGACTGATTTGGGGTTGCGCGGCTACCGTTCAACGCGTATGCGCGCTGGACCGACCTCTTCCAAACCCACGGGCCCGCAGTTGCAGGTCGCAGCGTTGCTGAAGGCGTCCAGGGCGGCGGTGGTGCTAACTGGTGCAGGGATCTCGGTTCCGTCGGGGATCCCCGACTTCCGTACCCCGATGACGGGATTGTGGGCGAACGTCGATCCGATGCAGGTCGCTCACATCGACGTGTGGCGCTCAGACCCAGCTCACTTCTGGGCGTTTTATGGGCAGCGCTTCCACATTCTCGGCCCGGCGGAGCCCAACGACGCCCATCGGGCGGTCGCGGAGCTCCAGCAGCGCGGACTGATCGGCCCGGTCATCACGCAGAACATCGATCGTTTGCACCACAAGGGCGGCGCCACCGACGTGGTTGAGATGCACGGGTCGATCGCCCATGGCGAGTGCCTGAGTTGTGGGGCGATGATCGGCTACGAGCCGCTGACGGCGCTGATCGCCGCCGCAGCCGACGGCATCCCGCGCTGCGAGTGTGGCGAGCCGTTGAAGCCGGGCGTGGTGCTCTTTGGCGAGATGCTGCCCGAGGACGCGACCGAGCGGGCCATGCAGCTCTGTGCGGACGCCGACCTGATCATTGCGATCGGCAGCTCCCTCGAGGTGCACCCGGTGGCGGGGTTGCCGGCGATCGTGCTGCGGGGCGGGGGAGACCTCGTGCTCGTGACCCAGGGTGAGACGCCCTACGACGACCTCGCCACGGTCAAGCTCACCGGAGACGTCGTTCAGGAACTGGGCGGCATCTTGGTTGCCCTGTAAAAGCTGCTGAGCAGGCTTGAACGGTCCAGAACGACGAACGCCGCCTGGTAGGCGGCGTTCGGGAAGCTGATTCGGCGCGTGAGCGCCGGGCCTACTTGGTTTTCTTCGCGCTCTTTTCGACCGAGACCGAGTAGTCGGACGGCGCGGCGGCGACGTCCGGGATCTCGAGGCTGGAGAGCTGGTCGACGAGGTCGTCCCACTGGCCGGGCTTCAGCAGCTGCTCGAGCTGCTTGCCGTCGACGCCCGTCGTCGGCTTGTAGCCAACGTGGATGTGGTCGTCGTGGTCGGCCATGGCGAGGGTGTTGTCTTCGCCCTCGTACTTCATCAGCGTGATGATCTGGTCGGGCTTCATGTTGCCCTGCATGCCGAGGATCTCGCGGACGGCGCGGTCGGTGACGGAGCCGATGCCCTGGGTGGCGGGGGTGATGACCTTGCCGTAGGCGGTCGCGATGTCGACGGCGGTGCCGGTCGTGTGCTGCGAGACGTTGCCCGAGCTCGTGAAGGTGCCGTGGCCGGACTGCAGGCTGGTGACCGTCGGCTGGACGCCCTTGGCCGCGAGGACCTCGAGCAGCGCCAGGATGCGGCGATCGATGATGCCGGCCTTGATGTCTTGGCGGCCGCCCGGGTAGATCGAGATGCGTTTGTCGTGCAGGACGCGATCGGTGAGCTCAGCCTTGCTCATCAGCAGGATCTGGCCGACGGTGGCCTGCTCAGGATCGGCGCCGGACTCGATGGCGGCCTTGGCCTGTGCGCCGTAGAAGTCGGTCTTGTCTGACAGGCGCCAGCCGTCGAGGATCGGCCGCGGGTCGATGCGCGGGGCCTTCTTGCCGGCGGGGCGGATCTCGAAGGTGACCTTCGAGGTGCCGGAGCCGTCGAGGGCCAGCTTCGTCTTGCCGAGCACGGTGCCGGCGATGACGGCCTGGCCGGCCTTGAGCTTCTTGAGGGTGACGTCTTCAGCCTTGAGGCCGTAGTCGATCGAGAAGTACTGGGCGAGTTCGCCGACGGGCTGCTCGGGCAGTTCGACGTTCGACGTCGGGTTGAGCTGCTCGGCGCCACCAGCGGCGTAGGACGCCGGGCGCGACGGGTGCGCGTAGAGGCGAGTGCCTTCCTGGGCGACCTCGACCGGCTCCGGGTTGCCGGAGACGGCGGCGCGGGCGCGGAAGCGGATGCGGCGCGGGGTGTAGGCGTCGGGCTTGTCGGTCGCTTCGTCGGTCGACTTGGCCTGAACGCGCTTGCGCTCGGTCGTCGGCGTCGTCGGGACCGGGGGACCGGGCGTGGTCGCGGCGGGAGCTGACGGATCGGTCGACAGGAGCGGAGCGGCAGCATCCGGGCTGGTCGTGGCGGCGTCGGGGCTCGTCGAGGCGGCGGCGGCGTCGAGGGCCTCCTCGGAGGGGCCTTCGGTCGCGGGGGTCGTCGGTGCGGCGTCGGAGCCGGTCGTCTCGTCGGCTTCGCCTTCGGCGTGGGTGCCCTTGCCCTCTTCCTTGCCCGGCTTGGGCACGGGAACGAGTTCCTGGACCTCACCGAGGTTGGCGTAGGTGTAGCGGTTGCCGTAGGCGTCGCGCAGGCGCACGTAGTCGCCGAGGCGATCGCTGCGGCCGACCTTCTCTACGACGCCATCCTGGACGGCGACGACGGGCGAGCCGCCGGGGGCCGTCACGTCGATGGAGTTGCGGTCTTCGGACTCGACGGGGTCGGCGGCGTTGTCTCCGGCCTTGACCTTCTTGCCCTTCTCGCTGGCCTTGACTTTGCCGTCGTAGTCGACGTCTGCGTCCTTGGCGGCGACGGGGAAGATGCCCTGCGTCAGCGCGGTGAGCGAGGAGATCAGCGAGTCCGGGTAGGCGGCGACGGCGCGCGCGCCCTCCATCACGTCGTCGACGTACCAGTCGGCGTGGTTGTAGGCCCAGATCGCCTTGCGAAGATCGGTGTCGCCGCCGGCGGCCTTGAGGTAGCGGGCTGCCGCGAAGATCGCGTCGGCAGGGTTGAAGGGGTCCTTCTCGCCGTCGTCGTTGGCGTCGACGCCGTAGGACTCCCACGTCGGCGGCATGAACTGCATCCAGCCCATGGCGCCTGCGGACGAGATGTTGAGGTTCTTGCCGAAGGCCGTCTCGATGCGGTTGATCGCGGCGAGGACCTCCCAGCGGATGCCGTACTCCGAACCAGCTGCCTGGTAGATCGGGAGCAGGAACGGCGGGATGTCGAAGTCTTCGATGAAGAAGTTCGGAACGGCCTGGACCGAGAGGGACGACGGCGGAATGAGCTCCGTGTCGGTCGCCTGGGTGTCTTCGCTCGGGGCGGGATCGCGATCGGCCTGGGCCTCACGGGCCTTGCGGCGCTTCTCGCGGCGCTGGCTCTCGGAGTTGACGCTCTCGTAGGCGTCGTCGTACGCCGGGTCGACGGCCTGCGGCGTCGTCGAACCAGCCGAAGAGGGAGAGCTCGGCGGCGTGCTCTCCGGCGCGGCGCTCGTCGACGGCGTGGTGAGCGCCGGAGCGGGCTCAGCCGTGGTCGCGTTCTGCGTGGGAGGCGTGGTCTCCTGGGCCAGTGCGGCGCTCGGGGCGACGGCAAGGGCAGAGAGCGCGATGAGGGGGCCGAGAGAGGAGGACTTCACGTAGAGAGCGCGTTCGGACGGGAGGGGGCGTTCCGGACGATCCGCACAGTATCAAGGGTGCCACCCGGCTGATGCACTTACCCGTGCCAGCCCGTAGTTGCGGTTGATGTTGTTGCGATCCGGTGTCCCTTTCGATCGGCAGCAACCCCCTCGCTCTTAAGTGCCGCATGCTCCGGCTACTCTTCCGGGCATGTCGCCCCGTGAGGAATCTCAGTCTGCAGAGCGGGATCGCTCTCCCGTTGAAAAGCTCGCTGCAGGGCTGATCGGCAGCGATGCAGCGCGTGAGGCGACCTCCCGAGTGCTCCAGGCGCGCGAGCGCGCCGTCGAGGTGCAGGAGTTCACGCTTGGCGCGCTCAACCTCCCGTCGGCCGCCGTGATCGACCGCCTCACGCGCCGAGTGCGCTCGGTCGCGCTGCGGCTCGAGGGCATCGAGGATGGCCTCGACCGCCTGGAGGATCGTCTCTCCGATAGCGGCGCCGACGATCTGGCGAAGGTGCTGACGCGTCTTGAAGCGATCGAGAAGCGCCTGGAGAAGCTCCACACCGACGGGAGTGCATGAGCGCACTGAGTGCTGCTGAGGTCGCTCGGCGTGCCGGCATCGCGACCTCGACGCTCCGCCGGTGGGATGCCGCGGGGCTGATCCCCCGCGGCGGCGCTTGGACGGAGCGCGAGGTGTCGCACGTGCGCATGCTCGTCGGCCTGCGCAACCGCGGCTACTCGATGGCCCAGCTCACCGAGGGCGTGGAGCAGGGCAAGCTCGCGATCGGCTTCGTCGAGCAGGCCGAGCAAAAAGACGGCCAGCCGCTGCGGACGTATACGTACCGCGAGGCCGCGCGCGAGCTCGGGCTGGAGATCGAGCTGCTGAGGCGCTTCGTCGCCGCGTTTGGCTTGCCGGCCAACATCTCGACGCTGAGCGAGACGGAGATGGCGCTGATGCGCCATGGCGCCCGCGTGCTCAACTCGGGGTTGCCGCTGGTGGCGTCGCTCCAGATTGCCCGGGTCTACGGCCAGGCGCTCGCGCAGATTGCCGACGCCGAGGTGCGGCTCGTTCACCTCTACGTTCATGAGCCGTTGCTGCGCGACGGCGTGGCCAACACCGAGATCGCGGAGACGCTCGACTCGCTCGCGGCGAGCCTCATGCCGGTCGCCTCACCGATTCTCGATCTGCTGCACCAGCGCTACCTGCAGTACTTCATCGAGCAGGACATCGTGGGCCACCTGGAGCAAGAGGGCGCTGCCGAGGCCCGCCTGGGTGAGATGCATGTGGCGATCGCCTTTGCCGATCTGGCGGGCTTTACGCGCCTGACGGAGGAAGAGGGCGACCTTGAGGCCGTCAGCGTGGTGGAGCGGTTCTTCGAGCAGGTGGAGCGCTCGCTCCCGGAGGACTCTCGCGTGATTAAGACCATCGGCGATGAGGTGATGGTCGTCGGCTCCGACCCGGGGGCGCTGCTGGAGTGGGCCGTCAAGTTCCAGGACGAGCGCGACGAGCGGCCGCTGCCGCGCATCGGCGTGCACTCCGGTCCCGCGATCTTCCGCGACGGTGACTACTACGGGCGTGAGATCAACCGTGCCGCGCGGATCGTCTCTCGTGGGGCGGGCGGCGAGGTCGTCGTCACCGGGACCCTGCGTGACGCGGCCGAGCTGCGTGCGTTCCGGCTGCAGTCGATCGGCAGCGTGCGGCTCAAGGGCTTCGATCAGGCTGAAGAGCTGTTCGTCGTCCGCCGCAGCGATCCGGACTGGTAGTCGGGGCACCCGTGGGCGAGCCCAGGGCGCCGCGCCTGCGCTCGGCCGAGGCGTTGGTGGCCGCCGTCGAGGCGACGGGGTTGTTGGCGTCGGCTGGCGGACCGGTGGGTGCAGGCCTACCGAGCGCGGGCGGGCCGGTGTTGTTGATGTGTTCGGCGGGGCGGGACTCGGCGTGCCTGCTCGACGTCGCCGTGCGCGTCGTCGGGGCCAGGGCCGTGCACGTGGTGCATGTGGACCACGGGCTACGCGGCGCCCAGGCCGGCGAGGACGACGCCGCGTGCGTGCGGGCGTGGGGTGCGTCGGTTGGCGTCGCCGTGACGGTCCGCACGGCGGCGGTCGAGACCGCACCGGGCAGCGACGGCCGCGAGGGAAACGTTCACGCGTGGGCGCGCGGTGAGCGCCAGCGGCTGGCCGACGAGGTCGCTGGCGAGGTCGGCGCGGCACTGGTGGCGACGGCCCACACGCGAACGGATCTGGTCGAGACGGCGCTTGGACGCCTGGCGACGCAGCCGGGCCGGCGCGCGCTGCTCTCGATGCGGGCGCAGGAGGGCCGGCTCGTCCGCCCGTTGCTGGCGGCGGGCGTCACGCGAGACGAGACGCTCGCGTATGGGCGGGCTCGCGGGCTCGTCTGGCGGGAGGATCCGAGTAACGCCGACGACCGGTACGCGCGTTCGCGGCTGCGTCACGGCGTGTTGCCGGTGCTGCGGTCGCTGAATCCGCGGGCCGAGGCGGCGATTGCCCGGACGCTCGAGGAGCTGGCGGCCGAGGGCGAGGTCCTCGACGCGCTCGTCGACGCGGAGCTGCGCGGCGGGGCTCAGCGCGATGGAGCCAACTCGGGCGCTGAGGTCGAGGAGCGGCCCGCGATCGAGTTGGCGCGACTCGCCGCGCTGCCTGAGCCGCTGGCGCGGCTCGTGCTTCGGGAGCTCTGCGAGCGGTCGCTCGGCGCGCCGTGCGCGCGGGCGGCGTCTCGGCTGGCCGACGTCCTGGCGCTTGGCGACGGCCCGGCCGCGCGCGCTGGCGGCGGCTCCGTCGACGTCGGCGGTGGCGCGCGGGTCCAGGTTCGCGCTGGCGTCGTCCGCTGCGTCGGTTCATCAGGGCTGGCCGCGGTGGGGTGAGCCGCACCCGTTGGGGTGGGGGAGCTGGATGCCGTTTTTCGGGCGTGGGCTCCCCGGCTCGGTTGCCGCCCGTTGGGCTGCGGGCGATGGCAGCGTCTCGGATGGCTGGCGGCGGCGGATCGGCGCGCGCTGCGGGATCTGAGGGCGTCCCGCGCCGAGGGCGGAGCGGGGTGCGCCGTCTGGGCCGGTTGGCGGCGGCGGGACTGGGCGCGCTGCGGGATCTGAGGGCGCCGCGTCGGGGCGCAACCGCTCGGGGTTGCGATCACCCCGGCGACCCGAACTCTCGGTGGCCGGTCGAAATCAAGGCCGTAAAACGTCCTTCATCTCGACCGGCCCCCTAGGTCGCAGCGAGCCGGTCGAAATCAAGGCCGTAAAACGTCCTTCATCTCGACCGGCCCCGCCCCGCCCGACGGCCGCGAAGCGCCCGCGACTCGCCGCCGCAGCCAGCCCAGACGCCGCCAACGCCCCGCACCGCTCGGTGCCGAACGCCCGCTGGCCGCGAAATGCCCCCAGATCCACTGCCGAACCGCCCGGTCGCCGCGCCGCCAACCGCCCGGACGCCGCCTCAGTGCCCACCAACCCAGTCGGCGTCGGCGCTGCCCGTCCACCGCGCTTGCTCGCCGCTCCGTACACTGCGGCGCGTGCGTGACGCGTTGATCGGCGAAGTCCTGGTGCAGCCCGACGAGCTGGCGCGACGTGTGCGCGAGCTCGGCGCGGAGATCAGTCGCGACTATGAAGGCCGCGAACCCGTCCTCATCGGCGTGCTCAAGGGCGCGGCGTTCTTCATCGCCGACCTGATGCGCCACATCGACGGACACTGCGTCGTCGACTTCATGGCCGTCGCCTCCTATGGCTCGACGACCGCCACCAGCGGCGTCGTGCGGATCCTGAAGGATCTCGACATGTCGATCGAGGGCCGCGACGTGCTGGTCGTCGAGGACATCGTCGACTCGGGTCTCACCCTCTCTTACCTGCTGCGCACGCTGCGGGCCCGCGAGCCCCGCTCCGTCGAGGTCTGCGCCCTGCTGACGAAGCCTGAGCGTCGCCGCGTCGATCTGGATCTCAAGTACGTCGGCTTTGAGATCGCCGACCGGTTTGTGATCGGCTACGGCCTCGACGCCGACGAGCGCTACCGCAACCTTCCGTACGTCGCGACGTACGAAGGCCCGCACGACAACTGATCGCCGGCGCGCGCCACGCCGTACCCCATTCGGCAGCGCGCCAGCTTGATCCCTGCGCGGCCGGCTCGCGAGTCCTCGCGGCCGGGCGCGTACACGATCAGACCCGATTGGCCAAATGGTCGCCCGGTAGTGGGGAATCTGCGGCAACAAGGCTGCTACGCTCGCGTTCTGGCCAACCAGGCCGAGAAAGTAGTACATGCAGCGTTTCCTCAAGACCCCGATCCTGGCCCTTGTCATGGTCGTCCTCGTCGCGCTCTTCGTCTCACGACTGAGCACCGAGAACACCAGCACCAACAAGGTGACCTACTCCGATTTCGTAGCCGCGCTGAACGCGAACGAGATCAAAACGGTCGAGATGCAGAACAAGCACAACTCGATCCGGGTCGTTCCGAAGGACGGCAAGGAGTACGAGGTCGGGTTCGCTCCGGCATTCGGCGACGAGCTGACCGACATGCTGCAGAAGGCCGAGGACTCCAACAAGCTCGCGCCCGGCGGCTTTGACTCCTCGCCCACGCGCACCAGCCCGTGGGTCGGCATCCTCTCGATGCTGCTCCCGCTGGTCCTGTTCCTGGGCTTCTGGCTCCTGATCATGAACCAGATGCAGGGCGGCGGCTCGCGCGTCATGTCGTTCGGCAAGTCCCGCGCCAAGCGGATGTCGGTCGACTCGCCGAAGATCTCCTTCCGTGACGTCGCCGGCGCCGATGAGGCCGTCGAGGAGCTGCACGAGATCAAGGAATTCCTTGAGAACCCGCGCAAGTTCCAGGCCCTCGGTGCCCGCATCCCGAAGGGCGTGCTGCTCTTCGGCCCTCCTGGCACCGGCAAGACGCTCCTCGCGCGCGCCGTCGCTGGTGAGGCTGGCGTGCCGTTCTTCTCGATCTCCGGCTCGGACTTCGTGGAGATGTTCGTCGGCGTGGGCGCCAGCCGCGTCCGCGACCTCTTCGAGCAGGCCAAGCAGAACAGCCCCTGCATCATCTTCATGGACGAGATCGACGCCGTTGGCCGCCATCGTGGCGCCGGCATGGGCGGCGGTCACGACGAGCGCGAGCAGACGCTGAACCAGCTCCTGGTGGAGATGGACGGCTTCGAGATGAAGGACAACATCATCCTCATCGCCGCGACCAACCGCCCGGACATCCTCGACCCGGCGCTGCTGCGCCCGGGCCGCTTCGACCGTCAGGTGATGGTCGGCCGCCCCGATCGCAAGGGCCGCGAGAAGATCTTGAAGGTCCACTCGCGCGGCAAGCCGCTCGCGAAAGACATTGAGCTGGCGGCACTCGCCGGCCAGACGCCTGGCTTCACCGGCGCCGACCTCGCCAACCTCGTGAACGAAGCCGCGCTGCTCGCAGCCCGCGGCGGCAAGCGCGAGATCGGCCAGGAGGAGCTGGAGGAGGGGATCATGCGCGTGATCGCTGGTCCGGAGAAGAAGACCAAGATCATGGGCGAGGAGGAGCGCAAGATCATTGCGTTCCACGAGATGGGTCACGCGCTCGTCGGGCACTTCCTCGAGAACGCCGATCCGGTCCACAAGATCTCCGTCGTCTCCCGCGGCCAGGCCCTCGGCTACATGATCTCGATGCCGACGGAGGACAAGCACCTCACGTCGCGCAGCGAGCTCGCTGAGCAGATGGCCGTCACCCTGGGTGGCCGCGCCGCTGAGGAACTGATCTTCGGTGAGATCACGACCGGCGCTTCGAACGACCTCGAGAAGGTCACGGCCACCGCCAAGGCGATGGTCATGCGCTACGGCATGAGCGACAAGCTCGGCCCGCGCGTGTTCGGCCACGACCAGTCCCAGCCGTTCCTCGGCCGCGACATGGGCATGCAGGCCGACTACTCCGACGAGATCGCTCGCGAGATCGACGATGAGATCCGTCGCATCGTCGAGATGGCCCACACGACCGCGACCCGCACCCTCGAGGAGCACCGCGAGCAGCTGGAGCGCATCGCCGACATCCTGATGCGCCGCGAGACGCTTGAGCGCGACGAGTTCCTCGCCCTGCTCGACGGTCGCAGCGAGCTCGACGTGTTTGGTCCCGACGAGCCCGAATCGTCAAGCAAGGCAGAGTCGACGGAGCCCAAGGCTCCCGAGCTTCCCGGCGTTTCGACCACGAAGCCCGGCCTGGCCGGCGGTGGCATGGCGCCGTTCAGCGCCGACGACGCCTGAGCCTCAAACACCACACCTGAGCGGCGGGAGGTAGCCCCGCCGCACACGCACCAACGGCCGGGACCCTCAGGGTCGCGGCCGTTGGTCGTTTTGCTGGGCCGGCGTTGGTCGACCGGTGGGGCCGACGCCCCTGGCGGCGAACGTGATTATTTGGGGGCTAGGGCCCCGGAATCGACACGTTCGCCGCCAGGGGCGTGGGCGAACCCGCCCGCCCGATCAGCGCAGGAAGCGCCTCGTGGCGGCGCGGGCGAGCGCCCGGCGGCGCCCGGCGGTGTGGCCGGCCGCGGCGATCAGGAGGGCCAGCGCGCCGCCGGCGAGGGCAAGCGTCACGTCGGAGCGGGGTGCGGCGCGGTAGATCGTGGCCTGGTGATCGGCACCCTCGGTAGCGACCTGGGTTTCGCGCTTGGTCTCGCGGGCCATCACCGTCATGGATTGAATCGACGGCACCTGCTGCACGGACACGCCGCTCGGCGGGGTCGGCGTCACCGGGGTGATGATCTTGGGGTTCGGGGTGACGGGCGGCGTGGCCGGGGGCTGCGGCGCCGTCGGGATCCCCAGCATCGGCGGCGCAAGTGGCAGCGGGCGCATCACGGGCACGAGCGGCTGCGGCGTCGGCGACGGCTTGGGCTTGGGGCTGGGCTCGGGCACGGGCGCCACCGGCTTCAGGATTCCCGGCACGGGCGGAGCGGCCGCCTCAGGCTTCGCGGCCGTCGGCGCGTTCTGGTCGTTGCGCCAGAAGAACTCGCACTTCTTCGCGGTGCCTGCGGGCGTGTAGCCCGGCGGTGGATCGGACACCCGAATGTTCCAGCGGAGCGTCTTGCCGGAGACCTTGAGCGCGACGGCGGTGGTGCCCGCCTTCACGGGGCAGAACACCGGGGAACCACTGTCGGGGATCGGGTTGCCTTGGGCGTCGACGGGAATCTCTGGAGATTCGTACTCCACGCTGTTCTTGTTCTTGTCAGTCTTCTTGCGCTCCTTGAGGCGGCCACGCACGAAGTAGCCGACGCTCGGGTCGTCGACCGAGAAGACGCCGGACCGTGAGAGGGCGTCGGCGCACTCCGCCTTCGAGTACCACAGGCGGCACGGGTACGGGGTCGCGGTGCCCGTGCCGACTCCCGGCGCGGGCTGCCCGCCGGCCGCTGCGTTGTTGGGATCGGTCCACCGGGTGCCGTTGTCGGCGTCGATGAGGGTCGGCACGTAGATGGGCGTGGCGTCGCCAACGATCGTTGAGGTGAACTCCGGGTTCGAGAACTCACGGAAGACGGGCACCGAGTCGCCGTCGACGTCGTCGAGGGCTTCCGGGCCGCTGGGGCCGCTGCTCTTCGGCGTGACGATGTCGGCGGGCACGGTGAGCTGGAGCAACGCGCCGCCGGTGTCGACCGAGTCGGCGAGTGGGCCATCTTTGATGAGCCTGTTGTCGTCGTCGCGGATTCGGCTATACGGAATCGAGTAGCGGACGGGCAGCGGAAGCGAGTGCCCGAGCGCTGAGGTGTGGAAGACGGGGATCTGCGCCGGCCCGACCGTGGTGCTGCGTTCGTGCAGGCCAAACCGCTCATTCTGCGAGTCGTCCTCCCCATCGGTGCTGACGTAGGCGGCGGCGCGGCCCGCGGTCAGGATGTCGATCAGTGCCGCTTCGTCGACGGCGTCCTTCCCGACGTCGCGGTCGAGTGGGGCTGAGCCGACGACGACGGCGGCGCGGCCAGCACCCCTGGCGTCGTTGAGCATCGCCAGCAGCCACGGCTCTTGCCGCTTGGCGTCGCGCAGTTCGCCGCCGGTGTTGTCGATCACGACCACGCGAGCCGCGCCTCCGGACTCCCCGGGCACGTCGAACGCGTAGGCGGCGGCGACCTCCCCAGTGGTGGCGTTCAGCGGCGTCGGCAAGCCCCGAAGCTCGACGGCTCGCGGCCCGTCGGCGGGTGCCGCGTCGATCGGCGCGGGCTGCAGTGCCGACGCGACGTACTTCGTGAACGCCGTGCGGCTGTCGGCGCTGAGGTCGCCGTTGGCCATCGTGTCTCCGGTGCCGATGGCCGCGAACACCGGTGGGGCTCCCGGTTCGCTTCGCAGGAGATCCGCGTAGCTCTGAGCTGCCGCGCGCGAGAGCCCGGGACCTGGAGCGCTCCCTCGACCGCCACCGATGATGACCGCGCCGATACCTTCGGGCCGCATGTCCCGGCTCGTCTCGAGCGCTTGGCGGACGCCTTCCAGCGGAGCGGGTGCTTGGTCCTCCCGCCCGGTGCACGTGTCGAGGCACGACGGGTGACCGCCGATCAGCAGCTTGATCGGCTTGGAATCGGGGGTGGCCCTGGTGATGCCTGGTCCGTCGGGGCCGGTGGTGGGGGCTGGGTCGGTCCCGGTCGTCGGAACGGGTTCGCCTTCCGTGGTCGTGGGGGCCGGGTCGGTCGCCGTTGGTGTGGGCAGCTGGCGCGGTCGAGGAGCGGTGGCGTCGCGCCCCACGGATGTGGTCGTCGCGACGGGCGAACTCGCCTCGGGCGTGGTCGCGGTCGGTGGCGGGGTCTCGCCGGTGGCTGGCGGCTGGCGCACCGTCTCGTCGTCGACGCGCACCATGATGGAGCGCGGCGCGGCGATGGGCGAGTCGTACCGGCCCCGGAAGCTGCCGGAGCCACCGACGGCCCACCCGGTCCCGCCTGGTTCCAGGGCGATCGCCTGTACTGGGGGGCTCGGGGCGGTGAGGTCGACGCGTCCTCCGACGCCGATCGGGGTGCGGGTGCGGTCGATCCAGCCGGCCGGGGTCAGTTCCGTCAGGCGGCCGTCGGGAGCGGAGCTGGTGAGCTCGAGGAGCTGCTCGATGGGCTCCCCATTGGGTCCTTCGACGTAGTTGTCGCTGACGATCTCGCCGACCCGAGGCTTGGCGCGATCGGCGATCGACGCCTGCAGCCGCAGCGACGCGACTCCACCGCTGGGATCACCGCTGGGGCGAGCGAGGGCCAGCGCGATGACGTCACCCTCGGCAGGGGACGGGAGGCGTTGCCACGGCTCGGTTGCGCTGTTGCGCACGTAGCGGCCGTCGAAGACGACGGCGCCATCGGGCAGCGCGGCCACCGTCCTCACCTCGGGCGGGCGGCCATCGGCCTCGATCATCGCGGCGAGGTTGGTGTCGATCACGAACGTGCCGTCTTTGCCGACGAGCGGGCCGCGGCTGGAGGCGACGTAGGGCGTGTCGCCGGCGTACGCGATCTGGCGCAGGTCGGCGCGAGTCAGTGGCGAGGCAAGCTTGACGATCTCGGTGGTGATGGGGGCGGGGCGTTTGGGGTTGGTTTTCGTTCCGGCGCTGAGGCGGAGCGCCGCACCGGAGCGGCCAATCGCCCAGCCGGTGACGGGGACCTCTCCGGGGTTTGATGCGATCGTCGAGTGCGCGTAGGCGACGTCGGTGAGGTTCATGCCACGGGCGTCGCTCATGACTTCTGGGCGGCCGCCGCTTTCGGATCCAAAGTCGGCGTAGTACGGCAGGTCGCTCTCCCTGGGCGGAGGCGGCACCTGGACCAGGAGGCCGTTGGTTCCAACGACCGTGATCGCGTCTGTGGCGTACCAGGCGGCCGCCTGCACGGAGCGACCGGGTCCGTCGAGGACGCGGTAGAGATCGAAGCCGGAGATGATCGGCGAGCGTCCGTCGGCGAAGTCTCGGCGCAGGTAACCGGACATCAAGCTGACGGTGCCTGGGTCGTCACCTTGGACGGTCGGTGGGGCGACCATGACGTCGATGGGTGGGTCGTAGAGCTGTGCTGGCGTCCTCGAGCTATACCTCCCCGCGGTGTAGGCACCCGCGGCCGTGACGTGACCGACCAGCCGGGCTCCGCCCGTCCAACCGAGTCGGTCGCTGAGGAACGCGGCGGCCTCGGTGTGGCCGCTCGCGCTCTCGGTCTCGCCGAGGCCACCGCGGATGGTGAACCGGGCCCCGTCGAGGCGAAGGTAGCCGCCGGACGCGCTGGCGTTGCGGGCCGCGCGGCGCCGTTCTTCGGCTTCGTCGTCGTCGCCGACGATCTTGTCTCCGGCCGTGGGCTCGACCACGGGGCTCGTGATGATGCGTCCGCCGAATGGGAACGCGGCGTTTGGCGTGGTCGGAGCTGCGCCGGTCGGCAGTTCGCCCTGCGTCGCAAAGGCCTGCGACCGGTAGCCACGTGCACTCCCCGTCGGGAACGTCCCCGGCAGTTCGCCGGTGCAGAGCTGGTCGTCGAGCTGGCCCGTGGCGGGTGCGGAGACGTCATTTCGGTCGGGCGAGCACCAGACGCCCGTCGCGCGAGCCTGCAGGGGACCAAGCGGCGGAGTGGTCGCGGTCGTTGGCGGCGTCGAGGCTGCTGGCGTCGTGGTCTCGGGGGTCGTCGCTCCCGGCGTGGTCGCCGCCGGCGAGGTGGAGGTTGGGTCGGCGGGGTCGGTCGCCGTCGGGGAGGGTGCGGTCGGCGATGGGGTCGTCGCGGTGGCAGGCGCCGAGCCGGGCGTGAGATGCACGCTCGCGCTGACCTCCTGGCCGTCGCTGCGCTGCACGAGCACGTCGACCCACCAGTGGCCCCGAGCCACCGTGAGCGGATCGCCGGGGCGCTCGGTCGGGTTGACGCCCAGCACGCCGCTGGGTCGCGGCCCGCTGAGCAGGGGAGCGTCGATCTCCATGCGGCGCCAGCCAGCGTGGTTGGCGAGGCGCCGGTACAGGGTGATGCGGTCTGGGGCGGATTCGTCACCGTCGACGAGCGCGACGGCGTCTCCGTCGGGCGTCGCGGCGATGGCCGCTGGCGTGCTTGCGGGCGTGACGGGCGCGCCAGACGCGTCGAGGAACGGCTCTTCGGTCCAGGTGGCGCCGTCCCAGGCCAGGATGCCGTCGCCGCCGGGCGGCGCGATCAGCACGCCGGTTCGGCCGTAGATCGTTGGTGCGGCGGGCGTCGTGGAGTCTGCGTCAGGCGTCTTGGCGTCGATCACGGCCAGCGGCGCGAGGTCGGCGACGGCATCGGGGTTGGAGATCGCCGTCGCCGGTGCCAGCAGCGCACCTGACGGGGCTGGCAGAAGTTGGAAACGCCCATCGGCGCGGCGGGCGAGCAGGCCGCTCGTTGCCGGGGTGCCTTCGCGTCGCACGAGCAGCGCCGCGGCGCCGCTGGGGGTGGACTCGCCAGCGTGCGGCGACGCGAACGCCGCGCGGGACGTCGCCCCGGGGGTCGTGCCGGCCGGGGCGGCCGGGCCTGCGGGGCGCCAGGTGCCGGCCGCGAGTTCGTCGCCAGCGGCGTCGAGCGGCGGCTCGGTGCGCTTCCAAGCGCTCGGGCCATGGGGGGCGTCGGCGGTACCAACGAGCAGCACGTTGACGTCGTTCGGCGTCTGGCCGGTGGGCACGTCCTCAGGCTCGTCGATGGGCGTCGTTTGCGGCGTATCCGGCGCGGGAGGTGTGGTTTCCGGCGTCGTTTCGGGCGTGGTTTCCGGCGTGGTTTCCGGCGTCGTTTCGGCCGTCGTTGGGAAGGGGAGGTCGCCCGGTATGGGCTCATCCGCGGGCCGTGCGATGGTCGGCGTCGTCGGCGAGGTCCGTGGCACCGGCGATGCTGCGCGCGTCTGCCCGACGGCCCACGTCACGACTTCGTCGCCGTCGAGGCCGGCGCCGAACGGGATGATCTCGCGGGCCGTCCCGACCTGCTCGCCGACCATTCGCGTTGGCGTGGTCGACGGCGCGGCGGCCGTGGGGGCGTCCTGGGCGAACGACAGCGCCGTTGCGGCCGGGAGCGCCAGCGCCAAGACCACCAGAACCCGCGCGACGCGGGCGTCATGCTGGCGGGGCGTCACCCGCGAGTCGTGCTCGGCTGGGCCCCGGGGGTAGGCAGGTCTTGCAGAAGGGCCGTCATCTCGGCCTCGTCGAGGCTTTCGCGCTCGAGGAGTTCGCGGGTCACGCGCTGGAGGATCGGCCAGTGTTCGCGCAGCGTGTCGGAGGCGCGCTGCTCGGCCACGTCGACGAGTGCGCGGGTCTGCGCGTCGATCGTGTCGAGGGTGGTCTGGGCGACCGAGCCGAGGTCCTGGAGGGACGCGCCGAGGAAGACCTCGCTGCTGCGCTCGCCGATCGTGATCGAGCCCAGCTCAGACATCCCAAACGAGGTGACCATCGAGCGGGCGAGCGTCGTCGCCGCGTGCAGGTCGTCGTGGACGGCCGTCGAGAGTTCGCCAAATGCCAGGCGCTCTCCGGCGGCGCCCGCGAGGGTCGTCGCGAGCTGGCGCTCCAGATCGGATCGGCGCAGGACGACCTTCTCGCGGTCGCCGTGCAGCACCGATGCGACGCCGAGTTGGCGGCCGCGGGCAACGATCGAGAGGCGGCGCGTGCCGTTGCCGCCGAGGACGCGGGCGACGACGGCGTGCGAGGCCTCGTGCGTCGCGATCGAGTGCAGCTCGTTCGGCGTGAGGCGGTGCGTGGTGGTCCGCGGGCCGCCGATCACGCGCTCGATCGCCTCGTCGAGGTCGGCGACGGTGATCTCCGGCTGGCCAGCGCGCGCCGCGAGGAGCGCCGCCTCGTTGACGACGTTTTCCAGCTCGGCGCCGGTGAATCCGGGGCAGTGGGAGGCGACGGTGTCGGCGTCGACGTCGGCGGCGACGGGACGCCCGACGAGGTAGAGGTTGAGGATCTGCGCGCGGCCGGAGCGGTCGGGTGCGTCGACCGTGATCTGGCGGTCGAACCGGCCGGGGCGCAACAGCGCGGGGTCGAGGACGTCTGGGCGGTTCGTGGCGGCGAGGACGACGATGCCGGAGCCGGCCTCGAAGCCGTCGATCTCCACGAGGAGTTGGTTGAGCGTTTGCTCGCGCTCGTCGTTGCCCTGGCCGACGCCTGCGCCGCGTTTGCGGCCGACGGCGTCGAGCTCGTCGATGAAGATGATCGCGGGGGAGGCCTCGCGGGCCTGGGCAAACAGGTCGCGGATGCGCGCGGCGCCGACGCCGACGAGCGACTCGACGAACTCGGCACCCGAGACGGAGAAGAAGTTGGCCCCGGCCTCACCGGCGGTGGCGCGCGCCAGGAGGGTCTTGCCGGTGCCGGGAGGGCCGACGAGCAGTGCGCCGCGTGGCGCCCGGGCGCCGAGGGCGGCGTAGCGCTCGGGTGATTCGAGGAGGTCGCAGAGTTCGCGCAGCTCGTCGACGGCGGTCGGCGTGCCGGCGACGTCGGCAAAGGTGGTGCGGCGCTGGCCGCCGGTCTTGGAGCGGCCGCGCCACTTGGAGAACTGACCGATCTCGTCGCCTTTTTGGCCCAGGCGCGCGAACAGCGTGAACAGGACGACCAGGAACAGGATCGGGAGCAGGACCTGCACGACGAGGCGTCGCGCCTGCTTGCGGCTTTGGGGGTCGACGCGCAGCGGGGTGGTGGTCTCGCTGAACGCGGCCGCGACCTGTTCGGCGCCGCCGCCGTTGGCTGGGAGGCCGGCGTAGAGCTGGCGGCCGTCGCGCGTGACGATCACGAGCTGGTGGTCGAAATCCAGCTGCGTGGCGGTGCGTACGTCGTCGGCTTTGACGAGCGCCAGGGCGCCGTTGATGCTCGTCTCTTGGCCGGGGCTACCGGCCGTCGTTGAGCCCAGGAGCAGGGCAAATGCGATGGCGAGCGCCGCCACCGTGGTGACGAGAAACGCCAAGAAGGGATCGGCGGTCAGCGTGGCGCTTGCGCGCGGACGTGGGAGTTTGGGCATCGCTGCTTGGGTCGAGAGAGTTGACGACTGGCTCGTGCTGGTGGGTACGCAGCGACGCGGGGGAGCGCCGCAGCCTACGCGACGGACCGGATTTCCGCGACGGTACGCACCGGAGTAGTCCGGTTGGGGGACGAATGGCCGGTGAACTGACGCAGCGCCGATCGCTGGGGTCGCGGGCCGCGGGCCGCGGGGCGCCGGCCGCTTGGCGCCGGCCGCTTGGTGCGGGGCGCTTGGTGCGGGGCGCTGGGCGCGGGGCGCGGGCGCTTGGCGCGGGGCGGTGGGATGATCCGCTCGTGAGTGACTTCGCGCTGATGGGCGTGCTCAACGTGACCCCCGATTCCTTTAGCGACGGTGGTCGCTGGGCCGATCTCGACGCGGCCGTCGCGCACGGGGTGCAGCTGGCGGCCGAGGGCGCGGCGATCGTCGACGTCGGCGGCGAGTCGACGCGCCCTGGTGCGGCGCCGGTCGACGAGGCCGAGGAGCTGCGCCGGACCGAGCCCGTGATCCGCGAGCTGCGCCGGCGCCTGCCGGACTTGGCGCTCTCGATCGACACGACGAAGGCGGCGGTGGCGCAGGCCGCGATCGAGGCCGGCGCCACCTACGTCAACGACGTGACGGCGCTGCGCGGCGATCCAGCCATGGCCGTGCTGATCGCCGCACACCCCCTCGTGCGCGTGTGTCTGATGCACATGCGCGGCGAGCCCAGAACGATGCAGGAGGCGCCCCGCTACGACGACGTCGTCGCCGAGGTCGCCGAGTTTCTCCGCGAGCGGCTGATCGCGGCCGAGGTGGCGGGGATCGGCCCGGATCGCATCGATCTCGACCCCGGCATCGGCTTCGGCAAGAAGATCGAGCACAACCTCCAGCTGCTCCACCACCTCGATCGCATCGTCGCCCTCGGCCAGCCCGTCCTCCTGGGCACCTCCCGCAAGTCGATGCTCGGTCGCATCACCGGCCGAACCGACCCCGCCGACCGCGTCTTCGCCTCCGTGTCGACGGCCGTCTTGGCCTACTCGGGTGGCGTGCGCGCCTTCCGCGTCCACGACGTCGCCGCCCACCGAGACGCACTCCTCGTCGCCGAAGCCATCAACGGCGCCCGCTGACGGCGACGCGCCTGGCGCCGGTCCACGAACGCCGCCCGTCTTAGCCAAGGGGGCGCAATCAACGCGTTTGGAGCCGCCTGGAGCGGTTTGAAACTCGTTGATTGGCTGGCTCGGGGCGCAATCGACGCGTTTGGAGCCGCCTGGAGCGGTTTGAAACTCGTTGATTGGGCTGGCTCGGGGCGCAATCAACGCGTTTGGAGCCGCCTGGAGCGGTTTGAAACTCGTTGATTGGGCTGTGGACGGCGACGCCTTACGCGGCTCGGCGCTGAAGCAGTGGCGGGCCCAGCACGAGTTCCTCGATGTCTCTCTCCAGCTGGGGGAGATCGTGGTCGAAGTCCCACTTGGTCACCCGGAGCGTGGGCACCCGGCCCTCCACGAGCGCGCGACGATCGCCAGCGCGGTCGCGGTGGTGCTTCCCGCGTGGACGGTGGACCCAGTAGCCGTCGAATTCGATGATCAAGGGGACGTCGGGGTAAAAGGCGTCGACCTCTTTGGCGGCGAACGGCGGCTTCACGTTCCACAGCGGCTGCGGGAGTCCCTTGCGCTTGATCAGGTCCCTCAGCCATTCCTCCCCGATGCTCTTGAACTCCGCCGGCGAGACGCCGACGTGCCTCGTGTGCAGATCTTTGAGTCTCTTGCTGACTTTGCGAGACCGCTCGCGCTCGGCGGCTTCAGCGAGTTGCCATACCTGCAGTTTGTTGACGGCCCGGGCCTCGTCGACCCACGCGTCGAGCTGACGGGTCGAGGCGTCGGAGTACGGAAGGAAGGCCGCGAAGTCCCGCATGCATCGCGCGACGGTCGTTGCGCGCACGCCGTGGCGAAACGTCGTCTCGTCGTCGATGTCGAGTCTGCGGGTGGGGTGGACTGAATACCAGTCGGTGGACTGGACCCTCGCGGCCGCGTCGATGAGCACGTGCACGTGGCGAGGGTCAGGCGGCAGCCAGCGAAGGCGCACGCCCTCCCAGTCCATGGCAGTTCCGAGGGCGAGTGCCAGACCCCCGGATGCGCCGAGTGCGGACTTGGCGGCAGCTGGGCCGGTCCGCACGGCGCCCGCCAGCCGATAGGCGCCGTTGCCGTCGCCGATCAAGAAGCCGGTGTTGAGCATCCCGGTGATCTCATGTCGGCTGACGCCGATCGCGAGGATGGCGTGGCGGAGCGCCACCCCGTCCTCGGCGACCCGTTCGGTGAGGCGCTCAACTCGTTCGCGAGGCGTGTTGTCGGGGCAATTCGGAGAAGTAGTCACTACTAGTAAGAGGGCTGGGGCGAGACAAATTCGCCCCCCCTCGGCCAGCCAGGCTGCAACGTCCCTCTCGACCTGCGCCGGTCAATCGACGCGTTTGAAGCCGCCTGGAGCGGTTTGAAACTCGTTGATTGGGCGGCCGGGGGTCAATCGACGCGTTTGGAGCCGCCTGGAGCGGTTCGAGACTCGTTGATTGGGCGGCCGGGGGTCAATCGACGCGTTTGGAGCCGCCTGGAGCGGTTTGAAACTCGTTGATTGGGCGGCCGGGAGTTGGGGGCTGGTGGGGCGTTGGCACCGCAGGGGCGTATCCGCCCCGCATTCCCCAGGGGTTGTCTCCGCCCCGCAACCCCTAGCGGTTGCAGCAGCTCTGCAACCCCCAGAGGTTGCGCCGATCCGCAACCGCGAACGGTTGCGCTTTGGCGCGCAAACAGTCGGATCCGCAACCCCTGCTGGTTGCAGCCGAAAACAGCCCATTTCGCCTCCCGCCCCCAGCCGGACTCGGGGAGCCGATGGCTGCACCCTGCACCCCTGGTACGTTCCAGCGATGTCTGATGAAGACGACGAACTCGACGCCGACGACCTCGATGAATACGACGAAGACGGCGGCGCGACCACCGTCACGATCGAGATCAGCGGGCTCTCGATCTACACCCACCATGGGGTGAGCGAGGCGGAGCGCGAGATTGGGCAACGCCTGCTGCTCGACATCCGCCTGGAAGTTGGCGACACCGACGCGACCGTGACGGACCGCGTCGAGGACACCGTCGACTACGGCTCGATCTGCGAATTCGCCGCCCTCGTCGCTCAGCAGCGCAGCTACCGCACGCTCGAGCGCCTGGCTGCCGAGATCGCCGATCGCATCCTGATCCGCTTCCCCGTGGAGGCGATCAGCGTGAAGGCCGCCAAGCCCGAGCCGCCGATCGCGCTCACCGTCGAAGAGGTCTCCGTCGAGGTGTGGCGTGAACGCACGCGCCGCCACGACGAGGTCGACGACGACTGATGGCGCCGACCGCCTTCGAGCGGACCACCGCCATCGCCGCCCTTGGCGACGGCCGCTACGCCTGCGACTTCGACAACGGCTGGTCCACCGCCGCCGGCATCAACGGCGGCATCCTGATGGCGACGATGATCCGCGCCCTGTCGGCCGAGACGGGCGCCGATCGCTCCCCGCGCTCGCTGCAGGTGCAGTTCATGCGACCGCCCAAGCCGGGCCCGGCTGAGGTGCAGATCGAGATCATCCGCGCCGGCAAGCGCGCCACCAACGCCCGCGTACGCGTCACCCAAGCGGGCGAGCTGATGGTCGAGGGCCTGGCGACGTCGTTCACCAATGACCTTGACGTCGTCGGCAACTGGTCGCCGCTGCTGCCCGACGTCCCCGGCGTCGGCACCCTGGAGCCGCACGAGGTGGACCCGCGCCACCCGCCGATCGGCAACCACGTGGCCTTTCGCCCCTGCATCGGCCCGCTGCCCTTCACCGGCGCGGCCCTGGAACCCGGCGAGCCGGCCCGCACCGGAGGCTGGCTGGAGCTCCGCGACCCCTCGCCGGTGGAACCGGCGCTCGCCGCGTTCTTCATCGACGCCTGGTGGCCCGCCGCGCTCGGCCCGATCACCGAACTCTCGATGAACCCAACCGTCGAACTCTCGCTGCAGTTCCGCACGGCCATCCCGCCCGAGGGCCTCCCGCACCAGCCGCTCCTGCTCGACGTGCGCACCGAAGCGTCGATCGAGGGGCTCGTCGACGAACACGCCCGGCTCTTCACCGCCGACGGCACCCTGCTCGCCGCGGCCGTGCAGATGGCAATCACGCGCCGCATGCCCGCGGCGTAGCCGCGCCCCGCCGAAAACCTTCACTAGTGTCACCGGCGATGGCCCCGAAGCTGATCGTCCCCTTCAAGCACGGCGTCTCCTGGGTTCAGGACGAGTGGATGGCGCGCGCCTCGCACGCCCTCGCCTCGGACGGCAAGGTATGGCTGATCGACCCCGTCGACGAGCCCGAGGCGATCGAACAGGCCGTCCAGCTCGGCGAAATCGTCGGCGTGATCCAGTTGCTGGATCGCCACCCGCGCGCCTGCCGCAAGCTGGCCGATCACTACGACGTGCCGCTGCACCGCCTCCCGGACGAGCTCCCCGGCACGCCATTTCAGGTGTTCTCGGTCGTCCGCGCCAAACACTGGCAGGAGCGGGCGATCTGGTGGCCGGATACGGGCACGCTCGTCGTCGCCGAGACGCTCGGCACCAACGAATACTTCGCCCTCAGCAGCAAGACGCCCGTCGGCGTGCACCCGATGCTCCGCGGCTTCGTGAAGACCAAAGTCGGCGACCATCTGCCCGTCCAGCACCTGCTCGTCGGCCATGGCGCGCCCGTCCACGAGCACGCCGCCGAGGCGATCGCCGGCGCCTACGAGCACCGCGTCCGCGACCTGCTGATGCTGCCCAAGGGCCTCAAGGCCTTCCTGCCCAAGCGATCATGAGCGGGACGCGCGGATTTCTCGGGCTCGGCTCCAACGTCGGCGATCGCCGCGCCGAGCTGCAAGCGGCCGTCGACCTGCTGCCTGCCCACGGCGTGCGGGTCACCCGCAGCTCGTCGACCTACGACACCGACCCCGTCGGAGACGTTCTCGACCAAGCGTCGTTCCTCAACGCCTGCATCGAGATCGAGACCGACCTGGGCCCCATCGGGCTTCTCGACGCCTGCAAAGCCGTCGAGCGTGAACGGGGACGCGCGCACGAATCCTCACCCGACTACGTCCACCATGGGCCCCGCGCTATCGACGTCGACCTGCTGCTGCTCGGCGACGAGGCGTTCGCCCATGAGCGCCTCACGCTCCCGCACCCACAGGTCACCGCGAGGCGCTTCGTGCTCGTCCCGCTGCTCGAACTCGACCTCGAGCTCCGCACCCCAGACGGCGCCTCACTGGCCGACGCGCTAGCGCAGCTTCCGCTCGACGAGGGCGTGCGCCGCGAGGGTGCACCGCTGCACGTCACCGCCTGACTCGGCGTCCACGAGCGCGCTACGGTCAGACTCAAGCTGGGCGCCCATTGCGCCGAGCAGATGACCGAATGGTCCGCGCCTTCCGCCTTCGACTCAGCCCCCGCATGCTTGCTCGGGGCTCCGCCTACGCCATGGCGACGATCGCGCTGGCACCCTCGAGCACCGCGCTCGCCTCGGCGACCGCGCCAGGGCCCGCAGGGCTCCCGGCCCCCGGCCCGCAGGGACGCATCGTCGGCGGCGCACCGACCAACATCCGCACGGTTCCGTGGCAGGTCAGCGTGTGGTCGCGCGGCGGCCCGGATGGCGGCTTTGACTGCGGTGGCTCGATCATCGCGGCGAACACGATCGTCACGGCCGCGCACTGCGTCGACGGAGCGCAGATCGGTGACGACCCCAACGAAGGCGGTCTCGGGATCGACGCGGGGATCTCGCACCTCACGCGCGACGCCCTCGGAGACAACTTCCAAGACAGCGTGGTGGAGTCGGCCCGCATCCACCCGCAGTGGACGCCCGCCTACGTCCGCACCGCCGGCGACCTCGCGGTGCTGACGATCGACCCGCCGCTCGTGCTCGACGGCGCCACCACCAAAGCGATTGCGTTGCCGCCCGATCAGCCGATCGGCGACGAGCCGCTGTTCGTCGGCGCGTCCGTGATCGTGAGCGGCTTCGGGCGCCAGCTTGGCGGTGAGGCGCCCAGTGGCGAACTCTTCGCGCTCGACGCCGTCATCGACTACCCGACCGTTTGCCCGGGCGACGACAACGCCGCGGCCCTGTGTGCCCGCACGCCGGCCGGCGCCGCATGCTCGGGCGATAGCGGCGGCCCGTTGGCCACGCGCACCAACCCGCCGGTCCTCATCGGGGTGGTGAGCAACGGCCCAAGCGGCTGCCCGCCCGGCGAGGGGGAGAGCTACGTGAATCTTGCCGTCCCGGAGAACCGCCGGTTCCTCGCCGGCTCGGCAAACCCGCCGATTGCGCCCCGCCAGACGGCCGAGCTGTCGTTTGGATCGTCGGGCGGTGTGCCGCTCGTCGGGCAGCCGTTCTTTTGCAGCGCCAGCTTCAACGGCAGCCCGTCGCTGCGCTGGACGATCAAGTCCGACGCCGGGGTCGTCGTCGCCAGCACGACCGGGAGTGGGCCGATCTCCTACCGCCCGACCGAGGCCGACGTCGGCCATGAACTCAGCTGCGTCGTGACGGCCTCCAACGCCGGCGGCGTGGCCGTCGCCGGTCCGGCGGTCACGCCCGGGCCGATTCAGCGCCCACGCGCGCAGGACCCGACTCGGCCGCAGACGCAGACGCCGTTCCGTCTGGGCGAAGCCGTCCTGACGGCCACCGCGGCGAAGACGATCAAACGCGGCAAGGTGCTGCTGGTGAGCGTGAAGCTCACCAACCTGTTTGGCACCGCGGAGACGGGCACCGTGTGCGTGAAGCAGGGCGCCGCCAAACCCAAGTGCGTCGCGCCGGATCTCAAGACGCTGGCAGAGACCACCCTCGCCTTCCGGTTCCGGATCGCCAAGCGCACGAGGGCGAAGTCCCTGCAGACGTTCGCCGTGACGGCCACGCTGGCCGGCCGCAACCCCAATAGCGGCCGGGTCGAGCAGGTCAGCCGGTCGACGGCCGTGCGAGCGCGCGTCAGCCGCTAACCGTCCACCGGCGGCACCGGCGCCGCCGGCAGCGACTCAGCCGCGAACGGCCAGCTCGATCAGCTCCGGCGAGAGGGCGCCGGCGGGTACGCGGCCCGGTGAGGGCGGCAGCCAGCGGGCGATCTCGCGGGCGTGGGGGTGGGCGTCGATCAGTGGGCGCAGGTCGTCGATGGAGCGCAGCAGCTGCAGGCTCGCGCCGATCTGCAGGTCGGCGCCCGTCGGCAGGTTGGTGCCGAACGCGCCGGCGGCGTGGAACTCCTCGATCTGGTCGAACATCGACGGCAGCGCCGCGGCATGCTCGCGGACGCGCTCGGGCGTGATCGCGTTGATCCGGCGCTCACCGGCGACCACGACCGGGGCGAACAGCCGCACCAGGATCCGCGGCATGCCCGGCAGTTTGCTGCCCGCCTGGAACGACGCCAGCGCCCCGGGGTTGCCGGCGATTGCCGTCCACAGCAGGCGCCGCGCGGCCATCTGAAGCACCTCGTCGCCCCAGCGCTCGGCCTCCTCGATCGCCTGGATGTGTTCGCGCGGGTACAGCGGCGGATCGGGCTGGATCGCTTCCAAGCGCTGCATGATCGTCCGCGAGCCGCGTACCACCTCGCCGCCGTCGAGCACCAGCACTGGAATGTGGCGGTAGCCGAAGCGGATCTTCGCGATCGGGGCTTGGAACGGCGGCAGGTACTCGACGAGTTTCACGTCGATGCCTTTGAGCTCCAGCGCGCGCAGGACCGCGGCGCACGGGTGAGAACCGTTGATCACGTGAAGCGTGTGGCGCATGGACGCCACCGTAACACGATTTCGCGCTAACTGACCACTGGTCAGTTATGCCGCTTCGGGTTGGGCTTGGGGCGACGGTCGGCGTTGACCTGGTGGGCGGCGCTGATCTGGCGGTCGGTGTTGACCTGGCGGCCGGTGCGTCACGATGGGGGCGTGGGCAACTCCTCCACTCGTGATCTGCGCCGTGCGCTCGCGGTCGTGGCGGGGCTGTGCGTCCTTGGGGTGCTGGCGCTGCGACTGTGGCTGAAGTGGGTTGGCCCGCTGCCGGGTGATCGCTGGGCCCAGTACCACGTGGAGGCGCTCACGCTGATGGAGCCGTGGCGCGACTTCGGCACGTTCTTCTCCGTCATCGGTGGACCGCCGGTGGCGTTCATCTCCGGTTGCGTGGCGTTGTGGTTTGCGTGGCGGGCGGGCGGCGTGTTGGCGGCCGCGTTCGTGGCGATCGCTTGCTTGGGCGTGATTGCCAACATGGTGCTGAAGGTGCTTTCGGGGCCGACGCCGTTGATGTTCGAGAAGTACGGCGCGTCGGTCGAGGGGCTGAACTATCCGAGCGGGCACACCGTGTATGGCGTGGCGATGTTTGGGTCGCTGGCGTGGTTGGCGTGGGGGCATGGCCGCAGAGATGTTGCGGCGGTGTTCATCGCCTTGCTCTTGGGCATGGGGCCGTTCAGGGTGATTGCAGACGCCCACTTCGTCAGCGACGTGGTCGCCGGGTACTTGGCGGGGTTTGCCTGGCTGCTCTTCGCTGCACTGCTTACCGGTGCGGGCGGGGTGTCCCCCGGCCTGAGAATTGGGCGTTCTTTCGCCCGCAACAGCACTTAGTGTGATCCCGTGCACTTGGGACGCATTACAGGACTGGCGACTGCGGTCGCCGTTGCTGCGGTTGCCTGGGCGAGTTTCGCCTTGTTGGCCGTCGAGCTCATCTAAGCCTGGGTCGAGCAGGGTCGACTCACCGGGGCCGCGCTGAGTCATACTCAGGCGGTGCTTCTGGTCGTCGACGTCGGCAACACTCAGACCCATTTTGGGACGTACCGGGGCGACGAACTCGTCGAGCATTGGCGTATGGCCACGGTGCGCCAGGCGACGGCCGATCAGCTGGGTGCGTCGCTGCGGTCGTTGTTGCGGCTGCGCGGGGTGGAGCTGTCGGAGCTCAAAGGCTCGATTGTGTCGTCGACGGTGCCCGAGCTCGCGCCCGAGTGGGTGCAGGTCGGCGAGCGCTACCTCAGCCATGAGACGGTCGTCGTCGGCCCGGGCGTGAAGACGGGGATGCAGATCCGCCTCGACAATCCGCGCGAGCTCGGTGCCGACCGGCTCGTCAATGCCGTCGCCGCGTATGACCGCGTGAAGGCGGCCTGTGTCGTCGTCGACTTCGGTACGGCGATCACGTATGACGTCGTCTCCGAGGAGGGTGAGCACCTGGGTGGCTTGATCCAGCCGGGCGTGGAGATCTCACTCGAGGCGCTCTCGGAGCGGGGCGCGAAGTTGCCGAAGATCGATCTGTTGCCGCCGCGTACGGTGATCGGCAAGTCGACGGTTGAGGCGATTCGCGGCGGCGTTCTTTATGGGTATTCGTCGGCGGTCGACGGGATCGTTGGGCGGATCCGCGCGGAGCTTGGGTCGAACGTCCACACGATTGCGACCGGCGGGCTGGCTGGCGTCGTGGTGCCGTTCTGCGAGTCGATCGACGAGATCGACCCGGATCTCACGCTGCGCGGCCTCTATTTGATCTGGCATAAGCAGGACCGTTGATCGATCTGCACTGCCACTTGTTGCCGGGCATCGACGATGGCCCGGCGGATGCCGCCGCCTCGATCGAGCAGGCGCGGCTGCATGTGGCGGCGGGCGTGAAGACGGTGGTGTGCACGCCGCATGTGAGCCACAGCCATCGCAATTCGGCGGCGGGGATCGCTGAGGCGACGGCGGCGCTGCGTGAGACGTTGGGTGCGGCGGGCGTGCCGTTGTTGGTGGCGCCGGGCGCTGAGGTGTCGTTGTCGCGGGCGATCGAGCTCGACGATCACGAGCTGGCTGCTTTGCATCTCGGCGGTGGGCCGTGGGTGTTGTTGGAGCCGCCGTTGGGTTCTGAGGTGCCGCGGTTGGCGCAGATGGTGGCGGGGATTCAGTCTCGTGGGCACCAGGTGCTGATCGCCCACCCCGAGCGTTGCTCGGCGTTCCATCACGATTCGGCGTTGCTCGGCGAGCTCGTTCGCGCGGGTGCGGCCGCCCAGGTGACGGCCGCTTCGCTGACGGGTCAGTTTGGACGCACGGTCCAGAAGCTCGCGATGGGCATGGTTGAGGCGGAGCTCGTGCATGTGATCGCCAGCGACGCCCATGATCCCGTCCGCCGCGGCCCCGGTCTCGCCGAGCCCTTGGCTGCCGCTGGACTCGAGGGCCTGACCGAGTGGGCGTGCGCCGCCGTCCCCGCGGCGATGCTGGCGGGAGAGCCGCTGCCGCCCCGGCCTGCGGGCGTCGGCAAGCAGCGCCGCAAGGGCTTCTTCCGGCGCTAGCGCGGGGCCTTTGGCGGGTTGCGCGGAGGCGCTGGGTCAGGCGCGGATTGCGCGGGCGCGTGGAGTGCCGGTCTTCGGCGATGGGGCCGTGGGCCCGGTAGTGATCGGCGAGGGCGGAGCAGGTGCGAGCGCGGCAGGCTTGTCGTCGCCTGAGCGGGCGGGCGGGCCGCAGCCGCTCGGGCCCGCGGGTCTGGCCACTGGCGATGGCATCGGTGACCGGCCGGGGCGGGAGGCAAAAGGGCTGTTTTCGGCTGCAACCAGCAGAGGTTGCGGATCCGACTGTTTGTGCGCCAAAGCGCAACCATTCACGGTTGCCGAACGGCGCAACCTCTGGGGGTTGCAGGTCCGGTGCAACTGCTGGGGGTTGCGCCGATCGGCAACCTGGAGAGGTTGCGGAATGGGAGGTTGGTGCGCCAAACGGCAACCTCTGGTGGTTGCAGCTAGAAACGGCCGAAACTGCCGCCAGCCCCACAGGGTCCGTTGGGCGGCTGGGGCCCCTCAGGCTTGGGCGCTGCCGGCTGCTGGCGCGTGGGTGCGCCGCCGCCCCTTGCTGCGCTGGCGCGCCGCCCCTTGCGCCGCCCTTGCTGCGCTGGCGCGCGTGGGCGCTTTAGCGCTGGCGGGCGACGGTGAACTTGGCGGTGGCGCCGCGGAGGTCGACGTTGCCGGCGGCGTCGATTGCGCGGACGGAGAGGCGGTACTTGCCGGCCTTCTTCACCTTGGCGCGGTGGCTGGACTGGCAGGCCTTCCACTTGCCCTTGTTGAGCTTGCACTGGAAGGTGACCTTCTCGGCGGAACGGGCCCCCAGGCGCGTGCCCTGAATGCCGAGCTTCACCGCGACGGCCTTCTTCGTGGAGCGCTTCGGCGGCTTCTTGGTGAAGACGGTCTTGGGAGGCGTGAGATCGAGGGTCCAGTTGGCGGTGGCGGGCTCGGTGCTGACGCCGCCTCCATCGTTGACGGCGCGGACGCGGAAGTTGTAGGCGCCCTCGGCCAAGTTCTTGGGAACGCGGTAGGGCGTCGCGCACGGGATCCAATTGCCGTTGTTGACGGAGCACTCGGCGTGGCCACTGTTGCCCATGTCGGTCACGAAGTCGACCTGCGCCTCGTTGCTGGCCCCCACCATGGTCGGCGCCTGCACGATGCTCACGCGCGGGTTGCCGGCGGCGGTAATCGTCGCGCGAGGATCAGCGCCGCCCGGGAGCGAGCAGCCCTCGCCGCGGCCGGCCGGCAGCTCTTTGCCGCCGACGTACTCCTTGAACGCAGCCAGCGCGGGCTTGGCGACGTTGTCGGCCGTGTAGAGGCCGGTGTTCATGCCCCAGTAGTTGGCCTCGCCGAGCTTCTCGGGCGTCACGTCATGCAGTCCAAACCACACGCCACGCTCCAAGCCCCAACGGGCGCGGCAGCCGAGCATCAGGTCGTAGGCGCCGCGCAGCTTTGCGGCCTGGTCGTCCGGGGAAACGGCAAACGGATGCGGCCCGCCGCCGGTGCCCCAACCAAATTCGGTCACCCACAGCGGGCGGTTGTCTCCTGCGGCCAGCATGATGCGGCGGGCGGAGTCGAGAATGCGGGCGGTGCCGACGGGATCGGCGGCGTAGCCGTGCACAGCCACGACATCACCGGACTCGCGGAACCCCGGCTGGGCCTCAAGGTCGGTGAGGAACTTCGCGAGCGTCGCGCCCTCAGCCACGGCGGGCAGCTCAGCCAGGCCAGACGTCACCACGCGGGCCGACGGGTCGATCCCCTTGATCGTCTTGGAGACGTAGCTCAGCATGTCGGCGTAGCCAGCGGCGGTGGGGCGGGGCCAATCGGCGCCGACGTTCACCTCGTTCCAGATCTGCCAGTTCACGCGGGCCGGCTTCAATTCCGGGCGGGAGGCCCAGAACGAGCCGCCGGTGCCGTAGCGGCGCACGGCGTCGGCGATGAAGTCGGCGTACTGCGCCTTCTGCAAATCGGTCTGGGGTGCCACGCGCGTCTGCCCGCACGACCAGACGGTGCAGCCGTTGAGGGCAAGAATCAGCTCGTAGCCGTTGGTCGAGGCGTCAGCCATCAGGCCGTCGACGCCACCCCAAGTGCGCACGCCCTGGTTGCGCTCCACCCAGTCCCACGCGAGGCCCGCGCGGACGGTCCCCACGCCATCGGCCCCATGCTGCTTGGCTTCGGCGCTCGTGGGCCAGGCCCAGTCGCTGATCCCGGCAAAACCGGCAGGGGCGCTCGCCGCAGCAGCGGTGCCCGTGAGGGCGGGGAGAAGGGTGGTGATGAGTGCAGCAAGGACCGTGACGACCGTCGTCCTGACGCGTCGCCGCCCGAAGGCGTATCCGTTGCCGCCCCGCACGTCCGTGCGCAGGGTGTGTGGCATAGGAGAGAGGTCGGACGCCGTCGCGCCCTATCCACCTTCAAACCAACCAATAGGCAGACGTCTACGCAGGGCGCTGATACCTTCGTCCGGAGATGGTCCAATCCACGCGGAAGCTGCCTCGGTCTGCCGATGTTGGCCAGTCGCGGCCACGATCGGCCGGTTTCTGGCGTCTGCTGGCGGCCACCTGCGGCGCACTCGTCGCCGCCGCGCTCGCGGGCCCCGCCAGCCCGGCGTCCGCCGCAACCGGCCCGGAGTTCTTCGGCACCAACTTCTCGACGCTCTCAGCGATCCCCGCCGACAAGCAGCCCGTCACCCTGGAGGCGCTGCGCGCCGGGCGGATGACCGTCAACCGCATCGACGTGCGCTGGGATCAGGTCGAGAGCCAAGGCAATCGCAACGAGAACCCCAAGCGCGCGAACCCCTACAGCTGGGGCGCACTCGACGGCCTGATCGGCGCGATGGCCGCCAAGGGCCTGCGCGCGAGTCCGTCATTTCGATTTGAGCCGGGCTGGGCCAGAAACTCCGCCGGCGGCCTGCC
Organism: Solirubrobacteraceae bacterium; assembly: GCA_032119795.1. Classification (GTDB taxonomy): domain Bacteria; phylum Actinomycetota; class Thermoleophilia; order Solirubrobacterales; family Solirubrobacteraceae; genus JAGIBJ01. Next base: position 457,860 of record JAUMFO010000004.1, read on the forward strand.
GCCGGAGAGCTACGACGACTACGGCAAGATGATCGCGGCCTTCGCCACGCGGTACGGCCCGGGGGGCACGTTCTGGGTCGGCAAGCCCTATGCGGCGCAGCCCGTCCAGACGTACGAACTGTGGAACGAAGCCAATCTCGACGAGTACGCCTGGGGCAAAGACGCCGACGCCGCGGCCTACGGCGAGGCAGCCAAGGTCGTCCGCCCGATCATCAAGGCCGCGCTGCCCTCGGCGCAGATCTTGGGCAGCATCTCGTGGAAGGACAGCCCCGAGGAGGCCGACGGCGCGGGCATGGAGCCCTACTTCATCTCCAAGCTCGCGGCCAGCGGCGGCCTCGCCGCCCTCGACGGCATGGGCTTTCACCCCTACGCGCCAGACGCCCAGTCCACGCTCGATCTGGTCGTCCGCCTGCGCAACCAGCTCGTCG
>JAUMFO010000005.1:0-3395 GCA_032119795.1 Solirubrobacteraceae bacterium
TCGTGCGGCTTGTGATTCGCCCCATCGCGGGGGCCGAGGATGCCGGCCAGCTCGACACCTGGCTGACGATGCCCATTCCGCGCCGCGCGTTGGCCTGGTCGTCGTTCGTGGCTGCGATGGCCTTGCTGGCTGCCACGCTCGCTGGGATGTGGCTCATCACGATGGCGGTGAGCGTGATCTCCGGCGGCGGGCTGTCTGGGGCGATTCTGGCCCGCGGCCTGCTGAACGTGCTTCCGCTGGCCACGTTCTTTGCCGGCCTCGCCATGGTCGCGACGGGCGCGATGCGAGGGTCCAGCCGCGTGACGGGCGTCGCGCTGGGGGCACTGTTTGCCATGTATCTCGTCGATCTTGTCGGCAAGCTCGCCCCCGACTTCGACCGTCTTCGCTACGCCTCGGCCTTTCGCTACTACGGCTCGGCGATCGTGAACGGCCTGGATGCCGGACATATCGCCGGGTTGTTGGCGGCCGGGTTGCTGTTGGCGTTCGTCGGCGCCGAGCTGTTCGAGAGGAGGGACGTCTGATGGGTGCGGAGCGCGACGGGAGTCCTTGCCGTGGCACGAGCGAGCGGCGACGGGACGTCTTCCTCGCGCTGCTCGACGGCGCCGTCGGCCTGAGTGCCATTGGCGGCGCGATCTATGCGGTGGGCGGAGCCAAGGACTGGCCGCGCGAGTGGCTGGAGGGGTCGCCGTTCAAGACCTACCTGGTGCCGGGCCTGGTGCTCGGCCTCGTCCACGCGCCGATCAATCTGGTTGCCGCGCGAGCACTGCTCGGCAAGCATCCGGGGGCGACGCAGGCCGCCCTGGTCGCCGGCGTCGTGCAGGTCGGGTGGATCCTGGTGCAGGCCCGCATCATCGGCATGCGCAGCTTTCTCCAACCGCTGCTCGGCGCCATCGGGGGCACGAGTTTGGGTTTGGCGGTCGCGCGGACGGGTGGCAGCGGCGACGACGGCCAGGGCGCGGTCGGCGCACCCAACGTCGAAGACGCGGTCAACCCCGCCAGCTGAGACCCGACGACTTGGACGTTGGCGGCGGCCAGGACGTTGGCGCCGTCGGGACTTGGCGACTTCTCCGGCGACTGGGTCTTGGCGGCGGCGGAATAGGGCTCGCTGTAGTGCTGGCGGGCGCCGGGCGGACTGGTTGGACCCAAAGTAGGCACACCTGCCGTGCCCAGGATGGGTCCAACCAGGCGGCTGCAACCTCCTGGGGTTGCACTCAGCGAGGCTCGCGCCCCGAACGCCCAAAAAGGGCGTTCCACGCGCGAGGCCCGCGGCGCCGCAACCTCCTGGGGTTGCGGTTGGCCCGGTCAAAGCGAACTCCAGTCACTCGCGGGTGTTCAGCACCCCCAAGTGACGGGAGTTCGCGCCGCAACCCCAAGCGGTTGCGGCCCGCCCGGCGCCCGCCGACCGCGAAGCGATCCCCGTTCCACCGCCGCCAACCAGCGCAAACGCCGCCAGCCCGCACCGCCCTCGGTGCAAAACGCCCGCCGACCCCGCAGCGATCCCAGATCCGCCGCCGCCAACGACCCAGTCGCCGCAGCAACTGCGAAGTCCCGCCGCCGCCAGCCAGCCAAGACGCCGGCAGCCAGCCGCCCGACCCACCGCCGGGCGCCCCGCGCGGCCCTTACGCCCGTGACGCCCGCGCCGCCTGCAGCGCCGCCCACACGAGGTCGCGGCGCATCGGCAGCTCAGTCATCCGCACGCCCGTGGCGTCGCGGATCGCGTTGGCCAGGGCCGGCGCGACCGGATTGAACGGCGACTCACTCATCGGCTTGGCTCCAAGCGGCCCAAGGTCGTCGTGGGTATCGGCGAACAGCACCTCGGTGCGAGGGATATCGCCGAGCATCGGCACGTGGTAGCTGCGGAACTCGGTGTTCACGACGGCACCCTCGTCGTCGATGACGAGCGCCTCGTACATCGCCGCGCCGAGGGCCTGCGCCACGCCGCCCTCCACCTGCGCGGTGCACTGCGCCGGGTTCATCACGACGCCGGCGTCGGCTGCCTGCACGCTCTGCAGGATCCGGATCTCGCCCGTGCCCGGGTGCACGGCGACGCGGAACCCGTGGACGTTGAACGCAACCGACCGCGGCGACCCACGGAACGTCGACTCCATCGCGAGCACCGCGCCGGCGTGCCCTTCCGCAGCCTGCGTAAACACGTCGGCCAACGCGAGCGACCCGTCGTCCCACCTGGCCTCCCCTTGGACGAGCTGCACCTGGGTCGCCGAGAGCCCGTGGCGCACCGCGACGAACTCGCAGAGCGACGCCGCCAGATCGGTCGCGGCCTGGAGCGTCGCGCGGCCCGCCACGAACACGCCCGCCGACGCGAACGCGCCGCTGTCAAAGCCGACCCGGTCGGTGTCCGACGCCGCCAGCTCGATCTGATCGACGGTCGTGCCGAGGGCCGTCGCCGCGAGCTGCCGGTGGACCGTGGCCGTCCCATTGCCGAACTCCGCGGTCCCGACCGACAGCAAAAAGGTGCCGCTCGACCGCAGCTCAATGCGCGCGTCGGCCATGTGACCCCCCGGCGGGCCCGCGTCGAGCATGGCGGCAGCCATTCCCTCGCCGACGAGCCACTCCGCCCCGGGCGACTCGACGCCATTCCCAGACTCCAGCGCGCGGCGGACCGAACACAGGCACTGATCGAGCCCGTAGGACCCAAACGAGACGTCCTCCTGCTCCTCGGAGAACGACACGAGCGCATCACCAGGCTCAACGACATTGCGCACCCGCAACTCGTGCGGCTCGATCCCAAGCTCACGCGCGAGTTCATCGAGCACCGACTCCACCGCAAAGATCGACTGACTCAGCCCGTAGCCGCGGAAGGCCCCCGCCGGCACGGTGTGGGTGTAGGCGACCTGCGCGTCGACCTTCTTGTTTGCGCAGCGGTAGAGCGTGATCGACTCGTTGCAGGCGTGGAACATCACCGCACGGCCGTGGTTGCCATAGGCGCCGGTGTTGCTCAGCACCTCCAGCTCGATCGCCGTGAGCGTGCCGTCGGCCTCGGCGCCGGCCTTCACGCGGATCGTCATCGGGTGGCGCGACGTCGTCGCCACGAACTGCTCCTCCCGCGTGAACTCCAGTCGGCAGGGTCGCCCGGTCGCGAGGGCCGCCAGCGCCACGACGTCTTCCACGAGCAGCTCCTGTTTGCCGCCGAATCCACCGCCGACCCGCACGGCGAACACGCGAACCGTCTCCGGCGCGCGCCCCAGCAACCGCGCCAGCTCGTCACGCGTGAGGAACGGCACCTGGCTTGAGGTGCGCACGCTCAGGCGGCCGCGGTCATCAACCCACGCGGTGGCCCCGTGCGTCTCCAGCTGGGCGTGCTGCACACGTTGGATCTCAAACGTCTCCTCCACGACCGCCGCCGCCTCGGCGAACCCACCTTCGACGTCGCCGAC
>JAUMFO010000006.1:0-1944 GCA_032119795.1 Solirubrobacteraceae bacterium
AGACCGACAGGGTGCGGTCGCTGAGCGTCACCACGCTCGGAGGACCGGGGATCCACCCGGTGCGTGATACGTCCACCGGTGTGCTGAAGGTGCCGGCTGGCAACAGCGTGCTGGTGTGCATCACTCCGGACACCGGTGTCTCGTCGTCGTCGCCCAACGTCTGGGTGTTCCACAAGGTTGGGACGGAGCCGTCAGGCTCGGTGGCGACGGCAAACCCGTTGTCGGTCGAACTCCGTACGGGCGTCCCGACTGGCGTGGTGAACCCGGTTGGCGTGAGTCGCGACACCCGCAGCTCGCCGTCTTGCGTCCACGCCAGTGCTGCGCCGCCGGGGCCGGACCCCACCGCGAACGATGTACTCCCCCAGTACGCGGTGCTCGAGAGCATCGTCGGAGCGTCGAACACTTTCGTCGACGCCGGCAAGGTAGCGGCCATGATCATCGCGCCCAGGGGCCGATTCGGATCGGGGGCGGTCGGCGAGTCGATCCAAGCCACGACCGCGGTGCCGTCCGGCGCCACCGTCACGGCCGGCCGGTATTGCGGGCTGCTTCCGAGCGTCACCGGCTTCGCGAACTTCTTCTTCGGCTCCGCAATCGACACCGAAACCGACGCGCCGTCACGCCAGGTCACCGCGGCCCGTCCGGACGGCGTCACGGCGACTCCGCTGATCACCACCCGGTGGGACGCCTTCATGTTCTGAACCGGCGAGAACCGCTTGCCCGGGCGGGCAATGGCGAACCGCAGCCCGCGGGTACCTTCAAGCCAGGTGGCGGCGACGGTGCCGTCCTCGCCGACCGCAATGTGGAGATCTTCTGCGGGCTGGCTTGAGAGCTGCTGCACCTTGCCGAGCGTGCGAATGCTGCCGACTCTGGCGAGCACGCGATGGCTGGGCTGAGTTCCAGTCTCCTTGTAGCCCGCCATCAACACGGCGGTCCGGCCCGGGCCGTTGCCGCCAGCGCCGACGGCGCTGTCGTAGACCACAAGGCCGACCGGCGAAATGATCCTCGCGGTGGTGCCAGCGTCGGCGGTTGAAGCCGGTAGCAGCACGGCGGCGAGCAGGATAGGGACCGGAGCGGATCTCATGCTCCTCACGCTAAGCACCAGCCTCGTCCGCGGCGTCCGTGCCGGGCACGCGAGGAGATCCGTAGTTCGTCCCGTTATGGGCGGTAGGTCGCCAGGTACATCGGCCCGGAGCCTTCGGATCGGCTCGTGATCTGGATCCACGTGAGGGCGGCGTGGTGCGCCCCGCCAGCCGCGTTCATGCTCGCCAGCTCGAGGCCACGCGTCGGGACCGAGGTCTGCGGCCGCCACGCGGCGCCGGGGCGGTGCACCATGAGGCGCAGGCGAGACGCGTTCTGATCGTCGGTCTCGCCCCAGACGGCGAGCGTCCGATCGGCCAATGCCGACAGACGCGGACGGCTAGCGAACCACCCATTCTCGGTCGAGAGGTTCTGCGTCGTCGACGGCGCGGACGAGTTCGGCAACACACTGACGCGGACCGCGCTGAGCGGTACCGCCGCCGTGCCGGGCGCGAGGGGCTGGGTTGACGGGTAGCTGACGCCCAGCCAGCCCACCACCATCGCGCCGTCGCCTTCGGTGACCGCGCCGTACCCTTCGACGATCTCGGCAGCCGGGACCCCGCGCGCGGGGGCGAACCCGCCGTCGATGGTCGGCCGCACGACTCGGATTTGCTGATCTTGCTGCCAGGCGATCACGGCGCCGCCGGGCCCGGTACCGAGGTGTGCCCGGGACCAGCTTGGGTAGGCCACCAGGGTCGTCGGGACGTCGAAGCTCGCCCTGCTGGCGGCCAGCGTCGTGGCCAACAGGCGCGCGTCGGCCGGGGCGGCTCCAGGCGCAGGTTCAAGGGGGGTGTCGAGCCAGGTAGCGACGGCGGACGCTTCAAGCCCGACCGTCACCGACGGCGGGGAGAAGCCGCTCGTCCCGAG
>JAUMFO010000007.1:0-1882 GCA_032119795.1 Solirubrobacteraceae bacterium
CCGGAGGGCGAGGCGCGCGCGGCGCGGGGCCTTACTTGAGGCGGTAGGCGCGCACGCGATCGTCGAAGCCGACGGTGTCGCGGGAGTAGACGCCGTGCGCCAAGCCCTGCAGGAGCGAGAGCAGCGCGGCGTGCGAGCGCACGTAGGCCGGCGAGTCGCTGGAGTAGAAGAGCGTCGTATTGGCCAGCTGTGCAACCTCGGAGAGAGTTGCGTCGACGAGCGCAATCGCGCGGCCGCGGCGGTGGCGGGCGAGCTTCATTGCGCGGACGACCAGCGGGTGCGGGCGGCCAGCGGAGAGCGCGATCAAGAGGGTGTTCTCGTCGATGCGAGCCAGACGCTGGAGCGACTCCTGCGACGCGGAAGCAACGACCTCGACGCGAAGGTCGAGCAGCATCAGCAGGTGGCGCAGGTAGGACGCAAAGAACGCCATCTGATCGGTGCCGACCACGACGATGCGCTCAGCGGTGGCGATCGCCTCGATCGTGCGCTCGACGTCCTTGCGGGAGAGGCGGCGAGCCGTGGACTCCAGGTTCTGGTGGTCCTGCGCGAGGGCGTCCTCGAAGGGGCTGCGGTCGAGACCGAAGAGGGGGCCGGAACCGAGCCCCTCCTCGCCTGCGCCGGGCTCGTGCCGGCGGCGGTACTCGTCGCGAGCGGAGCGCTGAAGCTCGGGGTAGCCCTCAAAGCCGAGCGCCTGTGAGAAGCGGACAACCGTGCTGGAGGAGGTGTTGGCGCGGCGCGCAAGCTCCTCAGCTGTCTGGAAGGCAACTTCATCGAGGTGGTCGACGATGTACTGGGCCACGTCGCGCTGCGAACGAGAGAACTCGTCGAACCGCGCGAGGATGTAGTCGCAGAGCGACTGCGGCGCGGTGGAGGGAATCGTCATCACTGAGGTCATGGGCAGCACCTCGTTTCGACGGTTTCGGCCCCGCTCCTTCCCGCAAATCCCGAACTCGACAACCCGAACTTCAAAGCAGGAGATCGGGCGTGCGTGGCGAGATGGGCCGGCCTGGATTCGAACCAGGGCCTGTCGGGTTATGAGCCCGCTGCTCTACCGCTGAGCTACCGGCCCGCGCGCCGCAGAGTATTCCGCGCCAGCAGGCGTCAGAGCTCGACGGTCGTCGTCTGCGGCGTCGACCGCTCGCCAATCAGCTCAGCCGATGAGGACGGCGCCGCGACCGCTGGCGAGCGTCACCTTGGTGACGGTGGAGCCGTCGATGCGCTTCATCGCCCTCGGCAGCGTGACGGTCTTGGCTGCACCCTTCGGCGGGTTCAGCAGCACGAGGCCACCAGCAAACGAGCGCCGGAAGACGCCGTCGGCGCCGCGGGAGCGGTCACCCAGGGGCTTGCCGATGCTGACGTCCCAACCGTTCCACCACTCGCCGGGCTGGAGGCGAAGTTCGCCGACGGCGTCCTCGCCACGGTCGACGAGGAAGTACCCGGCAAGGTTGTATTCCCAGGCGTCGACGCCGTAGCCAGCCGAGTCGAGCGTCACCGGGATCCCGCGGTCGTGCATGCGGTCGATGAACTGCATGAACGTGTCGACCGCCCAGATGTCTCGCGGCGCGGAGCCACCCGTGAGGCCCTCATCGTTGAAGCCGCGCTCAAGGTTGAGGCGGTCGACGGTGGTGTAGGCGCGGATGATGTAAGGGTCGACGTCGCGGCCGATCGTCGTCCCGCCGAACCAGAGCACGTTGGCAACGAGCTGCTTGTTCGGGATCGCGCGGCGAATCTCCTCAAGGAACTCGGCGACGTAGCGGCGGTAGTTCGCGTACGTCATGGCCTTCCCGGTGCGCGGGTCGATCGGTGCCGTCTCTTTGCCGACCGGGTCGGCGACGCGCATCTCCATGTTCGCGTCGTCGATCCAGAGCCCGATGTAGCCGGC
>JAUMFO010000008.1:0-419044 GCA_032119795.1 Solirubrobacteraceae bacterium
CGACGATGACCGGGCCTGGGCGAAACCGCGCCCGTTCGGTCGTCCCAACGGACGCAGCAGGCGCAGCCCGCGTCGGCGGGGCGGCCGGGCGGCCGGCGCGCGCGTCGGGAGCGACGTCGCTCCGCGTCCCTGCCTTGGTGACGGGGGCCGCCGGCGCGGCAGCAGGCACCGCTGCAGCGGCAGCAGCCGTCAGGGCGAGCGCGAGGCGTCCTCGCGCGGGTGGGCCGGTGGGCGTGCTCACCATCACACATTTAGCAGGTTGCGCTAGCAAGCGAAACCAGTTGTGCCCTTATTGAGGGTGCGTCAACCGCCGAGGCCGAGGTCGCGGTGGCGCGCCTCCGACCAAAATTCGTTGCCGGCGCCGTAGCGCGTCGTGAGCTGCTCGGCGATCAGGACGGAGCGGTGGCGTCCGCCGGTGCACCCGATGCCGATCGTCACGTGCGCCTTGCCTTCGGCGGCATACCGGGGCAGCAGGAAGTCCAGCAGCGGCAGGAGCTTTTCGTAGAAGTCGGCGAGGGAGCCGTCGCGCGCGACGTAGGCGCCGACTTCCGGATCGTCGCGCCCGTTCTTTGGGCGCAGCGCCGGGTCCCAGTGCGGGTTTGGTAGGAAGCGCACGTCGAAGACGAGGTCGGCGTCGCGCACGGCGCCGCGCTTGAAGCCGAAGCTCTCGAACGTGACCGACATGCGCTCGGTGGCCTCGCGCGGGAGCAGCTCGGCGACGATCCGGCGGCGCAGGTCGTGCACCGTCAGTCCGCCGGAGTCGATGACCGTCTCGGCCATCTGCTCGACGGGGGCGAGGATGCTGCGCTCGGCGGCGATGCCGTCGCCGACGGAGCCGTGCGGCGCGAGCGGGTGGCGGCGGCGCGTCTCCTTGTAGCGGCTGATGAGCACGTCGTCGTCGGCGCGCAGGAACACGACCCGGTGGGCGGTTCCGTGAGCGCGGAGATCATCGAGGACCTCTTGGAGCCCTTCGAAGTAGGAGCCGCCGCGGACGTCGCACACGACTGCGGCTCGCTCGACTTTGCTGCCGGGGTGGCGGAAGAGTTCGACGAGCTGGCCGATCATCTCCGGCGGCAGGTTGTCGACGCAGAAGTAGCCCTGGTCCTCGAACACGTCGATGGCCGTCGACTTCCCGGCGCCGGAGTAGCCGGTGATCACCACGAAGTCGCGCAGGACGACCTCGTCCTGGCTCTGGCCCTCGGCGGTGGAAGGGTCGTCTGGCGTGGCGGCTGCGTCGGTCATCGGTCGCTTCCGAAGCTAGCGGGCTGGCGTCGTGCTGTCACCGGTTCGCAACAGATCCTGCTCCGGGCGGCTCGGCGGGGCGTGCTAGCTGCGGGTGCGGCCGCCGTGGAGCGCGCCGTGGATGGCACGCGCCACCGGCCGTGGGAGGCCCGGAACGGCTTCGAGGGCGTCGCGCGAGGCGCCGACGACGGCGTCCGGCGAGCCGAAGTGGGTGATCAAGAGCCGCTTGCGGGCTGGCCCGACACCCGGCAGGGCGTCGAGGATCGATTCGGTGAGCTGTTTGTCTCGTCGCTGGCGGTGGTGCGTGATCGCGAAGCGGTGGGCTTCGTCGCGGACGCGTTGGAGCAGCTGCAGCGCCGGCGTGTCGTGATCGAGCACGAACGGTTCGCTGCGCCCGGGGACGAAGACCTCTTCGATGCGCTTGGCGAGCGAGATCACCTGGACGCCCGCTTCGATGAACGGCCCGAGTGCCGCCATACCGGCGGAGAGCTGGCCTTTGCCACCGTCGATCACCAACAGATCGGGGCGGGTCGCGAAGGAGCCGTCGCGTGAGGGGTCGTGCGGGGAGCGATCGGACTGGCGCTGGTACTGGTTCAGGCGGCGCTCAAGGACCTCGTTCATCGAGGCGAAGTCGTCGGTCTGGCCCTCTTCGAGGCCCTTGATGTTGAACCGCCGGTAGTCGGACTTCTTCGGTTCGGCGCCTTCGAACACGACCATCGACGCGACCGTGTTCGTGCCCATGAGCGTGGAGATGTCGAAGCACTCGATGCGCAGCGGCAGCACGGGAAGCGACAGCGCCTCTTGCAGGTCGCCGAGTGCGCCGGTGAGCTGCTCGCGCTTGCGCTGGGCACGGAGCTTCTCCTGGCCGAGTGCGAGGTTGGCGTTGCGTTCGGCGAGGTCGAGGATGCGCCGCTTCTCGCCGCGTTCGGGGACGCGCAGCTCCACTCGGGCGCCGCGAATCTCTTCGAGCGCGCTGGCGAGCGTCGCTTGCTCCTCGAGTTCGTTGCCGAGCAGGATGAGCGGGGGCACCAGCGGCGTCTCCCGGTAGTACTGCACGAGGAAGGCGGTGGCCACGTCTTCCTCGGTCTGGTTGGCGGGGCCCGTGAGGTAGAAGCTCTGGCGATCTGAGAGGAGCCCGTCGCGGACTTGGAACACCTGCACGCTGGCGTCCTCGCCCTGGGCGGCGACGGCGATGGCGTCGAGGGTGGAGTCGTTGTCGGCGACGATCCGCTGGCGCTCGCCCAGCGAGCGCAGCGCCACCAGACGATTACGTTCCAGGGCGGCCGTCTCGAACTCCTCGGCGGCGGCCGCCTCCTTCATCCGTTGCTCGATGCCGGCTTCGACCTCGCGGACGTGGCCTTCGAGGACTTTGATCGCGTTGGTCACGCCGGCGCGGTATTCCGACGGCGAGACGTTGCCCACGCACGGGGCTTCGCACCGCTTGATGTGGAAGTCCAGGCAGGGTGAGCCGCTGCGGCGCCCTGGCTCGGCGCCGGTGCAGGAGCGGATGAAGAAGATCTTCTGGAGGGTGTCGAGCGTCTCGCGGACTTTGCGCGCCGACGAGTACGGCCCGAAGTAGCGGCGGGTCTTGCGGTGGCGTTCGCGGGTGAAGTAGAGCCGCGGATACTCCTCGTCGAGCGACACCGCAAGGTAGGGGTAGGACTTGTCGTCGCGCAGCCGGATGTTGAACGCCGGCTGGTATTGCTTGATGAAGTTGGCTTCGAGGAGCAGCGCCTCGGTCTCGCTGCTGACGGCGATCGTGTCGATTCGGTCGGCCTCTTCGGGGAGCGTGCGCCCGCCGCGGCGCACGGGGTTCACGAAGTGGCTGGCGACGCGCTTCTTCAGCGACTTCGCTTTGCCGACGTAGATGACCTTGCCGCGTTTGTCGTGGAACAGGTAGACGCCCGGCGTGTCTGGCAGGCGCAGGCGGTCCTCGCGGAGGCGCTCAGCGCGCTCGGCGGCCGTCTCCTCGTTGCTGCGGCGTGGCGACGGCACTCCGCTCAGAATAGGAGGACGGCGGGCGTCAGACGGCGCGGCTATGCGCCGCGAGCCCAGTCGACGACTTCGGGCCACGTGCCATACCCGTGGTGCGGGGTGAAGTGGCCTGCGCCGGGGAAGATCCGGACGGGCAGGCCGAACGGCTCGCCGTGGGTCGTCGGCGCGCCGAGGGCGTTGTAGGGGTCGTCGTCGGAGCACCAGAGTTCCCAGCCGTCGGGCGCGGCGAACGGTTCCGGGGCGGGGTAGCTCGGCGCGACCTCGGCGACCGCTTCGCGGCCGGGCGGTGCGACGAGCAGGACCCGGTCGACGTGGTCGATGATGCCGGGGCCGAGGCTCAGCCAGGCGTCGACGGCGAGTGAGTGGCAGATGACGATCGGCTTTCCCGGCAGCGCGGCGAGTTCTTTGAGGATCGCCTGCTCCCAGCGCTCTGGCGACGGGTCGTCGGCGTCGGGCAGCGAGGGGTAGGCGACCCGCGCGCCCTCGGCGGCGAGGGTGGCGGCGAGCTGGAACTCCCAGTGGTCTGGTGGGCGGTGGTTGGCGACGCCATGCAGGATCAGGACCGACATGCTCAGCACGGTACGAGGTGGACCCGCTGGAACGTCGCTGACCGGTCGCACGTTCCCCCCATCAGGCCACCAGCCGGATCTGCAAGCCCGCGGGCGCAGCGATGCCGGCGCCGCCCAGCAGCGCAAGGATTTTTTGGACATAGCCTTGCGTCTCAGGAAAGCTTGGCACGCACATGCATTTCGTCACGTTGCCCGGGCCGGCGTTGTAGGCGGCGAGCGCCAGCGGGACCGAGCCGAACTGGCGGAGCAGGTCATGCATTAGGTGCGCTTGGGCGTCGATCGCCTTGGCGGGATCGAAGCGCTCATCTGGCGTGAGCCCGTACTGCAGGCCGGTGCCTGGCATGAACTGCGCGATTCCCGCCGCGCCGACGGCTGAGACGGCCCGGGGGTTGAAGTTCGACTCGGCGTAGAGCTGGGCGCCGAGCAAGGCCGCCCCGACGCTCCACCGCTGCGACGCCCGGGAGATCATCGGCGCGTACGCCGACGGCACGAACGAAGGGATCGCCGACCCCGCGGCCTTGCGGTCTCCCCCACTGGCCCCGCCACCGGCCGGTTCGCGGTAGCCGAGCGACGTGGATCCCGCCGAGCGCGTGAAGCCAAAATGCCACGCCTCCCAGCTGTAGCGCTTGAGAAATCCAAACCGGGTGGAGTTGGCCGCCAGCCAGCCCCAGGCGCTGCTGGGCCCGAGGTCGAGTTCCGTGCCGAGCCGGTGCAGGCTCTTGCCAGGTGGGGCCACCCACTTCGGATCTGGGTTGGCGGCGAACAGGGCGGCTTGCTCGGCGTCGCTGCGGAACGCCGACGTGATCGTGAGGGCGTGGCCTGCGCCACTTGCTGCGGCCTCCATCCGGTCGAAGGCCAGCGCCACGTCGGGCCGCATGCGCTGGCCCTGGCGGACGGCCAAGGGGCCGGTGTAGTCGCCAGCACCCGAGCCGGCCTCCAGTGGCGCCAGCGCGACCTCGGCGACGGCTCGAATCTGCCGGCGCCGGTCGCGCGTCTTGCGCGGGCCCGTCGCGGTCGCCCGAATCTGGATCCGTGTCGGCAGGTCGCGGTCGCCAAGGAAGCGCACGTCGCGCAGCGCCAACCCGTTGCGCTCGGCGATCCGCTGTGCTGCCGCCTGACCCCTCGCCCGGTACTCCGCCGCGCTGATGCGCGCCGCCGGATCTGGGCGGTACAGCAGCGGCTGCGCCTCCAGCAGCGCCCGTGCTCCAGCGAGTGCGGCCACGTCGGCGCGGCCCTGCACGTCGGACGTGCGCCCGAGCGCCGACGCGACGAGGCCCAGCCCGACTGCGACCGCCATGAGTGCCGCGACCACCGCCACCGCCACGACCATCGTCTGCCCGGACTCGCCGCCGAGCAGCGCCTGCAGCCGCGACCGCGGCTCGGGCACCACCGACAAACGCGAAGCCACGCCCGAAAGTTCCTCCTCAGCTAGCGCGCGCAGGGAGGCGACGCCGGGATCGATCAGCACCACCTCGTCGAGTGACCGCAGCACCTCGTCGACCGCATCGCAGCGCGCAAGACCAACGGCGACGGCCAGCGGGCCGTCGTAGCGGCGCAACAGGGCCACGAGCACCGGCCCAAGCTCGACATCGTCGGGTAGATCGACCGTGACGGCTCGCCCGTCGACCCCCACGACCGCCTCCCCGGGAAGCTCGTCGCTGAGTTCCTGGACGGCAGCTCGCACCGACCGACGCGGTGGCATCAGACGAGCCGCGCCTCTCGCAGGCCCGCTCCCCCAGCGCACGAGCAGCGCCGGCCGCGGGCTGGCGCTGCTCGTGCGCTGAATCGCGCGTCGAGCCACACGCGCAGCCGACGGACCGAGGAACCCACAGGACGGCGCCGAACTCATGCGCCCGCCTCGAAGACGACGGTACGCTCGGCGTCGATCAGTCCAGCCAGCAGCGCCGGAACGCGCGGCCTCACGCGCACCGCCACCTGACCGCTTCGCACATGGACGTGCGGGCGCGACCAGCCTGGGCTCGCGGCCTTCGCCGCGGCCGTTGGATCCTGCCCTTGGAGCTGCGCCACGGCTGCCGCCACCGCAGCCTGGTCGGCAGCTTCCCGGGCTGCCTGCCCCGCCAGCAGGGTGGACACCGCCAGCGTCACCGCAGCCAACACGGGCACGAGGGCGATCAGCTCGACCGACGCTTGCCCGCGATCCTCGGCCAGGACTCCCACGCCGGTCATCCGCCGACCTGATCCGGCAGCTGCGCCCGGCCAACTACCGACCCGAAACGGAGCCCAGGCACCACCGACGGCACCTTCAGTCGGACCGTCACCCGCCCGGGCGCCTTGCCCGCCCGCGAGGCGACGCGGATGCGCGATCCACGATCGAGAAAGGCCGGGAGCTCGGCGCGAGCGGCCTCCCCCGGCCCTGCACCGAGCGCCTCAGCGCGCGCGGCAACTCGCGCCGCTCCCGCGGCCGACCACGCCGCGTAGCCAGCGACCGCACCCTGCCCCATCGCCAGTGCAACGAGCACCAGCACGGGTAGCAGTGCGACGAACTCCACGGCGGCTTGCCCCGCCTCGCCGGCGCGCGGCGTCACCCGCGCGCGGCGTCTCAGTCGACGGTCACCCGACGGACAGACTGGTGGCTTCCGCCGGCGTCCTGCGTGCTCGATGACCATGCCCCGAATGCTGCCGGGCAAAGTGCAACAAGATTGCGCAGGGGAGCACCAACTCTGCGGAGCTGCCGTGCAGCTCCGCAGGGTGCGAGGGCGACGGCCTCGCTACTCGGCGTGGTCGAAGGCCGCCGGCATGGCGACCTCCGAAGGAGCCTCGACGGCTCCGCCCTCGCGCAGCTCGCGCACGGGCTCAGCGACCTCGATGACCGGCTCCGGGCTGAACCGGTAGCCGATGCCGAAGTGCGTGTGGATGTAGCGCCAGCTCGGCGAGCCCTTCTCGAGCTTCTGGCGAAGCTTGCGGACGAACACGTCGACCGAGCGGTCACCACGGGCCATGGCGTAGCCCCAGACGCGCTCGTAGACGTCTTCACGCTCAAGGACGCGGCCGGGCGTTGCGGCCAGCAGGCGCAGCAGCTCAAACTCGCGGCGGGTCAGATCCAGCGACGTGTCGCCGACGAACGCCTGGAACTGATCGGCGTTGATCGACAGCTCGCCGACCGAGACGGTCGGCTGCTCGTCACGCGTCTTGGAGCGCGCGCGGCGGCGCACGACAGCCTCGACGCGAGCGATCAGCTCTTCCGGGTGGCACGGCTTGGAGAGCCAGTCGTCGGCCCCCATGCGCAGCCCACGGACGCGCTGAGCGACCGTCGACGGGCCGCAGCAGACCACGATCGGCAGGCTGGGGGCCTCGCGGGAGAGTCCGTCGAGGGCATCCCAGGCGCCGTTGCCGAGCACGCGCAGATCCACGATCAGGGCGTCGAGGCGCATCGCCACGAGCTCCTCCATCGGCGTAGCACCCTCAAGCACGCGGTACCGGTGGCCGGCAGCGTCGAGGCGCTTCGTCAAGACGCGCAGGAACGCCTGATCGGTATCCATCACGGCGAGCTTGAGCTCGCGTGACGATTGGGTTCCACCCTGCTCGCGCATGGGATTCACAGTACTTCCTCCGGTGGATCGGGTGGTGCCCCAATCCTCAGTCGGTGACGTCACAGCTCGTTCCGAGTCGCAAAGTCGAGGCCGCGGTAGCGGCCGGTCTCCAAAAAGATCACGTGCTCGCCGATGTCGACCGCGTTGTCTGCGATGCGCTCAAACGCGCGCGCCGCCATCACGATCGTCATCGACCACTCACGTCGGTCAGCATCTCCGCCGAGCTCAATCGCCTCGCGGAAGATGGCCTTGTTGCGAGCGTCGATGTCTTCGTCGATCTCACGGAGCGAGCCCGCCAGATCCACGTCTCGGCGCGCAAACGCCTCGCGCGCGACGCGCACCACACTCCGTGTGCCTTCGGCAAGCGCGACGATGTCTTCCGTCAGGCGCTGATCCGACGGCGGCTCCCAGCCGCTGAGCGGCACGAGCTTGGCAACATTGACGCACTGATCGCCCATGCGCTCCAGGTGCCGCGCGATGTAGAGCAGCGACGTGACGAGTCGAAGGTCGCTCGCGACGGGGGCTTGCAGGGCCAGCAGCGAGATGACGCCGCTGTGGATGTCGAGGTAGCGAGCATCGATCCGCTGATCGGCCATCACGACGAGCTGCGCGAGCTCGACGTCGTGGTGGCGCAGCGTCTCGGTGGTGCGGTCGACCTGATCGACGACGAGGTCGATGCCCTCGATCGCGAGTTCCTCGAGGCGCTTGAGGTCCTCGTGGAACTTAGTGCGGATCTCGCTCACAGCCACATCATCACCCGAACTTGCCGGAGATGTAAGCCTCGGTACGCGGGTCCTGCGGTGCGGTGAACAGCTGCTGCGTCGGGTTGAACTCGGCGAGGAGCCCAACGCGGTCCTCGCCGCTCTTCTGCTCGACCGTAAAGAACGCGGTGCGATCGGAAACGCGGCCAGCCTGCTGCATGTTGTGGGTCACGATCACGATCGTGTACTTCTCACGCAGCTCGAGCATGAGCTCCTCGATGCGACCGGTCGAGATCGGGTCCAGGGCCGAGCAAGGCTCGTCCATCAGGATGACCTCAGGATCGACCGCCATCGCGCGAGCAATGCACAGGCGCTGCTGCTGCCCGCCGGACATGCCGTAGGCGTTGGTCTTGAGGCGATCCTTGACCTCGTCCCACAGCGACGCACGCGTGAGGGCGCGCTCGACGATCTCGTCCATGTCGCCCTTCATGCCCAGCACGCGGGGGCCGAAGGCGATGTTGTCGTAGATCGACTTCGGGAACGGGTTCGGCTTCTGGAACACCATGCCCACGAGCGTGCGGACCTGCACGACGTCGACCTTCGGGCCGTAGAGGTTCTCGCCGTCAAACAGGATCTCGCCGCCGACCTTGGCGCCGGGCACCAGGTCGTTCATGCGGTTCAGGCAACGCAGGAGCGTCGACTTGCCGCAACCGGAGGGCCCGATGAACGCGGTGATCTCGTTCTTGTGGATCTCCATGTCGACGCCTTCGACCGCGAGCTTGGCGCCGTAGTGCACGCTGACCTTGCTCAGGTTGAACGTGATCGGGGCCGTCGGGTCGATAGGACGAGCGCCGGGCATGGCCTCCGGATGGAGGCTCGCTGCAGGCTGGTCGGTCGACTGGGTCATTCGCTGTCCTTCGGGGTAGACCGAAGTTGGGGGTGACGAGTTCATCGTACGCGTGGAGTCCATGTGGCTGCCTACCACTTCTGCTGGTAGCGGTTGCGGAGGAAGATGGCGATGGAGTTCATGAAGACCAAGATCACCAGCAGCACGATGATCGCGGCCGCCGCGAGGAGCTGGAACTCTTCCTGAGGCCGGCTGATCCACTCAAAGATCTGGATCGGAAGCGCGGTGAACTTGGAGTCCAGACCAGACGGGTTGCTGGTGACGAAGACGGCAGCGCCGACGACGATCAGTGGGGCGGTCTCGCCGATGGCCCGGGACAGCGCAAGGATCACGCCGGTCGCGATGCCGGGAATCGCGGCGGGGAGCACTTGGCGCTGGGTGGTCTGCCACTTCGTGGCGCCGAGCGCGAGGGCGCCCTGGCGGATCGCCTGGGGCACCGAGCGAATGGCCTCGCGGGCGGCAATGATCACCACGGGAAGCACGAGGAGACCGAGCGTAAGGCCGCCGGCCATGATCGTCGCGCCGAGTTCGATCGGCCCGCGGACGAGGAACGCCAGGCCGAGGATGCCGTAGACGATCGACGGCACGGCCGCGAGGTTCTGAATGTTGACCTCGATCACCCGGTTGTACCAACGGTCAGGATCGGCGTACTCCTCAAGGTAGATCGCGGATGCGACACCGAGAGGCACGATGACGACGGCCGCGACGGCAATCAACCACAAGGTGCCGAGGATGGCCGGTTCGATACCCGCCTTAGCGGGAGTCGACGACGCAGGCGACGTGAGGAAATCCATCGACAGCTTGGAACCGCCGTCCATCAGGACGTCGATGAGGAGCGTCAGGAGGACCAGGATGCTCAGTGCGATCGCGGCCTGGAGCACGAGCCGGAACACTCGCGGTGCCAGCGGCTCACCCTCGCTGCGAAGCACAGGCTTGGCCGCCGGAACGGGTTGCGTAGAGGTCGTCATTAGTAAGCCTGCCGGAACTTGCGCACGAAGCGAATCGAGATCATGTTCATGATCAGCGTGGAGACGAAGAGCAACATGCCGACCGCGAAGAGCGTCTCGTAGGCGACGGAGCCGACGGCAGCGTCGCCCTTGGCGATCGACGCGATGAACGCGGTCATCGTCGCGACCGGGTCGAGCGGGTTGGCCGTCAAGTTGGGAATCGAGCCGGCAGCGACGAGCACGATCATCGTCTCGCCGACGGCCCGGGAGATTCCGAGGACCACGCCGGCGACGATGCCGGAGAGTGCCGCCGGGAAGACGACGCGTGTGGACACCTGCATCCGGTTGGCGCCGAGGCCATAGGCCCCTTCGCGCAGCGCCGCGGGTACCGAACTCATGGCGTCCTCGGCAAGAGAGGCGATCGTCGGCATGACCATGAAGCCCATGATCAGGCCGGCCGAGAGGGCGTTGAAGCCCTGTACCTCGAGGCCGAGGAGGTCTTGCAGGATCAGCGGCGTGACGAACGTGAGGGCGAAGTAGCCAAACACGACCGTCGGGATGCCCGCCAGCAGCTCCAGGATCGGCTTCAGCGTCTTGCGGACCTTCGGGGTCGCGTACTCGCTGAGGTAGATCGCGGCGCCGAGGCCGAGCGGAACGGCGACCAGGATCGCCAGGAAGGTGGTGAGCAGGGTGCCCGCGACGAGCGGCAGCACGCCGAAGCTCGGATCAGCGAACGTCGGGGCCCATTCGGTTCCGAAGAGGAAGTCCGTAATCGGGACCTTTTGGAGGAAGAGGATCGTCTCGGCCAGGAGCGAGACGACGATCGCGAGGGTGGTCGCAACGCTGACGAGCGCGGCAGCGGCCAGGAGCCACTGAATGATGTGCTCGCCGCGGCGGGAGCGCCCCGAGACCAGCTTGCTGCCGGTGCTCGGGGCGCCCGCGGACGAGCCGCCAGGTGTGGTGGGTGACGGCACGTCCGGGTCCTCGCTAGGCGGCGGGAGTCGAGCCGGCTTCGCCGGACTCGATCTTCTCGAGCTCGGCCTTGGAAGCCGTCAGCTGCTCGTCGGTGAGCGGCACGAACAGTGCAGCCTCGGCGATCTCGGTCGACTTCTCGTTGATGAACTCAAGGAATGCCTTGACCTCGGGGCGCTTCACAGCGGCAGCCGACGGGTAGATGAACAGGGGACGCGAGAGCGGCTTGTAGGTGCCGTCCTGGATGGTCTCCTTGCTCGGAGCGACGCAGCCGTCGCCACCGTCGACCTCGACGAGCTTCAGCGTGTCGGCGTTCTGCTCGTAGTACGAGAAGCCGAAGTAGCCGAGGCCGGTCTTGTCGCCCTGCAGGCCCTGAACGAGGATGTTGTCGTCCTCGGAGGCCTGGTACTTCTTGCGCGAGACGCCCTCTTCACCGTTGATCACGTCGGTAAAGAAGTCGAACGTGCCGGAGTCGGTGCCGGGGCCGTACAGCGACACCTTGCCGGTGAAGCCGGAGACGCCGAGGTCCTTGTAGTCGGTGACGGCGTCGTCCTTCCACAGCTGCGAGAGCTGCGGAACGGTCAGGCACTTCACAGCCAGAGCCGGGTTGGCGACGATGGCGATGCCGTCGTTGGCGACCTCAAGCTGGCTGGTGGTGACGCCGCCGGCCTTGCAGGCCTCGGTCTCTTCGTCCTTGATCGGGCGCGAAGCGTTGGAGATGTCGGTCTCGCCCTTGCAGAACTTCTCGAAGCCGCCGCCGGTGCCGGACTGGCCCACGGTGATCT
Organism: Solirubrobacteraceae bacterium; assembly: GCA_032119795.1. GTDB lineage: Bacteria > Actinomycetota > Thermoleophilia > Solirubrobacterales > Solirubrobacteraceae > JAGIBJ01. The sequence goes on from JAUMFO010000008.1 coordinate 11,670, forward strand.
CGACGTCGGGGTTCTCGGCGTTGAACTGCTCGGCGGCGGCCTGCATCAGCGGGCCGACCGTGGAGGAGCCGTCGATCGAAATCGTGCCCTTGAGCGCGGACGCAGTGCCGCCGCTCGTGGTTTCATCGTCGCCGCCACAGGCCGTGAGGCCGAAGGCAAGGGTGCCGGTCACGGCAAGGGCCGTGAGCAGTCGGGTGGGGGTCAAGAGGGGTCTCTCTCCTCGAGCAGGTACAGGTGGGTGGTGGCCGAAGCGAGAGGTGCTTCGACCTGCTGGAAGGTGACGGAGCCCTGGGGCCCTGGTGTTACCCACCTGTGAAGCACCGGTGACAACCGCGCACACTCCAGCAACCACAGGCGTTTTTCGCTGCTGGGGCACGCTAAGGTCGGCGCGTGTTCAACCGTTCTTCGCCGCCGCGCGACCCCGCTCTCGATGGCTTGCTGCGCGATGCGGGCTCCAACGTCCGATTGGCGACGGCTCTGCTGCGCGAACTCATCACCGAGTTCCCCGAGCACAGCGAGCGCCTCGCCGCCGATCTCGACCAACACGAGGCCGACGGAGATCGGATCACCCACGACGTGATCCACCGTCTGCGCGAGCTTGGTCCGGCGCGCTCCCCCATCGACATGTCTGACGGGCTTCGCCTGGCAACCTCGATCGACGACATCGTCGACCACACCGAGCAGACGGCCGCACTCATGGTGCTCTTCGCCGTCGAAGCCACCTTCGAGCAGGCCGTCGAACTCAGCGAGATCCTCGCGGCCGCCGGTGATCGCGTCGCACGCGCCCTGGACGGCTTCGCCGGCGGGCAGGAGCTGGGCCCCCACCTCACGGAGATTCACCGCCTGGAGAATGAGGGCGACCGCATCAGCCGCGCGGGCCTGGCCGCCTTGTTTGCCGGCGGCATCGACCCCATGGTCGTGATCCGCTGGAAGGACCTCTACGACGCCCTGGAAGACGCGATCGACGCCTGCGAGGCGGTCGCAATCCAGATCGAGGGCATCCTGCTCGCGCAGGGCTGAGGCGGGGCTCATCTCCTTCGACCCTATTCCGCGGTCGCAGGGGCGCAAGCGGGGAAGTCGGCAGCCCCGCGCGTAGTCACCCGACGTGCGCGGGGGAAGTCCGCACCGACGTCAGCCGGCGGCGGCGAACTCGCCGGTCGGCTCGCTCACGAGCTCGCGCAGGTGCGTGAGTTCGGCGCGGAGCGCGTGCTCCCAGGAACTCGACGCCGCGAGCGTTTGCGCGCGTTGGAGATTGGGGGTGGCCGCGCGGGCCCGCTCGATCGCGTTCAACACGTTCCTCGCGCGGGTATTGGCGCCATCGCTGCCTGGCCCGCCGTGCGGGCCCTCGGGGAAGGTCTGGGCGAGGCCGTCAATGGTGGCGAGCGAGCCGGCCGTCTCGCAACAGGCGACGCTGCCGCCGCTGGCGGCGCCCTCGTAGGCAGCCAGGCCAAACGTCTCCCAGCGACCGGGGAGCACGACGGCGGAGGCCTGGCGGTAGCGGCGGGCAAGTTCGGCGCGGTCGGAGACGAACTCCTCAAAGTGGACGCGGTGCTCGATCCCGAGCTTGGCCACCATCTTCTGCATCCGGCCCTTTGCGGGGCCGACGCCGATCAGGCGCAGTGGCCACGGGTCGTCGCTCAGCGCTGCGGCGCGGATCAGATCCTCGACGGACTTCGCGGCGGCGATGCGGCCCACGTAGAGCACCTCGTTGGAGCGTCCGGCCGGCGACGCGTCGGCGTCCAGATCGGGAGCAAACACCGGGTCGAGGCCAAAACGCAGCGGGATGCGGGCCTTGAGCCCGAACTCGGGGACCGTGTCGATTGCGGCCATGATCGCGTCGAAGTCTTTGTAGACCCGGTGGAACTCGCGACTGAGCGTTGAACTCCAGAAGGAGAACGTGCCGGGAATACTGCGGGCGTCGTGCCCGACGGCGCCGTGGTGCACCGCGACGGTGCGGATGCCCGTGCCCGCAAGGAGTTTGGGGAGGCCTCGGGCCGCCCAGAACGGCTCGTGGGCGATCACGACATCCGGGCGGCGCTCCACGAGCACCTCCCGCAGGGCCTTCCAGCCCAGCGGCGCGCGGTAGCCGTTGGTGGCCACCACGCGGATCGAAGGGACCTCCACCCGTTCGTCGGTGGAGTTCTCCGACACGCCGGGGATCACGAGCGTGTGCTCGATCCCCGGCTCATTGCGAGCCCAGCGCTGCTTGGCATCCAGGTACGTCCGGATGCCACCCGCCTTCTCGCCGTAGAAGGCCGTCAGGTCGACGACCCGCAGCGGCTCAGGCGACACGCGGCCTCTCGAATTCGGTCTTGCTGGCGAGGATCTCGACCTCGACCTCGGCGTCGGCGAGGACGTCGATCGGATCGGTGGATTCTCCGGTGCCGCCGCGCGCGAGGTGCTCGGCGATCGCGGCGCGGTAGCCGGAGGCCAGGCGCTCCAAGGATGCGTCCCACGTGCGGTCGGCGACCGATGCCAAAGCGCCAGCGCGAAGCTTGCCGGCCAGCTCGGCGTTGGTCGTCACCTCGACGAGGGCCTCACCGAGTGCCTCGGCGTCGGCCGGGCGCAGCAGTCCGGAGACGCCATCTTCGATGATCGACAGTGGGCCGTTCTCGGCGACCGCGACGACGGGCAACCCGCTGGCCTGCGCCTCGAGGATCACCTGGCCGAGCGTGTCCGTGCGGCTCGGGAAGAGGAACGCGTCGGCGCTGGCGTAGGCCTCAGCGAGCACGTCGCCGTGGAGCCAACCCAAGAACGTCGCGTGTTCGCCGAGTCGCTCGCGCAGGAGCTCCTCCTCGGGGCCGCCGCCGGCGAGGCAGAGGTGCAGGCGCGGATCCTTCTTGCGGGCCGCCAGGAACGCGTCGGCGAGCAGCTCGACGCCCTTTTCCTTCGTGAGCCGGCCGGCGTAGAGGACCGACACCTCACCCGGGAGCAGATCGTCGCGGCGACGCGAAGGCGAGAAGCGCTTCAGATCGACGCCACGGTCCCATCGGCTCATGCGATCGGCGGGGATGCCGAGTGAGCCGACGACGACGTCGGACTGCGGGCTCGGCGTGACCACGTGGTGGGCGTTGCCGTAGAAGCCGGCCAGCACCATCTGCATGCCGCCGGCCACACGCGGGTCGTCGGCGGCGCGCAGTGCTGCGTAGCTCACGAGATCGGTGTGGTAGCTGGCCATCACCGGCAGGCGCATCACCTTCGCGAGGATCGCGGCGGCAATGCCGGACGGGCCAGGAGAGCAGAGGTGGACGAGGTCGAACTGGCCGTCGGCGAGCGTCTCACCGAGCGAGAACAACGACGGGACGCCGACGTGGAGGCCGGCGTAGAACGGGATCTCGACCTCGGCGACGGCGGAGAGCCGGCGGTCGACGGAGGCGTCGGTTCCGATGACCTCGACCTCGAAGCCGGGCACGCCGCGGCGTCGGATCTGCTCGAGCGTGTTCGTGACGCCGTCGGTGCCGCCGATCGCGTCGGCGACCAGGGCCACGCGCAGCGGCTCACCCTCACGGGAGACGAGCTTGCGCTTCTCCAGCCCGATGAAGGTGCCGGACGCGATGTAAGGAATCGCGGGCAGGCAGGCCTCGTAGGCCTCCATCAGCGACTCGGTGTAGTTGCCGGCCTGCGAGGCCGTCTCCAGGGCGCGCCACGTGGCCTGCGCCAGCCGGCGCTCGTGGGCGCCGCGGGCCTGCCGCATGATGCTGCCGTGGGTGACGCCCTCGCGCTGCAGGTAGTCGAGCAGGTCGCGCTCAGAGAGGTCGAGGCCGACGGTGTGCAGCCAGGCGCCGAGCAGGGCACGGGCGTCCTCGGGGCCGAGGTCGTTGCCGTTCTCGCCGCTGCGCTTGTCTCCCTCGGAGAGCACCCGCTCGACGATCCGCAGCACCGCCATGGGCTCGGGTGCCGTGACCGTCTCCCCCTTGCCGAGCGAGCGCACCGCAAGGGCCATCGCGGCGTGGGCCCACTTGGCCGTGGAGCCCTGCGTGCCGCCGATCGTGGTGTCGCCGTTCTTGATGTGGCCGAGGAACTCCTGCCAGGTCGCGGCCTTCGGCGTCTGGGTCCAGGTGCGGCCGATGTCGACGCCGGCGTGGTCGTCGGTGCCGGCGACGCCCGTGCCGCCGTGCGTGTCGACGTAGATCTTCGCGGGGGCGTTGAGCTCGGGCGAGCGGGACCCGTTGCGGGTCTCCCAGATCGGGAAGAGCTGCGCCAGGCGGCGGCGGTGGCGCGGCAGCAGCGACGCCTCGACCGCGTAGAACGGGTGCGCGAGCGCGCTCACGATGTCGTGCTCGTGGAGGTATTCCGCGCAGGCCTCGACGTCGCCGGAGAGCTCCTGCAGCCGAGCGTGATCGTCAGGCGTGATGCCGAAGCAGAGGATGTGGACGGCCTGCGGCTCGCCGCGGAACCAGGCCGTCAGCTCCTCGGAGATAAACGCGTCGTCGTACTTCTCGGCGATCTCGAGGGCGCCGTCGATGGTGTCGTGATCGGTGATCGTCACGAAGTCCATGCCACGGGCCTTGGCCAGGGCGTAGACCTCTTCCGGTGGCGTCGCGCACTCGGGCAGCCCGAGGGCACGCTGCACGCCGAGCTTCGACACCTGGGAGGCGGTCGAGTGGCAGTGCAGGTCGACGCGCGAGGCGTTGATCGGCTTGGGCTGGCTTTGAGTCATCGTCTGCTTCGTCTCTTCTTCGATCCTGGGCCGTGCCCCTGATATCCCGCATGCTCCGGACAACAAGGGCCATTGGCGTGAACCACCTGGAAACGCCTGGTTGTGATCGTGTGAAGACGCCCCCTGGCGTACCGGCTGCGGGGGACGTGTGAGTCCTCAGACTACGCCCTTCCCCACCGGGCGCGGCCGGTCGCCAACTGGTCCGGAGGCCGGGCCCGCAGCTGGTCCTGGCGCGGGCGGCCTCGCTGCGGTTGGATCGGCCTATGGAGATCGGGGTACTTGGAGGGGCTGGCGTGGCCGGATCGGCAGCGGCCCGAGAGCTGCGCGCACGCGGACATGCGGTGCGGGTGCTCTCGCGCCGCAGCGGGTTTGACGTGACGGAGCCCGCGGCGTCGGCGCTGGAGGGCCTCGACGCGCTCGTCGACTGCCTCAACCCGTCGAAGACCACCACGAAGGCGGCGCGCGCCGTGCTCGTCGACGGGCTCCGGGCGACGCTCCAGCTCGCGGCCGACCAGGGCGTCGGCCATGTCGTGTCGCTCTCGATCGTCGGGATCGACGAGCTGCCGATCGGCTACTACCGGGTGAAGCTCGAGCAGGAATCCGTCGTTCACGCGGCACCGATCCCGGGGACGGTCGTCCGCGCAACGCAGTTCCCGCAGCTCTTCGATCAGGCCTGGAACGCAACCAAGCGCTTGGGCTTGATCCCCGCGCCGCGCGGGCCGGTCGCCCCGATCGACCCGCGTGACGTGGCCCGGGTGCTCGCCGATGTCGTGGAGGAGGGCCCGGGCGGCGAGCCAGTGCGGCAGATCCGCGGGCGCGAGATCGTCGATCTGCGCCAGCTGGCGCAGGACTGGAAGAGCACGCAGGGCTCGAAGCGGCCGGTGCTGAGGTTCCCGGCGCTCGGCGGCGCCCTCAAGGCGATCGCGCGCGGCGATCTCGTCGACGAGTCGATCCCTACGCCACCGACGGGAGCGATCCGGTGACCTCGCTCCCGACCCGCCGTGACCAGAGCCTGCGGGGACTGCTCGCGTTCTTGGCGGTGAGCGCGGCGTTCCCCGGGCTCTGGGCCACGCTCGCGCCAGACGCCTTCTACACCTCGTTCCCACTCGGCGGCGGCGGTTGGGTCGCGCCGCTCGGCCCCGCCTCACCGCACTTCCTCGCCGACGTCGGCGCGTTCTACCTGGCGTTCGCTGGCCTGTTCGCCTGGGCCGCCTGGCGCCCGTCCCGTGACCTGGTTGCGCCGCTCTGCCTGGCGTGGATGCTCTTCAGCACCCTGCACTTCGGCTGGCACCTCGCGCACTTGGACGGGCTCAGCGCCGCCGACAGCGTCGCCCAGATGGTGTCGCTCGGGCTGGTGCTGGCGGTGCCGGCGCTAGCGATCCGCCTGACTGCAGAGGCGCACGTGGCCGTTAGCGCCGCCTGACCTGCGCGAGGACGCCTCATCGTCGATCTGGTCGTCGGTAGCCAGCAGAAACGCCTTGCTGAGGATCAGCGTGAGAAGCGGGTCGGGGCTTCATCCCTGCTGGCGCACTCGCCTACCGCTGCATCGACGACGCGAGAATCTTCGCGTAGCTGGCCTCGCTGAGCACCGTGGGCTCGTACGTGACGCCAACGCTACGCAGGGCACTCGTATACGCACGCAGGTGCTGATTCGAGGCGCGTTCCAGATTCGCGTAGACCTGCTTGACCTGGGAATCGGTGGCGCCGGCCGCGGCCTGACGAAGGTCGGCGATGTCGGTCTCCTCGATCAGCGCGCCGACCTGCAGCGCGGCGGTCATCGACGCGGATCCCTGCTTGACGAGCCCGTCATAGAGCCGCTGCAGATCCGCATTCTCGAACTCGCCGACGGCGTTGCCCGCGGTCGGGTCTGCGATACCGGCGCGGTCGAGCTGAGCCTGGACCGCGGACTCGTGCTTGCGCTCGCTTTGGAGGATGCGCGAGAACGGGGCGTCCGGGTAGGACTTCGCCAGCGTCGCGTAGACGTCGCCGGCGAGCTTCTCTTCCTCGCGCATGTATTCGAGCTCGGCCTGCTGCTCTTCGGTCACGGTCAACGGCGCTGCGGTCGACGTACCCGCGCCCTCCTCGCCCTGACCGTTCCCGTGACCCATGCCTTGGCCCTGGCCGTGTCCTTTGCCGTGACCCTGACCTTGGCCTTGGCCTTGGCCGCGACTGTGTCCCTGCCCTTGGGTAGCGGCCGGGGTCGACGTGCCGCCGCTCGTGGCGGCATTGACGACGGCTCCGCCGCCGAGAGCGAGCAGTCCAGCGGCCGCCAGGGCAACGATGGTGGTCTTGGTGGTCTTGGTGGTCATCGTGTCCCTCCAGCGGGGATCGTGGGGTGGTGACGACCACTCAACCGGTCGGCGATGCAGCGACCGTGTCGACCTGATGGAGAAATTGTGGAGATTCGCGAGCGCGCTCAGCGCAGCGGCAGCCGCACGGTGAACCGAGCACCGCCGCGGGGAGCATTGTCCACCGCCACGGTGCCGCCGTGCGCCTCCACGAGGCGCTGCACCACCGCGAGGCCAACCCCCGTTCCACCGACGTGCTCTGCCCCATCGCCACGCCAGAACCGATCGAACACCCGCGGGAGCTCGGCTGCCGGGATCCCTGGCCCGGTGTCGGTGACGACGAGCCGTGCGGAGTCGCCATCGCGGCTGACGATGGCTTCGACGACGCCGCCCGGCGGCGTGAACTTGACGGCGTTGGTCAGCAGGTTCGCGACCACCTGATCGAGTCGGCCCGCGTCGGCCGTCAGCTCGAGCGGATCGCCGGTCACCACCAGATCGATCTCGGAGGCGGCCGCTCCGGGCTGCAAACCTGCGGCCGCGCGCGCCACCACGGCAGTGAGGTCGACCGACGCGAGTTCCAGTACCACGAACGACGGATCGCTCTCCGACAGCGCTCGGAGGTCGTCGGTCAGCCGTTCAAGGCGCAGCACCTCGTCCTGGAGCGAAACGAAGAGCCCTGAGTTTGGAGCCACGTGCCCATCGATCAGCTCCTCAAGGTTGCCGCGCAGAATCGCCAGCGGCGTCCGGACCTCATGAGCCAGATCCGACACCATTGCGGCCCGCGCCTCGCGTTGCTGTTCCAGCGTGTCGGCCATGTGATCGAAGGCGGCGGCCACCTCCCCAAGCTCCCCCGGCGCCCCAGCCATGGCCACCCGCGCGGTCGGGTCCCCGGCTTCAAGCCGCCGAGCCGCACCGGCCAGCCGCACCAACGGTGGTCGTAGTCGTCGGGTGATGAGCCCGGCGACGGCGAGTCCGAGCAGCGCAGTCACCAACGCCGCGAGGATCGCGTTGCGCACCAGCGCATCGCGCAGTCGCTGCTCTCCGCGCGTCAGCACCGTCCCGGCAAACCGCAGCTCGCCGCTTCCGACGCGTTCGGCGCCCACCACGACGTCCACGCGCTCGGCCGCAGCATCGGGCAACGGCAGCTGACCGGCGGCCGACGTGCCGCTTGAGACCTTGCCACTGGGGCGCACGACGCCCACGGGAGTTCCTCGCTGGTTGCGGACGATCAAGGCGGCCCGCGCACCGTTGGCAATGGCCGCGGCGGCGGTCAGGTTGGCCACTTCCCACCGGCCACCGGCTTCGGAGTACGCCGACGCTAGCTCGGCCCCAACCCGCTCCGTGGTTCCCTGCCTGGCATCGCGTGCCACTGCGGACGTGGCGCTGCGGGACGTGAGCGCAACGACGGCGACCACGAACGAGGCCGACCCGAGGCCGACGACCACGAACGCCAGCGCGAGCTGGGTCGACAAGGAACGTCGCGCGGGCGTGCCTGCCTCAGGCATCGATGGTCAATCCGAGCCGGTACCCCACGCCCGAGACCGTCTCCAAGATCGCGGGCTGGTGCGGGTCACGTTCGAGCTTGCGTCGCAGGTTCTTGACATGCGAGTCGACGACCCGTTCGTAGCCCTCGAACTCGTAGCCGCGAACACGATTGATCAGCTCATAACGCGAGAACGCCCGACCGGGTGTCCCGGCAAGTGCGGCAAGCAGGCCCCACTCCGTTGGGGTGAGGTCGACCGCGGCGCCGCGAACGAGGACCTCATGCCGGACCTCGTCGATCACGAGTTCGCCAGCCCCAAGCGACCGGCGCGGCGGTTCCGGCGCGGCCCCGCCCGCGCCGCGCCGAAGGATCGCCTGGACGCGAAGGACCACCTCACGTGGACTAAACGGCTTGGTGACGTAGTCGTCGACCCCGAGCTCCAACCCACGGATCCGATCCTCGTCGGACGACCTGGCGGTTAGCACGAGAATCGGCACGTTGCCACGGTCGCGCAGCTCGCGAGCGACCTCCTCACCAGAGATGTCCGGCAAGCCGAGGTCGAGGACCACCAGGTCCGGCGCCGACCCGGCCGCCGCCTCCAGTGCTGCAGCGCCGGTCCCAGCCGTGAGGACCGCGAAGCCGGCACGTTCGAATGTGCGCCGCAGCAGGTCGCGGATCTTCTGTTCGTCTTCAACGACGAGGACAACGCCGGGCACAACTCACCACCACTGGCGGGCACCGGCGGCGCCCTGCGCGGGAAACGACATCACGGCGCAACGTACACGCCGCAGGCCGCGCCACCGCTTCTTTCCTACGCCCCGGCGGCTTCCCAGCTGGCATAGGCGGCGGCGACGCGCTCTTTGGCGGCGTCGTGATCGGCCTTGGCCTTCGGCGCACGCTTGGGATCGGCCCAGATCGCGGGATCGGCGATCTCGTCTTCGATCGTGGCGAGCGCCTCTTCGGCCTTTTCGACCTCACGCTCGAGCTTCGCCAGCTCCTTGGCACCGGCCTTGCGGGCCGCGTGGCCCTTGCCACCGGCGCCGTTGCCGTTGCCGTTGGTCGCGGCGGGCTTGGCCTTCGGCGTGCCCTTGGCGGCGGCGTCGCGGCGAGCCTTCACGGCGGCGCGCAGCTCGGCGCGCTCCTCACGGCCGGCCATGTAGTCGACCCAGTCACCCATGTGCGAGACGAGGTCCTGGTCCTCGATCGCGACGGTGCGCGTGCCGACGGCCTCAAGCAGCGCCCGGTCGTGGGTCACCAGAATGATCGCGCCTTCAAAGGACTGCAGGGCCGACTCCAGCGCCTCACGAGACTCGATGTCGAGGTGGTTGGTGGGCTCGTCGAGCACGAGCAGGTTCGCACCCGAGGCGACGAGACAGGCCAGGCCCAGGCGCTGGCGCTCGCCACCGGAAAGGGTCGCGACCTCCTTCTGGGCGTCCTCACCGCTGAAGAGGAACTGGCCGAGGAGCGAGCGCGCCGCACCCGGAGTCAGCCCGGTCTTGCGCACGCACGCCTCGACGACCGTACGGGCCGTGCCGTACTCGATCTCCTCGACGTGCTGGGAGAGGTAGCCGAGCTTCACGCCGTGGCCGGTGAGCAGCTTGCCGGCGGCGAGTTCGCGGCGGCCGGCGAGCGTCGACACAAGCGTCGACTTGCCGGCACCGTTGGGGCCGACGAGGCAGACGTGCTCGCCACGTTCCAGGAAGAAGTCGGCGTTGTCGATCAGGACGCGGCCAGGCACCTCGACGCGACCACCGGTGAGCTCGTAGATGACTTTGCCGGAGCGCTCAGGCGCCTTGAAGTCGAACGCCAGCGCAGCGCCGTCCTTGGGATCGGCGGTGATGCGGCCAGCCTCGAGCTTGTCCATCTGCTTGACCTTCGACTGGGCCTGCTTGGCCTTCGACGCCTTGGCTCCGAAGCGGTTGATGAACTGCTCCAGGCGCGCGATCTCCGCCTGCTGCTTGGCCATCTGGCGATTCAAGTTCAGCTCTCGCTGGGCCTTCTCCTTGCGCCACATCGACCACGTGCCCTTGAAGAAGTTCGCGCGGCCACCCTCGAGCTCGAGGATCGAGTTGCCGACGGCCTCCAGGAACCAACGGTCGTGGGCGACCATGATCACGGCCGCGTCGAGCGACTTGATCTTCTCCTCCAGCCACTCAAGCGACTCCAGGTCGAGGTGGTTGGTGGGCTCGTCGAGGAGCAGGATGTCTGGCTCGCAGGCCAAGGCGCGCGCCAGCGAGGCTCGGGTGAGCTGGCCGCCGGAGAAGGACGAGAGCGGGCGCGGGCGGGCCTCGTCGGTGAACCCCAAAGCCGTAAGGATCTGCGCGGCGCGGTCGCGCCAGCCGTAGCCGCCGGCCGCCTCAAAGCGCGCGTAGACGGTCGCGTAGCGCTCCATCGCTTTCTCGTCGCCCGTGGCCATCGCGGCCTCGCAGACGGCGAGTTCTTCTTCCAGCTTGATCTGCTCGGTGCATGCCGAGAGGGCGTACTCCTCGAGCGTCAGCGTCTGGTCACGCGGTGGGCGCTGATCGTGCAGCGCCATCCGAGCGTTCTTCTCAATGATGATCCGACCGCCGTCGACCCCCTCCTCGCCGGCGAGCATCCGCAGCAGCGTGGTCTTGCCGGCGCCATTGCGGCCACCGATCACCATCCGGTCGCGCCGCTCAAGCGAGAGCGAGATGTTCTTGAAGAGGGGTTTGCCGTTGATGTCCTTCGACAGCTCCGAACCGATAACAACAGCCACACGTGGATGGTAGGCCGCGCGGGGCTTTCGGGCCGTGCGACTGGCCACGCGGCCGGTTGGTCGACGGACCGGGGTGCGGTGCTCTCCCTCTGGTCGCGCAACCGTTTATCGAAGAGGCTTCGGGGTTTTCGGGCCGCGACTTCCGGCGGGAGAGCACCCCACCCCGGCCCTGGCCATCGGCGGCGTTTCCGCCCCACGGACCGCTACCTGGGTGCGTTCGACCTGGGGCGCGCGATCTCGGTGGGTGGGCGCCGTTGGCGGTGTGCTCGTCACACGGGCCGCTGCGTTGGCGCGTTCTCCCTTGACTTCAAGTGTGGTTGAACTTCTAGCCTCGCGGCATGAGTTCGACTACGCCGTCCAAGCCAACCCCTGACGCAGCCGATCGAGGGGCGCGGGGCGCCATCGATGCGCGCGCTCGCGGCGCGGCTCAGGGTGCCAATGCCCGAATCACGGCCGAGGTGCTGACTTGGCCCGGCGTCGACGCGGCGACGGGCCGGCGGGGCGAGTGGGCGTTCACGGTCGGCCGCCGGGAGATCGGGCATCTCCATGGCGACGCGGTCGCGCACTTCGGCTTCCCCAAGTCCGTTTGGCGCGAGCTCTACACCGCCGGCCGCATCGACTTCCACTCCGTCTTTCCGGGCAAGGAAGGCCCGGCTGCTCGCCGCATCGCCAGTGAGGACGACGTGCGCGACGTGATCGCGCTGCTGCGGCTCAACTACGACCGGGTCGCCGAATAGGTAGCCGCCCCTCCCCTGGCCCGGCGTGACGAACCCACCAGGCAAAACATGGGGGCCCCGATACGCTCCGTCCATGGGAGCGACTCGCCCCGCGGGGGACTTCGACTACGACACGCCGGCCAACGCTCGGTACGCCCAACAGCGCCAGACCGAGCCGCGAATCGCCGCCCAGGTCCATACCGCGCTAGGCAGCGCCCGGACCGTGGTGAACGTCGGCGCGGGCGCAGGGTCGTACGAGCCGGAGGGCCTCGAGGTCACCGCCGTGGAGCCGTCGGCGTCGATGCGCGCCCAGCGGGCCTCCGGGGCCGCGCCCGCGGTCGCAGCCTCAGCTGAGGCGCTCCCCTTCGAGGACGACGCGTTCGATGCCGCCATGGCCATGGTGACCGTGCATCAGTGGCCCGACGTGGCTCGTGGAGTCGCCGAGCTGCGAAGGGTCGCGAGTGGGCCCGTCGTGATCCTCACGTTCGACCCTTCAACGATGTCGCGCTTCTGGCTCGCCGAGTACGCGCCCGAGCTGCTCGCCCGCGAGGCCCCACGCTTCCCGACGATCGAAGCGCTCTGCCAGTCGCTCGGTCCGGGCGCGTACGCCCGGCCGGTGCCCGTGCCGATCGACTGCGTCGACGGCTTCATGGAGGCGTACTACGCGCGTCCGGAGGCGTTCCTCGACGACCACGTCCGCGACGCCCAGTCCTCGTGGGGGTTCATCGACGGGCCGACGACCGCCGTGATCTTGGCCCGCCTGCGCGCCGACCTGGAGTCCGGCCGGTGGGACGAGCGCCACGGAGTTCTGCGGACGCAGCCCGAGTTCGACGGCTCGCTGACGCTCGTCGTCGACCCCGGCGCGCCCCTTCGCGGTGGCCGCGCTGCGGCTACTTGAGCTGCTTGCGGATGTACTTCGCGACGGTCGGGACGACGGCCGGGTGTTTCTTCGTGAGGTTTTTGGCGCCGCCGAAGATCGTGCCCGAGGCCCAGAAGTGGTCCTGATCGGGGTAGAAGTAGGCGGTGCATCCGCCGCCCTTGAGGATGGCCGCGGTGCAGGTGTCGCGGGCGAACGTGAGCTGCACGATGCTGTCGGCGTCGCCATGGAAGAGCAGAATCGGCGGGTCATCGTCGTCATAGGCCGGTTTGCAGCCGGTGTTCGCCGCCGTCTCCTGGCACTCCGCGCCCGCGATTGAGAACGCTGCCCCGACGCGGAAGCGCCGCGCCTTGGGCGTCGCCTGGTCTCCCCCGCGGATCCCCACACGCAGGGCAGCGATCGCCCCCGCGGAGTAGCCGCCAACGAAGTACGCCGACTGGTCTCGAGCCGACCCGAGCGACTTGGCATTGCGCCGCAAGTACGTCAGCGCCGTCTCCAGATCCGCCTCGGCCTCGGCCGACGCCGGCACGAGGTCGGCCGTACTCACGATCCCCTGGCCCTTGTTGCGGTCCTTGGGGACGAGCCGGTACTGGACGGTCGCCGCGAGGAAGCCGGCGTTCGCAAACTGCTCGGCCATGATCCGCATCTGCGACCGATCGCCCTCCACGAAGCCACCGCCGTGGGCCAAGACGACCGTCGGCGCGTTGGTCTTCGGCGTCTTCTTCGACCGGAACAGATCCAGCGCGAGGCTCTGCTTGCCCGCCGCCGGATTCAGCTTCGACGTCGCCGAGCCGTAGACGACACCCGTCTTCACGCACGGCGCCACGCACGGCCGATCGTCGGCGAACACCATGGCCGGATCGTTCGGATCGGCGGCATACACGGCCTCCGGATCGCTGCCGCCGACCGTCGCCACCGCGATCGCCGCAGCGACCAACGCTGTTCCCAGGAGTCCCATGGCCGTGACGGCGCGCTTCACCGTGCGGCGCCGCCCGACGGTAGGCCCGAGCCGTGGCGCTGGAAGTGCAGCAGCGCCTCGTTCTCGTCGAGGGTCCGACGCTCGGTCTGCTCGTACTCGCGGAACATGCCCTTTACCTTTCGCAGGTTCTCGACAGGACGTGACGCCAAGCTCGTCGCGATCTCCAAGGCCCGGTCATGCGCCTGCGCCGCCGGAACCACCTCAAACGCCAGGTTGTAGCGCAGCGCCAGCTCGGCCGTGACGACCGGACTCTCAAGCACAAGATGGCGCGCGACGGCCAGTCCGACCAGGGGTGCCAAACGTGCCGGGCCGACGGGCACGCCAAGCAGGCCGCCGACCCAGCGCAGCTTGAGGTTGTCTCCCGCGACCCGGATGTCGCAGGCCGCCGCCAGCTCAGCACCGGCGCCGACGGTGTTGCCGACCATCGCGCAGACCGTGACCGCGGAGCACCGCTCCAGCGCCGCGTAGAGATCGGCGAACTCGCTCATGCGGGCGTACCCACCCTCGGCATCCAAGACCTCGTTCACGTCGGCCCCGGCACACAGCGCTGTGGGATCGGTCGACGAGAGCACGACCGCTGCCAGATCGCGATCTTCCTCAAGCTCGGCGAGGGCGTCGACGAGCAACCGAAGCGACGCGCGATCGAGCGCACCACGGACCTCCGGACGGTTAATCCGCAGCGTCGCAACGCCCGGGAGAGGTCGATCCAGCACGACAGGTTCCACAGTCGGTAGCATCGCACCCTGAGATGCGCCGAATCACCACTGCCTTCACGACGCTCTGGATCACCCTCTTCGCCACGACCAGCTCCGCGCTGGCCCAGGAGAGCGGTGCCGGCCAGCTGCACGCCACCGAGAAGCTCATTACGCAGTTCGGGCTCGGCCTCATCATCGGGTTCCCGATCTTCGTCTGGGCCATGTCGCGCCTGCAGGCCGCTGGAGACAAGCGCAAGGACCGCAAGAAGGCCGCCTACCGCAAGAGCAAGTCCTCAGCAGCTTGGAAGGGCGGCTGGTAGCCCATCCGCCTGACGGGCTCTCGCTTGAATCTCCCGTCCGCGTGGAACCGGCCCGGCCAGAGGCCTAAACCGGCTCCACCCGAACGAGATCTTCGGCGCGATACCCGCGTCAGTCGAACGGTCTAGCCGTTCAAGGCCCGCCCCGTGCGGGCCTTCGTCGTTCTGGGGCGTTTAGCCAACCTCTGGAAGTGGGCGGATCATCAGTGGTCGTGGGCGCGGGATCGAAGGCCTCCCCGGGAGCGTGCGCAGCATCGCTCTGCCGATGATGGCCTGGGCCTCTTCGACGAGGTCGGCGCTGTCTCTTGGCGAGCCACCGCGGGGCGTGGTGAGCGTGTCTTCGAAGCCGACGCGGGTGTCGAGTCCGCGCTCGGCGGCATCGCGGATCAGAATCCAGGCACCGTCGCCGACGCCGTGCTGCAGGCGCGGAACCATGATCGCGTAGCTGTTCAAGGCGTCATGGATCTCGGCCGCGCGGCCGATCGCGCCGACCGGATCCGGGCTGCGCACCTCGACGAGGATCCGTACGACGGCCTCGCCGTAGCCGCTCTCGGCAAGGCGCTCCGCGTCGGCCGCCGACCAGATTCCCGCCTCGATCCCGATGCCCGCCTGCGTGAGCGCGCGCATCACTTCGAGGGCGCCATCCTCGGAAAGGTTCACGCTCGCATATGCCGGCGCTCGCCACAGACTCACCATCGCGGCTCGAAGCTCCGGGTCGGGTTCAATCCAGGCGCCCGTCGACACGCCGACGGGCAGTCCGGACGTCGAACGGACGTCGGCCACGACCCGATCGACGGTGGCCGCATCGAGCGTCTCCACCCCGTCCGCCCCGCGCGGGTGCAGGTGCACCTCACTGGCGCCCACGGCCTTGCATCGCACCGCTGCAAGCGCAAGCTCAGCCGCGGTGATGGGAATCTCGGGGTGGTCGGCCTTGGTCCGGCCGCCATTCAGCGCAACCTGGAGCATGGCTCCAACGTAGCTCCGGCGGTCTACCGCGTGGGGCGGTCCCCACGGATGTTGGGCGCCCAGGCGCTCGGTCCTGGCACCAGCTGGTTGCGCTTCACACGGCGTTGACGTGTGGAGGCGCGCGGCTGCCCACAATCGCCCGTTGTGAAGAAGCCACTCGCCCTTGCCGTCTGCCTCACGGCCCTACTCCCGGGCTGCGGGACCGACGATCAGCCGCTCGCCGTCAGCGCCGCGCGCGTCGACGTGAACGCCGAACCGGCGGCGCCAGTCGCCGCCGGAACGCTCGCCAAGATCGCCGACAGCGCCACCGCCCAGCGCCGCATCGGATTCGTGAACGTGAAGGCGCTCGCCAGCGTCGGTGGCCCGATTCCCGCAGCCGAAGTCCAGTCGCTCGTCCTTGGTACGGCCGGCTCGGCACGGCTCGACGAAGCGACCAGCGCGCCGACCACCGCAGTTCAGATCGGCGACGCCACGGTCACCGGCCTCCCCGAGGAGCGCGTGATCATCGGCGGCTCCTCGGCGCTGCGTGCATCGCTTGGCGACGAGTCCTCCGAGACGAGCGTGATCACCGAAGAGACGCAGTCCGCCGTGCAGTCGTGCCTCGGTGAGGCCGCGGCACAGGTGATCGTTGGCCCAGCCGTTGCCGGCAAGTGGGCGGCGATCGGCGCGGGCGTCGTCGACGACGCCGACCAACCCTCCGGGCCGAAGCTGCGCCTCTGCGCGGCCCCGCACTGGGTCCGTGAGGTGCACGCGCTCGAAGAGGAACTCCGCAAGACCTTCCCGGCCACCGGCGACCCGGCGCTGCGCCCCGTCGTCGCGGAGATGGAGATCGGGGAGCGGGCCATGGTCAGCGCGACCGTCTCCCTGAAGACCATCGACCCCGCCTTGCTGCGGGACTACCTGGCGGGCGGGCCGAAGCTCGTGGCGCTGATCAAGTCGTAGCCCGCGGCCACGTTCTCAGGATCGACACGACTTCGAGACACGGGCGTCACATCGTGGCGCCTTCCACGTTCGACACTCCGCCGGTCCTGCTCGTCCCCCCCCTCTCTCGGAAGAACTATGAACAAGACCACGAAGGTGCTGACGCTCGGCGTCATCGCCGCCACTGCGACTGCGGGTATCGCGATCGGCGCCGGCGGCGGCTCCGACGACTACTCGGCCACGCTGGCCAGCAAGATCGACTCCTCCACCCCGAAGAACGTGATCCTGTTCATCGGCGACGGCATGGGCGACTCCGAGATCACCTCGGCCCGCTACTACGCCAAGGGCGCCGCCGGCCGCCTCAACATGGACAAGCTCCCGTTCCGCGGTAGCGCACTCCACTACGTGCTCAACTACGGCCCCGGCCCGAACTACACGCCGAACTACACCGGCGACTCGGCCCCGACCGCGGTGGCGTGGTCGACCGGCAAGCGCACGACCGACGGCCGCCTCGCACAGGGCCCGTCGACCGCAGCCAACGTTCCGGGCTCCAACAAGGGCTACAAGACCTACATGGAGATCGCGAAGGAGAAGGGCAAGGCCACCGGCAACGTCTCGACCGCTGAGATCAGCGACGCGACGCCGGCTGGACCGAGCGCCCACATCTCCCAGCGTGCCTGCCAGGGCCCGAACGACACCCGCACGACGTGCCCGACCGAGGCGAAGACCGCTGGCGGCTTGGGCTCGGTTGCCGAGCAGATCGTCGACACGAACTACGACGTCGTCCTCGGTGGCGGCAAGTCACGGTGGACGCAGACGCTCGCGGCTGGCGGCACCGACGACGTGCTCGACTACGCGACCGCCAAGGGCTACACGCAGCAGCCCGCCAACCGCACCGACCTCGACGCCATCACGTCGCTGGCCGGCGGCAAGGTGCTCGGCCTGTTCAACAACGGCAACATGACCACCGAGTTCAAGCCGCTGTTCGCTCGCACCAAGGCGTACTACACGGCCAACCCGGGCCTCGACCCGCAGGTGCAGGGCGGTAGCCCGACGACGCGCTGCGACGAGACCCAGCGCGAGGCCACGAACGAGCCCTCGCTGGCTGCGATGACCAAGAAGGCCATCCAGCTGATGAAGGACGATCCGCAGGGCTTCACCCTGCAGGTCGAGGGCGCGTCGATCGACAAGCGCGATCACGCGGCTGATCCGTGCGGCCAGATCGGCGAGCTCCTCGCGCTCGACGAAGCCATCGCCGTTGCCCAGGAGTTCCAGAAGGACCACCCGGACACGCTCGTGATCGTGTCGGCGGACCACTCGCACACCTCGCAGATCGGCTACACCGGCGGCGAGCCCGCAACGGGCGCTTCGTTCGCCACGCTGCAGACCGTCGACGGCGCCACGATGCGCATGGTCTACGGCACGGCCGACACCGGCTCCGGCGCGACGACCAGCGGCTCGCAGATGCACACCGGCGCGCAGGTGCCCGTCTGGGCCTCCGGCCCGCAGGCAGCCAACGTCCAGGGCACCATCGGCCAGACCGACATCTTCGACATCCTCAACGGCAAGACGCCGAGCACGGTGGCGAACGGTGCCAATGGCAAAGACGGCGTCGACGGCGTGAACGGCCTCAACGGCGTCGCCGGAACTCCCGGCCCCAAGGGCGCTGACGGCTCCAACGGTGCTCCCGGCACCGCTGGCCCGGCCGGCGCTGCTGGCCCCGCCGGTGCTGCCGGCCCAGCTGGCGCCACCGGCGCTGCTGGCGCTCCGGGCGCTGCTGGCGCCACCGGTGCGACCGGCCCGGCCGGCCGTGACGCTGAGGTCACCTGCAAGGTGCAGGGCTCCAAGACGGTGAAGTGCACCGTCGAGTTCGGCTCCAAGAGCAAGAAGTCGTCGGCTCGCCTCGTGAAGGGCGGCAAGACGATCGCCAAGGGCACGGTGTCCACGAAGGGCAACGTGACCTTCAAGAGCACCAAGCGCCTCACCAAGGGCACCTACACCCTGGTCGCTCGCGGCCAGTCGGTGAAGCTGAAGCTCGGCTAAATCTGGACGCCCTCGGGCGCCGGACCTGCACCCGGCGGGCCGATGGGGCTCCGCGGAGTTCAGGGTCCGGCCCTCGGGGGCAGCCACCACTTGCGCGGGCCACACACTCCCCGCGCGACCAGCGCAGCGGCCGTGTGCCTGACGCGCTGCGCAACCAAGGAGAGGCCCGGCATCTGCCGGGCCTCTTCTCGTTGTGCGGCCGCTGCGGCCTGCCCGCTGCGGCCACGGGCAGGTTCCGGACGGCCCTAGCGTCGCGCGGGAACGCCCACTTGGTCGACGGGCTCGCCCGCGTCGTGCAGCACGGTCTTCACCAGAGCGGGGACCGGCCCCGGCGCGGCAGGCACCACCGTCAGGCCACCCCGGGCCTCGTAGAGGACGTACCGCACGTCACGCAGGTCGAAGACGCCCTGCAGCCGAAGCTGCCCGTAGAGGTCGTTCTCCGTCATGCCCGATCGACGCAGCTCGGCAGCGCGGAGTTGGCCGTCCGCGACGAGGACGCGGATCGGGTGGTCGGCGAACCGCGCCACGAGTGGCTTGAGTCGCAGGCGACTGGCCGCGTGGTGCGTGAGTAGGAGCGCCACGAGCGCGATCGCGCCCTCGGCGTAGCTCTGCTCCTTCGCGATCGCCGACCGGCCCACGATGGCGCCGACCGCTACGGCCGCGACCACGTCGATGAGGGTGAACTGCGCGAGCGTGCGGCGTTCTCCCATCCGCAGGAGGGCCCAGGCCGTGGCGTACATCATCGCGGCCTTCGCCCCCGCCTCGATGAGGTCAGGGAGCGGCCCCGAGAACCACGGCACCGGATTGCTGTAGGCCGCGATGGTCACCACCCGGCCGATGATGGCTCACGCTGGCGCGTTTGGCGAGGCTCTCCGCAGCGCCGTGCGGAGCCTCACACGCGCGAGGACTCGTCGGCCTTCTTGGCCTTCGCCCAGTCGCCGCAGGCGGCGAGGAAGTCGTCGCGGTCCTCCAACGAGAGGCACTGGCAGGCCAGCCCGTCCTCGAGCAGGCGGCGCATCGCCTGGGCGCGCACGATCAGCGCATCGACGTCGGCAAGTTTGTCCTGCGCCAGCGCACGCCACTGCCGTGATGGCGCCTCCTGGGCACTGAGCCCGTCGAGCAAGGTGCGGATCTGCGCGAGCGTGAATCCGGCGTCTTGGCCGACCTGGATCATCGCCAGGCGCCGCAACACGCTGGAGTCGTAGCGCCGCCTCCCCGAGACGCGCTCAGGCACCTCCAGCAGGCCGTGACGCTCATAGAAGCGGATCGCCGATGTGGCGATGCCGGCGAGCGCCGCGACCTCCCCGATCGCGAGATCGGCGCCGCCCGAGACTTCGTCCTTGACATGAACCATTGTTTAAGTCCTACGGTCCGTCGGGACAGAAGTCAAGCCCCCACCACTTGGAGATTTCATGACCGATCAGAGCACCGACGCACAGCTCACCGACGCCGTACGCGAGCGCTACGCCGCCGCAGCCAGCAGCGTCACCGACGCTGGCTGCTGCACGCCGGACGCGCCCAACCAGCTCGCTGGGCAGCTGTACGACGAGGCCGACCGCGCGGCCCTTCCCGCCGACGCCGTCACTGCCGCGTTGGGCTGTGCCAACCCCGCCGCGCTCGCCGCCCTAGCGCCCGGAGAGACCGTCCTGGACCTGGGCTCCGGTGGCGGCGTCGACGTGTTGCTGTCGGCTCGCCGCGTCGGACCAACCGGCTTCGTGTTCGGCGTCGACATGACCGACGAGATGCTCGATCTCGCCGAGCGCAACCGCGCCGAAGCCGGCGCCGAGAACGTCCGGTTCCTCAAGGGCCAGATCGAGGCCTTGCCGCTCGATGACGGCCTCATCGACGTCGTCCTCTCGAACTGCGTCATCAACCTCGCCACCAACAAGACGAAGGTGTTTGCCGAGGCCTACCGCGTGCTTCGCCCGGGCGGGCGCCTGGCGATCGCCGACATCGCGCTCGCCGCACCCCTGCCGCCCCGGGTGCGCGCAAGCCTGGACGCGTGGACCGGCTGCATCGCCGGCGCACTCAGCATCGACGAACTCCACGCCAGCCTCGAGGCAGCAGGTTTTGCCGACGCGTCTGTCGAGACCGTCCGCTCGTTCTCACGAGCAGACCTCGACATGGTGGACTCCACCGCCCTGGGCTCGCTCGGCTTCGACGACCTCCCGGACGAAGACCTTGTCGCCACCGACGGCAAGGTGGTCAGCGTGTTCATCCGTGCCACCAAGCCCATGTGACCGCCCGGCCCGCCGCGCCGGCGCTCGTCAGCCCTCTTCGCCGCGCGGCGGGCCCTGGCGCTTGTTGAATCCGCAGCGGAAGTTCTCGGGCTGCCCGACGGACTTGCTGCCGGCGAAACCACCGTTGTCTTTGTTGTCGACGACGGTCACGTACTGCAGCGTCTCGGGGGCGGGCACCGCCGGCAGGATGGCCGGGTCCGGCTCACCAACGCGGGGGTTGCCCTTCGCGCCTTCGCTCACGCCGAGCGAGCCGGCCGCCGTCGAGCCGGCCTGAGTGGTGATGAGGGTGCTGCTCATCTCGCGGCGGTCGGTGAGGCCATCCGTCGCGTCGAGGTCGATCGACGCGGTGAGCTGGTCGTCGGTCAGGAACGAGGCGAGCTTCACGCGCGAGGCGGCGCCAATCAGCTCGTCGGCGCTCGGCAGGAAGCCCCCCTCCTCCGTGCACTTCAGCGTCGCGTAGAAGAACGAGTTCTTGCCAGCGTCCTCCGGCGGCACCGGGTAGGGACCGGTCATCAGGCACCACGTGCCCAGGTCGACGGTGGTCGCGTCGCAGCTCATCTGCACGTCGACGTCGGCGAGCTCGCCGAGCCGGTCCGCCGTGCGGGCCGCCGCGACCTTGGGGATGGCCTTCGCGGGGAACTTGCCGTTCTTGCCGAGCTTGAGGACCGCCCCGGGCTTCGGCTTGGAGACCGCTTTGGTGAGCGCGTCACGCGCGGCGTCGGCCGCTCCCGTAAACGACGAGACCAGCGCGACGCACGAGATGACGAGGGCGGCCGGCGCGGCATTGCGACGCCCAAAGGCGCGCAGCCTGCCCGGGTTGCGACGGACGGATCGAAGACGGGTCACCGCAGCGACCTCCTGTACCTCTGGGGACGACGGGCCGGCGGCAACGTGGTGATCCGGACGTACGCCGGACCGCGTCGCCGACCGGGGCGAATAGTGGTGCCGGCGAGCGCCGCGATCAGCGCGAGTCCGGCGATGAACGGAGTCACGGGAAGGCGGTCATCGGCCTCGATCCGCGCGTAGGCCTGCGACTGCTCGGTCGCGACCTCCGTCTCGCGCTTCTCCTCCGTCACGCGGACGGTCGCGCCGCCAGGCGGGATCGGCTGGGCGAAGAACCCGGGCGCCGGTGGCGGCGGTGAGACGGAGTTGGCGCCGGTGACGCGAGCCGCCGGGGTGAGCAGCTCATCAAAGAGCGGCGCCGCGGCCGGGATGAGCGCCGCCTTCGCCGCGGGCTTCGCCGGCTCTGGCTCGGCGGCCGGCGGCGGAGGCGGGACGAGCGCGGGCAGCACCGCAGGCGGCGCCGACGCCGGCGGAGGCGGCGTGGCCGCGGCCGCGGCGGCCCCGGCGCGCGTCTTGATCTTGTCTGGAGACAGCGGGCGCGTCCCGCAGGGGCGCAGCACGCTGCCGGGCAGCACCGTCACGGCCTGACTGACGGCGCGGCCGCCAGCCGTCACCGTCACCGTGGTGGTGCCGGCATTGAACGGGCAGACCAGCCCCGAGGCGGCGTCGCTGACGACCTTGTCGTCGGCGCCGAGCAGCGGCTTTCGCTGGTTGGCCGTGGCGGGGTCGACCTTGACCATGTCGAGCACGTCCGGATCCGAGGAGGCGAACGTGAACTCCGGCAGGATGCGCGAGGAGCAGCCCGCCACGAGGCAAGGATCAGCCGGGAACTCGGTGTAGGGGTCGGCGCCCGTCGGGCTCGGCACGCCGTCGCCGCCGGTGCGTCCCCAGCGGTCGCCGGCGATCGGACGGCGACCGAGCCCCTGGAACAGCGCCGGTCGGCTGCGCCGCAGCAAGGTGCCGTCGATCGCGTTGAGCGACAGCGACTCGATCACGGGAATCAGGCGGACGCTGACCGGGACGCGGTTCGTGGCTGCGTCGCGCGCCGCGACGTCGATCTCGGCCAGCAGGAACCCGCCGTCACCGAACAGCGCGTCGGGCAGGCCAACGCTTTCGGCGTCGTCGACGCCGGAGCGGTACCCGAGCGTGCCGGTTCCAAACGCCGGAATCGTGACCGCGCCGCCGGCCGGCACGCCGCCGGTGCGGTTCTCCTCCGGCCGATCGAAGAAGTACGCCGAGGCGCCGTAGTCGACCAGGAGCTGGGCGACCAGGTCGCCGTCGGAGGCGACGTTGAGCGCCGGCCGCGCCCGGGTATTGAGATCACGGCTGCCGACGACAATCGACGGGATGCCACGCGCGCGGGCGTCGGTGAGGACGGCCTTCAGCCATGGCTCCTGCGGCTCCAGCGGAACCTGGTGCGGATCGCTCTCGGCCAGCGAGCCTGCGCTGTTGTCGATCACGACCACGCGCACAGTGCCGCCCGCGCCCGAGGAGTCGAAGGCGTAGTGGGTGCGGGCCTTCCCGGGCGGAGCAGGCTGCCCGGGAATGCCGTCGGCCGTTGGGCCGAGCACCGGGCGTTCGCCGAACGGCGCCGCCGCCCCCGCGAACGCGGAGGTATAGGCCTCGACCGAGCCGTCGCCGACGTCTCCCGCCGCGGCGGCGTTGTAGATCGGGAGCCCCGGCCGCTCGCCTAGCAGCTCGGCAAATCGTTGCTCCTCGGCGACGCCCCCTTCGGAGCCAGAGCCCGGCCGAATGCGCCCGCCCGTCGACAGGAACGCTCGCGGGCCGCCGGGCCGCTGCGCAAGTCCGCCAGCGACGCCAAGCGCCGAGGTGAGCATGCGATCTGGAGCGATGTCCTGCGTGGAAAGGTCGGCGCAGGCGGCAGCGCACTGTGGGTGCCCGCCAACGGCGAACCGCACGACGTTGCCCGTCAGCGGGATCTCCGACGCCGTCTCGGTCGCAGCGCCCGCCGGCGCGCCGGCGGGGTCGTAGCGCAGCACGGCGCCGGTCTGCACGCGCGCGCGGACCTGCCGTGCGGACCCGCCGACTCCGGCGGTGCCGCGGCCGGCGCTGTCGGCGCCGCCGCTCCAGCCGCCGACCGCCCACCCGGTGCCGTCAGGGCTGAGCGCCAGGGCGAGGACCGGGTCGGCCTTCGTCGGGCGATCGTCGCCGGAGCCTGCAAACGCCGCGCGCTGCTCGTCGCGCCAGCCGGTCGCCGTCTCGCGCAGCAGATAGCCGTCGCCTTGGACGGCGTACGGCGACACCAGCGGGGTCGGCACGTCGGGGTCGTCGTCGATCACGACGTCGGGGACGGGGTACTGCTGGCCGGGGACGGTCGCGACGACGGCGCGCACGGCGTCGCCGTCGCGCACCGCCGCGGCCGCCGCGACCGTCAGGCCAAGCAGCGGCTGATTCGAGGACCGCCATGGGCTGCCGGCGCGGTCACGGATCAACACGACGGTCGCGCCGCCAAGCACTGCGCCGCCGTCTGGCAGGCCGGCGACCGCGACCATGCGCGGGGGCAGCCCCGGCAGCGCGTCGAGCAACGCCTTGGCGTTCTCGTCGACGATCCAGCCAGAACCGCGCTCCACGAGCACGCCCCGATCGGACACCGCGATCGCCTCGGTGCCGGCGAACGCCACCTGCGTGAAGTCCGCCGTCTCAAAGCCTGCGGGCAGCGGTTGCTGCGCCCAGGTCTTGCCGTAGGCCAGCAGCGCGCCTTCTTTGCCGACGGCGTAGCCGCGCTGGGGATTGGACGGATCGAAGGCGACCGCAAGCAGGTTGGCTTCGAGCCCGACGGGCGCCGCGGGATCACGTTCCCACAGCGCCGTATCGGCGCGCCACTGCCACATCGCGCCGAGGTCGCCCACGGCATGCGCACGGCTCGCTTCGGGCCAGGCGACGCCGCGCAGCGCCGCACGCACTACGCCACCGGTGCCGCTGAGGAGAAACTCGCGGCTCCAGCCGGTGGCCGGCGCGTACCGCAGCACGGCGCCGTCGCTGCCGGCCGCCAGTGCACCGGCGTCGATCGCCCCCGGTGTCTTGCCGGGCTCGGGCGCGACCGCGGTGAGCGGCGATCGCAGCGCGGCCGGCCACTTGCGCAGCTTGCTTGGCGGGTCCTCGGCGCCGACCTGCACCGGCCCCTCAAGCCAACCGGACGTCGGCGAGCTGAACGCGCCGCTGGGGCGGAAGTTGCCGCCACCACCGCCGCGGCGCACGAAGACGTCGCCCTCGAGCGTGAGCCAGGTGCCGCGGTTGCTGTCGGCCGCGCCGCTGCGCCGCAGCGGATTCGTGATGACGCGCGTGCCTGCTGCGGCGCCGACGCCGGGCCAGGCGAAGGATCGGTAGCCGTCGGTGGTGGAGAACACGGCGCCGAGCGGGTGGTCGCAGTCGGCTTCGGCGTCGCACCAGCTCGTCACGCGCGCCCCGACCGGAGCATCCGGATCGATCAGCAGCGTCGCGCTCGACGGCGCCTCGCCACGCTGCGCGCGGAGGTCGAGCCAGACCCGGCTCCCGGAGGCGGTCAGCGTCTGTGCCTGGCCGCCGGCCGGGCGCAGATCGGTCAGGCCGGCGGCGGTTGCGTCGGCTTCGCTGGTCCAGCTCTGGGCGGGCAAGGCGACCTCGGTCCAAGCGGGCCCACCAGCGCGCTTGCCGTCGCGACGGAACACACGTACCGGCTTGCCGGGCGAGCTGCCGACCAACCAGGCCTGGTCGGGCGATGACGCCGCGATGGCGCCCACGGTGAAGGCGTCGGGGTTGTCGGGCAGCAGGATCGGTTCGCGCGTCCACGCACCAGCGGAGTAGACGACGACGGCCTCCTCGACGCGGCGCCCGACGGGCGCGAGCATCACGACCGGTCCCTGCTCGCCGTCGGCAACGGCCACGTTCACGCGACCGGTGCCGCGGTCGCCAGCCAGGCGCTCTGCCTGCTGCGGCTCGTCGAGCAGCGGCGTGGTCGGTACGGGGGTCGTCGCGGGCGGCGTCGTGGCAGCGGGGGTCGTCGCCGGCGTCGTGGCGGGCGTTGTGGCCGCTGGGGTCGTCGGCGCAGGCGTGGTCGCCGGAGGCGTCGTCGGTGCTGGCGTCGTGGCTGGAGGCGTCGTGGGAGCCGGCGTCGTCGGTGTCGGATCGCCGTCGAGCAGCACCGGAGACCCAGGCGTCGGCACTGGAACGAAGTCCTTGCCGGCCTCGCGAACCATGAGGACGGCCTGGTCGTCGGCCGGGCGCGAGCTGTCCTGCCCGACGAGCACGCCGGCGCCAAGCGACGTCATCCGGGCACTGCGGGTGTTTGGCGTCGCGCCGCGCAGGGGCTTGCCTGCCGCGTCGCGCGGAACGGCGACGACCTGCCAGCCGGTGGCCGCCGTGTGCCGAAGGAAGGCGAGCTGCGGCGAGGGAGACCCCGCCTCAACGGGTCCGAACTCGACGCGCTTGCCGTCGACGACCGGCTCCGGGGCTTCTAGGGGCAGACGCCGGTAGGCCCAGGTCTCCCCCGCTTGCGGGCCGCCCGTGACGGCGCCGAAGATCACGGTGTCGTCGTCGGCCACA
This sequence comes from Solirubrobacteraceae bacterium, assembly GCA_032119795.1. Taxonomy (GTDB): domain Bacteria; phylum Actinomycetota; class Thermoleophilia; order Solirubrobacterales; family Solirubrobacteraceae; genus JAGIBJ01. Next base: position 37,977 of record JAUMFO010000008.1, read on the forward strand.
CCAAGCTCAGGGAGTACCGCCGAGCCAGGCGGCCCCTGCTGTGCGGCGCCGCCGGCCGGCCAGAGCACGGCGACGGGCGCAGCGACTGCGGCGACCACGACGCAGGCGGCGACGACACGCCGCCGCAGGTAAACGGAGCGGCGCGTCATCGCGCGGGCGCGCCCTGGCGCACCGCCGTGGTGATGGCTTCGTCGTCGTTGACCTCGTCCGGCGCCGGGGCCGCGGGATCGACCACGGTGAACGCGAGCTTCGTCGGCCACTTGTCTCGGCGTAGGCGCAGCTTCAGCGTCCGCTGGCCGGGCCTGAGCCACTTCAGCTTCGTGCGGGCCACGACCTTGCCCCCACGCTTGGCGACGACGGCGATCTTCGCTCGCCGCTGCAGCCGAAACGAGATCTCCAGCGTCAGGCCGCTCAGCTTTGACTTCACGCGCTTCATCAGCGCCGGGAGCTGCTTGGTGGTCGTCACCGGGGCAACCGGGGTCGCCTCCTCGACCGGCGGTGGTGCCAGTAGGAGCGAGTCGTCGATCGGCGGCGTGTCCGGAACGAACTGGGCGGCGGCCTCGTTCGGGCGCTCCGTGATGGTGCCTTGGAGCAGCGGCTCGCCGTCCTGCGGGAGCTCGGCTCCGTCGGTGTAGTGGAAGAGCCAGCCGCCGGTCGTGGCGACCCAGCACTCCGTCGCCGACGGGCAGGCCACGCGCGACGCGCTGCCACGGCCGGCGCCAGACGCCGGAAGCGTCCAGGTCGTCAGCTCGCCGGTGGCTCCGTCAACCCGTCCGATCCGCGCTTTGGCGTTGACGCTTCGGCGGTCGGCGAACGCCTGCAGCACGACCATCGCGTCGTCGGTCCCCGGGATCGCCGCGACGTCGACGGCGCGGTCGGTCGCCCCGATCTCGTCTGGTTCGGCGTCGAGGACGACCTCGCGAGCGCTGGTCGACCCGGGCGCGATCCGGGCCAGCAGCGGCGGGCGCGCGACCATGCCGTCAGCTGGGGCGGACGGCCCCGAGGCCGCCCCGGCGCCAGCGAGCCAGAGCTGTTGGCCATCGCTGTCGAGCGCGAGTAGCTCGGTGCCGTCGGCGGGGACGCCGGGCAGCGCAGCAGGAACAAACGGGTCGAGCGTCGCCAGGCCGTCCGGGCCGACTTTTCGCAGGAGGGCGGGCACCGCCTCGGGCTCGCGGTTGAGCGCGGCGGCGCGGTCTTCGGCGCGTGGGCCGACGAGGGCGGCCTCGTAGACCGCGCCCGCGTGGGCTTGCAGATCGGCGATGCCACGCCCCTGCGGGCCGTAGGAGGTCGTTAGCGTCGCACCGTTCCAGTGCAGCCGGAAGGCGCCGACGCGCGCGCCGATCGGATCGCTCGCGGCCGGTCCGCCGAACCAGCAATCCGATGGGCCCGTGCACGTCGCCGAGGTCATCAGGCGGTAGGGGTCTGGGGCCTGGGGCAGCGTGCCGTAGGACCCGACGACCTGGCCGTCCTGGTAGTGGCACAGCGTCGTCCCGGCGCCGATGCGAGGGCGGCTCGGTTCGCTGACCGTCCACCACTCCGTCGGCCCAGCCCACGCGACGCGCAGGGTGTCGGCCGTTCCGCCACAGACCGTCGAGAGCGACCGCCAAGTGCGGCCGTTCCAGATAAACAGTCCGCGAGGACTGACGGCGTTTCCTTCGACCGCGAGCAGCCCCCGGTTCGGCGACCAGAACTTCAGGTCGCCGGGGGCGCCGAGCGCAACCTTGAAGGGCGCGCCGGCCGGCGGCGCGGGCTGCTCAAGGCGCCACGACGGATCGGCAGCGTGGGCCGCGGGTACGGCCGAAGCCGCCGTCGCCAGGGCGACCAGCAATGGGCGAAGGAGACGCAACGCGGCTAGACCTGGGCGTCGAGGGCGGCGTCGTCGGCGCCGGCAGCAAGCTGGGTCGGCCCGAGCGGCATCAACACGACGCCACTGAGGAGCGCCTCGAGCGCGACGCCGGAGAGCGTCTCGTGCTCGATGAGGGCGCCGGCCACCTCGTGGACGGAGCCCCAGTTGCGCGTGAGCACCTGCTGGGCGTGCGAGAGCGACTCCTTCACGAACCGCTCGGTCTCGGCGTCGATCAGATTCAGGGTGTCCGGGCTGACCTGCCCCATCTCCTGCATCTGCGCACCGAGGAACACCTCGCCCTGCCGCTCGCCGATCGTGACGGGCCCGAGCTTCGGCGACATGCCGTAGGCCGTCACCATTGCGCGTGCCACGGAGGTGGCCGTGTGGAGGTCGTCGTGGACGCCCGTGGACAGCGTGCCGAACTCCAGCAGCTCGCCACCGGCGCCGGCCAGGACCGAGATGAGTTCGCGACGCAGATCCGGCTCCTGGCGGACGACCTGGTCCTTGTCGACCAGCATGTGCGCCGCGGTACCCATCGTGCGACCGCGGGCGACGATCGAGAGCTTCTGCGCGCTGATGTTCTGGCCGATCGAGCGGGTGGCGACGGCGTGGCTGGCCTCGTGAATCGCGATGACCCACAGCTCCTCGCCGGTGAGCACGTGGCTCTTCTTCGCCGGGCCAGACACGACGCGATCGATCGCTTCCTCGAGCGTCTTCTGATCGATCAGCTGGCGTCCCTCGCGGACGGTCAGCAGGGCCGCCTCGTTGATCACGTTGGCGAGTTCAGCACCGGAGAAGCCTGGGCACAGGCGCGCAAGCTCGTGGAGATCGGCCTCGGGATCCACCGGCTTCTTGCCGGCGTGGAGGCTGAGGATCTCGAAGCGGCCGTGGACGTCCGGCACGTCGATCGTCACCTGGCGGTCGAAGCGACCCGGACGCAGCAGCGCGTCGTCGAGGATGTCTGGTCGGTTGGTGGCCGCCATCACGACGATGCCGGCGTCGCCGCCGAAGCCGTCCATCTCCACGAGGAGCTGATTGAGCGTCTGCTCACGCTCGTCGTTGCCCTGGCCGATGCCAGCACCACGCTTGCGGCCGGCGGCGTCGAGCTCGTCGATGAAGATGATCGCCGGGGCGACCGCGCGGGCCTGAGCGAACAGGCTGCGCACGCGGGCAGCGCCCACGCCGACGAGCGATTCGACGAAGTCCGAGCCGCTCATGGAGAAGAACTCGGCGTCAGCCTCGCCGGCCACCGCGCGGGCGATCAGCGTCTTGCCGGTGCCGGGAGGGCCGACGAGCAGCACACCCTTCGGCGCGCTTGCGCCCATCGACGCGTATTTCGTGGGGTCGTCGAGGTAGTCGCGGATCTCCTTGAGCTCGGCGAGCGCCTCTCGGTTGCCGGCGACGTTCGCGAACGTCACCGTGCGTTCGGTCTTCTTCTTGCGGGTGCCCTTGAGGGCCGAGAACGAGGCGATGCCGCCGGAGCCGTCGTCGTCGCTGAGGCGCATGAAGAACGCGAAGAGCGAGACGAGCAGCAGGATCGGCAGCAGGAACTGCACGAGGATCCGATTCGTCGGCTTGCCGACCTGCTGGTCGACCATCACCGTGGCGCCAGCTTTGTTGAGCTGCGAGATCAGCGGCGCGGTGCTGGCCCCCGACGACGGGTAGCCCGCCCAGACCTGTTCGCCGCTGGTGGTCGTCAGCAGCACGCGGTTGTCTTGGTCGAGGATGACGGCCTTCGTGACCTGCTTGTCCTCGGTGAGCTGGGCGATTTCGGTGAGATCGGTCTCGCGGCCGGCTGTCCGGGGCTCGATGCGCCCGAGCAGGCTGAAGAAGGTGATGCTGATCGTCGCGGCGGCGATCAGGAGCAGCAGCGCGACGGGGTCGCGGAAGACCGTCTTGCGCAGGGCCGTAAGGAAGTCACCGACCGAGCGGCGCAGCTTGTACGACGCCGACTGGCGCTGTGCGATGACGTTCTTGGATTCTCGGTTTTTGGCCACTTGGGTGAGCTTCAGACGGGCGGGGGTGGGTGGTGGGGGACGCGCCGGGGCGCCCGCGGCGTTCATGCCGGCGGGCGCCCCTTTTGATCGGCGCTTTGGGGGCGAGGCGGCGGGCAAGCGGCCCGCCGCGCGTGGCCTACTTCTTCTTCTTCTTGACCGGTGCGGGCTTGAGCGTCACGGTCACGGTCTTGGTGCTGGCCTGGCCACCCGTCGGGGTGAACGTGATCTCCAGCGTGACCTTGAGCTTCTTCTTCTTGGTCAGCTCTTTGGCCGCAGCCTTGCTCGGCTTGATCGTGAAGGCGACCGGACCGCCGGCCTTCGGCGAGGAGGCCGCCGAGGCGATCTGGCTGTTCTTCTTCTTGCCGACCGTCGCCTTGGCGACGATCGACACGACACCGGCGCCGGGGACCTGCAGCGTCAGCGTGGCGCTGCCCTTGTTGGACTTCGGCGTGCCCGTCGTGAAGACGTTGCTCGGCGCAGCCGGCGCGGGAGTGTTGTTGGCCGGCGGGGTGACGACCGCTGGCGGGGTGACGACCACCGGCGGGGTGCTGCCGCCGTTGTTGCCGCCAGCCTTCGCCCAACCGATCTGCTTGGCGGCCGCGTTGGCGATCTCCTGCAGGGCCGGCGAGAGCGGCGCGTAGTCGAAGCCCAGGAGGCCGTTCTGGCCACCGAGCGTCATCCACTCCATGTAGTCGCGGACGCTGCGCGCCTTGCGCTCTTCAGCGCCCTGATCGCCCTGTGTGCTGTAGGGCGTGCTGTAGTCGTCGAACGCCAGTGCGTACGTCAGCGAGCACAGGCCATAAGCCGTCGGGGTCGAGTCGACGCCGGAGGCCTGCGACCAGTCGGCGACCGTCGGGTCTGCACCTTGCGGCAGGTTGCGCAGCTGCGCGGTGTTGCAGCTGGAGCCCTTGAGGCTCGTGCCGCCAACGAAGCCGGCCGCGTTGGACTGCGGATCGACGTAGCTCGTGAGGTTCTTGGCCTGCAGCTTGACCCAGTACTTGTCGTCGGTGGCGTTGGCCTGGCGCTCGAAGGCGAAGGCGCGCTGCTGCCGAGCGGTCGAGAGGTCGCCGTAGCCGATCGACCCGTCAAAGTCGTTGACCTTGTTGACGAGGTCGTCGTTACCGTTGCCGCCGGCCGCCGCCGTGACCTGCGTGGTCTGGAGGAGCGGCACCGATGCCTCAGTGCAGGTGCCACCGAGGACCGGCGTCGAATCGGGGCGCGTGAACTGCGCGTTCTCCGTGAACGGCGCGAACTGCGCCGCGCACGGCCCGGTTCCTGTGGTCGTGGCCGGGTCGGTGCCGACGGCGTCGGTGGTGTCGCCGTCGTTGTTGTAGTCGAACGCCACCGTGCGGGTGTGGTTCGGCCACGTGCGGGTGTCCGGCGTGTTGAAGGCTCCGAGCCAGCCGCGACCCGGGTTCACCTGGCCGAGGTAGTCCTTGAAAACGAAGGTGGTGCCACCGTCGTCGAGGCGGCGGATGCGCACGAGCGGGAAGCTCGCGCAGCGGGCGTCAGACGCCTCAGCCGGCGTGTCGTTGCCGTCGTTAATCCAGGCGACGAGTTCGCCCCAGGTGTCGATCTCGGTGCCACCGTTGAAGATCTGCTCAAGCTGCGTACGCGTGATCTGCAGGCGGCGGGTGTTCGCCGTGCCGGGATCAGAGAGCTGGCCCTGCTGGCCGACCGTGAGCGCGGCTCCATCGGCCTGCTTGGCGATCGTGCAGCCGTCAGGCAGGTTCACGACGATGGCGACGGAGCCGAGGGCGATCGGGATCGTCCGGATGACGCCCTCGTCGCCGACCGCGTCGGTGCCCTTGTTGACGTTGGCTTGGTCGGTCGCCGAGAGGGGCTCCTCACTCATGCCATAGCGCGGGACCTGGTTACGCGACTTGGAGCCGTCGGTGTTATTGCCCTCCGGAGCGCCGTTGGTGCGTGCACCGACAACGCGGCGGCCGGAGCCGGAGCCCTGCGAGTCGTAGGAGATCGTCGGCGCGCTGCCGACGGCTCCGCAGAACACGCTGGAGAAGCCCGGAATGAAGACCTGGTTGTGCGCGGAGGCGGCGAACGAAGCGCCGCGTCCCTGCATGGCATCGCCGAGGCACTTGCCGGAGGTGAAGGCCGCATCAGCGGGGGCAGCGAAGGTCGCAGCAGCGAGAGCAGCGCCAGCGGCGATCGTGAGACGGCGCGCCAGTGGCGAGCCGTTCATGAGGGGAAACATGAAGTGAGAACTTCCTCGTCGGGGACCGGGGGTGGGATTGGTCGGACGGCATCGTGGCGAAGCGTGAGCCGCAAGCGAAGGGGCTTCACGGGTTCGACACAGCCCGTTTACGACCTGATTGCAACCTGCGCAGACCAGAATTCCTACGCGCCAGTTCATGGTCTGAACTCGACGGTCACGCGGCCGACATACTCGGCGCCGGAACGGCCGGTGAACTCGATCTGCGTGGACGCCGTCAGGCGCCCTGCGGTGCGAAGACGGCTACGAAGCGACCGCGGTACCGTCAGCCGAACGCTGATCGTCGCGGCCTTGGTTGCGCGGACTTTTGCGCTGGCCAGCGTCCGCGTGTTCCCGACCCGTTTCCCGTCGGCGTTACGGAGCCGACCACGCGCAGTGGCGGTGCCGCTGCCCGGCTCCGGGACCTTAATGCGGACCACGACGGATGCCTTCGCCGGCCGCCCAGCGCGGACGGTCAGGCGAACGGGAGCCGGCGGCTCAGGCGCCGCGTCAACGACAGGCGGTAGCGTTGCGCCGTCGGTCTCGGCGGGTGGCGGCGCCTGTGGCGGCGGCGCATCGAGGCGGTCGACGACGAAGGCGTCGGCCCTCGCGTTCGCGTCGCCAAAGAACAGGTTCGTTGCCGAGTTCAAGAACGCAAGGCGACGGCCGTCGCGGCTGAGATCTGGAACGCCGGTCGCCGAGCCGTCGGAGTCCACGCCACCCAGACCGAGCGTCGCCCGCTCAATGGTGCGGTCGGCCAGATCGATGAGGTGCACGTCGCGCACGGTCGCCTGCGTACGGGGCGTTCCCACCTGCCTGAGAATGGGCGTGACCTGCGCCGACCTGAACGTCGTCACCGCCACCCAGCGGCCGTCGGCCGACATCGCGAAGCTGTCGATCGCGGCGTTGGTGGCCGCCGTCGCACCGCCGTCGCGGGTGAACTCGGTTGTCGTGGACTTCTTCCCACGGCCCGGCGACATCTCGGTGACGAACAGGTCAGCGCCCGTGCCCCCAAGCGCGCCCCCGCGCAGCGACGCGTTCGTGAGGTAGGCCACCCGGCTGCCGTCCTCGGAGAGCGCCGGCGCGGCATTCACGATGCCTCCGAGGAAGCCCTCATTCGCCGTGAGCGGTCCGTAGCACGGGCCGAGCAGCGTGGGGCTATCCGTCACGGAAGCACCCGGTGGGCAACCGGGATCCTCGGGGTCAACGAACCCCGTCACTCGCCGAGTCGGTGCTCCCGGGCCCTCGGCGACCCGTCGCCAGAGGTAGTACTCAAACGACGGGTTCGCACCTTCGCCGTCGATGAATGGGGTCTGTGCTGGGGCGTTGCGGCCGACCCATGCAACGGTTGTCCCGTCGCCGCTGAGGACTGCGGCGCCCAGCGCCCCGCCAGCGGGTCCTCCGCCCGCTTGATCGCGGGTCACCAGCAGTGTCGTGCCAGCGTCGAGATCACGGACGAACACCTGCTGTCCCGGCGTCGTGACGTCTGGCTCGGCGGGCAGGTTCGAGACGACGTCAACGGTCTTGAAGACCACGCGTCGACCATCGGCGCTGATGGCTGCGCGTGCCGTCAGCTCACTGCCAGGGTTCACGCCTGGGCGGTCCTGCCCCTCTGGCGGAGGGGCATATCGAGCAGGGTTCCCAGAGTTCGAACGCGAAACGAGCGTGTAGGCCCCGGCGGCCGTCCGCTGCGCGGCCATGTCTCTCACGTAGACGTCGACGTTTCCGTTGGTGTCGTCCGGGCTCAGTTGCCAACCTGTCGAGAAGGCCACGAACCGCCCATCGGCCGAGACCGAAGGATTCAGGGCTCCGCGAGTGATCAGCCGCTCGGGATCGTTCTCCGGTCGCAGGTCGCCGTGGGCGACAAGTTCCAGGGCGCCGGTCTGCAGGTCTCGGCGGAAGATCCCTCCGGCCCGGAACTGGCCCTTGGGGTCGGCGTCGTCGTCGGCGAAGAGATTGCGCGCGCGGGTCGTGAAGGCGACGTAGCGGCCGTCGCCCGAGAGGGCGACCTGCAGGGTCGTGTCGTCGGCCTGCTCCAAGCGTTCGAGCGAGGCCGAGACGATCGTCGCGCCCGGTGCGACGTAGGCGTCGGCCCGGCCGGCCACCATCGCGGCCACCGCCCCCGCGAGCATCGAGACCAGGAGAAGGCGCTTCATCGGATCCTCACCGTCTTGCTCAGCGTGGCGCGGTTGCCGGCCTTGTCTTGCACGCGCGCAACGACCCGGTAGCGGCCTGGTCCGGCTACGCGGATCAGCGCCCGGCGCTTGCCGCTTACGGCGGGCCTGGTGCCGACCTTCACTCGCACGGAACTCGCGAGCACGCCTGAGCCTGCGCCGTCCTCAAGGCGGACCTCCACACGCCGGCCCTTGAGCACCCGCGCACGCAGGGTCGGCGCCGTGCCGTCGAACCGCAGCACCGCCGGCACGCTCGACGTCTCCTGGCCAGCGGCATCCGTGGCGACCACGGCGATCGTGCGGCGGCCGTCCTCGAGGTCTTGCGTCGGCAGGTCGAAGGTGGTCCCGCCGAGATCCTCGACGGCGACGTCGTCGTCGACGACGACCGCGTACCTCACCTTGCCGACCGCGGCCGCCGCTGGGTCCCAAGCCAGCTTCACCGTCTCACCGCGCACCCAGTCCAGTGGGGCCTGCACCGAGAACGTCTGGGGCGCCGCGTCGACCACCGCCGCCACCACCTGGCGCCCGGCGCCCGCGCCCTGAGTAAACGCCGCCAGGCCATCGCCGAGCCCCGAGCCCGCGAGCAGGAGGTCTTCGACGGCCCCGCCGCGTGGGCCGGTGAGCAGCCGGTCGGCGAGGACGCCGTCGGCGCGGCGCTCTTGGAGCCGCACGTTGCCGCGCCCGCCCGCGCCGAGCCGCCAAGCCAGGGCTGCACTGCCGTCGCTCCCGAGCGAGACCTGCGTGCCAGGCGCAGCGGACGCGTCGCCACGGTCGAGCCGGGTCGGCGCAGCGACCTCCGTCTCCGTGAGCTCGACCGACAGCGCAGTGGAGCCGACGGCGAGTCCGACCAAGACGTCGGGCCCCGCGACCGACAACGCCGGAGGACCGAGCGGACCGGCCGCGGGTGCGGCGGCGCCACCGCCGTCAGCCAGGCGCGGCGCAGCGAATGCCGCCGCGTCGCTCGCAAACTGGTCTGGGATCGTCGCGACCCACACCCGCGGACCGCCGTCGCCGGCCCGGAAGGGCTGTTGGCGCCAGGCCACCGCGGCCTCGCCGAAGCGCCCGACCGACAGCGCAAACGCATCGGTGGCTCCGGTGCGGGCGCCGCCGATCTCTCGCGGCGTGACGGCCCGCGCAATGCCGATGCCGCCAGAGAAGATCCGCCGGAAGTACACGCGCGGAGCGAACTCGTCGTCGAGTTCGCTCCAGGCGACGACGCCGGCGCCGGCCTGATCGATCCCGATCTTGGGGCCGTTCGCTGCGGTCAGTGCCGGGATGACCGCCGCCGGGTTGCGATTCATCGGCGTCCCCAGCGGACTCCACAGCTGACCCGTCAGGCGGGCGACCCGGATCTCTGCGATGACGCCGCCGTCGGCGGCGCCCGCAGGCTGGGCATCGGTCACGACGCGGTAGGTGAGCAGCGCCTGCCCGCCAGCGGCCATCGCCACCTGGGGCGCGACGCCGAGCGAGGCATCGCCGACGTTCAGGTCGACCGGGACCGGCGCTTCGAATTGCCGTGCCCCAGGTTGCAGCGACGCGGAGAAGAGCCGGTCGGCGGCGCCGAACTCCTGCGCCCAGACGACCACGAGACGTCCGCCGTTGCCCGCGGCGATCACCGGCCACGTGGATTCAAAGCCTTGCGTGCGGCCGACGTCGACGCGCTGGGCCGGCCGCCAGGCGCCGCCGACGTACTGCGCCGCAAACACGTGCGCGCGCCCGCCGTCGACTTTGCGGAAGACGATCCCGCCGGTGCCGTCGGGCGCCATCGCAGCTCCGCCGAGTTCCAGAAGATCAGCGGACGGGCCGTCGACGAGCTGCGCCGGCGAGACCGTCGCGTGGGCGGGCGAGGCGACGGCGAGCATGGCGAGCGCCGCCGCCAAGGCGGCGACTCGGGCAGGGAAGGTCATGGCGCGGTGGCCGGGCACCGACGGCACCCTGACGGGCCAACGCACCAGGTTTGTGAAGGACCTGAGATGTCAGGGCAGAGCGCGCCCGTTGATCACAGGAACTTCACCGGATCGACACGTCCTGGTCACGACCGGTCGACGCCAGCACCGCAGACTCCTCAGGTCGTGGAGTCCTCTCACTCCGCGTTCCCCATCCCACCCCGGAGTCCTAGCTGTGAACCACTCCAAGCTCAGCGTGGCGCTCGCCGTCGCTGCCGCTGGCTCGCTCTCGCTCGCGCCAGCCGCATCTGCCAAGACCACGATCACCATGAGCGGCTCGACGTCGATCTACCCGCTCGTGCTGCAGCTCGGCAAGGCCTACAACAAGAAGACCAAGGGTGCGGTCGGCTTCCGCGTGCTCCAGGGCGGCTCCGACGTGGGCGTCAACGACGCCTCACGTGGCCGCGTGTCGTTTGGCATGTCGTCGCGTGATCCGCAGAGCAGCGATCCGGACGGCCTGAGCTTCAACAAGATCGCCCGCGACGGCGTCTGCGTCGTCACGCACCCCGACAACGCGCTGGCGAACGTGAGCCGCGAGACCGTCCAGTCGATCTTCTCCGGAACGATCCGCAACTGGAAGGACGTGCCCGGCGCCCAGGTCACCGGGCCGATCGACCTCGTGACGCGTACCCCCGCCTCCGGTACGGCCGACGCCTTCCAGAACATCTTCATGGGCGCGGATCTCAAGGTCGCTGGTAACGCCTCGCAGAAGGCCTCCAACGGCCTCGTCCAGCAGTCGGTGGCGTCGAACAAGAACGCCATCGCCTACCTCGACTTCAAGTTCATCTCCGGCACCAGCGCCGCTCCCTACGGCGGCGTGCCCTGCAACCTGCGCAACGCCAAGTCCGGGCAGTACCTGGGCGTGCGTAACTTCTGGCTCGTCTCGCGCGGCAAGCCCACCGGCGACTCCCTCAAATTCCTCCGCTACGTGAAGTCGGCCGCCGGCCAGAAGATCGTGTCGAAGGAATGGGTCAGCTACAAGTAGCCCACCCGGTTGGCTGCTCTCACCCACCCGATTCGCTCCGCGCTGCGCGGCGCCCGCCAGGGCGCCGCGGGTGATCGGCGCGTCGAGCTTGCCCTTGGGGCCGTCGCCTCGACCGTCCTCCTGCTCTGCGCAGGGATGGTGGTGTTCGTGGTGCTCAAGGCCTGGCCGTCGTTCGAGGCCAATGGCCTCGGCTGGTTCGCGTCGGCCTCGACCGACGAGCAGCTCGGCGAGATCTTCAAGTCGCCGTCCAATCCCGACCAGTACGTCTACGAGTTCGGGGCCTGGGCGCTGATCTGGGGCACGTTGCTCACGAGCGGACTCGCCGTCGTCATCGGCGTGGTGTTCGCGGTCTTCACGGCCGTGTTCATCGTCGAGTTCGCGCCGAGCAAAGTGAATCGGGTGTTGGTCCCAACCGTCCGACTCCTGGCCGCCGTACCGTCGGTCGTCTACGGCCTGATCGGCATCCTCGTGCTCGTCCCGCTCGCCGCTGAGGTGCTCGTCACGACGGAGCGCAAGGAGTCGGTGGCCTACTTCGTGCAGCTCACCGGCGCCTGCTGGCTCGTGGCCGCCGTGATCCTCTCAATCATGATCGTGCCGATCATGATCTCGATCACGGTCGACGCCCTTCGGGCGGTACCGCGGTCGTGGACCGAGGGCGCCGCCGCCCTCGGGGTCAATCGCTGGCGCGTGATCACCACCATCAGCGTGCGGGCCGCTCGCCCCGCGATCATCGCCGGCATGATCCTCGCGTCCGCGCGTGCGCTCGGCGAGGCGATCATGCTTTCGATGGTCGCCGGGTCGGCGGCGTGGGCCCCGAACCCGCTCGACGGTTTCACGTTCTTCTTGGAGCCCGTTCGGCCGCTGGCATCGACGGTCGTGGAGTCGGCAGAAGGGCTCAGCGTCGAGCCGTTCGGCCAGACGATCTATGCGATCGCCGCCGTGCTGCTGGTCTCCAGCGCCTTCCTCTCGTGGGCCGGCTGGTTCGCCAAACGCTCGATGCGCCGCTACGGCATCGAGCCAGGCGGAGCGACGCAATGAGCGCGGTCCCGACCACGGTCAAGCCGACCGATCCCCGCGGCTCCTCTCGCGAGTGGCCGCTGCGCGACCGCGTCGCCCTGGCCTGCTGCTGGATCGCCGGACTGTCGACCTGCGCCGTCGCGTTCCTGATCGTCGGCTACCTGGCATTCAAGGGCGTGCAGTACCTCGACCCAAGCCTGCTCACGTCGCGCCCGAGCGCCGAGACCGACCAGAGCCGCAGCGGCGGCTTCCTCGATCCGATCATCGGGACGGTCCTGCTGACGGTGCTCGGCACCCTCATCGCCGTCCCACTCGCGCTCGCCACCGCCCTCTGGCTCACCGAGTACGGCCGGCCGTTCTGGCTGGCCCGCGCCGTCGAATCGGGCATCGAGATGATCGCCGGCACGCCGAGCATCGTCCTGGCGATCTTCGGCCTGCTCGTGTTCCAGCAGACGGTCTTCGGATTCCTGTCGTTTGAAGCCGAGGGCGGCTCGGTGTTCGGCCGGTCGTTCTTTACGGCGGCAGCGATGATGTCGCTGATCGCGCTACCCCTGCTCGTCGGCTCGATCCGCGAGGGGCTCCAGGCCGTGCCGCGGCATGTGCGTGAGGCCTCCTACGCCCTCGGAAAGACCAAAGCGGCGACGATCCGCCGGGTCCTCATGCCGGCCATCCGCCCGTCGATCGGCTCGGGCACGGTCCTGGGCATGGGGCGAATCGCTGGTGATACGGCGATCGTGGTGATCCTGCTCGGCGGCACGTTGCAGCTGCAGGGCTTCGGCGACGTGCCGCTCCTCAGCACCCTGCGCGGCAACGGCAGCACGCTCACGAGCTACGTCTACGTGAACTCGCCAGCCGGCGAGGGCTCCGCACCCGAGAAGGCCTACGCCGCAGCCTTCGTCCTGCTCCTGATCTGTATCGGGCTCAACCTGCTCGTCACGCGCCTCGCCCGCCAGACCTCCCCCGCCTCCGCCCGATGACCGCCACCGAACCTCACCTTCGCTCCGCGACCCCACCGCAGGTGGGCACCGCGCCCCAGTCGCCTCCCCCACCGCCACCGATCCGCCGGATCGTCGTGACCCGCGAGCCGACCGTCGCCGACCCGCCGCCGCCAGGCGCCTACGGCGAGGCGCCGGGCTCGCGAACGCGGCGCCGCCCCTCCCCACCGCGCACGGCCACCGAGGTCGTCGAGCGGATGCGTACCGAAGACCTGCGTCTGTTCTATGGAGACAACGAGGCCGTCAAAGGCGTCTCGCTGCCGGTGCGCCGGGGCGAGGTGCTCGCCTTGATCGGCCCGTCCGGCTGCGGCAAGACGACGCTGCTGCGGTCACTCAACCGCCTCACGGAGCTCACGCCGGGTGCCAGCCGCCAGGGCCGGATTCTGCTCGACGACCAGAACATCGACGAGCTCGAGGTCACGACGCTGCGTCGCCGCGTGTCGATGGTGTTCCAGCAGCCCAACCCGTTCCCGATGAGCGTGTTCGACAACGTCGCCTACGCACTGCGCGAACAGGGCAGCAAGCGGCCACGCAAGGCCGAGCTGCAGGAGCCCGTCGAGCTCGCCCTTGAGCGCGCGGGGCTGCTGCGTGAGGTGCAAGACAACCTCGATCACCCGGCGCTGCGCCTCTCGGGTGGCCAGCAGCAACGGCTCTGCATCGCCCGCTCGCTCGCCGCCAATCCCGAGGTACTGCTCCTCGACGAGCCGTGCTCAGCGCTCGACCCTCGCTCAACCGAGGTGATCGAGGAGCTGATCGTGCGTCTGCGCGAGACGGTGGCCGTGGTGATCGTGACCCACAACCTGCAGCAGGCCCACCGCATCGGAGACAAGGTCGGCTTCATGTTCCTCGGCGACCTCGTCGAGCACGGCGACGCCAGCCAGGTGTTCTCCAGCCCGCGCGAGCCGCGCACCGCCGAGTACGTCTCCGGAGCCTTCGGGTGAGAGGGCCCGCGATGGCCGTCCTGCTCATCGGCGCCACGCTCCCGGCCCTTGCCGGGTGCGAGTCGACGCAATCCAAGAGCCAGCGCGCCGAGCGGGAGGCGGGCACCCAAGTCAAGACCGAGCAGGGCCTCACGATCGCCACGCCCAGCGCAGACCTCGAAGCGACGGCCACCACGCTGCTGACCGACCCGGAGGTCGGCTCGGCGGTGGTGGTCGAACTCAAGAACACGTCAAAGGACGACGCCTTCGAGGTGCCCGTGCTCGTGAAGGTGGCGGGGGCCGGTGGCGAGGATCTCTTCTCCAACGCGGTGCCGGGGCTGCAGCGCTCTCTCACCCACGTGGCCGTCGTGCCCGCCGGCGGGACCACGGTCTGGGTCAACGACCAGGTAACCGTCACCGGCGGCGCCGACGCCGCCACCGCGACGGTCGGAGACGCTGAGGGCCAACCGCCCGCGAAAGCCGTCCGGTTCAGCGCAACCCAGCCGAAGCTCGAGGAGGACCCCACAAGCGGCCTCGCCGGCACCGGATTCGTCAAGCACGACAGCCCAGAGGATCTGCGCCGGGTCGTCGTCACGGTCGTGGCTCGGCGTGGCGACCGCATCGTCGCCGCCGGGCGGGGCATCGTGGCCCGCATCAAGCCCGGTAAGCGCGCCCGTTACCAAGCCTTCCTGATCGGCGATGCGCGTGGTGCCGAACTCTCCGCCACCGCCCAACCCAACATCGATCCTGAATGACCGCGCTGCCGCCCACCCCTGCACCGATTCCGCTTGGCCGCGCCGGCGAGCGTTGCTCCGCCTGCTCCGCGCCGCTTGCCGAAGACCAGCGCTACTGCCTGAACTGCGGACTGCGACGCGGCGAACCCCGCGTGGCCTACGACACCCTCCTGCGCCAGCCGCCCACCGGGGCTGAGCGTGCGATCCCGGCTGCCGCGCCGGCCGCGCCGGGCCTGGCCCGGACCATCTCCCCACTCGGCGCCGCCGCCGGGCTGGGACTGCTCCTCCTCGCGATCATCGCCGGAGCGTTGCTCGGCGGCCGCCGCGACGAGCCGGTCGCCCAGCAGGTGCTGACCGTCCCTGCGTCGGCCACGACGCCGGTGGCCTCGACGCCGACCGCGTTCGTTGGCGATTGGCAGGACGGCGACGGCTGGACGGTCCAGCTCCAGGCCCTGCCAAAGGCCGGGACGACCCCCGAACAGGCGACCGCCGCCAAGGCCAGCGCCACGAGCGCCGGGGCCCCGGACGTCGGCGCCCTGGACTCCTCGCTGTTCGCCAGTCTCACGCCCGACCAGTACGTCATCTACTCGGGACGGTTCGACGACAAGAAAGCGGCCAAGGCAGCACTGAAAGACCTCAAAGCCTCGTTCCCGGACGCCCAAGTCGTCGAGGTGTCGACGACCGCAGCCGACGCGGCGAGCGCCGACGAAGCACCGGAGGCGGAGAGCAAGACCAGCGACAGCGAACTCAAAGCGCTGGAGAACGCCTCGCCCGAGGAATACATCAAGAAGTCACGCAAGTTGCCGGACGAGGTGGTGACCGAGGGCGAGCCGCCACCGGTCGACAACGCGGCCCCCGGCGGCGGCACCGAAGCAGCGGAGATCGGATGACGCTCATCGAACGCCTATTCCCGGCGGCGAAGCCGCCAGCGCCCGCCGTCACGCCGGCCGCCTCCACCCCGCCGACCGCCTCTGCGCTTTCGCCAAGCCAGCCCGTCGACCCGAAGATCCGTGAGCTGCAACTGCGGCGCACGCACCTGGCCGAGCAGCTCGCCGAGCGCCAGTGGGATCTGGGCGGCGTGACCTATGAGATGGCCATCCGGGACCACTTTCGGATGGACGTGCTCGTCAAGCTCTCCGCCGAACTGCAGCAGATCGACGCCGAGCTCGCTGAGGTCGAACGCCTGCTTCGGCTTGAGTCGGGTGGAGCGGCTGGCGAGTGCCCCGTCTGCCGCTCGCCGCACAGCCGCGGCGCGGTGTACTGCTGGTCCTGCGGCGGGCAGCTCATGGCCACCGAGACGAAACGGGTGCCCGCGGCATGAGCGGCCCGGAGCGATGCAGCTGCGGGACGACGCTCGCCGCCGAGCAGCGGTATTGCCTGCGGTGCGGGGCTGCGACGGCGCAGGCGCAGGCGGTCCGCCGGTCGTTGGCCGCTGCCCTCCAGCCCCAGGCCATCACGGCGGGCCCTTCCTCCGCGCCGCGCGTGCGCGTGGCGCTGAGCGCGCGCCAGGCCACGGAGCTGCCGCTACGGGCGGCCACGCTCGCGTTCGCCCTCGTGCTCGGCAGCGCCGCTTGGTCGGCCGCCGAGATCGTGTCGCCCGGCACCGGAATCCGGGCCACGGCCGTCGCGCTTGCGCCGGCCCCTGGAGGAAGCGCTGCACCCCCGGCGCCGGCTGCAGCGGTGACCGGCAGCGGAGCCGTCGCCGCGGCGACGGCGACCTCCACCGAGCCCGCGAGCGAGCCTGAGGTCGAGACACCCATCGTCGCCGAGCCGACCGCCACACCAGCGACGGCCGACGCGGCCACCGACGAGACCTCCGAGACGGAGTCCGACGCTGCCGACGACACCGGTCAGGGCGACGCGCCGGCCACCACCGATACCGCGACGACGCCGCCCCTCAGCCGGGTGATCGTGCTCTCCCTCCCCGCCATGCCATACGAGTCGATCGCCGATCCCGCAGGACCGGCGCCGTACCTGAGCGGCGAACTCGCGGGCAAGGGCGCGACGCTGCGCGCTTTCCATGCCGCGGCGCCGACCACGCTCGCAAGCAACGTCGCGCTACTCAGCGGCCAAGCCCCAAATGCCGCGACGCTCGCCGGCTGCCCCATGGTCGCCGACGTGGCGCCAGGCACGGTCGGCGACGACGACCAAGCGGCCGGCGACGGTTGCCGCTACTCGACCGACGTCTTCACGGTCGGCGACCTGCTGGCCTCCACCGATCGCACCTGGAGGGTCTATTCCGAAGACGCGGCTGGCGCCGCGTGCAGCCCGCCGGCTGACGGCGCGCCGTTCCCCGCCGGGCTGCCCGCGCCGCTGGCGTTTCGCACGGTCGCCGACGATCCCGGTTGCGCTCAGCGTTTCGTGGGCATGGATCGCCTCGCGAGCGACCTGCAGAACACCAAGACGGCGCCTGCCCTCAGCTACGCCGAGATCCGGGGTTGCCAGAGCGATGGCAGCGCGTGCCGCCCCGAGGATCCGGCCGCCGTTGACGCGTCGCTGCGGCGGATCGTGCCCGACCTGCTGCGTTCAACCGCGGACGACGACCAGACGGCCATCCTGCTCGTTCCGTCGCATGCTCCCGAGGAGGCCTCCGACCGGGCCGCCTGCTGCAGCGACCGGCCGTGGCTGAAGGGCGACGCCAGCTCCGCCGGAGGCGGCCGCACCGGCGCCCTGGTGCTCTCCCCCCTGGTGCGCGCCGGATCAGTCATCGACGGCGCCGTCGACCACCTCGACGCGCTCAAGACCGTCGCCCTGGCTCTGAACGTCCGCGCTCCCGGCTACGCCGGCCGCGAGGAGGTCAAGGGCTTCCCCCGGGAGACGTGGGAGCGCTGGACGCCTAGCGCTTCCAGCGCAGCCAACGCGGAGTAGGAGAGGGTTTCGCCAACGGCGCGCAGGCCCGGGGTGCCCAGCCTCGTAAGGTGCCCTCCGCATGGAAGCTTCGCCGCCGGTCGCCCCTCCCCGCTCTTCACGCCTGGCGATCCCAGACCGCAAGACGCTGCGCGTCGAGCTGCTCGCGGGCCTCGTCGTGGCGCTCGCGCTGATTCCGGAGGCGATCTCATTCTCGATCATCGCCGGCGTCGATCCGCGCGTCGGCCTGTACGCGTCGTTCACGATGGCCGTCACCATCGCGATCGTCGGCGGGCGCCCTGCGATGATCTCGGCCGCCACGGCCGCGATGGCGCTCGTGGTGATCACGCTCGTCAAAGACCACGGTGTGGAATACCTGCTCGCCGCGACGATCCTCGCCGGGCTCTTCCAGATCGCGCTGTCGGCCAGCGGCGCGGCCAGCCTCATGCGGTTCGTGCCGCAGTCGGTGATGACGGGCTTCGTCAACGCCCTGGCGATCCTGATCTTCCTCGCGCAGATCGAGCACATCACTGGCGCCGGCGCCGAGGGCTACGTCTTCGTCGCGGCTGGCCTCGCGATCATCCTGCTGCTCCCCCGGCTCACCACGGTCGTCCCCTCGCCACTGATTGCGATCGTGGTCCTCACCGCGATTGCCGTCGCCGCCGGACTCGCGTTGCCCGACGTCGGTGAGGAGGGCCAGCTCCCGACGGCGCTTCCGCTGCTCGGCATCCCGGACGTCCCGTTCACCCTCGAGACGCTGAAGATCATTGCCCCGTACTCGCTGACGCTCGCGATCGTCGGACTGCTGGAGTCGCTGATGACGGCCCGCCTCGTCGACGACATCACCGACACCTCATCAGACAAAACCCGTGAGGCCCGCGGCCAGGGCATCGCGAACGTCGTGACCGGCGCCTTCGGCGGGATGGCCGGCTGCGCGATGATCGGCCAAACCACGATCAACGTGCGCATCAGCGGTGCACGGACCCGCCTCTCGACCTTCTCCGCCGGCGTGTTCTTGCTGTTTCTGATCCTCGTGCTCGGCCCGGTCGTCGCGGTGATCCCAATGACCGCCCTCGCCGCGGTGATGGTGTTCGTCTCCTACGCGACCTTCGACTGGCACAGCATTCGGCCCGAGACGCTCAGGCGCATGCCGCTCGGCGAGACCGTCGTGATGCTCTCGACCGTCGCGGTGACGGTCGCCACCAGCAACCTGGCGCTCGGCGTGGCGGTCGGTGTGCTCGTGACCATGGCGGTGTTCTCGCGCCGGGTCGCCCACCTGCTCACCATCCACCGTCGACTGTCCGACGACGAGGCGACGGTCCTCTACACCGTCGAGGGCGAGCTGTTCTTCGCCTCCAACGAGGAACTCACCGACGCCTTCCACCACCCCGAGGACCCCGACCAGATCGTGATCGATCTCAGTGGTGCCCACGTCTGGGACGCCTCAGCCGTCGGCGCGCTTGACGCCGTCGCTCAGAAGTACGAGCGGCAGGGGAAGTCGGTGGAGATCATCGGCCTTAACGAGCCGAGCGAGCATCTGCACCGCAGCCTCTCGGGCAAGCTCGCCGCCGACCACTGAGGACGAGCGCGGACGTCGCGCCGGCGACGAGGGTTAGACGGCCCCGACGAGTGTCTCCTCCGTGGTCTCCTGGACATGGCCGCGGCGGCGCCAGGCGACGTACCCGTATGCCGCAACAAACTGGACGGTCAGGACACAGACGATCATGCCGCCGGTCGAGGCGTCCAGGTGGTAGCTCAGGTAGGTCCCCATCACACAGGCCAGCACGCTGCCCGCTGCCGCGATCATCAGCATCCGATCGAAGCGCTCGGTGAGCAAGAACGCCGTGGCACCGGGCGTAATGAGCATCGCCACCACGAGCACGATGCCCACGGCCTGGAGCGCCACGATGACGGTGAGTGCCAGGGCGCCGAGCAGCAGCGCTTCGAGGCGACGCGGCGAGATACCAATCGCGTGGGCATGGGTGGGATCAAACGCGAAGAGGACGAGGTCCCGCCGCTTGTAGAGCAGCACGGCGATGACCACGAAACCGATACCCAGCACCTGGTAGACGTCGGAGTTGCTGACGCCGAGCACGTTGCCGAACAGGATGTGGAAGAGGTCGATCTGCGAGGGGATCACCGAGGCGAGGACCAACCCGAGTGCGAACAAGCCGGTAAAGACGATCCCGATCGCCGCGTCCTCCTTCACCTTGCTGGTGCGGTTGAGGCCTCCGATGAGCGCAACCGCTCCGGAGCCAAACAGAAACGCACCGATCGCGAACGGTGCGCCGAGGACATACGCGAGGACCACCCCGGGCAGCACCGCATGCGAGACGGCATCGCCCATCAGCGACCAGCCCAGCAGCGTGAGCCAGCAGGAGAGGATCGCGCACGTCAGCCCGCAGGCAACGGCGACGAGCAGTGCGGTCCGCATGAACGCGAACTGCAGCGGGTCGGTGAACCAGCCAACGAAGTCGGTCACGCGGTGGCCTCGTGAAGTCGTAGAGCTTCCGCAGGAACGAACCCACCGAAGGCGGCCGCCAGCGGTTCGGGACGCAGCACCTCGTGGGCCGTCCCTTGGGCGACGATGTGCCGGTTGATCAGGGCGATCCGATCGCAGAGTTCCGGGACGGCGATGAGGTCATGGGTCGACACGAGAATCGTGCGTCCCTCCTGAGCCAGCCCACGCAGCAGCGCGGTGATCGTCGCCTCGCTGCGCTTATCGACGCCCGCGAACGGTTCGTCGAGCAACAGCAGCTCGGCGCCTTGCGCGAGTCCACGGGCAACGAACGCGCGTTTGCGCTGCCCGCCGGAGAGGGCGCCGATCTGGCGGTCAGCGAGATCGGTGAGTTCGACGCGCTCCAGCGCGGCGTCGATCGCTTCGCGGTCTGCGGCTCCCAGCCGCCGCCGAGCCCCGAGTTTGCCGTAGCGGCCCATCGCGACGACGTCTCGAACGGACACCGGAAACGCCCAGTCGACATCCTCGTTCTGCGGCGCGTAGGCGACGCGACCAGCGCGCCGGGCGCCGGCCGGAGGCGCCCCGAAGAGCTCGACACTGCCAGCATCCGGCTTCACGAGCCCCATGAGCGCCTGAAAGAGCGTCGACTTCCCGGATCCGTTCATGCCGATCAGGCCGTGCACGAGTCCGGACTCGATCTCAAGGTCGACCCCGTCGAGCGCCAGCGTCGCGCCATAGCGGACGCGCAGTCCATGGACGGCGACGGCTATGGACGCCCCGGCGTCGTAGCCGCTGAACTCCCGCGTCATGACGGACCTCCCGCGCCCAGACCGGCCGCGATCGTTTCGGCGTCGCGTCGCAGCAACTCCAGATAGGTGGGGACCGGGCCGTCGGCTTTCGAGAGCGAGTCGACGTAGAGCGTGCCAGCAAACTTCGAGCCTGCCTCCTTCCCGACCTGTTTCATCGCCTCCGGGCTGACCGTCGATTCACAGAACACGCCGGGCACCTGTCGGTCGCGCACAAACTCGACGGTCGAGGCGATCTGCTGCGGCGTGCCTTCCTGTTCGGCGTTGACGGGCCACAGGAACTGCTCGGTGAGGCCGAGATCACGAGCGAGGTAGGAGAACGCGCCCTCGCACGTGACGAGCGCGCGCTGGTTCTCGGGCAAGTTCTTCACGTCGGCCGCGACCTCCTCACCCACCGCCCGCAGTTTGGTCTTGTAGGCGTCGGCGTTGGCGCGGAACTCGGCCTCCCCGGCCGGATCGAGCTTGGCGAGCGCCTTGTAGATGTTCTCGACGTAGATCTCGGCGTTCTTCGTCGACATCCACGCATGTGGGTTCGGCTTGCCGGCGTACTCGGTGTCGCCAGCGATCGGGATCGCGTCGATGCCTTCCGTGAGCGTGGCTTTCGGCGCGCCGCTGCGATCGATGAACTGCTCGAACCACCGCTCGAGGCCGAGGCCGTTCTCGAGGATCAGGTCGGCGTCGGCGGCGCGCTTCAGATCGCTTGGGGTGGGCTCGTACCCGTGGATCTCAGAGCCCGGCTTCGTGATCGATGCCACCGCGACTCGGTCGCCAGCGACCTCGCTCGCCATGTCGGCGATGACGGTGAACGTGGTGAGCACGGTCTTGCGACCATCGCCTGCTGCCGACTCAGAGGAGTCACCGCAGCCCGCGAGTAGGCCGACCACAGCCAGAGCGAGAGCCGCCTGGCACACAAGAATGAATTTAGCCATGACTAAACCTTACCCGACTACGCGCCTAAACTTACCCGTTCCCCTCGCCACCTAGACCGCCACCAGCAGGCCCGTGGCGAACATGATCGCCATGCCCGCGAGCAGGCCCGTGACGACCTTGGGGTGCAGCAGGCGCCCGTCGTCGTCGCGGAGCGTCGGGAGCAGCTGGACGATCACCTGGATGATCGCGCCGGCCCCGAAGCCAAACAGAAACGCTGCCAGCGACGAGTTAAACGCCGACGCGCCGATCCACGCGCCGAGCACCGCGGGGGCACCCGCGATCAAACCGAGCGAGGCAAGCCGCCCGAGCGACGGCCTCGCGTCGGCGATCGGGCCGACGATCGCCAGCCCCTCGGTGGTGTTGTGGATCGCGAACCCGACGATGAGGAAGGCGCCGAGCGCCAGCGCACCGGTGGCGTAGGCCGAGCCGATCGCGACCCCCTCACCGAGGTTGTGGAGGCCGATGCCGACCGCGATCAGCGTCGCGAGCTGCACGCCCGAGGCCCCACCCTGCACGGCGCGCGTTTTGCGCCCAGACATCCAACTCGAGACGCCCGACAGCACCAGGTAGGCGACGACCATGCCGATCCACACGAGCGCGGAGCCGCCGAACGCCTGCGATCCCTCGGCCGAGAGCTCGAGGCCCTCCAGCGTCGCGTCGATCGCGAGGAACAGCAGCAGGCCGACGGTCAGCGCCATGACGCCACGCATCCAGTCGACTGGGATCCGGCGGATAAACGGCAACCAGAGCATCCCGAGCGCGACGGGAATCACGCCGACGTAGATGCCGATGAGCGCCATCAGGCCAAAGAAGCCGGCGTCGCTATCGGGCGTGAGCACCGCCACGGGAACCTCATGCACGACCGTTCCACCACTCCCCGTGAGCAGCGCGACCTCGTAGGCCTCGCCCTCGACCCACGGCTGGGAAATCGTAAGCGTGGCCGTCTCCAGGCGGCCGATCGGCTCCTCCGCCCCGCGGAATTGCGCGACGGCGTCGTTGACGATCGCCTGCGAGATCAGGACCGGGTCGGGCCCGTCGTTGCGGACGGTCAGTTCGATCGTCCCGGGCTTGAGGACGGTCTTCTCGATCGCGATCTCCTCGGCCGGCGGGCCCGTGCGCTCGCCCAGGCCGGGGCCGCCCGCGAGCGCGAAGCCGCCGATCGCCGCGATGATCAGCAGCAGCGGAGCCAGACCGGCGACCCACGTGGGGATACGCGGCGTTGGCGTGAGATCCGAAGGCGGCGCCGCCGACGGCTCGTCGCCGATCGGCGGCTCGGCCGTCACCGTATCGGTGGAGCTCATGCCTCGACCTCGAAGAAGCCCTGCCACCCCAGCTCGGTGAACTCGGACTGGTGCGCGTGGAACATGTATTGGCCTGGGAACTGGAACTCCCACTCGGCGATCCCGCGCTGGCCCTGGCAGAGCATCACGGTGTCGGTCAGCTCCACAGGCGTGCGCGAGGTGCCCGTCGGGTACCAGTTGAAGAAGTTGGCGTGGAGGTGGAACGAGTTGATGAGGTCGTACTCAAGGATGTTCACGACGTACGCCCGGATTGCGGTCTTGAGGCCGACCTTGATCGGGGCGTTCATATAGGCGAACGGGATCGTGTTGACGGCGTAGAGCTCGTTGGCCCGGTCGAAGTTGGTGTCGAAGCCGTTCATCACGAAGATCAGCTCGTCGGCCTCCGGCAGCCCCTCCTTCGGGTCGACGATGAACGCGCCGTACATCCCCTTGGCGATGTGCTCGGCAAGCGGCCGCACGTGGCAGTGGTAGAGATGCAAGCCGACGGGCGTGGCGTCGAACTCGTAGACGGTCTCGCCGCCGGGCTGGATCTCGCCGGCGCCCTGGCCAGCCACGCCGTCCATCGTGGCCGGGTGGATGCCGTGGAAGTGGATCGTGTGCGGATGCGCCGACTGGTTCACGAACTTGATTCGCAGGAGATCACCCTCCCGCGCCCGGAGCGTCGGCCCGGGGATCCGGCCGTTGTACGTCCACGCGGCGTAGATCACGCCGGGTGCGACCTCGATCTCTTTGTCCTGCGCGACGAGTTCCCACTCCCGAATCGTCCGACCGGACGCCGTCTTGCTCGTCTTGCCCCAGTCGAAATCGCGGACGATCTCGGCGGGGTCGAAGCCATTGGCTGCGTTGTCGACCGTCCGAGCGCCGCGGAAGTTCGCGTGACCGTCGTGGCCAGCGGCTGCGCCGTGGGGCATCCCGGCCTGGTGCTGGTGCCCACCGCCGGAGGCGCCCATCGCCGCCATGTTGTGGCCCTCATTGGCAGCGCTAGCCGGGCCACCGCGCAGCACGACGCCGCCTGCAGCTGCGGCTGCGGACCCAGCGAGCAACCGCCGACGAGTTAGGTTCTTCACGATCGAAAGTTTGGCAGGACTAAACCCTGGTTGTCAACGTGGCTACGTAGAGCGGCCAGTTCGTCCTACAACTGGCCACGTGAGGCGGGTCCACCCCGCCCAACGCAAACGGACCGCGGTCCACTGTCAGAGGGCGACAGTGGACCGCGGTCCGTTTCCAAGCGATGTGCCCCGAAGGGCCGGGGCGCCCTACCAGTCGCTGGCGGCGTCCATGAGTTCGCGCTGGACCGAACGCCCCGGGCCCTCGGGGAGCACGGCCTTCCAGCTGGCGTCCTCCTGCAGCTCCCAGGCGCCTTCCTCGTCGGCGAGGGATCGGTCGAGGACATCGATCACGACGGCGCGGGCCGCGGCGTTGATCAGCGGCACGACCAGCTCGACGCGGTTGTCGAGGTTGCGTGGCATGAGATCGGCGGAGCCCATCAGCACCTCCGGCTCCTCGCCTTCGATCTCAAACGAGAAGATCCGCGAGTGCTCCAGGAACCGGCCGAGGACCGAGACGACCCGGATGTTCTCGGAGACGCCCGGCACACCCGGCCGCAGGCAGCAGACGCCGCGCACGTTGACCTCGACCTGCACGCCCGCCTGGCTCGCCCGGTAGAGCGCGCGGATGCAGCGGCGGTCGACGAGGGCGTTCATCTTGAAGCGCACGCGAGCCTTCTTGCCCTTCGACGCGGCCTTCGTGGCCCGGTCGATGCGCTCGATGATGCCGTCCCGCAAACCGCTCGGGGCGATCAACGCCTTCCGCGGCTTGGGCGCGCGACCAAAGCCGGTCAACACGTTGAAGAGCTCCGAGACGTCGGCGCCGATCTCCTCGTTGCACGTGAAGATGCCCAGGTCGGTGTAGAGGCGGGCCGTCTGCGGGTGGTAGTTGCCGGTGCCGATGTGCACGTACTGGCGCACGCCGTCGCCCTCGCGGCGGACCACCAGGATCGCCTTGGCATGGGTCTTGAGGCCCGGGTGGCCGTAGACGACGTGGACGCCGGCCTTCTCCAGCTCCTTGGCCCACCCGATGTTGGCCCGCTCGTCGAATCGCGCCTTGAGCTCGACGAGACAGACGACCTGCTTGCCGCGATCGGCGGCGCGCATCAACGACGGGATCAATGAGGTGTCGTCGGAGGTGCGG
Organism: Solirubrobacteraceae bacterium; assembly: GCA_032119795.1. GTDB lineage: Bacteria > Actinomycetota > Thermoleophilia > Solirubrobacterales > Solirubrobacteraceae > JAGIBJ01. The sequence goes on from JAUMFO010000008.1 coordinate 63,332, forward strand.
TAGACGGTCTGCTTGATCGCGAGCACGTCTGGATCGTCGACGGCCTGTTCGACGAACCGCTCGACGGTCGCACCGAACGACTCGTAGGGATGGTGGACGACAAGGTCACCCTGGCGGATGACGGAGAAGAGATCTGCCGGGGCGCCGTCCTCGCCGCGCACGCGGCGCGGCACCAACGGAGACCACGACGGATCCTTGAGGTCCTTGCGGCCCGGGAGCTTCGTCAGCTGCATCAGGTTGCGGAGATCGAGCGGTCCCTTCACGTCGTAGACCTGGCGGTCTTCGACCTCGAGCCCGACGATCAGCTGCTCGCGCAGCTCGGGGTGCATGTCTGCGTTGACCTCGAGGCGGACGACCTCGCCGAAGCGGCGGTGGCGCAGCTCGGTCTCGACGGCCTGCAGCAGGTCATCGGCGTCGTCGGAGATCTCAAAGTCGGCGTCACGCGTGACGCGGAACGTGCCCGTGCCGAGCACCTGCATCCCGGGGAAAAGCAGATGGGCGTTCTCGCCGATCACCTCCTCGATCCACACATAGGCGTTGTCTTCGCCCTCGACCGGCACCAGTCGGCTGATCATCTCGCGCGGGACCTTGATGCGGGCGATCACCCGCTGATGGGTGACCGGATCTTCGACGAGCGCAGCCAAACTTAGCGACAGCCCAGAGATGTAGGGGAACGGCCGACCGACGCCGACGGCCAAGGGCGTCAGCACCGGCAGCACCTGGCGGCGGAAGCGATCGATCACCAGATCGTGGGCCTCCTGATCGAGGGTGCCGAGCGGGACGATCCGGATGCCGTGCTCCGAGAGCTGTGGCAGCAGCACGTCGTGCAACTGGCTGTAGGCCCGGTTCATCTGCTCAACGACGCGCGTGCGCACCCCGTTGATGACCTCGTCCGGCGTGCGGCCGTCGGCGCCGGGCTCGCGGATGCCAGCGGCGACCTGGTCGTGGAGCGCCGCGACGCGCACCATGAAGAACTCGTCGAGGTTGCTGGCCCAGATCCCGAGGAACTTCACGCGCTCGAGCAACGGCGTGCGCGAGCGCTCGGCGAGCTGCAGGACGCGGTCATCGAAGTCCATCCACGACAGCTCGCGTGAGAAGAGCAACTCCGGCGCGTCGAGGGCGATCTCCTCCGGCTGCTCGGCCTCCTGCGGCGGGACGCGCTCGCCCTCGCCGACCACCAGCGCACGGGCAGCATCGCGGGCGGCGAGCCGCGCGACTTCGTGGTGCCCTCCGTGCTCGCTGCCAACGGTGTGTTGCTCCGCGGTCTCGTCGATCGTGCTGGGCGCGTGCCCGGGGGTGCCTTCGCTCACCCGACCCAATCTAGGGTGCCGGGCGGGCCCGCGCGACCGTAGTTTCACCGGACCTTTACACCGGGGGTTGGTGCGCCAGGCTAAGCGGTTTGCCTCGCCTCAGGCCGCGCTGACCTGGAGCCGACGCAGAAAGGCTTCCGGGACCTCGCCCTCCACCTCAACCGGCGTGGCCGCAAGCGGACCGCTCTCCCAGTCGGAGCGCAGCATCCCGTAGACGTGCACGTCCAGCTGCTGCCCGTCGTGGCGGTGCCAGCCACGCAGGAGCCCCTCGGTCTTGAAGCCCACCTTCTCCAGGGCGCGAACCGAGCGCCCGTTCAGCGGATTGGCGTAGGCACCGAGCCGAGCGAGCCCGAGCAGCTCAAACGACAGGTAGGCCATCAGCGCCTTGCTCTCGGTGTTCGCCCCGGTGCCCCAGGCCCGCTGGCCAAGCCAGGAGCCGACCATCGCCCGGCGATCACGGAATGAGAACTCAGAGAGCCCCGTGATCCCAACGGGCCCGAGTTCGCGGTGGACCTGCAGCAGATCGAGCTGGGTGGCCAGCGCCCGCTGCTCGGGCAGACGATCGAGGTAGGCCCGCGCCTCGGCCGTCTCTTGGTAGGGACCCCACGAGAACCACTGCGTCACGACCGGGTCGCTGGCCAGGTGAAAGAGGGCAGTCGCGTCGCCGGGAACGGGGATGCGGACGGTCATCGTCGGTCCGTGGAGCGCGAGATGGTCGGATGCGTCGGCCATCGCGCAAGCCTAATTGAGCCCCGCACCGAACCGTTCACCGGTACGCAAGCGTTCCTCCAACGCACGGGGCTGCGCCGCATTAGCCTGTCCGGGCGTGCCGGCTCCGTTCCCCCGACCTCCGGCCCGTGAGAGGACAGCTGCGTCGTGAGCGCTCCCGAGCCCCGGGTCCAACAGGCTATGGCCACGGTGCTGCGCCTCGTCCACGAGGTGGCGGTCCTGCGCGCCCGCGTCCTGCTCCCAGAATCTGAGGATGGCGTCGTGACGATCGTCAGCTTGGAGCCGCATGGCTCGCTGCTGATCGAGCGCCCACAGGGGACGGTCGAGATCCCGCACGAGGAACTCCCGCATGGCTCCGAGCCAGACGTGCTGATGCCCGTCACGCCTGAGTTGGGGCCCTACCCACCCTTTGAGATCGACGAGGCGACGGGCACGGTCACGGGGATGATCGGCGCGCTCGGTGGCCTCGGCGACGCCCTGACGCGCCTCTCGGCCGCGATGGGTCCGGGCGCGTTGGTGGCGTGCGATCTGCGCACCACCGATCCTTCGAAGCCGCTTGGCGTGGTTGCCCGCGCCGGCGAGCCAGTTGTTGCACTGCTGGGGGACGACGCCTACGAGATTCCCACGTGACCGATCGTCTGATCCCCGGTGCCCCAACCAGCGAAGAGCAGGGCCGCCTGCCGTCGACGGGCCGCCCCGGTTCCCCGCGGCATTCCGCCCCGTCTTTGGAGGCTCCGCTGCTCACGACGGTGGCACCGAGCGCCCCGGTTCCAGATGGTGCGCCGCTGACGGCCGGCCGCATCCCGGCCTCCGGCGGCGGCGACGTGCCGACGCCGCCTGGTGGAGGCGCTCGCCGTCGCCTCCCCGTCGCGGCGCCGATGTTGCTGGCGGGCGTGTTGCTCGTCTCCAGCTGGGTGACCGTCAACTGGGCGATCGGCTCCTCGCGTGATGCGCGCGAGAACGCTCGGCGCCTCTCGATCGTCTCCACGCAAGCCGATTCGCTGGTCGACACGCGCGTCCTCGGCGTCGGCGCCCAGCCACGCACGCAGGTGCAGCGGGCCCTCCAGATCGCGACCGGCAACTTCATCGCGCTGACGGCCGCGCTGAGCGAGCTGCCAGACACCGCCGAGTATGCGGCGCTCCGCGGCCGCATCGAGCGCATCGCGCCCGTCGGCGTTCCGCTGCAGCAGGCGCTGGACGCCGGCGACATGGCGACGATCGATCGCATCGCCCGCGCCGTCCGCCCCCAGCTGCAGGCGGTGCGCGCCGAGAGCAAGCGCCTGGGTGAGCACAACCTGCAGCGCGCCAGCGACATCGAAAACGTCGCGCGGATTGCCAGCGGGCTTGCGCTCGTGATGGGGTCGATCGGGATCGGGCTGGTCGCGCTCAGCTTCTCGCGGCTGCGCCAGCGCGCCGTGGTCGAGCGCACGCGGGCCGAGGTCGAGGAACGCACATCGACGCGTCTCGACGCGCTCGTCAGCCACGCGACCGACGCCGTGATGGTGCTTGACCCCGAGGGCCGGATCACCTGGATCTCCAGCACACCGGCGTTCCCACTCGCCCGGGCGCCGCAGCAGGCGATCGGGCATTTCTTCACCGACCTCGTCCACCCCACCGATCGCAAACGCGCCGCGCAGGCCTTCACCGAGCTGCTCTCCGAGGACGCGCTCGTCACGACCAGCCACCTGCGACTCGCCACCGCGCAGGGCTCCCAGCGACCGGTCGAGATCCGCGGCGAGAATCGCCTCGCCGATCCCGCGATCGAGGGCGTGATCCTCACCGTCCACGACGTCTCCGAGCGCACGCTGCTGGAGGACCAGCTCGAGCGCCTTGCTTCGCGAGATCCGGTGACCGGCGTCGCGAACCGCGCACAGCTGGAGGCCCACCTGCAGAGCGCCGTGATGCGTCGCGGGCGCCGCGGCGGCTTCGCCGGCCTGCTGCTCGTGGATCTCGACGATTTCCGCGCCGTCTCCGACACCCTCGGCCACGACGCTGGCGACGAGCTGCTGCGCCACGCCGCCCGCCGACTTGAGCAGACCGCCGGCGACGGCGACCTCGTCGCTCGCCTCGACGGCGACACGTTTGCCGTGCTGCTCGACGACCTGCGGTCCGTCGGCGACGGCCAGGCGCGAGCAAGCGCCATTCTCTCCGGTCTCCGCGGCCGTGCCGCAGTGACGGGCGGGCACTCCGTCGACCTCGACGCGCACGGCGGCCTCGCGTTCGGCGCGGTCGACCTGCCCCCGCGAGACATCATCCGCCATGCAGACATCGCGCTCTTGGAAGCGAAGAGCCGCGGCGTCAAGCACGTCGTGTCGTTTACCGATCAGATGCGCAACAAGGTCACGGAGCGCGTCGAGCTCACGGGCGACCTGCGCCGCGCGACGGAGCGTGACGAGTTTGAGGTCGACTACCAGCCGATCGTGAACATCGAGACGGGCCGCACCGTCGGCGTCGAAGCGCTGGCACGCTGGACCCACCCCCACCGCGGTCGCCTGAACCCGATCACGTTCGTCGACCTTGCTGAGCAGACGGGCCTCATCCGCCCGCTCGGCGAGCTGATCCTGCGCCAGTCCTGCCACGACATCGCCGCGCTCCTTCGCCGCAGCCCAGACGCCCTGGAATACGTGAGCGTCAACGTCTCGCCGCGTCAGCTCGAGGATGCTGGCCTTGCCGAGGTGGTCGTCTCAGCCCTGGAGGATTCTGGCCTCGATCCTGAGCACTTGATGCTCGAGCTGACGGAGCGCAGCATCGCCACCGATCCCGAGCGGCTCGTCGAACGCCTCATCGAGCTGCGCTCGTTGGGGATCAAGATCGCCCTCGACGACTTCGGCGCCGGCTACTCGTTCATGTCGTTCCTGGAGGACTACCCCCTGGACGCCCTCAAGATCGACCGCTCGCTCTCCAAGTCGATGGCGGAGCGCAACGACGCCGCCCTCCTGCTCAAGGGCATCGTGGAGATCAGCGCCTCGGCAGACATGAAGGTCATCGTCGAGGGCATCGAGACGGAGGCCCAGCGCGTGCGCGCGGCAGAGCTCGGGATCGAGCTCGGCCAGGGCTTCCTCTTCTCGCGCCCCGCCAAGCTCGAGCTGCTGAACCTCGGCTAGCGCCGCGGGCGGCCAGCCAAGACGCCGCGCCCGGCCAGCCAGCCAGGACGCCGCTGTCTCCCCGCTTACTTGGCCCAGTGCTCGGGTTCGTGTCGCGAGGGGCCAGGTAGGAAACCCGCCAAGCCCCTCCGCCAGGTGGTCTCGGTTCTCGGAGGACGTGGCTGGAGGTAGCCGTAGATCGTGGTGCGCGGAACCTTGAAGAGGTCGGCGATCTGTTGACCATCGCCCCAATGTAAGGCACCCCTAACATTGGGGTTGCCTCGCCCGGCACCCGGCCCTCGATCCGTCCGTGGAGATCAATAGGACGGGCAATGGCCGAACTCGAAGAGTTCGGGAATGGTTCTCATTGGTATGATGACCGGCGTGTCTTCAGTTTGGATCGCTGGCCAATGACGACGCCGTCGAGCCGCTCGCCTGAGGTGTCCCATGGAAGCTGGGTCGACCATGCCCACCGCCGGGTCGCTGAGGCAGGGTTGCGAACCGGTGCAGCTCGTGCGGCCGTTATCGAGCACCTGGCGGGCGAGGGTCAGTGCTTGATCACTGCGCAGGAGCTCGGTGACGCACTTCGGGCCCAAGGCAAGGGCTCCACGGCGTCGGTTTACCGCGCCCTGGACGAGCTGCTGGGACTGGAGCTAGTACATCGGATCCATGGTCAGGACGGCATCGCGCGGTTTGAGATCGCGCAGATCAGCGGCCATCACCACCACTTTGTCGACGATGAGTCGGGCCACGTGACGGCCTTCGAAGACGCAGAACTCGAGCGCGCCATTCATGCGATCGGCGAGCGCCTTGGCGTAGACCTCTCAAGCCACGAAGTGATCCTTCGCGGCACTTCGCGCAAGGCGCCGGCGCCACCGCGCTAGATGACGGCGACGGCTCCGTGGTCGTCGCAGTGGTCGCCGTGCGGATGGTGCAGGCGTCCATCGACGAGGTAGTCGGTGTGGTCGCCGTGCGGGACTGGGTCATGTCCACAGCCCGGCCCGTGAACATGACCGCCGTCGTGACCCGGGGAGGGGTCGGTGTGATCTGCGGGGTGATCGGCGTCAACGGCGAAAACATGCTCATCGACGTGGCCCTCGTGAGGGTGGTGCAGATGGCCGTCGTGGAGGTAGTCGACGTGCCCGTCGTGCTGAACGGCGGTGTGCCCGCAGTCTGGTCCGTGGACGTGGGTGTGATCGGAGTGGACGTGATGCTCGGTCATCGACCCACCGTAGGCCTGCGTTGCTAGGACGCCTAGCAGGCGGGGACGAGACCCGTTCTCGCCTGGGTGTGCCTCAGCGTTGCGTGGTTCTCGCTACCGATGCGCTGGCGGGTGGCGCCGTTGAGCTTTTCAGCGTGACTGAGGGTGCCAGCACCGCCGTGGCAAGCAGCGTGATTGTGAGCGCGCGCATGCGCGCGGGCGAGCGCAATGCCGGGAAGGAGGCCACCAGCCAGGCCCGGGCGGTCGTGGCGCCGGCCAGCGCAGTTAGCGCGCAAGAACTGCACATCGCCGGAGCTTACCGCCAGCCGCAGCTCGGTTGCCCGGAAGATTCCGAGCCGCAGGCCCCTACGTTGGGGTGGCGATGGGTAATCAGGAGAGGGGCTCGGGGAGGTCGTCGATTCTGCAGGGGCGCCCGTGAGCCCCGTGTTTGGATGGCGGCCCGCAGTCGGGGCAGAGAGTTCAAGGCGCTCTGGGCACTGAGGCCGCCACCGGATCTAGCGAGCAGCTCGATGACGCTAGCTCGGGCCCCACCGGTTCGGTGCCCATGTTTGGTCAGGGCGCGGTGGGCGTAGTGGTCCCAGTGCTTCGCTGACTCTGCCACCGTCGGTTAGCGGGCCGCGTCAAACATGGTCAGCGTGCCATCGGCAGTGCCGACGGCCAGGCGGGCACCGTTCGGACTCCACCGCAGCGTGCTGATCGGTCCGGGGGCAGCAGAGCCGCCGACGACGTCAGTGGTGTTGTCGGGTTTCCAGAGCAGCACCATGCCGTCGCGGCTGCCGCTGGCAAGCAGGCCGGTGTCTGGGCGAAACTGCAGGGCAGTGACGCGGTCGGTGTGGTGCTCGAGCTCAACGGGTTTGGACCCGGCCGGGCCGCGGCGGCGGTGAAAGTCCCAGCAGGTGACGGCGTGGCCGCCGCCCGTTGCCAGCCAGCGCCCCGACGGACTCCACGCGAGCTCGCGGACCTTGGTGGCGTAGCCCCACATCTCGAGTTCTTTGCGTTTGGAGAGGTCCCAGAAGTGCACGGAGGCGTCCTGGTTGCCGTGGGCCAGGCGTTTGCCATCGAAGCTGAACGCGAGTTCCAGGATCGAGCCTTTCCATTCCAGATGGTCGGTGACCTTGGCGTCACTTGCGCGAATCAGGCGGGCGCCGCCGTAGGTGCCCGCGGCGCACAGCACGCCGCGGGGGTGCCACTGCAGGCAGCTGATCGTGGCGGGCAGGTCCTCTGACTGCTTGGCCGAGATGCCTTCTGGATCCCAGAAGTGCAGTGTGCGGCCGTGGGCGGCTGCAAGCAGCTTGCCATCGGGGCGCCAGGCGACGCGTTCCACCCAGGCGCTGCCAAGCGTGTGGCGCGTGCCGTTGATGGTGATCGTGCCGTCGCGGCCTCCGGAGGCCAGAGGCCCAGCCGGTGACCAGTCGACAGCCAGCGCACCGCCGGGGTGCTCGGCGACGGTGCGCGCGGCCCCGGTCTGGTCGAGGGTGCCGACGGTCCCGTCGTCCAACGCGTAGGCGACCTTCTCCCCGTCGGGAGCCCACGCCAAGCTCGAGACGTGGGAGCCCAGTTCGGCGGCCGTCTGGACGGTGAGGGACGCCGCGGTCGTGGCTAGGCGAGACATGCGCGAAAGCCCTCCTCAAGTTCGCTGCGGTTGAGGTTTCGGCCGATGAAGACAAGCTGGTTGCTGCGCGGCGTCTCGCCCCACGGTCGTTCGGGCTGGCCGTCGAAAAGCATGTGCACGCCTTGAAAGACGTAGCGGTCCTCGCTGCCGGCGATCGCCAAAACGCCCTTCATGCGGAAGATGTCCAGGCCCTTCTCCTGAAGCAGCTTCCCGAGCCAGGCATTGAGTTTGTCGTCGTCCAGGTCGCCGGGAATCTCGATACCGACGCTCGTGACGGTTTCGTCGTGCTCGTGGTCTTCGGGGTCTTCTTCCAGCAGACCGGGTTCAAACTCGAGGACGCGTTCGAGGCTGAAGGCTTCCAGGCCGATGACGGCGTCAATTGGGACGTCGGCGTTCGTTGCGTGGTGGACTTTGGCGAAGCGGTTGATCGAGTGAATCCGCCCCTGCAGTGCTTCGAGCTGCTCGGCGCTGACGAGGTCGGATTTGTTGAGGACGATGACGTCGGCGAACGCGATCTGTTCAACGATCTCGTGGGAGTCGTCCAGGTGCAGACTGGCGTGGGCGGCGTCGACGACCGTGACGATGCCGTCCAGGGAGAGCAGGGCCTGCATCTCATCGTCGACGAAAAACGTCTGAATCACTGGGCCGGGGTCAGCGAGGCCGGTCGTCTCGATCAAGATGTAGTCGAAACGGTCGCGGCTGCGCATCAGCGATCCCAGGATGCGGATCAGGTCGCCGCGCACGGTGCAGCAGATGCAGCCGTTGTTCATCTCAAAGATCTCTTCGTCAGCGTCGATGACGAGCTCATTGTCGATGCCGATCTCACCGAACTCGTTCTCGATCACGGCGATCCGCTTGCCGTGCTGCTCGGTGAGGATCCGGTTCAGCAGCGTCGTTTTGCCGGCGCCCAGGTATCCGGTCAGGACGGTGATCGGGATCTTGGTCTGCGTCTGGTCGGGCGCGAGCTGGGTTTCGGTGGCGGTCATGGGGTGTCCTTGTGAAGCGTGTCGATGGCGTCCCGCAGCTGGCGCTCGGTAACGTCGCCGGCGGGCAGGTGGAAGCGAAGGTTGTGGGCGGTGCCGGGCCGCGGTGCGACGACGACGACGGTCTCAAGCGTCGGGCACTCTGCCTTCTTGCAGCGCAGCTGTGAGACGGTCACCAGCTGCGGCGCTGGCGCTGGCCAGGCCTCAATGACCCAGCCTCGGATCCGGCTACTCACGGCCGGGGCGACACGGGGAATCCCGCTCAGAACACTCATCAGGTGATCACCTTTGGGTTGGGCAGGTCTGCGGCGTGCGCCGCGGGCAGGCGGATGCGGCGCGGCAACGTAGCCACCGCGCTCACGACCAGGGCTGCCACGGTCACCAGCGCGATCGTGGCCCCAGGCGCCGCGCCCAGGTGGTAGCTCAGCGTGAGTCCCACGACGCACGAGACCACGCCGATGGTGGCGGCCAGCACGCTCATCGTCTCGGTCGTGTGGGTCCATAGGCGTGCTGCTGCGGCCGGGACGATCAACAGCGCAATGCTCATGAGCAGCCCTACGGTCTGAAGGGCCAGCACGACGGTGATCGCCAGCAGCATCAGCAGCGCCGGCTGCATAAGGGCGCCGCGGATGCCGACCAGGCGCGCGTGCTGGGGGTCAAAGGTCATGGCCCGCAGGTCGCGCCACAGCAGGCCAACCCCGGCGAACGCGACCAACGCAAGCGCAGCGTTGAGCCACAGATCAGCCGACGTCACGGTGGTGATCGACCCAAACAGGAAGTGTGAGAGATCGACGCCGACGTTCTCGGAGCGGCTGACCAGCAGCACCCCGCCGGCAAAGAGCGTGACCTCCACGATGCCGATGATGGAGTCGCCAGCGAGCCTTGGGTGGCGGGCGAGGAGAGCCATCAGTGCGGCCATCAGCGCGCCTGCAGCCACGGCGCCTGCGGTCACGCTGAACCCGGCCAGATACGCAGCAGCCACGCCGCCGAGCGAGGCGTGGCCCATCGCGTCGCCCATGTAAGAGAGGCGCTGCAACACGATCCACGTGCCCACCACCGGGGCAACGGCGCCCACGAGTACCGCTGCCACCAGCGCGCGCTGCATGAACTCAAAGGTGAACGGCTCCAGGAACCAGGAGACCATCAGGCGGCAACTCCGAAGAACGTCTCGAGTCCCCGGCCTGAGAGGACCTCGCGCGGCGGGCCATCGGCGATCAGGCGCCGATTGAGCATCAGGCACCGCTGAAAACCAGCGCGGACGGCCGGCAGGTCATGGGTGGAGATCAGCACCGCGCACCCGGCGGACGTCATCGTGGCCAGCAGCGCGGTGAGCGCCTTGGCGGTGGGCGGGTCCACTCCGGAGAACGGCTCATCGAGCAACAGCACCGCGGCTTCCTGGGCCAGTGCCCGCGCAAAGAGCGCACGCTGCAGTTGGCCGCCGGAGAGGTCGCTAATCGGGCGCGCGCCGAGCCCGTCAAGCCCGACCGTCTCGATCGCCCAGGCCGCCGCTTGGCGGTCGATCGGACGTGGCCGACGCCCGAAGCGCAGGAATGGGCGGCGGCCCTGCATGACGAGCTGATCGACCGTGATCGGGAACCCGACGTCGATGTCGCGACGCTGAGGAATGAACGCCACGCCGCAGGCGCGTTCACTATGGACGACGATCTCCCCGTCGTAGGGCACCAGACCGAGGGCAGCGTGCATCAGCGATGACTTCCCCGCGCCGTTTGGCCCAACGAGCGCCACAAGTTCGCCCGGCTCAAGGCGCAGGCTGACGCCATCGACGGCGCGCGTTTGCCCGTAGGCCACGCTTACGCCGCGAAGATCCAGTGCGGGCTCGCTTACTCCGCCGTGCATCCGAGCCCCTTCTGCAGGCGCTGGAGGTTGTCGTCCATGATCGACGTGTACGTGCGCCCGGCAGCCACCTCTTCCTTGGTGAGTCCCTCCACCGGGTTGAGCGCGTCGGTGGTCGCGCCGATCTCCTGCGCCACCGTCTCGGACAGCTTGCGCGGCACCAGCGTTTCGAAGAACACGGTCTTCACGCCGTTAGCCTTGGCGTACTTGGCGGTTGCTGCCAGCGAGCTGGGATCTGGCTCGGCTTCAGGTGAGATGCCAGCAATGGCGGCCTGCCTGAGGCCATAGCGATCGGTGAGGTAGCCGAAGGCGGCGTGGCTGGTCACGACGACTTTGCTGCGGCACTGCTCCAGCGCGCCTTCAAAGCGGCGGTCAAGCTCGGCGAGCTCGCCGAGGTACCGGCGTCCGTTCTCCTCATAGACCTCGCGGCCTGCCGGGTCGGCGACGATGAGTTCGTCGCGGATGCGCGTTGCCATCTTCACAAAGCGCGCCGGATCGACCCAGACGTGCGGATCGCTGCCGCCTTCGAGAACCTCGCCGTCAACGTCGCCACGCACGCCGGGGATCCCGGCCTGAGCCGCGCGGAGCTGCATCCCGTCGAGCAGGTCAACCGACGTTGCTGAGGGCGGCAGCGACCCCACGGCCTTCTCGATCGCCGGCTGAAAGCCGCCGCCGATGTAGAACACGACCTTGGACTGCTCGATGGCCTGCGCGACCTTCGGCGAAGGATCAGCATCATGCGGCCCCCCACCTACGGGCGTGGCGCCGACCACCGACACGCGCTCGCCGCCGATCTCCTTGGCGGCCTCCTCAAGCGGATAGAACGACGCCACGACCGGCACGCGATCAACGCCGGCTTGAGCGGTGTCCTGCTCGTCCCCGCAGCTCGCCAAGCCCACACAGGCCGCCGCGAGCACGCAAAGGGTCGCAGCGGAAGCCGAGGATCCGTTCAATCTCATTATGAGAACGATACTCATTTGCACCCTGAGCGGCGTCGCCCCCCGAATGCGCCGCATCCAAGCTTCAGCGCGGCACGGCCGCACAGTCCCCCAGCGCGGCCTGCCAGAGCTGCTCATCGAGCTCATGCCCGATCGCCACGAGCGTGGAGCGGCGCTCCTCGGCCTCGGCCCACGGCCGCCCAGGGGCGCTCTCCAGATACCCATGGACGCCGTGAATTACGACGGCATGCGGCAGTCCCTCAATAGCGAGGATGCCCTTGAGGCGGTTGAGATCTGGCCCCTTGAAGGCCGTGAGCCCCTGGAGCCACTGCATCGTGGTCTGCAGATCCAGCTCCTGGTCGCACCGCACGGCGATCGTCTCGACCTGCGGGTGTGGCGAGCCGATGCCCGTCCGAAAGCGTCGCCGCGGCTTCGGCGAAGCCTCATCCCGCGTAACGCGGCCGGGCGCAAACGCGAAGACATTGAAGACCTTGGCCGGGGGGACATCTCCAGCAACGGCCTCCAGTACTTCGGCACTTGGGCTCAATCTTGAGACCTGAGTCCTGGCTCCTGCTAGTCGAGCATTGCCAGCCAAATCCGGCTTGCTGATGATGACCGTTGACGCCAGCTCGATCTGGCGCTGGATCTGGGGGTAGCGCCGGTCTGCAAGTTGCCCGGCGATGCTTCGCGCATCAACGACGCAGACCACGGAATCCAGTCGCAGGAGATCCGGCCGACTGGTAACCGCATCGATGACCGGCCCCGGGTCCGCGACGCCCGTGGTCTCGATCAGGATCTGATCGACGCCCGCCAGGGCCATCTTCGTGAGCGCGATCTCCAGCTCCCCGCGCACCGAGCAGCACAGACAGCCGCTGGCCAGCTCGATGAGCTGCTCGCTGCCGGGCGAGAGCAGCTGGCCGTCGATACCGACCTCTCCGATCTCGTTGATGATCAAACCGACCCGCCGGGCTGGGTCGCGTGCGAGCACCGCCGCAGCAAGGGTGGTCTTGCCTGCGCCCAAGGCGCCAGTCAGGATCGTGACCGGCGTGCACGCCGCGCTCATGGCGCCTGCCGGAGCGCGCCCGCTCACCGGGCCTCGCGAAACAGTTCATGGCGGTACAGGCGCTTGTCGTACTTGCGCAGCTCCAGGCGGTGAGGAGTGTTGCGCTTGGACTTCGTCGTCCAGTACGTGGTGCCCGTCCCACCCACCGATTCCAGGCGGATAGCGATGCGTGTGTCTGATTTGGCCATGAGGCTTTCCTTGATCGATGCCGAGCCGCACGTCCGGCAAAGCCACGCGCTCGCCAGACCCTGCGGATCGAAACTAGAATGAGAACTAGTATCATTAGTGTAGACGATGGTCTTGCCGCGCTCGACCGCGCTGAGCCGGCGGCCATCACCACGACTTTGGAGCTGCTGTGCCCGATCGCCTTCCCGTTACCGTCCTCTCTGGCTTCCTCGGAGCCGGCAAAACCACGCTCTTGGAGCACGTGCTGCGCAACCGCGAGGGGCGGCGCGTGGCGGTGATCGTCAACGATATGAGCGAGATCAACGTCGACGGCGCGCTGCTGCGCGGTGGCGACGCCCGGATCGATCATGTCCAGGAGCAGCTCGTGGAGATGAGTAACGGGTGCATCTGCTGCACCCTGCGAGAAGACCTGCTGCTAGAGGTCGGAAGGCTCGCCCGAGAGCGTCGCTTTGATGCGCTGCTGATCGAGTCGACCGGGATCAGCGAGCCGCTACCGGTCGCTGAGACGTTCACCTTCGAGGACGAGGACGGCACCAGCCTCTCCGACATTGCGCGGCTGGACACGATGGTGACCGTGGTCGATGCCTCCACGTTCCTGGAGGAGTGCGACGGCACCGACGAACTCAACGAGCGCGGCCTCGGGCTGAGCGAGGACGACGAGCGCTCGATCGTTGACCTGCTGATCGATCAGGTCGAGTTCGCCGACACGATTGTGATCAACAAGGTCGATCTCGCCGATGAAGAGACCGTCGCGCGCATCGAAGCCATCGCGCATTCCCTGAATCCGCGCGCGAAGCTGGTGCGTGCGACGAGGTCGCAGGTCGACCTCGCTGAGGTCCTGGAGACCGGCCGCTTTGATCTGGATGAGGCCGCAAACGCCCCCGGCTGGCTCGCGACGCTGCGCGGCGAGGAGATTCCCGAGACCGAGGAGTACGGCATCAGCAGCTTCGTGTTTGCTGCACGCCGCCCCTTCGCCCCTGCCCGCCTGCACGCAGCCGCATCGAAGTCGTGGGACGGCATCCTGCGCGCCAAGGGCTTCTTCTGGCTCGCCTCGCGCGACGACCTAGCGGGCGAGTGGTCTCAGGCTGGCCGCGTGCTGACCGTCGGTGCTGCGGGGCCGTGGTGGGATGCCCTGAGCGACGAGGAGAAGGACGAGGTCCGCAAACTCGAAGGCATCGACGGAATGCCGCCCGAGTGGCAGGAGCCCTTCGGCGACCGCCGCCAGGAACTGGTGTTCATCGGCTCCGACATGGACCAGGCTGAGATCCGCGCTCGCCTGGAAGATGCCCTCCTCACCGACGAGGAACTCGCTGGCGGCCCAGCGGCCTGGACCGCCATGCCGGACCCGTTCCCCGTGTGGGAGTTCGTGGAAGCGGGCCATGAAGACCACGACCACGGTGCGGCCACGTTCGATCCGCGAACCGGCACGGCCCTTGCTGACCCCAGCGATCCGCGAGCCACCGCATGACCCGGGCCAGCAACGCAGCGGGCCACCGGGGCCCGGCCCCGGGAACCCTCCCTGTCACCGTGCTGTCGGGCTTCCTCGGCGCCGGCAAGACGACCGTGCTCGAACACATCCTTGCCAACCGCGAGGGCCTGCGCGTGGCGGTGATCGTCAACGACATGAGCGAGATCAACGTCGACGCCGCGCAGGTCGCCGGCAGCGCGCAGATCGACCACGTGGAGGAGCGGCTGGTCGAGATGAGCAACGGCTGCATCTGCTGCACGCTGCGAGAGGACTTGCTCATTGAGGTCGGCCGGCTCGCTCGCGAAGGGCGGTTCGATGCCTTGCTGATCGAGTCGACCGGGATCAGCGAACCGATGCCCGTCGCCGAAACCTTCACCTTCGCCTTTGAGGACGGCAGCTCGCTCGGCGACCTCGCCCACATCGACACGATGGTCACCGTGGTCGACGGCGAGGCGTTCCTACGCGATTGGCAGCGCTTTGAGATGCTCGCCGAACGCGGAGAGTCACTGGGCGAAGAGGATCAGCGCACCGTCGTGGACCTCCTCGCCGACCAGGTGGAATTCGCCGACGTGCTCATTCTCAACAAGCTCGACCTCATCGACGATGCCCTGCGCGACCGCACCATCGCCGCGCTGGCCAGCCTGAACCCACGGGCCCGCATCGTTCCGGTGACCAAGGGGCGCGTGAGCCTGCGCGACGTGATCGGGACCGGACTGTTTGACTTCGACCGCGCCGCCGACGCCCCCGGCTGGCTGCAGACGATGCGCGGGCAGGAAGCCAGCGAAGCCGACGAGTACGGCATCAGCCACTTCGCCTACCGCGGCCGCCGGCCATTTCACCCGCAGCGATTTGAGCAGGCACTCGCGCAAACCTTCACGGGCGTGTTGCGCAGCAAAGGCCTGTACTGGCTCGCCAGCCGCCACGATCAGGTCGGGCAATGGTCACAAGCCGGCGGGGTGCTGCGCACCGGCCTTGGAGGCATGTGGTGGGCGAGCGTGCCGCAATCACGTTGGCCGCTCAGCCAGCAAATGAAGGACACCTACGACCGCACGTGGCAGGCGCCCTACGGCGACCGCCGCCAGGAACTCGTCTTCATCGGCCAGGGCATCGACTTGGCCGCGATCACCGCGGCGTTTGATGCGTGCCTGCTCACCGACGACGAATACGACGCTGGCCCCGCCTACTGGCGCACCCTCCCAGACCCCCTTCCCGTCTGGCCAAACCAACGCTGAGCTGCAGGCACAGGAACTCGCGCACGAAGCGGTCGCGTCCTAGGCTCCTACGGGCGCATCGACCGACACGGCCCCTTGTGCAGGGACCACCTGCTTGTGGTGCGTCGGCGTGCCCGGCGGGGACTTTGCGTGATGAAGGTCGCCGACCGTTATGCGTAGGCGGCCGGTGAGCGGGTTTTCGTCGATGGCGGCCTCGACGCCGAAGACCGCTGCGATGAGCTGGGGCGTCAGGACCTGGGCCGTTGGTCCTGATGCCACCAGTCGTCCGCCAGCCAGGACGTGTAGCTCGTCGCAGACTGCGGCGGCGAGGTTGAGGTCGTGCATCACAGCCAGGACGGTCCCGTGGTGGTCGCGAACGAACTGCAGTAGCTCGACTTGTGCGCGGAGATCGAGGTGGTTGGAGGGTTCGTCGAGCAGCAGCGTTGGGCTGTCCTGAGCCACTGCGCGGGCGAGCATCACTCGCTGGCGCTCCCCGCCAGACAGCGCTGCGATCGAGCGGTCGGCCAGATGTGCGGCGCCAACGGCGGTAAGTGCTTCGTGGGCCAGGCGTTCCTGCGCGCGCACCGATTCGCGCTGGCGGGACTGGTGAGGCAATCGGCCTGAGCGCACCACATCGAGGGCGCGAAGGTCCTGCGCTGCTCCGGCGTCCTGTGCGACAACGGCCACGGCGCGGGCAAGCTCGTGGCGCGTGAGGTCGTTCCACGCGTTGCGCCCGTCCAGCAGTACGGCGCCTTGTTCGGGCGCAAGGCCGCGGTAGATCGTGCGAAGCAGCGTCGACTTGCCGCTTCCGTTGGGTCCAAGGACTCCCGCGACGGTGCCTGCAGCGAGCTGCAGGGTGACGTCGGTGATGGCGGGAGTTGCGGCGCGGCGATGGCGGGCGGTGAGGTTCTTGAGTTCCAGGAACGTCATGACTGTGAGGCCCGCCTGCGCAGCAGCACCACGAAGAACGGGCAACCCACCAGTGCGGTCAGCACGCCGATCGGGAGTTCTGAGGGCGGCATCGCGGCGCGGCTTAGGAGGTCCATCAGGGGGAGGTAGGCGGCGCCCACGAGCATCGTGGGTACCAGGAGGCGGTGGTGTGCGCCTCCGACGAGGAACCGCACGACGTGCGGCACGACGAGGCCTACGAACCCGATCGCCCCTGCCACGGCGATCGCGGCGCCGGTCAGAACGGCTGACCAGAAAACCAGCAGCAACCGCAGCCGGGCTGGATCGATTCCTAGAGAGCTGGCTGCGTCATCGCCCTGCAGCAGCGCGTCCAATCGGCCGGCCTGCCGGACAAGGACGACTGCCGCAGCCAGGACCGCGGGGGTAAGCCACAGCAGCGAGGCCCAGTTGGCTCCGGCCAGTGATCCCAGGAGCCAGAAGACCATCGCCTGCAGCTTTGATGCGTCGGCCCCGTACTGCAGCAGGCTGGTGAGGGCCATGAAGAACGCGCCGACGGCCACGCCGGCGAGCACCAGCTGATTGGACCCAAGTGAGCGGTCCGAGTTCCCCAGCGCCAGGACCAGTGCGAGCGCAACGAGCGCACCAGCGAAGGCGCCGGCCGACAACAGCCCCAGGCCAGCAGACCCCGCAAAGGCAAGGACCGCGACGGCCCCTGCGCTGGCGCCGGCAGACGCACCGAGCACCTGCGGGTCGGCCAGCGGGTTGCGCACCGTGGCCTGTAGGACCGCGCCGGCCAAGGCAAGGGCCCCGCCCACCAAGGCACCGGCGAGGGCGCGGGGCACCCGTAGCTCCCACACGATCCGATCATCCAGCGGGCTTGCCGGTTCGGTGAGGCCTGCGTGGGAGGCCAGGACCTGCAGCGTCGTCGACCACGGGACACGCACCGATCCAAGCGCTATGCAGGTCAAGAGCACCAGCGCCAGCACCACGCAAAGGACACCGATCAGGGCCGCTTGGGGAGCCGACCGCACCGCGCCTTTCAGCGTCCTCGCCGGCGATGGCAGACGAGCGGGCCCCGGCTGTGCGCTGGACACGGGCGGCGGTGCAAGCGTTGAAGGAGCCACGGCCAAAGCATGCCATAGTTCCAAGAATGATTCTCATTACGCGTGGATCGGGGTCTGTCGTGCCCACGGCCTATCTCGCCGCGCGCGGAATGTCGTGGCTGGGCGCAGCGGCCACACTCGTCGCGGTCCCGGTGCTGGTCTACGCACAGACCAGGAGCCCGTTGGCTGCGGCGCTTGCGACCGCGCTCGAGGCGTTGCCCTACCTGCTGCTTGGGCTGCGCGCTGGCGCGGTGGCAGACCGAACAAACCCCGGGCGCCTGCTTGAGGTGACGGCACGGCGCGCGGCGGCGGCGCTGGTGGCCACGGCGCTTGCCGTGGCGGTGCTGCCCCCCAGCGCTGGCGTAGCGGTGCTGCTTTGCGGAACCGTGGTCGTCACGGCGCTTGCGACCTACGGCGACGCCGCTGGCTTCGCGCTGCTCCCAAGGCTCGTGCGGCGCGACCAACTTGCGGCAGCCAACGGCCAACTCTCCGCGCTTGGACTGTTGCTTCAAGCCGTTGGAGTGGGCCTTGCCGCCGTCCTGCTGGCGGTCGGTGCCGGTGAAGCCGTGCTGCTCCTTCACGCGGCGCTGCTGGTTGGCACGGCGCGCGCGGCCTCAAAGCTCGCAGAACCGTCGCGGGATGGGAGCCAATCTCAGCCGGCGACGTCCTCGGGCCCCGGTGATGCTGGAGGGGTCCGCGAGGGACTGCGGTTTATCCGCCACCACCCGGTCGTCGGCCCGCTCACCGCCGGCGTTGCGCTGCATTCGCTCACCACCGGCGCTGTCGGGGGGCTGCTCGCGGTGTTTGCCGACGAGGCACTTGGTTGGGGGGATCGTCCGGCTCTGACCGCGCTGCTGTACCTGTCGTTGATGAGCGGCGGCCTGATCGCAAGCGCCGCCACGCCGCGACTCTTGCCTCGCACGAGCCCAAGCGCGTTCGTCGTGCCCTGCGCAGCGCTGAGCCTGCTCCCACTCGGCTTGCTGACCGTCGGCGGCGCCAGCGGCGCCCTGGCCGTCGTGCTCGTGGTGGCTTGGCAAGCCCTGGCTTCGATGGTGGTGCTGGGCGGCATCACCATGCGCCAGATCGTGACACCCCTTCCCCTGCAGGGGCGAGTGGGCGTGACCGGCCGGATGATCGCGTGGGGGACGGCGCCACTCGGGGCCGTTTTGGGCGGAGTGCTGGCGACGAGCTCAGGGGTCCGTCCAGCTCTACTGGCGCTTGGGGCCGGCACCCTGGGGTGCGTCCTGCTGCTGAGCTGGAGCGCGGCGCGGTTTACCGAACTGCGTCGACCGGTCGCATCGCACGTCGAGGCGGTCCTGGGATGAACGGCGACGCGATGAGCCGAGTCTCGCTGCCGCCGCGCGCCGCACCCGACAGCCACGGGTTGCTTGGCGCGCTCTCCCGGCGGCGCAGCGGCGGCCCCAGCGGGGTGCCACTCTCGAGGGCCGATGTCGCCACGCTGCTTGGCTGGGGCTGCGGAACCTCGCGGGTCGTGATGGCATATGGCCGAGACGAACACCTCTTGCGCACCGCGCCGATGCCCGGCGGAATTGACGCGCTGCGCGTCTGGGTGCTGCCGCGCCTGGTTGAGGAGATCGACTACGGGGTGTACGCGCACGAACCGCGGCGTGGCGATCTGCTGCATGTCGCGGATGCGGGCGCTGCACAGCGGGTGATCGCGAGCGCGTCGCAGGCGCCAGCGCTTTCCAAGCGGGCCGCCGTGCTCGTCGTCGGCGCGTCGCTGGCTGAGGGGCGCCTGAAGTACGGCACGCAGTTCGACGACAACGCGCTGCTTGGCTGCGGCGGTGCGCTGCAGTCGCTGCACCTCGTCGCAACGATGCTGGGTATTGAGGCCTGCAGCTACACCGGCTTTGTGCGCACCGAGGCAGCCCAGGCGCTCGGCGTCGGTGACGACGTCATTGTTGCGGCGCTCTTCGCTGTCGGCTGAAGCGCCCGTGGTGCGATGACCTCCCGTTGGGCAGTGGTCAGTGTGGGAGTGGCACCGGCGTGCGTCGGGAGAGGTCGCCGTTGAGGGCGTCCGCCAGGCGGGTGCCGCCGAGCATCGGCCTTCCGATCGCGGCGTTTCCGTAGAGACCGGGCACCAACACCCGCACGACCGTGAGCCCGCACGCGGCCACGTCGGGCGTGGTCAGGTCGACGACCAGCACTTGGTGCCCGGCCTTGTGCACGAGGGCCGCGGCCGCCGGAAGGTCGACGGCCGGGCCGCGCTCGGTGAGCGGGCGCTCGCCGAGCCGCAGCCTTTGGAGCCAATGGTTGATCTGATCGCGGATGTGGGGATCCAGGGCGAGCTGCAGGTGGCAGCCGTAGTCGCGGGCGCCGGTGAGCCCGTCGCCGTAGGCGGCGCCGTAGGCGCGATCGGCTCGCCAAGGCACTAGCGGACTGGTGGGCTTGGATGCTGCGGCCGCGAATGCCCCGGCCGGGTCGTCGTAGTCGCCCAGCAGTGCCAGCAGCTGGCAGGCCTCCGTCAGTGCTTTGCGTGCCGCGCCGACCTCGTGGGCGCGGCACCCCATGCCAAGGGCGGTCAGGCCGGTCGTGCGGTCGGTCAGAAAGACGCCCACCAGTGGCGGCCCGAACTCGTGCGGGAACGACCACCAGCTTGCGTCCAAGCGTCCCTCTGGGCCCTGCGCGAGCTGCTCTAGGGCTGGGCCGGGGTCAAGCTCGATGAGGCCGCGCCTGCCATACCAGCAGAGCGTCATGGCGTCGCGCTCGATCACTTCACACAGGCCAGCGAAGACGGCCTGCTCCCAGCTGCGCCCAGCGGCCAATCCGGCCTGGAGCACGCCGTGCAGCGGTGGGCCCGCCGCCGGAGGTGGAACTGCCCATGCCATCGACGCCGGTACCAGCGCCTCCTCGCCGGTGCGCAGATCGCGGGCCACGGCCCACGTGGTGCGGTGCTCGGGCGTGAACGGGACGAACGGGAATGCCGGCTCGGCGTACTGCTCTGCGGAGAAGAGCGCCCACGCGCTGGGCTCAACCGGCGCGGGCAGGTCACGAGTCAGCGCCAGTTCACGGGCCGAGCCCAAGGGCAAGCCAGTGGGAACGATGAAGCTGCAGTACCGCTCGACCGCTTCACCGACGGCAGCGCCAGCGGCGGCGGCGCCAGCGGCGGCGGCGGCGCGATCGTCGATCGCGTACCCGGCGCCTTGGGCGTCGTTCTGCGTCCCGACGATGGGGGCGGTGCGGGCAATGCCACTGGCGACTTGCTGAAAGCCGACGGGGAAGTGCTCGGGTGTGGGGACGTCGTGCAGGAACCGGATCAGTCCGGTGCGCGGGCTTAGGAGGTCGGCGGTCATGCGAGCAGCAGCGGGTCGGGGTGCAGGTCAGCGGGGCGCAGTGCGGGCCCGTCCGCGGTCCGCGGCGCGAGCAGGCGTCCAGTGCCCAGCGGCAGGTACGCAGCCGGCGGGTTGCCGTAGAGGCCAGGAACCAAGACGCGTACAACGGTCAGTCCGCCTGCGGCGATGTCGGGCGTAGTGAGGTCGACGCTGATCGCTCGGTACCCGTGGGCGGTGATCGCGCCGTGCATTGCCGCGCGGCGATCCTCGTCGGGGAGGTCGCCCGGCAAGTCACCGGGGCTGGCGACTGGATCTCGCAGGCGATCCAGCGGCCTGCCCTGCATCGATGGGTCCAGGTAGAGCTGGATCAGGCCGGGCAGGTCGGTAAGGCGCTCCCAGTTCGGTCCGGCGTCCTGGCGGTAGCGGCGGTCTTTGCGAAACGCAAAGAAGGTGGTCGCAGGAATCAAGCCAGCCTGGACCGAGCGCCAGAGCCCGCTGCCGGCCGTGGCGACCTCTTTGGTGAGCAGCAGCAACCCGAGCGCTTCGACCAGCGCCTTCTCCGCGGCCTCTGTGACGGTTGGGCGAGCCGCCGTTCCAAACGCGACCAGTCGGCGACGGTGGTCTTCGACGAACGCTCCGCAAACCGGTACGCCAACCTCGCATGGCAGCTGGTGCAGGACGATGTCGCGTGTTGACGCCTCGCGATCAAGGACGCGCGCGAGCACCTGCTGGACTCCGGCCGGCGCGGCGCTGGGGAGGCCTCGTGCCCACCACAGCGTGACGGCGTCTCGTTCGACCACTTCGGCCAGCGCCGCGCCTTCGGCCTCCAGGCGGCTGCGGCCGGCGGCGATACCGGCGTAGACCTGGGGTGCGACCGGCGCCTCGTGCACGGCCGGGTCACGGTGGTAGTTGAGGTAGACCGCAGCTGCCGGGACCCAGACCGGTGACTCGTCGTCGATCCAGCGGCCCTTGACCCAGTCGACCGTCAAATCGTCGTGGGGCGCTGAGAACGGGAATCCGGGGGCCGCGAGCTGTTCGGCGGAGAAGCCAGGGAGCAGGTTGCGCGGTGCGACGGGCTCGCTGGCGGCCTCGAGATCTCGCCGGCAGGCGTGGCGGCGCGGCAGCGCGCGGGCGTTACCGGCGTAGCGCTCGGCTGCCTCACCGATCGCTGCGCCGCGGGCAACCTCGGGGCGCCCGAGCGATCCACCGAATCCTTGACGATCAACGACCCACGGCAGCACAACCGGGTGGCCGCCGACATGCGCGCTGTAGGAGAGCCACCCGCCCGGCAGATTGGGGTCTGGTGGGTCGCGCACGACGTGGTGCACGATGCCGGTGCGGGCGTCGATCAGTTCACTGATGGCCAAGGAGTGCTCCTGGAGACGGCAAGGGTGAGCACCGCCGGCGCCAGCAGGTGCTGTACGCCGCGCCGGTAGATGGCTGCGTGCACGGGCCCGTCCGGCGTGCGCGGGTGCATGACGAGTTCGGGGTGGTCGCAGGTCGCGAGCGTGACGCCGAGCTGGGCGCCCGCAGGCAGAGCGGCCGCGACCGGCGGCAGTGTGATGTGCAGGACGCCGCTGGGAGCATCAGTGGCTGCGCTCCCGCGAGCGAGCGCGAGCACCGTGCCGTCGGCGCGGCGGGCTTCTAGGTGGACCACCCAGTCCGCCCAGCGCGGCTCGGCGCGAAACGGGGCCGTGAGCGTCGGTTGACCGTCGAGTTCGATGGCCCGGGTAAGCGGGGCCGTCCACCACCGGGCGTGGGCGGCGGTGGCGCCTGAGAGCTCGCGCCGGTCGGTCGCTGGGGCCGTGGACCCCGTCGGCGCAGCGGGGTCATGGCTGAGCACCGCAACCGCCGGACTACCTCCTGGCGGCTTTGCGCAAAGCAAGCCGTCTGGGGTGAGGGCAAGCGCCACTGGGTCCGGGCGGTGGGGTGTGTCGGCGCCAGTCCGCCAGGGTTGCTCGATGCCGTCCAGGGTGAGCGGGAGCCACCGTCGTTGGCGACCACCGGTAAGGGTGCGTGTGCGCTGCGGCGGATGCGCGGCAAGTGGCGCGTGTGCGGCGAGCCAGCCAAGCGTGCGGTCGTGTCTGGCGGGCCCATCGAGTTCGTGTCCCCACGGGCCGACCACGAGCTGCGCTGCCGGGGGCGCCGTCAGGTCGGCGCCGACGGCGCGCCAGAGCGCAAAGGCGTCGGCGAGGAATCGGTCATGCCAGCCCGTTACGTGGAGTGAGGGGACGGACAGCGCTCCGAGCGCCAGCGGGTCGGTCGAGCGCTCAAGCGCCGCGGCGAAGTCGGGCGCGTGGACCCCTAGCCGGTCAGGGAGAGCGGCTAGTACGCCACGTGCCGGGTCAAGCGCGCCGCGGTCGGCGGCCATGAGTTCCTGGATCTGTTCGGCGCGGCTGACGCGCGTCTCGCCGTGCGCGAGCCACCAGCCGACGTGGTCGAGCAGGCGCAGCAGCCCGCCGCTGTCGCGGGTCGTTCGTGGCGGGCCAAGTGCCGGGACTTCGGAGACTACGGCGCAGACCGTAGCTGGCCTGGCGATCGCGGCCGCCCACGCGCAGTACGCACCGTACGACGCGCCAGCTGCGATCACGCGCCCGTCACACCACGGCGCCTGCGCGAGCTTGTCGATCGTGCGGGCAGCATCTTCGCGCTCGACGGCGAGGTCATAGGGGCACCAGGGCCCAGCGGAGTCGTAGCGGCCGGCGACGTCCTGGACCGCCACGGCGTACCCGCGCGCGGCCCACCAGCGCCCCCGGCTGTGAAAGGCCGCTCTTCCGTAGGGGGTGCGAAGCAGGATGACCGGTGCAGGAGTCGACCCGCAGGATGCCGGAAGGTGCAGGTCGCCGACGAGGCTGCCGTGGACGCCTTCGACGGTCCAGCCGAGGCGATGGGTCGGCCCCTGCAGGCCGGTGGTGGCTGGTTGCGTCTGCGTCACCGCGTTGGCGCGATCGGGAGCGGCAGCACCGGGTGGCGATCCAATGTGCCGGTTTTGGGGTCGAGTAGCCATTCGGCGCTGGCGCCGGGAGGCGTGGCGCCCGCAGCCAAGGCGGCGACGTCGCGCAGCATCAGCGCGGCGATCAGGGCAGCTTCGATCGCCGAGGGCGGGTCGACGACGTTTGCGGGCAGACGGTCAAACCAAGCCCACCGTTG
Source organism: Solirubrobacteraceae bacterium (assembly GCA_032119795.1). Taxonomy (GTDB): domain Bacteria; phylum Actinomycetota; class Thermoleophilia; order Solirubrobacterales; family Solirubrobacteraceae; genus JAGIBJ01. The sequence continues at coordinate 87,446 of JAUMFO010000008.1, forward strand.
TTCGAGCTCCTGGGGCTGGGCGTCCGCTGAGAGGCGCCGTATCCGGTAGTCCTCGTAGGTGGCCGTACCGGCTCCACATGAGAATGGTCCGATCGACCAGCGGTCGCCTTCGCGAAACGCGCGATGCCACGCCACGCCATGGGTGACCGCGTCACGGTCCAGGGCGCGAAAGCGTGCGTCGGTCTGAAACGCGGCGCCCACAAGCCAGACGTCGGCCTCCTGCTGATCGGCTTCATGCAGCCCAGTGCCAGGGAGCCCGGCGCGCAGCGCGGCCCCGAGGCGGTCATCGCAGAGCACCGCGACCGATCGCACCGACGAGCCGGGCGAGCTTGAGGCAGGCGCGGACATCACGCCGACCGCCACTGCTGCGGGCACGAGTTCGGCCGGGATGGTGCCGCCGGTCCGCGCGTCCGTGAGCGCGTCGCTCAGTGCGCGCAGCGTGGCGCCATCACCGCGGACGCGGCGCGGCGCGCCGTCGCCGGTGACCAGGCGCCACGACCCGTCCGCGGCTTCATGAAGCCACGCGCCAGCTCGCAGGCGAGGAGAAGCCGCCACGGGCGGGGCCGCTTGGACCCCGCCCGCCAGCTCCTCAACCAAAGTCGAGGGGTCGACCATCGAGGGCTAGGCGCGCTCGAACGGCTGATCGACGAGCGCGTGCGAGCCAACGCCCTGCAGCGCCGGCAGCTCCGCCGCCGCAGCGACGGGCTCAACCTCGAACGGCTGATCGACGAGCGCGTGCGAGCCAACGCCCTGCAGCGCCGGCAGCTCCGCCGCCGCAGCGACGGGCTCGATCTCGAATTCGTGATCTCGGGACATAGGTCCTCCTGGTTCGTGATGGGTCGGGCACCGCCCGTCGGCCCCCTGAGGGAAGACGACACGAGCACCCGAAATGGACAATACTGAGACTCATTCTCAATTCAATGGGCTTGTCCCCCCTTTATTTCTGGAGCTAGCGGTATGACCACACGACCGTCCCAACGATCTCTCGGCGCAGCAAGCGTCCTGGCAGCGCTCGCGCTGTCCACCGGCCTTGCCGCCTGCGGTGACAACGACAACAACACCGCTGCCGCCGACCCGGCAGCACCGAGCACACCGATGACGGTCGCCATGGTCGAAGCCTCGGCCACAACGCCAACGGGCGCCGTTCGCGGATGCGACGGCGTGTGGATCACTCCAGGTGCACCCGCCTCGCGGATCCTCTCGCTCCGCAACTACGTGACGGAGACGCTCGTTGCCCTGGGTGTAGGCGATCGCGTGGTCGGCCAGGTCAACGCTGGCTCATTCACTCCGCTGGCCTCCACGAAGACCGCCTACGAGAAGGTGCCAGTCATCGCCGAGGCGGCGCCCTCCAAAGAGCAGGTCCTCGCTGCGCGGCCAGATCTCGTCGTAGGCGACGGGTCCTGGGCCTTTGACGGCAAGGCCGTGCCCACCCAAAAGGAGCTCGTCGGCGACGGCGTCGCGCCGCTGGTCATCCCAACGGCCTGCCTGGACGAGGACAAGGGCGAGCCAAGCTTTGACGACGTGTACGACACCCTCGCGGCGCTCGGCACGCTGACGGGCAGCAAAGACGCCGCAGCGCGCTTGACGAGCTGGGGCAAAGACCGCGTCGCACAGACTGCGCAGCAGCTCACCGGTGACGCACCCACGGTCTACGCCGGCACGCTTTCAAAGGGCGAGCTGTTTGCCTACGACCGCGGCTCCTACGCACCGATCCTGGAAGCACTGAAGGTCGACAACGCGCTGCCCAGCGGAGCCGTCCCAGCAGGGTCAACCTTCACCCAGCTCAGCCGCGAACAGGTACTACGCACCCAGCCCGATGCCCTGATCATCACGTACCTCGACGACGCTGACCGCAAAGTCCAAGAGGAGCAGGTCGCCGAGCGGCTCGCTGGGCTTGAGGCTGTGCGCGATGACCGAGTCGTCTACGTGCCGGAAGCCTTCTTCACTGGCGGCCTTCAGACACTGCAGCGCATTCCCGAGGTCGCCTTCACCGCCCGCAACCTCTCAGTTCCGGCCGCGCTGGCTTCCTCCCATCCTCCCGTCGCAGCGCAAGCCCAGCAGTAGCGGCGCGCCAAACGCAACATCAGGAACGCGGTCGCGGCGTGAACCGCTAGCCCGGCCGAGCCAGCACATGGCTGGCTCGGCCGGGCCCCTACCGCAACTACACCGGCACCCATGGCGCCTCGATCGTCGGCTTCGCGTTCTGCCACCTGCTCGGCCTTCGCCCGATGCCGCGCCTCAAACGCATCGGCGCCGCCCGCCTCTACCGCCCCGGACTCCCCACCGGCGAAGCCTGGGCCGACCTGGAGCCAGTGATCGCACGTCGCCCGATCGACTGGGACCTGATCGCGCAGCCGTACCACCAGCTCGTCAAATACGCCACCGCCCTGAAACTCGGAACCGCCGAAGCCGAACAGGTCCTGCGGCGCTTCACCCGCGGCGGGCCTCGACCTCAACCCGCTACCTGACTCCTAGCGACACCCACCCGAGCACCGCTCCTACTTGGCGGAGACCGCCACCTTGAGCTTCACGTCGGTCGCGGTGCCCGTCCCATCCAGGACGGTGATCGACGGCGAGAGGAGCTTGGCGAGGAGCTTCGCCTTCTTCTTCTTGGACGTCTTCTTGTCTGCCAGGACGCGGCGGATCTTGTAGTTGATCCGGATCGCCTTGTTCGGCAGCTTGAACTTGACCTTCGTGACCTTCTCGCCGGCGACGGTCGGCTTGATCGAGATCGCCATGCGACGCTCGCCGTTGACGATGTTCGTCTTCGCCTTGGCACCCGTCAGCGTCAGCTTGGTCATCTTGTAGGCCTTCTTCGTGAAGATCGCGCCCTTCGGCATCTTCAGCACGAGCTTGGAGATCCCGTTCGGGTTCGACAGCGCGAACGTCAGTGCGGAGCTGCTGCCCTCAGGCCGGAAGGTGGCGGAGGCCAACGACTTGACGTTGGGATCGGTCGGCGTATTGCCGCCGAAGCTCGTGCCGTTGCAGTCCACCGGCACCGACAGGTTCTTCGATGCGCCGTGGTGCGAACCGAGCGTCCCGTCGGTCGCGAGGCCCTTCACGCCACAGATCTCCTTGCCGAGCTGCAGCACGCCGGTCGAGCCGCCGTTGAACACGAGCGTCATCTTGGAGATCGGCGTGTCCGGCAGGTTGTCGAAGCTGGCGACGAGGCGACCAGCCTTGTCGAGCTTCGTCGTACCGATGATGTCGAAGGCGATCTGGTCGCGCACGTGGATGGCCACGCCCGGCAGGGTCACGTTCGGGATCTTCACGATGTAGAGGGTCGCGTCGACCGGCTCCGGTAGCGCCGACGTGACGATCTCACCAGCACCGAGCTTGGAGGACTCGGGGCACCCACCGGCGATGGCGGTCTCCGGGTTCGCGCAGCTGCGCTTGTTGACGTTCGTCAGGTCGGTGGCGACGCCGACCGGCAGCGTGACGACGGCCGACTTCATGTTGCCCTGGCCCTCGGCCTGCTGGATGACGGTCGTGAGCGTCGGGTGGCCCTTGGCCTTCATCTCGGCCGGTGGGCCGCTGAAGCCCACCTTCAGCGACGGCTGCCAGTTCAGCGACTCACAGCCGCTCGCCTGGTAGCCGGCGTCCGAGGACGCGCTGCCACCCTGCGCCGAGCCGAAGCTGGCCTTGGCCTGCTGGGCGCTGCACGACGTGGCGTTGAGCACCATGCCGGGCTTGTCGACGTTGATCGACAGCTCGCTGATGCTCAGCGGGATGCCCTTCACGCGGGTGGGGATGTCGTTGGCCGTGATCCGCATCTGCAGATCGCTGCCGACCAGCTTGATCTGGGCGAGCGTCACGACGGTGCCGAGATCGATCGGACCGACCTTCGCCGGCAGCGCGAACATGAGACCGGCGATCGAGCCGTCGAAGCCGTCCGTCAGGAAGACCTTGCCGCTCACGCCGTAGGGCGCGGTGGCGACGCCGACCTTGGCGCTCGCCGAGCCAACCTGCGACGCGTCGCTGCAGGCGTTGGCGCGGGCGGCGTCGAGCGAGCACTTCGGGGCTACCGTGAGCCGGCCGAGCAAGCCATTGGGCATGGCGAGGTCGAGGTTCCTCAGCTCCTGGTGGCGAGCCGGGACGGTGATCTTCGTGTTCAGCGCCGTACTCGCGCCCGCCTGGGTAGGCGAGACCGACAGGTCGAGTTTCGGCGCGAACGCGTTGACGTCCGGGCAGTCCTGATCGAGGACCAGGTTGCCGGTCGCGTCGCTCGCGGCGCCGCCGTGGCGCAGGACGTTGACGTCGGCGCCGAACGTGCCACAGGTGCGCGGCAGCGAGAGCACCGGGGCGTCGCCACCGCGGAGCTGCAGGTTGATCGCCGAGACCTGGACCTGCGGGAGGTCTTGGAAGGTGGCGATCATGCGGCCCGTCGTCTCGTCGACGTCGAGCGAGCCGGCGATCTTCACGCGCAGTGAGGGGTACTCCGCCGCCTTGGCCTGCAAGAAGATCCCGGCGAAGTGGCCGTCGGTCTTGGCGCCAAGGAAGACGTCTCCGGTGAGGTCGCCGATCATCGGGCTGCTGATGCCGACGTTGCCGACCTTCGAGCCGGCCGGGCAGGCAGCGTCGACGTCGATGTCCGACGCCTTGAACTCGCCCGCCGTGCACTCGGCGAGGTCGCCCTTGGCACCGGCCGAGGCCGACAGCGACGTCTGCTCCGGCAGCGTCACGCGGATGTTCTTCATCGCGTCGAGCGCGTCGCCGGAGGGCGCCGAGGCGTTGATCTTCGTCGTCACGGCGCTGGCCGTCAGCGGGCTGGCCGGGGAGGCGTCGAAGCCCAGCGAGGCGTCGAGCTTCAGCTGGTCGCAACCGGTGGTGAAGAAGTCCTGCTGGCGCTGCTGGGTCCCGCCCTGGGCCGAGCCCATGGTCGTCGTGCCCTGCGCCGGCGTGCAGCTGACGGGGTTCACCATGAAGCCGGGCTTGTTGATCGCGAGCTCCAGCTTGTGCAGGTCGACCCGCACGCCCTTGACCTTCGTCGGCACGTCATCGGCCGTGATCGTGAGGCCGTAGTCGGCGCGGAGCTTCAGCTCGGCGATCGTGATGACATCGCCGAGATCCACGGGGCCGACCTTCGCCGGCAGCACGATCGCCAGGCGAGCGATGGAGTTGCTGTCGCCCTTGACCAGGTACGCCGCGCCCTCGAGGGCGAACGGTGCCGACGCAACGCCGGCCTGCGCCGTGACGTCGCCGACCTTGGAGGACGCCGCGCAGGTGCCGGCCTTGGCATCCGTGAAGGAGCAGGCCGGGATCTGGCTGATGTTGCCGAGCAGGCCGGCGGGCAGGACCATCCGCAGCGACGAGAGTTCCTGCTGCTTGGCCGGGACGTCCACCGTCGTGGTGAAGGTCATCGAGCGGCCAGCAGCCTGCGTCGAGCGATCAAGCGTCACGGTCGGCGAGAACGCGTTGGCATCCGGGCAGTCGGTGGACAGCGCGAGGCCCGCGTTGCGGGTCTGCGTGGCCGTGCCGCTCACGGGGACGAACGTGCCCGTGCCCTGGGCGGTGCCGCAGAGGCGCGGCAGCGCGAGCGTCGGGGCGTCGCCGCCGCGCAGCTTCACCGTGAACCGCGTGACCGGGATCGCCGGGATCTCGTCGAAGATCGCGTCGGTGGCGCCGGTCGTCTCGTTGACCTCGACGCGGCCGATCAGCCGGACCGTGAGGTTGGCGATCGTGCTCGAGGTGGTCTCCAAGAAGATGCGTGCGAGGTTGCCGTTCGTCGCCGGAGCAAGGTAGACCTTGCCGTCGAGGTCACCGGCGAGTTCGCCGGTCTCGAACCTCACGGTGCCGATCTCCGAGCCAGCTGGGCAGCTCGAGGCCGCCGCGAGGTCGTCCTGCTTGAACTCAGCGTCGGTGCAGCCGTCGAGATCGCCGCGGGCGCCAGCGGAGGCGCTCAGCGACATGCCCTCAGGCAGGCGCACGTTGACCGCTTTGAACGGCGACTCCGGGCCGGGCTGATCGGTCACCGCGACCGAGGTCGTGAAGTCGGAGGACTCCCCCGGCTTCGGGTTGCCGGCGTCGAAGGAGATCTGCGGATCGAAGTTCTGCGTGGCGCAGGTGCCCGCCGGGACCGTGATCGACGCAGTGTCAGCGGCGGTGGCGCCGTCCTTGCCGGTGAACGCCGCCGTGCCGGGCAGCGTGCCGCAGGAGCTGGGATTCACGAGGAAGTCGTCCTTCGTGATGTTCAGCTTCAACTCGCGCAGGTCGAGGCGCACGCCCTTCACGCTGGTGGGCACGTCGGCGGTGATCTGCAGCGCGAGGTCGGGGCTCTTCAGCTGGATGTCGGCGACCGTGATCACCTTGCCGAGGTCGATCGGGCCGACGACGGCCGGCAGGATGATTGCCATGCCCGCAACGTTGCCGGCTCGACCCTCGGTGAGGTAGACCTTGCCGCTCTGCGAGTACGAGGCTCCGTCGACACCGACCTTGGCGACGACCGTGCCGATCTCCGTGTTCGCCGCGCAGTTGTCGAGCTGCGCGTTCGCGATCGTGCAGCGCAGTGCGTCCTTGAGCTTGGCCGTCAGGCCCTCGGGCATGTCGATGCGGACCTTCGAGAGTTCCTGGTCGCCGCCGGGAACCGTGATCGTGGTGGTCAGCTTGCCCGCGTCGCCGGCGCCGTTGGGGCTCAGGTCGAAGTCAACCTGCGGCCCGAACTGGCCGGCCGCGGGGCAGGCCTGATCGAGGACGAGCGAGGCGTTCTTCGTCGAAGCGGAGCCCGCATGCGGCGTAAGTAGCGCCGAGCCAGCGAACGAACCGCAGGTGCGCGGCAGGCTGACGACCGGCGAGGCGCCGCCACGCAGCGTCAGCGCGAAGCTGGTGAACGCGACACCCGGGAGGTTGTCGAACGTGGCGACGGTGGCGCCCGTACCGGCGTCGACCGCGACGGTGCCGGTGACCTTGATCCGAGCCTTGGCGCCGAACGCGGTGCTCTGGGCGTCGAGGTAGAGGCTCGCGATCGTGCCATTCGGCGTGGTGGCCGCTAGGTAGGCGTCACCGGTGATCGCGCCGACCGACGGCGTCTGGATCGAGACGGTGCCGATCTTCGAGCCGGCCCCGCAAGTCGGGTCGGCCCAGGAGGCAGCGTCGAACTGCCCGGCGGTGCAGCCGACGAGGTCGCCGCCAGCGTTGGCGCTGGCGCTCAGCGACACGCCGGCCGGCAGCGTGACGGCCGCAGTCTTGACGGGCGAGTGATCGGCCGGGACGGAGATCGTGGTCGTGAACGCTGACGACGCAGCCGGGCGGGCGGGAGCGGCGCTGAAGGCGACCGACGGGTTGAACGAGGCGCCGGCGCAGCCGGTGACGGACAGGCTGCCGCTGATCGGGGCGCTGCCACCCTGGACGGCGTTCAGCGTGCCGGAGTAGGCGTTGCCGGTGCAGGTCGCCGGGTTCACCATGAAGCCGGGTTCGTTGATGTTCAGCGCGATCTGGCGCAGGTAGGTCGGGATGCCCTTGATCTTGGTCGGCACGGCCATGTCGATGTCGATGCCGTAGTCGGTGCGCAGGCTGATCCCGCCGACGGCCGTGAGCTTGCCGAGGTCGACGATGGCGTTGCCACCGACGGAGCCGACCTTCACCGGCAGCTCGATCGCAAGGCCGACGAGGTCACCGGCACCGGGTGCGTCGGTGAGGTAGACGGTGCCGCCGGAGAAGGTGGCGGGCGTCGCACCCTGGCCAGCCTTGGCCGTGAGCGTGCCGATCTTGGACCCGGCGGCGCAGGTGCCGGCGGTTGCCGCGGCGACCGAGCAGCGCTGGCGGCCGTCGATCTTGGCGATCAGCCCGGCCGGAAGGGAGAGCCGCACGCGGCTGAGTTCCTGCTGGCCCTCGGGCAGCGTGATCGTGGTCAGCATCGACGTCGCGGCAGCCGCCGTCGTCGGGCTCGTGGTGACGGTGGTCGACGTCGGCGTGAAGCCGGCCGCGCCGCAGTTCTGATCGATGGTGAGCGTGCCGGAGCGGCCGACGGGCGCGCCACCAGCGTGAGACGTCAGCGTCGCGGAGCCCTGCGGCGAGCCGCAGACGCGCGGCAGCGAGAGCGCCGGGTTGTCTCCACCGCGGAACGTGATGGCGAACTCGGTGAACGGCACCTCAGGTGCGTCGCCGAAGACGGCCCACGTCAGGCCGGTGTTCTCGTCGACGTCGACGACGCCCGTCATCTTCACGCGTGCACCGGGGAAGCTCGCGCTGCCGGCGTAGACGTAGACCCCGGCGAGGTGGCCGGGGGCGCTCGCGGCGAGGTAGACGTCGCCCGTCATCGCGCCAACCGAGGCGGTCTGGATCGTGGTCGTGCCGATCTTCGAGGCGGCCGGGCAGGTCGGGGCGACCGACGGCGTGGCCTGGTCGAGCTGTGCGGCGGTGCAGCCGGTCAGGTTCCCGCCCGAGTCGATCGACGGCGAGAGCGACAGGCCGCTGGGCAGCTGCACCGTGGCGGTCTTCAGCGCCGACTGCGCCGGCGAGCTCGGGAGCGTGATCTTCGTGGTGAAGGCGCCGCTGCCACCGGCCTTGGCCGGGGTCGCGGAGAACTCCAGCGACGGGTTGAAGGCGAGTGCGCCACAGCTATCGATCGTGGTGTTCGTGGTGCTGGCCGGAGCCGTGGTCGTAGAGCCGCCGTAGGAGGCTGACGTCATCGTCAGCGTCGACGTCTTCACGCCACAGGTGCTCGGGTTGAAGAGCAGGTTCGGCTTGTTCACCAGGATCTGCAGCGACCGCAGGTACATCGGGATGCCCTTCACGTCGGTCGGGACGTCGGCCGTGATGTCGATGCCGTAATCCGAGCGGAGCTTCACCGAGGCGACGACGTTGACCTTGCCGAGGTCGACCGGGCCGACCACGACCGGGATCGAGAGGCCAAGGCCGACGATGTCACTGGCCGACGGGGCGTCGACGAGGTAGACCTTGCCGCCGCCGAACGTGCCGGGCGTGGTGCCCTGGCCGGCGGTGGCGGAGATCGTGCCGATCTCGGCGCCCGCGGCGCACGTGCCGGCCTGAGCGGCAGCAACGGTGCAGCGGGTCTTGCCCTCGATGTTGGCGAGCAGGCCGGCAGGCAGCGAGATCTCGACCTTGCCGAGTTCGCGTCCGCCTGCGGGCACGTTCACGGTGGTCGTCAGGTTCGTGTCCTGGCCGGCGGCAGTGGTGCTCAGGCTGACGGCACCGGTAGCGGCGAAGTTGCCGGCGCTGGCGCAGTTCTGGTCGATCGTCAGCGTGCCGGTGCGGGTCACGGTCGAGCCGGTCTGCGGCGTGATGGTGGCGGTGCCCGTCGGGGTGCCACAGGTCCGCGGCATCGACGTGGCGGGGTTGGTGCCGCCGCGCAGCGTCAGCTGGAAGTTCGTGAAGGCGATCGCCGGGGCGTTGTCGAACGTCGCGGTCGTCTTGCCGGTCGCGGGGTCGACGTCGACCTTGCCGTCGAGCTTCACGCGGACGGAGTCACCGAACGCCGCACTCGACGCGTCGAGGTAGAGGCCGGCGATCGCGCCGGACGGCGCCGTCGTGGCGAGGTAGATGTCTCCGCTGAGCGTGCCGACCTGCGGCACGTCGATGGTGGCGTCGCCGATGTCGCTGGCGGCCGGGCACGTCGGATCGGTGAAGGCCGACTGCGCGAACTGCGCGGCAGAGCAGCCGACGAGGTTGCCGGCGCTGTTGATCGAGGAGGAGAGCGAGACGCCGGTCGGCAGGTCGACGACGGCCTTCTTCAGCGCACCCTGCTCGTTGCCGGCGGTCGACGCCGGCGCCGTGATGCGCGTGGTGAAGGCGCTGGCGCCCGAGGCCTGCGCCGGCGAGGCGGAGAACGAGACGGCCGGGTTGAAGCCGAGCGTGTTGCAGCTGGTCGCGGTGAACGGAACGCTCGGCGTGGCGGTGCTGCCGCCGACGGAGCGCAGCGTGGAGTTCGTGGTGCCGGCCGCGCAGGTGGCCGGGTTGGTCAGGAAGCCCGACTTGTCTACCGTCAGGGTGAGCTGGCGCAGGTGCAGCGGGATGCCCTGGATGGAGGTCGGGACGTCGGCGACGACGTCGATGCCGTAGTCGGCGGGGCGCAGCTTGACGGCGGCGATCGTGACGATCTTGCCGAGGTCGACCGGGCCGACGACGGCGGGCAGCTCGACGGCGATGCCAACGACGTCGGTGGCCGGCGTCGGGGCGTCCGTGAGGTAGAGGTTGCCGTTGAAGGTGCCGGGCACGGTGCCCTGGCCGGCGCGCGCGGCGACCGTGCCGATCTTCGTGCCAATCGCGCAGGTGCCGGCGCTCGCTGCGGCGATGGTGCAGCGAGGTGCACCAGCCACGTTCGCGAGCAGGCCAGCGGGCAGGTTGAGCGTGATCCGGTCCAGCGCGCGGTGGCGCTCGGGCACGTTGATGGTGGTCGTCAGCGTGGAGTTGGCGGAGGCCTTCGTCGGGCTGATCACGTTGGTCAGCGTCGGGGCGAAGCTCGTGGAGTCCGCGCAGTTCTGGTCGACGGTGAGGTTGGCGGTGCGGCTCACGGCCGGGTTCCCGGCATGGCCGGTGAGCGACGCCGAGCCCTGCGGCGTGCCGCACGTCCGCGGCATCGAGATGGCCGGCGTGGTGCCACCGCGGAAGGTGATCGCGAACTCGGTGAACGGCACCTCGGGAGCGCCGGTAAAGGTGGCGGTCGCCACGCCCGTGCCGGCGTTGCTGTCGACGACGCCGCTGAACTTCACGCGCGTCCCCGGGTAGGTCACGGAGTCGGCGTAGATGAAGATGCGAGCGACGTGCCCCGGCGCGGTGGACGCCAGGTAGGCGTCGCCGTTGATCGCGCCGATCGAGGCCGTCTGGATCGCGACCGAGCCGATGTCGGACGCGGCCGGGCAGGTCGGCGCCGCAAACGGCGCAGCCTGGTTGAACTGGGCGTCGGTGCAGCCGACGAGGTTGCCATCGGAGTTCAGCGACGGCGACAGCGATACGCCATCGGGCAGCGTGACCGTGGCGTCCTTGAGCGCCGACTGTGCCGGCGAGGAGGGCAGGGTGATGCGGGTGGTGAACGCCGAGGAGCCGCCTGCGCTCGCCGGAGCGGCGCTGAACGCGACCGTCGGGTTGAAGGCGAGGCCGGCGCAGTTGGTGATCGTCTGCGAGCTGGAGTCGCTGGCGTTGCTCGAGGCCCCGGCGTACGACGCACTGGTGAGCGCGAGCGTGGAGGTCTTGGATCCGCAGGTGCTTGGGTTGAAGAGCAGCCCGGACTTGTTCACCACGATCTGCAGCTGGCGCAGGTACATCGGGATGCCCTTCACCGTGGTGGGCACGTCGGCCGTGATGTCAATCCCGTAGTCCGAGCGGACCTTCACCGACGCGATGACGTTGACCTTGCCGAGGTCGACCGGGCCGACGACGACCGGGATCGACAGGCCGATGCCGACGATGTCGCCGGCGCTGGGTGCGTCGACGAGGTAGGCCTTGCCGCCGTTGAAGGCGCCGGGCGTGGTGCCCTGGCCGGCCTGCGCGGCAACGGTGCCGATCTCGGTGGCGGCCGAGCAGGTGCCGGCCGTCGCGGCCGCCACGGAGCAGCGAGTCTTGCCGTCGATGTTCGCCAGCAGGCCAGCGGGCAGCGAGATCGCGACCTTGGCGAGTTCGCGGTGGCCCGCGGGCACGTTGATCGTGGTGGTGAGGTTCGTGTCGGCGCCAGCGTTGAGGTTGCTCAGGGACACCGAACCCGTCGCGCCGAAGCTCGCGGCGACGCCGCAGTTGGCATCGATCGTCAGCGTCGCGTTGCGGGTGACGGCCGAGCCGCTCTGCGGGCTCAGCGACGCGCTGCCGGCCGGCGTGCCACAGGTGCGGGGCACCGAGATCGCTGGGGCGGTGCCGCCGCGCAGCGCGAGCTGGAAGGAGGTGAAGGCGACGGCTGGGGCGTTGTCGAAGGTGGCCGTCGTCTTGCCGGTGGCCTGGTCGACGTCGACCTTGCCGTCGAGCTTGACCCGTACGGCGCTCCCGAACGTCGGCGACTTCGCGTCGAGGTAGAGACCGGCGATGGCGCCAGAGGGCGTGGCGGAGGTGAGGTAGACGTCGCCGGTGAGCGTGCCGACCTGCGGCACGGCGATGGTCGCGTCACCGATGTCGCTGGCGGCCGGACACGTCGGATCGGCGAAGTCGGTCTTGCTGAACTGGGCGGCGCTGCAGCCCGTGAGGTTGCCCGCGCTGTTGATCGAGGACGAGAGCGAGACGCCGGTCGGCAGGTCGACGACGGCCGTCTTGAGCGCCGCGCCGCCGGCCGGGGCCGTGATCGTCGTGGTGAACGCGCTGGCACCGGCGGCTGCCTGCGGCGTGGCCGAGAAGGCGAGCGAGGGGTTGAAGGCGAGTGAGGCGCAGCCGGTCGCCTGGAAGGCCGCCGTCGGAGTGGCGGTGCTGCCGCCGACCGAGCGCAGCGTCGACGTGACGGGTGTCGAGGCGCACGTCACCGGGTTCGTCAGGAAGCCGGACTTGTTGATCTGTAGCTGCAGCGAGCGCAGGTGCAGTGCCACGCCTTTGGCGTCGGTCGGGACGTTCGCGACGACGTCGATGCCGTAGTCAGCGGGCCGGAGCTTCACGGAGGCGATCGTGATGACCTTGCCCAGATCGACCGGTCCGACGACGGCGGGGAGTTCGACGGCAATGCCGACGACGTCGCCAGCCGACGGAGCATCGGTGAGGTAGAGGCTGCCGTTGAACGTGCCGGGGGTCGTGCCCTGGCCAGCGAGCGCGGTGACGTCACCGATCTTGGAGGCGACGGCGCAGGTACCGGCGTTCGCTGCGGCGATCGTGCAGCGCGTGGCGCCGGCGATGTTGGCAAGCAGGCCGGCAGGCAGGTTGAGCGTGATCCGGTCGAGAGCGCGGTGGCGCTCCGGGACGCCGACGGTGGTGGTCATCGTGGTGTTCGCACCAGCGGCATACGACGAGAACGTCGTCGCGAAGGTCGGCGAGAAGCTCGAAGCATCCGAGCAGTTCACGTTGATCGTGAGCGTCGCGGTAGGCGAAGCGACCGAGCCGCTGTGCGGCGTCATCGTGGAGGAGCCGGCCGGCGTGCCACACGTGCGCGGCATCGAGAGCACGGGGTTGGTGCCACCGCGCATCGTGAGCGAGAAGCTCGTGAAGTTGACGGGCGGGATGCCGTCGAAAGCGATCGTGGTGGCCCCGGTCGTGGCGTTGACGTCGAGCAGGCCTTCGAGCTTCACCCGGGCACGGGTGCCGTAGTCGTCGGAGACGGCGTCGACCAGCACGCGGGCGGTGTGGCCGGAGACGGCGGTCCCGAGGTAGACGCTTCCGGCCAGACGGCCGATGCTCGGCGTCTGGATCACGACGGAGCCCACGTTGGAGCCCGCCGGGCAGGTCGGGGCAGCAAAGTCGGACTTGGTGAACTGCGCGTCGGAGCAGCCGGCCAGGTTGCCGTCGCTATTGGCCGACGGGGAGAGCGAGACGCCGTCGGGCAGGGTGACGGCGATCGTCTTCGGCGGCGACTGGAAGACCGACGCCGTCGACGCGGGCTGCGTCACCGTGGTGGTGAACGACGAGGCGCCGCCGGCCGAAGCGGGCGCCGCGGAGAAGGCAAGGGTCGGCGCGAACGCCATCGAGCCGCAGCCCGTGATCGTGATGGCCGAGCTGGCGCTTCTCGTCGTGCCCTGCGCGGAGCCGAACTGGCCTTCGACGGTGTTGCCGGTGCAGACGGGCGGGTTAAGGAGGAAGTTCGCTTTGTTGAACGTGAGCTGCAGCGACTGCTGATCGAGCTGAATCCCGCGGACGGCATCGGGGATGGTGGCGACCACGTCGACGCCGAAGTCGGGGCGCAGCACGAGCTTGGCCTGGATCGCGACGTTGCCGACGAAGATCGGGCCGACCTGCATCGGCACGTTGATGTAGAGGCCGGCGATCGAGCTCGCGTCGGGGGCGTCCGTGAGGTAGACGTTGCCGGTGAACGAGCCGGGGCCCGTCTGGCCGGCGACGGCAAGCACGGAGCCGACCTGGGTGCCCACGGCGCAGGTGTTGGCGGTGGCCTGGGCGATCGTGCACCGCGCCTGGCCACTCAGCATCGCGATCATGCCCGGCGGCAGCGAGACGGTCGTCGACGTGAGGGCCTCATCGCCCACGGGGATCGCCAGGGTCGTCACGCCGGTCGTGGTGGCACCGGCGGTGTTCGGCGAGGTCGTCATCCCGATGGTCGGGTTGAACCGCCCGGCGCCACCGCAGTTGGTCGTCACGGTGTAGTTGCCGGAGCGGCTGACGGGCGTCGACGACGAGTAGCTCGTGAGGTCGGCGTCGCCGGGGTAGGTGCCGCAGAGACGCGGCTGACGCACGGCCTGCGAGGGCGAGGTGCGGAAGGTGAAGTTGAAGCTCTTGACGGGCTGGGCCGGGAGGTTGTCGAGGGTCGCCGTCATCTCTCCCGTCGTCGGGTTGACCTCCACCCGCGCCAGCAGCTTCACGCGGACGGCATCGGCGGCACCGCTTTGCTCGGCCACGAAGAAGAGGCGGATGATGTCGTTGGGGCCCGCTTGGGGCTGGGCGAGAAACACGTCGCCGTTGAGTGCGCCGACCAGCGGAGAGTCGAGCGTCACGTTGCCAACGTCTGACGCGGCGGGGCACGTGTCGGGCGTCAGCGCGTTCACGCTGAACTGCGCGTCGCTGCACACCGCGAGAGTGCCATCGGACTTCGTCGAGCCCGTCAGCGAGATGCCCGGCGGCATGTTCACGACGGTCGTCTTGAACGGGGAGCCCACCTTCGCATCGGTGGCGTTGTAGGGCTGCGACACGTTCACGTTGAAGGCCGTTGCCGTGTGGCCGGCGGTGCCTGCCGGGCCGAACGTCAGCGCCGGGTTGTAGGGCGCACCCGCGCAGTTGGTCGGCGTGTAGGCCCGGTTGGCGGTGTGGACGGCGCCGGTGTAGCCGACGCCGGCGTAGGCGCGCACGACGGTGGTGGCGGCGATGCACTCCGCGGGGTTGAACATGAAGCCGTTGCCGGAGGCGCCGCCGCCGACCCGGCCGTAGAGCGTCATCCGCATCCGCGACACGTCGACGTCGACGCCCATGCCAAAGAGGTCGGCCGTCGCCGTGTTCGGGACGTTGTTGACGAACGCCGTGATGCCGTAGCTGCTGGCGTCGCGGATGCGCATCGTGCCGACGATGAAGAGCGGCTGAGCGGCAGGGTCGTCGGCGACGATGCCGATGCGGGCCGCTTCGGTGCCCGTGGTGCCCAGGCGGTAGATGCCGCCCACGGCCGCCACGTCGATATTGATGAAGCCGATGGCGACGGCGTTGCCGTTCACCAGCACCTCACCGATCTGCGAGCTGGCGGCGCAATTGTCGGCGTTGAAGTTGGCGTCCGAGCAGATCGTCGCGTTCTGGACGGCGCCAAGCTGCCCCTTGGGGAGGTCGAACTGCACGGACCGCGGCGACTGACCGTCGTTGTCGGCTCCGAAGGTCGAGTCGATGACGTAGTTGCTGTAGGCCATCGCCGACGTGTCGGAGGGCGACGCCGTCGGCAGGGCAGCCGTCAGCGCCGCGTTTGCCGGGGAGGCCACACCCAGGACGACGGCAAGCGTCACCAGCAGCACCGTGGCTGCAGAGGAGAAGAGGCGTGGGAAGGGAGAGAGCAACCGGACCAACTCGCGAAAACGAACGGGGAACGAGCAGGCGGGGGCCTGCGATGTCCCATGAATCGGTGCCCTGATTGCGGATCTGAAGTTTGGAGCCGGTGTGTGAGCCGCGCCTAGTTGGGCGTAAATCCCGAGATCCCAGGGTGTTGGAACCGGTTGACCAGTGCCAATCCGCGCCAAACACTGGCGTTCTGTACAGAGTGGACGCTCGTCACGTTTCGGGCCGTGCGTCTAGGAGGGACACTCGTTCTAGACGCAGGTATGAGTCCGCGCCGGTTAGCCGCCCTGCGGCGGCCAGTCCAGCTGGATCGGCTCCAGGAGCCCACCAGACCAACCGGAGTAGGCCACCTCGGTCGATTCGGTGGATTCCGGCGATGACGCGCCGTACTTGGCGGCCAGCTCGCTCTCGGGGTAGTAGCTCCGCATCTCCGGGTGCCGCGCGCCCATCATGAGAATCGCGCAGGGCCCCTCCCCCGCGCCGACGAACGTGTGCGGCACGCCCGGCGGCACATGCAGAAAGTCCCAGGCCACCAGCTCGCGCTCGGTGCCACCGAGAATCGCCTTGCACTGCCCGCTGAGCACGAGAAAGTGCTCTTCGCTGTTTTCCGCATGAAAGATCGTGCTCGCCTGCCCAGGCTCCAGGACCCGCAGGTTGACCCCGACCTCCTGGAACGGAAACTCAGGGCGCTCGAAACGCGTCCACGTGCCTGCGACCGGATGCCTCACGGTCGGCGCGTCCGCCACGTTGACGACGTACCACTGCGGCGGCGTGCTCATAGGGTTCCTCGTGGCGCAATCCACTCACTGCGAAAATCCAGGCTGGTGTGAGTGGCAATGATGTCGAAGTCGTGGTCGTAGTGGAGCACGCCAGCGCCGATCGCAGCTGCCGCAGCGGCCACAATGAGATCGACGATCTTGACGCGGTGGGAAACCTGCCGGTCCTGCGCGAGCTCCGCCTGCGCCGCCAATGCTTGGCCGAGCAAACCGTGCGACGAGACCTGTTCAAACCCGTTGAGATCGGCAGCAATCTCCTCGTAGTCGCGCTGCGACCGAGCGGAGTACAGCGCCTCGAGCCGAAACGGCTCGCAGATCAGGATTTCTTCCGCGCGGACCGCCGCCTCCCACCGGCCTTGACCACCGTTCGGAAGCTGCCCACCGATGACCCGCGCCCATGCTGAGTTGTCGAGGACGAGCCGGTAACCAAACCCGACCGACTCAGCCATGCGCCCAGCCGCGCTCGCGAGCCTCTCGCAGAGCGTCAACGTCGATTCCCTCGCCGGTGCGACTCCGGGCCAAGAAGCGTTCTCGCGCGGCCTCACGATCAGCCTCACGGCGCTGCTCTTCATCGAGCAACTTCAGTTTCGCTTCACCGCCTAGCCGGACCAGCTCAGCAAGATCCAACCGGGAGCCGGGCGATCGCTCGCGCAGCTGATCCAAGACCGTTGCAAGGGCGTCGGTCTCGGTCACCGTGTGTCGCGGGCGCTTCGTAGGCACGGACGCAGTGTAACACCGGGTGCAGCACCCGAATGGGGGCTGTTGACCTGTCAGACCTCAGTCCGCCGCGCCGGCCGGCACGGCTCCGTCTGGCTCAGGTGCCAGGTCGGACGCCGCCCGTGGACTTGCGTCGTCACGGGTGCCTCCGGCGATATCGGCGGCGGAGGTCTCGAAGGGGTGGTGGCATGCGGCGCTGGAGCCGTCGGCGTAGCGCCAGAGCGGCGGCTGCGTGGTCTTGCAGACCTCGGTGGCGCGCGGGCAGCGCGGGTGAAAGTGGCAGCCGGCCGGTGGGTCGATCGGGGAAGGCAGCTCACCAGACAGTGCGACGCGTGCACGGCCGCGGCGGGTCGGGTCGGCGATCGGAACCGCCGCCAGCAGCGCCCGCGTATACGGGTGCCGGGAGCGCTCGAAGATCGTCGACGTCTCCCCCGTCTCCACGATCCGACCGAGATACATCACGGCCACGCGGTCGGCGACCTGCCGCACGACCGACAAGTCATGCGCGACGAAGAGCTGCGCGAGCCCGAGCTTGCGCTGCAGATCGACGAGCAGGTTCACCAGCTGCGCCTGGACGGAGACGTCGAGCGCACTGACGGGCTCGTCGGCCACGAGCAGATCTGGATTGGTCGCCAACGCACGCGCCACGCCGACGCGTTGGCGCTGCCCGCCGGAGAGTTCGTGCGGGTAGCGGCTCATGTGGTCCTCGCCGAGCCCGACCTGCTCGAGCGCCTGCAGCGCCTGGTGGCGTCGCTCGCCCTTCGGGACCCCGCGGGCCTGGAGGGCGTCACCGACGATCGTTTCGATTCGACGACGGGGATTCAGCGAACCAAATGGATCCTGGAACACCATCTGCATCCGTGTGCGCTGGGGCCGAAGCTCGCGCTCGGAGATCGACGTGATGTCCTGCCCGTCGAGGGTGATCGTGCCGCCGGTGGGGTCGATCAGCCGCATCGCTGTGCGGGCCAGGGTCGACTTGCCACAGCCGGACTCGCCGACCAGTCCGAGCGTCTCGCCGCGGTCGATGTGCAGGGTGACGTCGTCGACCGCGCGCAGCTTCCCGCCTTTGACGTCGAACTGCTGCTCGACGTGCTCGAGGGCCAGGAGGTGCTCAGTCATGGCGGGGGTCCTCGGTCGTCTCCGCCGTCTCGGTCGCGAGCAGCTTTTCCTCTTCGCGCTCGCCCATGTGCAGACCGATCAGGCCACCGGCGTCCACGCGCTTCGTGCGCTTCTCCTCGAGCGGGATCCAGCAGCGATCGAAGTGGCCGGGGGTGTCCTCGGTAAGTGCCGGCATCTCCAAGCAGCGATCGAACGCATGCGGGCACCGCGGGCGAAACGCGCACCCGGGCGGCAGGGCTCGGGGCGACGGCGGCGTGCCGCCGATCGTCGGCAGGTACTCGGGGCGCTTGCCGATGATCGGAGGGATCGAGCCGATCAGCCCCCACGCGTAGGGGTGGCGCGGGTCGCGGAAGAGGTCCTCGCAGGAGGCCTGCTCGACGATCCGCCCGCCGTACATCACGGCCACGTTGTCTGCCGTCTCCGCGACGACGCCCAGGTCGTGCGTCACCAGGAGCACCGCCATGTTGCGCTCGTCTCGCAGGCGCAGGATGAGGTCGAGGATCTGAGCCTGAACGGTCACGTCGAGCGCCGTCGTCGGTTCGTCGGCGACCAGCAGCTCCGGCCCACACGACAGCGCCATCGCGATCATCACTCGCTGGCGCATGCCGCCGGAGAACTCATGCGGGTAGGAGTCGGCCCGCTCGGCCGGCCGCGGGATCCCCACGTCGCCCATCGCCTCGATCGCGCGCTGTTTGGCCACCGACTTGGAGACGTCTTCGTGGGCGAGCACCTGCTCGGCGATCTGGTTGCCGACTCGGTGGACCGGGTTGAGCGAACTCATCGGGTCCTGGAAGACCATCGAGATGCGCTTGCCGCGCACCTTCTGCAGCGCCTTGTCTGAGGCGGCGAGGAGATCGATGCCGTCGAACGTCGCCCGCCCGGTGATCGTGGTGCCCGGGCCGCGAGTGAGGCCCAGCAGCGTGAGCGCCGAGACGGACTTGCCGGAGCCGGACTCCCCCACCAGCGCCAGGACCTCGCCGCGGCGCAACGAGAGCGTGACGCCGCTGACGGCCTGCACGGCGCCGGCTTCCGTGGCGAAGCGGACGCCGAGTTCGTCGATCTCCAGCAGCGCGGGGCCGTGGCCGGGCACCGGCTCGTTCGTGATGGCCTCAGGCGTGCTCATCGGCGGATCCGTGGGTCGAGGAAGGCGTAGAGGATGTCGATCAGGGCGTTGAGGACCACGATCACCACTGCACCGAAGAGCGTGATCGCCAGGACGGGCGGCACGTCGAGCGTGCCGACCGAGTCGGCGAAGTACGCGCCGACGCCGTCGATGTCGAAGACCGTCTCGGTGAGGACGGCGCCGCCGCCGATCAGCAGACCGACGTCGAGCCCCCACAGGGTGATCATCGGAATCAGCGCCGTGCGCAGGCCGTGTTTGGTGATCACCTGGCGCTCGCCGAGCCCCTTGGCGCGGGCCGTTCGCACGTGATCGGAGCGCAGGGCATCGACGAGATCTCCGCGCAGAACCCGCGAGTAGATGCCGATGAAGAGCACGGCAAGGACGATCCATGGCGCCAGCAGGTGGTAGGCCCACTGGCCGATGCCGCCCTCGGAGATCGGCACGTAACTCCCCGGTGGGATGAGCCCAGCCTTGGAGCCCAGGTAGTAGCTGACGACCGAGCCCAGCCAGAAGACGGGCAGGGAGATTCCGATCACGGCAAAGCCGTTGATCAGCCGGTCAGACAGCGAATTGGGTTTGAGCGCGCTGAGCGTGCCGAGCGCGATCCCGCCGAGCAGCATCAAGACGGCTGCTCCGGCCGCGAGCGACAACGTGCGCGGAATGCCATCGACGATGCGGTCGATCACATTCTCCTGCGTCGAGTAGGAGATCAGGTCGCCGTTGAACACCTTCTGCATCGTGCGGACGTACTGCGTGGGCACCGACTCGTTAAAGCCCCACTCCTCGCGGATCGCCGCGATCTGCGTGTCGGTCGGGTTCTTGCCGGCCATGCGGACGGCCGGGTCGCCGCCGGGGATCACGTTGAAGATCGAGAAGACGAGCACCGACACGGCGAACAGCACGAGCACCATCGCGAGGATGCGGCGGATGATGAAGAGCGTCATCGGCCTGGACCGTCCCCGCTCGTCACGAGGCCACGCGGATCGAGCGCCTCACGCACGACATCGCCGATCAGGTTGAGCGACAGCACGGTCGCGGCAAGCACCAGGCCCGGCACGATCGTGAGGTGCGGCGCCGAGGTGAGCACGTCGGTGCCGTCGGCGATGAGCGTGCCCCAGGACGGATTCGGGCGCTGGACGCCGGCGCCGAGGAACGACAGTGCCGCCTCGTAGGCGACCGTCTGGGCCACCACGATCGGCCCGAGCACCAGCAGCGCCGTGACGATGTTCGGCAGGATCTCGCGGCGCATGATCCGAATCGACCCGAATCCCTGCGCTCGTGCGGCTTCGACGAAGGGCCGCTCGCGCAACGACAGCACGGAGCTGCGGATCGGTCTGGCGACGTAGACGATCTGCACCACACCGATGATCAGCGCTGGCAACCAGAGCGAGTCGCCCGCGATCTTGACGAAGCCCAGGTTGAGGCCGCCCAGCGCGGTGGCGACGCCGAGCGCGATGCCGAGCAGGATCACCGGAGTGGCCCAGAGCACGTCGAGCGCACGGGAGATGATCGCGTCGGGCCAGCCACGGAAGAAGCCGGCGATCGTGCCGAGGACGGCCCCGACGAACAGGCAGAACGTCATGGAGACGAGCGCGATGAAGAGTGAGTTGCGGCCGCCGTACAGCAGGCGGACCATGAGGTCGCGGCCGTTGCCGTCGGCGCCGAGGAAGTAGCGGCCCTGGTAGGTCGGCCCGATGGGAACGCCGTCAAGCGAGACGACGTTGACGGCCTCACCGTCGATCTGGACGGTGTCCGTGAGGTGGTTGGTGAACGGCCCCGTCTGCGCGACGTGATCGGCCCACAGCGGCGCAGCGAAGCTCGCCGCAATGATGAAGAGCAACACGCCGACGGAGACCATCGCCGTCTTGCTTCGCCGGACGGCGCGCGCCGCGGCGCGCATCGGCGTCGCGGCCGGAGCGACGGCCGCCGCCCCGGCCGGGGTGGCGCCAGCTGGCGCCACCCCGGCCGTTGCTTTGGCAGAAGCCATCTGAGCTACTTCAGGCCCAGCGTGGTCAGGTCGGCGGCGTACACGGGATGCCACAGCAGCCCGTCGAACGCCACGCGCTCCGAGGTGATCTTGGTGAGCTTGCGGTTGCCGTACGGCAGGACGTACGGGTTCTCCACGAGCTTGCGATCGACTGCGGCGTAGTCGGCTGCGGCGGCTTCGATGTCCGGGTTCTCGTTGGCCGTCTTGATCAGCGAGTTGATCTCCGGGTCATTCACGTTGCCGAAGTTCTGGTTGTTCGTCGGCTGGATCGATGCGCCGTCCACGAGGAACAGGAAGTTCGACGGGGCCGGGTAGTCCTGGAACCAGTTGGCGAAGCCGATCTGGGCCTTCGTCTTCTGGTTGCCGATCGTCTGGAAGTAGGTCGAGCCCTCGACGATACGTGGCTTGGCCGTCAGACCGATCTGGTTGAGCAGATCAGACATGTACTCGGCGACCGGGGTCGACGGGTCCTCGTCGTTGCCGAACACGGTGACGGACTCACCCTCGGCGCCAGCCTCCTTGATGAGGGCCTTGGCCTTCTCGATATCCGGTGCGGCGTTGGGGTCGCCCCACGGGCACGGGTCGACCTTCTCGAAGCCCGCCATGCCCGGCGGCAGGAAGTTGCAGCTCGGCGCCAGGAGCCCGCCGAACACGCGAGCCAGCGCGCGCTCGTCGACCGCGTAAGCCACGGCCTGGCGGACCTTCACGTCGTCAAACGGCGGAACGTCGACGTTCAGGAAGTAGTAGTACGTCGAGTTGGTGACGTACTCCTTGTAGCGATCGGTGTAGCTGGTGCGAAGCTCGCGCAGCTGATCGGCCGGCGGCGGATCCTGCAGGAAGTCGACCTTGTTGGCGATGACGTCCTGCGCCTGACGACGGGCGTTCTTGGCGACCGTGACGTCGATCTGATCGGCCTTGGCCTCCGGCGTGTCCGGCAGCGGGGTGAAGTTCTCGTTCTTGACGAGCTTGAATCCGCGACCCGGCTGGACGCCTTCGAGCTTGAACGGCCCGACGCCGACGGCCGGCTTGTCGGTCGTGTTGGTGAATGGCGTGTCGCCCTTCACGAGGCCCGCGAAGTTCATCGCGAGGTAGAAGTTGAACGAGCCGTCCTTCTTGGCCAGCTTGATCGTGATGTCGCCGGTGGCGTCGTCGGCCGTGATGCCGGAGATGTCGGCGTCTTCCTTGCCGTCGCTCTGGTACTTCTCCGCACCTTCGATGACGGAGTAGAACGCCGAGCCACCCGATTCCAGGTTCAGGACGCGCTTGATCGAGTGCTCAAAGTCGTTGGCTTTGACGGCCGACCCGTCGGAGTACTTCAGGCCGCTGCGCAGCTTGAGCTTGTACGTCAGGCCGTCGTCGCTGATCTCGGGCATCGCCTCGGCGAGGCCAGGGACCAAGGTCGCGCCCTCGGCGCCCTCGGCGTGCTTGTAGGTGAGCAGCGGCGTGTACACCGTCCAGAGGGCCGTCCAGCCCTCCTGGGTGTAGGAGAGCGCCGGATCCATGTAGTCCGGGAACGACGTGTAGTAGGCGGTGAACGTGCCGCCGGACTTCACTTCGGCGGTCGCGCTGCCGCCTTCACTGCCACCACCGGTGTCCTTGTCGTCGCCGCAGCCGGCAGCCAGCACTGCCGTGGCGGACAGCGCTACCAGCGCCGTGGTGATCCGTGATCGCGTCATCTGAGTTCGTACCTCTGGCCTTACGGGGGCCGGTCGCAGACGCGGTGAGGGCGGGGGCCCACACCGGTGGCGCCACCGTACACCGTGATACCCCGGGAAAACCCTGGACGCAGGGCCCAACCGCACCGGATAGGCCAAGGCATGCGATAACGCCCTTCTTTGCAGGGCTTTCAGGCCATCGTTCATGCGTTGATCGTGGGCGAAATGTTGCGTTTTCGCGCCCGGAATGCCCGCAGTTCTGGACAGATGGTCGTACTTCAGGCGCAAGGCCAGACGACCTGCATGCCCATTTGGGCGCCCCGTACGGGTGGTCGCCCGTGGGCGCGGCCTCAGGCGGCTGGCTGCTGCGCGGCATCCAAGGCCGTGCCGTAGCGCTTGGCGGCGCGCGCTCGAGCCTTGGCCGCCTCCTCGATCCGGTCCTTCGGCGGGGCGTTCGTCACCAGGCGATCCAGCAGCGCCGCGGTCGCCTGGGCAATCTCGGCGACGGCCTCATCGAACGCCTCCTGGTTGGCCTGCGACGGCTTGGTGAAGCCGCTGACCTTGCGCACGTACTGCAGGGCAGCGGCGCCGATCTCATCGCCGGTGGCCGGCGGCTCGAAGTTGTTCAACACCCGGATGTTGCGGCACATCCTCCGAGCGTAGCCCTGCCGAAGAGCGTCGTCGAGCCGCTTCACGTGCGCGCCCGCGCGACCCGGGCGCGGCCCGCAGCGCTGCGACGAGCCCGCGCCAACTACCCTGAGTCGGATGCCCGAAGAGATCAACCACACCGCCCGCTGGATTCAGAGCGAGGCGGATAGCGAGGAGCTCGCAGCGCTGGTCGTCGACCCGTCGCGTACCTCGCTGCTGGTTTGCGTGACGACGCAGAACGCCGCCACGCGGCCGCTGCTCGACGCCGATGACCTCGCCGCGCGCCTGGGCGAGCGCGCGCAGGTGTGGGTGATCACCGACGCCGCGCACGCATGGGCGCTCACCGAGGCGCTGCCTCCGAAGATCGACGTGTACGGCGGCGCCATCCGCGCCTGGCAGCCGATTCCAGAGCACAGCACCCCGTACCCGAGCGACCACCCGCAGTGGACCGTCTTCACCGAGGGCGACGCCGTCAAGGCCGTCGAGCAGATCGTCGCCTACGCCGACATGCTCGAGAATCCTCCGCCGGCGTTCGGCACGAAGGCCTACGGTCTGGTGACGGGCGTGCGCAAGGCTGGGGCAGACATCGAGCTCACGACCGGCCACCCCGCCTTCGCCTCCAGCAGCCACCTGATCCAGCACGGCGAGGTCTTCCACGCGGGCGAGGTCCTCATGCCCGGCCAAGAGGTCACCGTGAAGGTCGGCCCGTGGCACGCGCAGGCCGGCCGCGTCTCCGTCTCCCTGCGCGACTTCGCTCCCGATCCGTGGGAGCGCCTGACCGAGGTCTACGAGGTCGGCGATCTCATCGAGGGCATCGTCAGCGAGATCAAGGAGTTCGGCGCATTCGTCGAGCTGATGCCGGGCGTCGAAGGCCTGCTCCACAAGAGCAAGATCATCGATGGCTTCGTGGAGTACGTCGACGACTTCGTCCTCCCCGGCGACCGCATCACGGTGCGCCTGCTCTCGATGCAGCCCTACGACCGCAAGGCCGAGGTGAGCATGGTCGCCGTGCCAAAGGGCGAGGCTCCCGAGCCGCCGGCGTCGGTCTTCCCGGGCGGCCCGCCGTGGATTCCGGCGTCGCCAGACGCCTTCGACGCGGAAGACATCAAGGCCCCCGAAGCGCAGCCGGCGGCCGAGCCGCAGCTCGACGCCTCCGGCCGCGAGGAGCAGCAGTCCACGCACGCCGCTGCCCCGGTCGCCGCGCCGGCACCGGCTGCTGCCGCGAGCGAGCCGGCCGAGCCCGTCGCCACGATCCCCGGCGACGCCGGCATCGGCGCGGCGTTCGCCGCGGCGCTGCAGTTCATGGTCGAGCACCACGGCGAGCAGTCCCGCAAGGACCTCGTCGGCACGCCCTACGTCGCTCACCTGATGTCGGTCGCGGCGCTCGTCCTGGAGCACGGCGGCACCGAGACCGACGGCGTTGCGGCTCTGCTGCACGACGCGATCGAGGATGCCGGCGGCACCGAGATGGAGACGACGATCAGCGAGCGGTTCGGCCCAGAGGTCGCGCGGATCGTGCGCAACGTGACCGACACCGACGAGGATCCCAAGCCGCCGTGGCGCCCGCGCAAGGAGGCCTACCTCCAGCACCTCGCGGGCGTTGACGAGCATGCGCTGCGCATCTCCGCCGCCGACAAGCTCCACAACGCCCGCTCGCTCGTGGCCGACCTTCGCCGCGACGGCGAGGTCCTGTGGGAGCGCTTCAACGCCCCCAAGGAAGATCAGCTCTGGATCTACGGCGAGTACGGCGCGGCGTTCGACGCACGCCTGGCTGAGCTGGGTGCCGCAGACGGCCGAACGGCCGAACTCGTCGCCGAACTCAAGAAGACCGTCGCCGAGCTCACCGAGCTCGCCGCCAAGTAGCTCCGCCGAGCCGGGCCGCCTAGCGGCCCGGCTCGTCGATCACCTCGGTCGGCGTCTTGTAGTGGAAGCCGCCTGCGTCGGCGGCGGCGCCGTCGTTGAGCGGCGGCTGCCCCACCCAGCCCAGGCGGATCTCCGCCCCGTCGCTCAGCGCCTGCTCGTCGGCGACGAAGAAGCGGTGGCTGGTCTCGTCGACGGTCACGTTCTCGGCCACCTCGGTGCCACCGACGAAGAGCGCCGGGGAGAGCGCGCGGATCGGAATCGCTCCGTCGGTCTGGATCTGTAGTTCGACGCCTTCGTCGACCTCGACGGGCTTGCCGCCGACGAAGTGGCGTCGCGGCGTTCGGTAGCGCACGCGCACGCTGCGCACGCCCTTGAGCGCGGGCAGCGTCCAAAGGTCGCGCCGGTCAGGCCGGTCGGCCTGGGTGAGGTCTGAATCGGTTCCCATGGTCGGTCCCCTTCGCGTTCAGCGTACGAGCTGCAGGTCATCGAACGCGAGCGCTCGTTTGTCTCGTCGGTCAAGCCGCAGCCAGACGGCCACGACGTGCGCCGCATCGAACTTCTGCTCTTTTGGCGGCTTGAAGCACTTGATCGGGAAGCGCAGCGTGTTGCCCATGGTCTTCGTGCGGTCCGGGTAGCCGTTCCCGAGGTCGTAGGCCTTGCGGTCGAGGGGACGCGGCACCCCGCCCACGCCGTCGGAGTCGACCCAGGCCACCACGCCGGCGTTGTCTTCCAGGCCGAGCTTGAAGCCGGTCGCGCCTGCAGGAACGCTCGCCATGTCGTAGACCTCGCCGGCGCGGATCCAGACCTGCAACCGGCGCAGGTCGCGGGCTTTGTCGAACTCTGAGCGGAACATCCCCGGCTTGCCGCCGTGTTTGGCGACCATGCCGATCGTCGCGCCGAAGAAGCTGTCGTTGAATCGGGTCGCGCCGCTCTGCGACCACTCGTGTTCGTCGGCCGTGAGCCCGCCGGACGGCGTCGTCGGCGCGCCGAACGAGTTCTTCGCGATGCCGTTGCCGTCCTCGTGGTCGTCGACGGTGGCCTGCTTGGCCTTCTTGTAGGAGAGGTGCACGTCACCGGTGAGCACCGCGGGCGGGCGAACCGTCCCCTGCAGGTAACCGAGGGTGGCATGCCCGAGCAGGACGCTCCGGAAGAACGCGCAACCGTAGGTGGAGAGGATCCGTTCATGGTCGGCGCGGGCCATGAGCGGCAGGCCGCCGCCGGTGTCGTCGTTGAGCCACTCGCGGTTGAAGAAGTTGTGGTTGGCGTGGTCGACGTAGAGCTGCGACTTGAACGGCGACGGGTCGGCACCGTCGTAGAACTCCGCGCCGTTGTTGTCGACGACGTCTCCGTCGGACGCCGGCAGGATCGTCATGAACGCATAGCCGCTTGGCTTGCCGGACGACGCGCCCGAGTTCACCGGCCCCAGGGCGATGACACCGCGGATCGTCACGCCCGCGAGGGTGATCACCTCGGGGACCGTCACGACGGCGTCGCCGCCGCGGGAGTGCCCCATCATCGCGAGGTGGTCGAAGTCGATCCGGCCGCCGAAGATCGGGTCCCCGCCGGCGTCGAGCTTCTGCAGGTGGGCGATCGTATTGATCACGAGATCGGCGCGGTCGAGGATGTTGTCGGCCCATCCGCCCCACTGATCGGACTCGTTGCAGTCGACCGACGCCGCGATGATGCCCATCTGCGCAAGCTGCTGCTGGAGGTAGTCGTAGCCCAGGTGACTCGTCGACCCGCCATGGCGCCCGTGCACGAGCACCGCGATCGGGACGCGCCCAAGCGCCGCCAGTCGCGTGTTGAACGGCGTGCCTGGTCCGTCAGCGTCGGCCGGGTAGTAGACCGTTCCGGCGATCTTGTGGCTGTGGCTGCTGGGCACCGTGGTGGTGCCGCCGTCGTAGGTGGTCGTGCCGACGGGGAACAGATCACGGGCCGACGGGTCGGCGCCAACGGGTGGCGCGACGCACTGCACGGTGAGTTCCTGCACCCACTGGCTCTCGCAGGTACCGAGGATCTGCCAGACGTGCACCGTGTCGCCGGCTGCGACGGGACTGGTCAGCGCAATCACCGGGCCGCTGCCGTCGCCGCGTTTGACGCCGTTCACAAACACCTTGATCTGCGCGCCAGAGACGAACGAGGTCAGGACCACGCTCGTCGCGCCCTGCTGAATCGCGTCGACCCCGGGAGCCGGCAGCGCCGAGCACGGCAGGACGGTGGTGTCGCCGGGGTTGCTCGGCGTGTCGCCTTTGCAGAGGACCTGGGTGGCGGAGAGCGTCTCGCCGGTCGAGAACGGCGGCGAGAGGTTGATCGTGTGCTGGTAGCCCCACGACGGGAAGCTGAACTGCACGACGCCATTGCGGCTCACCGTCAGCGTCGCGCCGTTGACGACGTTCGTGATCGTCGCCTGCTGGCCGCCGGCGTAGACGGGAAGCCACCCGGGCGTTGGCATCGGTGACGGGCCGGCCTGGCTGATCTGCGTCGCCGACGGTGGGCCGACGTCCTTACACAGCGACGTCCAGGCGATCACCTTCTGCCCCAGGCCGTAGGACGGCGAGACGTTGACGCCTTGCTGGCTGGCGGCGCCTTTGACGCGTCCCACCTCGACGGCGTCGGCCTCGATCCAGACGTCGCTGCCGACGAGCAGGTTGCCGACGCCGGTGCGGCGCCCGCACTGGTAGACGGGCGCGGGGTTGATCTGCGGCCGGGGCGGCCCGGCTGGGTACTCGGCGGTGTGGTCGACGGCGGTGCGCGGGGCGCTCCAGTCGCTCGTGGCGCCCCCCGAGGTCTGCCGCGCGCGGACGACCTGCCCGGCCAACAGCGGCGAGGGCAGCGGGATCAGCGCGCCGTTCGGGTTCGGGAAGCCTCCGGGGGTGGCGGCGACGACGATCGCCCCGTCGACCTCGACGTCGAGCGTCGCCTCGGCGATGAACCCGCGGACGACGACGGCCGTGCCGCAGGCCCAAAGCGGGTCCAGCAGCGGTGGCGAGATGACCTTCGGGTCGTCGCGCAGCTTCAGTTTCTCGCGTGGGACTTCCACGACCCCTCCCCCATGGCCTGGCTGGCGATGGGCGCCAACCACAGAGCCCGAGTCGACCATGACCGCCGGGTCGCGACAAACCACCGACCTTCCACCAAATCGGTACGCCGGTATCTGAGCGCACGAAACGCGATGTACCGGCAACCCGCCAAGCCAGGTGTGGTTTCTGAATGACGTTCTGTTCAGCAACCCCTTCCTCTGCCACTATCCAGCGATGTCCACGTTGCTCCGCTTTCTTGCCCTGGCAGGAAAGCGTCGAGCGGTCCTTGCTCCGCTCGTTACCATTGCCTGCCTCGCTACCGCCGTTTCCGGTGCCAATGCGGCGTCGCCCGCGCGCAACGTCAAGTTCGACGTGCCGAGTCTGAAGGGCAACGTCGACCCCTCACGCGTGCAGTTCAACGACGCGACGAAGAGCCTCACGGCGTGGGTTCGCCTGCCTGCGGGGTACGACGACGAACCCAATCGTCGCTGGCCCGTCGTCTACCTGCTCCACGGCTGGGAGGACAGCAGCGACGCCTGGCTGGATCCCAAGAAGGGGCAGCTCGCATCCATCCTGCCGGACTTCCCGGCCATCGTCGTGCTGCCAGAGGGCGCAAAGGCATGGTTCATCAACTGGGCCAGCCCCAAGGGCAACCCGGGCCAGAAGTGGGGCGACTACTTGTTGGAGGAGGTCGTGCCGTTCATGGAGAGCAACCTGCGGATCATGCCCGGCCGCGCCAATCACGCAATCGGCGGCCTCTCGATGGGTGGCTTCGGCGGTCTGGCGGCCGTCTCGACCCTGCCGACCTACTTCGGTCACGGGCTGTCGTTCTCCGGGCTGCTCGACAACCAGGACTTCAACTTCAGCCAGATCATCAACATCGCCCAGTTCGGCAACGCCGGCTACCGATCCGTGTTCGGCCCGTCGACCGGCGCGTACGCCGAGTCGGTCAACCCGCTCAAGAACGCCAAGGAGTTCGGCCAGTCACGGTTGACCGTCACCTACGGCACGCCGAACGCCTCGATCGCGCTGATCGGAACCGTCCGCCAACGCGGCGAGGCGTCGCTCGAGGTCGGCGCCCAGGGCCAAGCGCTGCAGTTCCTGCGCGCCGTCAGGGGGACCGGAGCGGTGGTCGACACGCATAACCGCCAGAACGGTTCCCACAACTGGTACGCGTGGCGGAACGACCTCATCGAGACGGCCCGGCGCGGCATGTTCGGCCGGACGCCGGTGTCGAACACGAGTGAGGCCACCAAGTGGACGTACGGCACGATGGCCGACCACGGCAACGCCTGGGGCCTCGGCTTCAAGCTGCCGGCTCTGCCGACGCAGAAGGTCGTCCTGACGCGCAACGGCTCCACCCTCACCGGCTCCGGCCGCGGCACGATCACCATCGCTGGCGGCGCCGCCGACGCCGATGCCAGCGGCAACGGCACGCGCGCCGACTGCACCTTCACGCTGACGCTGCCGTTCACGCAGCAGCTGCCGGCAGGCTGCTAGCCGGGGTGGCCGGCGGGAGCCGGCCCGCCTGAAATCACGCCACGGCCGGCGCGAGTTCTCCTGGCGCCGGCCGGCGCACCAGCACCACGTAGGTCACGCGGGCTTTGCCGGCGCGTGCCTTGATGCGCCAGCAGCCGGGTTCGCTGAAGCGCAGGTCGCCGGGGACGGTGTAGGCGAAGCGCTTCCCGCCGTACCGGCGGTTGATGTAGACGCCAAACGTGCCGCCGGGGGCGTCGATGCGTTTGCCCGTCACGTGGAGTCGGCCGGTGGCGCGGCGGTCCCGAAACCAGGGGACCTTCTGCTCGATCATCCCGTCGACCGAGGGCGGACCAGCGACCAACAACGCGCCCTCTCGCTTCAGGTGCGACTTGACCTTGGCTGGGAGGACGTCCGGCAGGTCGCGGACCTCCTCGCGGGTGAGCGCGATAAGGGTCTTCTTTGGCGGGAGCCCCGCGCGCAGCGGCGCGCTGCGATCGTCGGAGGCCGGCCCGGAGACGGCGCAATCGGCGGGGCTGGTCGGCGCCGGCGTCGTCACGACGGGGGTCGTGCCCGAAGGGCTCGTCTGGGCTGGTTCCTCGGCGCTGCTGATCGACGCTGCCGCACTGGCCAGGGCGAGCGCCGCCAACATCGACCGCGGTATCGGACCCATGCCGCGATCCTTGCGCCGTCGCGAAGCCGAGTCAACCGCCATGGCCGTGCACCGATGGGCGAACGCCGCCGCCCGGAACCCTCGGCGCCGTCGATGTGTCCGACCGGTAACCACCCGGGCCGCCGCCCCAGCCAACGCCTACCGTGCCGGGCATGACGCAACCGGAAGCCCTCGGGCCGTCCAGCGAGCACGAAGCCTCGGCCGCGCGAGACGCCCACGATGCTCTGGCACTCGGCCAGCTCGCTGCGCTCCCGGGGCGGTTCCTGCCGTGGACCGACTACTCGATGCGGCCGGCCGCGATCGTGGCCGTGCTCACCGAGGTGGTCCTCGCGGGGCGTCAGCGCGTCGTGGAACTCGGGAGCGGCAACTCCACGGTCTACCTCGCCCGCCTGGCACGGCAGCATGAGCTGGCGATCCACATCACCTCGGTCGACCACGACGAGCAGTGGGCGGCAGCGACCCGCGCAGCGCTGGCGCGCGAAGATCTCGCGGGGCTCGTCGAGGTGGTGCACGCCCCGCTCGTCGACGGGTGGTACGACCGCGCGGTGCTCCCAGCCACAGCCGGTGTCGACCTGCTGGTGATCGATGGTCCTCCCGCCTTCGCGCCGGGTCTCGGGCTCGCGCGCGAGCCCGCACTCGACCACTTCGCGCCGCTCCTCACGGCCGACGCCACCGTGATCCTCGACGACGCCCACCGCCCCGGCGAGCAACAGGTGATGGCCGCCTGGAGGGCGCGCCACGGCCGCGTGTTCCACGTGGAGGCCGGCGGCTACGGCGTCTCGTCGCCATGGACGGCGAGCTAGCGCGGCGAGGTGGCCCCCGAAACGACGAGAGCCCCGGCTGGTCGGCCGGGGCTCTCGTCGTTGCAGTGGAGACGGGGGGAATCGAACCCCCGTCCGAAGTTGCACCATGTTGGCGTCTACGAGCGTAGTCCGCGGTCAAGTGTCTTACTCCCCCGTCACCTCGCGGACCGGGTCGAGGGGAGCCAGCCTCCTAAAGTGTCCCGATCGCACGGAGGCGGGGCGATCGGTAAGCCGGCTAGATCTGATTCCGCTTGCCCGACGGCCGGCTGGCCGAGGGCGGAACCTTTCCTTACTTAAGCAGCGAGTGCAGAAGTCGGAAGGGCGTACTCATGAGAGTCCGCACATATGGTTTTGCTGGAGTTTTACGAGGCCATCCAGCCACCTCGGCTCGCAACCAACACGCTGAACCAACCCCGTCGAAACCTGGTCGTCCCCGTGATGTCCTTACCCGACGGAGTCTAGCGCGGCGTAGGGCACGACGCGACCGCGTGGACGCAAGGCAGCCGAACGCGACCACGGGGCGTCGGTTGAGCGGCTTGGACTGGCAAGACCGACGCGGTAGGGTCGCGACAGACCGTCTTCCGGGCTGGCGGCTCCCGCCCGGAACCACCAACGCCGAGCGAGCCCGCCGTGCCCCATCGCACGATCACCCCTTCCCTGCGCGCCCTGCTGGTCCTGCTGGTCGCGCTCGCAGGGCTGCTGCTCGGTGCCGGCCAGGCGCAGGCGCTGTCGCCCACCGGCGACGGCCCGCGCTTCAGCGGTCCTGGCGTGGGATCCGGCGAGCGGATCACCGCCGGTGGGTCGCACTCCTGCGCGATCACGCCGGAGGGCACCCCGGTCTGCTGGGGCAAGAACACCGACGGCCAGCGCGGGATCCCCGGCGGAGTCGGGACGGTGCGGCAAATCACGGCCGGCCTCGATCACACCTGCGCGATCAGGACCGACGGCACCCCGGTCTGCTGGGGCAGCAACAGCCAGGGGCAGACCACCATCCCCGCCGGTACGGGAACCGTCACCCAGATCAGTGCCGGGAGCTTCCACACCTGCGCGATCAAGACGAACGGCACCGCGGCCTGCTGGGGCAGCACCGGCCAAGGGCGATCGACCATCCCACCCCTGCTCGGCACGGTCATCCAGATCACCGCCGGCGACAGCCACACCTGCGCGATCAAGACGAACGGCGACCCCGCCTGCTGGGGCAACAACAGCGATGGGCAGCGCTCGATCCCGATCGACATCGGGAGACTCACCCAGATCACCGCCGGTGCGTTTCACACCTGCGCGATCGAGACCGACGGCGACCCCGTCTGCTTCGGCACGGGCGACGACGGACAGACCACCATTCCGGCCGGAACCGGCACCGTCACCCAGATCACCGCCGGCACGTTCCACACCTGCGCAATCAAGACGGACGGCACCCCGGTCTGCTGGGGCTCTGGCGGCCAGGGGCAGACCACCATCCCGGCCGGAACCGGCACCGTGACCCAGATCACCGCCGGCGGCAGCCACACCTGCGCGCTCAAGACGAACGGGGCACCGGTCTGCTGGGGCAGCGACGCCGACGGGCAGCGCACCGCCCCCAGCACCATCACGACGGCGAGCACGCTGACCGTCACCGCCGGGGACAGCTACGCGTGCGCGATCAAGACCGACGGCACCCCAACCTGCTGGGGCGACAACAGCGCCGGACAAACCACCGTGCCGGCCGGAACCGGCACCGTCACCCAGCTCACCGCCGGCGACCGGCACACCTGCGCGATCAAGACCGACGGCACCCCAACCTGCTGGGGCGACAACAACGCCGGACAAACCACCGTGCCGGCCGGAACCGGGACCATCACCCAGATCACCGCCGGCAACTTCCACGCGTGCGCGATCAAGACCGACGGCACCCCCACTTGCTGGGGCAGCGACGTCGCCGGCCAGTCCACCGTGCCTGCCGGAACCGGGACCGTCACCCAGATCACCGCCGGTAAGTTCCACACCTGCGCGATCAAGACCGACGGCACCCCGGTCTGCTGGGGCAGCAACAGCGCCGGGGAGAGGACCATCCCGGACGGCACCGGCACCGTCACCCAGATCACCGCCGGAGACAATCACACCTGCGCGATCAAGACGACCGGCACTCCCGTCTGCTGGGGCTCCAGCGTCTTCGGGCTGATCGCCATCCCGGCCGGAACCGGGAGCGTCACCCAGATCACCGCCGGCAGCCTCCATACCTGCGCGATCAAGACCGACGCAACGCCGGTCTGCTGGGGCCGCAACACCGAGGGTGAAGCGTCCCCTCCTGCTGCCGCGACCTTCGGCACCATCGCCGCCGGGACGCAGTTCACGTGCGCGACCCGGAACACGGGGGCTCTTGCCTGCTGGGGCCGCAACAGCAGCGGACAGTTGACGTTCCCCGGTGAGATCGGGTCAGCGACCATCAGCGCGGGGTTCGGGCACACTTGCGCGGTGAAACCGGGCGGCAGCCCGGTCTGCTGGGGCCTTAACGCTGACGAGCAGACCACGATTCCAGACGGCACCGGCACCGTCACCCAGATCACCGCCGGCGGCCTCCATTCCTGCGCGATCAAGACTGACGGCAACCCGGTCTGCTGGGGTGCCGACGGCGAAGGGCAAACGACGGTCCCACCGGGGACCGGCACCATCACCCAGATCACCACCGGCAACCTCCACACCTGCGCGATCAAGACCGACGGCACCCCGGTCTGCTGGGGCAACAATTTCTCCGGGGAGACCACCATCCCGGACGGCACCGGCACCGTCACCCAGATCACCGCCGGCGCCCAGCACACCTGCGCGATCAAGACCAACGGCACCCCGGTCTGCTGGGGCCCCAACACCGGTGGGCAGGCCACCATCCCGGACGGCACCGGCACCGTTACCCAGATCACCGCCGGCAACTTCCACACTTGCGCGATCAAGACCGATGGCACCCCGGTCTGTTGGGGCACCAGCTTCTCCGGGGAGACCACCATCCCGGACGGCACCGGCACCGTCAGCCAGATCACCGCCGGCGCCGGACACACTTGCGCGATCAAGACCGACGGCACCCCCGCCTGCTGGGGCTCCAACGCGTCCGGGCAGGCCAGCATCCCCGCCGGAACCGGCACCGTCACCCAGATCACCGCCGGCGACAGCCACACCTGCGCCATCAAGACCGACGGCACCCCCACCTGCTGGGGCCGCAATGCCGAGGGGCAGTCCCAGGCGACGATCGCTGCCATCGCTCCCATCCTGGCCGGCGCGGGCGAGTTCCTCCGCGTGACGAATGCCTCGCCCAAGCGTGGGTTCGAGGTCACCGCGGGCGCCCTGCCGGGCGGCCTCACGATCAGCCCCTCCGGGCTGATTTCCGGCACCCCCACGGCGACCGGCTCGTTCACCGCGACGATTACCGTGTCGACCGACAACTTCCCGCCCTCGGCCTCCACGGGCGTGACGATCAACGTCGACCTCACCGCGCCGACCACCACCGACAACGTGCCGGCCGGCTTCCGCAACGCCCCGATCCCCGTCACGCTGACGGCGACCGACACCGGCGCCGCGGGGGTGCAGACCACCACGTTCGAGATCCTGAGCGCCGCCGGCACCGCCGGCGCGACGCAGACCTTCAACCCCGCTGCCAAGCCAACGCTGGCCAGCGGAGAGAAGATCCGCTACCGCTCAGCCGACACGCTCGGGAACGCCGAGGCCGACAAGACCAGCGCCGCGGCAAAGATCGAGACCGTCGCGCCGACCACGACCGACAACGTGCCGGCCGGGTTCGCCGCCGCGCCCGTCCCCGTGACGCTGACCGCGGCCGACACCGGCGGCGCTGGGGTCCAGACCACCACGTTCGAGATCCTGAGCGCAGGCGGCGCCCCGGGGACGACCCAGACCTACGACCCCGCGGCCAAGCCCACCCTCAGCAACGGCGAGCGGATCCGCTACCGCAGCACCGACACCGCCGGCAACACCGAGACGAACAAGACCAGCGCCGCCGCGAAGGTCGACACCACCATCCCCACGACGACGATCACCACGGCGCCGGCCGCGTCGAGCAGCGAGCGGTCGCCGACCGTCGCGTTCACCACCGCCGCGACCGCCGCAACGTTCGCCTGCTCGCTCGACGGCGCTTCGCTCTCCGCCTGCGCTTCACCGGTCACGCTCGGCCCGCTCGCCGACGGTGCACACACCTTCAGCGTCCGCGCGACCTCCCAGGCCGGCACGGTGGGTCCGACCACGACGGTCAGCTTCACGATCGCCCAGTCGCCCGCCCCGACGACGCAGGACCCGCCTGCGCCGACCACGCCGACGACGCCCGTCGTGGCCCCCGACCCGCCTGCGCCCGACCCGCCCACCGTCCCCTCTGGCGTCACCGGCCCCCCGCTGCCGGTCGCCGCGCCACCTGCCGTGGAGCCGATCCCGACCCTCGCGCTGGCACGACGCGTTAAGGGACGGTCGCTGCTGCTGGACCGCGGCGCCATCCCAATCCGCGTCTCCTGCGGACCGGCCGCCTGCCGCATGACGATCACCGCCACGCTGCGCGCGCAAGGCAAGACCCGCGTGAAGCTGCGCCAAACGGTCGTCACGCTGCAGGCCGGCGAGACCCGCTCAACCTCCATCAAGACCACGTCGTCGCAGCGCCGCGCGATCCGCCGTCTTACGGGCCCGCGGGGCAGCGGCCAAGCTCGGTTTGAGCTCAGTGCGACGGGCGGCGGCGTGACCAAGCAAGCCACCGTCAACCTGAACCTGCGCCGGCTCGCGGTGCGCTAGACCCGGGGAACGCGGGTGGCAGACCGCAGACGGGTCGCCGAGAAGCAGCGACGAGCTGCCAGTTGACGACCGCCCGCGTGGCGAGCACCATCACCAGCCATGAAGGTGCTGCTCGCCCAGGTGGCCGTTGCCGATGGCAGCGTCTCCGCCAACCTCCAAACGCTGCAGGCGACGCTCGCCGCACACCCGGAGGCCGACCTCGCCGTCTTCCCCGAGATGTTCTTGCCGGGCTACGACACCTCCTCGCTGCGGGCCCGCTCACTCGAGCTAGATTCGCCGGAGCTGAAGGCCGTCGCCGAGGCGTCCGCGTCGGCCGGCACGGCCGTGATCGTCGGCTTCGCCGAGATCACGCAGACGGGCATCGCCAACTCGGCCGCCTGCTTCGACGCCGACGGCCTCCTGGCGGGCGTCTACCGCAAGACCCACCTCTTCGGCGCCGGCGAGACGCGCGCGTTCGAGGCCGGCCAGGAGTACGTCGTCGCCCGACTGTGCGGCGTCCGCGTCGGCGTGCAGATCTGCTTCGACACCGAATTCCCCGAGCCCGCCCGAGCGATGGCACTCGCCGGCGCCGAGCTGCTCGTCACGGCGTCGGCCAACATGGCGCCCTACGACCTCGAGCACCGTCTCGGAGCAGCGGCTCGCGCGATCGAGAACCGTCTCCCCCACGTCTACGTCAACCGCACCGGCGTGCAGTCGGGCTTCACGTTCCTGGGTGACAGCGCCGCCATCGACGCCGGCGGCCGCGACCTGGTGCGCCTCGGCAGCGAGCCGGCAACGACCCTCGTCGACGTCGCCATCGGCGCCGACACCGTGGGCGAGGTCGATTACCTGCGCCTCATGACGCCACCGCTGCCGGTGACGACCACGAGAGCCCAACCATCGATCGTCGACGCCGAGGAGAAGACCTGAATCCACCCAGGGCGGGAACGTCGCAGGGGTTGGGGTCGGCCGAACCCCCGGAGGGGTCAGGCGACAGCCGGGGGCGTGGGCGCCCCCGGCGGACCGTTGCTGCGCGCAGTGAGCGCCAGCGAACGTAGAGCAGCTGGGCCGGCCGGGGGCGCCCACGCCCCCGGCGTCAACCCACCCCAAAGGGTGTTAGGCCGAAGCCCCAATCCCAGCGCCGTCAAAGATCGACTTGTCGATCTCGCGCTTGAGGATCTTCCCCGTCGCGGTCTTGGGCAGCTCGTCGATGATCGCGATGTGGCGCGGGTACTTGTAGGCCGCGACGCGCTCCTTGACGAACGCCTGCAGCTCTGCCGGGTCGATCGTCTGGCCGGGCTTGGCAGCAACGGCGGCGGCGATCTCCTCGCCGAGCTCGGCGTGCGGGACGCCAACGACGGCGGCCTCAAGCACGGCCGGATGCTCGTAGAGGACCTCTTCGATCTCACGCGGGTACACGTTGTAGCCGCCGCGGATCACGAGCTCCTTCTTGCGGTCGACGATGAAGAAGTAGCCGTCGTCGTCCATGCGAGCCATGTCGCCGGTCTTGAACCAGCCGTCGGCGTCGATCGACTCAGCCGTCGCTTCGGGGCGCTCGTGGTAGCCCTCCATCACGCCGTGGCCGCGGATCACGATCTCGCCGATCTCGCCGGCCGGGAGCTGGTTGCCTTCGTCGTCGACGACGGCCATGTCGATGCCCCACAGCGGGGTCCCGATGGAGCCCGGCTTGGACTCGTTCTCGGGGTGGTTGAAGCACGCGACGGGCGACGTCTCCGAGAGGCCGTAGCCCTCGAGCACGCGGGCGAGCTTGGCCTCAGCCTCCTTGAGCGTCTCCACGGCGCACGCGGAGCCGCCGGAGACGCAAAGGGTCAGCGATGAGACGTCGGTGGTGGCGAGGTTCGGGTGGTTGAGCAGCGCGACGAACATCGTCGGGACGCCGAAGAACTTCGTGACCTTGCGCCCCTCGATGAGCTTGAGCGCCACTTCGGGATCAAAGCGCGGGATCAACTCGACGGTGGCGCCGCGGCGGGCGGCGGCGTTCATCACGCACGTCTGACCGAACGAGTGGAACAACGGCAGGGCGCCGAGGAGCACGTCCGTGGTGTCCAGATCATGCAGCTGGGAGCTGATCTCGGCGTTCCACAGCAGGTTGGAGTGCGTGAGGATCGCGCCCTTGGGCTTGCCGGTGGTGCCCGAGGTGTAGAGGATTACCGCGGTGTCGGTGGCGATCGTCTGGCTCGGCTCGTCGATCGGCTCAACGGTGCCGATGGCCTCCTCGAGCTTGGTTGCGCCCTCGGGCGTCGCGTCGGGACCAGCCACGAGCAGCGGCACGCCTGCAGCGTCGGCGCCGATCTTGGCGTCCTCACCAAAGCCGGCCCAGGCGATGAGCGCCTTGGCGCCGGAATCCTTGAGGTAGTACTCCACCTCGCGGCCCTTGAGCAGCACGTTCATCGGCACGACGACGGCGCCGGCGTAGAGCGCGCCGTAGTAGGCCATCGGGAAGTGCGGGACGTTGGGCAGCATCACGCCGACCCGGTCGCCCGGCTCCACGCCGATCGATTTGAGGTAGGCAGCGACGCGCTTGGCGGCACCATCGATCGCTGCGTAATTCAGTGCGACGTCGCCGAGGCGAACGAAGATTTCTTCCGGGTGCCGCTTGGCAGCCTGGTCGAGCAGCGTGGCGAGATTGAGTCTCAACGGGGAGCCCCTGTGTCGTGGTACCGGCGGGTTTCACAACCGTATCGCAGATCGCGTGCCCAGGCTCACAATGACACGCCGTAATTGGGCCTATGCGTCCGCCTGGGCGACTCCTCCGCCGACCCGCCCGCCCGCCTACTACGCTCCCGGGCATGTCCGATGCAGGAACCTCAGCCGAGCAAGCCGCCGCGACCGATGTCGCGTGGGATCTGGAGCCGCTCGTCGACGGTGGAGGCGCCCAAGGCGTCCGCGACCTGCTGACCGAGGCCCAGACGCAGGCCGACGCCGTCGCCGCCGAATACGAAGGCACGATCGCCGATCGCTCACCGTCCGAGATCGCCACGGTCGTTGGCAAGCTCGCCGAGCTCTCCGACCTCATCGGTCGCGCGGGGAGCTACGCGATGCTCGCCTTCAGCGCAGACACCGAGGACCCCGCCAATGGTGCCCTCGTCGCCGACATCCAGGAGCGCGCGTCGGTGCTGGAGTCCACGCTGCTGTTCTTTGAGCTGGAGTGGGCGAAGCTCAGCGACGAACAGGCCGAGGCCGTGCTGGCCGACGAGGGCCTCACCACCGCCCGCCACCACCTGCGCACCGTGCGCCGCTACAGCGACCACCTGCTGTCTCCCGCCGAAGAGAAGCTCCTGGCCGAGACGGGCCCGACCGGTTCGTCGGCGTGGGCACGCCTCCACGGCGAGATCCTCTCGCGCATTCGCGTGCCGGTGCCCGGCGACGCCAGCGCCGACCCCGAGCCGCTTACGGTGATCCTCAACCGGCTCTCCAGCAACGACCCGGACGAGCGCGCGGCCGTCGCTGCCGCCGTCACCGAGTCGCTGAAGCCCGAGCTCAAGACGCGCGCGTTCATCTTCAACACGCTGCTGCAAGACAAGGCCATCGGCGATCGCCTGCGGACGTACCCGCATTGGCTCGCCAGCCGCAACCTCTCCAACGAGGCCTCCGATGAAGCCGTCCAGGCGCTGATCACGGCCGTCAAGGACCGCTACGAGGTTGGGCGGCGCTGGTACCGGCTGAAGGCCAAACTGCTCGGCGTTCCCGTCCTCAACGACTACGACCGCGTCGCGGTGGTCACGCAGGACGACGCGCGCCTCCCGTGGACCGAGGGCCGCGACCTCGTGCTCGACTCCTACCGAGCGTTCTCGCCGGAGCTGGGCTCCGCAGCGGAGAAGTTCTTTACGCACAACTACATCGACGCGGCACCCCGCCAGGGCAAGCGCGGCGGCGCGTTCTGCGCCTACACCGTGCCCTCGCGCCACCCCTACATCCTCATGAGCTACACCGGCAGCCGCCGCGACGTGCTCACGCTTGCCCACGAACTCGGGCACGGCGTCCACGCGTCGCTCGCGCGTCCGCGCGGCGTGTTCGAGCAGCACACGCCGCTGACGGTCGCCGAGACGGCCAGCGTGTTCGGCGAGACGCTCGTCTTCGACCGCCTGCTGGAGCAGACGACCAGCCCTGAGGACCGCCTCTCGCTGCTGGCCGAGAACGTCGAGGGCGCGATCGCGACCGTCTTCCGTCAGGTCGCGATGAACGACTTCGAGCACCGCATTCACACGGCGCGCCGCGAAGAGGGCGAGCTGAGCGTCGAGCGGTTCAACGAGCTCTGGCGCGCCTCGCAGACCGACTTCTTCGGCGACAGCGTCGCCGTCAGCGAGGGCTACGACGTGTGGTGGTCCTACGTGCCCCACTTCATCAACACGCCAGGCTACGTCTACGCCTACGCGTTCGGCCAGCTGCTGGCGCTCTCGATCTATAAGCGCTACCAGGACACCGGCGAGAGCTTCGTGCCGGACTACCTGGAACTCCTCGCGGCCGGCGGGTCGAAGTCCCCCGAAGACCTCGGCGCCATCGTCGGCGTCGACCTCACCGACCCGGGCTTCTGGCATGCCGGCCTCGACCTCGTCGAGCACCTCGGACTCCAGGCTGAGGAGGCCGCGTTTGCTGCCCGGCCTGAGATCGCCGGGTGAGCGACCAAGACCCGTATGGCCCCGGCGGCCGGTGGCACAAGCCGCCGGCCTCGCCGGGCGACGGCACCTCGCCGGGCAACGCAGCCTCGCCGGGGGGCGCCGCCGAAGAGGCCGAGCCGCGCTGGCAGTACGAGATCGAGGCTGACGAGCGCCGCAAGCGTAAAGCCGCCCGCTGGGAGCAGCTGCGCAACGTCGGCGGCCCGATCGGCTTTGCGGCCCTCCTGGTGTGGAAGGTCGGCAGGATCGCGCTGGTGGCACTCGGCAAGGTTGCGCTGCTGTTCAAGATCCCGCTGCTGGGCACCGTCTTCTCCGGGCTCATCTCGATCGGCGCCTACGCCGTCTTCTTCGGGTGGTCGTTCGCGATCGGGCTCGTTGCCTCGCTGCTCGTCCACGAACTCGGCCACGTGGTGCAGATTCGGCGCGAGGGGATGCCCGTCAAGGCCCTGAACTT
This sequence comes from Solirubrobacteraceae bacterium, assembly GCA_032119795.1. Taxonomy (GTDB): domain Bacteria; phylum Actinomycetota; class Thermoleophilia; order Solirubrobacterales; family Solirubrobacteraceae; genus JAGIBJ01. Next base: position 128,692 of record JAUMFO010000008.1, read on the forward strand.
CGTGCCGTTCCTCGGTGCCTACGTGCTCAGCGAGGCCGCACGGAGCCCGGATCAGCAGGCCCGCATCTCGATCGCCGGGCCCGTCGCCGGCACGCTGCTGGCGGTGGCGTTCATGGTGGTCGCCGGCGGCGATCCGCTGCTGGAGGCCATCGCCTACACCGGCTTCTTCCTCAACCTCTTCAACCTCCTCCCGATCCCGATGCTCGACGGCGGCGGTGTCGGTGAGGTGTTCACGTCTGGCTGGTGGCTCCTCATCGCGGGTGCGCTCGGCGTCGTCGCGCTGGGCTCTGGCGTCGGGTTCGCTGCGATCGCCGCCATCGCGGCGCTGCTGATGACGTTCCTGCGCCGCAAGGACGGGTTTGATCTGGACCCCGGCGGCGTTCCCCTCGGTCAGCGCATCCGGGCGGCTGCGGTCTACGTCGCCGTGATCGGCGTCTGCGCCTTCGGGATGGATGCCACCTTCCGCGACCGCACCGACGAGCTCGTCGACCGGTACGGAACGGCCCCCGCCGCGCAGACGGTCGCATCCACCCTGCGCATCATGCCTTCAACCCAGTACTAAGTTCTCGGGCGCCTGCTCGACGGGGCCCGAAGCCCAACAACTGTCGGCCCACGGTGGGACACGTCGCCTCGCGCCCGCGTAGGCGCGCGATGTGGCGCGTGCGCACTCGTGGCGCCCTCAAACACGTGTTTTGCGGCAGGTTCGTGGTGACGGACTTCTTGCGTGGCGCCCTGAAGGCAGGATCCGGCGCCGCCAAGGCAAAAGGTTCGGAGAACTTCGGCCGACCTATGGAGCAATGAGCGCGTTGCAGCCCGCCTCCCCAGAGCCAGACGTCGCCACCGGCGAGCACCGAACGCCTGAGGCGAGTCCCACCACGTCGGCGACGGCGTCGGCCGCAGCCCAGCGGGCCGCTGGCGCTCGCAGCGCCACGGCGAAGGCCGGGCCAGCCAAGGCGTCCGCGACGAAGACCGCGTCCAAGAAGACGTCGACGTCGAAGGCCTCGGCGACCCGCAAGCCTTCGGCCGCCAAGTCCAAGAACACCTCCGGCGATGCCGCGCGGCCCACGAAGCCGCGCTCGCGCGGCACGAGTGCAGCCACCTCCGCCTCCCGCGCGCCCCGTCGCAAGGCCGCCGCGTGGCCGGCTCCTCAGCCCCAGGCCGTTCGGCCTGAGGTCGAGGCCCCGCAGCCACCGGCTTCGTCGCCGGTCGAGCCACAGGTGGCGTCCGCCATCGAGGCGCTGAGCCAGCCCGTCGCACCCCAGCCTCCCGTCACACCGACTCCGCCTATCGCCTACGAGGCGCCAGCGCCCCCCGCCGCTTACGTGGCCCCTGAGCCTCCCGTCGCCGACGTGGCGCCTGAGCCTCCCGTTGCGCCAGTCGAATACGTCGCGCCAGCGCCTCCCGTCGCGCCTGAGCCTCCCGTCGCCTACGTCGCACCTGAGCCTCCCGTCGAGCCGGTTGCCTACGTTGCGCCGCCACAGCCCCCGGTCGAGCCCGTTGCCTACGTCCCGCCCGTCGCCTACGAGCCGCCTCTGCCGCCCGTGGAACCGGCGGCCTACGAGCCGCCGGTCGAGGCGATCACGCCCGAGCCCCCGGTCGAACCGGTTGCCTACGTCCCCCCGGTCGCCTACGAGCCGCCGGTCGCGCCTGAGCCCGTCGCCGCCTACGAGCCGCCCGTCGCACCCGTCGCGCCGCGGCCGATCTCGACCGCCGGCGCCGACGTCCCGGCCGCGCTTCAGACCGACGCCGACCTCGCGGCCTACGCTTCGCCCGTCGCCCCGTCGCCGCCGGTGGCCCCCGTTGCGCCGCAGCCACCAATCGAGGTGGAGGTCGTCGCGCTCGAGCAGCCGCTGCAGCCGGCGCCCGAGGTCGCCTACGACCCTGCCTCCACCGCACCGCCAGGCTTTACCGGGGTTCAGATCCAGGCCGCCGAATCCGCGACGCTCCTGGCACTCGATCCGGTCGCCGACGAGACGACGGTCGCGCCCGTTCCGGCCCCCGAGATCGACGCGCACATCGGCGGATCGGCGATCCTGACTCGCCTCGTCGGTCTCATGCCGACCCGCGACGACCGCACCAAGTTCGGCCGTGACCGCGGCGCCACCGCGCGCATCAGCGGCGCCGTCCTGCTGACCGGGATCCTGCTCGTGGTGCTCGGCACGGCCGCCGCGAAGGCGCTCACCAGCCTGCCGCTCGTCGGCCCAATGATCCGCCAGCTCGAGAGCTTCCAGCTCTACGCCAGCTCCTACGGCATGGCCTTCTTCACTGCGGTCCTGGCCACGCTGGTCGTCACCGGACTGGTGGTGGTCCAGATGGAACGGGCTGCCGAGCGCACCGATACGCGTCGCGACCCCGTCACGCGGCTCAACATCGGCCTCGCGGGCATGGTCAGCCTTGCCATCGCGGGCGGTGCACTCACGTTCTTTAGCCGCTATGGCTGGGCCGCAGCCGGCGCTTCGGTCGCGTTTTTCGCCGCGACCTGCCTAGCCGTCCCGCTCGGGCGGCTGCCCGGCGGGCGCGCCATGGCCTGCCAGCCCGAGCGCGCTTGGGCACTGTTCGCGGTGGCCGGCACGGTGTCGCTCTTGATCTTCCCGTCGGTCCCCGGCCTCGTGGCCGTCGTGGCCGCACTCGTGCAGGTCCGCAGGCGCTGGGACGGCATCCGAGACGGCGACGACCTCCACGCCGACGGCCCGGTCGACAGCACCAACCGGCTGTCGGCGATCCTGCTGACGGTGTCGGTGGTCCTGGCCTCCGCCATTGGCATGCACGCGATGACGCTCAGCCCCGGCCAGCTGCGCGCAGCGGACGTCGAGGCGACGCCAGCGGTCCCAGGCTCCGAGATCGGCCCGACGATCGGCCCACCGACGCCGTAGCGCCAGCGGCTCGGCCGGCGAACGCCGGCCCAGGCGCAGCTACCGCCGCGCCTCGCGGATCTCGCGGTCCGTCTCGCGCTTGACGTCGCGGTCCTTGATCGTCTGGCGCTTGTCGAAGCGATCCTTGCCGCGCGCCAGGGCGATCTCAACCTTCACGTAGCTCTCTTTGAAGTACATGCGGGTCGGCACGATCGTGAGGCCCTTGGTGAGCGTCTGCCCGGCAAGCTTGTCGATCTCGCGGCGGTGCAGCAGCAGCTTGCGATCTCGGTCCGGCGGGTGGTTGTAGCGCGAGGCCGCCGCGTATGGCGGAATGTGCGCGCCTACAAGCCACAGCTCGCCGGCGCGCATGATCGCGTAGGCGTCGCGCAGGTGCGAGCCGCCGTCGCGCAGGCTCTTGACCTCGGTCCCGGCCAGCACGATGCCGCACTCGAACGTGTCGAGCAGCTCAAACCGGAACGCCGCCTGGCGGTTGCGCGTGATGTCGCGGTCACCGGGTCGGTGCCCGGCACGTGTGGGACTCTTGGCCACGATCTCCCAGGGTAGTGGGAACGCGCGCCCGACCGGACGCTCGCCCCCACCGCAGCGACCTGCGCTAGAGGTCTCCGCCGATCGCCACCGGCTTCAGGTCGACCTTGCCACGCAGCACGTCGAGCCGGTCGACCGTGACCTCCGCCGCGTCGCCCAGGTGGATCGCCCGGCCGCTGCTCGCAGCAGAGAGGATCGTCCCCTCGGGGTTGACCTCCCACCAGTCGCCACGGAGCGAGCGCAGCGGGATCATGCCGTCGAAGCCACTGCCGAAGTTGACGAACAGCCCGGCCGAGATGATCCCGGTCACCTCGCCGCGCCAGGTGTCTCCCCAGCCGCCGGCGTTGAGGTAATCGCGCAGGAGGAGCGCCTTGGCGATGCGGTCGGCTTCTCGCTCGACGCTCATCGACGCACGCTCCAGATCCGAGCAGTGCTCGGCGAGTTCCTGCAGGGGGTCGTCGTCATCGGCGTCGCGCGCGGAGCCCTCTCGGAGCCCCTTCGGCGCGTCCTCGGAGACCGGCCCGATCTTGGCCCGCCCCTGCTCGGCGAGCTCGAGCACGGCGCGGTGGCAGACGATGTCTGGGTAGCGGCGGATCGGCGAGGTGAAGTGGCAGTAGTGGCGGAGCCCTAGGCCGGCGTGGCCGACGTTCAGCGGTGAGTACGCCGCGAGTTTGAGCGCACGCAGGATCAGCAACGGCAGAGCGAGCTTGCCGCGGCCTGCGTTTCTCGCCGTCTCGGTGATGATCGACGAGCACTGCGAGACGATCTCCGCGGCCTGTGGCGGGGTGATCGATTCGGGCACCGGCGGGCCGGGGATGCCGAGCGAGAGCATCTGCTCGATCAGCCGCTCCGCCGCGGACCCCTCGGGCAGCTCGTGGATTCGGTAGAGCCCTGGGGCACCCGCGGCCTCCAGGATCCGTGCGACCTGCTCGTTGGCGAGCACCATGAGCTGCTCGATGAGCTTGTGCGACTCGGTGTGCTGGCTCGGGCGCTGCGAGGTGACCTGCCCCTGGGGGTCGAACTCGAACTCCGGCTCGGGGATGTCGAGCTCGAGCGCCTGCGGGCGCTGGCGCGTGAGGTCCTGCGCGACGCGCCGAGCGATGGCGAGCGGGCCCTTCCACGGGTCCTGCGCCTGCCGAGTGCCCTCGAAGATCTCGTCGACGTCCTCGTAGGTGAGGCGCATGTCTGAGCGGATCGTCGAGCGGTACACCTCGGCGCCCAGGCAGATGCCGTCGCCGACGATCATCTCGATCGTGACGGCGCGACGGGTCACGCCAGGAACGAGTGAGCAGGCGTCGTCGGCGAGCTGCGGCGGCAGCATCGGCGCGACGAACCCCGGCACATAGGTGCTGGTCGCGCGCTCGCGGCCGGCGCGGTCGACGATGCTGCCGAGCGGCGCAAAGCTCGTCACGTCGGCGATATGGACCTGGATCAGCGCGCCCTGCGGGTGTTCGCTGGCCGAGATCGCATCGTCGAAGTCCTTGGCGGTCTTCGGATCGATCGTGAAGGTCGGGATCGCCGTGAGGTCGCGACGGCTCGCGGCCGCCGGGTCCGGGGCGAGCACGGCTTCGGCCGCGGCCTTGAGCGTCGCCTCGTCGTGGATCGGCGAGTAGTCACGCTCGCGCAGCAGCGCGGAGATCACGTCGGCGGTGACGTCGGCGCGGCCGAGCACCTCGACGATCCTCGGCACGTCGGCCTTGTCTGGCACGACGAGGACGAGATCGCCCTCCTCCGCCCCGCCCTGGCCAACGACGATGCGATCGCCGCGGTCAAAGAACGGCTCGGCGACGAGGAACTTGCCCTGTTGGCCGACGACACAGACCTTGCCGCCGTCGGCGCGCCGGCGCGGGCCGCGCTTGGTCGGCGTGCCGTCGTCGCTGCGCTTGGCGCGGTCGTCATGACCGCGGCCACGGTGGAAGTCGCGGCCGTCCCCGCGGGCAGCGGGGCGCTCGCGGTCAGCGGCGCGCGCCCCCGGAGCGCCGTCATCAGAGAACTTCAGGTCGCGTGGGCCGCGACCGGTGCTGCCGGATCCACGGCCGCCGTGGCGGCCGGACTTGCCGGGCTTGGGCTTGGGGCCCTTGCCTTTGCCGGACTTGCCTTTGTAGCTCACTGCTTCACCGCGTCGATCGCAGTCTGCTCGGCCTCATCGACCTTGGGCGTGTCTGGATCATCAACGGCCTTCTTGTCTGGGGCGATGCCCTTGCCGCGGCTCACGTCCTGGCCCTTGGCCACCCCGGCACCGCCGAGGTTACGCCCCTTGGGCGTGTAGTACTGGCCGACGGTGATGTCCATCGCTCCACCCTGCGACAACGGAATGATCTCCTGGAAGACGCCCTTGCCGTAGGTGCGGGTGCCGAGCACCTTCGCTCGCCCGCGATCTTGGAGGGCTCCGGTCACGATCTCGGCGGCCGATGCGCTGTTCTTGTCTACGAGGACGGCCAGCGGGAGCTTGGGGAACGCGGGGTCGTCGCCGGCTTTGATCGTGTTCGTGTTGACGGCCCGCCCACGGGTCGTGACGATCGTGCCGCCCTTGAGGAAGAGGCTGGAGATCGCCTTGGCCTCGCTGACGAGCCCGCCCGGGTTGCTGCGCAGGTCGAGCACGACGCCGGTCGCGCCCTTCTTGACCATCGATTCGATCCCCGCCTTGACCTCCTCGTTGGCGTCGGTCGAGAAGCTGGCAAGCCGGACGACGCCGACCTTCGACTTGGCGTCGAAACGCGACTCCACGACCGGGACGCGAACCTCGGCGCGCTTGACCTTGCGGTCGATCAACTCGCCGTCGCGGCGAAGCTGCAGCGCGACCGACGTGCCCTCGGGTCCGCGGATTAGCGCCGAGCCAGCCTGAGTGCTGAGCCCGGCGAGCGACTTCCCGCCTGCGCGCACGATGATGTCGTCGCTCTGCAGACCAGCCTTCTCCGCCGGTGAGCCTTCGTAGACCTTGCCGATCTGCAGGCCGGCGTCGACCTGCTGGACCTCGACGCCGATGCCCTCGAACTTGGAGTCGGTGATCTCGTCGAAGGCTTTGAGGTCCTTCGGTGAGAGGTACGCGGAGTACTGGTCGCCGAGGCTGTCGACGGCGGCGCGCAACGCGGCCTCCTCAATCTTGCGGGTCGGCACCTCGCGGTAGTAGCGGCGGTTGAGCACGCCGAGCGCCTCGCCGACGACGACGTTGTCCTCGTTGACGAACGCGTTCTGGGCAAAGCCAGGGAGGCGATCGGGGTGGCCGCCGAGCCACATGCCGGCGGACAGGGCCGCCAGCACCAAAACAGCAAGGAGAAGTACGCGCCGGAACATAGTCAGACGGCGCAGACTACGTAGAGCAGTGTCAAAGCGGCGTCAGGACCTCGAGCGGTCCTGACGCCGGTTGACGAAGTCAGTCGTTAGACCTTCAAGAACCGTCGGAGCGACAAGCTCGAGCCGACGGCTGAGACGAGGATCGAGGCGATCATCAGCATGGCTGCGAGGGCGGCGAAGCTGACGGTCGAGAGGCCGTTGACGACCGGCACATTCTCAATCGGACCCAGCAGGGCGGTCTTGGCGACGAGCAGCACGAGGATGGCCATCAGGCCGCCGAGGAAGCCGACGACGAGCCCTTCGAGCACGAACGGCCAGCGGATGAACCAGTCGGTCGCGCCGACGAGCTTCATGACCTCGACCTCACGCCGACGCGCGAAGAGCGAGAGGCGGATCGTGTTGCCGACGAGCAGGATGCTGGAGCCGACGAGCAATACGGCGAGCAGGCCCGCGCCGAGCTTGATCGAGTTCATGACCGAGAGCACCTTGGAGGTCTCCTTGACGGTCTTGACCTCTTCGATCTTCGGGTCGACCGGAGCGGCCTCACCGGCAGCGTTCGTCGGCGCGAGTGCGGCGACGATCACCGAGATCTTGTCGGGGTCATCCGGCGTGATGCGGAAGGCGTCGGGCAGCGGGTTGGAGCCGAGCACCTTGAAGGCCTCCGGAGAGAGCTTGCGCTGCTCCTTGATGGCGGCCTCCTTGGAGATGTACTGCACGCTCTTGACGTTGTCGGTGCCGACGATCAGCGCTTTGATCCGAGCGACGTCCTTCGTGGTGGCGTCGTCCTGCAGGAACACGGGCACGTAGACGCGTCCGCGGGTGGCATCAGCCGCAGCCGAGGCCATCTGCATCACCGGCACGAAGGCGCCGAGGACGAGCATCGTCACGAGGACGGAGGCCATCGCGGCGAACGACGGGACGGCGTTGCGGCTCAGCGAACGCCAAACCTCGCGGAGGAAGAAAGAGAGGTTCATCGGTAGTCCTCCACGTCGAGGAGGTCAACATCTGCGGCGCCCTGGAGGTGGTCGAGGCGCTCGCGCACCCGGCCGACCTCGACGTCGCGCATCATCGCGCCGAATTCGTCGGTGGTCTGCTCGCCGGCGGCGTACATGCCGGAGGCCTCGTCGCGAACGACGCGGCCCTGGGCGATCTCGATCACGCGGCGGCGCATCTGGTCGACCATGTGGTGGTCGTGCGTGGCGACGAGGACGGTCGTGCCGGCGCGGTTGATGCGGTAGAGCAGCTGCATGATCCCGATCGACGTCTTCGGGTCGAGGTTGCCGGTCGGCTCGTCGGCCAGCAGGAGCGGCGGGTGGTTGACGAACGCGCGCGCCACAGAGACGCGCTGCTGCTCGCCACCGGAGAGCTGGTCCGGGTACTGGTGCAGTTTGGTGGAGAGTCCGGTCAGTCGCAGGACGTCCGGCACCTTGGAACGGATCTCCTTGCGACTGGCCCCGGTGGCCGACAGCGCGTAGGCGACGTTGTCGTAGACCGTCCGGTTCGGCAGGAGCTTGAAGTCCTGGAAGACCACGCCGAGGTTGCGGCGGTAGTACGGCACGCGCTTGCGAGTGATCTCGGAGAGATCGCGGCCGGCGACGGTGATCGAGCCGGAGGTCGGCTCATCCTGCTTGGCGAGCAGGCGCATGATCGTCGACTTGCCGGAGCCGGTGGAGCCGACGAGGAAGAGGAACTCGCCGCGGCGGACGTTCAGCGTGGCATCTTCCAGGCCAATCGTGCCGTCGCCGTAGTGCTTGGTCACGGAGCGCAGCTCAATGACGTTGCGCGGGTCGTGCGGCAGGGCGGCGCTACGTGCCGGCGGCCCGACGGGCTGCATCTGCCGACGCCTGCGTGCAGGCAGGCGGCGTGAGTTGGAGCTCTCGATCGAGGAAGCCATCGTTTGCAAGGTACAAGGGAACCCCCTGTGGACCCTCCAGTTGCACCGAGTGTTGCAACCGCTAGCGTGGACGCCGTGTCGATCGTCATCTCTTCCACGGCGGCGCCCAAGGGCCTGCCGATCCACAAGCTTTCGCTGCCGGGCACCCGCGCGCTCACGATCATGGTCGCCTTCGACGCCGGGTCCCGCGCGGAGCGCCCCGAGGAGAACGGCATTGCGCACTTCCTCGAGCACCTCGTGTTCAAGGGCGGCGAGAAGTACCCGCACTACCGCGACGTCAACGGCACGGCCGAGCGCATGGGCGGCATGCTCAACGCGTTCACCAGCCAGGACCTCGTCGCCTTCCACATCACGGTGCGTGCCGAGCGCGCCCCCGAGGCCCTCGACCTCCTGACCGACTTCGTCGGCCGCCCGCACATCGACGCCGACGAGCTCGACAAGGAGCGCGGCGTCGTAATCCAGGAGATCCAGCGCGCCGACGACCAGCCCTCGTCGGTCGCCAGCGACCTCATCGACCTCGCCGCCTTCGGTGATCATCCGCTCGGCCGCACGATCCTCGGCCCCGAGGAGCACCTGCGCACGTTCACGCGCGACCAGATCGTCGCCTTCCGCGACCGCCAGTGGGCTCCGAGCCGCGGTGGCGCCTACCTCGTCGGCAACCTGGAGTACCTGCCCGAGGACGCCGCGCTCGGTGAACTCTTTGACCGCTTCCCGGATCCGGCCAAGCCCGAGCCGAACCTCGGCATTCCGAAGCTGAACGCGCAGACGCTCGTGGAGAAGCGCGACACCAACCAGTCCCACCTGCGCATCGAGTACCAGCCGGTCATCGACGCCTCAAACGCCCGCGAGCGCGCGGCGCTGCGCCTGTACGGCTCGATCCTCGGTGGCTCGATGAGCTCCCGCCTGTTCGACGAGCTCCGCGAGCAGCGCGGCCTTTGCTACTCGGTGTGGGGCTACGAGCACGTCCACGGCGACGGCGCGACCCTCAGCCTCGGCGCGGGCCTGGAGTCCGGCAAGACGGTCGAGGCCTACACCCGGATGCGCGAGATCGTCAACGAGCTGCGCGCCGACGGCGTGACCGCCGACGAGCTCGAGCTGGCGCGCGCCTACGCCTCCGGCCGCCACATCCTCGCGACCGAGTCCTCCGGCGCCGTCGCCCGCCTGGCCGCCAGCCAGTCGATCATCTTCGGCGAGGAGATCAACCCCGATCGCGTCATCGACCTGATCGACACGATCACCCTCGACGAGGTCAACGAGATCGCCTCGCGCGTCCCAGACGAGGCCGCAGTGGCCTGCGTCGGCCCGCACGAGACCAGCGAATTCGCCTGGAGCGCGTAGCTCCCGCGCGATGCACGGTGGCTCCCTGATCGACGCGGTCTAGGGGCCGCCTGCGATTGCTCCTGGGCTAGCGGGCTGCGTCAAGCTGGTGCGCGGAACGCGCCCACGAGCACGTCGATCGTGGCGTCGAACGCCACTCGGCTCGCTACCGGATCCTCGGCGGAGGCAATGGCCAGCGCCGCTTCGTCGATCGCGCCGAGGAAGACGTGAGCGAGCTGCCGAGCCGGCAGCTGGCGCAGCTTGCCCGTCTCCATCCCATGCACGAGCACGGCCTCCACCAGGCCCAGGCCGTACTTCATTCCGATCTCGCGCCACCGGGCGTGGCCGAGCACCGACGGCGCGTCGATCAACAGGATCTGGCGCAGCGCCGGGTCGGCAACCTCGTCGAGAAACGCGGCCGCCCCGGCCCTCAGCTGATCGATCGGATCCTCGGTGCTGGCGAGCGCCCCAGCCGCGATCCGCTGCGTGAGCGAGACCTCGGCCTCCTCCACGAGCACCGCGAGTAGCTCGGCCTTGTCGGCGAACTGGTGGTACATCGCACCGCGGGTCACCCCGGCGGCGCGCACGATCTCCTCGGTGCCCACCGCCGCGTAGCCGCGCTCCGCGAACAGGCCCGTCGCCGCGTCGAGCAGTTTCCGGCGCGTCGCGGCGGAGCGTTGAGCGTGGAGCGAGTGGTCGGTCATGAGCCATCGGCTCGTCGATGAGCACGAGCGCGGGCTCCCATCATGCCCGAGCGGCCGGGCTCCACCGCCGCAACTTGACTTCCATACTGCCTGTACGTAGTTTGCATACAGGCAGTCTGTATCTATTCGTAGGAGCATCCGCGTGCCTCACGTCAGCGTCGCCAACCAAGCGTCCTCGTCCACCAACTCACCGCCCCGCATGACTGGTCGAGCTGGCCTGCGGCGGTGGCAGGCCGCCCGGCGAGCCGCGAGACGGTCCAACCCGGCGCCGATCTGTGCTCCGCCGTTGGCCGACGCGACCGAGGAACTCCTGCAGATGTCGGCGGGCCCCCTGCGCGTCCGGACGCTGGGCGACGGCCCGCCGGTGCTCTTCGTCCATGGGCTCCTCGTCGACGGCAGCGTGTGGAACGCGACGGCCGAGCCGCTCGCTCGCGACTTCCGCTGCGTCATCCCAGACCTGCCGCTGGGTTCCCACCGACATCCGATGCGTGCCGACGCCGACCTCACTGGCGACGGCCTCGCCGCCTTGCTGGACGAACTCCTGGAGCGACTGGACCTCACCGACGTGACGGTCGTCGCCAACGACTCGGGCGGAGCCATCACCCAGCTCTGGATGGCCGGCGGCGCGCCGCGCGTCGGCCGCGTGGTGCTCGCCACCGTCGACGCGTTCGAGAACTTCCCGCCGCCCGGGTTCGCGATCTACCCACGAATCGCTGCCTCGCCGACGGCGCTGCGCGCCGCGATGAATCTCATGCGGAGTCGGTTCCTGCGCCACCAGCCGATCACGTACGGCCTGCTCACGCACCGCCGCGTCGACGACGCACTGGTCCGTTCGTGGGTTCGGCCGGCGATCGAGCAGGCCGGGATCCGCCGTGATCTCCGCGCGTTTCTGCGCGGCGTTCACCGGACGACACTCCTCGACGCCGAGGACCGGATCGCGGCGTTCGACCGCCCCGTCCTGCTGGCCTGGGCGCCCGAGCAACGGTGGTTCCCGGTCGAGCACGCCGACCGCCTGGCAGCACTGCTAACGAACGCCCGCGTGGCCGAGATCCACGGCAGCGGGGCGTTCCCACAGCTCGACCAGCCCGAGCAGCTCGCCCGGGAGGTCGCCGCGTTTGCGTCGGCAACGTAGGAGCGGGGCGATCACCCGATCGGCGTGCAGAGCTCGATCAGAGTTCCCCAGGGATCGCGGATCCAGGCGACCGTCTGGCCGTGCGACTGGGCGGTCGGTGGCGCCAGCACCGTGCAGCCGGCCTCGACGGCCGTGGCAACTGCCGCCTCGACGTCATCGGTGCTGAACGCGAGCTCGACGTTGGCCGGTTTGTCGGTCAGCGCGGGCCGGTGCGGACCACCAGGAAAGTTACCCTCCCCCAGCTCGTCGGCCGCGAACGCCAGCACGGTCGAGCCGGTGTCGAGTTCGCCATACGTCCCGTCTGGGACGGCGAACCGCTGCTTCTGACCGAACGCCTGCTCATAGAGCGCGAGCGCCGCCGCGACGTCAGGCACGTAGACGATCACCCAGGCGAGTTTGAGTGGTGTGGCAGCCATGTGAGGGCTCCTTCCGAAGTGGCCTGGAACCCATCCTGCCGTCACCACGCCGCGCCGTCTTGTCAAAAACGGACGTCTTGCCGCTCCGACCCCCGGCTCTTGGCGCGGCTATCGCGCCGGGTGGCGGGTGGCGGGGCTACTCGCCGACGAGCGGGATCCCGGCGTCGCGGCCGATGGAGACCATGCGCTCGATCGGGATGCGGGCCTTCTCAGCAAGGTGCGCCGGCACGGTGACCTCACCGGTCATGTCGCGAAGCGTGTCACGCAGCTTGGGCAGCGTGATCATCTTCATGTAGCCACAGGCTGCTGCGGGGTTGGCGGCGACGAAGTTCGTGCCGGGCGAGGCCTGACGCAGGCCGTAGAGCATGCCGACCTCGGTCGCCACGATGGCCGTGCGGTGCTCGCCGCTCTTCGCCTGATCGGTGGCGTAGTCGAGCATCCCGCCGGTGGAGAGCATGTGGACGCCGCTGGTGTCGACGTCGCCGCTGGCGACGTACTCCATCACGGACGTCGAACAGCCGCACTCGGGGTGGATCAGGAAGTCCGCCCCCGGGTACTCGCTGCGGACCTTTTCGATGTCGCTCGGGCGGATGCCGGCGTGGACGTGGCACTCGCCGTCCCAGACATGCAGGTTTGGGTGGCCCGTGGTCTTCGCCACGTACGAGCCCAAGAACATGTCTGGCCCGAAGAGGATCTCCACCTCTGGCCCATGCTCGCGAACGATGTGCTCGATGACGGCGACCGCGTTGCCGCTGGTGCAGCAGTAGTCGGTGAGTGCTTTGACTTCGGCGGTGGTGTTGACGTACATCACCGTGATCGCCCCGGGGTGCTTCGCCTGCCACGCCGCCAGCTGCGGCGCGGTGATCGAGTCCGCAAGCGAGCAGCCGGCGTTGACGTCCGGGATGAGAACCGTCTTTTCGGGGCTGAGAACCGACGCCGTCTCCGCCATGAAGTGCACGCCGCAGAATGCGATGACGGGCTGCGCGACTTTGGCGGCTTCTTGCGAGAGGTAGAGCGAGTCTCCGACGATGTCGGCGACGCCCTGGATCTCGGGCAACTGGTAATTGTGGGCCAGGATCACCGCGCTGCGCTGCGCGGCGAGGGCCCGCACCTCGGCGGAAAGTTCGGCGATCTGGTCGGCGCTCAGCGACTCGGGCGCGGCGCTTGAGGCCATCGGAAGGTCGATCATGGTCGTCCTCGGCGGGTGCGGGGTGCGTCGGGAAATGCCCGACACCTACGAGCATAGGGACCACCTGCAGTGGGCTGCGTCGTCGGTATGCCCAAGGTCGGTTTGTCCTCCGAATTGGCTCCAAACCGCAGACTTTTTGGGAACAGCCAGTTTTCCCGTGGTACGTTCGCTTTCTTGCGCCCAGGCGCGACGAACCCATGAACCCAGGAACGGCGACCCCCCTTGCCGACGCGCTGCGCCGGACCACCGCTGGTGATCCGCGCCCAGCAGCAGGTCGAACCCCCGTTGCGGCGCCGACGCTGATCCCGTCAAACCCCCGTCTCCACGAGTTGCTGGAGCACACGCTGGACGCTGCCGTCTTGGTCGACGCGACGGGCACCATCCTTGCGGCGAACGATCCGGCGAGGTCCGCGCTCGACGGCATCGGGCCTGGCCTGGCGATCGACCAGCTGTGGGTCACGCCCGCACCCGCCGAGGCGCTTGGAAGTGCGCTCCCACGGACGGTTCGCGAGGGCCGCTGGCACGGCAACCTGCCCATGCCCTGGCACGGCACGGTGATCGAGGTCGAACAGACGCTGTTCGGCCACCACACCCCGGAAGGCCGACTGGTGGCGATCTCAGTCCTTGCGTCACCGTCCGCCGGGCCGGCTCGACCAACCCTGGCCGACGCGATCGCCGCCGGACTCCACCCGCTCGACCAGGCGCTGGCGCTGGCGGCGTCGGCCGCGAAGACCGTCGCGGCCGTCCATCGGCACGGGCTCGTGCACCGCGGATTGGAGCCGGCGCGGTTTGTTCTGGGCGACGAGCCTGGGACGGTCTTCATCACCGGTTTCGGCTCCGCCCGGCCGCTCCGCCCTGGGCTGCCGACAGCCTTGGAGTGGGACGGCACGCTCGACGGCCCCCTCCCCTACGTCTCGCCTGAGCAGACGGGGCGCGTCAATCGGTCGGTCGACTGCCGCTCGGACCTCTATTCGCTCGGCGCCGTGCTCTATGAGCTGTTCACGGGCGTGACCCCGCTGACGGCGAGCGACCCACTCGAATGGGTCCACGCACACGTGGCTCGCGTCCCACCGACGCTCCGTGAGCGCGCGCCGGAGCTCCCGGCGGCGATCGACGAGATCGTCATGCGGCTCCTGGCCAAGGACCCGGAGGACCGCTACCAAAGCGCCGCAGGCCTCGTGGCCGACCTCGACCGCTGCGTCGCTGAGCTCGAGGAGTCCGGCACCATCCCGCCGTTCCTGCTTGGCGCGCGCGACGTCTCAGACGTCTTCCAGGTTCCGCAGCGCCTCTACGGTCGAGAACAGCACCTGCAGGCGCTAACGGAGGCGCTCGAACGCGTCTGCGACGACGGCGAGGCCGAGCTTGCGCTGGTCGCCGGCCCCGGCGGAATCGGCAAAACGATGCTCGTGCAAGCGCTGCGCGAGACGGTCACGCGCGCCGGCGGCGTGATGATCTCCGGGGCGTTTGGCGCCCAACAGCGGGGCGTCCCGTATGCGCCGTTCGCTGAGGCCATCAACGAGCTCGTGCAGCAGTCCTTGGCTCTTCCGCCAGCGCAGCTTCTGGCGCACCGCGATCGCCTCCGCGAACGCGTCGGCGTGCACGGCGCAATCATCACCGACCTCGTCCCCCGTGCCGCGCTCGTCCTCGGCGAGATGCCACCGGCACCGCCGATCCCCTTCAACGAAGCGCAAGCCCGCTCGCACCGCGTGATCGGCAGCTTCCTTGATGCCCACGCGCAAGAGCGCCCCGTGGTGCTCGTCCTCGACGACCTGCAGTGGGCGGACCCCGCAACGCTGCAGCTCGTCGCCGACCTGCTCGACCACGCGCGCACGCGCAAGCTCCTGATCGTCGGCACCTACCGCGACGATGCCCTGGGGCCGCACGAGCCGCTGACGACCCTCACGCTCGACCCGGCGCTGGCCACGACGACCATCCAGCTGCAGCCGCTGAGCACCGCCTCGGTGCGCCAGCTCCTCGCCGAGACGCTCGGCACGACGCCGCAGGCCGCCGCGGAGCTCGCCGCCGTCATCGCCGAGAAGACGGGCGGCAACCCCTACTACCTGGTGCAGTTCCTCGACGACCTACACCGCGACGGCCTCATCACGAACGACCGCGCCGGCGGCGGCTGGCATTGGGACGCTGAGGGTGCCGCGGCCGCGGCCGTCACCGACAACGTCGTCGACCTCATGTCTGGTCGGCTCCAGGCACTGCCGGATGACACGCAGCGCGTCTTGGCCGTCGCCGCGTTCCTTGGCAGCCCATTCGACCGCCGCTCGCTCGCCGCCGCCACCGGCCACACCGAACGCTCGGTCGAAACCGACCTGTGGGACGCCATGCGCCAGCGACTCGTGCTCGCGCGTGGCGACGGCTACCGCTTCTCGCACGACCGGGTTGAGGAGGCCGCGTACGAACTCGTGCCGCACGCAGAGCGGACGGAGTTGCACCTTGAGATCGGGCGACGCCTGCTGGCCAACGCCACCAGCGAGGAACTCGACGAGCGCGCCTTCACGATCGCCGGCCATCTCAACGCCGGCCGCGCACTCGTCACCGACCCCCGCGAACGCCACGAGTACGCGGCGCTTGGGCTTCGCGCTGGCCGCCGGGCCCTGGCGTCTGCCGCGCACGGGGCAGCCCGGGACTACCTGGCCGCCGCGCTTGAGTTCCTTCCGGACTCGGTGTGGCAGGACGACTTCCGGCTCGCGTTCGACCTGCGACTTGAACTTGCCCGTTGCCAGCACCTCGGCGGCGACGTCGAGGCCGCCGACTCGCTGGCCGACGAGCTCCTCACTCACGCGAAGGCCCCCGCCGACATCGCGGGCGCCTGTGCCTTGCGCGTCGAGCTCCTCCTGGCTCGCAGCGAACCGGGTGCAGCGGCACAGGCTGGGATCGACGGTTGGCGGCGGCTCGGGCTTCCGATCGAAGATCACCCCTCCTACGAGGACGGCGACCGATCGATCGCACGGGTCTGGTCGCTGCTCGGCGACCGTCCCATCGAGGACCTGCTCTCCTTGCCGCCAGCCAGCGACCCGGCGCACCTGGCGTCGATCACGCTCTTCGGCCCGCTGTTGACGTCGGCGTTTCTCGCCGAGCGCCACGACCTCGCGATCTACCTGATGACGGAGACCGCGCGACTGAGTCTCGTCCACGGCAACACGCCCGCGTCGCTCCTGCTTCACGCCCTCTTTGGGTCGCTTCTGTCTGCACGGTTCGGCCGCTACGACGAATCCCGACGCCTTGGCAACGCTGCCTACGACGTGATCCAACGCGAGGGCATCCTGCCGCTTGCGGCGCAGACGGCCGTCTACGTCGGCAACAACACCTACTGGACCGACCCGTTCGGCGCCTGCCTTCCCTTCTTCCGTGAAGGCTTTGAGGCCGGCGTGCGCGCTGGAGACCTCGCCCACGCTGGCTTCTGTGCGCTGTTCGGTCTCGTCATGCGCTATTCGGCAGGCGATTCGCTCGAAGACATCGAGCGAGAGGCCGAGCCGCTCTTCGCCTTCGCCGACGACATGAAGCTGCCGGAGAACCGCGACGCGCTGCTCATGGTCGAACGCTCCGTGGCCTCGCTTCGGGGCCGCACCACGGAGTTCGGAAACTTCGGCAGCGAGACGTTCAACGAGACCGAGTACCTGGACCGCATGTGGACGCAGCGTCCGCCGTTCTACCGCGCGATCCTCACCATTCACCAGGCTTCGGTGCTCTTCCTCAGCCGCCGCATCGGCGACGGTTTGGCTGCCGCCGAGCGCTTCGACACCGTGAGCGGAGCGCTCGCGTTCCACGTGATGATGGGTGAGGCTGAGCCCTGGTTTGCGTTCATCCGTGCGGCCGCGTGGGAAGACGCGTCGCCAGCGGAGCGGCCCGTGCTGCGAGAGCGGATCGCGGCGGCACACAAGCAGGTCCAGACGTGGGCGACCCACTCACCGGCCAACTTCCAGGCCCGCGCCGAGCTCATCGAGGCCGAGCTGGCCCGCATCGACGGCGAACACGACCGTGCCGCCGCCGCCTACGAACGGGCGATCTCGGCCGCCCAGCAGCACGCCATCATCCACCACGAGGCCCTCGCCAGAGAACTCGAAGGGCGCTTCTACCTTGGCCGCGGACTGACGTCGGTCGCCCATGCCTGCCTCCGCGAGTCGCGCGACCGCTACGAGCGCTGGGGCGCGGCAGCCAAAACGGCGCAGCTCGAAGCCGAGTTCCCTGGCGTGCTCGGCAGCCGTGCCGGCAAGCCGCGCACGCCCGAGGTAGACATGCTGGCGGTCGTCCGCGGATCGCAAGCGATCTCCGGCGAGCTCGACCTCGAGCAGCTGCCAACCACCCTGCTTCGGATCGCCGTGGCTGCCGCGGGCGCTCAGGCCGGCCACCTGCTGAGCGTCAGTGGCGGTGTCGCCGAGGTCGCGGCCGTCGCGCAGGTCCAGCACGAGACCGTTCACGTCACGCTGCCTGAGCAAGACGAAGCCGCGGCCGTCCCACGGTCGGTCGTGGACTACGTGCTGCGAACCGGCGAGCGAGTCCTCCTGCGCGACGCCCGCTCCGACGCCGTCTTCGGGCATGACGAGGTGATTACCACCGGGGGAATCCGCTCGCTGCTGGCCCAGCCGATCGTCCGGCACGGCTCCGTCGTCGGCATGCTGATCCTTGAGCACCGACTCGTGACCGACGCGTTCACCCCGCAACGACTCACCGCCGTCGAGATGCTGGCCGCGCAGGCTGCCATCTCGGTCGAGACGGCGCAGCTCTACCAAGAGGTGCGCGAAGAGAACCGCGTACGGCGCCGTACCGAGGATGAGCTGCGAGCCAGCGGCGAGCAGTTCCGTTCGCTGGTGGAGTCCGCCCCGGACGCCATCTTGATCACCGACGCGGCAGGCCACGTGGTCCTCGTGAACTCCCGCGCCGAACAGCTCTTCGGACTCGACCGCGAGCAGCTCATCACCCGCCGCGGCGACCAGCTCGTGCCCGAGATCGAGTGGGTTGGCCGCTCGCTGACGCCCGATCCCGGCACCGCAGCAGGCATTGAGGTGGAGCGACGCGGCGTGAGCAGCGACGGGACGACGTTCCCCGTCGAGGTGACCCTCAGCCCGCTCGACCGCCCGGACGGCCCGTGGACGATCGCCATGGTTCGCGACGTCACCGAACGCAAACGGCTGGAGCATGAGCTCGAGCAAGCCGCCGACCACGACGCCCTCACCGGGCTGCTGAATCGCGCCCGCCTGGAGCGGGAGCTCGAAGCGGCGATCGAGAACGTCGAGCGCAGCCGCAGCGTCGCCGTGCTGCTCGTCCTGGATCTCGACCGCATCCGCGACATCAACGACTCCCTCGGACCAGGCGTCGGCGACGAGCTGATCAGCGGCGTCGCAGCTGCCATCGGCGAACGCGTCCGCCCGACGGACACCCTCGCTCGCCTCGACGGCGACGAGTTCGCCCTGATTCTTTCGCGCACGGATGCCGCCGGCGCGCAGGTCCTCGCCGAGGAACTGCTGACGCTCGTGCGCGAATTCTCCTTCGAGCGCGACGGGACGTTCGTGCGGACGACCGCAAGCGTCGGGATCGCACCGATCACCACGGGGACGGACACCGCGCAGAGCCTGCTGGCTGCCGCCGATATTGCCCTCAACGAGGCCAAAGAGAACGGCCGCGACCGCGTACGGACGTACACCCCCGATTCGCACCGCCGCGCCACCGAACGCCACACCTGGTCGGAGCGGATCCGCGGCGCCCTGGAGCACGACCACTTCACCCTCCACGCCCAGCCGATCCTCGATCTGCGGACCGGTCGAACGACACACGCCGAGCTGCTGATCCGCATGGAGGACAACGGCACACTCATCGCACCCGGGGAGTTCCTCCCGACGGCGGAGCGCACGGGCAGCATCACCCAGATCGACCGTTGGGTGATCCGCGAGGCCGCACGCCTCGCGGCGCAGATGGGCGACGGCCTGCTCGAGCTCAACCTCTCCGCACGTTCGCTGTCAGATCTCGAACTCCCCGTCTACATCGAGCAGGAGCTTGAGCGGGCGGGCGCCGACCCGTCGACGCTGATCTTTGAGATCACGGAGACGGCCGCCATCGCCAACCTTGCCAGCGCGGCAGCGCTCGCGGAGCGACTCACGAGCCTCGGCTGCCGCTTCGCCCTCGACGACTTCGGCGTGGGCTTCGGCAGCTTCTACTACCTCAAGCGTCTGCCGCTGCACTACATCAAGATCGACGGCGACTTCATCCAGTCGCTCACCAGAAGCCAGACCGACCAGCATGTGACGAAGGCGATCGTCGACGTCGCCCAAGGCATGGGCCTCAAGACGATCGCGGAGTTCGTCGAGGACGCCGAGACCCTCGAGCTCCTGCGCACCTACGGCGTCGACTATGCCCAGGGCTTCCACATCGGTCGCCCGGCGCAGATCGACGAGTCCGGCGTCCACGCGGGCTAACCCGCCAGCGTCGCTTCCTGCGAGCGTGCCGGCTGCACGAGCCGCTCGCTAGTGGAGCTCGATCAGCATCGAGAGGTCGAGCGCCGGAGCAGAGTGCGTCAACGACCCGAGCGACAGCAGGTCGACGCCGGTCTCCGCGACGAGGCGAAGCTTGCCGATCTCCAGGCCGCCGCTGGCCTCCGCCACGGCCTTGCCCTGGCAGCGCTCGACCGCCTCGCGAAGCGTGCGCAAATCCATGTTGTCGAGCAGCACGCGCGGGGCACCGGCGGCAAGCGCTTCGTCGAGCTCGGCGAGATCGCGGACCTCACACTCCAGCGGCAAGTCCGGCGCAGTGGCGCGAGCGGCGGCAATGGCTTTGGTGATCCCACCGGCCACCGCGGCATGGTTCTCCTTGATCAGGACCATGTCGAACAGGCCGATGCGGTGATTCTGGCCACCACCATCGAGGACGGCCCGCTTCTGCAGATGACGCAAGCCCGGGACGGTTTTGCGGGTATCGAGGATCTGCGCCCCGGTGCCTTCAACCTCGCGCACGCAGCGGGCCGTGAGGGTCGCCACGCCTCCAAGCTGCTGGAGAAAATTGAGTGCGGTGCGCTCAGCAGCCAAGAGCGCGCGAGCATCGCCGCGGGCCTCAAGCACCGGCCCACCGTCGCGCCACACCCCGGTGCTGGCGAGCAGCTCGACCTTCACGTCGGCGTCACAGGCCCGCAACGCAGCAACGGCGCAGTCCAAGCCCGAAAGCACGCCCGGCTCCTTCTGGATCACGCGCGCCGTGGCCGTCGTGCCCTCGGGCACGGTAGCCAGCGCGGTGACGTCGCGATCGCCGACGTCCTCGGCAAGGGCGACGGCAACCGCACGGTTGAGCTCCTCTTGGAGGAGACGGGCGAGGCCAGGCGCGTCGGTCACGCCGCGAGCGTATGCGATCGGCGCCATCCGGCGCCTGGCAGCGCTACCGTCGAGCACGTGGGCCCCCAGCAATCGATTGTCCGGGCGCCACCGGAGTGGCCCCGTCGGGGATGGTGCGAGAGTCTTCTCCCCCAAGGCCCTCCGATCGCATGTCTGGCGTACCAGGACTCGTCAATTCGCTGGCGAAAGCTCAACTTGGGGCGGCTACCTGCCGATCTCTCCTTAGGCACTCCCCGTGTTCTCCCTCCCCAGTATCCGGTCTTTTACCGCCGCGGCCGCCGCGGCGGCGCTGACGGCACTCAGTATGCCGGCGATGGCGCAGGCCGTCGTCGGGGGCAGCACCGACGGCGTCCGGTACGTCAACCAAGCCGGGCAGGACGGGGACTATCCATGGACGGTGGCGATCGTGGCGAAAGGCCTGTCGCCCTCCGACGGGCACTTCTGCGGCGGCACACTCATCGCTCCAGATCGAGTCTTGACGGCAGCCCACTGCATCGACCCCAACGGCCCAAACCAGGCGACGGCGTCCTCCCTCGACGTCGTGGTCGGCCAGACGTCGCTCGCCGCCGACGGCTGCACCACCTCCCATGAACGCCCCTGCGTCAGCGGCGACGATGACGGCACCAAGTGGACGACCGGCACCCACCTCTCCGTGTCGAGCATCAGCCTCCACGAGCGCGCCGACGTCGACCGCGGGTACTACTTCTACGACCTCGCGCAGCTCCAACTGGCCGAGCCCATCCCGACCTCGCTCTACGGGGCGATCGTCGCGCCCGTCGAGAGTGCCGGCCAAGCCGCGACCAACGACGAGAACACCACCGCCTCCGCGACGCCTGAAGCCTGGGGCACCGGAACCGACGGCTTCGTCTTCGGATGGGGCGTCTACCCCGAGCGCACCAACGCCAACAAACACTCAATCGCACCTGGCGAGTCCGTCACCACCTGGCAGACCCCAAATGTGTTGATGCGCGGCGGCGGCGGCCAAGGCTTCATGACGCGACTCGCCGACGACACGTGCGCCGGGCGCCTCGGGAGCACCGCCTTTCGCGCCGACAGCATGCTGTGTATGGGCCGGGCCGATCGGTACGCGCCTGCCGGCCCAGACGCGTGCTTTGGTGACTCGGGGGGCCCACTGCTCAAACGAGCCTTTCAATCCACGCCCGAGCTCGACACCCTCCCCGAACCCCAGCGCACCCAGGAGCGGATGCGCCTGCTGAACACGCAGGGTCGCCACTGGCGGCTGCTGGGCGTCGTGTCATGGGGCACCGGCTGCGGACTGGCCGAATACCCCGGCGTCTACGCCCGCGTCGGCACACCGGCGCTGCGAGGCTTCGTCACGAACCCGTCGCCAGCCCCGGTGCCAGCACCGGCCGCAGGCGGCCCCTCAATCACCGGGTTCCTCGGCGTCGGGCAGCCGATCAGCTGCACCGCCGGCCAGTGGACGGGCGCAACGAGCTTCACCTACACCCTCTGGCGCGACAGCAACGGCGACGGCGGCCGCAGCAGCGGGGAGACGACCTTCAGCAACGTCTCGACCACCGCCGACGGCCGATTCCAAACGCACCTGACCGAGTCCGACGTCCGGGCGCTCACGCCAGTACGAGATGCCACCGGCGCCGTCGTGCGCTCCCCCAAGGTGCTCTGCACCGTCGTCGGGCGCGGCCCCGGCGGCTACTTCTCCTTCGATGCGGCGCCCTACGTGCCGCCCGCTGCACCGCCTGAGACCCTGACGCCCGGTGGCACCACCCCGCCGCCGACCACGCCCCCGCCGACGACGCCGGCCGCCGACACCGTCCGGCCCACCCTCTTCAAGTCCTCCGCCGTCTGCTCCGCCACCGCCTGCCGCGTCGCGGTGATCGTCCTCGACCCCGGCAAAGGCGCCCTCGGCGTCAAATCGGTCCAAATGACGCTCGTCACGACCCGCGTCATCCGAACGCGCGTGAAGTCCGGCAAAGACAAGGGCAAACTCCGCACCTCCAAAAAGACCTACAAGAAGGTCGTCAAGGCCGTCCGCTCAGGCGACGAATGGGTCGTCCGCCTCAAGGCCCTGCGCCGCACCGACAGCCACAAACTGAAAGTCCGCGCCACCGACGCCTCCGGCAACGTCGGCACCCTCACCATCGGCATGAAACTCCGCAAGCGCTAGCTGAGCGGATCTCGCGGCGATCTTCGGCCGGTCCGAGAATCCACCGTACGGTGTACTTGTGGATCCTCGGCCAGGCCGAATCTCATCCACGATCTCTCGCTCAGGGAGTGAATGGGGCCGCGATCTTGGTGCCGCGGGCGTTTAGGATTCTTCTCTGAGCGGGGCGGTGCCGGTGATTTGGCGTTCGAGTTCGGCGCGCACGAAGGCGTCGAGGTCTCCGTCGAGGATGCGTTGGGCGTCGCCGGCTTCCACGCCCGTCCGGTGGTCCTTGACCATCGTGTAGGGGTGCAGCACGTAGGAGCGGATCTGCGAACCGAAGTTCACGTCCTGCACGCCGCCCTTTTCGCGGTCGAGTTCGGCTTTGCGCTCGCGCTCTTCCTTCTCGATCAGCTTGGCGCGCAGCATGCCCATCGCCGTCAGGCGGTTCTGGGTCTGCGAGCGTTCGTTCTGACACTGCACGACGATGCCCGACGGGCGGTGCGTAATGCGCACCGCCGAGTCGGTCTTGTTGACGTGCTGCCCGCCGGCGCCTGAGGCGCGGTAGGTGTCGACCTGGAGATCGTCGGAGTCGATCTCAACGTCGCCGATGTCGTCGAGGATCGGAGCGACCTCGACGCCCGCAAAGGCGGTTTGGCGGCGGCCCTGCGAGTCGTACTTGGAGATCCGCACGAGGCGGTGCACGCCCTTCTCCGCGGAGTACAGGCCGTAGGCGTTCTCGCCCTCGGCGCGGAAGGTCGCCGAGCGAATGCCGGCCTCCTCCCCTTCGCTGTACTCCAGCACCTCGGTCTTGAAGCCGCGCGACTCGCCCCACCGCATCATCATCCGCAGCACCATCTCGGCCCAGTCCTGGGCGTCGGTGCCGCCGGTACCGGCGTTGATCGTCACAAGGGCGCCGCCGGCGTCGTACTGGCCGGAGAAGAGGCGCTCCTCCTCCAGATCGCCGAGTCGGTGCTCGAGGCTGGCGAGCTGCTCGACGACCTCGTCGACGAGTTCGTCATCTTCCTCAGCCAGCTCGATCATGCTGTCCAGGTCGCCGATGTCGCTGGCGACCGAGCGGTACGTCGACAGACGCTTGTTCACCGAGGCGTGCTGGGCGCCGACCTTCGCTGCGTTCGCCTGGTCGTCCCAGAAGCCGGCGGCTCCCATCTGGCCTTCGAGTTCGGCCACCTCAGCGGCAAGCGCTTCGGGGTCGAGGAAGGCGCCAAGGGCATCGAACTGCTTGCGAACAGCATTGATCCGCTGGTCCGTGTCGAAGGGAAGAGGCATTGATTCCAGCCTAGATGGTTGGGCCGTGCGACCACCGCTTCAAGCGCAGCTCCTGAGCGAGAGATCGCGCCGCAGATTTGCCGCGCGCGCGACTGGTTCAGGCCTCCGGGCCGGGCCAGTTGCGCGCGTGGCAAAGATGCTCAGGTGGTGCGCTTCTTCTTTTGTTCGCGCGCGAGTTGGCGGCGCTGCTCGCGGTTGAGGGGTTCGCCGTTGTCGCCGGGGGCCTCGCCCGCGTTCGGCTGGGGCGTCGTCGCGGCTGCTGCGGCCGCGATCGGGTCGATTCCGGCGGCAGCGGCGGCGAGCGCGCTGAGGCCGGCGTTGCCGCCTGACTCGTACGTCACGGCTGCAGGCTTGCTCGGTGAGCCGGCGATGCGCGTGGGCTGCTCGGGGAGCGGCTCCTCGACCTCAACTTGGACGTTGAACACGAGCTGTGCGAACTGGGTCCAGATGGCGGTGATCAGCTCCTGGAAGAGCGTGAACGCCTCGTTCTTGTAGGCGATGATCGGCTCGATCTGGGCGAACCCGCGCAGATGGATGCCTTCGCGCAGGTAGTCCATGTCGCTGAGGTGCTCGCGCCACGCATCGTCGATGATCTGGAGCAGCAGGAAGCGCTCGAGTTCGCGCATGAGATCCGGGCCGAGCTCTTCTTCGCGCTCGTCGTACATCTCCAGCACGTCTTCGGTGAGCCGGGCAGCGAGCTGCTCGCGGCTGGGGCTGCCGTCAAAGTCGGACGGCTCCAGTGCGACCGGGTAGAGCTCCATCAGGCGGTGCCAGAGGCCGTCGATGTCCCACTCGTCGAAGAAGTCCCCGGGGGTGTATTCGGCGACGATCTTGGAGATCACGGCATGCAGCTCGCTGCGGGAACGCTCGCCGAGGTTCTCGCCCTTGAGGATCGAGTCGCGCAGCTTGTAGACCACGCGGCGCTGCTCG
Organism: Solirubrobacteraceae bacterium; assembly: GCA_032119795.1. Lineage (GTDB taxonomy): Bacteria > Actinomycetota > Thermoleophilia > Solirubrobacterales > Solirubrobacteraceae > JAGIBJ01. Next base: position 153,706 of record JAUMFO010000008.1, read on the forward strand.
TTCATCACGTCGTCGTACTCGAGGACGCGCTTGCGGATCAGGAAGTTCTGTTCCTCGACCTTGCGCTGGGCCTTCTCGATCTGCTTGCTGAGCAGGCCGGCCTGGATCGGAACCTCGTTGCCGTCCTCGTCGGTCTCGCCGAAGCGGTCGAGGATGTTGTAGATCCGGTCGCCCGCGAAGAGGCGGACGAGTTCGTCCTCGCCGGAGAGGAAGAACTGCGAGGTGCCCGGATCGCCCTGGCGACCGGCGCGGCCGCGGAGCTGGTTGTCGATGCGGCGCGACTCGTGGCGTTCGGTGCCGATGATGGCCAGCCCGCCGTTGGCCATGACCGTCTCGCGGTCGCGTTCGACCTGGGCCTCGTACGTCGGCAGGAGTTCCTTGAAGGCAGCCTCGTAGTCGTCGGTGCCCGGCTCGAGGCCACGCTTGCCGACGAGTTCGAGCTTCGTCAGGTGCTCGGCGTTGCCGCCGAGCTTGATGTCGACGCCACGCCCGGCCATGTTCGTCGCGATCGTGACCGCGCCGATCTGGCCGGCTTCGGCGACCGTCTCACCCTCGCGGGCGGCGTATTCGGGTTTGGCGTTGAGGACGGTGTGCTTGATGCCCTTCTTCGCCAGGCGGTGACCGAGTAGCTCGGAGACCTCGACGGAGATGGTGCCGACGAGCACCGGCTGGCCGTTCTTGTGGGCCGCCTCGACCTCTTGCACGACGGCCGTCCACTTGCCCTCTTGGGTCTTGAAGATCTGGTCGTTGCCGTCTTCACGGATCACCGGCCGGTTGGTCGGGATCTCCACGACCGGCAGCTTGTAGATCTTCATGAACTCGGTTGCCTCGGTCATGGCCGTGCCGGTCATGCCTGCGAGCTTGTCGTAGAGGCGGAAGTAGTTCTGGTAGGTGATCGTCGCGAGGGTCTGGTTTTCCTCCTGGACACGCACGCCCTCCTTGGCCTCGACGGCCTGGTGCAGGCCCTCCGACCACCGACGACCGCTCAGGATGCGGCCGGTGAACTCGTCGATGATCGCGACTTCGCCATCGACGACGGCGTAGTCGACGTCCTTCTTGTAGAGCGACTCGGCCTTCAGCGCCTGCTGCAGGTGGTTCACGAGGTGACCGTTTGCGGCGCTGTAGAGGTTGTCGATCTTGAAGAACTTCTCGGCCTTGGCGACACCGCGCTCGGTGATGGAGACCGTCTTGTGCTTCTCCTCGAACTCGTAGTCGAATTCGGCGATGAAGTCTTTCTTCATGCGCGGATCCATGCCCTCCGGCGTCTTGCCGGCCTTCATGGTGCGCGCGAGCTTGGCGAACTGCACGTAGGCGGCGGCGGCCTGCTCGGGGGCGCCGGAGATGATCAGCGGCGTGCGGGCCTCGTCGATCAGGATGTTGTCGACCTCATCGACCATCCCGAAGAAGTGCGGGCGCTGCACCTTCTCGGCAAGCGACGACGCCATGTTGTCGCGCAGGTAGTCGAAGCCGAACTCGGAGTTCGTGCCGTAGGTGATGTCGCACCCGTACGCCTCGTGCTTGGCGGCGTTGCCCTGCTGGTTCTGCAGGATGCCGACGGAGAGCCCGAGGAAGTTGTAGAGCGGAGACATCCACTCGGCGTCTCGCTTGGCCAGGTAGTCGTTGACCGTGACGACGTGGACGCCTTTGCCGGCGATGGCATTGAGCACGACCGGCAAGGTGCCCGTGAGCGTCTTGCCTTCACCGGTGCGCATCTCAGCGATCGAGCCGCTGTGGAGGGCCATGCCGCCGATCAGCTGCACATCGAAGTGCCGCATGCCGAGGGCCCGACGGCCGGCCTCGCGAGTGACGGCAAAGACCTCGACCAGGAGGTCATCGAGATCGGCGCCTGCTTCGGCCTGCTCCCGCAGGAGGTTGAAGCGGGCTCGCAGCTCGTCGTCGGTTTCCAGCTCGAGTTCGTCGGAGAAGGCACCGATCAGCGCGACCTGCTTCTCGAACCGCTTGAACTGCTTGGTTTCGCCGATTCGGAGGGCGCGTTCCAGGAGGCTCATGAGAATCGTCACACTACCAGGGGCGTGCGGCTGGAACCCCCACGCAGCAGGGCCCGTCAGCGTGAATCCGAGCGCCGACGCGACCTCCCCAGAACGCAGAAACGCCCCGCCCGAAGCGGGCGAGGCGTTTGCCGATCCGGATCAGCGCCACGTGTGGCCGCTGCGGATCGCGTGGGCCGCTCGGGCCCGTAGTACTGGGTTGCTAGACCGCTGGCGACGCAGAACTGCGCATCGCTCGTGAGGCGACTCGTGCCTCGCGGATGTGGCGGCGCTTCTCTTGTGTCGCCTTCACCTGGCGGGCCAACTCCTCTGAGCAGAGGACGATGGCGTGACGCATGCTGTGTGACGAGTCATGTGCGCACACGGTGCGCCCATGCATCTTCAGCCGCGCTTCGACAGCCATACAGTCGGCGATCTTGGGGTTGCGCTCTTCGCGCACCTCGACCTCGAGTCTGGCGTCGTCCGGTAGCTGAGCAGCGACAGCCCTGAATCGTCGCTCGACGAGCGCTCGAAGCTCGTCAGTCACCGGAGTGTTGCGTCCCTTGACATCGATCCTCACCAAAGACCCCCTTGAAGGTTGGTGTTGCCATGCGCCTGGTCCGAGCGATGTTCCTCCTCTCGGCGGCGTTTGTGGGCCCCTTCTGGACGTTCATATGATCTCCGGGCACCTCCCCACGCCTCGGCAATCCGGAAACTCCTGGAAATGGTGGGTGGACGCCGCGAACGGGTTGGCGCAAATGTGATGGCCATCACCGTGTTGAGTGCCAAGTCGAGGCACCGGCCGTGGCTTCGCGCTCCGATCTGGAGGGCGCTCGTCCCCCGCCCGTCCGCTCGCTTTGGCCACCCGGCCATCACCGCGGCTCGGCCCCCGGCGCGGCGGCCACGGTGATCGCCAGGATCTCTTGCGCCCCTGCGGCCCGCAGCAGCGCTGCCGCGTGATCGAGCGTGGTGCCGGTCGTGCGGACGTCGTCGACGAGGACGATGCTCCGCGGGGCGCGCCCGACCGCGCGGAGCCCGAGGCGGTGCGGAGCAGCTGCGCGGTCGGCCACGGTGCGCCCCGCCTGCCGGCGCGCCCATGGCACGCGCCACAGCAGGCGCTCCACTGGCAGCCCTTCTCGGGTGGCGAGCGCCTGCGCCAGCACCTTTCCCGCATCCGGGCCCCGCAGCGCCCGGCGGGGGTGCGCCGGTACCCAGGTGACGTGCGCCCCGGCCGGAAGCCCACCGACCGGCCACCGATCCAGCAGCAGCGCCACCGAGGCCGCGGGCGCACCACGCTTGGCCTGCAGCAGGGCCCGGCGCACTCGCCCGCGGTAGGCGGCTGCAGCCCACCCGGGGCACGAGGTTTGCCCGGCTACCCAGTACCCGGCGGTGGGCCCGCAGCGGGCCCAGCAGTGCACGCACCAACTGCCCTGCACCTCTCCCGCCGTCGGGGCCACCGCCGGCCCGGGGAGTTCGTCGCCGCAGCCACCGCAGCGGGCTGGTGCGAGCACCGAGAGGCTCAGACGGGCGGCGTGGGAGTGTTGAGAGGGAGGCACCTGCGCCAGCCTGCCCGGGCATTCGTCACGCGGGTGCCGCGCACTGCGACAATTCTGCGCAGATGCTCGCCGTGGCTGCCACGGAGCCGGTCGGGTGGACGATCTACCCCGGCCCGCTCTTTCTCCTGGTACCGATCACCGTCGCCTATGTGATCCGATGGCGAAAGGTTGGCGCTCACCCCGGCCGCCTCGTCCTCTTTCTGGCGGGGATCGCGCTGGCGGCGGTCGCGATGTTCTCGCCGATCGACGCGCTCGGCAGCGAGCTGCTGACGATGCACATGATCCAGCACCTGCTGCTGCTCGACATCGTCCCGATCCTCTGCTTCCTTGGTTTGACGAAGGCGATCTTCCGCCCCGCCACGAAGCATCTGATCCGGCTCGAACGCGGAGCCCCGTGGCTGCTCTCTCCCCTGCTCGGCGTGGTCCTCTACATCCTCGGGATGTGGTTCTGGCACTGGCCGGCGTTCTACGACGCGGCCGTCAGGTATCCGGGAGTCCATGTGCTCGAGCACCTGACGTTCGGGCTGATCGGCGGCCTGTACTGGTGGCATCTGATCTCACCGATCCGCGACACCCGCCGCCTCTCGGGCATGGGCGCCGTGCTGTACATGTCGGCAACGAAGGTGTTCGTCGGCATCCTGGGCATCGCGCTCACGTTCATCCCGCGGTCGATCTACCCCGTCTACCAAGAGCAGGCCAATCGGTGGGGTATCTCCGCAGCCGAGGACCAGTCGCTGGCCGGCGTGATCATGGCGACCGAGCAGTCGATCATCATGACCATCGCCTTGGTGTGGCTCATCGCCCAGGCCATCGACCGCTCCGAGAAGGAGCAGCTCCGGAAGGAGCGCTTCGGCGAGCCTGGCCGCGCGACGCGCACGACCCCGAGCCCGGACGCCGGCGCGGCTCGCAAGCTCTACTGAGCCGGGCTGCTACCGGGGCAGACCACTTGACCCGATCAAGAGACAGCTAGTCGGTCCGACTAGTGAAACATGCCGGGTGGTACAGGATCAGCCGGGCCACCCCAGTGAGCCGACGAAGGATCTCTCAGGATCGTCCGATCGGGATGGCGCGCCACTCGGCACTGGAGACCGCCCGGGTGGCGGCCGTTCTCGCCTGGCCACTACTCCCGGCGATGGTGCTGTGCCTCGGAATTCCTGGCCTGGGGTACCTCATCCTCGGCTCCAAGCGGGTCGCGCTCCGGGCGTTCAAGCTGATCGCCGCCGGAATCGCGGCGGTCTTCGCGATCATCTTCCTCACCGCTCTGACCTGCAATGGCGACTGCTCGGCAAGCGTTGTCCGACCCTTGACCACGGCCTATCTCATGGCGGCGGCAGCAACCGCTCTCTGGATCCCGTGGGCGACCTACAGGATCCGGATCCCAAAGATGCTGGCGACTCGCTCCAAGGCATCGGCCGCCGCCGAGGCACCGCTGGCGAGCTGTCCACGATGCAGGGCTGCCGACCGGAACTCCTCCGGCTGGTGCCCGGCATGCCACTCGGCGCTGCAGCCTGGAACCGTTCCGACGGACCTACCGCTCGTCGCGTCCACGGACATGCATACTGGCGCTGGAGGGGCCCGCCACCGGGCGACGCCGCATCGAGTCGGCTGCTCATCAGGCGAAATGATTCGGATGTGGCCCGGCTACTCGTCACTGATGGCGTGGCCCGCCCGTCGCGCGTACCCAGATCTCACCGTCACCATCGAACAGGCGTACCGAGACCCAGCCGAGAGTCAGCTCCTGTGGACCCAAAAACACACCCTCGGCACCAGCCGCGACGGATCGCATGAAGACACGCGAGTCGTGGCTTGGCATCGGTTGCGGAAGGATAAGATCGTCTCCACCTGGGAGTTCATGCCGATGTACCACCCAACAGCGGAGCCCGACGCCACCGGGCCAGACAAGCTCGACTAGCGGCGTCAGTCGGCGGTGGCCGATGCCACGATCGCCGTTTCCAGATCGTCGTTGCTCCAGACCCGACCACCACTCCCCCAGGCTCCGTCTTGGGCGTGAAGGACGTTGACTCAGGTGTTGGCGGGCGCATGTCCGGCGACCGTGAGCTCGTCGACGACCTCGGTGGCGCGCGCGATGAACGCGGTGCGCGAGTCCGCCGTCGACAGGCCGACCTCGGGGAGCTTGAGCTCGACCATCACGATCGGTGCGACCGATCCGCCGGCGTAGACCGCCGACGGATCGAGCACGTGGACCGTGCCGCCGACCATCGAGGACAGGAAGGCATTGCCCGGCGATGGACTCTCGGGTGCGCTGCAGACGCTCCCGGTCGTCGGCGGGCCCAGCTCCGTCGTGTCCGCGTTCCTCGCGCTCGTGCGCCCGGTCGTCGAGCAGTCGGCCGCCGGCTCGGGCTGCGCGGTCGCCGCGGCCTGCACCGAGAGTCCGGCGGGCTCGCCGCTGCATGACGCGTCGGCCGAGGTCTTCGGCGCCTGGCGATCGCGACTGGCGGACCGGCTCGTCGCCGCGGGTGCCACCGAAGTGGAGGCCACCGCGACCTCCGCCCTCCTGCTGGCGACCCTCGAGGGCGCCCACGTCACCTGCCGCGCGGCCGACTCGATCGAGCCGTTCGACGCGGCGTGTGCGGCCCTGCGGGCCGCCGGCCTGGCCTAGACCTTCGAGGCGACGCGCGGCTTCATCGCGGCGATGATGCCGGTGGCGCCGAGGCTGCCGCCGATGAGGATGGCGTCGGCGCTGACGGTGGTGCCGGGGTAGACGATCGAGTCCTTGATCTTCGCGCCAGCGCCGATGACTGCGCCGTCGCCGATGACGACCGGCCCAGTGAGGCGAACGCCGTCACCGATGGTGACGTTCTCGCCGACCCAGACGGGCGACGTGATCTCCACGCCCTCGCCGATCGTGGTGCCGGCGCCCGTGTGAACGGTGTCGGGCCCGGTGCCGGTGACGGTCGGCAGCGCAAGCTCGCCGGTGAGAATGTCGAAGGTGCCGGACTTGAGTTCGGCGAGCGAGCCGACGTCGTTCCAGTAGCCGGAGTCGACGCGGTGGATGTGGAAGGGGACGTTCTCGGCGAGCAGTTTCGGGAAGACGTCGAAGGCCCAGTCGACCGGGTTGGACTCCGGGAAGTAGTCGAAGATCGCTGGCGAGAAGAGGTACATGCCGCAGTTGCCGAGATCGGACTTGGCGTCCTGCGGCTCCGGCTTCTCCTGGAAGCCGAGGATACGGTCGGCGTCGTCATGGATCACGACCCCGAATTCGCGCGTATCCGGGACGGTCTTCACGCAGAGCGTCGCGATGCCACCGAGGCGATCGTGCGTCGCGCGGAAGGCGGCTACGTCGAGATCGGTGAGGGCATCTCCAGAGATCACGAGGAACGGCTCGTCGCCGAAGAAGTCTCGGCAGTTGCGCACGCCACCGGCGGTGCCGAGCAGTTCGGGCTCGTAGCGGTAGGTGATCTCGTCGCCGAAGTACTCCTGGATGGTGTCCGGGAAGTAGTGCAGGTTGGCAATGATCTCCGTGATCCCCTGCGACTTCAGGAGATCGACGATGTGAGCCATGACGGGACGGTCGACGACCGGCACCATCGGCTTGGGAAGCTCGTATGTGATGGGCCGCAGGCGGGTACCCAGACCGGCGGCGAGAACCATGGCTTTCACAGACGGAAACCTATAGGTCTGGGCGCGTCTACGGCGTGTGCGACTCGTCGGTCGCGGCCACCCAGCTCGTGAGATATTGGCGCTGGCTGCCCGTGAGCTCGTCGATCTGCACGCCTTGCGCCTCGAGCGCGAGGCGAGCGAGGTCGGCGTCGATGGCGTCCGGCACCGGGTGCACGCGGTGGCGTAGCGAGCCTCCATGCTCTGCGAGCCACGCGGCTGCCACGGCCTGGCCGGCGAAGAGCAGATCCATGACGCCTGCAGGGTGCCCATCGGCGGCGGCGAGATTGATGACGCGGCCCCCGGCCAGCAGAACGATGCTGCGGCCCCCGAGGTCGAATTCTTCCACGAGCGGGCGAACCGTCCGGCGTTCGCCCGCCGCCTCGGCGAGGGCGGCGGTGTCGATCTCGACGTCGAAGTGGCCGGCGTTCGCGAGGATCGCGCCATCTCGGATCACGTCGAAGTGCGCCGCGCCGAGCACGTCGATGGCGCCGGTGGCGGTGATGACGACGTCGGCGCGCGCCACGGCGTGGAGGCCGGGCATCACATCGTGGCCGTCCATTCGTGCTTCTAGCGCGCGGACGGGATCGACCTCGCAGACGATGGTCGTCGCGCCGAGCCCCTGGGCCCGCAGCGCGATGCCGCGCCCACAGGCGCCGTAGCCGAAGACCGCGACGCGGCTGCCGGCGAGCAGCAGATTGGTGGTGCGGATCAGGCCATCGAGTACCGACTGTCCCGTGCCGAGCCGGTTGTCGAAGAGGTGACGGATCGGCGTGTCGTTGACGGCCAATACTGGGTATTTGAGGTCGTCTCGCTCGGCGAGGCTGCGCAAGCGAAGCACGCCGGTGGTCGTCCCTTCGGTGCCGCCCGTGACGGCCGCCGCGGTGCCCACGGAGTGCAGCACGCGGGCGAGGTCGGCGCCATCGTCGATCACGATGCCTGGGCTGCGCTGCGCGACCGCGGTGAGCGCGCGCTCATGGCCGGACGGCGTGGGCGTCCCGAGGTGGACCGTCACGCCGGACTCTTCGCTGAGTGCGGCTGCGACCTCAGCGTGCACCGACAGCGGATTGGATGGCACGAGATCAACCTCGGCGCCGCCTCGCGCGAGCGCGCGGACGAGTGCGCCCGTCTCCGCCGTGACATGCAGGCACACGCCGACGCGTTCGCCGCCGAGTCGCTGCCCCTCGGCCAGGCGATCGGCTACGCGCCGCAGGACGGGCATCTGGCGCTCGGCCCAGCCGATCGCGTCAAGCCCGGCGGCCGAGCCTTGGCGGCTGGCCCCGCGCGCCATCTTCAGCCTTGGGTCGGGAGATCGGTGCGGGGCGCCGGGTAGCCGGTGAGCACGCTCGCCGTCGTCACGAACGCCTGGACGTCGAACTCGGGGTCGTTGAGCTTCTGGAGGCCGACGCCGACGGCGAGCGCGATCAGCGACGACGCCAGGAGGTCGACATCGAGCAGGAACCCGTCGGGGTTCTCCATGCCGCGGAGCATGACGGCGACGGAGGCGCGCACGTTGCGACTCTTGTGGCGCATGGTGTCGGCCAGCGCCGGGTCGTCCATCGCGGCGAAGTTCAGTTCGGAGCGCAGGCGGATCGCGTCGGTGTCCTTGAGGATCTCCTCGCCCCACTTGGTCACGTGGCGCTGCCGCGCCGCAGGATCCGGTGCCGCTTGGAGCGCGGCCGCGAGGCTCTCGACGTTCTCGCGCTCGATCTCTTCGACGACCGCGAGCGCCAGCTCGGCCTTGCTGGAGAAGTTCGAGTAGACCGCGCCTTTGGTGAAGCCAGCCGCTTCGACCACCGCAGCGAGCGTGGTGCGGTGATAGCCGCGGTCGAGGAAGAGTTTGCGGGCAGCAGCGATCACTTGCAGCCGGGTCTCGGCCTGTCGCTCACGCCGGGTCTTCCGGGTCTCTGGGGTGGGTAGCCCTTGCACGTTGGACAGATTACCTAGGAACGCGGGCGAGAACACCTCCGATACCGAAGGCATCCATCAAACGTCGAGGCAAAGACCCAACAACCGCGGGGGCGAACGGGCGCCGTGCTGCCCCCACGCCACGTCCCCGGAGGTACCAGTCCAACCGGGCGTCGGTCACACGACGGCCGAAACACCGTCGAAACGTCCACGTTCGCCCGCCGAAGGTGCCACACTGGGCGAGAATGTTCCTGGGTAACAGCTAGTCCCACCCATCAAAGCTTGCCCGCAGCGCCGCCCGACCTTCGTCGAGCCTCGCCGCACGTAGGGCACCAAGCTGACAGGCCGCACGCCTGTCGGGACCAGCGCGCGTCGGGACAGCGCGCGCCGGTTGTCGGCCCGGACGTTTAGCGGCGTCCGGGCCGGCACACCTTTTCGATCGCGGGCTCAGGCGTCACGCCAGCTCAGCACGCCCACCACCCCGGCATAGGCCCAGCACCCAGAGGCCTAGCGCTGACCCGACCGGGCGGCGTCCCCTGACCGCGCGACGGCTGCTCAGTGTGAGCGCAGTCACATCCAAACCGCCTGCGCAACGGACCAGACCCTGGCGCATCAACAGTCACCGGGGCAAGTGGCGACGCGCCACGATCTACTAGAAAACCGCCGATATCTCGGGCGGAAGCAACCTTCACGACTCCGCTAGGCAGCGCCGCTCGGCGTGTCTACGATCGGCCCCCATGGGGGCTTCTGGAACGGTTGACGGCGACGCGCGCTACAGCTCGTCGGTCGACCTCGTACTGGCAGGCGGCGGCGTCAAGGGCATCGCCCACGTCGGTGCGCTCCGTGCGCTCCACGAGGCCGGCTACGTCAACTACCCGCGCATCGCCGGAACGTCGGTCGGCTCGCTCGTGGGCGCGATGCTCGCCTACGGCCATTCGCTCACCTACATCTCGGACGAACTGCACGAGTTCCCGTTTGCCGAGCTCGGCGACCGCAGCGCCGTGGCCGGCGTCCCGATCCTTGGCACCCCCGCCGCGCTCTTCAAGAACTACGGGCTCTGCAAGGGCGACCGGCTCGTCACGGAGCTCGAGCGGCACCTCCACGACATCACCTTTGCCGAGCTCAAAGCTGAGTGGGTCAAACGCCAGAAGAAGCTGGGTCTCCCGACCGACGTGGACTACCCATTCGTCGCCCTCGCGACCGACATCACGCGCGGCGAACTCGTGCAGTTCCCGCGCGACCTCCCCAAGTACGGCATGACGGAGGAGACCACGCGCGTCGTCGACGTCGTCCGGGCGTCGGCCTCGGTCCCGTTGTTCTTCGAGCCGGCTCGGTTCGGCAAGTCATTGCTCGTCGACGGCGGCGTCCTGGCGAACTTCGCGACCGACATCTTCGACCGCGAAGCCGCGTCGGTCGTCCATGAGGGCGGGACGACGACGATCGAATACGCCTCGCGCTGGCCGACGTTCGGGATCTCGCTGCTCTCGCACGACAAGGCTGAGACGGTCGGCATCAACCTGATCGGCGGAGTCACCGGCAACTTCGTCGCCAAACACCTGGGCCTCGTCGGGCTCGGGCGCTTCTCGCAGGGGCTGATCGGCACGCTCGTGGCCGGCCAGGACTCCAACGCGGCCACCAATCCGCTCTACGCGCGCCGCACGATCCGGGTCGATACCCACGAGACCGGCATCGTCGACTTCGGCCTGGCGCCGAGCGTCCGCAACCAGCTCGACGAGAACGGCTTCGCGACGATGGACGCCTTCCTACGCGGCGCCTGGAGTGACGGCTCCAGCGGCGAGCCGGGCTTTGGCTTCGACGGCCGCAAGTACTTCCGACTCCCAACTCCGCTGCGGGGGACCACATGAGCCTGCCACGCCTGCCGATCCCCGGCCTCGGCTTCCTCGACGACGTCATCCCCGGGCGAGGGCCATCCAACGGGACCGGCGACCACCACCGAAGCGGCAATGGCACCGAGCCGGCGAAGCGCCGGTACGACGCGATCGTGATCGGGTCGGGCTTCGGTGGGGGCGCTGCAGCCTGCCGCATGGCTGAGGCCGGAATGGACGTGGCAATCCTTGAGCGCGGGCGACGGTGGGAGAAGACCGACTTCCCCGAGAGCATCGACGACGCCCCCGCTCTCGCCTGGCACCCGGACGCCAATCCGCGTGGGCTCTACGACCTGCGGTGGTTTGAGGACGGCGTCGTCCTGACGGCCGCGGGCGTCGGAGGCGGCTCGCTGCTCTACGCCAACGTGCAGCTCCCGGCCCGCAAGGAGGTGTTCCAGTCCGGCTGGCCCAAAGCGATCACGCTCGACGAGCTGCTCCCTTGGTACGCCAAGTGCGAGGAGGCGCTCGACCCGACGACCACCCCCAAGCCCTACCCGGCGAAGGTCAAGGCGTTCGCCGGCACCGGCAAGCAGTTCGGCGATCGCGAGTCCAAGCTCGCGCCGATCGCCGTGCACTTCGGCGAGCCGAGGAACCACCCGCTCAGCGGCCACCCGCAGGAGGGCTGCGACAACCTCGGGCGCTGCCTGACGGGCTGCCCGCTGCACGCCAAGAACACCGTCGACATCTCCTACATCGCCCGGGCGGAGAACCTCGGGTCCGACGTCTACCCGCTGCATGAGGTCACCGCGCTCGAGCCGCCGCGGCGCAAGGGCGGGCGCTGGCGGGTGCACTTCCGCGATCTGCAGTACGGCGTGGACGGTGTACTGGAGGCCCCAACGGTGGTGGTCGCTGCCGGCACGCTGGGCTCGGCGCGGCTGCTGCTCCAGAGCAAAGCCGCGCGACTGCCGAAGCTCTCCCCCGCGCTGGGCTCCAAGTTCTCCGGCAACGGCAACGCGCTCGGCGCGATCTTTGACCCGACCGCCCGCGGTACCACCGACGCCGCCGTCGACGTGGGCCCCTCGATCACGAGCGTGATCGACCTGTGGGAGGACCGCGGATTCATCCTCGAAGACCTCGGTCTGCCGCCGTCCTACATGGTGTTGCTGGAGGCGCTGCGCGGCGTCGAGGCGATCGGGACCGGCTCCAGGGCTCGGCTGCGAGCCAAGGAGGTCGCGGCTCGCGTGGGCGCGCCGGATCGCCCGACCTCACCAAAGGAGCTTTCGATCAAGCGGCGCCTGCCGGCCGACATCGAGGACGTGCTCACGTTCCTGTTCATCGGCAAAGAGAACGCCGCGGGCCGCGTGAAGCTCAGCCGCCGCGGCCAGATCGACATCGACTTCGACCCGAGCGACAGCCAGCTGCTCTACGACCGCATGGAGGAGACCCTCGAAGAGGTCGCCGAGGCGGTCGGCGGCACGCCCGTCTTCAACCTGCAGCACGGCCCGCTCGGCAAATACATCATCGCTCACCCCCTGGGCGGCGTCCCGATGGCGGATGACCCGTCTGAGGGCGTCGTCGACTCGTTCGGGCGCGTCTACGACTACGACGGGCTGCACGTGCTCGACGGGTCGATCATCCCCTCCCCACTCGGTGCCAACCCATCCAAGACCATCGCCGCGCTTGCAGAGCGCGGCGTCGCCCAGCTCATCGCTGACAGGAGCTAGATCATGGCCACCACCGCCACCCGCAAGCCCACCGCCGCGAAGCCGAAGCCCGCCGCGAAGCCTCGCGCCGCTGCCAAGCCCAAGGCGACGCCCAAGCCCTCCACACCAAAGACGGCTGCGATCACGGTGGAGGCGCTGCTCGACATGTCGCAGCACGAACTCGACGCGCTGTTCAAGTCGAGCCCCGAGGGCAAGGTGCCCACGGGAGAGGGTCACGGCACCGTCATCGTCGCCACGGGTACGCCGCTGACGGGCTTGCTCGCCCCGCTGCTGCGCCTGGGCTGGCAGGGCAAGGTCGTCGACGGCAAGGGGCTCACCCTCAAAAACAAGATCCTGCCGTTCGGGATTCCGCTGATCGGCGCGAAGATCGTGAAGGCCGACGACTCCAAGCTCGACGGCAAGCCGACGACCGTCCTGGACTACTCCAAGACGGCGATCGCGGCTGCCCGCCCGATCCGCGACGAGATCCGCGAAGTCGCCCCGGGGCTCTACCTCGGCGTCGTCTACTTCTACGGCGTCAAGACGATCAACTTCTCGCTGCAGTTCTGATGCTCGCGACGCTGCCACCGGTCGACTTCCCGCCGGTCGTTCCACCGATCGCCGGGAGAGTCGAGCAAAGCGCGCTGTCGTTCTTCGTCGACGTGCGGCCGGGCCAGGAGGAGGAGCTGCGTGCGGAACTCCAGGCCATCAGCGGCGATCCTGCCGGCAACGACGTGCTCCCGTTCGGGGAACTCGCCGGCGTGCACTTCGGTCGGCTGGTGCTCCTCGACGCGTACCCCGCCCAGGGCAAGCGTCGCGCCTACCCGGCCAAACTCTGCCTCCTGACGGACTTCGACGGCGAACTCGACGATCACGTCGACGACGTTCTCGACACGGCTGGCGCGGGGCTCGATCGCCTCTTCCGCCATTGCGAGGGCTACCCCGTGGGGGCGGGGAAGCGAAGCGCAAGCGCCGCCGCACGCGGCGCGTGGCTGCGTGATCGCGTCGTGCGGACGAACACGCTCTACGTGAATACCGTGGGCCGCACCGTCGAGCAGATCCTCCAAGAGGCCGAGCTCCACGACGCGATCGACGCCTTCCTCGACGACGGCGACTGGACCGACGCCAGCCCACGGCGCGTCCGCGCGGCGATCCAGGACTTCGTCAACAGCCGCCACGACCTCGGCTGGGCGATGGCGCCGCTGCCTGAGCGCACGGTGCGCGACTGGATCCGAGGCGCACCGGGACTCGCCAAGACGCCCCTGGCGATCGCGGCCAGCGCGCCGCTTTGGATTCCGGCCCTTCCCGTGTGGGCGGCGACCCTGCTGGCGAAGGAGGCGACCGACCCCACCGAGGACGATCTGGAGCCCGACGAGGCCCACGACGCGGCCCTCGCCGCGCTGGAGGACCACACGCCGCAGAACCAGTTCACGGCCCATGGGTTCGTGAAGGACGGGCCGTTCCGCAACCTCACGGCCAACGTCCTGCTGCGCGTCGTCGACTACATCACGCGCTACAGCTTCAACCGCGGCCAGCTCACGGGCGTCACGACGATCCACTTCGCCCGGTGGGTCTTCACCGACGAGGACCAGACCCGCTTGCTCTTCGCGAGCAACTACGACGGGTCGCTGGAGAGCTACATGGACGACTTCATCGACAAGGTCTCGTGGGGACTCAACGCCGTCTTCTCCAACGGCGTCGGCTACCCGCGAACGTGGCTCTTGACGATCGGCGGCGCCCGCCAGGAAGACAACTTCAAGGACTACCTGCGCCGGCACCAGGTGCCCAGCCAGGTGTGGTTCTCCGCCTACCCCCACCTGACGGCAATGAACATCGAGAACAACGCGCAGATCCGCGCCGGCCTCGTCGGCGAGATCTCCGATCGCGAATGCGAGAAGTGGCTGGCACGCGTATGAGCAACGAGACGCTCGACCACGACGACATCCAGGGCCTGCTGGCCTGGGGCTACGGCCACCTGCCCAGCGCCGCCTGGCACCTGATGAAGGTGACCGACCGCCGCAAGGCAGCGCGCTGGCTGAGCACCACCACGGAGCTGGTGACGACCGCGGCCGGCGAGAGCCCGAAGGACGTCGCCATCAACGTGGCATTGACGCCATCGGGGCTCACGCGCCTGGGACTTCCAGGATCCGTGCTGGACGGCTTCTCGCCGGAGTTCCGCGGCGGCATGACGACCGAACACCGCCAGCGCGTCCTCGGCGACGCCGACCAGCGCGCCCCCAAGCACTGGCAGTGGGGCGGCCCCCAGAACGAGGACGTCGACCTCATCGTGCTGCTCTACGCCGCCAGCGACGCGGCGTTGGCCGAGCTCGAAGGCCAGGTCCTCGGCGACGCGGTGGCGATTGGCGTCTCCCCCGTGCGGCGCCTCGACACCACCTGGCTCGGCGACCGCGAGCACTTCGGTTTCCATGACGGGATCTCACAGCCGGCGGTCGCCGGGCTGCGTCCCGGGCGCCCGGAGGACACGATCGCGGCCGGCGAGTTCATCCTCGGCTACGAGAACGAGTACGGCAAACGCACCGACCGCCCCCTCCTGGAGCCAGCCGCCGACCCAGACGGGCTCCTGCCGACTGCCGCAGAGAACGGCGAGCTTGCCGATCTGGGACGCAACGGCAGCTACCTCGTGGTCCGCCAGCTCGGGCAGGACGTGCCCGGCTTCTGGCGCTTCGCCGACGCCGCCTCACGCCACAACGGCGGGCGCTCGTCCGGCAGCCCGAAGCAGGCACGGGAGGCGCTGGCAGCCCGCATCGTGGGGCGTTGGCCCAGCGGCGCGCCGCTCACGCTCAGCCCCGAGGGCGACGAACCGGCGCTCGGGAGCGAGAACGACTTCGGCTACCACGACGCCGATGCCGAGGGCCTGAAGTGCCCGATCGGCGCGCATGTGCGCCGCGCCAATCCACGCGATTCGCTTGAGCCGCGTCCCGGCACGTCGGACTCGATCGACGTCAACAAACGCCATCGGCTGCTGCGCCGCGGGCGGACGTACGGCGACCCGATCACGCCGGAGCAGGCCCTCACCACCGGGACGACTGGAACCGGCGACGATCCGCGGGGGCTGATGTTTGCGTGCGTCTGCGGCAACCTCGCACGCCAGTTCGAGTTCGTGCAGCACACGTGGGTGAACAACCCCAAGTTCGCCGGACTCTACGAGGACCCCGACCCGCTCCTGGGGCCTGCCGGCGGCACGCTCACCATTCAGGCCAAGCCCGTGCGCAAGCGGGTTACTGCGCTACCCGAGTTCGTTTCGGTGCACGGCGGCGGGTACTTTTTCCTGCCGGGCGTGCGAGCTTTGCGGTACTTGGCGGCGCTGGCTTCGTAAGCGGCAGGGCGGGCGATCCGGGGAACACCTCGTCGCCCGTCGGCTCGATCCGCTGCTCGCCGTTGTACTGCTGGCGATCCTTCGACATCGCGGAGTAGATGTGTTTGCGGGCGCGGTTGAGGCTGCCGAGGGGCCGGTGAGCCGGAAGCGCGTGCCACGGATTCACGGAGAGATTCCCGGCGAACGCGAGCTGCTCGGGTGAGTCGAAGGACTGCGCCGGGATCCGCAGCTCGGCGACCTTCACCGGCTCCGACAGCTCGTCGGGCCAGATCACCGACGCGTTCTCGATCGGCATCAGGAACGGATCGGTCTGGCGCTGCACGAGCATGTCGAAGACCACGTCTTCGGTGGCGAGGCGGTCGACCATCGCCGCCCGCAAGTAGTCGTCGCCCGGGCGCAGCGGCACGGGCGTCGGCGTGGTCTGCGGAACGAACCGGTACTTGATCGCCTGGCCGTCGCCGTGGAGGTAAGGAACGCAGCTGTTGTACTGCACCTCCAGCGGGCTGGCATAGACCCGCACGCCGAGCGCCTGGAGGGCGAACTCCAGCAGCCGCACCGGGTCGGGTTTGAGGTAGTAGAAGAGCGGCGTGCCGTCGGCGACGCGCTCCTGCAGCTCGAAATTGTCGGCCACGGCGGGCGTCTGGAAGACGAGCGACGTGAGCCCGAGGAAGTCCTGGGTGTGGTGCTCGTCGTCGATCAGTTTGGCGCCGGGGACCCCGAGGACTTTCACGCCGATCGACAGGACGCCGTTGTCGTCGAGGTCGGGCGGCGAGAGCGGCCCCGGCCCACCGAAGCGCACCCACGCCCGGAAGGCGCCGGGGTAGGCGAAGACGCCGCGGCGCAGGCGATCGGGCAGATCCGGGAGCACGTGGAGCTCCGCGCGGACGACGCCGTACGTCTTCGTGTTGCCCGCGCGTTGGGCTTGGCCGGGCTCGTAATGCTTGCGCACGAACTGCCGCATCTTGACGACGATCTGCTCGGCGATCTCGTGTTCGCCGGGCTGGAGCCGCTCCTCGGCGAGTCCGAGCGTGATGTCTTGGTCGCGCTGGCTGTTGATCAGCCACTGCACGCCGTCGACGAGGGGCTTCTGAATGACCCGGTCCAGCGGCGCGCGGTAGAGCGGCTCGAGGCGGCGCTCGGCGCGCCGGCCCCAGTCCGCGGCATCGTTGACGGTCCGAAGCAGCGAGGAGAAGGCCACGGCCGCGACCTTACCCGCCAGCCCCAACTCACCGGAAAGCCGAATGAGGCGCGTCTCCGCTAGCGGCGACGCGGGGCCTCAGGGAGCGCCGCCTACTTGCGCGGCCCGACCGGCCCGAGCCCAGCTTTGGCCATCGCGCCCATGACGAGGTCGGTGCCCCGAGAGGAGACGGCGTCGCCGATGTGGCCGAGCGTCACGAACGCCGGTTCCACGCGGGAGCTGCGGATGATCGCCGCCTCGGCGATCAGTCCGGCGGCCTCCTCGGCGCTGAGCGACGGCATGCCGCGGTAGGCGTCGAGCGCAGGGGTGATCATCGGCGTCCGCACGAGCGGAAGGTGGACGGAGCTGAGCGTCACGCCCGTGCCGAGCATCTCCGCAGCCGTCCCGCGGGTGAACGCGTCGAGGGCGGCCTTCGACGACGTGTAGGCCACGTACTGCGGTGACGGCAGCTGCGTTGCCCACGTGGAGATGTTGATGATCTGGCCGCTGCCCTGGGCGAGCATCGCCGGCAACACGCCAAGCGACAGCGCAACGGGGCCGTAGTAGTTGAGCGCCATCGTGCGCTCGAAGTCATGGAAGCGGTCGAACGAGTCGACGATCGAGCGACGGATCGAGCGGCCCGCGTTGTTGATCAGGATGTCGACGGCGCCATGGTCGGCGAGCAGCTCGCCGACGAGTGCCTCGATCGCTTCGCGGTCCGAGAGATCGCAGGTGTAGCTGTCGGCGACCCCGTCGCGCGCCTCGATTGCCGTCTGCACACGCGCGAGTTCCTCCTCGCGGCGCGCCACGAGGATCACCTTTGCCCCCGCGCCCGCGAACAGCATCGCCGTAGCCTCGCCGATGCCCGACGACGCCCCAGTCACGACGACGATCTTGCCCTCAACCGCCTCGCGCAGACTGTCTCCCCCGCGGATGCGGCGGGCGACGCGGCCCGGCGAGAGCAGCGGGTGCTTGAGCCCTTGGCGCGCGGCGGCGTCGGCCAGATTCAGGGCCGCGCCGCGGATCGGTCGGCGGCGCCGCTTGGCGGGCTTGGCGGGTGACTGAGACGGCTCGACGCGGGTCACCGCGCGAATGCTACTCCTGCGTAGCTTCGGAGGCCGCTTGACCGGACAGCTGTCCGGTCAAGGAAGTCTCCCGCGCCTGGCGGGCCCTGCGGTGGCGCACCACCACGTAGGCCAGCACCGCAGTGCCGATCAGCCCGGTCGTGATGTTGAGCGCCCAGCCGGCCAGGCTCGCGTTGCCGGTCGGATCGTCGGTGTTGGCTCCGATCGTCGCGTACGCCAGCGCCCGTGGGCCGGCCGCGACGAGGTGCCCGAGGGCGAGCGTCACGGCGCCCAGGCCGACCACTCCGAACGCATGATTGACGGGCGCATCCGGCACCCACGGCGCGAGCCGCGCGACGATCACGGCGACGAAGCCATTGTGCCTCGCCAGATCGGCGAGCGCGCGAACCTTGCCCTCGGCCACCTGCTCAAACGACGACTTCCCGGCGCGCCCGGAGACGGAGCGGCTCAGCAGCGCCGCGCACGTCCCTGCGGCCAACGCAGACACCGCGCCTACCCATGGCCCGAAGAGCAGTCCGGCCGCCGCGGCGAGGACGGCACCCGGCACGAACAGCGTCCCGAGGACGGCCGAGAGCGGGATGTAGAGGAGCGGCCCAAACGCGCCGAGCGGGTCGACCCAGCCCCGGACGCGATCGGTGCCGATCACGCCGCCGGCGATGAAGACCGCGGCAACCCCAGCGAGCGTGATGATGAGCGCTCCGAGCCGAAGCCACGCGGCGCGCCGCGCGGCCGGATCGGTGCCCGTTGGCGCGCCCGCGCCTTCAGTGGACTGGCTGGCGTCCGACTTGTGATCTAGGTACGGCACGCGTGCATCATCCCGGCACCTACACTCTGCCGGTGCGCGCGCCGTCCTGCGCCGCCAGCCTCCCGCAGCCTCTCCCCCTTTGTTCGACGCGCTTACCCGTCTGGCCCTCGGCCGCTCGCGCGGCGTGCTGATCGGCGCGCTGGTCTTCTTCCTGCTGACGGCCGCGTTTGGCCTGGGCCTGGCGAGCCGACTCCCGGCCGGCGACGCGTTCGTCGATCCCGGCGCCGACTCAACGACGGCGAGCACACTGTTTGAGGCGGTGGCGAACAGTCGTGCTGCCCCGGGAGTCTTCGTGATTCTCGATACGCCAACCGGCGCCCGCAGCCCCGAGGGACTGCGGCGCGTGCGTGCCATATCGCGGCGAATCCTGAAGGACCCGAGCGTTGCGGGCGTCGTCGACATCCGCACCGCCGATAGGCAGGCCGAGCAGGTGAAGAAGGACGGCGGCAAGCAAGACGTCGCCGACTTCGCGTCCAAGGACGGGAAGCTCACCTACATTGCCGTGTTCGGGAAGCCGAACCTCGACGAGGCGCCGATCGGCGGTCGCCTGCAGGAGGCTTTCGCGGGCCTGGACTACGTCCACATCGGTGGCCCGGGGCCGGCCGCCCAGTCGATTGCCGATCAGGTCGTCGCCGATCTCAGCGCGGCGGAGACGATCGCCTTCCCGATCCTGTTCATCCTGATGCTGTTCGTGTTCCGCGGCGTGGTGGCGGCGCTGATCCCGATCGTCCTGGGGGCGATGACGATCGTGGCCACGTTTAGCATCCTGCGGCTCGTCAATGAGGCCGTGCCGCTGAGCGTCTTTGCGATCAACCTCACGGCCGCGCTCGGACTTGGCCTCTCGATCGACTACTCGCTCTTCGTCGTCTCAAGATTCCGGGAGGAACTCGATCGCGGCCTGTCCAAGCAGGACGCGATCTCGCAGACGATCCACACCGCCGGGCGCACGGTGATGTTCAGCTCGATGACGGTCGCCGCGGCGCTCGTCTCGCTGCTCGTCTTCCCCCAGCAGTTCCTCTACTCGATGGCCATCAGCGGCGCCGCCACTGCACTGGTCGCCGCCTGGATCTCGCTCCTCGCGCTGCCCGCGCTGCTCTACGTCCTCGGGCCCCGCGTCAACGCGCTTGCACCCAAGCGCTGGCAACACAAAACGGCCCCCGACGGCACAGGGTTTTGGTACCACATGTCGCGGTGGGTCATGCGTCGCGCCGTGCCGGTGGCTCTCATCACCAGCTCCTTGCTGCTGCTGTGCGGACTGCCGTTCCTGCGGATCCATTTCACCGGCATCGATGCCAGCATCCTGCCCGACGGCAACTCCGCCAAGGAACTCGACACCACGCTGCGCACGCGGTTCTCCAACGTCGGCACCGAGCCGATCTCCGTCGTGATCTCGCAGACGCCGGAGTCGAGCGATCTGGAGGTCGAGCGGTACATCGCCAAGATCGAGAAGCTGCCGGATGTGAAGAGCGTCTCGACGCCGCAGGCGATCGATGCCGCGCAGATCTGGCAGTTCGACGTGCAGTCCGACGCCTCTCTGCTCGACGACCGCACGCTTGCACTGATCAAGAACATCCGCGCCGTCCAGCCACCGGGGCCGACGTACGTCGCCGGGCAGGCGGCTCGTCTCGTCGACCAGCTCAAGTCATTGGAGGCGGGCCTGCCCTATGCGCTGGCCATCATTGCGGCGTCGACGATGGTCATCCTGTTCTTGATGACCGGCTCGGTGCTGCTGCCGATCAAGTCGCTCATCATGAACGTGCTCGCGATCAGCGCCGCCTTCGGGATCCTCGTGCTGATCTTCCAAGACGGCCATCTGGAACGGCTTCTGGATTTCGAGAGCACGGGTGGCCTGGAGAGCACCCAGCCGCTGCTGCTGCTCGCGCTCGCGTTCGGCCTCTCGACCGACTACGGCGTCTTCCTGCTGACGCGCATCAAGGAGGGCCGTGACGCCGGGATGTCGAACGAGGACGCGGTCGCGATCGGCCTGCAGCGCACCGGCAAGATCATTACTGCGGCCGCGCTGCTGTTCTGCGTCGCGATCGGCGCCTTTGCCACCTCGAAGATCATCTTCATCAAGCAGATCGGCGTCGGCGTCTCCGCGGCCGTCCTGATCGACGCCACCATTGTGCGCGCGCTCTTGGTCCCAGCGCTGATGAAGCTGCTCGGCGACTGGAACTGGTGGGCTCCCAAACCGCTACGGCTCCTGCACCAAAAGCTCGGCATCGACGAGACCGCGCCAGAGCTCGCGCTCCCAGCCAAGCACCAGCCGACGGCGCCGCTCCCACCAGCGGTCGAGCCGCCGGCCCCGCGGCCGCTGTAGCCCGCGGACCCCGACGGGAGACTGCGGGCGCGCGCTATTTCGGCGGCAGCGTCCGCACGTAGCTGAGGGACTCCTCGACCCAACCGGCGAGTTCCGACTCGGTCTCGTAGCCGGGTTCTTCCACCCGCAACCAGCCCTTGGGCTTGCGCCCGCCGCCCATCTCCATCGGGATCACGTGCGGGCGGGAGAGCAGCGCGTCGGCGCGATCAGGGTCGACGCGCAGCATCAGGTTGCCTTTGCCCGACGCAGCCACGAGCAGGTGTCCATGGAACAGGAAGGCAAGCCCGCCAAACATCCGCTTGTCGGTGATTCCGTCCACCGTCTCCAGCTGCCCCCGCAACCGAAACGCCAACTCCTCGTCGTACGCCATGCCGGCAACCTAACGCCAACGGCACCCACCCCCAAGGAGCCCGCGCCGCCCAAAGCACCTCCACCAACGACTTCAACCCCCAGGGAGCCCGCGCCGCCCAAAGCACCTCCGCATACGGCGCCAACCTGACCCCAGCGCGAGGACCAGGCCGACCCAGCGGCGTCTCGGTCGACGGCCCCACGAGGCCAAGACACCCGAGAACGCAAACGGGCCCCGCCCAGCGCCGCGAGGCGTCGGGGGGACCCGTAGGCGAGCGTTAGGAACAAGCCCGCCAGGGCGCGGTGACGAGCGAGACCGAAGGGTCCGCCCGACGCCTCGCTCTGCGACGAATGCGGCCTAGTAGCGGTAGGTGTCCGGCTTGTACGGGCCGTCGACCGAGACGCCGATGTAGTCGGCCTGATCTTCGCGCAGGACCGTCAGCTTGGCGCCGAGGGCGTCGAGGTGCAGGCGCGCGACTTTCTCGTCGAGGTGCTTCGGCAGCACGTAGACCTGCTTGTCGTAGTCGTCGTTCTTCGTCCACAGCTCGATCTGGGCGATCGTCTGGTTGGCGAACGAGTTGCTCATCACGAACGACGGGTGGCCGGTGGCGTTGCCGAGGTTCAGGAGGCGACCCTCGGAGAGCAGGATGATCGAGTGGCCGTCGTCGAACTTGTACTCGTCGACCTGCGGCTTGATGTTGATGCGCTCGGCGATCTTCGTGAGGCCGGCAACGTCGATCTCGTTGTCGAAGTGGCCGATGTTTCCGACGATCGCGTTGTGCTTCATCTTCGACATGTGCTCGGCGGAGATGATGTCCTTGTTGCCGGTCGTCGTGATGAACACGTCGGCGGTCTCGAGGACGTTCTCGAGGGTGTCGACCGTGTAGCCCTGCATGGCAGCCTGGAGCGCGCAGATCGGGTCGATCTCGGTGACGACGACGCGTGCACCCTGGGCGCGGAGCGACTCAGCGGAGCCCTTGCCGACGTCGCCGAAGCCGGCAACGACGCACTGCTTGCCGGCGAGCATGACGTCGGTCGCGCGGAAGATGCCGTCGACGAGTGAGTGGCGGCAGCCGTAGAGGTTGTCGAACTTGGACTTGGTGACCGAGTCGTTGACGTTGATCGCCGGGAAGAGCAGCTCGCCGGCCTCAGCCATCTGCACGAGGCGGTGAACGCCCGTGGTGGTCTCCTCGGTGACGCCCTTGATCGCCTGGCCGACCTTGGTGTAGCGCTGCGGATCCTCGGCGAGGCTCTTGGTGAGGAGGGTCAGGAAGACCTGGAACTCCTCGGACTCACCGGTGGACGGATCCGGGACGGCGCCAGCGGCCTCGTACTCGGTGCCCTTGTGGATGAGCATGGTGGCGTCGCCACCGTCATCGAGGATCATGTTGGCGGGCTCGCCCGGCCAGTTCACGACCTGCTCCGTGCACCACCAGTACTCCTCAAGCGTCTCGCCCTTCCAAGCGAAGACGGGGACACCCTGCGGGTTGTCGACGGTGCCGTTCGGGCCGACGGCGACGGCTGCGGCGGCGTGGTCCTGCGTCGAGAAGATGTTGCAGGAGACCCAGCGGACCTCGGCGCCGAGCGCGGTGAGCGTCTCGATCAGCACGGCGGTCTGGATGGTCATGTGCAGCGAGCCGATGATGCGAGCGCCGGCGAGCGGCTGGGCATCGGCGAACTCGGCACGGATCGACATCAGGCCGGGCATCTCATGCTCGGCGAGCTGGATCTCCTTGCGGCCGAAGTCGGCGAGGGAGAGGTCAGCGACCTTGAAGTCGGTGAACGTGGCGGTCGGGGCGCTCATGGAGATGGCGGCTTCCTGTTCGAGAGGCGGACGTTTGCGCGCGGGCAGGCCGGAGCCTGCCGCCGCAGTCGCCCCAAACCTTACCACGGTTGTGTCAAGGTTTGGGAAGGGTTCATACGTTGTCCATCCGGCCATCCGATCTCTCGGCGAGGGCGGATCAGCCCGATCGGGGGAGTAGGTGCAGGCATTCGGCTTGCCTGCCACGTCTTCCCACTCTCCGATTCCGGGTTCCCGCTGATGCACGTCACTCCAATCACGCGGCTGCGCCGCGCTGCCACCCGCAACGCCCCATCGACGATCATTGCCGTCGCCGCGTGTGGCGTGGCGCTGTCGAGCACGGCATACGCCGCCACCGTCATTACCGGCGCCCAGATCAAGAACGAGTCGGTCACCGGGGACGACATCAAGAACGGCTCGATTCGCGCCGCAGACATCAACCCGGCGACCGTCCGGAACTTCCAAGCGAAGGGCGCTGGCACACCCGGGGCCACCGGTCCCGCCGGTGAGAAGGGTGCCAACGGCGCGACCGGTCCAGCTGGCGCCACCGGCGTAGCTGGAGCAACTGGCCCGGCCGGCGCAACTGGCCCCGCCGGCGCAACTGGCCCCGCCGGCGCAACTGGCCCCGCCGGCGCAACTGGCGCGGCTGGCGCGACCGGCCCCGCCGGGGCGGCCGGACTCCAAGGACCTGCGGGCGCCACCGGCCCCGCAGGCGTGGCTGGCCCCGCCGGCCCGACGGGCGCTGCCGGAGCCGTCGGCCCCGCCGGACAGAACGGAATTGATGGCGCAACGGGCCCAGCCGGCCCAGCGGGCGCCGACGGCGTAGACGGTGTAGACGGTGTCGCAGGGCCCGCTGGCCCCGCTGGCCCCGCTGGCCCCGCTGGCCCCGCTGGCCCCGCCGGTGCCGACGGACTCGATGGCGCCACTGGCCCGGCGGGCGCAGACGGCGCTGCCGGTCCGGCCGGCCCTGCTGGGGCCGACGGCCCCGCCGGCGCCGACGGACTCGATGGCGCCGACGGCGCGACCGGCCCTCAGGGGCCAGCCGGTGATCCGGGTGGCCCGGTCGGCCCTGCCGGCCCTGCCGGCCCTGCCGGCCCCGAAGGCCCTCAGGGCATCGCTGGTCCACAGGGTGCCGACGGCCCAACCGGTGCCACCGGCGCCGCCGGCGTGAACGGCGCGACCGGCCCGACCGGCCCAACCGGCGCCACCGGCGCGACCGGCCCCGCCGGAGTGCAGGGCCCGACCGGAAACACTGGCCCGCAAGGCACCGTTGGCGCAACCGGCGCCACCGGAGCAACTGGAGCGCAAGGCCCTCAGGGCATCACCGGCGACACGGGTCTGACCGGTGCGCAGGGCCCGGTCGGCGATACCGGCCCGGCTGGCCCGACCGGCGCCACCGGACCTGCCGGCGCCGACGGCACCAACGGCGCCGATGGCCTCGACGGCGCGACCGGTCCAGCTGGCCCGACCGGCACGACCGGGGCCAAGGGCGACAAGGGCGACCGCGGATTCACCGGAGCCACCGGTGCCGCTGGTGCTCAGGGAGCCGTCGGCCCGCAAGGGCCGGCTGGTGCCGACGGACTCAACGGAACCGACGGGGCCAACGGCGCCGATGGTGCCGACGGACTCAACGGAGCCGACGGCGCCGCGGGCGCCGACGGGCTCGACGGCCAGGACGGCACCAACGGCGCGAACTCCTGGGATCCCATCCCGAGCGGCTCGACCGTGACCGGCAGCATCACGTATTCAGCGCTGCAGCCCGCTGGCGTCGGCGGCACGATCCTGCACCAGGTCACGTTGCCGGGGCTCGCCAAGTCGGCCCTGACGAACGACGACGTGCATGTGATCAACACCGGCGCCATTCCGACC
The DNA here is from genome assembly GCA_032119795.1 of Solirubrobacteraceae bacterium. Classification (GTDB taxonomy): domain Bacteria; phylum Actinomycetota; class Thermoleophilia; order Solirubrobacterales; family Solirubrobacteraceae; genus JAGIBJ01. The sequence goes on from JAUMFO010000008.1 coordinate 179,047, forward strand.
GACGGGGACCCGGGCGAGTGCACCGGATCGCCGGCGGCTCCGACTGCGGCAGCCGGAAAGGTCTGCATCTACATCGTCGAACCGATCGGCGATGTGGCCGCGGTCGAGGGCATGAAGACGGCCTTCCTCACCGACTCGGCCTTCGCGCTGTCGGTCGACGTCGGCACCATCGGCGGCTCGACGACCGTGACCGGCTCGTGGGCCTACACCCAGCCCAACGACGGCCCGATCTGATCCACCCTCGCGGTGCTCGGCCCTGGCGGGCCGGGCGCCGCTCCGACTGGAGCAGCGCAGACTTAGGCGTTGCCGTCGCGCAGCTCGGCGAGCAGGCGCTGGTGCTTCTCCTGCTCCCAGCGCAGCCAGGCGGAATCGTCAGCCACCTCGGCGGGGCGCGACGCGCCCTCCTCCAGCCAGCCGTCGACGCGTCCCCTGAGGGCGTCGTCGTCGCGCAGCCGCAAGGCAAAGGCAAGATCGCCGAGGCCGAGGTCGTGACTCTCGATCAGCTCGCGCAGCGTGCGCAGGCGCTGGAGCTCAGCCGGCCCATAGAGGCGGTACCCCGCGGCCGACCGCTCCGGCTCGATCAGACCGACCGTCTCGATGTAGCGCAGCATCCGCGGCGACCAGCCGGTCGTCGCCGCTGCCTCATGGATCGTGAGCCCCTCCACCCCATGAACGGTACCGGCCGACGCAACCGCGGGGCGACCACCGACCGGTGGCCACCCCGCGAGCGGACGATCGAGTTGGCGCGCGCGTCCGGCCCGCTACTTGGTGATCGTGATCGTCTTGGCCGAGGTTCCGGTCCCTGCGCGGCCGGAGTCGCCGGCCCACTGCGCAACGGCGTCGTACTTGCCCTTGCCAGCTCGGATCGACGCCGTAAAGCTGCCTCCGCCGTTCGCGCCGACGATCACGTTTGACGTGATCCACACCGACGAACCCTGCTTGCGGATCGCAACATGGACCAGCTCGCCACCGAGGCCACCCGTCAGTTGGCCCTTGATCTGGACTTTGCCTGCGGAGCGCGTGAGCTTGGACTTCGTGGTGTCGAGGGAGAGCTTGGTGGCAGCGCCACGCGAGCCTCCGGTCGTCGTCGCGAAGATGGAGTTCTGCGCCGCCGTTCCGCTGCCCGAGAGCAGGTAGGCGGTCTTCGGGCCGGCCGTTACGAGCGACGTGATCGACGTCCCACTGGCACCGACGGCCTGCGGCTGCCACGTCTTGCCGGCATCGGTTGAGTGGAGGACGACTGGGACGGGCCAGTCATCAGCGACCCCGGAGAAGAACTCCGTCGCACTTGCCGCGGTGATGCTCGGGTTCCCGCCACCTGGGCGGCTGCCGATCGAGGTGATCTCCGTCCACGACTTGCCGGTGTTGCTGGGCGAGCGGAAGCTGCGTCCCGTCGAGGACTCAAGCAGGAGGCCCTTGCCAGGCAAGGGGCGAAGGTCGCTCGTGCGGGTCACGCCCTTGGGCAGGGGGATGGCTTTCCAAGTCTTGCCTGCGTCGGTCGAGAGCACGGGCTTTGCCTTGTTCTTGCTCGTCCACACGGCGACGCGGCCGCCGAAGCTGTTGGCGCCGATCGGTTTGATCTTTGCGACGAGCTTGTCGGTCACGGCGTCGAACGCGCCGCCGCCTGTGGCGCGCAAGATGCCGAACCCGCCGAAGAGCAGGACGGTGTCGTCGTTTGGCGTCACGACGAGGCCGACGGTGCTCGGAGCCCCCGAGTTGACGATCTTCCACGACTTGCCGTTGTCGGTGGTCTGCAAGAGCCGGCTCTCGCCCTGCAGGACGTAGCCGCGCGAAGCTGAGCTGAAGTCGGCGTCGACGACCGGTGCCGAGCTGAGCGTCGGACGCAGGACCCATTTGCCGGACTCGACGCGGGCAATCGTGCCGGCGGTGCCGATCCCGATCGGGCCGCCGGGACTCTCGTTGATGCGGCTGATCGCACCGCCGATCCGATCGCTGGAGAGCCGCGCGAAGTTCGCGCCTGCGTCGGTGGAGATGTAGGTGACTCCGCCGGCGCCCACGGCCACGAGACGGTTGGCATCGACGTAGCCGGCGGCGATGACGTCCTTGTTGCCGAGCGTGACCTCGCGCATGGTCAGGCCGCCGTCGTCGCTGAGCAGGAGTTTGGCGTCGGACACGAACGCCAGGTGATTCGCGTCTGACCAGGTGGCGCGGGACGGGCTGCCCGCGAGCGTGCCGGGCGTGAAGGTCGCTCCGGTATCGGTGGAGCGCAGGAGCCGGTCCTTGCCCCACGCGATGATGCTCGTGGCGCTGGTGATGCGCAGCTCAGTGAGCGGCCCGCCAGCGTCGAAGATCGGCTGCCACGTCTGCGCGCCGTCGGTCGTGCGGTAGATCCTGCCGTTGCTACTGGTCGCAAAGCCGATCTGATCGGTGAGGAAGCGAATCGAGGTGCCGTTGTCGACGGCTGAGCGGCTGGCGAAGGTGTCGCCACCGTTGGAGGTGGTGATCACGGCACCGCCGTCGCGGAGGACGTAGCCGGTCGTCGGCGAGACGAAATCAAACGAACGAAACTCGCTGCCGGCGCAGTCCGACTCGCTTTCGCCGACGGGCAGCAGTTTGAACGTCGCGCCGCCGTTGGTGGAGAGACGCAGCGAACAGTTGCGGTCCGCTCCGGTGGCGATCGCCAAGGCGTCAGGGGAGATCAGGTCGATCGAGTTCGCGGTGGTCGACGTGCCGGTGAACAGGCCCGACCAAGACGCTCCTCCATCGTCGGTGCGCAGGGCCGTGCCGCCGGCGCCGACGGCGTAGCCGCGAGCACCAGCGAACTGGATGTCGCTGAGCGAGTAGCCCTGCGGCGACGGATCGCTCCACTCCCACCCCGAGGTGCTGAGCGCAACCCCGGCGGTGGCTCCGCTCGGTGCGGCCAGCGCTGCGGCGGCGACCACAATCGGCAGGACGGCGCGGTGACGCCGAAGGACGGAGACGAAGGCAGGCATTGGACTCTCAGACGGTGTGCTGTGGGTGAGCGCCGAGTGCGTGGGCAGGCAGACGACAGCGGACACCGGTGAAAGCACCAGTGGAGTCACAAAGTTGCGGATACGACACGGAGCGCGGTCCCGCCTGCCAGCGGGTCGGTCCATGTTGAGGCTGGGGCCCAGCCTCAGCCCAGGCGCGTGGGCCTGGCTGGGTCTAGGCCGCGAGTGCGCGCTTGAGCGCGTCGATCCCGGCGATGGGCGACGGGTCTTGCCCGCGCAACACGGCCAGGTAGACCGACGCCAGATCGCCGAGGAGTGCGAGCGCAAGGAGGCGCTCGACGGTGGTGCCGCTACGAGGCGCGACGACGACCGTCGTCTGGGCCTGCTCTTCGATCAGCGAGCGCGTGATCGCGATCCGCTGGGCCGTCCGCGGGTGGACGTCGGGGTCGTCGAGGAAGACCGCGGCGAAGGGCGCCGACTCGGCGGCACGTTCCCACCCCATGAGTTCGTTGTGGTCGAGCTCAGGCAGGTGGTGCGAGAAGGCGTGGAGCTTGGCGTTCTCGTTGAACTGGCACTTCCAGCGGTAGGCCACCGCACGCGTGGGCCCGGCGCCGTAGATCAGCGGGATGGTGCCCAGGAGTTGGCGGGCGAGCTGCTTGGGCTCGGCGCTGTCGGCAGACTCTGGGCCCCACTCACGCGCGAGCTGCTCCAGGTGCGCAGCGGCGACGTCGATCTCGGTAGTGCGACGCGGCGCCACACCGGCAAGCGCGGCAACCTCGAGCGCGGCAACGAAGACGTAGCCGAGCGCGGCACGGGGCTGAAGCCCGCCAGCGATCGGGATGACCGGCACGCCGTCTCGGCGAGCCAAGGCACCGAGTTCGCCTCCAGTGGTGGCAACGACGCGGCGGGCGCCGATGACTCCGGCGGCCTCGTAACACGCGAGCGTCTCTTCGGTCTCGCCGGAATAGGACGTGCACAGGACGGTCGAGTCCTGCGTCGTCCAAGACGGGAGTTCGTACCCGCCGGCCAAGGTGATCGGCCGTGACGCGGTGTCTCCGATGGCCTCGATGGCGAGGGCGCCACCGATACCGGACCCGCCCATACCGGCGACGACGAGGCCTCCCGGGGATTCCCAGGGCGTCAGTCCGGCCGATTCGACCTTAAAGGCAGCGTCGCGCAGCTGATCCGGTAGCGAGAGGACGTCGGCGAGCATCTCGGAGAGGTCAACGGCAGCGATCGCTGCCGTTTCAAGCGTCAGTTCGTTCGTGGGCCCAGCCATGTCAAACCTCCACGCCCGCGTCAACGGTCGCCTCGTGCGGGACGATCGTACCCGGCGCAACGTTCGCGTCAGGGCCGACCACGGCCAAGTGACCGATCACGGCGTCGGCGCCGACGGTCGCGCGGTGACCGATCAGCGACCGGTACAGCTCGGCGCGCTCGCCGATGCTCGCACCGGCGAGGACCACCGAGTCACGTACGGCGGCTCCGTCGGCGATCTGGGCACCGTCGCCGATCACGGTGTTCGGGCCGATCCGGACGCCCGCACCGATCTGCACGTCGTCGCCGATCCAGGCGGGGCTGGCGATCGTCGTGCCTTCGCCCAGCCCCACGCCGTCCGGCACGCGGACGCCGCCGTTGCCGAGCAGATCGAACGTCTTGGTCGGCAATGCGCCCGTGAGGACGTCGCGCAGCCCATCGAGGTAGCGCTCAGGCGTGCCGAGATCCATGAAGTAGGCGCCGCGATGTGGAAAACCGTAGAGACCGTTGCCGACGAGCTTGGGGAAGACCTCGCGCTCGATCGAGACGTTGACGTCCGGCGGGATCAGGTCGACGACCGACCGCTCCAGCACGTAGGCGCCGGCGGAGATCAGGTCGGTATCGATCTCGTCGGGCTTGGGCTTCTCAACGAAGCCTTTCACCACGTGGTCGTCGTGCAACCGAACGAGGCCGAACGACGAGGGGTCTTCGACCGGGACGAGGCCGAGCGTGCCGGTCGCGCCGGACTCAACATGCGCGGCAATCTGGGCGGAAAGATCGAGGTCGGTGAGGACGTCGCCGTTGAGCATCACGAAGCGCTCATGCAGGTGTGCCTCGGCGAACTTCAGCGCACCCGCCGTGCCTCGCGGCTCGGGCTCGGTGAGGTACGTCAGGGCGACACCGGACTCGTGGCCGTCGCCGAGATGCTCGATCAGCACGTCGGCTTTGAACCCGCAGCACATCACGGCCTCGGTGATGCCGTGGCCGGCGAGCCAGTCCAGCATGTGCGCCAGGAACGGGCGGTCGACGACGTCGAGGACGGGCTTGGGAAGCTGCGACGTCAGCGGACGAAGGCGTGTGCCTTGCCCGCCGACCAGGATGACGGCCTGCGTGACCACGGCGGGCCTCAGACGGCCTGAGGCGTCTGGCTTGCCTGAGCGCTGGGCTGCGGGGCCAGCCCGCGGCCGACGCCCTCATAGGTCAGCCCGGCCTGCGTCGCCGCGGCGGGGCTCAGCAGGTTGCGCCCGTCGATGAAGACGGTGCCGCGCATCGCGGTCGCGACGTGCGCGAGGTCGAGGTCTTTGAACTCCGGCCACTCGGTCACGAGTACCACGGCGTCAGCGCCGGCGATCGCGGCATCAGCAGAGTCGACGATCTCCACGCCCTTGAGGAGCTTGCCCGCCTCCTCACCAGCGATCGGGTCGTAGCCGATCACCTCGGCGCCGTCGGCGATCAAGCGCGCCGACAGCACGAGCGAGGACGCCTCGCGCATGTCGTCGGTCTCCGGCTTGAACGCCAGACCCAGCAGCGCGATGCGCTTGCCGACCAACGATCCCAGATGCTTCTGGAGCTTCTGGATCACGCGGCGCTTCTGCAGCTCGTTGACCTCAATCACCGCGTTGAGCAGCTGGAAATGGTAGCCCGAGTTGCCCGCCAGCTGCTTGAGTGCAGAGACGTCCTTGGGGAAGCACGAGCCACCAAAGCCGATGCCGGCCTTGAGGAACTTCGGACCGATGCGATCGTCCAGGCCCATGCCCTTGGCGACCTCGGTCACGTCGGCGCCCGTCTCCTCACAAACGTTGGCGATCTCGTTGATGAACGAGATCTTCGTCGCCAGGAACGCGTTCGACGCAAGCTTGACCATCTCGGCCGACTTGATGTCGGTCCGGACGAGCTCGCCGCGCTGCTGCCCGCCGTAGTCGCCCGAGAGCACCGGGCGGTACAGCTCGGTGACGGCGTCGCCAGCCCAGCCACCCTCGTCGCCGATCACGACGCGGTCGGGATCCAGGAAGTCGGCGATCGCCGTGCCCTCCTTCAGGAACTCCGGGCACGAGACGTAACGGAAGCCGCTCTTGCCCTGCTCCTCGAAGATGCGCTTGATCGCCTCGCCCGTCCCAACCGGAACCGTCGACTTCATCACCAGGGCGTGCGTCTCAGACGGCGGCATCGCGCCGACGACCGCATGGACGGCCGAGAGGTCGGCATCGCCGGAGTACGTCGGCGGAGTACCAACGGCCACGAAGAGCAGCCGGGCGCGGTCGAGGGCCTCAGAGAGATCGGTGGTGAACGTCAAGCGGTCACGGTTCTTCTCCACCAGCTCAGCCAAGCCGGGCTCGTAGATCGGAATCTCACCGGCCTTGAGCCGCTCGATCTTGCCGGCGTCGATATCAACGCAGACGACCTCGCTCCCGAGCTCTGCAAAGCCAACAGCGGTCACAAGACCGACGTAGCCCGTGCCGATAACGCCAATCGGTTCGCGAACAGACATGGCCGGGGAGCCTACCGACGTCTCGCCGTCGCCGTCGCCGACGCGATCACAGAAGGACGAGTGTTGAGCCGTCCTCAGGAGGTGCTGCTTGCGCCGTTACCCCGGAACCCGGCGCAGATTGGAGGCGATGTCGAGCATCTGTGCGTTGGTCAAGCGGTTCGAGATCGTGTTACTGACCCAGTACACGCCCTTGGGGGTCTTCCAGGCGATGAGGCGGTAGCGGCCGCCGGGCGCCCCGTAGAGGAGCAGTTTGCGGCCCGCGCGGGTGACCTGCCGGTGCTGCTCATCGAGGATCGGGGGGTTGCGCCAGGTGGTGCCCTGCACGCCGTAATACTGGCCGTTCTCGCCGTAGTAGAGCGACAGGCGGTACGACGGGGAGCGCTTCTTGGTGCGCGACACGATCTGGTAGGTCCGCACGCCGTCCGTCGACGTGTAGCCGCCTTGCGCGAGCCGGGCGCTCGGGTAATAGACGGGAAGCTTTCCGCCCGCGAGGTCAAACGAGGCCTTCGTGAGCTCAGGCTTGTTCATCTCGTCCGGGACGCGGATGAGGCCCTTCGCCAGGCCGCTCTTCTTGACGGCCTTCTTCGTCGTCTTCTTGCGGACCGACTCCACCTCGCTGGAGTCCGCGGACGGCCCACGAGCAGCGCGGAGCTGCGTGAACTCGCGGCGCATCGTGCCCAGATTCTTGTCGCTGATCGTGACGTACGTGTCGCTCGGATCCAGGCTGGTGTCGCCGCGGAATTTGATGTTGCGGACGGGCTGTTCGGCGGAGTTGAGCGCGAGCTTCAGCAGGCTGAGGATCGCCGTGGAACTCGTGATGTCGGTCTGGCTGTAGGTCGCGAAGATCCGAATGAGCGTCTTACGGTCGTCGACGATCTGCGACGCCGCGATCTGCCCCTTGGCCGACCGCAGGAACTCCTGTTGGCGGGCGCCGCGCACGAAGTCGGAGTCCAAATGGCGGTAGCGGACCCAGTCAAGGGAGTCCTCACCGCAGAGCAGCTGGTAGCCGGACTTCACGTCGATCTTGGCGTAGCGATCGCCGCCCTGGCTGTTGTCGTTGAAGTAGGTCCGGTCGATGTCCTGGTAGAGGCAGCCGAGGCGGTTGACGGCCCGCTGGAAGGCGCCGAAGTTGATGATCACCACGTGGTGGATCGGCACGTCGAGAAGTTTGCGGACGGAGCGGATCGAGAAGTTCGGGCCGCCGTCGGAGAAGGCCTCGTTGATCTTCGCGGTGCGGAAACCACCGCCCTTGGTCGGGATCTCGGCTTTGGTATCTCGCGGGATAGACAGGACCGCCGTAGCGCCCTGCTCGGGATCGAGACGCACGAGCATCAACGTGTCGGAGAGGGCGCCCTCCCGGTAGCCGTCGACGGCCTTTTTGCTGCGCTTGTCGGAACCGATCAGCAGCAACGTCTGCGGTTTGCCGGGCGGAACGTCGTCGAGCGCGCCCTTGGTCTTGGTGTCGAGCGCGGTGCCGAACTCCTCGATCGTGTCGGACACGCCCTCGAGCTGCAGGAGCGCGGCCGACGCCGACGCGACACCGGCCAAGAGGACGACGACGAAGAGCGCCCCGATGTACTGGGGCCAATGACGTTTGGTCGGCTGCACGAAGCGGCGATTCTAGTTCAGTGTCCGGGCGATTCGACCCGCGCCTGCGCGCCGACTCACCCGGGGACCTTCGTGAGGCTGGCGGCGATGTCGAGCATCTGGCTGTTCGTGAGGGCGAGCGACAGCGAGTTGCTAACCCAGTAGGCGCCCTGATCGGTCTGCCACGCCACGAGCTTGGTGCGGGAGGCCGCCTTGTAGACCTGCAGCGTGCGGCCCCTGCGGGTCACCGACGAGTGCGTTCCGCGCAGGATCGGCGCGTCTTTCCAGGTCGTCCCTTGCACGCCGTAGTACTGGCCGAAGTACTTGCCTTCGCCGAGCGCGTAGGTGAGCCGGAACGCGGGGTACCCCACCTTGGAGAACCGGCTCTTCTTGATGGCGTAGGCGCGGGCAGGGTCGCGCGAGGCGTAGCCGCCGACCGCCATACGGACCGACGGGTAGTACACGGGCAGTTTGCCCGCGGCGAGCTTGAACGACGCGTCGACGAGTTCGGGTTTGGTGGCCTCCGAAGCGACTTCTACGAGGCCGGTGGCGAGCCCCTTCTTCTGCGTCGTGGCCTTCTTCGAGGTCTTGCCTTCGCTCTTGGCCTTCGTCGACGTCGTCTGGCCCTTGGAGGCTTCGAGGCGCTCGAACTCGCGCTTCATGACGGCGATGTCGGCTGGCCGGACCTCGAGGTTGGAGGTCCCGGGCTTGTCGTAGGCGCGGAAGCGGACGCTGCGGAAGTCGTGCTTGCCGGACTCGACGGCCAGCTTCATCAGCGTCAGGAGATCGGTCCCGCTCGTGATGCTCGTGCGCGTGTAGTGGCGGAAGATCTTCACGAGGTCGTTCCCGCTCGAGAGCAACCGCGAGAACGCGACCTGGGCCTTCGCCGAGCGCAGGAACTCCTGCTGGCGGGCGCCGCGGACGAGGTCGTTGTCGGCGTGCCGGAAACGGACCCAGTCGAGCGTGTCGCCACCGCAGAGCAGCTGGTAGCCGGACTTCACGTCAATCGTCGCGTAGTTCTCACCGCCGGAGTTGTCGTTGAAGTACGAGCGGTCGATGTCTTGGTGCAAGCAGCCGAGGCGGTTGACGGATCGCTGGAACGCTTCGAAGTCGATCTCGACGACTTGGTTGATGTCGATCCCGAGCATGCCCTTGACGGTCTTGACCGTCAGCGCCGAGCCGCCAAGGGTGAACGCCTCGTTGATCTTGCGCGAGCCATAGCCGGGGATCTCGGCCTCGGTGTCACGCGGGATCGACATCACGGCGGCCCCACGTTCGGCGTCGAGGTGGGCGAGCATCATCGTGTCGGAGTGCGCGCCGAACGCACCGTCGGCCGACTTCTTGCTCCGGCCGTCGGAGCCGACGAGCAGGAGCGTCTGCGGCTTGCCTGGCTTGACCTTGACCAACTGGTCGGGATCGACCCCGTCCGGAACGTTCCACTCGCCGTCGCCGCTGCAGTCGCCAACGAGCTGGCATAGCGTCCGCACGCCAGCAAACGCCGTCGCGCCGCCGGTCAAGACGACGATGAGCGCAAGGGCCCCGAGGTAGCGGGGCCAGTATCGGCGAGGAGTCGACACGAACGGGCCACCCTACGAGACCACCCCCGCGAACACCCCCGGTTCGTCCAACCACCACCCCACCGGCCAAACCAACCCGAGCAACGACCAACCACCACCGCACCGCTCAAACCAACCTGAGCAATGACGAACCGCAAGGACGGCGAGATCGCCGCCGACCAGCCCGAGCCGACCAGGCCAAGGCGCCAGCCGCGGCGCCAGAAGGACGGCACCGAGGAGCTAGAAGCGTGCCGAGCGCGATGAGCGCCCCAACCAGCGCCTACGAACGACCAACGGCGGCCCGAAGACCGCCGTCAAAATCACCGAAGCAAGCGCCGGAGGGTCGGGGGACCCGTAGGCGGCGCTTGAGAGCCAGGCCGCAGGCCGCCAGCGACGAGCGAGACCGAAGGGTCCCCTGGACCCTCCGGCTCAACCCATCAGTGACTTGCTAAGCGGCGCTCTTCGAGCCGACCGCGTCGACGAAGGCGCTGTACCGGCGCACATCGCGCTCGGCGCGCTTTTGCTCTTCGGAGCCGTCCGCGGCAGCCGCAGCGGCAGCCGTGGCCTGGTCGAGCTTGGCCTGGTAGACGTCGACGTCGACGTCCTTCTCTTCCAGAGCCTCTTCGACGAGCACGAGCACGCGCTCGGGGCTGACCTGCACGTAGCCCTCGCCCTGCACGAAGCTCTTCGTCTCGCCACCGGGCAGCGTGACACGCAGCTCGGTGGGTGCGAGAAGGGCGAGCAGCGGCTGGTGACGGGCGTAGATGCCGATCGAGCCGGTCTCCGTGCGGGACGAGATGAACTCGACCTCGCCGGAGAACACGAGACCCTCAGGCGTGAGGATCTCCAGGGTGTAGGGCGTGTGGGCCATTACTGCTTGTTCGCCGCCTCGATGACCTGCTCGATGGAGCCCTTCAGGAAGAAGGCGGACTCCGGCAGGTCGTCGTGCTTGCCCTCGATGAGCTCCTTGAAGGAGCGGACGGTCTCGGCGATCGGCACGTACTCACCGGGAGTACCGGTGAAGATCTCGGCGACCGAGAACGGCTGCGAGAGGAAGCGCTCGACCTTGCGGGCACGCTGGACGAGGATGCGGTCCTCCTCCGAGAGCTCGTCGATGCCGAGGATGGCGATGATGTCCTGGAGCTCCTTGTAGCGCTGCAGGATCTCCTTGACGCGCTGCGCGACCTCGTAGTGCTCCTGGCCGACGATCTCCGGCTTGAGGATCGTCGAGGTGGAGTCGAGCGGGTCGACGGCCGGGTAGATGCCCTTCTCCGAGATGGAGCGCGAGAGCACCGTCTGGGCGCCGAGGTGGGCGAACACCGAGGCCGGAGCCGGGTCGGTGAGGTCGTCGGCCGGCACGTAGATGGCCTGCACCGAGGTGACCGAGCCCTGGCGGGTCGAGGTGATCCGCTCCTGGAGCTGCCCCATCTCGGACTCGAGCGTCGGCTGGTAGCCCACCTGAGACGGCATGCGGCCCAGCAGTGCGGACACCTCGGAGCCGGCCTGCACGAACCGGAAGATGTTGTCGACGAACAGGAGCACGTCCTGGCCGCCTTCTTCACGGAAGTACTCGGCCATGGTCAGACCCGTCAGAGCAACGCGCATGCGGGCTCCGGGCGGCTCGTTCATCTGGCCGAACACGAGCATCGTCTTGTCGATGACGCCCGATTCCTTCATCTCGAGGTAAAGGTCGGTGCCCTCACGGGAGCGCTCGCCCACGCCGCAGAACGCGGAGAGGCCGCCATGCTCGGTCGCGAGGTTGTTGATGAGCTCCTGGATGAGCACGGTCTTGCCCACGCCGGCGCCGCCGAATAGGCCGACCTTGCCGCCCTTGGAGTAGGGAGCGAGGAGGTCGATGACCTTGATGCCCGTCTCGAACATCTCCGTGGTCGGCGTCAGGTCTTCGACCTTCGGCGCCGGGCGGTGGATGCCCCAGCGTGCCTCGCCGACGACCTGCTCGCCACCGTCGATGGTCTCGCCAAGGACGTTGAAGATGCGGCCGAGCGTGGCCTTGCCGACGGGAACCGTGATCGGCTCACCGAGGTCGCGGACTTCGACACCACGGGCCAGGCCGTCGGTCGAGTCCATGGCGACGGTGCGCACGCGGTTGTCTCCGAGGTGCTGCTGCACCTCGAGCACGAGACGGCCTTCGCCGAGGGTGACCTCGAGCGCGTTGTTGATCTCGGGGAGCTTGTCCGGGAAGACAGCCTCGACGACCACGCCCTGGATCTGCTCGATCCGCCCGATGTTCTTGGTAGCGGTTGAAGCTTCCATGAGTCCTCTGATTCGTAGTCGTCGCCTAGATCGCTTCCGCGCCGGCGACGACCTCCATGATCTCTTGGGTGATCTCAGCCTGACGTGCTCGGTTCATCTCGAGCGTCAGGGAAGTGATGAGTTCACCGGCGTTTTCAGATGCGTTGCGCATTGCCGTCATGCGCGCGCCGTGTTCGGATGCCGCGGAGTCGAGCAGCGATCGGTAGATCGCGATCTCGACGTAGTCCGGGATAAGGCGCTCCAGGATCTCCTGCGGGCCCGGCTCGTACTCGACGAGCGCCGAAGCGCCCTTCTCGTCGCCGGACTCCAGCGCCGAAGCGACCGGGTCGTCCTGCAGCGGCAGCAGGGTGGTCTGTGAGACCTCCTGCGTCAGCGCAGAGACGAAGTGGTTGAAGAGCACCTCGACCTGATCGACCTTGCGGTCGAGGTAGGCCACCATCAAGGTTTCGGCAACTTCACGAGCGTCGGCGTACTTCGGAGCGTCGGAGAAGCCGGTGAAGGCAGCCTCCGGCGTGCGGTTACGGAACGTCATGGCGGAGACGCCACGGCGACCGGCCGCGTAGATGACGACCTTGCGGCCCTGCTCCTCATGCTCTTTGGCGAGCTTGATCGCGGCACGCACGATCTGTGAGTTGAAGGCGCCTGCCAGGCCACGGTCACCCGTGACCAGCAGGATGCCGACCGTGTTGACCTCGTCACGACCCTGCAGCAGCGGGAACGCTTTGCGCTCCGCTGAGGTGGCCGCCGTGGCGGCCTGACGGGTCATGTCGCTGATGGCGTCTGCGTAGGGACGCAGGACAGCCACGGCCTCCTCCGCCTTACGGAGACGTGCCGCAGCGACCATCTCCATGGCACGCGTGATCTTTTTGATGTTGCCGATCGACGCGATGCGCTGCTTTACGTCGCGCTGGCTCACGCCGTGGTCGCCTCCTGAGCGGCGGCACCGGCGGCGACGACCTGCGTCGAATCGCCGCCGTCCTCGATCGGATCGCCGTGCTCGTCGAATGCGTAGCCGAAGTCATCGGCGTAGTCCGCGATCAGCTTCTCGAGCGTCTCGACGGTCGAGTCCGACCAGTCGCCGCCGTTGATCTGCTCCAGCAGGCCCGGGTTCTGGGCGCGCAGGCTGCTCACGAGACCGCTGTGGAAAGCCTCGACCTGCGAGACCTCGATGCGGTCGACGTAGCCGTTGGTGGCCGCGAAGATCTGTGCGGTCTGCTCAGCGACGGGGAGCGGCGAGCGCTCGCCCTGGTTGAGCGTCTTGACCAGGCGCTCACCACGAGCCAGCGTGCGGCGCGTGTCGGCGTCGAGGTCTGAACCGAACTGCGAGAAGGCCTCGAGGTCACGGAACTGCGACAGCTCGCCCTTGATGCGACCGGCGACCTTCTTGATCGGCTTGATCTGCGCAGCCGAACCAACGCGAGACACCGAGATGCCGACGTTGATGGCCGGGCGGACGCCCGAGTTGAAGAGCTTGGGCTCGAGGAAGATCTGACCATCGGTGATGGAGATGACGTTCGTCGGGATGTAGGCCGACACGTCGCCTGCCTGCGTCTCAATGATCGGCAGCGCCGTCATCGAGCCGCCACCGAGGGCATCGCTCAGCTTCACTGCGCGCTCAAGAAGGCGCGAGTGCAGGTAGAAGACGTCGCCCGGGTAGGCCTCGCGGCCCGGCGGGCGGCGCAGCAGCAGAGACATCTGGCGGTACGCGAATGCGTGACGCGTGAGGTCGTCGTAGACGCAGAGCGTGTGGCCGCCCTTGTAGACGAAGTACTCAGCGAAGGCCGCGCCCGCGTACGGAGCGATGTACTTGATCGGAGCGGCTTCTTCGGCGCCGGCGGCGACGATGATCGTGTTGGACAGCGCGCCAGCCTCTTCAAGCTGCTGCGCGATGTTCACCACGGTCGCCATGCGCTGACCGATCGCCACGTAGACGGAGATGACTCCCGCGTCCTTGTTGTTGATGATCGTGTCGATCGCAACCGAGGTCTTGCCGGTCTGGCGGTCGCCAATGATCAGCTCACGCTGGCCGCGGCCGATCGGGATCATGGCGTCGATCGCCTTGATGCCGGTCTGGAGGGGCTCCTCCACCGGCTGGCGCTCGATGATGCCGGGGGCCTTGAACTCGATCGGGCGACGCTCGGTCGAGACGATCTCGCCCTTGCCGTCGATCGGGTTGCCGAGCGGGTCGACGATGCGGCCGAGGAAGCCCTCACCAACGGGGATGTCGAGGAGCTTGCCGGTCCGCTTGACCGTGTCGCCCTCAACGATCTTCTGCCAGTCGCCGAAGAGCACGGCGCCGACGTTGTCGGACTCGAGGTTGAGGGCCAGGGCGGTGACGCCGTGGGGAAGCTCAAGAAGCTCGAAGGAAAGGCAGTTCTCGACGCCGTGGATACGGGCGATGCCGTCGGCCACGGACAGGACGGTGCCGACCTCGGTCAGCTCTGCCGACCCGGCGTCGAGCCCTTCGATACGGCTTCTGAGGATCGAGGTGATCTCGTCAGGCTTGATCTGCATGATCGGGAGAAGTCTCCTGTTTACAGCTGGCTACGCGCCGGTGGCGACCTGGCGACGCAGGCGCTCCAGCCGAGTACGGATAGAAGCATCGAGAATCTGGTTCCCGACGCGAAGAACGAGGCCACCGATGATCTCGGGATCGACCACGGCATTCAGGCGGATCTTGCGACCCGTCTGCGTGCCGATGCGAGCGCCGAGCGACTCAGTGGTGGCGGGGTCGAGCGCGATCGCCGAGGTGATCTCCACGGGGAGCAGGCCCTCGTGGTCCTCGGTGATGCGATCGAAAATGGTGCGCATGCGCAGCACCGCAGGCATGCGGTGCTTCTCGATCAACAGCTCGAGGAAGTTCTGCAGGGTCCCGTCGATACCGGTGACGGCCTTGTGTAGCCCCTCGGTCTTCTCCTTGGTGGAGAAGTACGGGGAGAAGAAGAACACCTGAAGCTCGTGATTACCCGCGAGCACATCGGCGAACTGCCCGAGCTGCTCGCGAATGACCGCGATGTTGTCCTGCTTCTGCGCGACCTCGTAGAGCGAGCGCGCGTAAACCTCGGCAAGCGCTTCCACGGTTAGCCCGCCCGCTCGCCGAGGGTCGAGAAGTCCAGCTCAGCAAGTGCTTCGTCAACGAGGCGCTGCTGATCGTCACCGGTGAGGGTGCGCTTGGTGATCTTCTCGGTGGCCGTGACGGTGAGGTCTGCGACCTCGCGGCGAAGGTCGCCGATCGCCTTCTGCGTGGCCTGATCGATGTCGCGCTTGGCGGCTTCGAGCTGGTTTTCGCGCTCCTCCTTGGCCCTGGCCAGGGAGGCGGCCGACTCAGCGTCGCTGTTGAGCTTCGCTTTCGACACGATCTCGTCGGCCTGCACGCGCGCCTCTTTGAGGCGTGCGCGGTAGTCGGCGAGGATCTGGTCGGCTTCGGCCTTCGTGGCGTCAGCGTGGTCGATCGCTTCTTCGATCGCACGCTGGCGCACGTCGAGGGCTTGCGCGATCTGCGGGAAGGCGTACTTACGCAGGATCAGCAGCGTGATGCCGAACGCGATGAGCGTCCAGATCATCAGACCGAGGCCTGGCGTGACGAGGAAGCTCCCGCCCTCTTCTACGGCGCCCTCGGTCGAAGCCAAGGGTGCGATGAGCGTTGCGATCGCCATAGGCCTAGAGGAAGAAGGCGATGAGGCCGAAGATGAAGGCGTAGAACACGATCGCCTCGGTGAGGGCGAAGCCCAGCCACTGAATTGAGGTGATCTCGTCCTTCATCTCGGGCTGGCGAGTCACGGACTCGATGACCTTGCCGAAGATGAAGCCGACGCCGATGCCAGGGCCGATGGTGCCGAGGCCGGCGCCGATGCCGAGTGCGATGGCCTTGCCGGCGGTCTCGCCGTAGGCCTGTGCGACCTCGACGGAGACCTCAGCCTGCGCGACGAGGGAAGTGATGGAGTTCAGATCCACGGGGTAGCTCCTAGTGCCTGAGAGGGTCAGTGGTGGTCCGAGACAGCTTCGCCGAGGTAAATCGAGGCGAGTGTCGCGAAGATGAAGGCCTGGAGCGTTGCGACCAGGCCGATCTCGAAGAGGAAGAACACGATGGCGATCGGCACCGTGACCACGTTCAGCGCGGTGAGGCCGAGGATCACCGCGAGCCCACCTCCCATGAACAGGATCAGGAGGTGGCCGGCCAAGATGTTCGCGAAGAGACGAACGGAGAGAGAGACGACACGCACGAACTGCGAGATCACCTCGATGAAGAAGATCGGGATGGCCATCGCGCCGGAGATGCCTGCAGGGATCCAGCCCTTGACGTACTTGACCAGGCCCTTCTCCTTGATGCCAACGAAGTGGTAGCTAAACCAGACGATGAGCGTGAGCGCGATCGGGACCGAGATGTTGGCCGTCGCGGCGTAGAGCGCGAACGTCGGGACCTCGAGGCCGAAGACATCGACGGGGTGCAGCGTGTTCGTCGGCAGCGGGATGTAGCCGATCAGGTTCGAGAACCAGATGAACAGGAAGAGCGTGCCGATGAAGGGGAACCAGGTCTTGGCCATCTTCGCGTCCATGTTGGACCCGGTGATGTCCTTGCGCATGAGCTGGTAGAGCGTCTCCACCGCGGTCTGGACGCGGTTGGGGCGCTCGGTCATGCGCTTGGCGATGTAGACCATGGTGCCGGTCGTCAGGCCAGCGGCGATGAAGAGGTACATCACGGCCTTGTTGATCGAGAAGTCGATGCCGGCGATCGTGATGGGGATCCAGGCGTCGAGTCGGAACTCGTCGACCGGCTTGAACTCCTCGTTCTTGCCGGAGGAGCCGGTGAGCGCGTAGAGCAGGCCGATCAGCGCGACGAAGATCGCGACGAACAGCAGGATCTTGAGCGTTTTCTTCATGAAGCTGGGCTCGCCTGGTGCGTCGGTCGTGAGATGAGCTTCACGACGAAGGAACTGGTGAAGAGGACGACGCAGAGCAGTGCGGCCGAGAGGCCCGTCGCGTCGTCCGTCAGAAGGCCGACCGTGATGAGGATCAGACCCATCATCCAGCCGCGGCCAATCAGGGAGCCCGTGGCAATCCCGGCGAGCTTGCCGGGGTTGCTGGATCCGATGGCCAGCGCCTTGCGGTCGGTCCACTCGCCAATGCCGCGCCACAGCACCCAGATCACGGCGGCGGTGAGCCAGCCGAGAAGCGGGAAGTCCGCGACCACGAAGACGGGCAGAGCCACGCCCAAGAGGAGCAGATCGAGATTGCGGAGGAGAGCGGTCACTGGGAAGTGAATTGGGCGGGCAGGAGAACGCTCCAGCCCGTCGACGAAGTCCACAGTACAGAACCGAGGAGAGCTAGTGACAACTTGTGACAAGTCGTACAAGAGCCCGTAACAGTCGCGTTTTTCCGCGAGCTACGGGGGCGTCGCTACGCGCCAGCAAGGCTGGCGCGCAGCAAGGGCTCAGGCCCTACTCATCCAGCGGAACGAAGTCGCGCTTGCGCGCGCCACAGACCGGGCAGACCCAGTTGTCCGGAACGTCCGCGAACGGAGTGCCCGGGTCGACGCCACCGTCGGGGTCGCCCTCTTCCGGGTCGTAGATCATCCCGCAGGGCTCGCAGATCCACTTCTCAGTCAGGGGGTCGCTCATGGCCCGGACTGTAGCGACGGACCGTCTCCCGGCGCCTTACGGGATGGGTCCGGGGTGTCGGGCGACCGCGGCTGGGGCGCCGGGCCGCCGACCCGGACGCGCAGCCAACGGTCGCCTCGCTCGAACTTCAGGATCTCGAGCATGTAGATCACAAGGATCGACGCCGCAAGGGTGAGGGCGAGCAAACCGCCCAGGATCCAAGCACCAGGGCTGATGAGGCGGCCTTGATTGTCGACGACATCGAGGAAGCGGCTGGCGACCGCGAGGGTGGCGAGCACGGCCGTCCACGCATAGAGCACCACGACGGCGCGGCGGGTGGAGAATCCCACGCGATCGAGGCGGTGGTGGAAGTGCTCTCGGTCGGCGCCGTACACCGGCTGGTGGTACTTCAGTCGCTTGAGGACGACGAACGCGGTGTCCAGGACGGGGACGGCGAGGATGATGAACGGAAAGCCCAGCGCGAAGACGGCCTGGGTCTTCACGGCGCCCATCACGGCGGCGCACCCGAGCAGCAAGCCGAGCAAGTTGGCGCCCGCGTCTCCCATGTAGACCGACGCCGGGTGAAAGTTGAAGATCAAGAAGCCAAGGGCCGCGCCAGCGGTGATCGCGCTCAGCGTGGCGCCTTCGACGCGCCCGAGGTCAAACGCGACGACGGTAAAGGCGATCGCGGCAATCGCCGTGATGCCGGCGGCGAGGCCGTCGATACCGTCGGAGAAGTTGACGATGTTCATGACGGCGACGAGGCCGAACACCGTCAGCGGTGCGGCCCCCCAGCCGAAGTTCACGGCCCCGATCCCCAGCGGGATGGTGATGTTGTCGACGACGATGCCGCCGCGCACCGCGATGACGGCGGCGGCAATCTGGCCGAGGAGCTTGACGCCCGGAAGGAGATCGAAGCGGTCGTCGAGCGCGCCGACGAGCGTGATCACGATGGCCGCCTGCACCACCGCCGACATCTCCGCCGAGAACGGAGCGAGCGACAGCAGCGACGCCGCCAAGACTCCGACGAGCATCGCAAGGCCCCCGAGGCGAGGGATGCCGCCGGCGCCGAGGCCGCGCTTACTCGGGTGATCGACGGCGCCGACCAGCCGCGCGAACGCCGCAGCTGGCGGCGTAAGTGCGGCGGTGGTGCCGAGGGCGATGAGCCCTGCGAGCACCGCCTCCAGGTAGGTGCTCACAGGGCGCGGCCACCTCGGCGGCCGCGCCGGCTCACACGACCTGCTCGGTGCGCAGCCCGTCGTAGAGCGGGTAGCGATCGGCGATGCCGCGCACCCGGGCCGCCAGCTCGTCCTTCTGCGCCTCGAACTCGGGCGTAAGGGCGATGCCGATGATCTCGCCGAGTTCGGTGAAGTCGCTGATCTGCAGGCCGCGCGTCGCCAGTGCCGGCGTCCCCACGCGCAGCCCGCTCGTGACCATCGGCGGACGCGGATCAAACGGGACGGCGTTGCGGTTGACGGTGATGCCGATCTCGTGGAGGCGGTCTTCGGAGTCCTGGCCGTTGAGCTCGGAGTGGCGCAGATCCACCAGCACCAGGTGCACGTCGGTGCCGCCGGTGAGTACATCGATGCCGTGCTCCTTAAAGCGCGGCTGCAGGAGGACCTCGGCGAGCGCCTTGGCACCATCGATGGTGCGCTGCTGGCGCTCCTTGAACCCCTCCCCCATTGCGATGCGGAAGGCAATGGCCTTCGCCGCGATCACGTGCTCGAGCGGGCCACCCTGCTGGCCGGGGAACACGGCGGAGTTGATCTTCTTCGCGTACTCCTCGCGGCAGAGAATGATCCCGGAGCGCGGGCCACCGAGCGTCTTGTGGACGGTCGAGGTGACGACGTCGGCGTACGGCACCGGGTCGGGGTGCAGGCCGGCAGCCACGAGGCCGGCGAAGTGGGCCATGTCGACCATGAGGAGCGAGCCGGCCTTGTCTGCGATCTCGCGGAAACGCTTGAAGTCGAGCTGGCGCGGGTAGGCCGACCAGCCGGCCACGATGATCGTCGGCTTGTGCTCGAGGGCGAGGCGCTCGACCTCGTCCATATCGATCAGGTGCGTCTCTGGGGAGACCTCGTACGGGACGATGTTGTACAGCCGGCCGGAGACGTTGAGCTTCATGCCGTGGCTGAGGTGGCCACCGTGGGCGAGCGAGAGGCCCATGATCGTGTCGCCCGGCTGCAGCAGCGCGTGGTAGACGGCGGTGTTGGCCTGAGCACCGGAGTGCGGCTGCACGTTGGCGTGCTCGGCCCCGAAGAGCTCCTTGGCGCGATCGATCGCGAGCTGCTCGCTGACGTCGACGTGCTCACAGCCGCCGTAGTAGCGGCGGCCGGGATAACCCTCGGCGTACTTGTTCGTGAGGACCGAGCCCTGCGCCTCAAGAATCGCGCGCGGGACGAAGTTCTCCGACGCGATCATCTCCAGCGTGTTCTGCTGGCGCGCGAGCTCGGCGTCGAGCACCGCGGCGATCTCGGGATCGACCTCGCTGAGCGGGCGGTCAAAGAAGTCGGCGGGAAGATCGGTCACGCCGCCAATGGTATCGCTGCGCCCCTGGGCGGCGCGGCGGGGTGGTGCCCGTCCGGACACCCTCACCACTCGCTGGCGCTCGCTGCGGTCGCAACGGTCCTGCCGGGCACCACCCCGCCCCACCGCCGGCCATGCGCGCGCAACACCATTGCCGCCGTGCGCAAGTCTTCAGACAAGCGCCGGTCCCTCTTCTGGAGGTAAGGGTCTAGTGGTCGAGCTGGCGGGCCAGGGCGCGGCGGTCGACGGCGCCTTCGCGCAGCACGTTCCAGGCGCCCTCGGCCGCGTAGCGCGTGAGGTCGACGACCGTCGACGGCGTACCCGGCAGGGGGCCGGCGTTGAGGAGCAGATCACAGCCAGCGGCCAGGACCGGATTCACGTCGTCCATCGTCGCCGGATCGGGGCGACCAGGGTGGTTGGCGCTGGTCTGCAGCATCGGCCAGGAGGTGTTCTCCAGGACGGCCGCGGACTCCGGCCAGCGCGGGACGCGCAGCCCCAGCACCTCAGGGTGGTCGCCGCAGGCGTAGCGGAAGCGCCGCTCAGGATTGGGGACGACGGCCGTCACCGGGCCAGGCAGCAGCCGCTGCAGCGCCTCGGTGAGTTCTGGGTCGAGCCACGGCGTGGCCGCGATCGCCAGCTCGATGCGGCTAAAGAGCACCGCTGAGGGTTTCTTGGGATTCCTCCCCTTCAGCGTCCAAAGGCGCTGGAGCGCCTCTTCAGCATCGGGGTCGCAGGCCAGGCCGTAGACCGTGTCCGTCGGGATGAGCGCGATCCCGCTGGCGCGCATGCAGCGCTCCAGCGTCGCTGCATCCTCGGGGGTGAGCGTGTGGGGACCGTCGGGCACGGCCCTCAACCCTAATGACCCCGCGGACGGCGCTGGCGCGATTGGTCACGTGGCGGCCCACTACTGTGAGGCCCGTCAATCCTCCGAGGCGCCTAGGTGCGTCTCGCTACGCGCCCCTGAGGACACCATGCAGATCCGTGCCGCGGTACTTGAAGAGTTCGCCAAGCCCCTTGTCGTCACCACCGTGGAACTTGCCGCGCCCAAGGCCGGCGAGGTGCTCGTGCGCCTGCAAGCGTGCGGAATCTGCCACACCGACATGTACACGGCGTCGGGCGTCGACCCCTCCGGCTACGCGCCGTGCGTGCTCGGCCACGAGGGTGCCGGAGTCGTCGAGACCGTCGGCGAGGGCGTGACCTCGGTAGCCCCCGGCGACCACGTGGTGACGCTCTTCTCGCCGCAGTGCGGCAAGTGCGTGAACTGCCTGTCCGGGCGCACGAACATCTGCATGGCGATCCGCGAGCAGCAGAACCAGGGCTACCTGCCCGACGGCACGGCACGACTGTCCCGCGACGGCGAAGAGCTGCGCCACTTCATGGGCTGCTCCACCTTTGCTGAGGCAACGGTCGTCTCGGAGTACTCGCTCGCCAAAGTCTCCAAGGACGCCCCCCTCGCCACCGCCGCACTGTTTGCCTGCGGTCTCTCGACCGGCCTGGGCGCTGCGATGTACCGCGCTCCCGTCTTCGAAGGTGCGACGGTCGTCGTGTTTGGCGCCGGCATGGTCGGTCTCGGCGCCGTCGCCGGAGCCCGGCTGCAGAACGCCGGCCGCATCATCTGCGTCGACCTCTCAGAGGACCGTCTGGAGCTGGCCAAGCACCATGGCGCGACCGATCTCTGGGTGGCCGGCGACGACACCGTCGAGCGGGTACTCGAAGCAACCGACGGCTACGGCGCGGACTTCACCTTTGAAGCGACGGGGCTGGTCGGCGTCATGCGCCAGGCGGTGGAGTCGGCCCGGATCGGCTGGGGCACCTGTTGCGTCACCGGCGTGGCCGGCAAGGGTGAGACGCTCGACATCGTGCCGCGTTACCTGATCACCGGCCGCACGGTCGTCGGCGCGTCGTTCGGTGGGGTCAAGAGCCGCGAGCAGGTGCCGCTCCTCGTCGACCGCTACCTCGCGGGCGACATCGACGCCGACGCCTTCATCTCCCACCGCCTCAGTCTCGACGACGTCAACAAGGGGTTCGACCTCATGCACCACCAAGACGGCATTCGCTCCGTGATCGAGTTCTCATGAGCAGCCAGCTGATCATCGAGCGGACGGAGGCTCCAGGCTGGACCTCGAACTCCTACCTCGTGGCCGACGGCCCGGGCGGCGTAGGTGTGGTCATCGACGGCAACGGCGTGACCCAGCCACTGATCGACAAGGCCAAGGAACTGGACGTGACGGTGGAGGCGATCCTCATCACCCACCAGCACGCCGATCACGTCGCAGACATCGACGTGTTGCGCGACGCCTTTATGGCGCCGGTGTACACGAGCGCCGTGACCGCGGTCGCCGTGATGGATCTACTTCCCGCCGAGTCGATCGCCGAAGGCGAGACCCTCCAGTTCGGTGGCCTGACCATCGAGCCGCTCCTCAGCGAGGGCCACTGCAAGGGGCAGCTCGCGTTCCTGATCAACGGCACCGACTGCTTTACCGCCGACACGCTCTTCAAGGGCACGGTCGGCGGCAACTTCGCGCCGTCGAACACCGGCTACGCCGATCAGAAAGCCGCGGCGATGCGCCTGGCTCAGCTGCCGGCGGAGACGGTGCTGCATCCCGGGCATACCCTGCCGACGACCGCCGGAGAGGAGTGGGAGCACAACCCGTTTATCCGGATCTGGCGCGGCCTGGATCCCGAAGGCACCGAGGAGGTGACCGTGTGGGATCGCAAAGCCACGCTGATTCTCTGGGCGCCTGACTACGACGGGACCAACAAAGCCTGGGTGCGCTTCCACGACACCGGTGAGGACGGGATCACCGGCGGATCGCAAATCGTGCGGTAGCCCGCCAGCGACCTCCAACGAGGTCGGCTGATCAGACCCCGGGGCGCGCTGCGGCGGGCGCCAACGCGCCGGTAGCGTTCCCGGGGATGGCTCCCCCGGTGCTGCTGACCCATCCCAGCTCGCTGGAGCACGACCCGGGTCCCCACCCCGAGCGCGCCGAGCGATTGCGCGCGATCGATCGGGAACTGGCTGCTCGAGGTGGGCTCGGCTGGGAGCGGCGCCTGTCGACCGCTGCGTCCCGTGACGCGCTCCTCGCCGTGCACCCGGCCTCGCACCTGGAGGCGATCCAGCGGTTGGCGGCCGATGGCGGCGGACGCATCGACGCCGACACCGCCGTCAGCGCTGGCTCGTGGGAGGCGGCGCTCCATGCCGCCGGCGGCGCCATCGACGTCGTCGACCTGCTGCTCTCCGGTGAGGCGCGCGCTGCGGCCTCGGCCCACCGCCCGCCTGGTCACCACTGCGAGTCCGACCGCGCGATGGGCTTCTGCCTCCTCAGCAACGTCGCGATCGCGGCACGCTACGCCGTCCAGGCTCATGGTCTGGAGCGCGTGATGATCGTCGACTGGGACGTGCACCACGGCAACGGCACCCAGCAGGTACTCGAGTCAGATCCGTCGGTGCTGTTTGCGTCGATTCACCAGTCACCCTTGTATCCGGGCACCGGCGGCGCGAGCGAACTCGGTCGCGGAGACGGCGCCGGCTACACCGTCAACTTGCCGGTGCCCGGCGGCTCTGGCGACGAGACCTTCGTCTCGCTCGTCCAGCACGTGCTCGCCCCGCTCGCCCGGGTCTACGAGCCGGAGCTGATGCTGATCAGCGCTGGCTTTGACGCGCACGCCGACGACCCGCTGGCGTCTTGCCTGGTGACCGATAACGGCTTCGCCGAGATGGCCGGAGCGCTGCGGATCGCTGCCGACGACGTCGGCGCCCCGATCGGCCTTGCCCTGGAAGGCGGCTACGACGTCGACGCGCTCGCACGCTCCTTTGCCGACACGCTTGAGGTCCTCGGGGCCGACGAACTCCCATCGGTGCCCGTCCTGCCCGAGCACCCCCGCGCGACGGCCGCGCGTGCCCGCGTCGCCGAGTTCTGGCCAGCGCTGAGCTAGCGGCGGAATCCGTCAGGCGAGCAGGCGCAGCGCGGCCTGCTGCTCCTTGGAGAGCGGCCAGAGGTCTTGCCGCAGCGCCCAGGTGACGCGATCGTGCTGGGCCAGATCGCGCTCGGTGGCAGGCCGGAAGCCTGCGTCCTGCAGCAGTGACCGGACCGCCTCGCCCTGCTGGTAGCCGTGCTCGAGCAGAATCAGCCCGACCTGGCGCTCGCGGGCTTGGATCACGAGGGGCCGGATCACGTCGAGGCCATCAGGCCCCGCGTAGAGCGCATGCTGGGGCTCGTGATCGAGTTCCGGGGCGAGCGTGTCCCGCGTCGTCTCTTCCACGTAGGGCGGATTCGACACGACGACCTCGCCGTGCCAGTCGCCGAGAAGCGACGCGTGTTGGAAGGCCACGGCCACTCCGGCCGGGTGCGCGTGCCGCGCAGCATTGCGACGGGCCACCTCGAGTGCAGCCTCGTCGATGTCGCTGGCCGTGACCCGCAAGTCGGGTCGGCGGCGAGCCAGGCTGACGGCCACCGCTCCGCTCCCCGTCCCTACGTCGATCGTCGTTGCGTCTTGCGGAGCCAGCGCCGCGGCAAGCTCTACCAGCAGCTCCGTCTCCGGCCGAGGGACGAGCACGCGGCGGTCCACGTGCAGCTCGAGTTCGTCGAACCAGCGGGTCTCCGTGAGGTAGGCAACGGGCACGCGGTCGGTGGCGCGGTGCCGCAGCAGCGATTCGGCGCGTGCGAGTTGGATGTCGTCGAGGACCGGATCGTCGAGGAACATCCGGTGGCGATCGGTGCCCAGCGCGTGGGCGACGAGCAGCTCGCCATCGAGTCGAGGGGTGTCGACGCCCGCTTCACGCAGGGTCGGCGTCCACCGGCGAACGAGATCCGTCGCCCGGACGCTCAGCGCCGGCGCGGCCGGTTCAGAATCCGCGTCGTCCATCCTGGCGATCCTACGTCGCCAGCGGGCGGCGACCGGCGGCCCTTAGACCTTCTCGGCCTGTTCGGCGAGGCGCGCGCGGCGCTCGTCGGCCTGCAGGGCGTCGGTGAATTCGTCGAGCTCTCCGACGAGGATCTTGTCGAGCGCGTGCACGGTGAGCTTGATCCGGTGGTCGGTCACGCGGCGCTCGCCGTAGTTGTAGGTGCGGATCTTCTCGGCGCGGTCGCCGGTGCCGACCTGTGCCTTGCGGCCGGCGGAGAGTTCGGCCTGCTGCTCGGCCACGGCGCGCTCGAGCAGGCGGGCGCGAAGCACGCGCATCGCCTTCTCACGGTTCTGCAGCTGGCTCTTCTCATCCTGCATCGCCACCTGAACGCCCGTGGGCTTATGCGTGATGCGGACGGCAGAGTCGGTCGTGTTCACGGACTGCCCGCCGGGACCACCGGAGCGGTAGACGTCGATCTGCAGGTCGCTCTGGTTGATCTCCACGTCGACCTCCTCGGCCTCCGGGAGCACGGCCACCGTGGCCGTCGACGTGTGAATGCGGCCTTGGGACTCGGTGGCGGGGACGCGCTGCACTCGGTGCGTGCCGCCCTCGTACTTGAAGACGGAGTAGGCGCCGTCGCCCTTAATCGCAAAGGTGTACTTGCCCTCGCTGCTCTCCAGCGGCTCGGGCTTGAAGCCGCGCCGTTCGGCGTAGCGGGTGAGCATGCGGTAGAGGTCGCCGGCCCAGATCGCGGCCTCGTCGCCGCCGGCGCCGCCGTTGATCTCCACGATCACCGGCTTGTTGTCGTGCGGATCGGGCTCGACCATCGCCAAGCGGATCTCTTCTTCGAGTTCCACCAGGCGCGCCTCGGCGGTGCGGAGCATCTCTCGCACCTCCGGATCTTCCTCCTCGGCGAGCATCTCGCGGGCGCCCTCGGCGTCGCCCGTCATCTGGACCCACTCCTGCGCGAGCGCATTCGCCGGCTTGAGGTGGTTGTAGCGGCGGCCTGCGTCCGCGTACTTCTCGCGGTCGGCGATCACGGCAGGGTCGCTCATGGCCGCCTCGGACTCCACGAAGCGGAGCTGGATCTGTTCGACGAGGGCGCTGAGCATGCAACGTGGAAGTCTACGCCGGTGCCGCGGACGGCGTTGCGGTGCCGCGTCGGATTGCGCGATCCGGGGCGGAGCGAGATGATCGACGCATGAGTACCGCTGCCTCCGGCCCGATGCCAGCGAGCGCGCAGTCCCGCGCCCCCGCCCCGGGTCGGGTGCGTCAGCTCACGTGGCTGCTGGGGCTCGCGTTCGTGGTGTCGATCGTCCACTACGCCGACGGCGTGGCGAACTTCTCCGCCTACCCCAAGTCCGAGACGATCCCCAACCCCTCCGCGACGGTGATCGGCCTGGCGTGGCTCGCGTTTACGGCGATGGGCGTGGCCGGGTACCTGCGCTACCGCCGCCAGGTCGATACTCCTGCGCTGTTGCTGCTGGCGGCCTACTCCGGGTCGGGCCTGATCGGCGTGCTCCACTACTCGATCGCGAGCGCCGTCGACATGGCGTGGTGGCGCCACGCGCACATCGCCGCCGACGTGCTCTGCGGCGTCGCGATCTTTGCGTTCGTTCTGCGCGACGCCCGCGAGGCGTAGCGGCGAGGTTCAGGCGGCGACGTCGAGGCCCGCGCGCTGGGCGGGCGTTGCGTCACGGGGGTTTTCGTGGGCGAGGACGGCGCCAAGCGCTGCGATGGCAACCTCAAGCTGCTCGCGGGTGGGGTCGCGGGTCGTCAGCCGTTGCAGCTGCATCCCGGGCCACGTGAGCATGCGCGCCAGGCGCAGGTCGCGTCGCCGTCCCATCCACTTGATCAGTTCAAAGGAGAGGCCCGCGACCAGCGGGATGCCCAAGAGCCGGGAGAGCAGGAGCCAGCCCAGCGGCAGGTTGCCGAGCGGCACGAAGACCACGAACGACACCACCATCACGATCAGCATGAAGCTGGTGCCGCAGCGCGGGTGAAGCCGGCTGAAGCGCGCCGCGTTGTCTGGCGTGAGGGGCTGATCGGCTTCGAGGCAAGCGATCGTCTGGTGCTCGGCCCCGTGGTAGGCGAACACCCGTTGGAGGTGCGGCATCCGCGAGACCAGCCAGACGTAGGAGATAAAGATCGTCAGGCGCGTGAGCTTCTCGACGGCGACGAATTCGACGCTGCCGGGAAGCGACTGGCCGACGAGCACCTTCACCAGGGTGGCTGGCAGCAAGAAGAACAGGCCGACGGCCAGCCCGAGCCCCGCGGCCACGGTGAGGGCCCACTTCAGGCCGGTCAGCGGCTTGGCGTCGCCACCGGGCGTCTGGGCGTTTGCGGCGATTCCGAGCGAACGGATTCCAACGCCGAGCGACTCAAAGAGCGCAACGGCGCCGCGAATCACGGGCCGCCGCAGGATCGCATGGCGCGCGAGCACCGACTGGAACGGTTCGTGGACGACGGCGATGCCGCTGGGATCGGTCGGATGGGTGTCCGGGAGTCGCACGGCGACCGCCCAGTTCGAGGCTCCGCGCATCATCACGCCCTCGAGGACGGCCTGGCCGCCGATCGGAAGGTCGCGTGGGGCGTCGGCGCTCACGTCTCTGTCATCGGCACCTCGACGACAACCCACAACCGAACGCCTGCCGAGCGAGCGAGCGTCGGATTACCAGGCCCCTGCCCCTGGTAATCCGACGCTCACCGCAGGCTCGATGGACGCAGCAACGCAAACGGGCGCGGAGCCGGTTGGCTCCGCGCCCGTTAGGCACGAGTTCGTGGCGGTGAGTGCTACTCGGCGGCCGGAGCTGCCTCGGCGGGAGCGGCATCCGGGGTGGGCGCAGCAGCGCCAGCACCAGCCTCAGCCGACTTCTCCGGCGCAGCAGCCGACTTGGCGGCAGCGGCACGGCGACGGAAGCGCTCAACGCGGCCGCCCGTGTCCATGAGCTTCTGCTTGCCCGTGTAGAACGGGTGGCACTGCGAGCAGATCTCGACGCTGATCTTCGCCTCGGTCGAACGCGTCGTGAAGCTGTTGCCACAGGTGCACGTGACGTGCGACTCGACGTACTCGGGGTGAATTTCGGTCTTCATGGAAAGGCCTTTGAGAATGAGGTCCGCAGCCAGGCCCTTTCGGTGCCTCGTCTACGGCGGACCAGTCAGTCTAGCGGCGCCGCGCCGCGACCGAGCTGCGGCGTGTTAGCGGCGGCGTGCGCGGTCGGCCGCAGGCGTGGCCTTGCAGTCGACGGTCGCCGTCTGGTCGGCCGTCAGGTCAGCCGGAGCCGCACCTTTTTCCTGCACCGTGATGTAGAGCTGGGTGCAGTCGGCGGGAAGCCCACCGACCCAACGGGTGCTGGCTCCGCCCTTCAGCGATCCGGTGCCGACTTGCGCGATGAGTTCGCGCGTATCGGCTTTGGCGATCGTGATGACGACCTCGGCGGACGGGAGCCGCCCCAGGTTCTTGACTGGGATGACGAGGTACGGGCCGGTGGCGGGGGCGCCTGCGGCATCAGCTGGTGGCTTGCTCGTGATCTGGACTTTGCCGAACGTCAGCGTCGGGGTGAAGAGCGGCTGCTTGCACGGCACGTACTTGCGAGCGGTCTTGGTGACGACCTTGCCAGCGGCGTCGACCGAGCGCGCCTCTACGACGATCCGGTAGTCGTAGCCCTCGTCGAGCTCTGGAATCGTCTTCGTGAGCTTGAGGCCGGCGCCGGCAGCTTCGGTGGTCTCCCACTTCTTGGTGCTCGCGGGGTCTTTGAAGAGCAGCGAGCGCCAGCGGGTCTGCCCTTGGCGGGACTGGACGGTGAAGCGCATCGTGACGCGCTCGCCGGTGGTCCCGAGCAGGGCGAGCGCCGTGACGGTAACGCTTCGGTCCTCTGGCGTCGGGCCGATCAGGCACGTCTTGGCCTGGATGGCGAGCGAGGGCGCGGCAGCTTTCGCGGCGGCGGCGTCGGAGGTTGGCGCGAGCGCGCCGCCGATCGCGAGCGCGAGCGCGCAGACGACGGAGGCGAGGCTAAATGTGGTGCGGGAGGTGAGCAACGAAGTGGGGGGATTTCGTGGTCGAGAGCGATCGTAGTCTGGAACCCGACCTACCACGAGAAGTTTCGGTCGAACGTCCTCAGAACGACGAACGCCCGAGGCGCGAGCCCCGGGCGTTCGGTCAAACGGTGGTAGCCGAGTCGACTAGACGACCTGGTAAGCCGGGCCGTCTCCACCCTCTGGGGGCGTGAGGCGGCCGCCGCGGGCGGTGATGGCACCGCACTGCACGCAGTTGGTGTAGTTGACGATCACGTCGACGTGGCCCGTCTCCGGGGCGTCTTCGGGGATCTCGTAGACGCCGGCGGGGCACATCCACTTCCACGTCTCGGCGACCTCGCGGGCGACGTTCTTCTCGATCCGAATGTGGCTCGGGGCGTCGTCGCGGGTGGCGTTGCCGGTGATGAACACCGACGAGAGCTTGTCGAACGTGTACTTGCCGTCGGGCTTGGGGTACAGGTCGGAGGCGCGCTTGCCTTCGGCCGGCACGAACTGCACGACTTCGGCGTCGCGGTGGCTGCTCTTGCGGCCGCCGGGGATCTTGCCCTTGGTGATGATGTCGATCCCGGCTTTGGCCAGGTTGAACGGCATCGAGGAGCCGCCGACGAGCTGCATGTTGTTGCGGACCTCAAAGAGGCGCTTGCCGACGATGTCGCTTTCGGCGATGGCCGTCTCGTAGGACGTCATGTCCTTCTGGCCGAGCTTGAGCGACTTGTAGATCTCTTCCGCGGCGATGATGCCGGACTGGATCGCCATGTGGACGCCCTTGAGCGAGGCCATGTCGATCATGCCGCCGGACTCACCGACCAGGACGGCGCCTGGCATGGAGAGCTTGGGCTGCGACCAGAAGCCGCCGCCCTGAATGGCTTTGGCGCCCCAAGCGGTGCGCTCACCGCCCTCGAGGATGGCCTTGAGCTTCGGGTGCTGCTTGACGGTCTGGAGCATGTCGTGCGCCGAGACGGTCGCATCGGGCGTCGCCAGCGGGACGACGATGCCGATCGAGACCTGGTGGTCGCCGTATGGGTAGACCCATCCGCCGACGCCGGTCTCATGCCACTTGCCGTTGGAGCGGCCCGGCCAACCGAAGAAGTGGACGACCTTGTCCCACTGCTCTTTGGTCTTCCAGACCTCTTTGGCGCCGAGCTTCCAGACGGGCGGCTCCTGGCCCTGGGCCAGGTCGAAGTGCTGAATCGCGGCACCGGTGAGGTGGCCCCAGTTGCCCTCGGCGAGGACGGTCTGGCGGGCATGGACTTCCATGCCGGGCTCGAAGTTGCCGAGCTCCTCGCCTTCCTTGCCGCGGCCCTTGTCGCCGGTGACGACGCCTTGAACGGCGCCATCCTTGACGAGCAGCTTGGCGGCTGCCGTCTCGGTGAGGATGTAGGCGCCCGACTCCTCAGCCTTCTCGGCCATCCAGCGGCAGAGCTGGCTGATCGAGGTGACCCAGTTGCCCTCGTTTTTGAAGTTCGGCGGGGTCGGACCCGGCATCGGGCGGGTGCCGGTGGCGCTCGAGAGCCACCACACGTCGTCCTTCTCGTTGACGTGGCGGATGGCGGGGAGCGCCTCGAGATCTTCGTCGGGGAAGAGCTCCTTGAGCGGGCCCGGCTTCATCACGGCGCCGGACAGGTTGTGCCCGCCGCAAGACTTCGCCTTCTCGATGACGGCGACGGGAACCTCGCCGAGCGACTCGAGCAGCTCCTCGTCGTCGGCGAGGAGCTGCAGGAGGCGGTTGGCTGCGGCCAGACCGGCCGGCCCACCACCCACGATCGCGACGCCGACCTCGATCGCTTCGTCTTCGCCGGCCTCAGGGGCGGCGATGAACTCGACGAGGGGGTCGACCGGCGGCGGGAACTCTGCCGGAGCGTGTCCGTTGGTGGTGGCGGCCATAGTCTGGTCCTTAGCCCTTCTTGGCCTTGATGGCCTCGGTCAGTGCCGGAGCGATCTTGTGGAGATCGCCGACGACGCCGAAATCGGCGAACTCGAAGATCGGAGCGTTCTCGTCCTTGTTGATGGCGAGGACGTTCTCCGAGGCCTGCATGCCGACCTTGTGCTGGATCGCGCCCGACACGCCGAGACCGACGTAGAGCTTCGGGGCGACGGACTTGCCGGTCTGGCCGATCTGGCCCGCGTACGGGAACCAGCCGGCGTCGACCACTGCGCGGGTCGCGGCAACGGCGGAGCCGGTGCCGAGCGCGGCGGCGAGGGCGTCGGCGACGGAGAAGTTCTCCGCGTTGCCGAGGCCACGGCCACCGGTGACGAGAATCGAGGCGTCCTCGATGTTCACGTCAGCGCCACGCTGCTCGCCACGGACCTTGAGGGTCACCTGGCCGGCAGCTGCACCGATCGGCGCGTCGAAGGCCTCGACCGTGGCGGTGCCACCGGTCTCCTTGACCTCGAACGCGTTGGTGCGGGCAACGATGATGCCCTTGCTCTTGTAGTGCGAGTACGAGAGCAGGGTGTCGCCGAAGATCGGACGCTCGGCGACGAGCTTGCCGCCGTCAACCTTGATGTCGGTCACTTCGACGGTCACGCCGCCACCGATGCGGGCTGCGAGGCCTGCACCGATCTCGAAGCCCAGGAGGCCGCCGCCGAAGAGCACGTAGTCGTAGCCCTTGGCGTCGACGAGCGCTGCGATGGCGTCGATAGCGGTCGCGGCGATGCCCTCGGGTGCATCGACGGTGTAGACCGTCGAGGCGCCGACGGCACCAGCCTGATCGCCGATGCCGGCGACGTCGGTGCCGACGAGAACGACGTCAGCGGAGCCACCGAGTTCGGCAGCCAGCTCGGCCGCCTTGGAGATGGCGCCCTTGCTGTTCTTGTTGATCTGACCCTCGTGCGCGAGGGCGTAAACCAGGATGTTGGCCATGATTCTTTCCTTCTCGCTTTAGACGAGCTTGCGCTCGTCGAGCCAGGCGACGATCTGCTCGACCGTGGCGGCCGTGTCTTCGTCGGTGATGATGGTGCCGCCGGACTTCTGGGCCGGAGCCTGGAAGTCGCTGCAGTTCACGCCGGAGCCGGCGGTGCCGACCTTGCCGGCGTCGATGCCGGCGTCGGCGAGCGTGAGCTTCTCGACGGGCTTCTTCTTCGCGCCCATGATCGCCTTGAGCGACGGGTAGCGCGGCTCGTTGATGGCGTCGCCGACGGAGATGATCGCCGGGAGCTTGACCTCGACGGTGTCGTAGCCGTACTCGGCCTGGCGCTCAGCAGTGATGACGTCGCCGGTGAGGTCGAGCTTGACGACCTGCGAGAGGGCCGGCTGGCCCAGGAACTCACCAACGACCGAACCGACGGCGTAGGAGCCGCCGTCGTCGGACTGCTGGCCCAGGAGGACGAGCTCAGGCGACTCGCGCTTGATCAGCTCGGCCAGGGCGTAGCCCGTGGCAACGACGTCGGAGCCGGCGAGGCCCTCGTCGGACAGGTGGATCGAGCGGTCAGCGCCGCGCGAAACGGCACCCTGGAGCGTGCGCGAAGCACTATCCGGACCGACGGTGACGGCGACGATCTCAGAGACGTCGGCGCCACCTTCCTTGATGACGACGGCAGCCTCGAGGGCGTGCGTGTCGTAGGGGTTGAGAGCCTTCTCACCGCTGCGATCGATCGTTCCATCGGAACCGATGGACTTCGCGACTGCGGCGTCGGGAACCTCTTTGACCAGGACCAAGATCTTCAAAGCGGATCTTCCTCTAGTGGCGGGTGTGCGCGGCGCTTGTGGACGGGGCGGGAACCGTTCGAAAAAGAACGGTTCACACGCTCCGTACGGCGCCGTTGATGAAATCGATGATGTCTTGGGTCGGAGAACCCGGCGTGAAGACTTCGGCGACGCCCAGCTTCTTGAGCTCGGGGATGTCGTCGCCCGGGATCGTGCCGCCGACGGTGACGAGCACGTCGCCAGCGTCTTCGGCCTTGAGCAGCTCGACGACCTTCGGCACGAGCGTCATGTGCGCGCCGGAGAGGATCGACAGCCCAACGGCGTCGGCGTCCTCCTGCAGCACGGTCTCGACGATCTGCTCGGGCGTCTGATGCAGACCCGTGTAGATGACTTCCATGCCTGCGTCACGCAGGGCACGGGCGATGATCTTCGCGCCACGGTCATGACCATCAAGGCCAGGCTTGGCAACGACGACGCGGATCTTGCGGACGGAGGCTTCGCTCATGGGAAATCGGGCCTCACGCCGCTAGGGCACTGCGCGAGGCCCGCGGATCCTACTTCGCGAAGCTACTCCGGCGTCGGCTGCCCACTTTTCAGTGCTGACGCCCCGTCAAGAGACGCCGACCCACGGCGCCGGCGAGCACGAGCACGGCCACGCCGGTACCGGCCATAACCCTCCTCGTGAACTGGTCAATCGAGAGCACTTCCCAGCTCTCCCGCTTGGCGACGGCCCGCAGTGCACGGTCGGGATTGACGGCGACAGGGTGTCCAACCGCACGCAACATCGGCAGGTCGGAGATCGAGTCGCTGTATGCCGTGGAGTCCGCCAGGGAGAGGCCGTGCTCTTCGGCGAGTTCCTGCATCGCCTCGACTTTGCCCTCGCCGTAGATGAATGGTCCGCCGGGATTGCCGGTGTAACGCCCGTCGATGACCTCCGAGCGGGTCCCGACCGCGCCGTCGAGGTCGAGGACCTCGGCGAGCAGGTCGGCGAACTCCTGGCTGGAGGCCGTGACGAGGTAGACGGGCTCGCCTCGACGCTGGTGGGCGTGCGCGCGGTCGAGCACCTCGGGGTAGACCCGGGGCAAGACGCGTTCGAGGACCGCCGTCGAGATGTCAGAGAGGCGGTGCTCCTCGACGCCGGCAACGTAGCTCCCAACGCGAGTCCGGACGGCGTCGGTCGTGGCGTCGTCGAGCCCCCACAGCCGGAAGCGTGCGCCGACGATCGAGTCGCGCATCAGCTGGCGCCGGGAGACGATCCCAACGCTGGCCATCTCGATGAGGATCGAGAACCCGCTGGAACCAGACACCAAGGTGCGGTCGAGGTCGAAGAATGCCGCGGGACGGGTCATCGCCGGTGCCGAAACTTGGCGCTGGGACTCGTCAGGGGTTGCCGTGCTCACGGAGTCGATTCTCACGTACTGGGTACGGGGGTGCGCAAGTGGCGGCTCAGAGACCCCGGGGCGTGCAGGTATGCAGCCCTGTCGTGGCGATGTGCACGCCGGCGCGACGGCTGGAAACGCGCAAGGGGCGCGTCCCGGCCATTGGCCAGGAACGCGCCCCTCGGCGAATCAGGTGTGACTGGTGTTAGCTGGTGGCAACGCGCACGATGACCGCGTCGCCCTGGCCACCGCCGGAGCAGATGGCAGCCACGCCGAGGCCACCGCCGCGGCGACCCAGCTCGAGCACGAGCGAGCCGATGATGCGGGCGCCGGACATGCCAAGCGGGTGACCGAGCGCAACGGCACCGCCGTTGACGTTGACGTTCTCGGGGGTGAGACCGAGCATCTTCATCGAGTTGAGGCCAACGGACGAGAACGCCTCGTTGAACTCCCACAGGTCGATGTCCTCAACCTTCAGGCCAGCCTTGTCGAGCGCCTTCTTGGCAGCGGCGCCAGGGGTCTTGGCGAGGTACGGGAAGTCGTCGGCGACCTGCGCCCAGCCCACGATCTCGCCGAGGATCTGCTTGCCGTTCTTCTGCGCCCACTCTTCGGAGGCGAGCACGAGGGCGGCGCCACCGTCGTTGACCGACGGCGAGTTGCCAGCGGTGTGCGTGCCGTCCTTGACGAGGCCACGGAGCTTGCTCAGCGACTCGGGCGTGGTGCCCTCGCGCGGGCTCTCGTCGACGTCGACGATCGTGTCGCCCTTGCGGCCGGGCACGGTGACGGGGACGATCTCGGCCGGCAGGTTGCCGTTGGCCTGGGCGGCGAGCGCGCGCTCATGGGAGCGTGCAGCGAACTCGTCGAGCGCTTCGCGCGTGATCTCGAGCTCGTCGCCGACCTCGGTTGCCTCGACGAACATCTGCTTGCCGGTGAAGGCGTTCGTCAGGCCGTCGTGCTGCATCAGGTCGATCATCGTCGCCGGGCCCATGCGGAACCCGTTGCGCGAGCCGGGAAGCGCGTGGGGCGCCTGCGACATCGACTCCATACCGCCACCGATGGCGACGTCCACCTCACCGGCGCGGATGTGGAGATCAGCGATCGCAACGGCGCGCATGCCGGAGGCGCACACCTTGTTGATCGTCTCGGAGCTCACGCCGATCGGGATGCCGGCAGCGATCTGCGCCTGACGCGACGGGATCTGGCCAGCGCCGCCCTGCAGCACCTGGCCCATCACGACGTGCTCGACCTGCTCGGGCGTGACGCCCGCGCGCTCGAGTGCGCCGCGGATCGCGATGCTGCCCAGCTCAGTCGCCGGGAGTGAGGACAAGGCCCCGCTCAGTTTGCCGATCGGGGTGCGTGCGGTCCCCAGAATCACAGTCTTGGCCATGTGAGAAAAGCCCTCTCCGAAGGTGGCGGTCGGCGGGGGAGCTTAGGCGACGGCCTCCGTCTCGTGCGGCGCGCCGACGAGTCGGCCTCAGCGGCACCCACCAAAACGGGGTCCGCGGCGACCGACGAGTGAGGCATCTGACTCGGCGCGAAACCGCTCGCGGCTCTACGATTCGGGGCGATGGCCGACGACGCACTCCTCGAACGCTCCGAGCAGCAGAGCGCCATCGAATCCGCCCTCGCTGCGGCCCGGCGCGGCGACGGTCGGGTGCTGGTGATCGAGGGGGCCGCCGGGATCGGGAAGAGCCGCCTGCTGCAGGAGCTCCGGGAGACGGCGACGGGCGCACAGCGGGTCCTCTATGCGCGCGCGAGCGAACTCGAACGCGGCTTTGCCTTCGGCGTCGTTCGGCAGCTCTTTGAGGGCGTCGTGCGCGACGCCACGCTCGGCCCGATTGCCCTCGACAGCGCCGCGTCCGCCGCGCGCGACATCTTCGAGGAGACGCCCGGCGAGGAACGCGCAGCGAGCTTCGCCTTGCTTCACAGCTTGCACTGGCTCGCGGTGAATCTCGCCGAGGATCAGCCGCTCGTGCTGGCCGTCGACGATCTGCACTGGTGCGACGCCTCGTCGCTGCGCTTCCTGACCTACCTGGGCCGGCGCTTGGAGCAAACGCCAATCCTGCTGGCGGCAACCACGCGGCCGATCCCGCCGGCGGACAGCGACGCCGATCTCATCGCCGAGTTGCTCTCCGACCCTCAGGCGGTGCACCTCTACCCGCAGGCGCTCTCAGCGGCGGCCGCTCAATCGCTGCTGGAAGCCCAGCTGGATCGCCCGGTTGACGCGACGTTTGCCGCCGCGTGTTTTCGCGCGACGGAAGGCAACCCGTTGATGCTGCGCCAGCTCGCGCGCTCGATCCAGGCGGAGGGGACCGAGCCAACGGCCGCCAGCGCCGTCGATGTACGCCGCGTCGCGCACCGTGCGCTGTCGCGAACGGTCCTGGCGCGTGTCGGGCGCTATTCACCCCAAGCCATCGCGCTCGCTCGCGCCGTGGCCGTCCTGGGCGATACCTCGACGATCGCCCAGGTTGGCCAGCTCGCCGGCCTCTCAGGAGAGGAGGTCGCCGGCGGCTGGAGCGAGCTCGTCGACGCCGAGATCCTTCGCCGCGACCAGCTCTCGTTCGTCCATGCGCTCGTGCGCGACGCGATCTACTTCGACCTGCCGGAGCCACAGCGCCTGGCGCTACACGCAAGCGCAGCCCGAGCGCTCGATGGGGCCGGTGCCTCGGCCGAGCGGATCGCGAGCCAGCTGGCGCTCGCAGCGCCCAGTGGCGACGCCTGGGCCGTCGACGTCGCCGTGCGCGCAGCCGACGCCGCACTCAGCCGCGGCGCGCCAGGCGAAGCTGCGGCGCACCTTCGCCGGGCGCTCGCCGAGCCGCCGACCTCGGCGGAGCAGCGGGCCCGCGTGATGACCAAGCTGGCCGCCGCGCTGTACGACGTCGACGGCCACGGCGCCATCGAGGTCCTCGAGCAGATCGCTGCCGACGAGACCGACCCGCGCCGACGCGGTGAAGCCCAGCTCTCGCTCGTGCAAGGGCTCGCGCTCACCGACCGGTGGGACCGCGCTTCGCTGATCTGCCGCACGGCCATCGCCGAGATGGGCCCGCCGGAAGACGATCTGCGCGCCGCACTGACCGCCGTGCGGACGGTCGCCGCGCTCTTTGGGGCCGATGACCCCGAGATTCTGGAGACCGTGTCCCAGCACCGCCAGCTCGCGGCCGACGCCAGCGTCGGCCACCGGCTTGAGGCTGGCCTGGCCGCGCTGATGTGGGCGTATGAGGGCGGCAGCGCGTCGGACTGCGCCGACCTGGCCTTCCGCTCGCTCGCGACCGATGCGTCGATCTTCCGTCGGCACACGCTGGTGTCGGTCTCTCCCCTTTACGTGCTCGCCGTTGCCGACTACCCCGGCAGCCTGGAGGTCTGGGATCGGATTCACGAGGACGCCCACCGCAGCGGATCGCCGATCCTGCACCTCAACCTGGACCTGTGGCTCGGGGTGACGCAGCTCTGCCGTGGCGACCTGCGCTCTGCCATCCAGGGCATCCGCGACGCGCTCGCGCTCGGCCTGAGCTGGGGCTCCGGGCAGGAGGCGCTGCGCTACCACCGGTCGATGCTTGCGACCGCGCTGACGGCCAGCGGCGACCTGACGCAGTCGCGCGCGGTCCTCAGCGACGGTCGTCCGGATCCGACGAGCGAGACGCTCGGTGCGCTGCTGTGGTGGCGTGCCCACGCTGAGCTGCTCCTGGCCGAAGGTGCCGCCGACGAGGCGCTCGCCGCCACGCAGGCACTCGCCCGACGGGCATCCTGGATGGCGTCGCCGGTCGCCGTCGACTGGCGCCCCGTGCAGGCGCTCGCTCTGCACCACCTCGGCCAGGCCGAAGCCGCCGAACAGGCCGCTCTGGCGGGCGTTGAGACCGCGCAGATCTGGGGAGCACCGAGCGCGGTGGGAGCCGCCCTGCGGGCGCTCGGCGAGGTCCGCCCCGACGGACTTGAGGACCTGCGCCGATCGGTCGTGGTGCTCGACGGATCCGTCTCACGCCTCGAACTTGCCAAATCTTTGCTGGCCTACGGTTCCGCGATCCGGCGTGATCGCCAGCCGACGGATGCCCGGGACTACCTCGACCGCGCCTTCGAGCTCGCTGAGGCGTGCGGATCACCGAGGCTCGCCGAGGCCGCCCGAACCGAGCTCGCGGCCACCGGCGTGCGCCGACGTGCCGCCGACGCCAGCGGCCCCGACGCACTCACGCCAAGTGAGCGCCGCGTCGCCGACCTCGCCGCATCCGGCCGCACGAACCGCGAGATCGCCCAAGCGCTCTTCGTTACCCCCAAGACCGTCGAGGTCCACCTCTCGGCGACCTACCGCAAGCTTGGAATCGCCTCGCGCCATGCGCTGCCCGGCGCGCTTACGGGGGCGTCCTGAGGTGGCGGTGTCCGAGCTCCTCGAACGGGCCGACCAAGCCGCGCAGATCGACGAGGCCCTCTCTGCTGCTTGGCGCGGCGAGGGTCGCGTGCTGGTGATTGAGGGGCCGCCCGGGATCGGGAAGAGCCGCCTCCTGCATGAACTGCGCGACCGCGGCGCTGCTCGCCAGCGTGTGCTTTACGCCCGAGCGAGCGAGCTTGAACGCGGGTTCGCGTTCGGCGTTGTTCGCCAGCTGCTGGAAGGGATCGTGCGTGACCCCGAACTCGGCCCGATCGTGCTGGCGGGCGCAGCGATGTCGGCTCGCGACATCTTCGAGGACACTCCCGGTGAGGAACGCGCCGCCAACTTCGCGCTCCTGCACGGGCTCTATTGGCTGACGCTCAATCTCGCCGAGACTCAGCCGGTGGTGCTCGCGATCGACGACCTGCACTGGTGCGACGCCTCGTCGCTGCGGTTCTTGGCCTACCTCGGGCGCCGGCTCGAAGACACGCCCGCGCTCCTGGCCGCCACCACCCGCCCGGTGCCACCAGCCAGCGTCGACGCCGATCTCCTCGCCGAGCTGCTCTCTGATCCGACGGCGATGCACGTCTATCCCAAAGCGCTCTCGGCTACCGCGGTCGGCGCCCTCCTCACCAGCGAGCTCGCGCAGCCCGTCGACCCCGGCTTTGCCGAGGCCTGCTTCGAGGCCACCGACGGGAATCCCCTGATGCTCCGCCAGCTAGCGCGCTCCCTGCAGGCCGAGGGCACCGAGCCGACGGCTGCGAACGCGGCCAGCGTCCGCCGAGCCGCCCACCGCGCACTCTCACGGACGGTCCTGGCACGGGTTGGTCGCTACTCGGCCGAGGCGATCGCGGTCGCCCGGGCCGTCGCGACGTTCGGGCCGACCGCCACCGTCCCGCTCGTCTCCGCGCTCACCGGGCTTGCGTCGACGCAGATCACGACGGCGTGGCGGGAGCTCGTCGAGGCCGAGGTGTTCGTCCGTGAGGACCTGGGCTTCGTCCACGCCCTCGTCCGCGACGCGATCTACTTCGACCTCCCCGAACTCGAGCGTCAAACACTCCACCTGGAAGCGGCTCGCGTCCTGGCGAACGCTGGGGCGTCGGTCGAGCGCGTCGCCAGCCAGCTCCAGCTCGCGCCGCACGCCGGCGACCCCTGGGTCGCTGGCGTCGCCGTCGAAGCGGGCTCCGCCGCGCTGCGGCGTGGTGCCCCGGATGCGGCCGCGCGGCACCTGCGCCGCGCCCTCGACGAGCCGGTGGCTGCTGAGCTGCGCCCTGCCGTGCTCGGCCAGTACGCAGAAGCACTGTTCGACGTCGACGCTCCAGCGGCGACGGAGGTCCTGCGCGAACTCGTGGAACTCACGGCCGACCGCCGCGCACGGGCGATGGCGGAGATCACCCTCGCCCAGGCCCTGTTTCTGACGGACCGCTGGAAAGAGGCCGGGGCGCTGTGCGTCGAGGCCGCCTCAAGACTCACCGACGAAGACGACGGCCTCGTTGCGCACTTCCAAGCGGTGCGTGGAGCCGTCGTCCTGTTCGGTGGGGACGACCGCGACGTCCTGCCTGCGCTCGAGGCGTCGTACACGCTGCAGCCGGGGGCCAGCCTTGGCTACCGCCTGCTGGCTGGCATCGCAGCGCAGTGGCGCACGTACCACGGTGGCAGTGCAGAGGAATGCGCCGACTTGGCCGCGCAGGCCATCGACTCCGATGCCTCGATCCTGCGCGACCACACGCTCGTCGCCGTCTCACCGCTCTACGTGCTTGGACTCGCCGACCGCGATGAGGGGCTCGACCTGTGGCAGCGGGCACGGATCGACGCCCAGCGCAGCGGCTCCGTGATCCTCCACCTGACGGTCGACCTGTGGCTCGGCTTCACGCTCCAGCGCCGAGGTGATCTCACCTCGGCCATCACCGGACTCTCGGACGCGATCGACCGGGCCCTCTCCTGGGGCTCCGGCGCCGAGCCGCAACGGTTCGCGCGCGCTTCACTGGCGCTCGCCTACATGGATGCGGGCGACCTCGCCGCGGCCCGGGCCACGCTCGACGCGTCGCCCGACTCACCGAACGCCCAGCAGCCCTCCCTGGGCGGCGCCCTCTGGTGGCACGCGCAGACGTGGGTCCTCTTCTCAGAAGGTCGCCTCGACGAGGCGCTCGCCGCGTCGCACACCCTTGAGTACTGCGCGTCCCGCATGCCAACGCCGATCGGCGTCGACTGGCACCTGCCTCGTGCGCTGATTCTCCACCGCCGCGGAGAACACGACGACGCGCTAGTGGTTGCCAACCAAGCCGTGGCGATCGGCGAGCAATGGGGTTCCCCCGGCATCCTCGGCCCAGCGCTGCGGATCCGCAGCGAGATCACCGGCGACGACCTGACGGATCTGCGGCGCGCCGTCGAGCTCCTTGAGCCGTCAGCCGCCCGCATTCAGCTCGCCCGCACCCTCATTGCCTATGGCGCCGCGCTGCGCCGCCAGCGCAAACCGACCGAGGCGCGCGACCCGCTCGAGCGCGCCTACGAGATCGCCGGAGCCTGCGGATCGCCCGGGCTGGTGGAGGCGGCCCGCGTGGAACTCGGCGCGACCGGAATCCGCCGTCGACCTGGCGACATCGCCGGCGCCGGCGCGCTGACGCCGAGCGAACGACGCGTCGCAGATCTCGCCGCCGGTGGGCGAACGAACCGGGAGATCGCCCAGGAGCTGTTCGTCACGCCCAAGACCGTCGAGGTCCATCTCTCGGCCGCCTACCGCAAACTCGGGATCGGGTCTCGCCACGCCCTCGCCAGCGCCCTGTCTGGAGACGCATGACGTCGCCCGCGAGTGACCTCCTTGAGCGCGACTCCCAGGCTGACGCCATCGATCGTGCGCTGGCCGCCGGTCGACGGAGCGAAGGGCGCGTCGTGCTGATCGAGGGCCCGGCCGGAATCGGGAAGAGCGGGCTGCTGCACGCGCTGCGCCAGCAGGCGGAAGGCCGGAGTCGCGTCCTGGCCGCGCGGGCCAGCCGGTTGGAGCAGGCGTTTGCGTTCGGGGTAGTCCGCCAGCTGTTTGAGCAGGCCGTCCGCGACCCCGAGGTCGGTAGCCGGGCGCTTGAGGGAGCCGCGGGCGCCGCAGCCGGGATCTTTGACGACGCCCCAAGCGAGGCGGGCGCGGCAAGCTACGCGATTTTGCATGGCTTGCACTGGCTCGCGCTCAACCTGGCCGACGACGGTCCACTGGTCCTGGTCGTCGACGATCTGCACTGGTGCGACATCTCCTCGCTGCGCTTTCTGACCTATCTGGCGCGCCGGCTCGACGGGACGCCGATCGTGTTGGCAGCCACGACCCGCCCGGTCGGCTCCGGGCCCGCCGGCGATCCCGGAGTGGAGCTGGCCTCAGACCTGCTGGTGGAGCTGCTCGGTGATCTCTCGGCCGAGCTGTCTGCGGTCCACCTCCATCCCCAGCCGCTCTCCCAGGAGGCGTCGGCGGAGCTGCTGGAGCGTCTGCTTGGTGCCCGTCCAGGGCCGCGGTTTGCGGCGGCGTGCTTCGACTCCACCGACGGCAACCCGCTCCTGCTCACGCAGCTCGCCCACTCCTTGCGCGCCGAGGGCACCGAGCCCACAGACGAGCAGGCTGGCGCCGTGCGCCGCACCGCCCACCGGGCGTTGTCTCGAACGGTGCTGGCTCGCGTGGGCCGGCTCTCGCCCGCCACCGTCGGCGCCGTTCGCGCCATTGCGATCTTGGGCGAGACGGCGACCACCGAGCTCGTCGCCGCGCTCGCGGGAATCTCGACCGACGAGGTCATCACCGCGGTTCAGGAGCTCGTCGCCGCGCAGGTGCTCTCTCGCTCCGACGGGCTGTCGTTCGTCCATGCGCTCGTGCGTGATGCCGTGTACTTCGACCTGCCGGGGCCGGAGCGCGAACGCTTCCATGCCCGTGCCGCGCGCCTGCTTGCGGGCGCTGGCGCCCCGGTCGAGCGGATCGCCAGCCAGCTCGAACTCGCGCCTCGAACCGGTGACCGGTGGGCGGTGGAGATCAACGTCGCGGCCGCCGAGGCTGCCGTGGCGCGTGCCGCGCCGGATGCCGCCGCCGAGTATCTCCAGCGGGCACTTGAGGAGCCGCCCACACCGGAGCTGCGGAGCGAGCTCACCCGTCGCCGCGGGATGCTGCTCGTCGACGTGAACGGCCCGAGCGCGGGCGTCGCGCTGCGCGCCGCGGTCGAGCTGGAGCCCGACCCAATGCAGGCCGCCGCGATCGAGATCCAGCTCCTGCAGGTGTTGACGTTCACCGGCGGGCAGGCGGAGAGCAACCGCATCGCCAGGGCCCGGCTGGAGCAGCTGCCGGCCGAAGCCGATGATCTGCTTGCGCTCTACGAGACGTTCCGGGCGAATTCCGTCACGTTCGGCGCCGTCGACGACGACGCCGTCCCGGCCCTCGCTCACGCCCGGGAGTGGCCGCTGGGCGCCGGAGGCCCCGGGGTCCGTGCCCGGGCCAGCCTCGCGTCGATGATGTGGATGTTTGACGGCGGCACCGCTGAGGAGTGCACGGCGCTGGCAAAGTGGGCGATCTCCGGCGATCAGATGCTCCTGCGCACGCAGACGATGCCCGCCGTCGGCGCGCTCCTCACGCTCTCGTGGGCCGACCGCGACGAGCCGCTCACCGTGTGGGAGGACGCCCGCGACGAAGCGCACCGCACCGGCGCGGCCCTGCTGCACTGGACCATCGACGTGTGGCTGGGGGCCGAGCAGCAGCGCCGTGGCAATCTGGGGTCGGCCGTCGAGCTGCTGCGGGAGGCGGCCGTCATCGGACGACGCTGGAACGCGGGCGGAAGCCAGTACGCCGGCGATCAATTCAGTGACGCGCCGCTCGCGCTCGCCCTCCTGGACCAGGGCAAAGTCCCTGAGGCCTGCGCAGTGATCGACCGGTCACCGGCGAGCCTGACGGACACGATGTTCAGCACGCAGATCTGGCTCCACGCGCAGGCACACGTGCGGCTGGGCGAGGGGCGCCTCGATGAGGCGCTCGAAGCCACGTTGCAGCAGGAACGCCGAGCGACCTGGATGCACACGCCGATCGTGGCCGATTGGCGCCTGCCCCGTGCGCTGGCGCTGCACCGCCTCGGCCGCGCCGAGGAGTCGGTAGGCGTCGCCCGCGAAGCGGTTGCCATGGCCGAGCGTTGGGGCACGCCGAACGTCGTCGGGCCGGCCTTGCGTGTGCTTGGCGAACTGCTCGGCGCGGACGGTCTCCCCC
Organism: Solirubrobacteraceae bacterium; assembly: GCA_032119795.1. GTDB lineage: Bacteria > Actinomycetota > Thermoleophilia > Solirubrobacterales > Solirubrobacteraceae > JAGIBJ01. Next base: position 222,746 of record JAUMFO010000008.1, read on the forward strand.
AGCTCGAGCGCTCGGTGTCCTTGCTCTCCGGTTCGTCCGCGCGCCTGGAGTACGCCAAATCGCTGGCGGCGCTGGGCGGGGCATTGCGTCGCGAGCGCCAGCCGACGGACGCCCGCGACCCGCTCGAGCGGGCCTACGAAGTCGCTCGTGCCTGCGACGCCGACGGGATCGTCGAGCAGATTCGAACGGAGCTGGCGGCGTCCGGCGTGCGTCGCCGCCGCGACGAGGCCGGCGGGACCGGTGCGCTGACGCCGAGTGAGCGGCGCGTCGCCGACTTGGCTGCCGGCGGACGGACCAATCGCGAGATCGCCCAGGAGCTGTTCGTGACGCCCAAGACCGTCGAGGTGCACCTCTCGGCGGCCTACCGCAAGCTCGGCATTGCGTCGCGTCACGCGCTCGCCGGCGTCCTCCAGGGTTGAGGTCGCCACGCAATCTTGGGGGTCAACTCTGGGGTTCCCCCCGATGGCAGGGGGCTCGGAAAGGCGGAAAGTGATCTCATCGCGACGACTCCCCGCTGAGGCGTCGCCGGCACCACTCCGACGACCTCCGCTATGGCCCTCATGCTCACCTCCCGCTCGCCCGATGCCGGGCTCCTTTTCCTCCTGATGCCCGAGCCAGCGCCGCGCGCACAACCGAGCGCGGGCCGACGCTCGACGGAGCGCATCGCGGCGCTGGCCGCGCGCGCCGCTGTGCGGGCCGCAGCCGACCGCAGCGCGGTGAGCGCATGACGGCAGGAGGACCGCCGGACGGCGACCCGATCGAGATCCTGGCGAGGTTCGCGCGATCCGCCGGAAGGGACGCCCCGCAGGGCACGCTCATCATCGATGGGCGCGAGCCGCTGCGCTTCGCCGGGTGGCTCGACCTCATGGCGATCGTCGAGCAACTGCTCGACGACGATCGCGCTGCGGCACCCTCGATCGAGCCTGCTGCAGCGCCGCCGCCGGCGGAGTAGGTCCGCCACGTCGTACGGTGAGGAGTAATGAACGTCTCTACGGCTGCCGCTCTTCCCTCCGACGGACTCGACGCGGTCGTCTTGGCCCTGGCGACCGACGTGCCCGTCTCCGAGCCGTACCGTGCTCTGGTCGACGCCGCAACGGCGCGGGGCGAGGTCAAGACGAAGACCGGTCACCTCGCGCATCTGCACGATGGCGACACGCGCGTCATCGTGATCGGGCTCGGCGATGCCGGCGCCGTCACTCCCGAGTCGCTCCGCGTGGCCGCTGCCCACGCCGCCGCCCGCGCCTCCGCACTTGACGCCAAGACCATCCATTGGCTGCAGCCGGAGGGGATCGCCGTCGGCGCCGCTGAGGCCACCGGAGCGATCGTCGAAGGGACGATGCTGCGCCTCTGGGCCTATGCCGCCAAGCGCAAAGGCAACCCGGAGCCCGATCCCAAGCCGACGGCGCTGGTCGTCGTCGGGGGCGACGAGGCAGCCGCCGCAGCCGGCCAGATCATCGCCAGCGCGGCCAACTGGGCCCGTGTCCAGCAGCACGAGCCGGCCAACGTGCTGACGCCAACTGAGCTTGGGGTGCGCGCGAAGGCGTTGGTCGCAGACCTCGGCATCCCTCACCTTGAGATTGAGATTGAGACTACGCCTGAACTCGAGGAGAAGGGCATGGGCGCACTGCTTGCCGTCTCCCAGGGCTCGGTCGAGCCGCCAGCCCTCATCACCGCCCGCTACCGCCACCCCGCGGCGACCGGGCCGCGTATCGCGCTCGTCGGCAAGGCCGTCACGTTCGACAGCGGCGGCATCTCGATCAAGCCGAGCGCCCGGATGCACGAGATGAAGTTCGACATGAGCGGCGGCGCCGTCGTGCTCGGCGTGCTTCAGGCCGTCGCGGCACTCGACCTCCCGCTCGATCTGCTCGTCGTCGTCGGCGCGACGGAAAACATGCCGTCATCCAAGGCCTACAAGCCCGGCGACGTGATCACGGCTGCCGACGGCACCACGATCGAGATCACCAACACCGACGCCGAAGGCCGCATGGTGCTCGCCGACTGTCTCTGGCACGCCAAAGAGCAGGGCGCCGAGGTGCTCGTCGACGTCGCCACGCTGACGGGCGCGGTCGTCGTCGCCCTCGGCTCAACCCACGCCGGCCTGATCTCGACCGACGACGAACTCGCCGCCGAGCTGCTCGCGGCTTCCGAGCGCTCGGGTGAACTCGCGTGGCGTCTGCCGCTGCACCCCGAATACGCGAAGCTGATGAACAGCCCGGATGCCGACCTGGTCAATGGCAGCCTAGAGCGCAAGGCCGGCACGATCACCGGCGGCTACTTCCTCTCGCGCTTTGCCGCCGACACGCCGTGGGCTCACCTCGACATCGCCGGCACCGCCTGGGGCCTCGGCCGCGCCTACGCGGCTCGCGGCGGCTCGGCCTACGGCCTGCGGCTGCTCGTCGACTGGCTCCGCGAGCGCTCCGCCGTTTGACAGAAGTGCGCGAGCTCCCCAGCTCGCGCACCCCTATCGATCACATGACGGGCGACGCACAGGCTTCCCCAAGCGCACGCCTCCCATCAGTGCCGCGCGTGGCCCCGGCTGTCCCGACCGGGTTCATGCCTCGCGCAAGTTTGCAACATCCCCTTGGCTACAACGGACGGGACGGCCCCCTCGGAGCCCTGGCTCCGTGCCACTGTTTCCCGTGGTGGTCTCTTGCTTGTACCAGTTACTAGATGGCCGTCACGTTCGTCCCGACTTCATTGGACGAAAAGGCAGTGCGGCGACGCCCGGGCCGCAGGGAACCCGTATGCGTGGCGTCGCCGCGAGGCACCTCAGCGTCGAGTTCGCAGCGTCGTCTTCACCGCAGCGCGACTCGTCTGACCCGTGGCCGAGCGCAGCGTCACGGCCAGGGTGGCGACCACCCCACGGCGGCGAATGTTCGCGCGCGCGACCTTGGCGAGCGTCAGGCTGACGCGCGTCATGCCCGCCTTCTTGAGCCGCATCTTGGCGGCCTTCGCGAGTGGCTTGCCGCCTTTGCCCTTCAGGGTGATGGTGCCCGTCGCCGCCATATTGGCCCCAACGGTCACCCTGACCCGGCCCTTGGCGTCGACGCGAAGCGCCTTCGCGACCTTGAGCCGCGCGGCCAACGCGTCGGCGGGCGCGTCCGCCCGGGCCAGCGGCGCGGTGCCGGAGCTGCTCCCTGCACCGGCGCTCGGCCCGCCCTCGGCGTTCGGGCTGACGACCTGGCCGTCGACGCTGACCACCGGCTGGGCAGCGGTGCCGCCGAGCACGACACGACCGGTCACGGGCCCGTACTGGCGGGGCACTCCCTCCCCCGCGTCGGTGATCGCACTGATCGAGAAGCGGTCGCCTTCGGCGTCGAAGCCGATCGGGCCGCCGAGGCCGTCGCTCGTCACGATCGTCGTCTGCCCGGGCAGGCGGATCACGTCGATCTCGTCGGCGAGTTCGGCGTCGGCCAGGCTCTTGCCGCCCGCGGTCGGCGCCGCGCGCCCGAGACTGCGCGGCGTCGGCTGACCGATCGGAACGTTGCGGAAGACCTTCACGACCTGCCCGCTCAGCGAGCAGTTGGTGTGCGGCATCCGTCGCGGGATGGCGCCGCTCGTGAGGAAGTCCGCGTAGGCGCGCTGAGTGAACCCGTCCGCGGTCTGCCGCATGTGGGGCACGCCGCAGCGGTACTGGATGTGGACGTCGTCGCCGAGTGGGTTCGTCGTGCCCATGTCGCCTTGGGTGGCGCTGCGGACGGGGACGGTGCCGTCGCCTTGGCCGAAGAACAGACCGATCGCCGCCTGGCCGTCGAACGACGGTGCGATGCTGACCTTCTCGACCGTCGGCAGGCCGATTCCGGTGACGGAGCGGAAGTCGATCTTGCCGGCGTAGTCCTTGAACCCGTCGATCTTCTGGTGGGTTGCGCGGGCCGCGGCGAAGAGCGCCTCGTTGCCACCGGTCGAGCCCAGGAAGCGACGCACTCCGCCCTGGTCCTGGCGGACGGCGTCGTACGTCAACCATTGGCCGTATTCGTCGCTCGGCGCGAGGTGGTAGGCGCCGCCGGAGTTGATGATGAACGTGCGCAGGTTCTCGTTCTTGATGAAGAGGTCCAGGGCGGAGAAGTCCGGGCCCTCAATCCCGAAGGCGATCGGGAAGACGGGCTTGGGCGCGCCCCACCAGGGCGCGCCGACCGTCACCATGCGGGCAACCTTCTTGGCTCGGGCCGGGTCTTCGATGTAGGCGCGCATGAGCAGGGAGCCGTAGGAGTGGGTCGCGAAGGCGGCTCGGCTCACGCCTTGGCGACGAGGGAGGTCCTGCTTCACGAGGCGATCGATCTGCTCATCGACGCGCTTGAAGCTCTCCTCCGGTGACTTGCGCCAGTCCCAGCCCATCACGTACCAGCCGTCTGGGTCGCCGGCGCGGGTCTTGATGTCCTTGAGCCAGTCGGTGGCGTGGCCGTAGACGTCGGCCCCCAGGAACGAGTCGACCTCCTTGCCGGTTGGCGAGGCGGCCGGGCAGGCAGCCTCGGTTTTGCCGTCGGCGGCCATCGCGATCCGCTCGAGGTGGATCGGCGGGATCGCCGGCATCCAGACCTTCTCGCCGCCACAGACGATCTCGGAGCCCAGGAAGCCCGGGGCGAAGATCACGGGGACGTCCTGCGACTGGATGTCGCCGGTCGAGCGGCCACCGAGGGCCGAGGTGTGGCCGATGACCCACGCAGGGTTGCCATCGAGGTACGGCTCCTCGACCGGGTCGGTGTCGCGCACGTCGCCGTCCGGGTCCGGAATACGGTGGGTCTTCCAGCCACAGTGCTGCTGACCGCTGCGGTCGTTGGCGCAGCCGCTCACGATGAGGCGGGTGCCGTCCGGCGCGTACCGCACGGCGGTGTCGCTGAACGCGAGTTTGTAGTCGTACAGCACCTCGCCGGTGCTCCAGCGGATGACCTTCATGCGGGGACCGCTCGTGGTCGTCGTCCGGATGACCATCCGTGAGCCGTCGGGGGAGGCGTCCATGTCGCCCACGCCAAGCTCCTGGGTGATCTTCTGCTTCGACGACGCCTTCATGACCTGGGTCCCGTCGGCGCCGGCGATGATCACGGCGGGTTCGCCCGCGCCCTGCGGCCAGACCATGCTCTCGACCACCCCGTAGGGCTTGAGCGGAATGTGGGCGACCGCACCGCTGAGTCCTGTCTCGTAGGGCTTGGCCATCACGGTCGCGCCGTTCTCGGCGACGTGCTGGGCGGCGTCGTCGGCGTAGACCTGCCGGATCCAGCTGAGATCCCCGGCGGGCGTCCACGCCGGCGCGTGGTCGAAGGTGACCTCGCCGTCCTCACAAAGGTTGCAGGAAGCGACTTTGCCGGGGTAGGGGCTGGAGACCCGCTCCCAGGTGATCGGGCCCTCGGTGCCGTCGGGATTGGTGGCCTGTGAGAGGTCGGCGACGTGGATGGCCGTCATGTCCTGGAAGACGCCGTTGGGAATCGACTTGACGAAGGCGAGCTTGGTGCCGTCCGGAGACCAGGACACCGCGGACTCCGGCGACAGGACGTTCAGCGGCTCCTCGGCCTTGGGCACCGTCGTGATGGTGCGCGGCGGAAGCGCGTCGTAGGGGTCATCGACGCGCAGGACGCCATTTGAGATCCAGGCGATCTTGCCGCTGGATCCGGAGAAGGAGGCCGAGGCCGATTGGGGAAGCGCGGCGGCAGTCAGCGCCGCGGTGGCGAGGAGCAGCCCGGCGAGCCCAGAGCGTGGAGCGAACATGGCAGCACCTTCTCCCGCCAGCGCGGGCGCGCCATCGTGGAGCCCCCCAAACCCGAACCCGAGTCTTGGTCCCCTACCCCCAAGAGGCCCCCGGGGTTCGCGGCGGGCGCGGCGCCTAGCTCATCTTCACGTAGCCGAGCGCGCTGCTGGCTGCGTGGGTGCGGCGGATCACCTGGTCGGAGCTGTTGCCCTCGATTGTGTGCACCGTGCCATCGGCGTCGACGGATTCAACCATGCCGATGTGTTCGTCCCAGACGATCAGATCGCCAGGGCTCGGCGTGACGCCGGGACCGTTCTTCTCAGCTTTCCCCGTTCGCTGCGCCCACGCGTAGAGCGCGTCGACGCTGCCAAACCCCTGCCCGGCCTCACCGACGGGAGCTCCAGCCGACTTGGCCAGCCAGCTCGTGAAGTACGCACACCACGGGCCGACGCCGGAGCCGGCGGTAGCCGTGCGGTACTCCTTGATGCGGGTGCCGTCGTTGGAGCCCATGGGCTCCTCCTTCACGCCGATCTCCTGCTGCGCCAACGCAACCATCTTCTGGCCGACGCTTCCTCCAGCCGGAGCAACGCCCATCACCCCTGCGGCATTTGAGGTCGCCGTGCTGAGCACCTGGCTGAACTGGGTGCCCGGGCGTGCCGGGGCAACCGGCGGCGCCATGGCGGTCTGGAGCTGGGAGACGCGCGTGAGGACGGCTTCGAGGCTCATCAAGCCCTACATCGGCAGCAACCACAGGTCCCTCCAGTCCGAGCCAGCGCATTGGCACGTGGGCCGCCACCGGATTCTGGACCGAAGGGCCGCCCTCGAACCCCACCCCAAGCAGGGAAAACCGCCCCGACAACGACCGCGGGGCGCCCGAAGGCGCCCCACATAACCAATGAAGCCGAGGCCTCAGCCGGATCCCTACCCGCGCAGGAGCGAAAGGACGCCCTGACCAGACTGGTTTGCCTGGGCCAGCATTGCGGTGCCGGCCTGAGCGAGAACCTGGTTCTTCGTCAGGGTGACCATCTCCGACGCCATGTCTACGTCGCGGATGCGAGATTCGGCGGCCACGAGGTTCTCGTGGTAGCTCTTCTGTGCATTCGTGGCGTACTCCAAGCGGTTCTGCACCGCACCAAAGACTGCCCGCTGATTGGAGACCGCGTTGATCGCGGTGTCGATTTCGGCGAGGTCCGTGGCGGCGCCCAGCGAGTTGTAAGCCGTGCCGAGCGTCGCGGAGAGCGTGATCGACGCCACGGTGATCGTGTCACCGTCGTTCGCGCCGACCTGGAAAGAGATCGTGTTGTTGTTGTCCAAGAGGCCGATGCCATTGAACTTGGCCGAGGTGCCGATGCGACTGATCTCGGAAGCGAGCTGGTTGACCTCGCTTTGAATCGCACCCTGGTCCGTCGTTGAGAGCGAGCCGTTCTTGTACTGAACAGCCAGCTCACGAACGCGCTGCAGCATGCCGTGAACCTCTCCGAGGTTCGCCTCTGCTGTCTGCACGAACGAGGTCGCGTCTCCAATGTTCATGGTCGCCTGAGCGAGTCCTCGAATCTGACCCCGCATCCGCTCCGAGATCGACAGGCCGGCTGTGTCGTCGGCCGCCCGATTGACGCGCAGCCCCGAGCTCAGTCGCTCCATCGACTTCGAGACGGCGCTCGAGGTCTTGTTCAGGTTGTTGTAGCCCTGGAGGGCGTCGACGTTGGTGTTGATGCGAAGGGACATCCCTTGACTCCTTGTCAAAGTTTGGTGATTTCCCCCGGCCGCTACCTGCAGCCGGTGTCCCCTCGATATCGTCGCGAGCCCCAACCCCTTGATGACTGGTCACTCCAGTCTGGACGAAGGTTGGGGTACGACGACGAGACACCCGAAGGCGCCTCGTCTGAAGTGTCGCGCAGCACCGACCCCCAAACGTGCGGGAGCCGGGCCGTGGATGAAGGAGCTAGCGCAGGAGCGAGAGCACCGACTGCGGCGACTGGTTCGCCTGAGCGAGCATCGCCGTACCGGCCTGAGCCAGCACCTGGTTCTTGGTCAACGAGACCATCTCCGACGCCATGTCCACGTCACGGATACGCGACTCAGCCGACACGAGGTTCTCGTGGTAGCTCTTCTGCGCATTGCCCGCGAACTCGAGGCGGTTCTGGGTCGCGCCGTAGACGGCACGCTGGTTCGACACGTTGTTGATCGCGGCGTCGATGCCGGCCAGGCCGGTCGACGTCCCGAACACGGCTGCCGTGAGGCTGGCCGGGACGACCATCGTGGCGATGTCGGCGTTGGAGACGGAGATGGAATCACCGTCGTTGGCGCCAACCTGGAACGTCACGGCGTTGGTGTTGTTCAGCAGGCTGATGCCGTTGAACTTCGCCGAGCTACCGATGCGGGTGATCTCCGCAGAGAGCTGGCCCACCTCGCTGGCGATTGCGCCCTGATCGGTCGTCGAGAGCGAACCGTTCTTGTACTGCACGGCGAGCTCGCGAACACGCTGAAGCATGCCGTGAACCTCGCCGAGGGCTGCCTCAGCGGTCTGCACCATCGAGGTCGCGTCGCCGATGTTCTGCGACGCCTGAGCGAGGCCACGAATCTGGCCACGCATGCGCTCAGAGATCGACAGGCCAGCCGTATCATCAGCTGCCTTGTTGACCCGGAGGCCGGAGCTCAGTCGCTCCATCGACTTCGAAACAGCGTCCGAAGTCTTGTTGAGGTTGTTGTAGCCCTGGAGGGCGTCAACGTTGTTATTGATGCGAAGGGACATCGCTTGACTCCTTGTCAAGATTGATTGCTATCCCACCAGCCACTGCATGCGGCCGGTTGTACCACTGATATCGGCCTCAGGACCCTGGGCCTTGAAGGCCAATTTGCCCGGATGGACGTTCGGCGTGCTTCCAGCCTTGTGCAGGGATTCTTTGCGCTTCAGAACGACGACGGGGCGCCCGAAGGCGCCCCGCTGAATCGTCGTTTGGAGCCGCCCAACACGCCACGAGGGCGTGCCGCATGGCCCAGATCAGTGGCCGGACTAGCGCAGGAGCGAGAGCACCGACTGCGGCGACTGGTTCGCCTGAGCGAGCATCGCCGTACCGGCCTGAGCCAGCACCTGGTTCTTGGTCAACGAGACCATCTCCGACGCCATGTCCACGTCACGGATACGCGATTCGGCGGACACGAGGTTCTCGTGGTAGCTCTTCTGCGCATTGCCCGCGTACTCCAGACGGTTCTGAACCGCGCCATACACCGCACGCTGATCAGAGACGGAGTTGATGGCAGCGTCGATCGCCGCCAGGTCGCCGGTGCCGTCGAACACGAGGTTCGCAGCGGTGACCATCGCGGCCATGTTGACGTTCGTGACGGCGATGGAATCGCCGTCGTTGGCGCCAACCTGGAACGTCACCGTGCCGGCCGTCGTGAACAGCGCAATGCCGTTGAACTTGGCCGAGCCACCGATACGAGCAATCTCCGAAGAGAGCTGCCCGACTTCGCTCTGAATGGCGGCCTTGTCGGTCGTCGAGAGCGAGCCGTTCTGGTACTGCACACCCAGCTCGCGAGCACGCTGAAGCATGCCGTGAACCTCACCGAGGGCTGCCTCAGCGGTCTGCACCATCGAGACGGCATCGCCGATGTTGGCGTTGGCCTGAGCGAGGCCACGGATCTGGCCGCGCATGCGCTCAGAGATCGACAGGCCAGCCGTATCATCGGCTGCCTTGTTGACCCGGAGGCCGGAGCTCAGTCGCTCCATCGACTTCGAAACAGCGTCCGAAGTCTTGTTGAGGTTGTTGTAGCCCTGGAGGGCGTCAACGTTGTTATTGATGCGAAGGGACATCGCTTGACTCCTTGTCAAGATTGATTGCTATCCCACCACCCGCTGCATGCGGACGGTTGTCTGCTTTGCATCGGCAGCGCGCCAGCCCACCTTGACTACTGGTCCACCCAGACTGGACGACTGTGCTGGCGCAGCGGCAGCTAGCCGCGGTGCCGGGTCGCTCCCGTCACGGCAGCTCGAACTTGGTGCCCATGACGGCCATCGTGGTTGCCGTCAAGGCGATGAGCACGGGTTGGTGCACGAGGTAGAACGGCAGCGAGTGACGCCCTGGCCTGGCGACCCAGCGCCCTACCCGGGAATCGGCGGGCAGCCGGCGAAGCAAAGCGCCGCGGTGCCCGCCGGGGTACAGCACGGATGCCACCGCGATACCAACGAGGGCGGCGCCAGCCCAGGGCAGGAGCGGATACCAATCCACGCCCTTCTGCGGTGGAATGAATCCGAAGGCCAGCGCTCCCGGCACGCCGCTGCGGGCGTCCATCGAGAGCCCCAGCGCGACGACGCCTAGGCCGAGGAGCGCATTCCAGGGCCCAAGGCGGACCACCACGGGGAGCACGACGAGCAGCAGCGCGCCGATCAGATGCAGGATCCCGAAACGCACGACGTCCTCCGCCCCGAGCGCAACGAACGTGGCCAACGAGACGAGTGCGGCCGCAGCCAGGACCTGGCCGGTACGCGGCAGCTGCGCGCGCCACAGCGCGAGTCCGGCAACGCCACGCGCCTCGGCCTGGGCGTGAGCGATCCAAAAGCTGACGCCGACGACGCCCAGAAACAAGGATCCGGTGGCGACCTGCAGGGCGCGCCATGCGCCATCGAACGGATCGAGCGCGACCTGCGGCGCCAGCAGGTGGACGTCGTAGGCGAGGTGGTAGACGACCATCATCACCATGGCGGTGGTACGCAGCGCGTCGACCTCCCAGAGCCGCACGCTGACCACGGTGTCCCTCATCTGGCCGAAACCGTAGCAGCGGCCTTGCCCTCGCGGAGCCGTTGATTGCCGACCGCCTCGGTGGCGCCCCACGTGGCGTGAACGCAAAAACGGGGCGCCCGAAGGCGCCCCGTTTAGGGAAGACCCTTGCGCCGCGGCGGAGACCCGCAGCGCAAGCCGAAGGCGGCGGCTAACGCAGGAGCGAGAGCACCGACTGCGGCGACTGGTTGGCCTGAGCGAGCATCGCGGTACCGGCCTGAGCGAGCACCTGGTTCTTGGTCAACGAGACCATCTCCGACGCCATGTCCACGTCACGGATACGCGACTCAGCCGACACGAGGTTCTCGTGGTAGCTCTTCTGCGCATTGCCCGCGTACTCCAGACGGTTCTGCACCGCGCCGAAGACGGCACGCTGCGAGGAGACGGCGTTGATGGCCGTGTCGATCTCGGCGAGATCGGTCGCGGCGCCCAGCGAGCTGTAGGCCGTGCCGAGCGTGCCACCCAGGGAGATCGAGGCGACGGTGATCGTGTCACCGTCGTTCGCTCCCACCTGGAAGGAGACCGTCGTCGTGCCGTCCAACAGACCGAGGCCGTTGAACTTCGCCGACGTACCGATGCGGCCGATCTCCGCGGCGAGCTGGTTGACCTCGCTCTGGATGGCGCCCTGATCGGTGGTCGAGAGCGAGCCGTTCTTGTACTGCACGGCGAGCTCGCGAACGCGCTGGAGCATGCCGTGAACCTCACCGAGGTTCGCTTCAGCCGTCTGCACGTAGGAGGTGGCGTCGCCAATGTTCTGCGACGCCTGGGCGAGGCCACGAATCTGGCCGCGCATGCGCTCGGAGATCGAGAGACCAGCCGTATCGTCGGCGGACTTGTTGATCCGGAGGCCGGAGCTCAGTCGCTCCATCGACTTCGAAACAGCGTCCGAAGTCTTGTTGAGGTTGTTGTAGCCCTGGAGGGCGTCAACATTGTTGTTGATGCGAAGGGACATCGCTTGACTCCTTGTCAAGGTTGTTGATTTCCCACCGGATTGGCTGCATGCCACCGGTTGTGCCTCTTCTATCGGCCCGCCAGGCCCGCGGCTTGACCACTCGTCCAATCACCTGGACGCACGGTCCAAGCAGACTCACCGCGGCGGCTGCTCCTCGCGGCCTTGCTCGATCGCCTCGATCAGCTCCTTCTGCTTCTCGGCGGCCTCCTTGCGGGCGGATGCAATCTCGGCGAAGACGATCTGCTTCCAGACGGCTTGGGCGCCGGCCCAGACGACCAAGGAGGTCGCCATGCCGATGAGGATCGAGCGGATGACGAGGTCGACGAACGGGAGTCCGGCCTTGTCGCCAAAGTAGGCCGCGACGGCAAAGCCGACGACCGCACCCCACGCCCGAATGCGCGGGATCGACTTCGACGCCCGCGGGTGATCGGCGAGGCGGACGGGAATGTGCCCGTCGTCGGCGATCTCCTCGGCGCCTTCAACGTCCTCGTCTTTGGCCTTCTTCGCCACGCGCGGGGCCTACTTGCGCCGCGGGCGGCGGTCGCGCAGCGGCGTCGACACGATCCACGGCGCCGCAATGTGCGCGGCGCCGGCGGCGACGTCGACCGACGGCCCGGCCGGGCGCGACTCGTCGGCGTCGTCGCTGAGCAGCGGGATCAGCGGCTCAGGCGCGGGCTCCGGCTGGATCGGCCGAGACGCGCGCGACGAAGGGCGTACCGCCTCATGACGCGACAGCGCGTGGGCCGCGGGATCCTCGGGGCCGAGCAGCGCACCGGCGATCTCGCTGGCGTCGGCGCCGGCGATCCGGCCTCGGCCAGCCCCGGAACTCACGTAGGCGAGCGGCACGCGACGGTCGATCGCGACGGCGACGACGCCGCCGAGGAGGTCGGCCTCGTCGGCATGCGTGGCGACGAGCACCGTCGGCGAAAGTGGGCGCATCGCGCGCAGGACACGGCGCGCGATCGGCGCCGCCAGCACGACCGGCAGGCAGAGCGCCACCTGATCGAGTTCGAGGAGATCCAGCGTCGCGCCGAGGCGATCCAGCGCGTGGCGGTCGCCCGGGCTCACGCCCGGCGTGTCGACGAGGACCAGCGCGTGGCGTCGCAGCGCGGTGATGCGGTCGAGTGCGCGGGGAACGTCTGGCGCGGCGTGGACCGCGATGCCGTAGGGCGCGAGGGCACTGGCAAGCAGTCCGTCATCGCCGGCCGAGTGGAGCGTCACGCAGGCGACCGGGACGCGACCAGCCGCTCCGTAGGCCGCCGCGAGGCGAGCGATCGCTCGGGTCTTCCCGGCGCCGCTGGAGCCGACGAACGCGACGGCTTGGCCGGTGCGGCCGGCCAGCGGGGCCGTCGGGATGCGGCGCGCGAGTTCGGAGATGAGCAGCTCTCGCGCCGGGCGATCGGGCTGAAGCGGCACGCGGTGGCAGAGGGTGTCGTCGGTGACGGGGCTCGCGATCTGATCCGGCAGGCCGCGGCGCAGCAGCGCGGCGTGGAGCGGCATGAGCTCGGCGACCGGATCGGCAGGCCCGTGATCGGGGGCGCCCAGCCCAGCGGACTGCAGGTGCGCCTCGAACGTGCCGCTTCCGGGCTCCAGCGCTGCGGCAGACGCACCGCGCTGGCCGGCGTCGAACGGCGCATCGAAGGGCTCATCGGCTGCCGGCGGCTCGTACGGCGGAGGCGGCGTAAACGCGGCGGGCTGCGGCGGAGCCGGTGCCAGCGGCTGCGGCGCCGGAGCTGGCGTTCGCGGCGGCGCCGACGCGTCTTCGAATGGTGGGTACGCCAGCGGCTCGAACGCCGAGAGCGGCGTGTGAGACGACGAGGTCGGCGCCGCGGGTGCGGGCGGCGCGAAGGTGGGCGGTGCCTGGGCTACCGCACGCTCCTGCGCCTGGCGGGCCTGGTCGGCGCGCAGCGCGGCTTCGATGCCAGCCGCGTCCTGCGCCGAGGGCGCGCCGACGGTGAACGTCGGTGAGGGTCCGCCGGCAGGAGGTGCCGACGTATACGGGTTGGCGCCCGGCGCCGGGCTCGCTGGCGGGGCCTGGGCCGGCACAGGGGCTGGCGGCAGTGCAGCGGCGGTGGACTGCGGCGGCGCGGGCACGCCCGGCAAGCCGTGCTGCTGAGCGATCTGCGAGAACGAGACCGTCGGCTGCGGCGGGGCAGCCGGTTGGCTCGGGCTCGCCTGGCTCTCCGGCGCCTCGTGGTGCGCCGGCAGCGGCGGGCGCAGCGCGTCGAAGGCGACGGTCGCCCGGGGGCCTGGCGCGGCGGGTGCAGCGGCCGGGTTGGGCCCGACCGACGAGGACTCGTCGGTGAAGTCCACGTGCCCGGTGCCGGGCACGGTGATGATGGCAACGTCGACCTCCACCGTGCGCTTGGCGAAGAACCCGGCGATGCCGCCGGTCACGCCCTCGCGCTGGCGCAGGATCATCGCGCTGTCGCCGAGTTCGGCGCGAATACGCGGCGCAAGCTCCGCCAGCGACGCGCCGCGGTAGGTCCGGACGGGGACGCCGTCGACCACGCGGTCGGCACCCGACGGCGGCAGCACGTCGGAGAGCGGCACCGGTGGGCTGGTCTCTGGTCCTGGTTGCGTCATCGGGCTACGGTCTTACGAGTTCGACGTTAGCGTCAGACCCTGCTTCGGCAGGACTGGCTGCGGCAGTAATCCCTGCACCTACGGGTGCACGACGCCAACGGTCTCGACCGTAACCCCTGGTGCAACCTCTGTATAGGCGCACACGGGAAGTTGCGGAACGGACTGCTCAACCAGGCGCCGCAAGTGCCTCCGGATTCTGGAGCTGCAGAGCAACACCGGCCGGCGGCCGCCAGGCATGGGCGCCTCGCTCTGCGCCTGGAGGGCTTGCACCAAAGATTGCGCGCGGCTTGGGTCCATCGCGAGGTACTCGCCGTCGGCGGTCGCGGTGATCGAGTCGGCGATCTCCTGCTCGATCTCGGGATCGAGGGCGATCGCGCGCAGGCGCGATTCCTCGTCGAGGTGCGGGCCGACGATGGCGCGGCCCAGGGCCTGGCGGGCGTACTCGGCGAGCAGGTTGGCGTCGCGAGTCACGCGGGCGCGGTCGCCGATGGCTTCAACGATGGCGCCGAGATCGCGGATCGAGACGCCCTCCTTGAGCAGGGCCTGCAGCACCCGCTGGATCTCGCCGACCGTGACCAGATCAGGGACGACCTCGTCGACGACGGCCGCGTTGGTCTCTTTGAGGCCGTCGAGCAGCTGCCGGGTGTCCTGGCGCGTGAGCAGCTCGGCGACGTGACGGCGGATCGTCTCGGTGAGGTGCGTGACGATCACGGACTCGGTGTCGACGACCGTGTAGCCGAGGGCCTCTGCCTCACCCTGCGACTCGTCGCCGATCCAGACGGCCGGCAGGCCGAACGCGGGCTCAGTGGTCGGGACGCCCTGGAGCTGGCCGACGGCGTCGCCCGGGTCGAGCGCAAGCTGGTGGCCGGCGAGGACCTGGCCGCGAGCGACCTCCGCCCCACGAACGCGCAAGGCGTACTCGTGGGAGCGCAGCCCGACCTCGTCGTGGATGCGGACGGGTGGAATGACGGTGCCGAGCTCGGCGGCGATCTGGCGCCGCACGTTGCTCACCCGCGTGACGAGCGTGCCCCCGGCTTGCGTGTCGACGAGCGGCACGAGGCCGAACCCGACGACGAGCTCGAGCGGGTCGATCGCGAGCGCGGCGCGGGCCTGATCCGTGGGCGAGGGCTGGGGCGCCATCGGCACGATGGCGGCCTCTTTGGCATCGGCCTCGGCCTCCTCGGCATGGTTCTTCGACAGCGTGCGGCCGACGAAGAAGAGGAAGCCGCCGACGAGCAGGAACGGCACCTTTGGGAGCGCTGGCACGAGCGCGAAGCAGGCGACGACGCCACCGGCCACCTGGATCGCTTTGCTCTGGGCACCGAACTGGGTGGCGATGTCTCCACCGAGATCGTCGCCGGCGTCGGCCGAGCGGGTGACCATGATGCCGGCGGCGACCGAAATCAGCAGGGCCGGAATCTGGGCAGCGAGTCCGTCGCCGACGGTCAACAGGGAGAAGGTGTGGGCGGCCTCACCAAAGCTCATGCCCTGCTGGGCGACGCCGACGATGATGCCGCCGATGAGGTTGATCAGCGTGATCACGATCGCGGCGATCGCGTCGCCCTTGACGAACTTGCTGGCGCCGTCCATCGAGCCGTAGAAGTCGGCTTCGCGGGAGATGTCGAGGCGACGCTGACGGGCTTCGTCTTCCGTGATCTGGCCGTTGTTGAGGTCGGCGTCGACGGCCATCTGCTTGCCCGGCATCGAGTCGAGGGTGAAGCGCGCGGCGACCTCGGCCACACGGCCGGCGCCGTTGGTGACCACGACGAACTGGATGACCACGAGCACGAGGAAGATGATCAGACCGACGACGACGTTGCCGCCGACGACGAACTCGCCGAACGCCTCGACGACGTGGCCGGCGTCGCCGTGGAGCAGGATCAGGCGCGTGACGGAGACGTTGATCGCCAGCCGCAGCAGGGTCGTCATGAGCAGCAGCGTCGGGAAGACCGAGAAGTCCAGGGCCCGCGGCACGTAGAGCGTGGTGATCACGATGGCGAGCGCCATCGAGATGTTCAGCGCGATGAGGATGTCGAGCAGCGCCGGCGGCAGCGGCACGATCATCATCACGATGACGATCACGACGAAGCCCGCCGCGATCAGGTCGGTGTAACCCGACAGCTTTTTGAGCACGTTGTTCAAGTGGTGACCCGACCAGAACATCGGCATTTCGTCCGGACGCTTGAGCCCCGGACCACTGATCCAACCGGTCGGCCGGGGCTACTTCACCCCCGCTGACGGCCGAAAATTGGTGCACCGCCGCAGCGCGGTGGCGCTACACGGCGAGTCGCGCGCTGCCTACGCCGCAGCGCGGCGTGCAGCCGTTCGGTAGACGAACGCGAGGACCGCGGCCACGGCCTCGTACATCTCCTCTGGGATCGCGTCGCCAACCTCGACGGAGGCGTGGAGCGCGCGGGCCAGTGGCGGGTCGGGCACGAGCATCACGTCGTGCTCGGAGGCGAGCTCGCGAATTCTCTTGGCGACGAGATCCATGCCCTTGGCGACGACCATCGGCGCGGCCGTGGCGGGGTCGTATTTGAGGGCGACGGCGTAGTGGGTCGGGTTCGTCACGACGACGTCGGCCTCGGGGATCGCGGCCATCATGCGGGCGCGGGAGGCCATCATCTGGCGGCGGCGCATCGCCATCTTCACCTCGGCCGGCACCTCTGAGGTCTTGTGCTCGTCCTTGACCTCCTGCATGTCCATCTTCATGGACTTGTCCATCTTGTGCTTCTGCCAGATGTAGTCCGCAACGCCGATGACGAAGTAGACCGCGGCCGCCGCTTTGGCGACCTGCATCGTGACCTGCAGCATGCGGTTGCCCAGTGCGGCGGGCTCCATGCCGACGAGCGTGGCAACGTCGTCCATCTGCGGTTTGAGCACCATCCACACGACCAGCCCGACGGCGCTGACCTTCGCCAGGTTCTTGACCAGCTCCACCAAGGCGTTCATCCCGAACACCTGCTTGGCGTTGCTGATCGGATTCATCTTCTTGAAGTCCGGCTTGATGGCCTTCGGCGTGATCTTCAGCCCGACCTGCGCGGCCATCATCACGGCCGCTGCAATCGCGCACGGGACGGCGATCGGCAGGATCGCGCCGACCGCCACTTGGCCGGCGTCCGTGAGCAGCTTGGAGATCCCGACGCCCTGGACCTTCTCGGGCGTGGCCGCCGTCTTCAGGCTCGTCGCGAGCATCGTCTCCAGCGACTGCAGCATCTTGGGACCGAACGCCCCGAGCGCGATCAGGCCAGCGAGCAGCACGCCCGAGCCACCCAGATCCATCGACTTGGCGACCTGGCCCTTCTGCCGGGATTCCTCCTGGCGTTTGGGTGTCGCTTTCTCAGTTTTCTCGCCGGCCATCGCTCACCTCCACCCTCTACTCAGGCGACCCGGAGGGTCTTGAGGGCGGCGCCGACGCTCTGCTCGAGCTCGCCTTGGATCCACGTGCCGACGAGCGGCAGCGTGACGCCGATGAGGACCATCCCGACCAGGACCTTGATCGGCAGGCCTACCGCGAAGACGTTCAGCGACGGGACCACGCGCGAGACCAGGCCGAAGCCGACGTCCGTCAGCGTCAGCGCGAGCATGACGGGCGCTGCGATCTGCAGCGCCGAGGTGAAGATCCCCGCAAACGTGCGATCGGCGCCGGCGATCAGCAGGTTCACGTCTGGCGTGGCCCCGATCGGGACGAGCTCGTAGGAGCGCGCGATGCCGCGAATCACCCACTCATCGCCGCCGATCGTGATGAAGACGATCACGCCGATCAGGCCATAGAGGCGGGCCAAGACGGCGTTCTGGTTGCCGGAGAGCGGGTCGATCTGCGCGCCGAAGGAGAAGCCGACCACGAAGTCCAGGAACGTTCCGGCGACCTCGAGGGCCGCCGTGACGGCCACGATCGCAAAGGCGATCGCGGCGCCGACGAGCACCTCCACCGCGAGCATCGCCAGGAGATCGAACGTGCCGCCTTCGAGCGCCGTGCCAGGATCTGCGGCGGGCGTGATGCCGATCGCCAAGGCGACCGCGATCACGGCTTTGGCCTGCGACGGGATCTGCCGCGAGCTGAAGACCGGCGCAAGCAGGAAGAGGGGCGTGATGCGCGCGAGCGCCATCACGAACACGAGGATGTTGTCGACGCCGAGGAGGTCGAGCAGCTGAGGCGTCGGGCCGCCCATTACTTATTGACGACCTGCGGGATCGACGTCCAGAGATCGCGCGTGTACTGGGTCATGATGTCGGCCATCCACGGCCCCAGGACCACCATGACGGCGGCCACCGCGAGGAGCTTGGGTACGAACGAGAGCGTCTGCTCCTGGATCTGTGTGACGGCCTGAACGATCGAGATCAGCACGCCGACGACCAGCCCGACGACCAGGATCGGCAGCGCCATCGTGAGCGTCACCGTCAGGGCGCGGTCAGCGAGGCTGATGGCCTCGTCGGGACCCATAAGTTGAAGCTCTCCACGAGCGACTGCGTGATCAGCGACCAGCCGTCGACGAGCACGAACAGCAGGATCTTGAACGGCAAGGAGATGAAGACCGGAGGCAGCATCACCATGCCCAAGGACATCAACGTCGACGACACCACGAGGTCGATCACGAGGAACGGCAGGAAGATCAAGAAGCCGATCTGGAAGGCCGTCTTGAGCTCGCTGAGGATGAACGCGGGGATCAGCACGCGCGTCGGGATGTCGGCCCGGGTCTTGGGCTGATCGAGCTTCGCCATCTTCGTAAACAGCGCTAGGTCACGGTCACGCGTCTGGCGGAACATGAACTCGCGCATCGGGATCTCGCCTCGCTTGAAGGCGGTCTCGACCGAGATCTTGTTTTCGATGAGCGGCTGGATCGCCGTGTCCTTGACCGTCGTGAGCGTCGGGCCCATGACGAAGAGCGTGAGGAACAGCGCGATGCCGATCAGGACCTGGTTGGGCGGCGCCGTCGGCGTGCCGAGCCCGGTGCGGACGAACCCCAGAACGATCAGGATGCGCGTGAACCCGGTGACGGTGAACAGCAGCGCCGGCACGATCGAGAGCGCGCCGATCAGGATGAGCAGCTGAACGGCTTGGCCACCGTCCTGGATGCTCGTCTGCGCCAGGACTGCGGCGCTGGAGAACGACGACGGGATCATCGGCGCACCGTGAGGTCGCGGATCCGCCCGACGAAGGTGGTGGGCTCCCCTGGGGCGTCCTTGAGCGGTGCGAGGTCTTCGGCCTCGTCGACCGGGAAGCCGGCGGCGCGGGCTTCACCCTCGGTGTAGGAGCGCAGCGTCTGCACGGCGCCCTCGGCGACGCCGAGGAGCAGGTACTCATTGCCGGCGCGCACCAGGTGCACGCTGCGGCCGGGGCCGAGCGGGAGCGTCGCGCGGTTCTCAAGGCCATCGCCGATCGCTCCACCGACCTCACGGGATTTGAGCTGCTTGAGGATCCACGTGACGCCGTAGATCACGGCGATCACGATCAGCAGGCCGACGATGGTGCGCACGAGACCGCCGCTGCCACCGCCCTCGGTTGCCGTGGAGGAGGTCGCGCCTTCGCCGGCCGCCTGCGTGGCGGGGCCCAGCGGCGTCTTCTCCCCCGGCGTGGTCGGCGACGTGGCCGCCTGGCCATACGCGGAGCCGCTCAGCGCGAGCAGGACGACGACGCCGACGCAAAAGGCGGCGGCAAGGAGCTGCTGCGACCGGAGATGCAGGCGTGAGAGGTGAAGCTGCGGCAAGAGGATCCGAGGCAAGGAAACGCGGAGGCCAGGACGGCCTGACCCTCACTTGGCATCGGCATTTCGTCCGCTGCCTTGAGCCACATCCGCTGATCTGACCTGTTTGATCTGCCGCCTGCAACCGACGATGCACCGCGCGAGCCCGCGAGCACAAAATGGACCGGGATCTAGGCGGAACTTCGATTCATACAAACGGCGCGTCGCCGCTCGCGCCCAGGCCGCTCAGGCGCCGAGCAACGCCGCTGGCACGACGGCAATCCCGTCCTTGCGGCGATAGGCCTCGCCGCCGGTGGTGACGATGACGGCGTCGAGGAGGTCGTCACCAATCCGTTCAGCGAGCCAACGGAGGTGACGCGTGTCGTGGTCGTTGACGGAGCGGGCGAGCTTGACCTCAATGGCCACAACCCGGCCATCGGATCGCTCAATGATGAGGTCAACCTCACGGTCTCCGCCGCTGGTCCGCAGGTGCCTGACGTTCGCCTCGAGCGACTGCGCGTACACGCGAACCGACAGCGTGACCAACGACTCAAACAAGGCTCCGAGCAGGAAGCCCTCACGCGGCACCACGGTGTCGGGCGTGTCGCCGTCGAGTAGCCGCTCAGCATCGACTCCAAGGAGCCGGGCGGCAACGGCCGGATCGACCAGCTGGTGCTTCGGCGGTGCTGAAAGGCGCGAGATCGGCCGCCTAGACGGCAACCACGCTGGCACGGAGTCGATAATCCAAAGTCGTTCCAACGCATCCCGGTACGGGATCGTCGTCGTCTTGGCCGGCTTGTCGGCATGTCCGGCAGTCGCGGCGTCCCGAATGCGCTCGAACGAGGCGCTGCTCGACGCCGCAGCCGCATAGGCCCGCATCCAGCGCGTCAGGAGGACCGGATTGCGGACGGCGTGCCCGAGTTCCGGCAGGTCCTGATCCACGATTCGAGCGATGTAGCCGTCGAGCTGCGCGCGTCGACTCCGCGAACTCAGCCCGCGTAGCCCAGGGAAGCCGGACGACAGAATCGCGTCGACGTAGTGCTCTAGCCGCCACGACGTTGCCCCTCCAACCTCAGGTCGAGCGCCGGTCAGCATTGCGCCGAGGCTTACCGTCGGTGGAGCTTCGACGCGTTCCGACAGTGCCATCGGCCGCATCCGGACGGTAACGATCCGTCCCGCCCCGGAGTGCGTCCCGAGCCCGGACGGCACGACCGAGCCCGTGAGCAAGAAGCTCCCTGGCTCAGCACCGGCATCCACCGCGCGGCGAACGCGATCCCACAGCTCAGGCACGTGCTGCCACTCGTCAAACAGCACCGGGTGAGGGCCCTCGAGCGCGCGGCGGGTGTCGGCCGCTACCGCGCTGCGCTGCGAGAGACTGTCCAGCGCGCGGACGGTGGCGGCGCGTTGGAGGGCGGTGGCAGTCTTGCCGACGCCCTTCGCGCCCTCAATCAGGATCGCCGGGAGCTCCGCGGCAAGTTCGTCGAGTTCCGCATCGACTACGCGCGGCGAGTAGCGAACATTTCGCATCGCCCTAGGCTACCGTTTCGCAGGCTTCTACGCTACCGTTTCACAGGCAGAAGCGAGACCGTTTCGCCGCTCGTAGCGCTGCCGTTCGCCGGATCGCGGCGACGAGCTCAGACGGCGGCGGTGCCGCCCTGGAAGTGCACGCGGTTCTTGCCGGCGTGCTTGGCCTCGTAGAGGGCGGCGTCGGCGGCGGCGATGAGTGCCCGTGGGTCGCGGATGCCAGGGCCGAGCGCAGAGACGCCGACTGAGGTCGTGACCGAGAGGTCGCGCCCCTCGGTGTCGACGAGCTGCAAAGCGGCGATCTGCGAGCGGGCGCGCTCGGCGACCGCGAGCGCCGCGGGAAGCTCCGTCGCATGGAGGACGATCGCGAGCTCCTCCCCGCCGTAGCGGGCGGCCTCATCGCCCGTGCGGCAGCAGTTCTTGAGCACCTCGGAGACCGCGCGCAGCACGTGGTCGCCCGTCTGGTGCCCGCGCGTGTCGTTGACCTGTTTGAAGTTGTCGAGATCAAAGAGCACCAGCGAGAGCGGGGCGCCGGAGAGCTGGTGCGCGCTGGTGCCAAGCGCAAGCACCTCTTGCAGGCGGCGGTGGTTGGCCAGCCCGGTGAGTTCATCCGTCAGCGCCTGGCGGTGCAGCACCGTGTGGCGCTCAATGTCTCCAGCGGCGACGCCAGCCTGCTCGCAGAGGTACTGGAGCAGTTCCTGCTTGCGCTCGGTAAAGCCACTCTCTCGGCGAGCGAGCGCAACGACGCCGGCGGCCTGACGCTCTCCGGCGGGCTCCAGCACCGGGCAGGCCACGGCACAGACGCCATTGACGGTCGCCACGCTCATCTCGCCCGTCAGCGCGGCCGCCTGCTCGGCCGCGATGAGGGCCGGTTCCAGGTCGCGGTCCTCCTGGATCGTCGCGCGGCGCACCAGGCGCCGGCCATGCCCCGGATTCGCGCTCGCACGCCCGCCGTCCGCAGCGAGCGCCTCAAACGCCGCGCGCATCGTGATGTTGAGGAGGGCGTCGAGATCAAGTTTGGAGGCGAAGGCATCGCCGATGCGCTGCACCGCGACCTCAAGCCGGGTGCGCTCGGCACGCAGCGCCTCCAGCCGTACGTGCGCCTGCTCGATGCGCTGGGTCCGGTCTCGGGTCAGCAGCGCCAAGAGTGCCACGATTCCCAGGAGGCCGATCGGCGCGGCGCTCAGCCCATCGATGGTCGAAGCGGCCGCCGCGATGAAGCCGATTGGCGTGAGCAACAGGTCGATCGTCCAGACGCTGAGCAGCACGCGCAGCTGCAGCTGCGGAGGGATGCCGAGCCCCAGCCAGACGCGTGCGGAGCTGGTGGCGACTTCGCTGAGCATCTGCGCGGTGAACGCGGCGGCGATCATCAACACCGGCACCTGGCCGGGCGTCGGCGCCCCAGCCGCGAGGATCACGAGCGCCGGAGCAACCGCATGCCAGGAGTCGCCACCCACGTCGAGGAGTCGGTCGGCGCGGACGCGGCGTGAGAGCACGTCGACCACCGCGGCCGCGGTGTGGGCAGCCACCACGATGAGCGGCACCAGCGACGGCGGCGCCAACACGAAGAGCGGCACCAGGAACAGCTGCGTCGGCACCGCGTAGCCCGCGCCCAGCGGGAACTCGACGCGGCTGGCGATCGCAAACGACAGCGCCAACACCACGATCATCGGGATCGAGGCCCGGGCGGGCTCAAGCGGCGCAAACACCGCGAGCACGCCGGCGGCGGCCAGGAACGCGAGGGTCAACCCCGCGCTGGCGGCCCGCTGGCGGCGGTCGTGCGGGACGAGCCGCTCGTCCCATGAGTCGTCGAGGAGGCGGTCGACTGCACCCTCGGACTCGCCCTGCTCAATCGGCGCGGCGACCGCGTCGCGATCCACGCGTCCAACCGGGAAGGCCGGGGCGTGGTCGTCGCGGTCGACCGCTGGAACGAGTGAGGGGTCAGCGCCCACGGGGCTCCTACCGCGAGCGGTACGGGTCTACGAGGACGTTGTCGATTTGGTAGCCGGTGCCGAGCGCGCCAAGTGGGCTGCGGAAGACCAGCTGCACCTTGGCGACGCCGCCGATCTTCTTCATCGGCATCGCGGTCGCGAGTGGCTGAAGATCCGACGGCTTCCACTTGCCTGGAAGCAGGTTGGTCGCCGAGTTCGAGCGGACCTGTTGCTCCTGCGTCGACCCGTCCACGGCGGTGTAGCGCACGTAGGTCTCCAACAGGCCGACGGCACCGTTGGCTTTGACGACGTAGCGGAAGGTCGGGTGGATGTCGGTCACGCAAAAGGGCGGTGAGACCGCGGTGCCGCGGAGAGACACGAGTCCACTACCAAGCGACAGCGACCTCTTCCCTCCGGCGACGCCGGTCTGGTCGTTGCCGGCAACCACCTTGGCGTTGCTCAGCGACCAGCCGGTGGCGCCGCTTTCAAAGTCTCCGCCGGGGGCGAACCAGTAGTCCGCGGTGTCACCGAACTTCAGGAATGCCTGCCAGACGCGGTCCTGCGTCTTGCCGCACTGCGCGTAGGCGGAGGTGCTGACCGCCACCCCCGAGGCGGTCGAACCGGTGCCCTTGCCGGCCTCGACGGAGATCGAGATCAGCTTTCCGATATCGATCGAGGCGGCGCTTGCCGCGGATGGTGCTGCGGCGCATACCGCAAACGCTGCGGCAAAGGCCGCGATTCCCCTGTGCCTCATGGGCTCCCCTTCATGCTGCGCGAATTCCCCTGAATTCGGTTCGGCACTCCAAGAGTCGGACCACTGGTCTGATGTCTTTACCTCGTATCGATCAACCGTCTACTTGCTATACGACTGTTCAGCGTATGAATGCGCGGAGGCGCCCGGCAGAAGGCGGCGATTACCAGGCGGTTGCTCGCTCCCAGAGCTGCAGGTAGGCCTCGGCCCCATTGGCCATGTCGTCGACGATCTCGGGACCGGCGAGGAGGCGCAGGTCCTCGATGTAGTCCGGGAAGAGGCCGTAGTTGGCGACCCCGTCCTCGTTCACGTCGAACGTTCTGGTGCCGGCTGGCTGCCTCCACATCGTGGTGCCGCCGTCAAACGTCTTGTAGGGGTAGACGACGGGATTGCGTGCTGCGCTGGGACGCGGAGCCGGCTGCGCTCCCAGGCCGTTGCTGTCGGAGCCGTAGCCGATCCCAAAGAATCCGGCCGGGCGCGTGGAGCGCACGCGCCTCCAGCTGTCGACGTAGACCTCGGAGTCGCGGCCGTAGGGAGACAGCAATCCGCCAAGCTTTTGCATGCGCACCTCGGCCACCACATCCGACCAGCTGTGGCTGCTGATCGCGCCCGGGTAGCGCAGCTCCTCGAGCAGGTCGAGCGTCTGGTTGCGGGCCTTCACGCTCATGTGGTCGACCTCGACGATCATCCCCAGCTCGGCCATCTTGCGCACCATGTGCTCGCCGAGGTCCGTCAGCCCCTTGGGGTTGCAAAGCGGGCCCGGCGGGTAGACCGGAAGTGAGCCGTTCACGATCTTCTTGCCGATCCCCATCCCGAGCGCGCGGAACAGCTCGAGGCTCTTGCCCGTGATACTCGGCGGCGTGTTGTCTGGCTCCTGGCCGACCGGACACGTCCCGGCCTCCCACCAGCGCCCCGTGGCGTAGCCGTTGCCAATGTTCACGAGCACGCCCGTGATATCGCTGTCAAATCGCGTTCCTGAGAGCGCGTTGTCGAACTTGTGGGCGACGAACGCCGACTGCACGCCGAGATCGTGGAGCTCAGTGAGCTGCTGATCGATCTGGGCTTTGGTGCACTTCGGCGCCGAACCGCGGAGCTTGCAGTCCAGCACCTCGGACACCTCGATCCCCAGGACCAGTGCGAGCTTCCCGTCGTTGATTTGCCGGCGCGCGTCCTGCGGCGAGGTGACGATCCGCAGGAAGCCCTTGCCCGGCCCGCCGGACTGCGCGTCGATGTAGTCCTGCAGCTCATGCATGGCTTTGGCCTGGCCGCGGGCGCTCACCATGTCGTTGCACGGGTTTTGCTTCAGCCAATACATCTCGCAGAGGGCCCGGTTCTCGACGAGGTCGTTGACCATCAGCCGCAGTCCCCCACGCCAGGCCCGCTCCAGCCACTTCCAGTAGGTGCTCTCGTGCGTATTGGAGTCATGCGTCGGCCAGCCCTTGAAGCTCGGCCAACCCGTCGGGCTGTGCTTCTGCGTGAGGTTGCCGTAGGTGAGGAGGTTCTCGACCAGCGCAGTACTGCCGTCGGCGCCGTGATCGGAGCAGTCCTTCAGCGCGACCGTCACGCCATACGGGCTCCATGGGCGCCCACAGTGGAACTTGCCACCGATGAACCGGTAGGCGCTCACATGCGTGTGGGTGTCGAGGAATCCCTTCACCGGAGCGGTCGGGCTTGCGCCCTTGAACGGCGTGCCGGTGGCGCCGACCTCAAGCTCCGGGAACTCGGCGCAGCCCTTCGCCGCCACGAACGACCAGCGTGCGTCAGCGTCGGCCGTGACCGACAGACGTTGACCAGCGGTGACGGTGAGGTCCTTGCCGCTCAGCTTCGACGTGAGCCGCAGCCCACCGCTCCCTGCGTCCGCCACCGACCAGTCGGCCGGGAGCGCTGGGCTCGTGCGCCAGGTGACCGGACTCGTCGCCTGGGGCATCCGCCCGTCGGGGCCAAACAGCAGATAGCTGCCAAGCGCCGTGGCCTGCAAACGAAACGCGGTTGCACCGGCAAGTCCCTCAGCGCCGAGCCCACCAACGCCATAGCCGCGCGCGTCGCGCGCCACGAAGCGCCCAGAGTCCGCGTCCTGCAAGGCGTAGCACCCGTGAACGAGCGAGTAGACCGGCTCCGGCGCCGCAGCCTGTGCGGAGCTGGTGAGCGCTCCGCATACCAGCCCTGCCAAGGCAAGCGTGCGGGCCGTAGCAACGGCACTGAAGAGTCGCGATGGGCGCACGGGACCTCGATGTGAGACGACGAAACCCGGCGGCGCCGGGGCGACTAAGCGGGAACGCTCAGACGAATGGGACAGCTCTCAGCATGACGCACGGGGCACGCAAGAACAATGCCGTTGCCCCACATCCTGGTAATACAGCATTTTGAGGGGATTTGCGATGAGGCGGCGTCTCGCGCCAGCGACGCGGACCCCGCAGCAGCGAACTAGGCGGCGAGCTGCTCGGCAGGCGCGATGGGTGCGCCCATCAGGCCGGGAGCGGCCTGCGCCACGACCGGAGCGGCATCGTCGACGATCTCGGTGATCTTCAGGCCGTAGACGTCATCGATCACGAGGACCTCGCCACGAGCGACGAGCCGGTCGTTGACGCGCAACGAGAGCGCAGCGCCGGCCGTGGTGTCGAGCGGGATGACCGCACCAGGCCCAAGTTCGAGCGCCTCGCCGAGCGTCATCGAGGAACGCCCGAGTTCGACGGTGACCGACACGCGCACGCCAACGAGGCGCTCCAGGTCGGCGACCGGGGCGGAGTGCGTGGCGGTGAGTTCAGGTGAGTCGAGCATGGCTTAGGTGGTGGGGTCGGCAGACAGGTGGCGGAGGGGTGCGGAGGACGAGGTGACTACTGGACGGCGACGTCGGTGAAGATCAGGTGCTCGATCTTCACATCGGTGTTGGCCTTGATCTCTTCGACGATCGCCTCTTTGAGGTGATGACGCTTCGTCTTGTTGATCAGTTCGTTGGCCTCGGCGCCGGTGAGGGCGTCGGTCACGATGTCGCGCACGATCGCCTCCTGCGGGAGCGTGCCGTAGCCCTCCGGCGCCTTGGGAGCGCCGTGGCCGCCGCC
Organism: Solirubrobacteraceae bacterium; assembly: GCA_032119795.1. Classification (GTDB taxonomy): domain Bacteria; phylum Actinomycetota; class Thermoleophilia; order Solirubrobacterales; family Solirubrobacteraceae; genus JAGIBJ01. The sequence continues at coordinate 249,691 of JAUMFO010000008.1, forward strand.
GCTCGCTTCGGCCACGGCCTCCGCGAGGTAGTGGTGCTTGAGGATCAGGCCAACGTTGAGCTTCGCGAAGCGGCCGTCCTTGAGGTTGACCAGGAAGTCCTTGGGCATGATGTAGACCTCGCCGTGGACCTTCGGCTTCGGCGCCGCCTCAGCGGGCGCCTTGGCGAAGAACGTCTTGCCGGCCAGCAGGCCGACCACGAGGATCACGATGGGGAGGATGAGCTTTGGCTTCATGGGTCTGTCGATGGATCGGGTCGGAGGGCGAAGCTCAGTGCGAGCTCTCGGAAGGTGCGGTCTCGGCGGGCGCGGCGCCAGCCGGCGCGTCCTCGGAGAAGCGGGTGGCGGTGTCGGACGCCTCGAGTTCTGCAGCCTTGGCGGCGTCGTCGGTCGACTCGGCGGCGCTGTCGGCTGCGCCGGAGTCGGCAGCCGGAGCCTCGCCCGTGGAGGCCTGCGTCGACACGGCCACGCTGCGCGGCAGGAAGAGTTCCACGCGCCGGTTGGCTGCGCGTCCGGCAACGGTCGAGTTCGTCGACCGCGGGTCGTAGAACGCGCGACCGGTGGCCGTGAGTCGTGCGGGCGAGACGCGATCGGTGATGAGCTGGCGCACCACCGCGGCGGCGCGGGCGGTCGACAGCTCCCAGTTCGTCGGGAACTGGCCGGAGACGGGCTGAGAGTCGGTGTGGCCGGAGACCATCACGGCGTGGCGGCCGTCGGCGCGCAGGAGGCGGGCGAGATCGCCAATGATTGGCAGGGCGGCCGGGTTGATCGCAGCCGAGCCGGAGGCAAACAGCAGCCCGTCGCTCTTCACGCGCACGGTGAGGCCGTCGGCCGAGACCTCGGTCTCGATCTTGTCCTTCACGCCGGCCTTGGCGGCCGCGGCTTTGATCATCTGTTCGAGCTGCTTGAGATCGGCCTGCTCTTCTTGCGCCGAGCTCGCCTGGCCCGAGCTCTGCGGCGCTAGCGCGGCCTGCAGCGACGGGCGTGGCGGCGCCGCCGCCGGGGTCGGCACGCCAGACTCGGCGCCCGTCTCCTTGATGGCCTCGCCGCCGCTCATCACCGGAGGACCGTTGAAGGCAGAGTTCAGTGACTTGGAAAGCTCGTTGAACTTGCCCTTGTTCACGTTGGAGATCGAGAACATGACGATGAACAGCGCCATGAGCAGGGTGATCATGTCGGCGTAGGTCAGCAGCCAGCGCTCGTCCGGGTGCTCGTCATGCGCAGCATGCTTGTGCTTGCGCGACATGACTAGGCCGCCTTCTTGTCTTCCACGGCCTGGAGCTTGGGAGCGCCCGGGAGGGTGACGCTGTCGCGCTGCTTGGGCGGCACGTAGGTGAGGAGTTTCTCGGCGACCATTCGCGGGTTGTCGCCCTTTTGAATCGCGAGGATCCCCTGGATGGTCATGTTGCGCATCTGCACTTCCCAGCCGGAGACCTGTTTGAGGCGGGTCGCGATGGGCAGGGCGATCACGTTGGCGAAACCGACGCCAACGAGGGTGGCGATGAAGGCCACGGAGATGGAGGGGCCGAGGGAATCGGGATCAGACAGGTTGCCGAGCACGTGGACGAGCGAGATGACGGTGCCGAGCACGCCGATCGTCGGCGAGTAGCCGGAGGCGAGCCGGAAGACGTCTTCGCCGACCTTGTGGCGCGTCTGCATCGATTCGATCTCGAGCTCGAGGATCTCCTCGACGGCGTGCGCGTCGGTGCCGTCGACGACGAGCTGCAGGCCCTTGCGAGTGAACTCGTCCGGAACCTCGGGCAGCTGCGCTTCCAGCGCCAGCAGGCCGTCGCGCCGGGCCGTGTCGGCGAAGCCAACGAGGCGCTCGACCTGGCCGGAGATGTCGACCGGCTCGGCGAGCATTGCGGCCTTGTAGCCGGGCACGATCTGCTTCATGCCCTCCATGCCCAGCGAGGCCATGGTGGCACCGAGCGTGCCGCCGCCGATGATCACGATCGCGGACGGCGCGAACAGCATCATGGGGGTCACACCCTCGAGGAAGGCGCCTGCGAGAATCAGGCCGACCGCGACGAGGATGCCGATGAGGGCTCCAGCTTTCATTCCTCCGAACATCGGCGGTCAGCAGATGAACTTGCGTGCTTGTCCAACAAGCTGGACAGGTGATCCGTTACTCGGTATGCAAGCGGCAGGAGCGGGCACCCAGACGCGCCAAAGCGGTCCAGAAGCCTTTAGTGGCGGGCGATTCCTGACGAGCCCCCGCCAAACCCGAGGAACCGGATTCTGGTCTAACCAGCTATTTGGCGGAGTGGGTGCGGTCAAAGACCCGCACCACGGAGCCAAGTTCGGGCGGCAGCACGAACTTGGCTAGCGCCGCATCATCGCGCTCGGTGAAGCCCGTCGCGCGGAGGTAGGCGTCGCGATCGCCAGTGCCCACGCGCGCCCCTGAGCCGATCACGATGTACGTCTCGACGCCGGGCGCGGCGAGGATCGCCCGCTCAAACGCGTTGCCTTCCGGTGGCCACGAGCAGAGCACGACCTGCGGCCGGTACTGCTTGACGGCCTTGGCTGCGTCGAGCCGCTCCACGTCGGGCGGGAAGTCAACCGCCGACCAGCTGTGATCGTCGGTGGCGGTGATGTCCACTCCCGCCTCCTTCAGGAAGCGCGAGAGTGTGCCATCGCCTGCGGCGACCTCGAGCGCCCGACGATCTCCGATCAGCGCGGCCAGGCGCTTGATCAGCGGCTTGGAATAGAAGCAGTAGATGCCCTTGGGCTCGACCAACGGCATGAGGCGCTTGCGCTGCCAAAGCAGCGGCCAAAGCAGGCGAAAGCGCCCCATCGAGACGGGCTTGCGATCGAGACCGCCGCCATCGAAGAGCAGCCGCTGAGCGACCCATCCGTTGACGAGATTGAACCGAACGCGGCCCGACTTCACGCCGCTGGCGGCGCGCACACTGAGGTGACGAATCGACTCCGCCGCCATCGAGCGTCGCACCTGCGCGGCGAGCGCGGCATCGATCCCAGAGCGAGTCGGCTTGGCGCCGCGAGCCGCCGGCTGCCCGCCGCCGCTGGCGAGCTGCTGCACATACTGCTCAAGCGCGCGGGGGTCTCCGGTGTCGACGACGGCGCTGAGTTCGGCCTCGACCTGCGTCCACTCGTGCGGGAACTCCGCCCGCATCTCATCGAGGGTCGGGCGGGATTTCAGCCAGGCGCGCACGTCGGCTGAGCGACGCGAGCGCAGCCCCTCCCCCGCGCCGGGCGTCACGGCGTCTGCCCGCGGTCTGGGTCCTCGCCCGCTGGCGGCGCGGGCCCGTCGCTTGGAGCGTCGCTCGCTGCGGCCGCAGGCGACTGCGCATCCGGGGTCCCCGGGGCTTGCGCGGCGGCCGGTGGTCCGGCAGGTTCGGGCACCAGCGACGGCGTCTCACGGGTGCGCTGGCCTGGAATCCCTGTCACGTGCAGCACGAGCGTGCCGTGATCGCTGACCTCGAGGTCACCGTATGCGACCGGGGTGCCGCCGGAGATCAGATCGACGGGCGCGTCGACCGCCTCTTCAAGCTCCAGCACCTCGCCATCCTGCAGGTGCAGCACGTGGGAGAGCGGCACGTTGGCGTGCCCCATCCCGATCGACAGTTCGAGGGGCACGGCCGAGAGGGCACGGTCGAGTTCGCCGCGCAGCGCGGTCGCTGCTCGGCGTTTGGCGTCTTCGGCCTCGTCCGTGGCGTCAGCCTCGACGACGGGCTCACTTGGGCTCGGCGGCGTCGTGTCGCTGAGGCGCGCAACCATCACCCCCGGGACGACGACCACGAGACGGACTTCGTGTTCGTCGGTATGCAGCATCAAGACGACGGCGTCCGGCAGCGGTCCGACCTCGGCACGGATCGCACCGTCATCGTTGCCGACGGTGACCTGCGTCGAGGAGCAATCCGGCGGCAGATCCGCAACGGCGGTGATCGCCGCCGCGATCGCCTGCGTCACCGTCGTCGCCGTCTCGCGAGCAGCTTCGGCGACGAGATCGCTCCACTTCGGCGGTGCGGGCGCCCCCTCCTTGCGGTCCTCAGGGGCCACGGGAGTCGGCGTGGCTGGAACGTCAAAACCCAGGACCGCCGCCATCGAAGCGGGAGATCCCCCGAGCAACACGCCACCCGGAGCGACGAAGGTCCACCGGGTCACGGCGAGTAGCAGCGGGCGTTCGGCGCCAACGAACGGGTCGGCGCCGCGCGGGAGCGGCGTGACGGCGCCAACCTGCACCTGCTCGGGCAACGCGGCACGGGCAGCGTCGGCGGCAACGGCGGCAATCGCGCTGAATGCCGTCTTCATGCGCCGGCCCCAACGCGAACGGCGCGGTGCATCCCACTGCGGCCGATATGCCCGTACTGCACCGGCACCCCGTCGACGATCAGCGCCGCCGACTCGGTGGCAGGCGTCGAGAGCGGAACGCGGTCGCCCGGGTGGAGCCCTGAGATCTGGCCGGCCGTCAGCTTCACGGTCCCCAGGCGCACCTGCACCTCGACGCTGGCCTCACCGAGGCGCGCTTGGACTGCCCGGGTCGTGGCTGGGTCATCTCCGGCACCCCGCGCCGACGGGCGCGAAAGTTGGCGGCCAACGGGGGCCAAGACCGTTTGCGGGAACGCCAGGTGCAGCACGCTCAGGGTGTTGAAGATCTTGACCTCGACCGCGATCAGCAGGATCAGATCGTGGGGCTCGAGATCGGCGGCCAGCGCGCTCTGCGACTTCACGCCGGTCGCGACCAGGGTCGCGCCGGTGGCCTCTTCCCAGAGGCGACCCAGCGCCGAGACGAGCAGGTCGTTCATACGGCTGAGCAACGCCCGGTCGATCGTGGTGACCGGCCGCAGCGGCCGGGCCGGATCGGGCTCGGTGCCGAGCAGCCGCTCGACGACGAGCGACGCCAGCGTCGGGTCGAGCACGAGGTAGAGGTGGCCGCCGGCGGAGGACTCGATCACGGTCGTGACGGCGTCGTCCGCTGGAATCGGATGCCCGTCACGCCAAGAGAGTTCGCGGACCCAAAGCGGCTCCAGCTCCAAGCTCAGCCCGAGGTCGGCGGTCGCGCGCGGGCCAACGATCGGAGCGAGGTCGTCGACGAGTCGACGCAGCCGCGCCTGCTGATCTGGCGGGAGCGCGCTGGGCGCCGAGAAGTCGACCGGCCGCAGCCACGGTTTGCGGCCTTCGGCGCGGTCAGGATGGAAGATTCGGGTCTCGCTCACGGGACTTCCCCCGGTGGATCGGCAGGCACTGGCCGAACCTGTAGAACACCCGCCGACTTGCACGGGCGTGACCGCCCGCGGGCGTCAGCGCGATTCGACGAGTTTGGGCACGCCGAACGTCTGGCGGCCGATCTCGGCACGCCACCGCATGACGGCGTCGATCACCTGCTGAGGTGATTCGGAGACGACCAGACGGGCACCCGTCACGAGCGTGATGACGGTGTCGGGGTTGGCCTCGACGGTGGCGACGAGGTCGCAGTTGAGGACGAGCGAGGCTTCGCTCTGCCCGAGGCGGTGAAGAGTGATCACGGGGAGGGTGCGGACGGCACAGCAGCGGCGCGCGGCGCAGAGGCGCCGCGCGCTCAGCAGGCTGCTGCTAGCGGATGAGGTTGACCAGGTCCTGGAGCATCTGGTCGGTCGTCGAGATCACGCGCGAGTTGGCCTGAAAGCCACGCTGCGCGGAGATCATGGTGGTGAACTCCGACGCCATATCGACGTTGGACATCTCAAGGACGCCGGCGATCGACTGGCCGTACTTGCCACCAGGGGTACCGTCGAGCGGAGCGCCGGACTGGGCGGTGGCCTGCCAGCGGTTGTTCGTCACCCGCTCAAGGCCGGGCTCGTTGGAGAACTTCGCGAGCGACATGTAGCCAGCGATCGCGCGGCCGGAGGCGTCGATCGGCGGCAGTGCGGCTGGCTGGGTGTAGCCCGCCGGCGGAATGAAGCTGACGGCACCATCCGGCGCCACGGCGACGCCTGTCGCACCCTCGGGGATCTCGATGTAGCAGTCAGCCACGCCGCCACCACCAGCGGTGTCGGGAGCAACCTTGCCCATGACGTAGTAGCCGTCGGTCGTGACGAGGAAGCCCTTGTCGTTGCGCGAGAAGTTGCCGGAGCGGGTGAAGTTCACGTCGGCACCAGCCGGCGTGCCCGCGGTCGGGTTGCCAGGGGTCGTCGTGCCGTTGCCGACGCGGATCCACCCCTCGCCCTGAATGGCGACGTCCAGGCCGGAGCCCGTCACCTGGAAGGAGCCTGCGCCCATCAGGTTGCCGATCGAGCCGACGTTGACGCCGAGACCGATCTGCTTGGAGTTGCTGCCGCCGTAGCCCGGGCTCGACGCGGCGCCGGTGCCCTGCAGCTGGGTCAGTGAATCCTGGAACGACGTACGGCTGGACTTGTAGCCGATCGTGTTGACGTTCGCCAGGTTGTTGGAGGTGACGTCGAGCAGGATCTGGTGAGCCTTGAGACCGCTCTGGGCGGTGAACATCGATCGCATCATCGGGACATCGTGTCCTTTTTCGTGCGGCCTCCCCTGAGGGGTCCGGCCTAGGTTGAGTAGAAGTAAGGCGGGTTGCAGCGCGCTCCATGCGCGCAACGCCTTATAGGTGAAGTATCGGTCGACTGGTCATACGAGTTGACCGCGTCCAGCCGAAATTCGACACATCGCGCCAGCGAGCTTAAGAACTGGCGACCGGGGGTCGCTACGCGATGACCGCGGAGTCGATGTTGGTGAAGACGTGTTCCTTCATGTGGTCGCGGCCGACGGCCGTGATCACGGTTCGGGAGGGCACGCCAACGACGAAAGCGTTCTGATCGATCAGCACGACGGCCGCCCGCGAGCCCTTGGAAGCGGCGCGGTCTACGCCCTCGCCAAGTCGCTGCGTGGTGTCTGCATCCATCGTGATTCCGCGACGTTCCAGGCGCTGCAGTGCATGACCGGAGAAGACGACGGGTTGCGACGCTCGTGCCGGAGCCTGAGCCGCGCTCTCGCGGAGCACCTGCGCAAACTCTGGTCCAGAGCGTTGGTGATCACCGATCCGCGAAGTCCGCGGGGTAGCCCCGACACCGGGAACACCGGAGGGGCCCGGCGGCATCAGCGCCGGGTTGACGGGAACAGTCATCGCACCTCGATCAGGGTCGCGGGATCAATGTCGTCGATGCCGGCGATCGAAAGCAGCGGCCCGGAGGACGTCACTTTGACCTTGTCGACCACGCCGGTCGTGTCGATGCCCTCGCCGTTCTTGTAGGTCACGGTGTGACCAACGAGCCCGGTGGCGCGCTGCGTGTCGATCGACGACGCCAGCTTGGTGATCTGCGTCGCCATGTTGTTCATCTGCTCGAGCGAGGAGAACTGGGCGAGCTGCGCGATCTGCGCGGTGGAGTCGGTCGGGTTCATCGGGTCTTGGCTGCGCGCCTGCGCGGCCAAGAGCTTGAGGAACGCGTCCTTGTCCAGGGCGGCCTGCTGCTCCTTGGTGGAAGCGACCGTCTTCTGGGTCATGCTCGACAGGTCGATCGAGCCGTTGTTGACGTTGTTGATGTTGACTGGCATGGGTCAGGTTCGATCTGGATCAGGCGCGCAGGTCGATGAGTCGACCGGGGACGAGTGGCACGGGTGCCGGATGCTCGTCGAGCGCGATGTGGAGGGTCTGGTCGGCGCCATCGTTGGCGGCGCCTGGGTGGCGGCCTGGTGAGGAGCCGAAGCGGCCCCCGTCAAAGAGTCCGCCGGCTTGGCGATCGCCGCGGCCTTGGCCGTGGTCGCCGGCGAAGCCGGTCTCCAGGCGGGCGAGGTCGATGCCCTGCTGCTGCAGGGAATCCTTGAGGTCTTGGCCGGCACGCTGAAGCGCCGCGGCCGCCTCGGGGCGCTCGGCGATCAGGCGCGCCGTCACGCCGTCGGGCCCGAAGATCAGCGTCACCTGGATGCCACCGAGCTGCTCGGGAGCCAACGCGATGCGCGCCGACGAGTTGCCGCGGGTTCGCGACAGCTGCACCAGCGCCTCGATCGCCGCAGACTGCGCGGCCGGAGCGACGACCGAGACGGTCGGCGTAGCTGGCGCCGCAGCCGTCGAGACGGCGGGAGCGCTCGCCGGGGCAACGGAGAGCGGCGCGGCATCGGCTGGCGCGGCGGCCTGCGTGGCCTGGTCGGCCGCTGCGGCGGCGCCAAGCTCGGCGGCCGAGGCCGTCTGCGCCCCAGGTTGTGGCTGGCCTTGGCCGGCGCCCGGGTGGTTGGCGCCGGCACCGGTCTGGGCCTGTGCTGCCGCCTGGATCGCCGCGGCGAGCGGGCTGAGCACTGGCGCAGCATCTGCCGACTCGGCCTGAACCGGAGCCGGCGCCGCGGCCACGGTGGCGGCGGGTGTGCTTGCGGCGCTGGCGGAGTCAGACGGCGCGGACGCTGCCGATGAGGTGGGCGAGGCCGTCGCGGCCGCGGGCTGCGACGCAGGAGCGGCGACTGCAGGCGTCGTGCTCGCTGGTGACCGCGCAGGCGTGGAGCCAGCGGCATGCTGCTGCGCGAGCTGATCGGTGGCCTTGGCCACCAGCGCCTGAACGGCCTCCGGGAGGTCGGCGAGTTTGGTCTCGCCGGACTCGACGCTCGCAAGGAGTTCGGCCACACCTGGTGCGGAGGGATTCACCGGCGCACCAGCGGCAACGGCGGTCGCCGCCGTTTGCACATCCATCGCCACCTGAGCCACGGCGATGGCCTCGGCCGAAGCAGGCGTCGCCGGTGTCTCGGGTGCCGCAGCAGTGAGGGCCGCTTGAGCAGCGGCGATGACGGCCGCAGCCAACGTCGGAACTGGCGCCGCCACCTCGCACGCAGCGTCAGGCACGAGGCCTTCCTGCGCGGTACCGGGCTTGTCGGCGTTCTCAGGCTGGTCGGCCTTGCCAGGCTGGTCGGCCTTGCCAGGCTTGTCGGCCTTGCCAGGCTTGTCGGCCTTTTCAGGCTTGTCGGCCTTTTCAGCGGTCGCTGGCTTGCCAGCCTGCTCAGGCGCGTCGCCCTTGGCGGCAGCGGCGTGCTCGTCGCGCACGGTGGTGCTCGGCGTGGCAGGGCGGTCGGTGCCCGGTCGCTTGTTGTCGGTCTGACCTTCCGCAAGTGCGGTCCAGGTCTTGGCGGCGGAGTCCAGCGCGGCGGAGAATCCCGGTGGAGCGTCGGCCTTGGCGGCCGGTGCTTTCCCTGGGCTCGCCACCGCCGGTGGCCCGGCAGTGAGTGAGTCGATTGGCATCTTGGTTATGTGGTCGGATATCCGAGCGAAGAACTCGACCCGTATCCGGCCGAAGTGGACGACGTATTGAGGGGGAGGTTGGATGAGGGCACCGTTGCCGCGCCAAGTGCTGATGCCGGGCTCGCGGTCGCTGCGCCAGGGGCCAGCGCCGTGGTCGTGAAGCCGTCGCGGTTGGCGAGCACCTTCTCCACGTACGCCTTCGTCTCGGCGTAGGGCGGAATGCCACCGAAGCGCGTCACGGCGCCCGGTCCTGCGTTGTAGGCGGCCAGCGCGAGGCGCTCATCGCCGCCGAACTGGTCGAGCATCTGCTTGAGGTACTTCGCACCGCCGTCGAGCGCCTGAATCGGGTCGGTGGCGTCGGTCACGCCGAGCGACCGAGCTGTGGCGGGCATCAGCTGCGTGAGGCCCTTGGCGCCCGCCGAGCTGGTGGCATTGGGATTGAAGCCCGACTCCTGCTTCACCAAGCCGGCGAGCAGCGCGGGGTCGATCCCGTGCTTGGCCGCAGCGGCGTTGATCTCGCTGGCATAGGGCACCCCCGACACGCTCGCGCCGGTGTTGGCCACCGCCTGGGTGCCGCCGGTCGCCTGTGCGGCGTCGAGCGCCTGCTGGAAGCTGGCCGTCGGCTGCGGACCCACGCCCATGGCGGCCGCCATCCGCTGGATCGCTGCGACGCGCGCAACCGCGTCTCCCGCCGCGACGTTCACGCCTGGCTCCGGTGCCGTTTGCGGCCATGGTGCTGGCGCAACGCGATCTCGTCGGCCTCGGCCGCGTCGCGGCGCTCGGCATCGGCGCGGTGCTGGGCAGCCTTGGTGTCCTTGAGACGGTCGAGCGTCGCGCGGCGCTGGTGGGCTTCCACGAGCGCGCCACGGCTGAGCGTGACCTCGCCCTCGGCCTCCTCCAGCTGCTGACCGGCGGCCAGGCGGTGGCGCTCCAGCCGCTCGCGCCAGCGCTGCTGGGCGGCGATCTGGTCGATCGTCATCGGCGTCGAGGCGGCCATGCGCGCGGCAGCGTCGGCCGCAGCGACGAGGTCCTGCGCGGCGCGCAGCTGGTCGCGGCCCTGGCTGCGTAGCGCCATGGTCTCGGCGAGCTGCTCCTTGGCCTTCTGCTCGGCACCCTCGCGGATGTCGAGCACGGGCTGAAGTCTGAACTTGAAATCACGGGCCATGACTAAAAATCACCTCCGAGGTCGAAGCTGGGGATGGCGGACTCGCCGGCCGCACCCGAGGAGGCGGGCGGCCACGTCTCGCCGGGCAGGTTCACGTCGTCCATCACCGGGGTCGGTGCGACGTAGGGCTGGTAGCCAGCGTCGTCTTCGACGAGCGCCATGAGGCGGGCATCGGCGTCGGCCAGGCCGCTTGGTTCAACGGAGCGCTGCTTGAGGAAGCGATCGATCTCCGGCTTGAGCGCGATCGCGCGGTCGACGACCGGGTTGGAGCCGTGTTCGTAGGCGCCGATCGAGATGAGGTCCTTCTGGTCGCGGTAGGCGGCCATCAGCTCGCGCACGCGCTGACCGGCCTCCTTCACGTCGTCCGGCGCGATCTCGCTGACGAGCCTGCTGACGGACTGCAGCACGTCGATCGCCGGGTAGTGCCCCTGGTGGGCCAGGTCGCGGGTCAACACGATGTGACCGTCGAGGATCGAGCGCACAGCGTCGGCGATCGGCTCATTCATGTCGTCGCCGTCGACGAGCACGGTGTAGAGGCCGGTGATGGAGCCCACGTCGCTGGTGCCCGAGCGCTCGAGCAGGCGCGGAAGCATCGCGAAGACCGACGGCGTATAGCCGCGGGTTGCCGGCGGCTCACCGATCGCGAGGCCGACCTCGCGCTGTGCCATCGCAAAGCGGGTGACGGAGTCCATCATCAGGACGACGTTCTTGCCCTGGTCGCGGAAGTGCTCGGCGATCGCAGTGGCGGTCAGTGCAGCCTTGATGCGCACGAGGGCGGGCTGGTCGCCGGTGGCGACCACCACGACGGAGCGCTCGATGGCGTCGCCGAGGTCACGCTCGATGAACTCGCGCACCTCACGGCCACGCTCGCCAACGAGGCAGAGCACGTTGACGTCGGCCGTGGTCGACCGGGCGATCATGCCCATAAGGGATGACTTCCCGACGCCCGATCCGGCGAAGATGCCGAGTCGCTGACCCTGGCCGCACGGCACGAGCGTGTCGAGGGCGCGCACGCCGAGCGTGATGCGATCCTCGATGCGCTGGCGCGTCATCGCGTTCGGCGGAGACGCCTCGATCGGGCGGCGCTTGGCGGCGGGCGGCGCCATGCCGTCGAGCGGTTTGCCGAGCCCGTCGACGACGGTCCCGAGGAGTTCGTCACTGCAGGCGACGTCGAGGTGGTGACCGGTCGGAGTCACGACGTGCCCCGGGGCGATACCGCGCAGCTCGGCGAGCGGCATCAGCAGGGTGCGGCCAGAGCGGAAGCCCACGACCTCAGCCGGAACGGGCGCCTCGTGGCGGCCGGTCTCCAGCTCGCAAAGCTCGCCGATCTCGGCCTCCAGGCCGGTGGCTTCGACGATCAAACCGATGACGTCGACGACCTTGCCGCGCGGACGGTGCAGGTCGGCGCGGGCGACCCGCTGTGCGGCCATGTCCAGGCGGTCAATGACGTCCTGGGCGCGCTCCGACAACTCAGTGCTGAGGGGCTCAGCGAGCAAGGCACTCTCGCACGACGTCGCCGAGCTGAGCCATACGCGTGTCGAGGCGAGCGTCGACATCACCCTTGGGCGTCTGCACGATCACGCTGCCGGGGGTGACGCGACGCTCGGCCTGCACGTCGAGCGACTCGATGCCGCCGAGCTGCTCCACCATCTCCGGGACCAGCCCCCGCATGTGGTCGAGATCGGCCGGGTTCACAAGCATGATCACGTGGTCGCGCTCGATCAGTCGCCGAAGCGCGCCGCGGGCGGCGTTCTCGATGAGTTCGGGCTTGATCTCGAGTGCGGCACCGACAACCTGCTCGGCGCAGGCGAGCGCGAGCGAGACCGCCGCGGGCTCGACGGCGTCGCAGAGCGCGTCGCGCTTGCTGACCATCTCCGCGGCCGCCGACTGCATCGCGGCCAGCGCGCTGGCGAACTGTGCCTGAACCTCAGCTTGAGCCTGAGCGATGCCGGCGGCATAGCCTTCCTGGACCGCCGCCGCACGGGCGCTGGCCAGCTCAGCCTGAGCGTCGACGGGCGACATCGGCACAACCGGGCGCAGCGGCTCGAGCGTCGGAAGTTGGAACGCCTGACTCACAGCAGCTCCTCCGGTTCGTCACCCGGTCCGGCGTCATCGCCGCCGGGGAGTTCGATCGAGCCGGCCTCTTCGAGCGCACGGATCGCTGCGACCACCTTGGTCTGGGCCTCTTCGACGACCGCCCGCTTGACCGGCGTCTGCATCCCCATCTCCTCGCGCAGCGTCTCGCCGGCGCGCTGCGACATGTTCGAGATGACGCGCTCCATGAGCTCGTCGGCGACGCCGCGCAGCGCCATGACGAGGTCCTTGGCGTCGATGTCTCGCAGGACGAGCTGAAGATCCTTGTCGGAGAGCTTGGGGAGATCCTCGAAGGTGAACATCTTCGCCCGGACGGCCTCAGCCAGCTCGGGGTCGACCGACTCCAGGCCACCAAGGACCTGGCGCTCGGTGGCGCGCCCAGCACCCTGCAGGATCGACGCCAGGATGTCGACGCCCGACGGCGGAGCCTCGCCCTTCTCGTCGGTGGCACCCGAGGCTGCCGCCTTCTCGCGCAGCCCCGTGTCGATGTCCATCAGCACGCGCGGCTCCACGGGAACCATCGTGGCGAGGCGATGGGCGACGTCGGCCTGCAGGCGGGCTTCCATGCCGTCGAGGACGGCACCGGCCATCGAGGCCTTCAAGTTCACGACGACCAGGGCGGTGGTCTGAGCGGCCTCGCCCTCGAGCAGGCCGATGATCTCCTCGGCAGCCATCGACCGCATGAAGTCGAACGGCTTGCGCTCTCCACCCATGAACTGGGCGATCAGCTCGTCGGCGCGCTCGGCACCGACGACCCGCTCGAGCACGTCGCGCGTGAAGGTGATGCCACCCTGCGGGGCGTCGGCCGGCCCGGTCTCAGCGATAAGGTCGTCGCAGACGGCGTCGAGCAGCGCCTGATCGACGACGCCCATCTTTGCGATCTCAGCGGAGAGGGCCTCGGCCTGAGCCTCCGGCAGGTGACGCAGCACCTCGGCGGCGTGCTCGGCGCCGAGGGCGACGAGCGCGATCGCCGCCTTGCTTGGCCCAGCCGGAGCGGCTGGCAGATGCTCACCGGAGAGAACAGCCTCGGTGCCGTAGCCGGTCGTGGCGACGACGCTCAGCGGCTGGCTCATGAGGGCTGGTCCTCAGTCATCCACTGGCGCAGCTGGCGAGCCAGGCGCTCGGGATCCTGTGCCGCGACGGCCGCAAGCTGATCGCGGGAGGAGCCGGAGGCCAGGGCGCCCTGCTCGTTCTTGCCCGAATTCTCACCCGACTCCAGCGCAGCCACCAGCTCGGAGAGCGGGCGGGGCTGCTCGATCTCACTGAGCCAACGCGGCTCGGCCAGATCGGCCGTATCGCGGCGGCGCAGCGAACGGGACGCGAGGAAGAGGAAGACGAGTGCAGCGAGGCCGGCCAGCACGTACTTGAGCACACCCAGGACGCCGGTCGGCGTGATCGGCAGCGGCGTCTTGGCGGCCGGCGTGTCGGCAAACTTGAAGCGGGTGGTGGTGATCGAGTCACCGCGCTGCGGGTCCAGGCCGGCGGCAGCGCTGACCATCTGCTCGACGTCGGAGTCGATCGGCGCGCCGTTCTTGTCGTTGACCATCAACGCGATCTGCATCTTGTTCACCGCGCCCGGGGCGACCTTCGTCTTCGTCACGGTCTTGCCGACGCCGAAGGTCGTCTTCTTGATCGTGTGGTCGTAGTTGGAGCCGGCGCCGGCAGCCGCGGCGGTCGAGCCGTCGATGTTCGCCGCGGTACCAGCGGTGCCGCCGCCCGGAGCCTCGCCCTCGAGCTTCTCGACGTCCTCGTTGGCTTCCAGTGGCGTGCCTTTGGCCGCGTACTCGAGTTGCTCTTTGCTGGCCTGATCCATGTTGAGATCGGCAGCAACCTGGACGCGCGCAGCGTCGGGGCCGAGCGTGCGGGCGAGCATGTTGTTGATGTTGCTCTCCATCTGCGCGGCGTACTTCGCCTGCGCCGCGATCTTCGAGGCGCCCGAGCCGCCGCCCGAGTCGCCGTTGGGCCAGAGCATCTGGCCGTTGCCGTCGGTGATCGTCACGTTGTCGGTCTTCAGGCCGCTCACGCTCGACGACACGAGGCTCGCGATGCCGCGCACCTGGCCGGCGTCCATTGCCGTGCCACTGCTGAGCAGCACGGCGGCGGTCGCCGGCGTTGCCTCGCTGGAGAAGAGCTTGTCTTCGGGGAGCGTCAGCTGCACCTCTGCCCCGCCGACGCCGTCGATGGCGCCGACCGTCTGAGCGATCTCGCCCTCGAGTGCGCGCTGGTAGGTGACGCGCTGCTGGAAGTCGGAGGCGCCAAGCTTCTGCTCGTCGAGCAGTTCAAAGCCAGGCTTGTCTGCGTTTGAGCCGCTCACGCCTGCGGTGGCGAGGGCCACGCGGGCATCGGCCACCTGCGACTTCTCGACGGCGAGCGAGGTACCCGCATCGCGAAGTTCGTAGGAGACGCCGCGATCGGCGAGCGCCGTGGTGATCTTGTCGGACTCGCCGGGCTGCACACCAGACATGACCGTCACGTAGCTCGGCGCCGTCGCCAGCTTGAGCAGGAAGAACAGGACGAGCACGACACCCAGCGCTGCGGCACCGAGACCGATGCGCGCGCGGGGCGTGAGCTCCTTGAAGATCGCTTGGAAGTTCATCTCTCTGTTTCCGGCCCGGGCCTAGACCTGGGTCCGCATGAGCTCTTGGATCACTTCGACGCCCTTGTTGCGCATCGTCGTGGCCATCTGCATCGAGAGCTGGGCCTTCTCGACGGCCATGACGACCTCCGCCGGATCCTGCGCCTGCCCGGTGGCGAGCAGCTGAGACTGGGTGGCCGCCTCGGACTGCGTCGTCGCGAGCTGCTGGAGGCTGTTGCCGAGCATCCCGGCGAAGCCGGAGCTCTGCGCGTCGCCGGCCGGCGCGGCCGACCCGACGGAGCCGATGCCCCACTCGGGGCCGGTCGTCGCGAAGGACGAATCGATCGGAATGCTCATCGCAGGAGATCCATCGTCTTGGAGATCATGGCTTTGGTCGTCTGCATCGCCGTCACGTTGGCCTCGTAGGCGCGGGAGGCGCTGATGAGGTCCGTCATCTCGATCACCGGGTTCACGTTCGGCATCTCGACGTACCCGCGGGCGTCGGCATCCGGGTGGCCAGGGTCGTAGACCATGCGGTTGGCGATCTTGTCTTCGACGATGCCGGAGACGGCGACGCCGGCGGTGCCGGTGCCGATCTGCGTCGACGGGTTGCCGCCGGCGCGGGCTGCCGCCGAGGCGGCGTTGCTCAGGGTGTGCGCGAAGCTGGAGTTGCCGCCGGCCTCCCGCAGGACGACCTCCTTGCGGCGGTAGGCACCGTTGGGCCCGCCGGTGGAGTTCGCATTGGCGAGATTCTCGGACGCAACATCCATCCGGACGCGCTCGGCCGACATGCCGGTCGCGCTGATCTGCATGGCGCTGAAAAGGCTCATCGCGGGTTCATCGCAGTCTTGAGGATCTCGATACGGGCCTTGGAAACGGAGACGAGGGCCTCGTGCTCGAGGCCGTTCTCCGCCATCGCGGCGTTCTCTTTGTCGACGTCGACGCTGCTGCCGTCGTAACGCAGCGGCGCGGTCGGATCGGCCTGCGCCGTCGGGCGCACGTTCGACACGGCTTGCTTGCCGCCGGAGATCGCGCTCTTGAGCGCGGAGTGGAAGTCGACGTCCTGGCGCTGGTAGCCCGGGGTGTTGGCGTTCGCGAGGTTGTTCGCGAGCGTGGCCTGGCGCGTCGTCGTCCCGACGATGGCCCGGCTGAGGGCAAGCTGTGTGGTGTCGAACAGGTCCATGGCGGAGGGTCTTCCAAAGGGCGCCCCTCCGTGGGACTCAGTACCGCCGCCGATCCATGGCTGCGTCCCTAACTAGTTCGGTGGTTGGATCACTACCCTTGAGGATCAATTCGGTGTGATCGGCTCTCGCGAGGCCTGTTCTGCCCCCGAATCGACGTCCCTCGACCGGGTTACCTACGCCCCGGTTTTCTGGTTGTCCCGTCCGGTGGGCGCTGGTGTCCTCTTGTTTGCGGTCCGTCGGCGCTGGGCGGTCTGCCAACGCCCATTTCAGGTTTCCTGCCAGCCGTCCAGGCGCCCTGGACACCCGAGCGTCAACGCGCCATCGAGTCAGCGAATCGGGCCGTGTCGTGGGCCGTTCGGCCTAGGTCGAACGGCGGGCGGCATGTCGCGCCCGCGCCTTCGGCCCGGGCCGCGGGCGCGAAGCGGGTGAGGCGAGCAGTAGCGTGACCGGCCGTGGCGAGGATGACCGGCAACCAAGCCTCACCGTCGCCGTGGGCCACGCCTGCCATCGCTGGCGTCGTCACCGCGGTCGTCGGCTTCAGCAGCGCGTTCGTCGTGGTGCTCGCCGGCCTTCGGGCCGTCGGAGCGACGCCCGAGCAGGCGGCCTCAGGACTCCTGATCGTCTGCGTGACGCAGGCCGTCGGCATGCTCTGGCTCAGCCTGCGCCACCGCACGCCGCTCACGCTCGCCTGGTCGACCCCCGGCGCCGCACTGCTGGCGACCACCGGGATGGTCGAGGGAGGCTGGCCGGCCGCAGTCGGCGCGTTCGTCATCGTCTCGGTCCTGATCGTCCTGACCGGCCTGTGGCCGCGCCTCGGCGATCTGATCGCCGCGATCCCCACGCCGCTGGCGCGCGCGATGCTCGCCGGCGTCCTCCTCCCGCTGTGCCTGGCGCCTGTCACCGCCCTGGCCGACGCTCCCGAGCTCGTCGCGCCCGTGGTGCTCGTCTGGCTCGCGATGCAACGGGTCTCGCGGCGCTGGGCGGTGCCCGCGTCATTGCTGGCCGCCCTCGTCGTCGTGGTCGTCGATGCCGGCTCGCAGATTCAGGCGACCGACCTGCTGCCCTCCTTGACGTGGACCACGCCGAGCTGGACGCTCCAAGCCTTGGTCGGGATCGCGGTGCCGATGTACGTGGTGACGATGGCGTCGCAGAACGTGCCGGGCGTCGCGGTGATGTCGAGCTTTGGCTACCGGGTGCCCTGGCGCGAGACGATGACCGTCACCGGGATCGGGACGGCCCTCGGCGCGCCGTTCGGAGGACACGCCATCAACCTTGCCGCCATCACGGCGGCCCTCTCAGCTGGGCCCGACGCCGGCGAGGACCGCTCGCGCCGCTGGATCGCGTCGGCCTCGGCGTCGGCAACCTACCTGGTGCTGGCGGTCGCATCGGCCGCGCTGGCCGCGCTCGTAGCGGCAGCGCCAGGCGCCGTCATCCAGGCGGCCGCGGGTCTGGCGCTGCTCGGCGCACTTGCCGCGTCCCTCGCCGGCGCGCTGGCCGACGAGACCGAGCGCGAGCCGGCGGCCGTCACGTTCCTCGTTGCGGCCTCCGGCATCTCGGTCCTCGGTGTCGGCGCGGCGTTCTGGGCGCTCGTCGCCGGGCTCGTGGTGCGGTGGATCCTGCCGCGGCCCTCTGGCCCGGTACCCGCGTCGGCTGCCCCCGAGCCCGCCTCACCGGTCGCTGCCGACGAGCCCTCGTGAGCGCTCCCTCTGGCGAACCAAGCCCACGGCCGCCCTACCTGGCCAGCGCCCTCGGCATCGGAGTCGCGACCGGCGCCTATGGATTCTCGTTTGGCGTCCTTGCCGTCGGGGCCGGCCTGTCGGTCGCCCAGGCGTGCGTGATGTCGCTCTTGGTCTTTACCGGCGGATCGCAGTTCGCCGTGATCGGCGTGCTCGGCGCGGGCGGCGCCCCGAGCACCGCGATCAGCAGCGCGCTCCTGCTCGGCGCGCGCAACACCGCCTATGGGCTCTCCGTCGCCCCGCTCCTCCCCCGCCCGCTCGCCAAGCGTGCACTTGCCAGTCACCTCGTGATCGACGAGTCGGTCGCCATGGCTCGGGCACAGCCCGATCCCGAGCAGGCTCGCGGCGCCTTCTACGCCACCGGCGTCGCGATCTTCATCCTCTGGAACCTGGGGACGCTGGGCGGAGCACTCGTCGGCGGGGGCCTTGACCCTGAGCGCTACGGCCTCGACGCGATGTTTCCAGCGGCCTTCCTGGCACTCCTCGCTCCCCAGCTGCGCCAGCCGGGCGCCCCGAGGCTGGCCCTGGCCGGCGGGCTGATCGCCGTGGTGCTGATCCCGCTGACTCCAGCGGGCGTGCCCGTGCTCGCGTCGTGCCTCGCGCTGCTCCTCGTCGTCCGCGACACCTCGCACGGGACGGCGGACGGCGACGGCGCGCCGCAGGACGGCGCTCGATGAGTTGGCCCGCGCTGCTCTTGCTCGCCGCCGGCAGCTACGCGCTCAAGGCGGTCGGCCCACTGGCACTCGGCGCGCGCCAGCCGTCCGAGAACGCTGCCCGACTCCTGGCCCTGGTTGCCGTTCCGCTGCTCTCGGCGTTGATCGTCGTGCAGACGCTCAGCGTCGGCCACGACCTCGTCATCGACGCGCGCGTCCCCGCGCTCGCGGCGGCAGCGCTTTGCGTCTGGCGGCGTGCACCATTCCTGGTGACGGTGCTCGTCGCCGCACTCGTCGCGGCGAGTTGGCGCGCCCTGCTCTGAAGGCGGCTAGGCGGCGGTGTCGATACGGCCGCGCAGGGGAGCGCTCGTCGGCGCGTACGCTCGACCGAGGGTGCGCGACTGGCCGACCTGGCCGAGTTCGCGCTGAATCTCGGTCATGCCCGAGCGCAGGTCGAGTTCGGTCTGCGCGGCGAGCGCGAGCGCGCGCCGCAAGAGTGGCTCCGCGCCGACGGGCGGGCGACGAGGCAGGAGCCCGCGGGCCTCAGCCCAATCGGCCTGTACCCGGCCGAGTTCGTCGAAGTGCCCAGCCTGCACCAGCGCGCACTCCGTCTCCGCGAGTTCGACGAGACGTCGGTACGGGGTGAGGGCGTCGGGGGCAAACATGAGAAGGAAGGCGTTGGAGGCGAGCGGCCGAAGCCGGCTCGCTAGCCCTGCTGCAGCGCGATCTGCGCCCAGCTCTCGCGGAGTTCGCCCAGCAGGCGAGCGACCTCGTGGAGGCGGTCCGGCGAGGCCTCCATTCGAGCGTCCGAGAGTTCAGACAGGCAGAACACGTAGATGCCCTGGAGCTTGCTGGCGATGTCGCCGCCGCGCTCCACGTCGAGCGTCGCAAAGAGTTCCTCGACGATGGCCTGCGTGCGGCCGATCGCCGTCGACGCCTTGGCCTGCTCGCCATGCTCGAACATCACGATCGCCTGGCGCAAGAATTTGGCGGCTCCGTCGTAGAGCATGACTACGAGCTGGGCGGGCGAGGCCGTCATGACGGCCGACTCGCGATAGGCGTTAGGGGTAGCGCTCCGGTACATCGTTACCTAAGTCATCGCTCATTGGGCGAGCGACTTGAGTACTGGTAGGACCAATGTTGGGCGGCCGGGCCAGGCAGAGCCCAGCCGGCAGCCCGCGCTTACGCGTTCGCCAGTGAGGCGAGCTGCGACGAGAGGTCGGCCTGCTTGGCCTGCGCGGCCGCCAGTGCCGTCTCCATCGCGGCGAACTGCGCCCGGAGCTGGTCCTCACGCTTGCTCAGGCGTTCGTCGAACTTCGTGAGCGAGGCCTTCACGCGCGAGACCTGGCTGTTGCCCTGGTCGATGCGGTCGGCGATGCCAGAGCCCGCCGTCAGCTGCGGCGCGAGGAGCAGTTCGAACTTCTGCGTGAAGCCGTCGGTGCCGGCCTTCGCGCCGAGGAACTCGCGGACGGCGTTCGGGTCGGCGTCAAGGGCGGCCTTGAACTTCGTCTCGTCGAAGACGAGCTTGCCTTTGAGCGAGTCGGCGGAGGAGGCCGCCGCGCCCGTGGCCGCACCGGTCGAGACGCCGAGGTCGGCGAGCCGTGAGAGCGTGCCTGAGAGGCCGGGCACGGCATCGGTGATGCCGGTGCGCAGTTGGCTGACCATGCGACTGAGGCCCTGGTCGCCGAACAGCACACCCTTCTTGATGTCGATCGAGAGCGAAGCGCCCTTGACCGGCTTCTCGGTCGTCGCGGTGTTCGCGGCGTCAATGACCGAGTTGTAGGCCTCGACAAACGCCTTCATCTTGGCCGTCAGCGCGTCCTTGTCTGGGCCCGGAGCCCCGACCGTGACGCTGGCCACGCCGACCTTCTTGCCGGTGATGTCGATACCGGCGATCGCGTCCTTGACGGTGTTCGTCGCTGAGAACAGCGACGGGCCTCCGTCGAGGGTGTACTCCATGTCCTTGCCCAGACGCTCGGAGTCCATCGCAAGCGAGGTCCCGCCGCTGTCGGCGAAGGAGAAGGTGCTGGCGGCGCCGGTCTTCGTCGACGACACGACGAGCTTGCCCTGGGCGTTGACGGCGATCACGTCGCCGCCGGCCTGGTTGATCGCCGTCACCGCGTCGTCGATCGTCGCGCCGGCCGTGACGTTCACGGTCGTGCTGCCGAAGCTCAGCGTCCCATCGGTCGTTGGCGAGTTGAAGGTGAAGGTCTTCTGCGACGAGGACGAGAGCGACTTGATGTCGATCACGTACGAGCCAGCGCCCGCACCACCGGTGCGGGTCGCGGTCATCACGGAGGCATCGCTGGACTCAGCCGTCTGCGTCGGGACCCAGTTGGTGACTGAGCGCAGCGCGTTGCTGGCCGTCTTGAGCGCCGACAGCTTCGTCTGGATCGACTGCAGCGTGGAGACGCGTTGCTCCATCTGCGTCTGCTGGGTAGCCAGCCGCGTGCGGCCGGTTCCCTCAGCCGCAAGGATCTGCGAGACGAGCGAGTTCGTGTCCATCCCGGACGCGAGACCGCTGAGGGCGATGCCAGCCATTACGCGACCTCCGGTCCCCCACCGTGGAGCTCGGTGATCGAGAGCTCGCGCACCGGCGCGCCGCTGTCGTCATGCAGGCGCATCACGACGGTGCCGGAATGGTCGTCCGTCACCCGGAGCCAGCTGCCGCCGGTCGTGAGGTGCAGGTAGAGGCGGTCGGCCGCAGCGCGGTCCGCAGGGCCCATCGCGGTCGGGCCGGCCGACACGGGTGCCAGCGGAGCGATGGGGGCAAGCGGCGCGGGCGCCTGGGTCGGCGTCGCGACGCGAGCAGCTTTGCGATCGCCCGAGCTTGCATAGGCCGCGAGGTCATAGACCTCAGCGAAGGTCTGGTTGCCGGGGTCCGTCGCGCGGCGGCCACGGTTCACGGCGCCAGCCGAACCGAGCGTCGCAGCGTCAAAGCCGATGATGCTGGCCATTGGCCGAGTGCTCTCCATGATCCGTGCTTCCTCCTGGAATATTCGTGCGAGGCCTTCCATTGGTCTCGCGCCGTCATGCAGGGTGGATGCCCCCGCATCTCTGACATCGCCCGCGAAGAGCCCGTGCTGAAGTCGCCGCTGGACGTTTGGACCAGTTTCCTGGCGCGCCACTGCAGCAGGCACGAGGGCCTGGCTACTCGCTGACGGCAGACAGCACGCGTGCGGCGAAGGGGTGCTCAGGCTCGAGGACGAGTGCCTCGGTGGCCAGGGTGCGCGCATCGTCGAACATGCCTTGCACGCGGGCGACCTCAGCCAAGCCGGCAAAGGCCGCCGCGTCGGGGCCGTCTTCCTGCACGGCCGTGATCCACTCGTCGGCCGCCATATCCGGCAGCCCGCGCCGCAGGAGCGTCAGCGCGAGCACCTCATGCTGCTGGCGGCGCTCCACCCCGGTCTCCTCCAAGACGGCCACGAGATCAGCGAAGGCGTCGGGCGCGCCGAGGCGCAAGGTCGCGTCAAGCAGGCCCGTCAGCGCGTTCACGGCCCCAGCACCGAGCACTGGGCGCTCGCCGCTCGCGCGGCCCGCGCGGTGCTCCGCCCAGGCCTCAAGGACCGCTTTGGCGTCGGTCGAGAGGTTGGTACTTGGCAGCTGAGCGACCAGCACGTCGCGCTGCTCCTGCAAGCGCTCGCCCTCGTCTTGGCAGAGGCGAGCAAAGAGCGCGGTGCGCACGGCGGCGCCGCCGACGAGCACATCCGCTGGGACCTTCTCGGCCTCCTGAGCGGCCTCTTCGACGCGCTCTTGAACCAGCAGGGCATCGGCGAGGGCAACGCGGGCGGCGTCGAGCGTCGGGCGGCGCTTGAGCGCGCCTCGGAACGCCGCTTCGGCCTGGCTGAGGTGGCCGCGTTCCTGGAGGTTGATGGCCAGCAGGAACCAGCCGGACGGCGAGAGTTCAACGCCGTCCGTCATCTCCGCGACGACGTCGTCGGGATCGGTGCCATCGATCAGCAGCACGGTCACGTAGGTGTCGATGAGCCCGAGGAAGTTTGGGTAGTCGCGCCGCATGCGCTTCATCCGCGCGAGGGCGTCCGCGACGCGATTCTCCACCAGCTCGACCTGCGCCATCCGCATCTCGGGCAGGAAGGTGCCCGCACCGACGGTCGCGGAGTACTGCGCCGGCGCGTCGCCGATCTCCAGGCACTTCTCCAGCAGCGCAACGCCCTCGTCGCGGTGGCCGGTGTCGAGCTTGGCGAGGGCCTGCTCGAAGTAGACGTCGGTGAAGCCATCGAAGCGCTCGTGGACGATCTTGCAGGCCTCGTCCATCTCCTCGAAGCGCTCGTGGATGCGCAGCGACCGGATGTAGCGGGTCACCATCGACGGCACGAATCCGTAGAGGCGGAAGTTGTCGTCGTCGACGCAGAGTTCCCACGACCGCTGGAAGTGGAACATCGCTTTGTCTTCTTCGCCCGCCACGCCGGAGTACTCGGACGCGACGTTGAACTGCACGAAGGCCGAGTCCGGATCCTCCTCAAGCTGGTCCAGGAGCAGCTGCATGTTGCGATCGGTCTTGCCCTTCTCCTCGCGGACGGAGCCGAGGTAGCCGAAGTGCTCCATCCGAATGTCGGTGTGCTCGAGGCGCTCGGGAAGATAGCCGGGTAGGTGGTGGGCCAGCTGCTCGTGGACCGTCCCGATATACCGGTGCTCGGGGCGGTTGCGGATCATGCGCAGCGCGTTGTGCTTGGCCGCGGTGCCATCGTCGAGATCCCCGGTGTGGTTGATCTCCTCGACGAAGAACGCCTCGCGCCAGGTGTGGCCTTTGAGGCCGTGGAGCCGCTTGGCGTCCTCGCCGACGAACACCTCGTCGGCGTCGACGATGATCAGCCAGTCACCGGTGGCGGCGTCGAGGCCGACGTTGCGGGCCTCACCGAAGTCACCGGTCCAGGTGTGGTGCAGGACGGTGGCCCCGTAAGACTTGGCGATCTCGACGGTCTTGTCACGCGAGCCGGTGTCGACGATGACCATCTCGTCAACGCCGTCCTTGATCGCTTCCAAGCAGCGCGGGAGCATCTCCTCCTCGTCGCGCACGATCATGCAGAGGCTCAGCGTGAGGCCCTCGGCGGGCTGGGCGGCGGCGGCCACTTTGGCCAGTCGCGGGCGGAGCTTGGAGAGCTGGTTCTTCACGTCGGCCGGGATCCCGGGGACGCTCGCTTTGGCTTTGCGGCGTTGGCGCACCACGCGGATCGTCTTGTCGATATCCGGGAGCTGCGGGTTCAGCCGCACGGCCGCTTCGAGGAGCTCCTGCGCCTCGCGGTAAATCCCGAGTTCGACGCCGAGCACGCCGGCGTAGCCGAGCAGGCTTGGCTCGCGGGGCTCGTCTTCGAGCCATTCGTTGAGCGCGCGAAGCGCCGCAAAGAGGCACCGCGCCAGGACGACCTGAGGCGTCCCTTCACGGGTGGAGAAGACATACTCGGCGCACTTGAGGCGAGCCTGATGGCGGCGGTGTTCATGATCGATCTCGCTGATGCGCGCGAGCGCCGACGCGTACGCGTCCGGATCGCTGTCCTGCAGCGCCTCGAAGGCCTCAGACACGATCTCGGCCGTCAGGACCGCCGCGGCCTCTTGGGCCGGAGCGTCGCCGACCGGCTGCGCCGACGGGCCGTTGGGATCGTGCTCATTGAGTGCCATCACCCTGTCTGGTCGGCATTCGAGCGCGATGGTTGAGCCGGCGCGCTGCAGAGCAGACCAGCCGGCCGACGCACCACTCAGATGGCGCTTGAAGGACCGAAATGCGGCGGCTAGGCGGTCTGGTCGACCGAGGCGTGCTCGGCGCGCGCTGCGATCTCCACGCCCTGCGCCCAGATCAGCACCTCGGCGACGGCGCGGTAGAGCTCCGGCGGGATCTCGCCTTCGACCGGGAGCCTGGAAAGCGCTTCGGCGAGCGGGCCGTCGGTCGTCACGGGAACGCCCGCCTCGCGGGCGCGCTCGGCGATGCGGTCGGCGGTGGCGCCCGCGCCCGCGGCCACCACCGTCGGCGCAACGCCACCGGAGTACTTCAGCGCCGCCGCGCGGCGCACCTTGTGGCGGGGCACCTCAGACACGGACGTTCACCGCGTCCTCCGTCCGCCCCGCCGTCTGGAGCGAGACAGGGACCTTCGCCGCCACGAGCAGCGCCTCGCGCAGCTGCGCCGACGAGGAACGAATGTGGGAGAGCGGCTCCCCGGCCGGCGCCAGCACCGTCGCCTCGAGGCGGTCGCCACCCAGGCGCAGGACCACGTCGACCCGCCCCAGCACCGGTGAGTCGTAGCGCACCACCATCGACCCGGTGCGCGCCTTCTCAGCCCGGGCGCCGTCATGACCGTCGCCGGCGCTGCCATCCGGATCGACCCACACGCGCGCCGTCGCGCCCGTGGGCATCGGGACGGTCGTGACGGGGCTCTGCACCACGCTGGCCGGCTGGCTCTGGCTGAGTTCACGCGGGCCCGCGATCGGCTGATCGGGGCTGGCTGCCACGTCGCGCACGACCTGCAGGACCAGCTTCTCGATCGACGATTCCGTCACCTGCAACCGCAGCGCCTGCCCTGCCGGCAGATCAGCAGGGAGCGTTGCGGGGATGCGGATCCCCGCGATCATCAGCATGCGCTCACCGGTGGGCGAGACGGTGATGCGCCCGCCAAGCGTCTCGCCGACCATGAGCTGCTGTGGCAGCTGGCCGGGCGTCTGCGTACTGACCTGCCGCATCAGG
The DNA here is from genome assembly GCA_032119795.1 of Solirubrobacteraceae bacterium. Lineage (GTDB taxonomy): Bacteria > Actinomycetota > Thermoleophilia > Solirubrobacterales > Solirubrobacteraceae > JAGIBJ01. The sequence continues at coordinate 274,964 of JAUMFO010000008.1, forward strand.
TCACGCAGCAGCGCCGCCTGGATCGCAGGAAGAGTCATGCCTCAGTTATCGGCAGCACGCCCACCCAACTGGATATGAGGCCAACTGGCTGGTCCAGCACTCAAGTGCGGTGGCCAGGGCGCCGACCAACAGCCCAATGGAACGCGGACTTTCGATCGCAGCGTCGGGCATGGTCGCCGAGATGGCCCGCCAGGACCAGATCGCCAACGATCTCGCCAACGCCGTCACCCCCGGCTACAAATCCGACCGCGTCTCGGTCCAATCCTTCGGTGATCTCTTGGTCACCGACCTTGGCAGCGGCAAGGTCGTCGGCTCCGTCGTCGCTGGCGCGCGCGCCCAAGAGCAGGTCACCGATCTGCGCCCCAACATCCTCAAGCCGTCCGACGCGCCGCTCGACATGGCGATCGCCGGCGAGGGCTACTTCGCCATCCAGACGCCCGAGGGCCCCCGCTTCACCCGCAACGGGCAGTTCCAGGCCAACGCGCAGGGGCAGCTCGTCGACTCGATGGGCAACAACGTCCTGAGCCAGAGCAACCGCCCGATCCAGGTCGCGGCCAACGGCACCGTCCAAGCCAGCGACGTCGGGATCTTCGCGATCCCCAACGCACGCAAGTCGGGCGACAACTACTTCACCGGCGCCGCGACCGGCAGAGGCGAGGGCCAGGTCAAAACCGGCCAGCTCGAGATGTCGCGCACCGACGCGGCTCGCACCGTCGTCCAGATGATGGCGTCACTGCGTGCGATCGAGGCGGGCCAAAAGGTCCTGACCACCATCGACGAGAGCCTCGGCAAATCCAATCAGGTCGGCAACCTCCGATAAGGACGCCGGCCATGCCCCCTGACGGGGCGCAAACGGGTGGACGTTCGGACGACTCCGGCGCCCCCACCTCAAGCAACTGGTCAGCGGAGCCGACCAACTAACTGAACTCGAAGACCAAACCGGACCGCCATGCGGAGGTTGGGCTTCTCCCCAGGAGAACCATGCTCGAAGGAATGTATTCAGCTGCGGCTGGGATGTACGCGCAACAGGCGCGGCTCGACTCGTTGTCGAACGACATCGCCAACGTGAATACGGCTGGCTACAAGCCCGTCCGTCAGGCGTTCCGCGACCTCATGTACGCGACGGGCGCAACGCACGCCGTCGGCGACAACGTGCAGCTCGGGACCGGCGCTGAGATCACCGATCTCGGCCGCATGGATCGCCAGGGTGCCTTCCAGACCACCGGTAACCCGCTCGACATCGCCGTGAGCGGCCCCGGGTACTTTCAGGTCAAGCAGGCTGACGGCACCCGCGTGCTGACCCGCGCCGGCAGCCTGCAGGTCGACAGCCAAGGTCGCGTCTCCACCCTCTCCGGCGAACTGCTCGAGCCCGCGGTCACGCTCCCGGCGAACGCCGACGCGACGAAGATCTCGATCAACCCGAAGGGCGCCGTCGCCTACGAGGGCAAGGCGATCGGCCAGATCAACCTGCTGACCGTGGCCGCGCCAAGCGAGCTGCGCCCCGCAGGCGACAACTACTTCGAAGTCACGCCCGAGTCGGGCCCCGCGCGCGCCGCCGGCAACAACACCACCGTCCAGCAGGGCGTCCTGGAGATGTCGGCCGTTGACCTCGGCGAGACGATGACCGGAATGATCGAGAGCCAGCGCGCCTACGAGCTCGCCAGCAAGGCGATCACCACGCAAGACAAGATCGCCGAGATCGCCCTCGGAGTGAAGCGCTAGCCATGCCGACCGTCGGCACCTCATCGCTCCCCGTTGATCAGACGCTTCTCCCGGCGTCGGTCCGCAACGCCTCGGCCGAGCGCAAGGAGCAGTACCAGGCGGCGCTCGCCTTCGAACGCGTGCTCGTCGGCCAGCTCACCGAGCAGCTGATGAAGCCCTCCCCGATGTCTGACGACTCGGACACGCCCGCCGCGGTGAAGCTGATGAAGGAGAACCTGCCGACGACCCTCGCCGACTCCTTGATGGCCGCCGGCGGCCTCGGCCTCGCTCAGCAGTTCGATGCCGCCTGGCACCCCGAGGCGCAGACCAAGAAGACCAGCCTCTCCGACGACGCGCCGAGCGCGACGGGCGTCAACACCGGGCCCGGCGGCGGCGCGACCACGGCATGACCCTTCCGGCCCTCAGCCAGCACCAGACCGGCCCGCTCGGCATGGCACTGCTCGTGCACCTCGACGACCAGCTGCGCTCCGCCGACCGGATGCTCGACCTCGTCTTGCGCCAGGCGCGGGCCGTCCGCACGCGCGAGGTGGAGACGGTGCTCTCGCTCGTCGGCCAGATCCAGGCCGAGGCCGACGCCCGCGGGCGCCTCGAAGCGGCCCGCACGGAGCTGCTCACCAAGGCCGGCCAGGCGCTCGGCGTGCACGGCAGCGCCATCACGATCGACGCCTTCTGCTCCCTCTTGGATCCGGCGACCGCCTTCGAGGCTCGCGAGCGCAGCGATCGCCTGCGCGGCGTGCTGCGCGAGGTCCGCGACGAGCACCTGGTCGTCCGCGCGCTGATGCGCCAGGAGCTCGCGTTCGTCGATCACCTCGTGCGTCTCATGGGCGCAGGCGACGACTCGCGCAACGGCACCTACGCGCCGCCGCAGGGCGTTCGCGCCGGCAGCGCGCCGGGCCCCGCCCCCACCCACCGACTCCTCGATCTGCAGGCCTGAGCCATGGCACAGATCTCAAGCTTCGGCGGCCTCCAGACCTCGCTGCGCGGCCTGCTCGCCCACCAGCGCATGCTGGATGTCGCGTCGCACAACATCGGCAACGCCGACACGATCGGCTACACGCGCCAGACCACCACGCTGACGGCCGCCCCCGGCATCGCGGTCAACGGCGCAACCAGCGGCGCAACGAACTGGCTGGGCCAGGGCGTCGACGTCACGTCGTTCAATCGCATGCGCGACGAGTACCTCGACATCTCGTCGCGGACGCAGAACATGCTGCTCGGCGAGCGCGGCACGACCGCCGAGGGGCTCTCTCGTGCCGACGCCGCGTTCGGCGAGCCGTCGCCGCAGGGCCTCAATGCGCTGATGGACAAGATGTGGTCGAGCTTCCAGACGCTCGCCAACAACCCGACCGACACCGGCGCCCGCGCCCAGGTCGTCTCCGACGCCAAGAACCTCACCGATGCGATGAAGGGCGTCGACGCGCGCCTGGCGCAGATCGGCACCGACGCCGCCACGGAGTACGCGCAGCTCACCAGCGCCCCCGGCAACAAGATCGGCGCCTACGCCGACGAACTCGCCAAGCTCAACGACGCGATCAGCGAGGCCGTCACCGGCGGCCAGCAGCCCAACGACATGATGGATCGCCGCGACCTGATCCTCGACGAACTCGCGCAGTTCGGGCAGGTGTCGGTCTCCAACCAGGGCTTCGGCCGGATCAGCGTGAGCTTCGGCGACGCCTCCAGCCCGCTCGTCGACGGCTCAGGAACGACCTCGGTTGCCACGTGGCCGCAGGCCTTGACCAACCCCGGCGGGCAGCTCGGCGGCCTGATCAAGGTGCAGGCGTCCATCAACGACTACCGCTCGCAGCTCGACAACGTCGCCGGCACCCTCGCCAGCTCGGTCAACGCGATCCACGGCACGCCACCCTTCTTCACCGGCTCCACCGCCAGCACGCTGACGGTCAACGTCACGGCGTCGACGGTCGTCGCGGGCTCTGGCCCCGGCGCCGCTTCCAACGACATCGCGCTGGCGCTGACGGCCCTGCGCGGCAGCACGGGCGACCGCGCCTACCAAGACCTCGTCCGCCAGACCGGCTCCGACGCGCAGAATGCCGCCACGATGCGTGACCTGTCGATCTCGCTCGTCAATGACGTCGAGGCGCGCCGCCAGTCGGTCTCCGGCGTGTCACTCGATGAGGAGATGACCGACCTGATCCGCTTCCAGCGCGGCTACCAGGCGTCCTCACGTGCCATGTCGACGTTCGACGAGATGCTCGACACGCTGATCAACCGCACCGGAAGGGTCGGGCTGTGAGCGTTCCTTCTCGCATTACGCACAACATGATGAGCCAGCATCTGCTGGCCGACATCCGTCGCAGCACCTCCGAGATCGCGCGTTCCTCGAACGAGGTCTCGTCGGGCAAACGCATCCAGACGGCGATGGACGACCCCACCGGCGCGCACCGTGCACTGCGCCTGCGGGCCGAGCTGGCTGAGAACGAGGCCAATCAAAGCGGCGTCGACGCGACGACCGGGTGGACGACCGTCAGCGACACCGCGCTGAACTCGGTGACCAACGTGATCCACCGCGTCCGTGAGCTCGTGATCCAGGCCGGCAACGACACGCTGCAGACCAAGGACCGCCAGGCGATCGCCGGCGAGCTGAGCCAGCTGCTGGAGCAGGTCAAGGCCGACGCGAACGCCAAATTCGGCGATCAGTACGTCTTCGCTGGCCAAGATTCGACGACGCCGCCGTACACGCCAGGCGCCGTCGACACGTTCGGTGGAGACACCGGCGCGATCGTCCGCAGCATCGGCCCGGGACAAACCTTGCAGATCAATGTGACGGGTGACGCGATCTTCGGTGGTACTCCGGGCGACGGCAAGTTGCTCGACACGATGCGCACCGCGATCACCAACCTCAGCTCCGGACTTCCGGCCGACCTTGCCAGCCTTCGCGGGCCGATCCTGCAGGGCCTCAGCGCGAACCTGGATCAGGTCATCGCCGCGCGCTCTCAGATCGGCGCGGTTCAGAACCGTGCCGCACTTGCCGATTCACGGATCGCCGACGCCGAGGTCGCGCTCACCGAGCAGCTGACGGGCGTCGAGAACGTGGACATGGCCGAAGCCATCACCCGCCTTTCTTCCCAGCAAACCGCGTACCAGGCGGCTCTCAGCGCTGGCGCCAAAGTCATTCAACCGTCTCTTATGGACTTCCTCCGATAGGGAAAGAGGACTCTCCTCATGCCAATCACCCTCAATAGCGCACGGTTCGGAGCCGTCGAGATCGCCGACGACGGCGTGATCGAGTTCCCGCATGGGCTCATCGGAATCGACAGCCACCGCTACGCCTTGCTGTCTCAGGGCGAGGGGAGTGCCTTCGTATGGCTCCACTCGCTCGACGATCCGACGTTTGCCCTGCCGGTCATGAGCCCCTGGCCGGTGTTCGTGGACTACGCCGTGGAGATCGGCGACGGGGAAGCCGAGCGTCTCGGCCTCTCCGGCGACGATGAGACGGCCGTCTACGTGACCGTCCGTGCCAGCGACGACCCGGCCGACTGCTCGGTCAACCTGCGCGCTCCGATCTTGATCACCGGGGGCCGCGGCTTCCAGGTGATCAACGAAGCGTCGGCTGCGCCGGTGCGCGCCCCGCTCTTCCCGCCCTCCGATCCAGCTGCCGCCGCCGGGACCACCTCGGCGTCCGCCAGCGCTGCCTGAGCGCCTCTAGCGCGTCCAGGGAGGAACCATGCTCAACATCACCCGCAAGATCGGCGAGAAGATCATCATCGGCGAGGACGTCGTCCTCGAGGTGATGGAGGTCTCCGGATCCAGCGTCCGCATCGGTATCCGCGCTCCGCGCTCGGTCCCGGTGTACCGCGAGGAGATCTGGGAGGCCGTCCGCGCCGAGAACGCCGCAGCGGCCAAGTCTGCTCCGACCAAGCTTCCAGAGCCGCCGAAGCCCGCCGGCGAGAGCGCCAGCCCTCGTCCATCCGTCCGTACTGGTGTGCGCACTGTGCCAAAAGCGTCGACAAGTACACAAAGGACCAAGATTCAGGCGCCGAAGGCGTCCTGAGCCCGTCCTCAACTCTTCACCGGACCCGCCGAAGACTTAGATCAAGCGCGGCTGGTCCATTCAGCCAAACCTCACCAAACCAACTACCCCTACCCCCGATCAGGACGAACCAAGGACGGATATGTCCCTCAGGATTCAACACAACGTCGAGGCGCTGATGGCGCATCGCAATCTCGAGAGCACCGCCGGCCAGGCGTCAAAGTCGATGCAACGACTTTCCTCCGGCTACCGAGTGAACTCTTCCGCCGACGATGCCGCCGGCCTTTCCATCTCCGAGCGCATGCGCGGCCAGATTCGTGGCCTCGCTCAAGCTCGACTCAACGCCGGCGACGGCATCTCGATGGTGCAAACCGCAGAGGGTGCACTCGCCGAGGTCCATTCGATGCTGCAGCGATCTCGCGAGCTCGCAGTGCAGTACAAGAACGGATCACTCAGCACGACAGACCGGACCGCAATTCAGTCGGAGGTCAACCAGCTGGCATCGGAGATCGAGCGGATCGGCTCGCAGACGTCATTCAACGGGACGAAGGTCTTGAATGCCACGGGCACCGTGACGTTCCAGATCGGCGCCAACGACGGCGAGACCGTCGTTGCCCCGACGATCAGCCTCGGCAGCTCCATCGGCGCTGCGTGGTATTCGCTCGGCGCCGCCACCGACCTGTCCGAGATCGACACCGCCATCAACGCAGTGTCTGACACTCGCGCGCAGTTCGGTGCCGTGCAGAACCGCATGGAGTACACGATCAACTCCATCTCGACCTACCACGAGAACCTCGTGGCAGCCGAGTCGCGGATCCGCGACGTCGACATGGCGCAGGAGCTGGTCAACAAGACCAAGCTGGACATCCTCCAGCAGTCCGGTACGGCGATGCTCGCGCAGGCGAACCAGTCGAACCAGGGCGTGCTGACACTCCTCAGGGGTTAACCCCGGTAGGCCTTCGGGCCCATCACCCCGTTCGACGGCCTCGTCTCCCCCAGGGAGGCGGGGCCGTCGTCGTTGGTGGCGCCGGGCGCTGGAGCAAACTGCCGACAGTTGGGGTCGTTCAACACCCGCAGATGACCGCAGTTCCAGGCGGCGAATCCGCGGGCTGGCGGCAGAACCTAGCGGGCGCTACGCGGCTCGAGGGCGAGTGTCGGCGAAGGCGCGGGGCGGTTCGAGCGGTTGCCGGCGAGAGTCGGCGGGCGCTGCGGCGTCGGCGGGCGGGCGGGCGAACTGCCGTCAGTTGCGGTTGTTCAACGGCCCCAGATAGCCGCAGTTCCTCGGCGGCGCCTCGGGGCCAACGAACTCCCGTCGCTCGCGGTCACACAACGACGACACATGACGGGAGTTCGCCGAGCCGCCCGTCGGCCGCGCAACGCCCGCTGACTCTCGCCGCCATCCAGCCCAGACGCCGAAGTCCGCTCCGCATTCGCTGCGGAGCGCCCTGAGCCCCCGTAGCGCCCGCCGAGTCACGCCGAGTCACGCCGGCAGCCAGCCCAGTCGCCGCTCGCCAGCGGCGCGAACCCGCCTACGCCGTGGTCCGCGTGGCCAGCAACTCGACCGCGGCGCTGGCCGGGTCGAGGGTGCGGTCGCCGACCTGCGTGAGCAGCGCCGCCAGGTGCGGGTCGTCTTCGAGCGAGCGCTCAAGCTCGGCGCGGAGGCGGAGCGTGGCGATCGCGAGGACCTCTTTGCGCAGGTTGGCCAGTCGGCGTTCCTGGAGCTGTCCCGTCTCGGCCAGGTGCTTACCGTGGGCGTCGAGCTGGGCGACGAGCTCCTCGATCCCGGTGCCGTCGACGGCCATCGTCGGGATGACGGGCGGCTGCCAGGCCAGGTCGCGGGAGTGGCCGAGCGCGAGGACGCCCTTGACTTCGCGGATCATCGTCTGCGCCATCGGGTGATCGGCCTTGTTCACCACGATGATGTCCGGGATCTCCATGACGCCGGCCTTGAGCGCCTGGATCGAGTCACCGGAGCCGGGGATCAGGACGAGGACGATGGTGTCGGCGTGATTGATGATGTCGACCTCGGCCTGACCGACCCCGACGGTCTCGATCAGCACGTGATCACGGCCAGCGGCATCCATCAGCAGCGCCGCTTGGAGCGCCGCCTCGGAGAGGCCGCCCAGCGCGCCGCGGTTCGCCATCGAGCGGATGAAGACGCCTGGGTCGAGGAAGTGCTCGGTCAGGCGGATGCGGTCGCCCAAGAGCGCGCCCTGCGTGAACGGCGACGACGGGTCGATCGAGAGCACGCCGACCGTCTCGTCTTGCGCCCGCCAGTGCTTGGCGAGCGCGCCGACCAGCGTCGACTTGCCGGCGCCCGGTGGACCGGTGATGCCGAGCAGCTGCGCCTTGCCGGTACTGGGGTAGACCTCGCGGACGATGTCCCACCCGACCGGATCCCCGCGCTCCACGAGCGAGATCGCGCGGGCCAGGGCACGCCGGTCGCCGTCGAGCAGGCGCTGGGCGAGAGGAGCGTCAGACGGCATGCGGGCAATGATCGCAGGAGCGGGCGACCTGACGGAGCGTCAACGGGAGGCGCGGACGCTGCGAGGGGACACCCCGGCGGGCCCTATGGGACGATCACCGGGTGACCGTGCAGGAGGAACCACCGCCGCAGACTGACGCGCCGATGGACTGGCCACGGCTGGCCCCTCCCCCGCTCCACGGCGGCGTCCTCACCTTTTTGCGGTTCGCCAAGCGCAACCGACTCATCCGACCGAACTACATCGCGGCGATGCTGCGGTACTTCAAGTGGCGGGTGGTGCTCGGCAAGCGCCTCCAGACCGACGGCCCGTGCTTCATCGGCAGGCGCGTGAAGTTCGAGGTAACGAAGGGCGCCGTCGTCTCGCTCGGGCGTTGGTCGTGGGTCGGTGACGACTCCAAATTGCGCGTCCACGCCGGGCGGCTGGAGATCGGCGCAAAGACGGTAGTCGGCCAGGAGTGCACGTTTTCGACGTACGAGTCGATCAGCTTGGGGCGCGAGTGCATCGTCGCGGACCGGTCGATGTTCATCGACTTCGACCATGCGGTGATGATGATCGAGACGCCGATCCGCCAGCAGGGGCTCTACACCCGCCCGGTGCGCGTCGGGCACAACGTCTGGGTCGGGTACGGCGCCTGCTTCCTGCGTGGCACGACGACCGGCGACAACGCGATCGTCGGCACCTACGCCGTCGTCACCAAGGACGTGCCCGAGAACGGCGTGGCCGTCGGATCACCGGCGCGCGTGATCCGCCTGCGGGAAGCCCCGCAGCGGATGCACTGGGTCGACTGACTCCCCCGCCGGGCCGTTCTCCCGGTGGGTACCTCGTGGGTCGCAGCGCTACGCGGCCGAGCTGTCACGGCGTTTGATCAGCAGCCACTGGGGCGTGGCGCCGTCTTTGCGCGTGCGCTGGAGGGCCCAACCCCCTTGGAGCTGAGCGCCGTGCAGGACGAAGACGGCGTGGCCGCGGTCGATCGCCTCGGGCCAGGCGACGCGGCCGCCCTGTTCGTAGGTGCCCTCATCCCATGCCGTCACGCCGGGTGCCGCTTCTGGGCCTTCTCCGGCCCCCATCTCAAACGCCATGCGCTTGTCTGCCGGGTTACGCGACGGCTTTTTGGGCAGGCGCCACCGGCGCATGGCGCCGTCGACTTCGAGACCGAGCGCGAAGGTGACGCGTTCGCCGACGACCTGCTCGACGACGAACCGGCCGGCGGGGACGCCGCGGATCGCGAACTGCTCGTGGCCTTCGGGCTTGACGCTGGCGAGGTCGACGTCGCGCACGTCGGCGCCAGCGGGCCCGGCTCCGAGGAACGTGACGAGCATCTGCAGCGCCTGTGGGTGCCCTTCGGCGTGCACGAGGACGGTGCCGTCGTCTTGGTTGCGAACCCAGCCGAAGAGCCGAAACCCGCGGGCGGCCTGGACCGTCGCGTCGCGAAAGCCGACGCCTTGGACGCCACCATGGATGGTCGCTCGAAACGCCTGGTGCCCGTCAGTCTTCACGGGAGCCACGTTATCGAGACGACCCTGCGCAGCCCCTGGCGAGAGCTCCAGACGCAGGCTCTGGCGAGGCTATCGCGCCGCAGATTTCGTTCGGGCGCGACTGGTTTAGGCCTCCGGGCCGGGCCAGTTGGGCCCGAACGGAAGATGCAAGCGAGAGCCGCTCAGAGCGCGGCTACAGGCCGCAGACCGGCCAGGGGGCGGTACCGCGCTGGCGGAGGAGGATGGCGGCGCGCTGGTCTTGCTCTTCTTCGGTGGCGGCGGCGGGGTCGCCGATGCCGCCGACGGTCTTCCAGGTGGCGCGGTCGAATTGGTACTTGCCGCGGTAGAGGCCGTTGGCGGAGACGATCGTGGGATCGCCTTTGGACTCGCACTCGGCGATCTTGTCGAGGAGGTCGCGTTCCTGGGGGGTGATCGGGGCGACGTTCGGGGGCAGCACGAACGGTGGCGCCGCGGAGCCACCTTCGGCGGTCGCGCCGCCGGTGGCGGTCTCGGCATCGGCGTCGGTCACGCCGATGCCGCCCGTCTCCAGGAGTGCGAAGGCGTCCTTGATCTGGAGGTAGGTGGCGAGGTCGACGATGCCGCTGGTGGTGAGGCCGCGTAGGCGCTGGAAGCGCTTGACGACTTTGCGGGTCGGGGCGTCGTGGGTGCCGGTGGCGGCGACGCGCAGGAGCGTCTGGGCGCGCCTCAGCTGCGGCTTGCTGACGGATCGCGGCTTGACGTCGGTGTCTGACGCGGCGCCTTTGGCCTTTTTCGTCGTTGACGTTGAGGCGCTGACGGAGACGCCACCTTGGGCGGCGCTTGCGACGCTGGCTCCGCCGAGCGACAGCATCGTCGTGGCGAGGAGCGCGACCATCCAGGTGGCGGCGCGCGCCGGGGTACGACGAGAATGGGCGCGCCGAGGCGCAGCGTGGAGGGGGAAAGCGATCATGCGGTATTCGCCTACGGGGTTAGCTGCCGGGCTCGCGCATTGCGCTACGCCAGCTCGCTGGCGATTCGCCCCCGGACTCACCTGGGGGTGTGAGTCCTGTGGTTCCCCCGTTCGCCTCCTCTAGGGCGGCGACTCGGCGTGGTGCTTGGTTCGAAGTTGAACCCTATCGACGCAATCGGCGTAGTGGGAGCCAAACCTGAGCTAGTGTGACCGCCTTCACAAACTGCTTTTCCCGCTACTTGCGGCTTTCCACCGGCGCCCGGCCGAGTGTTTCTGGGCGATCGCTCTCAAGTCGTCTGCCCAGATTTCTGGCGCATCGGCACTGCTCGGACGTTCCGAACGCGACTCGGGTTGGGCGCAAACGTGCGCCGAAGCTACTGCTCGACCGCGACCGCGGTGCCCAGCAGACCGGCGTAGAGCGCCAGCGTGTGGTCGGCGATCTCGTCCCAGTCGAAGCGGCGGACGTGTTCGCGGGCCTCGTCGACGAGTTCGGCCCGAAGGGCGCTGTCGGTGAGGGCGCGCTCGACGGCGACGCGGAGCGCCTGTGGGTCCCGCGCGGTGAAGCGCAGGCCTGCGGTCTCCGGAACGATCTCTCGGAGCCCGCCGGTGTCGGCGACGATGCACACGCACCCGGAGGCCATCGCCTCGAGCGCGACGAGGCCGAACGGCTCGTAGATCGACGGGATGATGCAGAGGTCGGCGACGGCGTAGAGCGAATGCAGCTGCGTGTCGTCGACCCAGCCGAGGAAAGTGCCGTGGTCGTCGAGGCCGAGCGCGGTGGCTTGGGCTTTGAGCTCGTCCTCGTGGGTCCCGGAGCCCGCGACGACGAATCGGACCTTGCCGAGGTCCGCGATGATGCCGGGCAGCGCCTCGAGGGCGAGTTGGAACCCCTTCTCGTACACGAGTCGGCCGGCGAGGATCACGAGGCGCTCGTCGGGTGCGGCGAACTGGCGGCGGTACTGGTCGAGATCCGGCACGGGCCGCAGGTCCGTCGGGTCGATGCCGTTGGGGATCACGTCGATCCGACTGGCGTCGAGCTCGAAGATCTCGCTGCAGTGCTCCTGCATGTAGTGGGAGCAGGCGATCACGCGGGTGGCGTCGTGCGTCATCCAGCGTTCGACGCCGTGGATGTGCGACTGCGGGTAGTTCTCGACCCATCCTTGGTGGCGACCGTGCTCGGTGGCGTGGACGGTGACGACCCACGGGGCGCCAACGTCTTTGGCGAGGGCTTTGCCGGCGCGGGCGACCAGCCAGTCGTGGCCGTGGACGACGTCGAACGACAGCTCAGATTCCAGCGCGCGGCCTGCGGCAAGCATGTCGTCGTTCATGTGCTCGATCCAGGCGACGAACTCGTCGAGATCCCGAGGCCGCGAGGGTTCGGGGACCCGGTGCACGTGGACGCCGTTCTGCGTGGCCGTCTCCGGCAAGGCGCGGTCTCCGCGGGTGAGCACGTGCACCTCGTTGCCGCGCCGGGCAAGTGCCTCAGCGAGCTTGCAGACGTGTCGGGCCAGGCCGCCTTCGACGATCGGCGGGTACTCCCAGGTGAGGATCAGCAGACGCATCAAAGGTTCAGCCGACGGCGAGGGCAGCCCGAGCGAGATCGGGGGCGAGATGACGCAGTCGGGGCGCAGAGGACGGTAGCGGTCCGGAGCGCCGATCGACAGCCTGCCGGTGGTCGGCGAAGCGCGCCCACCCATAGGAGGCGGCACGTTGCTCCGTCACCATGAACGCCCAGTCGCTGCTCTGGAGGGCAAGGAGGTCGCGAAGCGCGGCGTCGCGAGGGCCGCCGGGCGCCCGCCCGGCCAGGAGGGCGAGTTCGGCGTGGCGCAGCTCCCACGCGATCGTGGAGACGGCCGGGCCGTTCCACGTGCGCAGGTCGCGGCCCGCGCCCCAGGTGCTGGCCGGTGGCGCCTCGTCGACGTCGAGTTCGTCGTCGAGCCGACCGAGGAGGTCGTCGAGCTGAACGAGTTCGACACCCTCGTCAGCCAGGGCCTCGACGGCGGCTTCGAGGAAGACCGGGCCTTCATGCCACCAGTGCCCGAAGAGTTCGGTGTCGAAGGCGACGACCGCCGACTTGCCGCCCGCCAGACGCGCCGCGCAGGCCCGCGCCCACTCCCGCGCGTGGGCGCGGGCCTGCGCAGCGCCGGCCTCAGGGTCATAGGCGCCGCCGCCGTTGGCCCACAGGGGCGTGTTCTGGAAGCTGCGGCGGTGAGAGTCCCGGTAGTCGGCGGCACCCGGGTAGCCGGTGTGGTGCCAGATCAGGTCGATCAGGGTGCGATCGATCGCGGCGATCCGAAGGCCGCCGGGCGTCTTCCAGGGGGCGAGGAGTTCGTCGCCGCTGGCCGTCACTTCGACGCAGACGGTTTTGACGCCCTCGTCGACGAGCACGCCCTCGAGCTCGGGGTCCCAGGCGCATTCCGGAAGCCAGAGTCCACCGCCCCAAGTGCCGGTTCGCCGACGGTGCGACGCAATTCCCGTGGCGACCTGGAGCCGGATGCCTGCCTCGGTGGCCAGGAGCGGGAGCACCGCGTGAGTGGCCGCGGAGGTCCAGGTCGACGCCTGAGCCAAGGGGGCGAGGAGGTCGTCGCCGTGGGCGTGGATCGCTCGAATCGCTGCCTCGTGCATCGCCCAGGAGTACTCGCTGGCGGCGAGCTCCCCGGCCAGCTCCTGCGGCTTCAGGCGCAGCCCAGCCTGATCCTCTTCGTGCGAGCGACGGCGAACGACGTCAGAGAAGTCCAGGCAACGCCCGGGCGCGCCCGGCGCCTCCAGCTGGTCGCCGACGACCGGCGTGAGCGACACCGTCAGCGGCGCGCGGCGCGCCAGCTCGGCGACCGGCAGGTAGGAGGTCGCGTAGACCTCCCACAGCCACTCCTCGCCGAAGGGCCACGTGCCGTAGCCGTGCACGTACGGCATGTGGGTATGCAGCACGATCGCGATCGCGCCACCCTCCCCCACCGCCGCGCGCATGCTCATGGCTTGAGCACGGCCAGCAGGTCGAGCGACGTCGTGAGATCGCCTTGGCGGATCGCGAAGTCCGACGGGTCGATCATCGGGATGAAGCGGTTGTAGAACGGCTTGGTGATGCGCAGCGTCTTGTGGACGCGGTCCCACCCGGCCTTGAGCACGAGCTCGTGGGCGCGCAGCTTGTTGGCATGCCACACGCCGTACATCTCAACGTTCGGGGTGACCTTGCGGCACAGCGCCTCGAATTCCTCCGGCTTGTACTCGTAGACGTGCCACGGGTTGTCTGAGCGGTCGTTGCCCTTGCCGGCGAGCGTGATGACGTTCGGCGTCGACACATACATCACGCCGCCGGGCGCCAGAATCGACGCGAACCGCTCGAGCAGCTTCTCGGGCTCTTGCACGTGCTCGATCGTCTGAAGGAAGACGATCGCGTCGCACGGCTCCTCGTACTCCTCAACGAGTTCGCGGGCGAACGAGACGTTCGGGCGGACGTACCGAAGGCGTGCGTGCTCGTGCGCCTCGGGGTTGGCGTCGACGCCCGTGACCTTCGCCGCGCCGCTGGCGGCGAGCAGGTCGCTGCCGTAGCCCTCGCCGCAGGCCATGTCGATCACGCGCTTGCCGGCAACCTGCTCAGCGATCCAGCGATACACCACAACATGGCGCTGATACCAGTAGTTCTCGATCGGAACGTCGGGCAGCGTGCGCTCGCCCGTCAGCTCGAGCGGCGGCACTCCGGCCGGCTGGTTCTCTTGGACGATCGGAGTGCTCACCGCGTGCGAGGCTACCGCTCGGTAACTTCTTCCGCCTGATGGCTGCCCCTGATACCGCCGAAGAGATCCGCGACGTCAATACGCGCTACCACGACGGTGCCGCCGACACGTACGACGCCAAGTGGGGCATCGACTACGGCGACATTGGCCAGAGCCAGGTGCTGATGAAGGCCGAGAAGGTCTTCGGTAAGCCGGTTCCGAAGTTCGCCAAAGCGCTTGAGATCGGTGCCGGCACCGGCTACTTCTCGCTCAACCTCGCGCTCGCCGGCGTGATCGACGAGCTGACCTGCACCGACATCTCGCCGGGCATGCTCAAGTCGCTCAAGGCCAACGCGAAGAACCTCGGCATCGCGGTGAAGACCAAGGTCGTCGACGCGGAGACGCTGCCCTTCCCGGACAACTCCTTTGATCTCGTGATCGGTCACGCGATCCTGCATCACATTCCCGATCTCGACCAGGCCTTCCGCGAGTTCAACCGCGTCCTGAAGCCCGGCGGCAAGATCTTCTTCGCGGGTGAGCCCTCGCGTATCGGCGACCAGATCGCCCAGTACCCGAAGAAGTGGGCGATCCAGGCCGCCCCGGCGTGGCGCAAGGCGCTGCGGATCCGCAAGTCCGTCCCGCACGGCGACGGCCCGGGCGACCAGTACCACGGCCTCGAGCACATGGTCGACGTCCACGCGTTCGTGCCAAACGACCTTGCCGCCCACGCCAAGGGCGCGGGCTTCGGCGACGTGAAGGTCACCGGCGAGGAGCTGCTGGCCAACTGGTTCGGTTGGACGAACCGTGCACTGGAGTCGACCGCTGACCCGTACTCGATCCCGTCGGCGTGGCGTTGGTACGCCTACCGCGGGTACCTCGCGTTCCAGCAGGTTGACCGCCATCTCCTCGAGGGCCGCCTGCCCACGCAGATCTTCTACAACCTGATGGTTACCGCCACCAAGGAATAGCGACGAGGGCCCACCCGGCCACGCGACGCGCGGCCGGGCCCACGGGCGACCGACCACGCGTCGCAGCCGCGGGTTCACTGATCTAGCCTCTTTCTCGATGCCGGACGAACCACAGCGACTCCCGCTCTTTCTGCTTCCCCTCTCCGCCCTGCCGGGTGAGGAGGTGCCACTGCACGTGTTTGAGCCGCGCTACCGCGTGCTCGTTCAGCACTGCCTCGACACCGAGTCGGAGTTCGGCGTTCTGCTCGTCGATGACGACGGCGCACGTGAGGTGGGCTGCGCCGTGCGCATCGACCGCGTTGCGCACGTCCACGATGACGGCCGAATGGAGATCGTTACGCGCGGGACGCGTCGGTTTGAGCTGGCCGGCGAGGTCGAAGAGGACGCCTACCCCGCCGCGCCGGTGCGGTGGGTCGCCGACGAGCCGCTCAGTCCACACGACGAGGAACCCGACGAGGACGGCGCCATGACGCTCTTCGGCGAGCTCGCCGAGCGCGTGACCGGCTCCGTGCCCGAGCTGGGCGGCGAGGGGGATGTCTCGTTCCGGATCGCTGCACGCGTGGCCTTTGGCGGCGCGGCCAAGCAGGGCCTGCTGGAGCTGCGCTCGGAGGCCAAGCGACTCGATCTCCTCGAGCGTTTGCTGCGCGCCGCGCTGGCTCGCCTGTCGCAGGTTGAGCTGCGCCAGGCGCAAGCTCGCAGCAACGGCCGCGTGCACTTCGAATAGGCGTCGCGCATGGACGGACGATTGACCACACGAGCGCGAGTGCGCCAGCTGGTCAGACCAGTGGGCGGGTCTGGTCACAAACCGGCTCCAGCGGCCAGGTACTGACGTGGCTTCTCCCAGCCCGTCCGATGCGGAGCTCCTGAGCAACCGCATCTCGCCAGCCGACTCTTTCTCGTTGTTCTATCGCCGACATTCCCGCGGGGTTCTCGCGTTCTGTGCCCGCCAGGGACTCTCGGCGCATGACGCCGCCGACGCCACGTCCGACATCTTCGTCGCAGCGCTGTCCGGTCGGTACCGGTTCGTCGATGAGGACGACGGAGTGGCCACCAAGTGGCTCTACGGCATCGCGTCGAACGTGCTGCTCGGCCGCCATCGCAAGTCAGCGCGCGAGCGCGCGACCCACGAGCGCCTGACCGACGGCCGCATCGAACTCACCCAGCGCGACATCGCCGACTATGCCCAGCTGCGCGCGGAGGTCGACGAAGCGATGGACGCGATCAAGGACCTGCCAGAGGAACAGCGCACCGCGGTCCTTGGCCGCCACCTCGAGGACGCCGATTACGTCGAGCTGGCGGAGCGACACGGCGTCACCGAGCAGGTCGTCCGCCAGCGGGTCAGCCGGGCGCTTTCGACCGTCCGAGGCCGGATGGGCAGCCGCTGATGCGCGACTTCTTGGACGACCTCGAACGCCGCCTCGCCGTCATGGCCGACGCGCACCCTGATCTCCAGCCCGCTCCGGCCCCGGAGCAGCGGCCGGTCCGCCGTCGGCGGCGACGACCCGCCCTGCTTGGTGGGCTCACGGCCGTCATCGCCGCGTGCGCCGCCGCGTTCACCATGACGGGGACCAGCCTCGCCGAACTCCCAATTCTGAGCACGGAGACGCAGGACGCCTCCCAGCTCGAAGCGCGGGCCGGCGAGGCCGCGAAGGCTGGCGTCGACTTCAAGGCCGCCCATGTCTTCCAGACGCCCGGTGGGCCGGGCTACGTCGTCGTCAACGCCAAGACCCAGACGCTGTGCGTGATCGTTCCGGACGTCAACGCTCCCGGCGACTACGGGGTGTCGTGCGACCAGCCGATCTCGAAGATCGAGCGCCGGGGCTTGAAGACCGAGATGGTCGGCGACCGCGGCCAGAACCCTGATGCGACGGCACTGGTCGTCTACCTCCTGCCCGAGGGCGCCGACGACATCCGCCTCACCGCGCAACCACCAGGGACGACCTTCGACGTCGAGTCCGGGATCGCGGTGATCGAGACCGTCGAGGAGACGGCGCTGCGCTGGACGGTCGACGGCGTCACCACCACCAAAACGATCGAGGGGCCGTTCGCGGCCGCCGGCTCCGTCAGCGTGATCTGCCCGGACGGCTCGAGGAAGTCGCTGCCGGACGTCGAGCAGCAGAGCACTCCGCAGGCCGCCCAGAAGGCGTTCAAGGCCGCCCGAAAGCGAGCCTGCAGCAGGTAGGCCAACGCCGCGGTGCGAGCGCCGACGCGCCAACCCGCGAGCGTTCCGCGGGAATCTCGTCACAAACCGCGCGCTGCGCGCAGGTATGAACGTGGCTTCCCCCGGCCCAACCGACGCCGCCCTCCTGGGCGACCTGGCCCGTCCAGCGGACACGTTCTCCGTGTTCTACCGCCGCCATGCCCGCGGCGTCCTGGCGTTCTGCGCTCGCGAGGGACTCAGCGAGCCCGATGCCGCCGACGCTACCGCCGACGTCTTCGTCGCCGCGCTCACGGGCCGACGCCACTTCGCCGACGATCACGCCGGTTCGGCGATGTCATGGCTCTACGCCATCGCGTCGAACGTGGTCAGCGGGCGCCACCACCGCTCAGCACGCGAGCGCGGCACCCACCAACAGCTTCGCCTGCTCCCGTTCCCACCGGCCGGGCAAGACCTCGCCGACGACGCCGACCTGCGCGCCACCGCCGCCCGGGCCCTTGCGCACATCGACGGCCTGCCCCAGCCCCAGCGCGATGCCGTGCTCCAGCGCCACCTCGGTGATGCCACGTACCCCGAACTTGCGGAGCGACAGGGCGTCTCCGAGGAGGCCGCCCGCCAGCGCGTGAGCCGGGCACTCGCCACGGTGCGCGGACGGATGAAGAGCGCCTGATGCGTGATTTCTTGGATCACCTGGATCGGAAGCTCGCCACGCTCGCGATCGGGACATCCGGCGAGACCATCGCCGCACCGCCGCACCAGCAGCAAGCCCGACGGCGGCCTTTTCTGGCCGGCAGCGCTGTCGCCGTCGTCGCTACTTGCACCGGCGTCTTTGCGATGACCGGCACGAGCACCGCAGGACTCCCGATCCTCAGCACGCCCACCACCGACGCCACGGCGATCCGCGACACGGAGCCGACCGCCCGGAAGGCGAGCGTCGACTTCTCGAAAGCCCACGCGTTCCAGACGCCGGCCGGCCCAGGCTACGTCCTCGTCGACCCCTCCGACGACGCCCTGTGCCTGGCCGTTCCAGACCCCAACGGTCCGGGGGACTACGGAACGGAATGCGTCACTCGACGCCGCGACGTCGAGCGTGACGGCCTGATGGCTGCGTTCCCCGGAGATCGGGCGGTTGACCCGCAGGCCACCGCGCTCACGGTCTTCCTGCTGCCCGAAGGAGCCGAGGAGATTCGGCTCACCGTTGACGGCAAGACGTCGAACCCGGCGGTGGCATCCGGCATCGCGGTCATGCAGCTGCCGACCGAGGGGACGCTGCAGTGGGTCGTCGATGGCCAGCCGGCCAAACGGACCCTCGAAGGCCCATTCCCGGCGACCGGAGGCCTCGTCGTCGAGTGCCCGGACGGTCGACGCGAGCGGATCGCCGACCCTGCCCCGCGCCCTTCCCGCCGCGAATTTCGGCAGGCAAAGGCCAAGGCGTGCGCGCGATGACCGCGCGCTGCTTTGCACAGACTTGCGGCCCGCAAGGGCCGCGCACCACGGTGCGGCACCTGGGTTGGGGGACCTGGGTGCTGCACCGCGCTCGCAGGGCGGGCCTTCGGGCCTGTTCGGCGCCACCACGAGACCGCGTCGGGGGACCGGGCTCGAGGCGGCGATGCCAACCGCAACGTCCGGGCCCACCAGGCCCGGTTGCGGTCCTGCCTGCGCGCAGCGGGAGTGCCCCCGGGCGTCTCCCGCTCGCTCGCCAGTGACGCGGTGGCGGGTCTTCCCCGCCACCGCGTCCAGGCAGCCGAACTCGGCCTGAGCCTGAATCCAGTCAGTCCGAGCGTCAACGCGCCAGCTCTTCACGATCCCTCGACCAATCGGTCACAAGTCGCGCGCAGCGGCAAGGAAGGAAGGAGGACCCATTCCCCCGGGGTCCGTGACTCGCGAAGCACCGCGACCACGACCGAGACCATCCGAGTGAATTCCTTCATCGCATCCTGCGGGGCCAGCCCCTTCCCAAGCAAGCCTTGCCGCGGCGGCGACACATGAGGACGTTCCTCGACGAACTCGACCGCCGGCTCGTGGATGCGGCCGTGCCACGTGCCACGGTGCCCCGCCGCGTCGTCGCCGCCGGTACCCTTGCGGCCGTCGCACTCTGGGCTGGAAGCTCCGCTGTCCTCCCGGTCCTCGGGGCCCGTCCGGCCGACGCCCGCGCCCTCGCCGGGAAGCCGGGCGTGCCGCCGGCCGATCGGTTCGACCTCGGGGCGAGCCGGGCCTTCCCGACGCCCGACGGCCCAGGCCACATCATTCCCTCCCACGATGGCCGACGACTGTGCGTCGTGCTTCCTGATCGGAGCGCACCCGGCACCTACGGCAGCAGCTGCGCCACCCTCGCCAGGATCGATGCGCGCGGCCTTGCGGGCGAGATGGTCGCCGCAGGCCGCCCACTCCAGCCGGGACGCTCACTCGTCGCGTTTGTTCTTCCATCAGGCACCGGGGCGTCGGTCGAACTCGTAGGTCCCGATGGTGAGGCGCTGGCGGTATCGGTCCATAGCGGCGTCGCCGTCGCGACGCTGCAGACCGAAGCGCTCCTGCGATTCGACGTCGACGGAGCTGCCCGCGTGCATCGATTCGAGGCGCCCTTCGTTGACGACGACGTGGTGTTGCGCTGCGCGGACCGCGTCGTCGCCCGGCCGGCACCGAGCCCGGCCAACACACCAGCGAGACTGGGCGACCGGTCCCGCTGGTGCCGCCGCTGACTCCCGAACGCTCGGCCTAGCTCGCGGCCGAGAACTTCCGAGCCTTGACGCCTTCAGGCGCCTCGCCCGACGCCGGCAGCTTGACCTCGTCGTCATTGGCGCCAAGCGTCGCGACGGCAGCGCCCGCGATGACCGCAACCCGGCGCGTCGTACCGTCTTTGCGAGTGATCTCGAGATCCTCAACGCCATCGGGGGCCAGAGCGATCACCACATCGCCTTTGCCGGTACTCGCGTCGTCATCCTCAAGCGTCGCCAACGTTCCTGCGGTGCGAACATCTCCGAACCGCTGGCAGCTGTAGCCGTAGCCCGTCCCCTCGTCATCGACGACGAGGCACACCTCGCGCCGCTCGGGATCGACCAGCACCCACGCGTCGCCCTTCGGCGTAGCCAGGCGGCGTGCAGACTTCAGGTCGGCCGCGGGGACCAGCTCGGCCAGCTCGGAAGGTGCCGATGAGACCTCCCGATCGAGCACGGGAATGCCGTCCGGGTTGGAGGCCGCCGCCGTCACCGGCCCACCGACCGAGTACACCGAGGTGTACCGGCAGTTCGATGGCGGCGGCGTGGAACCCCAAGTGGAGTAGCCGTTCATCGTCTTCGACGTGCTGGAGCGGTGGCGGATACCAGGGGTCAGCACGTTGTTACCGGAGTAGGTGTGGCAGCCCGCGGGATCGGCGCAGTAGTAGCTGCCGTAGCCGTAGGCGCCGCCGCACCCCGAGTACCCGCCACCGGAGAGCATCGTCCCGCGCGAGGCCGTCAGTGAGTGGTCGGGCCCGAGCCACTGGTCTCCGCCCCCGACCGAGCAGCTGCTGCAGAAGGCGTCGGAACCGGCCATCGCTACCCCTCCGCCGAATGCGGTCCCGAGCACGATGGTGAGTAGTAGAGCGCGTGCGAAAGCGCGACCCGTTCGGGCCGTCTTGCGCCAGCGAGATGAGCGCGTCATGGGTCGCGTCCTCGATGGTCGACCGGCAGCTGAGTGACTCCGCCGGTGGTTGGATTGGTTCTCAACCGTCGACCGCCACTTGACGCACTACAAGCAAATATGGACGCGCTCAACGTTCGAACGACCCCGGCCATTCGACCCCTGTCCATGGGACGACCTACCCTGGCCGTTCGGTCGATGCCCGGCGAAAGTTTGCCGGTATTCGCAGGGGTTATCAGTGCATGGCGCGCTCGGCGCCAATGCTGCCTATCCGTTCAGCAATGGCGCCCTTCTCCTACGACAAACGGCCCGCCCCACCAAGAAGGTGGGACGGGCCGTCCATGACGTTGGTCGCGGCCGAAGTTCGCCGCGAGATCCGCTGAGCGCTACCCGCGGGGGATGAACTCGGGAATGTCGGGGTCGCCGAAGGAGCGCGACGTACGGGACTCCGCTGGGCGGCTGGCCGTCAGCGGCGGGCGACGCGTGACGCGCGGCTCGCCGGTGGGCTCACGGAGGCGGTTGGCGATCGTGGGCGCCGCTGCTGGAGCGAAGCCCGTGGCGATCGTCGTGATCCAGACCTCGTCGCCAAGGGCCGGGTCGATGCTGGCACCAAAGATGATGTTTGCGTCCGGGTGGACGGCGTCGCCGATGATCTGGGCGGCCTCGTTGATCTCCCAGAGCGTAAGCGCGTCGCCGCCGACGATCGAGAGGAGCACCTTGCGCGCGCCGTCGATCTCGGTCTCCAGCAACGGTGAGGAGACGGCCTTCTCGGCGGCCATCGCCGCCGCGTTCTCTCCGGTGCCCACGCCGATGCCCAGGAGGGCATTGCCGGCGTCGGTCATGATCGTCCGCACGTCAGCGAAGTCGAGGTTGATGAGGCCGGTCTTCGTGATGAGATCGGAGACGCCCTGGACGCCCTGGCGCAGCACATCGTCGGCGACCCGGAACGCGTCGACCATCGACGTCTGGCGATCAAGGATCTCCAGCAGGCGGTTGTTCGGGACGACGATCAGCGTGTCGACCTCGTCGACGAGCAGCTCGATGCCGCGGGCCGCAGCCTGCGAGCGCTTCATGCCCTCGAAGGCGAACGGGCGGGTGACGATCGCGACGGTGAGGGCGCCGAGCTCACGGGCGACGCGGGCCACGACCGGAGCGGCACCGGTGCCGGTGCCGCCGCCCTCGCCGACGGCGATGAAGATCATGTCTGCGCCGCGGAGTTCGTCCTTGAGGACCTCGTAGCTCTCGAGTGCGGCGGCGCGGCCCGTGTCGGGCTCGGCGCCGGCGCCGAGGCCTCGAGTGAGCACCTCGCCGATGGCGATCGTCACGTCGGCCGATGAGGTCTGCAGCGACTGCAGATCGGTGTTGACGGCGATGAACTCCATGCCCGAGACGTTGGCGTCGACCATGCGGTTGACGGCGTTGACGCCGCCGCCGCCCACACCGACGACCTTGATCAGGGGCTGACCAGCAAGACCCCGCGGGGCGGACTGGTTGAAGACTCGGTCGTTGATGGCGGCACGCACCTCAGGTCGGCGTTGGCTGGTGTAGCTCGGGCGCTCGTCGTGAGCGACCGGTGCAGGCTTCGGAGCGACGGGCTCCGGCTGCTTCTGCAAAGTGGGGGCGGGCGTAGGCGCGGGCGCGTTGCCTGGCGTCGGGGCGTTGCCCGGCGGGGTCGGCTCGTCGTCGGTCGTGCGGCGGAAGAGCTCGGCGAGCGGCCCCTCGTGCATGCTCGCGCGGGCGGAGCGCGCCCCACGGGTTTCCTGCGGGTCCTGGTCAGCGGCCATGGAGCACCTCCTTAGCGAGGGCGCGGTAGGACTTGGCCGCCTTGCCCGTGGGGTCGTATTTGAGGACCGACATGCCACGGACGGGCGCCTCGGCGAAACGGACGGTCTTCTTGATGCGAGACGCGAACACCTGGGTCCCGAAGTGCTCTTCGAGCAACTCCAGGGCCTCCTTGGCGTGGAGGGTGCGCGTATCGACCAGCGTCGGCAGGATGCCTTCGATCTCAAGGGCCGGGTTGAGGTCCTCTTTGATCATGCGCACCGTGGCTTGGAGCTGGGCGAGCCCTCGCATGGAGAGATATTCGCACTGCACGGGGACGATCACTTTGTGAGATGCGGTGAGCGCGTTGATCGTGAGCAGCCCGAGACTGGGCGGCGTATCGATGCAGATGAAGTCGTAGTCGGCGACCACCGGCTTCAGGGCCTTGGCGAGCTTGCGTTCGCGGCCGATCTGCGACGACATCGCGATCTCGGCGCCGGCCAGATCGATCGAGCCGACGGCGACGTCGATCTCGCGGTGCTGGATCACGTCGGTGATCGGTAGGTCGTTGACGAGCACGTCGAAGATCGACTGGGAGAGGTTCTCCGGATCGATGCCCTGGCTCATCGTCAGGTTGCCCTGCGGGTCCATGTCGACGCACAGCACCCGCTTGCCGGATTCGGCGAGGGCGCAGGCCAAGTTCAGCGCGGTCGTCGTCTTGGCGACGCCGCCCTTCTGATTGGCGAAGGTGATGATCTTGGCGGTAGCTGGCACGGGTCCTGGGGTCGGTCGGGGACGCGACTTGCGGGTGGCGGGACCGGATTTCTCCGGTGCCCTGGGCCATTGTTCGTCGCGCGGGTAGCGATCCCTTCCGTATCGGCCGCAGATGAGCGGATGAGCCTCAACGTCAGGTCGACGGTATGGGTTGACCTTGCCGCTTGTCGCAGCCGTATGCTCCGGCGTGATGAAGGTGCGTGAGGGCGAGGTGCTGCCCGCCACTCCGCTCGTGATCGTCGCGGGCAAGGGCGGAGTCGGGCGCAGTTCAACGGCGATGGCGCTAGCCCACGTCTATGCCACGAGGGGCGAGCGCGTGGCACTCGTCCACCCCGCCGAAGCGCCGCCGGTGCCGCTGCCGAGCGGGCCCGCCGCATCCCCGGCCGTGGTGTCGCTGGATGGCCAACAGTCGCTCCACACCTACCTGAGCGCCCAGCTCCCCGGACCTCTGGCGGCCGCGCTGCGGGCCAGCCGCGCATTCGGGCTCATTACGGCTGCCACTCCCGGGCTCGCTGAGTTGCTCACGATCGGTGAGCTGCAGCGGCTGCTGGAGTCCGACTATGACCGCGTCGTCTTTGACGCTCCAGCGACCGGCCACCTCCTGGCGATGTTCGATGCCCCGGGCCGCTTTGAGCGGGCGGCCGCGGTCGGGCCGATCGCCGCCCGCGCCCGCAACCTCGGGCTGTGGATCACCAACCCACGGTACGTCTCCTGCGTGGCCGTCACCACCGGCGACGGACTGGCCGTGTCTGAACTCCTCGATCTCGTGGCCACCCTCAAGGACCACACGGGCCTCCAGCCGTCCACCATCGTCGCGAATCGACTCGCGCCGGCAAGTCCACCCGCCGCCGAGCTCGACCGTCTTACGGCGCGAGTCGCGAGCGCGGATGGCGAGGCCGCCGCGCTGCAGGTCGTGGTGCGGATCGCGGCCCGCGCACGCAGCGAACGCGCCCAACTCGGGCGCGTCACCAAAGCGACGGGCTCACCCCCGCTCCGCGTCGTCGAACACCCCGGCGACGCCGTCGCAGCAATCAGCGCCGCGCTCGTGGCAGGTACCGCATGAGCTCCGCGGAGCGCCCGCTGTTCGAGCAGTTGGCCGGTGCTGAACTGCTCGTCGTCGGCGGCGCCGGTGGCGTCGGCAAGACCACCGTGTCTGCAGCCCTGGGGCTGGCCCTCTCCCGCGCTGGCCGTCGCGTCCTCGTGCTGACGGTCGATCCGGCCCGTCGCCTGGCCGAAGCGCTCGGCCACGACCTCGGGCCCGACCCCGTCACCGTGCACCTGCCGGGCGAGCCCGCGATGGACGCCGCGATGCTCGACCCCGCCGCGAGCTTCGCCCGAGTGGTCGACGCCCTGGAGGTCTCGACCAAGGACCGCGAACGCCTCCTCGCGAGCCGCATCACGCGCGAACTCACCGGCGGTGACGCTGGGATGCAAGAGCTCATGGCGATCGTGGAACTCGAGCGGTTCAGCACCGACGACCGCTACGACACGATCGTGCTCGACACGCCACCCTCGCTCCACGCACTGGAGCTGCTGGACGGGCCCGCTCGAATCGTCGGCCTGCTCGCCGGGCGCACCGTCCGGACGGTCGGTCGCGCGAGCGCCCTTGCAGGCCGCATGGGGCGCCTCCCGGGCCCAGGGCGGGCGCTCGGCAAGCTGTGGGGCGCCGAGCTGCTCACGGAGATCGCAACGTTCCTGGATGCCGCGTCGCCGTTCGGCCGCGCGCTGAGCGAACACCTCGATCACGCCGAAGCGCTGCTGCGCTCCGACCGGGCCGCGTTCGCCCTGGTGTGTGCTCCAGCCGACGAGCCGCTGCAGGCCGTGGGAATGCTTGCGGCGGAGCTCCGCAGCCGCGGCTACCCCGTGGCAGGAACGATCGTGAATCGCCGCCGCGCACCGCTCCGGGCCAACGTCGATGCCGACCTTCTCGCTCGCCTCGCCAGCGAGCTCTGGGCCGACGGGTTGGAGCGGTCAGCCGAACTGGCTGGCTATGCCCGCTCAGTCCTCGAACATGAGCAACAGCTCCTTGACGGCGCCGCGCTCCCGGGGCCGCTGATCGCCCTCCCCGAGCGCCCGGCGCAGGAGGCCCCCGCCGACGTCCTCGTGGGCCTCGCCGACTGGCTGGCCGCCGGCCCGGCCGATCACCCTGCTTAAGCCTGGATCGCTGGCGGGGCCGCGTGGCTCCGCGGCGGCCGCAACCTGCCGTTAGCGGCGTCCGCGAAGCGGGCGCCGGGAGCCGCGCCGTGCTCGACGCAGCCCGGCCATCGGATCGGCCGTCGAGTCAGACGGACCTTCCGTCAGCGAGCGGATGAAGGCCGCTTCGAAGCTCTCGCCCGTCTCGGTGACCGACCGCGGATCGGGATGCGCCACGGCCGCTGACGGCGTCGACTCCAGGCGAGCAACGGCTGGTGCGCCAGAGAGGATGTCGGCCTCGAGCTCCTGCAGTGCAGGCAGGAAGGTGGCTGGCTCGGCGACGACCTCGGGCGCGGTCTGCAGGACCGACACCGACGGCGTCACGGTCGCGAGTGCACTCGGGCCGCGGTACTGGGCGCTCGGCTGCGGCGGGACTACCGGCGCGCGCTCAGGAGCAGGCGCCGGCTGGGCCTGGACTGCAGCCGGAGCCGGAGCCGGAGCTACGACGGTCTGGACCGAGGCGTGAAGCTCGGCGGCCAACGTCCCCGACGGGGCGCTCGGCTCAGGTTCCAGGCCGGAGAAGAACTCGGGCTCGGGTGCAACCGGTTCCGAGTACAGCTCGTCGGCCTCCGGGGCAGCGAAGTCGGGCGTGGCGGCCGGCGCGGCCTCACGCGTGTCATGGACGACCACCTGAGCCTCCGGATGAACCGGGTCGTAGGCGCCCAGGTCGTCCGACAAGGCAAGGAGGTCTTCACCGCTCGTCGAGGCCTCAAGGCTGAGGTGCTGCTCGGCCAAACCGACGAGGTCGACAGGCAGGTGGCCGCACGCGATGTCTCGCAGGAGCGCGCGCAGGTGGCTGCGGAGCTCGAGGGCAAGCGCGCGGGTACGACTCGGATCGACCGTTCGGCCCTGCATCAGCGCGATCTCGAGGGCCTCAGCGATCTGCACCCGGTCGCGCATGCCGTCCCAGTCTCCTGGTGCCGCGCAGAGCGCCGCAAGCCGATCAGCCAGTGCTCCGGAACCGACGTGGTCGACCTCAAGGAGTCCGCGTAGGCCGAGGAGCACGTCCGTCAGCGCCTCGCCGTGATCGGCTCGCTCGCAAGCGAGCTCAAAGCGCCGCAGCGCCCAAGCCGGCGGACCACCCTGGATGGTGCGCTGTGCCATGAGGGCGCAGAAGCCCCGGACGGCGGCCGCGTGGTCGTCCGGGATCACGAGCGTGCCGCTGGCGCGAGCACACGTGCCGATAAACGGGTGACTCGCCCAGCCGTCGCCGCGCATCCGCGACCAAGCGACCGGTGCGAGCGCTGGCGCAGCCTGGTCGTAGAGACGAAGCGCCGTCAGCAGGGCGCGCAGGCGTGGGCGAGCCTGCGCGAGGGCAGCAGCGCGAGCCGGGTCCTCGAGCGAGGAGACCACCACGAGCGTGCCGGGGCGCGTGCGGACGGGAGAGCGGGCGTCACGCGGGAGATCCTCGATCGTGTCGTCGCGGGCGAGGAACAGGCCGTCCTCGATGTCGAGACGCTCAGCCTCGAGGCGAACGCCAAGCAGCGGAACCACGACGGTGCCTTGGATGCGGCCGGCGAGCAAGCACCGGGAGAGGCCGTCGGCGGCGGCAGCGGCGCGCGAGGGCGTATGGATGAAGTCGCCACTGTCGGCGTGCATCGTGGCGAGCATCACCCGAAGCGCGAGATCGGCGCGTTCACGCGGATCGATCGGCACGTGCCGCTCGCCGTGCGTCAAGAGGTAGTCGCCAAGGCCGTCGAAGCCAGCCAGCACGTTGACGGCCGTCGACCAAGCCATGAGTGCACGCAGCGCATCGACGTGCTCTTCGACGAAATCGCGCGTGCGCGGACGGTAGGAGAACAGCGGCGCGCCCCCGCCCGACGCGGGGACCTCGACAAGGTCGAACGGCACCGGCGCGCCTTCCGCGGCGCGTTTGGCGAGCTGCTGCGAACCGGCAGCGGCAATCGCATCTACTACTGCGTGGAGGTGTCCCTCAGGCATGACGCCGCTTTTCGCCACAACTGAACTATTCCCTGCGCGGCGGCGGAAGCGTGATCGGGCTCACCCGACCGCAGCCGTCCACCCCGCTATTTGGGAGGACCAGACCGCGCTGGCGGGTGCAGCAGCCCAGGCCGCGTAGGCTTTTTGCATGCCTCGGTCGGCCGGATACTCGGGAACCCCGCTCTCCAAGAAGCTCGGGATCAAGCCTGAGGCGACCGTTGTCGCCGTCGATCCGCCTTCGAATCTGTCGGTCTTGCTCGATCCGTTGCCGGACGGCGCCGCCCTGATCTCCGCAGCCGACGAGACCGCGTCGACGCTGGCGGGCGGCGACCCCGTCCTCGTCTTCGGCACGCAGGCCACGGCGCTGGCGGCACGTCTGACGACGCTACGCCGAGCACTCCACCCCGACCGTGCAGTCTGGGTGTGCTGGCCCAAGAAGGCGTCGAAGGTGCCGACCGACATCACGGAGGACGTGATCCGCGAACTCTGCCTGCCGCTCGGACTCGTCGACGTAAAGGTCTGCGCCGTCGACGCGACCTGGTCGGGCCTGCGACTCGTGATCCGGAAAGAGCTGCGCTAGCGGAGCAGTTCGGCGCACGCGGTGGGATCGCCGCCGAGCGCCTCGGCGACCGACCGACCGTTGAGGTGCGCCGCGGACTCAAGGGTCGGCTCGGCGTCCGACGCATGATCGGCTGACTCGTCGGCATGCTCGTCGTGGGCGGCTCCCGGAAGCGCGTCGGCCCAGAGCGGGTCGCCAAGCACCGCCCCGCCTCGTTGCGCGACGGTCTTTGCGAGTTCGCTGCCGTGCGGCGCGATCGGGAACACGGCCTGTACGCCGCGTGCCTTCATGGTCTCGACCAGCTCCACGATCCGCTGCGCAGACGGCGCAGCCTCCGGATCGGCACCGGGAGAGATCGTTCCTGCAACCGTCAAGCCGTACCGGGCGGCGAAGGCGCCGGCCGCGTCATGGTCGGTCACGATCACGCGGTCCCGGGTCGGGACCGTCGACAGGCAGCGTTTGGTCTCCGCGTCGACCTCGCGGAGGTCATCCACGACGCCCTTCAGGTCGTCAGCGCGCGCTGACGTACCGGCGGGGTCGAGGCGGTCGAGCTCCCCGGCGATCTTGGTCGCTGCCACCTCGGCCAACGACGGGTCCATCCACCAGTGCCGCTCGTCGCCCGGCAGCCCAGCCGAGACGTCGACCTGTGTGCCCTCAGCGCGATCCAGCGCGTCCGCGGCCCACAGGTCGTTGCCGCGGCCGGGTCGCAAGATCAGCGTCGCGTCGCGCAGCGCGCGGACCTGGCTCGGTCGGAGTTCCAACTCGTGCACGTCGGCCGTGGCCGCAACGACTGATGCGACGTCGATTCCGTCGCCCGCCAGCTCACGCACGAGCCCGTCGATCTGCGGTGCGGTGGCCGCGACCACCGGCTTCGCCGACGAGTCCTGGGCGGTGTCCCCGCACCCTGCGAGTACGGCCACCGGCAGCAGGGCGACAAGAGCGAGCGTGGCGGCGCGTGAGCGGGGCGGGGAGAACATGACTCGCATTATACGCGAATCATTCTCATTTGCGTTTGGAGTCCCGACCGGCAACGCCGGGCTCCCTCGGGAGGGGCGGGAAACCGCCGCTGCTGCGAGCGTCAGACGTCGCGACGTGCGGCGTGGAGCACAACGTCGTGCCCGACCAAGTCGATGCCGAGCCGCTCCGCCAGCGCATGGATCGCGTGCTCGAGCTCGTCGTCGTGGAACGGCTCGATAGCTCCGCCCTCAAACAGGACGTGGTGGTGGTGCTCCCCACCCGGGAGCGCCCGCTCGTAGCGAGCCGTACCGTCACCCGGGTCAAGCCGGTGCACGAGGCGCAGCGCCCGCAGCGTGTCGAGGGTGCGGTAGACGGTCGCCAGATTCGCGCCCCGAGCCCCTTGCGCGCGGAGTCGGTCGACGATGTCTGGTGCGGCCAGGACGCAGCCCTCGTCGGCCAGCACGGCGATCACCGCAGCGCGGCCACCACCGGTCCGCAGGCCGGCGTCGCGGAGCGTCGCCTCAGCATGTGCACTCCACCTCTTTCCAGCCTCTGGATCGCCCGCGTGGGAGTGGTCGTGATCGTGCGCGGCGTGGACGCCGCCCGAACTCACGCCGCCGCCTGAACCGGTTTCGCGCACTGCCACTCCTCGCCGAAGCTCCGCATCGCGGCAACGATCGGCAGGAGGGCCTCGCCCATCGCCGTGAGTTCGTAGGGCGAGCTGGTGCCGGGCGTCGCTGGGCGCCACGCCTCGCGGTGCACGATGCCGGCAACTTCGAGGGTGCGGAGACGAGCGCTGAGCGTGCGCGGCGAGATGCCAGGGATCGCACGCTCGAGATCGCAGAAGCCCATCGGCCCCGGCTCAAGCTGCTCCAACAGCTGCGGCGTCCACTTGGTGGCGATCACCTCGGCGGTACGGGCGACATGCTCGTGCTGATCCACAGCCCCCATGGTACCGCCGCCTGAGGCGATCGCCCAGGGCGTCCACCTCCACCACCCCGGGCGACGCGCCATGCGCGCCGCAGCGTGCCTAGGCGTTCACGATCGGCCGCTCCTCGGCGGGCTGCACGATCACCCAGCCGGTGCCCGCAAAGGCAAGCTGGAAGGACTCGCCCGATGCGCGACCGGTCATCGACTTGAACGCCTTGATGTCGGTCTTGAGGGTGGTCGTCACGCCGCCCGACCAGGCAACCGCCGCCTGCGCGTCGGCGAACGTCGGCGCCGACGCGACGTCGAGCAGCACGGGCGGACCGTCGGTCAGTAGCGCCACGTAGCCGGTCCCCTTGATCGTCGTGTTGAAGAGGCCGCCAGCCATCATTCCGGCCGCGCCACCCTTGACTCGCTCGACGTCCCAGGTCAGATCGGCGTCGAGCGCCAAGAGGGCACGGCCATTGACGGTGATCGTCTCGTTCTCGAGGTAGAGCAGGTGCACGTTCTTCCCGGCATCCGCGAGGAACACCTCGCCGGTGCCGCTCATGCTCATCAGCGCCTGGCCTTCGCCGGTCATCGCCTTCTTGAGGAATTTGCCCATGCCACCGCCAACGTGCTCGAACGTGACGGTCCCCTGGTAGGCGACCATCGAGCCCTGTTTGGCTTGGATCGAGCCCTGATCGAGTCTCACCTTGAGGAGATACGGGTTCTGAAGCGCGAACGCGTCCGTCGAGGTGGTCTCCTGGTAAGCGCCGAGTTCGGTGCGCACGCGAGGGTCCTGTCTGCCGTGGGTTTCCGTTCGCGCGGCCAAAGGCCACGCACGGCCAGCCTGCCACAGTCCGGCAGCGATTGCAGGCTTTTTCGCGGGCGCGCCTGAGCGCGCAGGCCTATCGGCCGGGCGGCGGCGCCTGCGAGGGCGCGGGCGTACCCGGGGCCTCAGCGCCATAGGACGGCGGCGCGGCGTGCGCGGCCGGATCGCTGCCGTAGGCGGCGGTCGCAGGATCTGCGCCGTACGCTTGCGGCGCCGCGTAGGCGGCGGGCGCGACAGGTGCGACAGGCGCGACGGGTGCAACAGGTGCAGCGCCGTAGGCAGCAGGGGTCGAAGGCGGCGCGCCGTAGGCAGCGGCGTCGCCCCCGTAGGCGGCGGCCTCGCCGTAGGCTGGCGCGGCTCCAGAGTAGGCAGCCGTCTCGGCGGAGGCGCCGTAGCTCGCCAGGCCACCCGAGTAGTCGGTCGCCGTGGCACCACCGTAGGCCGGCGGCGCTTCGGCCATCGCATAACTCGCCATCCGGGCCTCTTCCTCGGGAGAGGCCACCGGAATGGCAGGAGCCGCGGGTGCGGTCGGCTTGCCAGCCGCGGCCTGCGGCGTCTCACCGGAGACGGAGGCGGCCTCGTCGACGTCGGCCATCGTCGTGCCCTTGCGGCCGTCCGCCGCGAGCAGAAGTTTCAGGTCGTGCGGGGTCGTCGAGGCGAGCATCGCCTCGTCGACGGTGATGCGGCCGGCCGAGAGGTGCGTGTACAGCGCCTGGTCGAAGGTCTGCATGCCGTAGTAGCCGCCCTCTTCGATGATCTCGCCCAGCCGACCGGTCTGATCCGGGTCCATGATCATGTCGCGCACGCGGCCGGTCATGCGCAGGATCTCGCAAACGGCGACGCGGCCGCCGTCCTTGGACTTCACCAGGCGCTGGGAGATGATGCCCTTGAGCGTGCCGGCGATCATCGCGCGCACCTGCTGCTGCTGGTGCGGCGGGAAGAAGTCGATGATGCGGTTGATCGTCTCCGGCGCGTCGACGGTGTGCAGCGTCGAGAAGACGAGGTGGCCGGTCTCCGCAGCCGAGAGCGCAGTGTGCACCGTCTCGGTGTCGCGCATCTCGCCGACGAGGATCACGTCCGGGTCCTGGCGCAGGACGCGGCGCAACGCCTGACCGAACGACTTGGTGTCGAGGCCGACCTCGCGCTGGTTGACGACTGAGCGCTTGTCGGCGTGGACGAACTCGATCGGGTCCTCGATCGTGAGGACGTGCTTGCTCATCTCCTCGTTGATGTGGTTGATCATCGCCGCGAGGGTCGTCGACTTGCCGGAGCCGGTGGTGCCCGTCACGAGCACCATGCCGCGCTCTTCTTCGGCGAGTTCGCGGATGGCTTCCGGGAGCGAGAGCGTCGAGAGCGGGGAGATGTTCTCGGGGATGGCACGGGCGACGATCGAGATCGAGCCGCGCTGCATGAAGATGTTGAAGCGGTAGCGACCGCTGCCGGGGATCGAGTACGAGAGGTCGACCTCGTGCTCGTCGGCGAATTCCTCGTACTTGGCCGGGTCGACGATCACCGCACGCGCGGCGTTGCGCGTGTCGTTGTTGGTGAGTGGCGGAGCACCGTCGAACGGCACGAGGTCGCCGTGCAGGCGCATCATCGGAGGCAGGCCGACCTTGAGGTGGAGGTCGGAGCCACCCGACTCCACGAGCGCGCGGAGCGCCTGCTCGATGTTGAAATCGTCGTTGTCAGCCATCTCTGCTCAGAGTCGGCATGAAACCGGGTTGCCTTGAGGGACGCGGCGCCCCGGCATGGACCTCCGGCGCCACCCCGTCGGGGGACGGCGTCCAGGCCCAGGCGCGCGGCTCCTCATCCGCGCTTGGTCCGGGGAACCGGCTGAGAGCGGGAAGGTGCGCAGGAGCCGCGCCTCAGGCTGTCGCGACGGTCAGCAGCGGCGACAAGTCGGCAACTCCGTCGCGGGCGACGATCAAGCCGTCCCGGATCTCGTAGAGGGCCACGCCTTCGAGCGTGCGTGACGACATACCGTTGACCCGGCCGCGCATCTTCCAACGCCAAGCGATGCGTTCGCCGTCGACCACGGCATCGGTGACCTCCATGTGAAGCTCGGAGAACAGGTCTCGGACGCTGCGGACCGCGGCCGCGAAATCGTCGACCCCACCCAGGACCAACGAACCGTCCGGCGCGCGGAACCGATGAGCAGCACCAACGAACTCCGGCAGCCGTTCGAACTCCCCTGCGTTCCAGATGCGCTCGACGTAGCGCCGGACAACATCGAGCGGCTGCATCTCCTGCGCGTTTGCTGCCCTCCCACCCAGCGCACCGATCTGACTGATGCGCCGGACCAGACCGGGACCGCTCGCAGGCTCCAGCGGAGCCAGCGCGATCTCGTCCGCGTCGACCCAGCCCAGCGCGTCGTCCGGTGTGAGTCCGATGACGGCGATCTCACGCAGGATTCGCACCGAAACGACCCCGTCCTCAGCGCTCACGCCGGCTTGCGCGAGCATGGCGCGGTAATGCGGACGACCCAGGTGAGCCGCCAGCTGCTCGCCTGCAGCGAGAACGGCCGCGTCATCATCAGGGTCCGCGACGAGCCAGGGAACTCCCGCGACCACCCGCTGCCCTTGCCCGGCATCCCGCAGCCGACGCAACTGCGCCGGCGGGCAGAGCCAGGTGACCAGCGGCAGGCCTCGGCCACCAGCCACCCGAGCAGCTCCGGTTCGAAGCGCGCCGACGGCGAAGGCGATGTCCGAGGTGCCGCCGCCCACCTCGAGCGCAGCGGAGATCGCCTCGCCCGAATGGTCGACGCCACCATCGCGGACGAGCGACTGGACGACGTCGAGATAGTCCGCGAGATACCCCAGCCCCGAGGCGCCGGGAGGGGCCGCCAGCGGGCCAAGCGCCGCGGGGTCGCCCGCACCGATCCCGATCGTGACTCGCCCAGGAGCGGCCGTGGCCAGCGCGCGCGCCGTGCCGGCCAGCGCGACCGGCCCATAGAGAGACATGAGCGAGATCGCCGTGCCGAAGCGCAGACTCGGGTGGTGGGGCGCCACCGCCGCGAGAGCCGCGAGCGGATCGATCCGCAGCGACTGCGTCAGCCACACGCCGGTCACGCCGGCGCCATCTGCGGCTCTCGCCACCGCCGCCAGCTCGCCCACGCTGCGCAGTTCGCGCGGGTGCAGGTAGCTGACCACCGGGGAGCTCACCAGCGCCACTCGTCCTTGAGGACGCCGAAGAGAAGCAGATCGACATACTCGCCGTTGACGGCGACGTGCCGGCGAAGCAGCCCCTCCTGCTCCACCCCGAGCTTCGCGAGGACCTGGCGCATCGCCGTGTTGAAGCCAGCAACGCGCCCGACGACCTTGCGCGCTCCCATCTGATCGAACGCAGCTTGAATCACGACCCGGTGCGCCTCCGTACCAAGTCCGCGTCCTCGGGGGATCCCTGAACCCAGCGTGACCTCCACCTCGACAACGTCGCGGAACATCGGATCGCGCCGCCAGTTCGCCATGCCGACCAGGTCGTTGCCGAGGCGGAGCGTCCAGCAGGCGACGTCGTCGTCCTCGGTGGCGAGCTCGGCCATGGCCCGCAGGTCGTCGGCGCCGACCGGCTCCGGGGAGAGCAGATAAGGGATCAGGATCTGCTCGTCGGCAAGCCAGCGGCTGATCACCGCCAGATCCGCACCTGCAAGCGGCACCAGTTCGAGGGTTTGCGTCGTCATGGTCGTGGCACTCCTGGTCTTCGAGCTTGTTCGGTGGCGCGGCAGAACGCTTCGCTGTCGTCGGCCCACAGGAAGACCGTGGTCACATCGACCGGCGCCGCGATCGGGCGAACCAGCCGCGTCGGTCGGCCGAGGTCGAGACGGACGTTCGTGCGGCCCCCCATCTGAAAGCGCACCTCGCGTCCGTCGACCAGGACTCCGCTGCGGTCCCCGTCGCGCCGTTCGAAGACCTGGACATCGACGACATCGGCTCCCCGGAGGCGGAGCAGGTGCAGCGCTGAGAAGCGCACGGCGATCTCCCCTCGGTGCACGCGATGGGGCAAGAGGACGAGTCCGGTGATGAAGCCGATGACCCAGAGCATCGCGTAGAGGCTCAGCAGCGTGAGCGTCCAACGCACGACTTCCGGCGCACCGGCCAGCAGGAGATGGACGATGACCAACTCGGCGAGCAGTGCGGGAAGCAGCGCGACGCCGAATGCAAGCTCCGACGAACCTCTCCGGTAGGCGAAGCGCACCTCTGCGCCCGCGCGCCGGTCGGCCCGCCGCTCGATGAGACCGGCAGGAAGGGCGCAGAGGATCCTCCACTCGGCAGCGAGCAGGCGCCGGGCGATCGGTGGGAGCAACACGCCCAGCAGGAACTCCCGGCGTGCGCCGCTGACGCGCCAGGCGACGAGGGCGACCCCCAGCGTGAGCGACAGTTCGATGGCGAGCAACGCCGCGCCTGCTGCGACGCCGAATTCCTGCGCGAGCACCACGAACGCGACGAGGGTGACGAGCCAGGTGTAGCGCCCGATCCGCATCACGAGTGGACGCGCGAGCACCCGGTCGAGTCGCTGGGCGGCCTCAGACACGCGCCACTGCCGACACTGAGTCCGCGAGCGCCGCGAAGGCGGTCGGTCCATCGACCATCGCGCCAGGCGCGCTCGCGCCGCTTGCGCGAGACCGGCCGGTGCCCGGTCCGGCGATGTGCCATCCGTCGGCCTTCGCGGTCGACAGGTTGCGCGCCACCGCTGGCAGGTCGGCAACGTCGCCGGCGAGCGCCGGGCAGAGCAGGCGCGGGGCCGACGCGTTTCCGGCCACGGTCGAGGCGATGTCGTCCATCAGGCCGAGGGCGACCTTCGCGATGAAGTTCGCCGTCGCCGGGGCCACCAGCACGCGGTCGGCCCAAGCGTTGAGCTCCACATGCGCTGGCCAGTGCGCCGGCGCGCTGGCCTCGGTGAGAGCGGGCTCCCCGTCGGTGCTGAGGGCGGCTGGCGTCACGAAGCGCTCAGCCGACCGGGTGAGCACTGACCGAAAGCTGCAGCCATGGTGGGTCGCTGCCCATTCGAGCCAGGCGGGAATCAGTGCGGCCGAGGCAGCGCCTGAGATCACCACCAACACCCGCGCGCCTTCGAGCCCGTGACGCTCGCGGCCGGTCATCCGATCCCCAGGAGTTCTTCGGCGACGGCGAGATGGCCCTCGGCATGGTCGGCGTTCCAGCCGTAGTAGATCGTGAAGTCGAGAGCGTGTTCAACGATCTTGACGGTCGCCCAGGCCCGGAGATCCTCGGTCTCGATCCCCTGAGCTCCAGCGTGATCGCAGACGGCATCCAGCGAGCGTTCAACGGCTTCGGCGCCGAGCCCGCTGGCGGCGAACTCCATCAACTCGCCTGCAAACCAGCCCAAGTCGGCGACCACGGGCCCGAACCAATACCGGTGCCAGCCAACCACGGAGAAGTCGTCCACATCCCACAGCACATAGGCCGGGGAGAGACTCCCGTGGTTGAGCGTGCAATCGCGCGTGGCGGCGACGCGGTCGGCGAGCTGCCGGATTCGAGCGGTTGCGCTCGGGGCCGTCCGGAGCAGCGCGACCTGAAGCGACGCGACCGCGGGCGGAAGGTGAGCGGCCGAACGCTGGCGGTCGACGAGCGCGGCGACCCGCGCCAGCCCCTCGTGCTCCAGGCGCGTGGCCAGCTCGGGCGCTCCGCGCAGACCAAGCCCGCGCTGGCCGAGTTCGGTGTGCCACCCAAGCAGCTCACCGACAACGGTCGGCAGTGTGGCGAGATCTCGCTCCTCGAGGACGTCGTCGGCGAGCGAGCGCACGGCGACCACGTCATCCGACCACCAGGTCCCGTCGACGGACACCCAAGGACAGACCGCGTGCGCGTCGGCGCTCAGCAGCTGCTCGAGCAGCGGGGACGCAACCATCGACCGGCTTCGGGTTGCCGCCTGCGTACGTCGCTCGGCCCAGATGAGCGCTCCCCGCTCGCACGAGAATCCCGCGACGCACACCGCCGGGCCGTCGAGCCGCTGGAGCTCGGTGAGCCCGTGCGCGGCCGCAAGCTCAAGTTGTTCAGGATAGGTGATCGACATCGTGCTCCTGCGAGATGGACGGTTCGTGGCCGAGGGCGACTCGGCAGGCGTCGAGCAGTCCCGGGCTCACCGCGTCTTCCGGT
Organism: Solirubrobacteraceae bacterium; assembly: GCA_032119795.1. GTDB lineage: Bacteria > Actinomycetota > Thermoleophilia > Solirubrobacterales > Solirubrobacteraceae > JAGIBJ01. The sequence continues at coordinate 312,077 of JAUMFO010000008.1, forward strand.
TCCGACCGGATCCCGATCCCGGGGGCTGCGGCGTAGGCGAAGCCAGGGCTGATTCGGTGCCGCCACTGGTCAGGGACCGCGGCTTCGACGACGCGGAGCGCATGGTCCAGTACGCCAGCGGGGACGACGAACACGACGGCGTCGGCACGCGGACGCGGAGCGGCGTGAGCGAGCACCTTCCCGCGGTAGGCGATTCCGGCGCGGTCGAGTGCGTCGGCAGCGGAGCAGAAGGCGTCGACGCGTCGACTGAGCCGCGCCGCCACATAGATGCGCGACATCGGAGCGGCCGCATCCATCGGTCCGTCGCTCAGCAGCGTGCACCAGCCCGGGACAGCCGCAGGCCGCAGTCTCGGCACGGCGACCCCGTTGCGGGCAGCCGGCGGGTCGTCCGAGAGGTCGAGGCGGAGCCCGTCCGCCCGGGTGGCGAACCGAGGTTCACCTGCGCCCTCCACGACCCAGCTGGGATCCACCGTCGTCGTGTGGCCATAGCGGCGCTCGAGCAGCGGCGCGGCCTGGTCTTGGGTCGCGACCTCGACGAGTTCGTAGCTCCGCAGGTGCACCCGTTCATAGATGCTCCGCGCGTCGGAGATGAGCGCCGGTGGAGACGCAGCACCCGACCGAGACCCGGGGTGACTCGGAGCCGTCACGAGAACAGGCCCTTGCCCCGTGTTGAGTCGATCACGAGATTGCGACCGGCCGTGCGTAGCCGTCGACCGCGGTCGACCGACGCGCCGGTCTGGGCCACCGCCACGCCGCGCAGCAAGAGCGCGGCACCCGTGAGCCGAGCAAGGCTGTCGTCGACCGTCACGCCGGACGAGGCGACGAGCGCACGGACGGCGGCCCGGTCGTCGCCTCTCCACGTGCGCGTCAGCGCTTCCGCGAGCAGATCCGCCACCAGCATGGCGATGTCCCAACGGGCATCACCAGCGCCGGCCATTTCCCAGTCCACCAGGACGGCCCGTGCCCCGTTATCGACGACGTTGTCGAGGTGGAGGTCACCGTGGACGAAGTCCTCCGTACCGGCGTCGATCTGAGCCAGCGCGCCCTGCAGCGCCTGGTCGCGGTGGAGCGATGCGACGAAATCCAAGGCCGGCTCGCACATCGACGAAAGATCTGCGGCACGCAGGGCGGCAAGTCCGAGCCAGGGGCGCGCCGCGAGGTCTGGCGCTGCAGCTCCGCAGCTCCGAAGCCAGCGGAGCGCGGCTCCGACCCGCGCGAACGCGTCGACCAGGGCTCGGCCTTCAAGGCGACGAAGCGTGGTGCCGTGGATCTGCTCGGTGGCGATCCAGGCGCGGGCCTCGCCGCGCTCCAGCGGGTGTGGAGCAAACGTGGTGACATCACCGAGGAGGCTCAGCGCGCTCAGTGCTCGCCATTCGCGGTCGAGTCGGTCGGGCGGTGCGGTCTTGACGTGCATCGGAAAGGGGTGCGACGGAGGCGGGGCGACGCACAGCCGCCCCGCCACAGCTTCGTCGTGGGTTAGCAGCGAACCCGGACCGTCCAGACGACGGACCCGATCGCCTGCGGGTCTGCGGCCTCGACCTCCGTCGCCAGCGCCGCGACGATGTCGTCGGTGGCCGGCTCGTCGGTCACGATGTCGATGCCGAACAGGTCGAGTTCAACCGCGCTGTCCATCTGCATTTCGGGCATGATCTCTCTCCTCATTGATGACGACACAGACAGTTCCGTGTCACGTAGGAGCCTTGCAAGGCGAGCGCAGATTGAGAATGGCTCGTTTGCACCATCGGGCGGCGTTCAGGACAGTGCGCCGGAGTCGATCGCCCACCTCGTGAGGTCGGCACGACGACGGGTTCCGAGCTTGGCGCCGATGTTCTCCTGATGGCGTCGGACCGTGTGCACGCTGATCTGGAGTTCGTGGGCGACCTCCCGGGCGGTCAGGCCGCGAGCGAGGCGGCAGACCACCTCCAACTCACGCTCGGTCAGCGCGGTTGCACTGGTCGACTTGGCCGATGGCAGCAGTTTGCGCAGCGAGTCAACCAGCAGGTCCAGCGATTGGGCCTTGCTCAGGACCGGGACCGAGGACGGCACTCTGGCTCGGTCTGCCGGGCCCGGGTAGGCCGTCATGATCGCGACCGTGGGGGCGGCGTCGCCGAGTTCGCGGAGTACCGCGGGAGCGCCGCCGACGGGCATATGGAGGTCGAGCAGCGCCAGCGCCGGAGCCGAGCGCGCGATCTCGACAGCGGCATCCTGGGCCGTGCCGGCGGTGGCCACGACATCGAAGCCCCGCCGCTCGAGGCTCACCGCCAGCGCCTCGCGGACCAGCCCGTGGTCGTCTGCGACGATGACGGTCGGCCGCGGAGTCATTCAGGCGGCGACCCGGACGAGCGTTCCGCCGATCGGGGGCGACTCGATCTGAAGCCGGTACCCCGCGCGGCGACAGATCTCGTCGAGAATCGAGAGGCCGAGCCCAGGTCGGAAGTCATCCACTTCGACATGATCGCCGTCTGACCAGACCGATGCCCGAAACCCGCTCGTCAGTGCGCTGATCTCGACCTCCACTTCGGTCGCGCGGCCGTGCTTGCGGGCGTTGGCAGTGGCTTCGCTCACGAGTTCGACGACCACCCGTCGCTCGTCGTCGGTCAGTTTCCGGTTGGTGTGTGCTTGGAGGCGAACCGCATCACGGAGAGCTGGATGCGCTGACTCGATCACGAGGTCGCGGACCGTTCCCCGCAACGACATTTGACGTTCGAGCAGCTCGGCGCGAATCGCCTCACGCAAGCTTCCCTCGGCGCGGCCGATCGCGGACTTCGCTGCCCCGAGAGAGCGAGCATCCGAGGTGTTGGAGAGCAGCAGCCTCGCAGCGGCGAGGTCCTGACAGACGTCCGAGTGCAGCCGCGCCGCCATGGCCAGCTCGATCTCTTCGGCACTGCGCCGGCCTGGGAGCAGCAGTCCGACCGCGAGGACGATGGCCATCCCCGCCGCAGCGATCGCAGCGAGCTGCACCAACGGGAGGATCCCCGCGGCAGCCAACACGCTGAAGTCGATGACGCAGGTCAAACAAAGAATTGCGATGACTGATCTCCGATTGACGACCGTCCCGGCACACATCTGACGTTCCCCCTTGGTCGATGTTCAGAAGTCAGCCGCGAGCCTACCCACCCATTCAGGTGGATGCCACTACTTTCCACACACCGACTGTCCCCCGCCCGGGCCTCGAGTCACCGCATGGCATCGCGATTCGCCCGAGACTCCGATACCGTCGGCATCGTCCGCCCGTGGCGACCACGCTGAAGGAGCTGCTTTGACCACTTTTGCCACTCTTGCTCGCCGCACGCTGACGGCGACGTTGCTCGCCGGTGGCCTGGCCGGCGTGGTCGCGCCGACGGCCTCCGCAGCGGAGCCGAAGGTCACGCTCAAAGTGTCGACGAAGTGGGCGGTCGTCGGGTTCCCCGTCACGGCGACCGTGACGTCGGATCAGCCCGGCACGCTCTCCCTCAGCCAGATCCGCCGCGACGGAACCCGGAACACCGGCCCGGGCTACTGCCCCCACCCGGAACAGCGCATCTACCACGACATCTACCAGCGGACCATTCCGGCGGGCACCGTCAAGATCACGATCCAGCCCGCGAAGCTCTGGTACTTCGGTGGCGACATCATCAACCCAGGGACCGGGTGCTGGAGCATGGTCACCCCGTTCGACCGCCTCCTGGCCACGGTCAGCGTCCCGGTGACGTTTGGGCAGGGCGAGGCGTCAGCTTCGTTCCAGCGCATCCTCTAGGCCGCGCTTCAGAACGCAACGCTCCGGAACGACGAAGGGCGCCCCAGCGGGCGCCCTTCGTGCGTCATCAGGTGTTCAGCCGAAGCTAGGCGACGTCGCGGAGCTTCTGGGCTTCCGCAAGCGACTGGAGCTTCTTGAGCGACTGGTTCTCGATCTGGCGGATGCGCTCACGCGTGACGTTGAAGGTCTTGCCGACCTCGTCGAGCGTGCGGGGCTGCTCGCCACCGAGGCCGTAACGCAGCTCGAGCACACGGCGCTCGCGGTACGAGAGGTTCTCGAGGGCGTCGCGCAGGGCTTCCTTCGTGAGGATCTCCGCGGCGCGGTCGTACGGGGATTCGGCGCGCTCGTCAGCGATGAACTGACCGAACTCCGATTCTTCCTCGTCGCCGACCGGCTTCTCGAGCGAGACCGGGGTCTGCGCGGAACGCTTGATCGACTCGACCTCTTCGGGATCGATGCCGGTGACTTCGGCGATCTCCTCCGGCGTGGGCTCGCGACCGAGCTCCGTGACGAGCTTGCGCTCGGCGCGGCCGATCTTGTTGAGCTTCTCAACGACGTGGACCGGGATACGGATCGTGCGGGCCTTGTCGGCGAGCGCGCGAGCGATCGCCTGGCGGATCCACCACGTGGCGTACGTGGAGAACTTGAAGCCCTTGCGGTAGTCGAACTTCTCGGCGGCGCGCACGAGACCGAGCGTGCCTTCCTGGATCAGGTCGAGGAACGGCAGGCCCTGGTTGCGGTAGTTCTTCGCAATCGAGACGACGAGGCGGAGGTTGGACTCCACCATCTTCTGCTTGGCGTCGAGGTCGCCGCGCTCAATGCGCTTGGCGAGCTCGACCTCCTCTTGGGCGGTGAGGAGGCGGACCTTGCCGATGTCTTTGAGGAACAGCTGGAGGCTGTCCGTCGTCATGTCCGGGCGGAAGTCGATCTGCGTCTTCGCCTTGGCCTTGCGCCCCTTGATCTCAGGGGCAGCAGCGGCAGGCGGAGCAGCACGCGGGTCAGCCTCTTCCAGCAGCTCGATCTCGTTCGACTCGAGGTACTGGTGGAGATCCTCGACGTCGGACTCCTCCAGGTCGAGCTCGGACACCGCAGCGGTGACCTCTTGGAACGTCAGCACTCCTGTGGCTTGGCCACGGGTGACGAGGGTTTTGATCTCTTCGAGCTCTTGGAGGTCGGCGACGGACATTCGAGTCGTAATACGCGGGAAGGGGAAGGGGGCGAGGACGTGGATTCGGGCGCTGCTCACCGAAGAGGGAGCGCGCGGCCGGGCCAGGGCGGTCTCCCGCCAACAAACAGCCTAGCCCATATCGGGGTCCGGGCCGCAGGTCATTTGGCACAGAGCTGCTCCGGTCTGCTGCGGGTATCGGCCGAAAGCGGGCGGGCCTTGACCCGATGGTGCGCTTGTGTGATCCGTATCCCGCCCTGCTGGCGCGGACGCGGCATGCAAGAATCGGCCGCATGCCGGACCCCGAGAGCAGCGACGTCCTCGCGAACCTTCCGGCTGGGCGCCCCACCCGCCGCAGTACGCGGCGCGGCGCGCCCGCCGATTCGACGAGCGCTACCGCCGCTGAAAAGCCAGCCAGCGCCAAGCCCGCGGCGACCGCAAAGCCACGCGCCGCCGCGAAGCCACGCGCTGCCGCCGCCAAGCCGGCGGCAGCGAAGCCCTCCGCAGCGAAGACGGCTGCCAGCAACGCGCCTGCCGCGAAGGCCAAGCCGGCCTCGGCTCCACCAAAGAAGGCCACGGCGAAGGCAACCACGGCAAAGGCGAAGGCCTCGACGGCCCCTAAGCCACGCGCCGCCGCCAAGCCGAAGGCCTCCTCGACCGCCAAGCCCAAGACTCCCGTCGCGAAGGGGTCGGCCGCCAAGCCCGCGTCGTCGACGGCGCGCAAGACGCCGTCGAAGCCCGCCGCGACCACGGCCGCCGCTGCGAGCACGCCGCGTCAGCCTTCGACCGGCCGCCGCCCGCGCCTGGCGACCCCGCCGGAGGGTCGTCGCGCCGACTTCAGCGCCGGCTCCACCCACCGCGCCCGCAAAGTCACGACGAATCGCCCCTGGCTTCCGTCGTCAGGCTTTGCACTCCCGGAGTCAAAGGAGCGCCCACCGGTCGGCCTCGCACTCGAGGGGCTCGCGGCAGCGCTCGGCGATGTGGCTCGCGTGTCGATCGGCATCGTGCAGTCGCTCACGGTGAAGCGCCACACGGAAGAGCTTGAGTCGCCTGAGGGCGGCCAGGAGCCGACGAAGTCCTAAGGCCCGTGGCGCCCGGCTCGGGTGCAGCCTGCGGCTAGGCCGCGGCCGCGTGGTCGAGGTAGGCGACCATGCGATTGGACAACGCCGTCAACGTTGCGGCTGGAGCCTCGGTTGGCAGCGGCCTGCTTTGGATCTGCTGCGTGAGCTTGGCCCCGAGTTCGGGGTCGCGCTGAGCCGCAAGCCAGGCGGCAACGCCGGCGGCGCGGCGTGCCACTCGCGGGTCAAGCGAGAGGACCGCCTCGAACTGGCGCTCGTCGCCAGCCTGGCGGTTCGGTCGCTCCCAAGCCAGCAAGCAGGCCGAGTAGATCGGCGTGTCGACGACGACCGCCCACTCGTTGCCGAGCGCATCCGTCGACGCGATCGGGACCTCGATCGGATGTCCTGGCGCCGCAGAGACGGTCGGAAAGTCCGCGAAGACGATGGTCGCGTCGTTGACGCGAGCGATCTGCTGGTAGCGGGCCTCTGCCGGCGCGTAGAACTTCGTCCGTTGGAACGCACCCACCACGATGCCGCGCGCACTGCGGGCCAGTAGTTCGTCCTCAATGGCGTGACTCATCGCGGCGAGGGTGGATCGGCGCAGCACCTGCGGGTGGGCGACGGGGTCGAGTGCCGCGACGGCGGCGTAGATCGACGGGTGTCCCGCCGCACTGTCCTCGTCGGCGGTCGCGCGGACCCGGTCGATCGCCGCGGTGATCGAGAGCCCCCGATGGCGCAGCGCCGTCACGGTGCGGATCTGCTCGATGTCGGCTTCGGTGTAGACGCGGTAGCCCGACGGCGTGCGCGAGGGCGACGGGAACCCGTAGCGCTGCTCCCACATCCGGATCGTGGCGGCCGCCACGCCCGTGCCGTCGGCGACGTCTTTGATCCTCAGCTTGGTCTGCGGGTGCGTCATCATCGGGGTGCGGGAGGCCTCATCCGTTCTGCCTCCATTCTGCGTACGCGCCGACGGTCCTGCGGGATCGCTCTGCCGCCTGCGGCGGTGTACCGTCGGTCCGGCTGACCATGCCGACGTCGATTGCCCCGCTCCTCCCGCTCCTGGTCCCGCTGGTGCCGTTGCTCGTGGCGGGCGCATTCGGCTACCTGGCCATTCGGACTCGCTTCCAGAAGGCCGCGACCGACGCCGACCCTCAGATCCGCGTGGAGTCGCTGACCGACGACACCGAACTCATGCCCGACGGCTCGGTGCGCTCCGTGCAAAGCGGTGACGTTTGGCTGCCCAGCGACCGGATGCCCGACGTGTGGACGGCCGAGAACCTCGAGCGTCTCGCCCGCACCTACTGGTTTCACCTGGGCAACGTCTCGTTCCGGATGCTGCGCGTGATGTACACCCCGACGGGTCGTGCCATGGCAATCCTCGGACTGATCCCCCTCATCACGTTCGACGAGCCCGAGTACGAACTCGACGAGCACCGCGGCAGCGTCAAATGGGTGATCCGCAACGGGCTGCTCGTCTCGCAAAAGAGCGCACTGCACGGCGGCTACCTCGCCATTCAAGTCGAGCGAATGGACAGCGACCGGCCCGGAATGGACCGCGTTCACGTGGAGCTGAGCATCGTGAACTTCTACCCGTCGGTCGCCGACCGCCTCTCGAAACGGCTCTACTCCGCGACCCAGTCTCGGATCCACGTCCTCGTGGTCCTCAGCTTCCTGCGTTCCCTCGCCCACGGCGAGCTTGTCCCGTCGAAGGTCGGCCGGTTCACCCGCTGGCCAAAAGACCTCGGCATCAAGCGCGACGACTGGATCGAAGCGCGCGAAAAAGCTAAGAAATAGGGGCCGGTCGGGGCGCGTTTGGGTGCGTCCGGGCTGGCTTCGTCAGGGTTCCGGCCCGTGTGGGGTGGTCTCTTCCGGGACGCGGATCGCGAGGTCCGTTTACGGCCTGGCGGCCGGAAACGTACATCGCGACGCGGACTCTCCCGGAAGTGACCACCCCACACGGGCCTGCTGCTGGCGGCGCCAGCGCGACCGGCCCATGCGCGGCGACCGGCCGTTGGCTGCCGCCGGCGTCTTCTCATGGGGGTCTAGGCCGTCGGCGGCGACTTCGCCGTTGTGGGGTCTTGGCTCGTTGGGGCGGCGGCGCCTGTGCTGGTTGGCGGCGGCGGGCCTTGGATCGCTGCGGCGCCGGGGGCGGCGCAACGGGGGTTGCGGCGGCTTGCCCTTCGCGTCGGAGTTACCGGGCGCCCGGTAGCTCTGACGCGAAGAGCGCCTTGCAGCGCGCGATATCCGGTAGATGCAACCGCCTCGGGTTGCACTGGCCGGACACAGCGCCGGGCAAATCCGGAGTCGCGTTGAAACCGCCGGACGTGCGGCGGTTTCAACGCGAACGGCGCCTGGGGTGCGCGTTATGTCAGGCACGTACAACCGCCAGGGTTGCGCGATCGACGAACGTGTCGATTCGGGGGCTCTAACCCCCAAATAATCACGTTCACCGACCGGGCACCACGACTGCAACCGCCAGAGGTTGCAGCCCGCCCGCCCGCTCAAACACCGGCAAGCCCGCCTCCAAGAAACACGCTCCGCCCTCGCCGATCAAACGCCCTCCAGCCCCGAAGCGATCGCCCATCCACCGCCGCTAACGACTCAAAGGCCGTCGCGGCCGCGACGTCCAGCCGTCGCCAACCAGCTCAGGCACCGCCCCGCCGCACGTCCCACGGCCTAGCCCCAATAGCGACGAAGGCCCCGCCTCCCTTACAGGAGACGGGGCCTTCAGAAAGACGCCGAGGCGGCCGCGCTCGCCTAGTAGCGGTCGCCGGCGATCTCGCGCATCTTCGTGCGGTCGTGGGTCGCCTTGATGCGGCGCACGGTGCCGGACTTGGAGCGCATCACCAGCGACTCGGTGGTGGCGCCGCGAGAGCCGACGTAGCGGACGCCCTCCAAGAGGTCGCCGCCGGTGACGCCCGTGGCCGAGAAGAAGCAGTTGTCGGACTTGATGAGGTCCGCAGAGGTGAGCTGCTTGTCGAGGTCGTAGCCCGCGTCGAGGGCTGCCTGGCGCTCAGTCTCGTTGCGCGGCCAGAGGCGGCCGACGATCTCGCCGCCCATGCACTTCACAGCCGCCGCGGAAAGGACACCCTCCGGGGTGCCGCCGACGCCCCAGAGCAGGTCGACGATGGTGCGGTCGGAGATCGCCAGGAGGCAACCGGCGACGTCGCCGTCGGCGATCAGGCGCACGCGCGCACCTGCGGTGCGGATCTTGTTGATCGTGTCGACATGGCGCGGACGGTCGAGGACCACGACGGTGACGTCGTTGATCGAGACGCCGCGGCGCTCAGCGACGAGCTTGACGGTCTCCTCGACCGGGCGATCGAGGTCGAGAAGGTCGACGATGTCGTGGGCCCCGGCGAGCTTCTCCATGTAGACGCACGGGCCCGGATCGAACATCGAACCCTTCTCAGCCAGAGCAATCACGGCGAGCGCGTTCGGCATGCCCTTGGCCGTCAGCGTGGTGCCCTCGAGCGGGTCGACGGCGATGTCGACCTCCGGCGGCGTGCCATCGCCGATGTGCTCGCCGTTGTAGAGCATCGGCGCTTCGTCCTTCTCGCCCTCACCGATCACGACGAGGCCGTCCATCGAGATCGTGCCGAGGACGTGACGCATCGCGTCGACGGCGGCCTGGTCGGCGGCTTCCTTGTCTCCGCGGCCGATCCAGCGGGCCGACGCGAGGGCTGCAGCCTCCGTCACACGGACCAGTTCGAGCGCGAGGTTGCGGTCCGGGGTGTGGCTGCTCGACATCGAATGGGGCTCCGTGATGGGTGACTTGGCGTCCGCGCCGGAATCCGGCGGGGCACGAGGAAAGACCGGCGGAGCCTATCGGGGCTAACGTCGGCGGCGTGGCCATGCGCGTGCTTCACCCAGCAGATTCCCCTTCAGCCGATGAGCTGCTGCGTACGCTGCGGCCGACCGACGTCCCGTCAGATCGGCCGTATGTGCTGGCGAACTTCATCTCCACGGTCGATGGCTCGATCAGTGTGGACGGCGCGTCGGGGAGCATCAATGCGTTTGCGCCGGGCGACCAAGCCGTCTTCCACGCCCTCCGTGAGCAGGCCGACGCAATCCTGGCCGGCACCGGCACGATCGCGCACGAGTCCTACGGGCGGCTGATCCCAGACGCCGCCGCCCGCGCGCGCCGCGTTACCGCCGGTTTGCAGGCCGACCCGCTCGCCGTCGTCCTGTCACGCAGCGGAACCATCCCGGACGACGTGCCGATGCTGCAAGACCCAGCGCAGCCGCGTCGGCTCTTCACCGGCGACGACGCCGACCCCGCGGCCGCGCTCGCCGCGCTGCGCACCCAGGACGGGATCGAGGTCCTGCTCTGCGAAGGCGGGCCGACGCTCCTCAGCGCGCTGATCCGCGCCGATCTCGTCGACGAACTCTTCCTCACGATCGCGCCGATCCTCGCCAGCGGGTCCCCCGAGCAGACGTTGCTGACCGGTGAACCCGACCGGGTGAGACCACTGGAGCTACGCACGTTGCTGGAACTCGGTGGCGCACTTCACGCGCGCTATGCGATGCTCGCCACGGAGGATCCTTCCCCCTCTCCACCAACGCCAGGAGCCACGCCGCCCCAATGAAGATTGCGATCGCCTACGACCACGCGGGTCAGCCGCTTCTGGAGGCCGTCGAGGAGACCGTCAAAGCTGGGGGTCATGAGCCCGTCGTGCTCGGCTGGAGCAAGGACTACCCCGACATCGCGCTCGCCGTCGGCAAGGCCGTCGTCACCGGCCAGGCCGACCGCGGCATCCTCGTCTGCGGCTCCGGCGCCGGCGTCTCGATCGCAGCCGCGAAGATCGACGGCATCCGCGCTGCCTGCGCGCACGACCACTACACCGCTGCGCAGTGCGTCACGCATGACGACACCAACGTGCTCTGCATGGGCGCTCGCGTGATCGGCTCGAACGTCGCCATCGAACTCGTCGAGGCCTTCATCGGTGCCGAGTTCAACACCACCGAGGAGCGCTACCAGCGTCGCCTCGACAAGGTCGCTCTGATCGAATCCGACGGGATCAACGCCGAGCTCGGCGCCCTGCAGCCCGTCGCATGACCCACTTCACCGCTCAACGCACGGAGGTCTCCTCATGAGCCCGACTCCGAACCCGACCCTGCAGGCCCTGACCGACGACGGCGTCGCCGTCTGGCTCGACGCGCTTCGCCGCTCGTGGATCGCCGACGGCACCCTCGAAGGCTGGCGCGACGAGTACGTGTTGCACGGCGTGACGACGAACCCCGCGATCTTCGGCGACGCGTTCAAGACCGACGAGTACGACGAGCAGATCGAGTCGCTGGCACAGGAAGGCCATGACGCCCGCTCGATCTACCAAGCGATCGCCACGCAGGACGTGCGCGACGCGTGCGACGTCTTCCGGTCGGTCTACGACGCAACCGGAGGCGCCGACGGCTTCGTCTCCCTCGAGGTCGACCCAGATCTGGCTCGCGACGCCGACAAGACCATCGCCCAGGCGATCGAATACCACGGCCGCGTCGACCGCCCGAACCTGATGATCAAGATTCCCGGCACGCCTGAGGGCCTGCCGGCAATCGAAGAGGTCCTCTACCGCGGGATCAACGTCAACGTCACGCTGCTGTTCAGCGTCGAGGCGTACGCCGCGGTGCTCGAGGCGTGGCTCAAGGCGCTGGAGCGCCGCCACGCCGAGGGCCTCGACCTGGGCGTCCACTCCGTCGCTTCGTTCTTCGTGTCGCGCGTCGACCTCGAGGTCGACAAGCGCCTGAAGGGCCACGCTGACGAGGCAACGCTGCGCGGCACGGCCGCCGTCGCCAACGCCCGCGCCGCCTACGCGAAGTACCTGGAGATCAGAGACGGCGAGCGGTTCGCCGCGCTCAGCGCCGCCGGCGCGCCGCCGCAGCGCCCGCTGTGGGCGTCGACCGGCGTGAAGGATCCGTCCTACTCCCCCACCAAGTACGTCGACACGCTCGTGGCTCCGGAGACCGTCAACACGATGCCGCTGGCGACCATCCAGGCGACGGCCGAGACCGCCCCGGAGATCGTCGCGGGCACGGCCGGCATCGACGCCACCGCCGACCTCGCCGCACTCGCTGCCGCCGGAATCGACCTCTCGGACGTGACCGACGTGCTGCTGACCGAGGGCCTCGCAAAGTTTGAGGTGCCGATGAACGAGCTCCTCGACACCGTCGAGTCCAAGCGGGCGGCCGCGGTCGGAGCCAAGGCATGAGCACCGCGGGGCCGGCGACGCTGTCGATCATCGTTCATGGCGAGCTGAATGCGGCGATTGAAGCCGCCGGCGCGGCTGCCGTCCAAGAGCGCGTGATCGAGCGCATCTGGGCGGGCGACGACACCGTTTTCGGCCCCGCAGGCCAACCCGAGGTGGCCGACCGGCTGGGCTGGCTGCGCGTGGGTGAGCGCACCGGCGCGCTGTTGCCTCAGCTCGAGGCGCTAGCCGCCGGCGCGCGCGAGCGGGGCGACAGCGTCGTGCTCGTGCTGGGCATGGGCGGCTCGAGCCTGGCTCCCGAGGTGCTGCGGCGCGCGTTTGACGCCGTCGACGGCGGCCCAGAGCTGCGGGTCCTCGACTCGACCGTTCCCAGCGCCGTGCTCGAAGGCATCACCGGGCTCAACCCCGAGCGCACGCTCGTCATTGCGGCCTCCAAGTCCGGTGGGACCGTCGAGACACGCAGCCAGCTGGAGCTCCTCTGGGAACAGTTCGACCATCGCGCCGACGCCTTCGCTGTGATCACCGATCCGGGGTCCGCGCTGGAATCGCTGGCCCGCGATCGCGGGTTCCGCGACGTGATCCTCGGCGACCCTGAGGTCGGCGGTCGCTACAGCGCGCTGACCGCCTTTGGGATGACTCCCGCGGCCGCGGCTGGCTTCGACGCGGCCGGACTCCTGGCCAGCGGCGTCGCCGCGGCCGACCTCAGCCATGACGCCGACCCGTCGGGCAACGACGCACTTGCGCTTGGAATCCTCTGGGCCGAGGCCTCGAAGATCGGCCGCGACAAGCTCACCGTCCTCGCCGACCACTCGCTCGGTGGCGTGGAGCTGTGGCTCGAGCAGCTCGTCGCCGAGTCGACCGGAAAGCACGGAAAGGGCTTGCTCCCCGTTGCAGGCGAGCCCGCCGGCCCCGGCGCGCGCTTCGGCGACGACCGCCTCGTGCTGCGCATCCGCGACACGCAGAAGCCCTCAGCAGCACTCGACGAGCTCGCCTCGCAGCTTGGCGCCGCCGGCGCACCCGTCGCGACGCTCGACGTCGACGGCCCCGTTGGCCTTGGCTCGATCTTCTTCATCAGCGAACTCGCGACGGCCGTCTGCGGTTGGCGCCTGGGCATCAACCCGTTCGACCAGCCCAACGTGCAGGAGGCCAAGACGGCCACCGGCGAGGTCCTGGAGACGGTGACCGGCGGGACGATCTCGCTGCCGGGCGTCTCGGCGAAGGACGCAATCTCCGAGCTGCTCGATGGCCTGGAAGCCCCAGGCTATGTCGCGATCCTTGGCTACCTTGCGGGGAGCCCGTCCGTCGACCAGGCTGCCGTCCGGCTGCAGGGCGCGATCCGCGACGCCACCGGCGCGGCGACCACCTTCGGATACGGCCCGCGGTACCTGCACTCCACCGGCCAGCTCCACAAGGGCGGCCCCACGAACGGCCGGTTCCTGATCGTCGTCGACGACTCCGCCCCAGACGTCGCGATCCCAGGCGCCGACTACACCTTCCGCACGCTCGCCCATGCCCAGGCGCTGGGAGACCTCCACACGCTGCGAAGCCACGGGCGCACCGCCGTCCTCGTGACGAGCACCGGCACGCCCGCCGAGACGCTCCACGAGCTCGCGGATCGCGCTGGCCGGGCATAGGCTCAGCGCCCGCTCGGGCGCGTGTTGACCAAGCGTGGCCGCTGGAATGGGCAGGCGCCGCGGATAGCGTTCAGCGTTTGCTGCGCATGCACCCCTCGCTCCTCGCTGAGACGGCGCCACCGTCTGCACTCGACACCGCTTCGGTCGTGCTGCCGTCGGCCGTCGCTCCGACGGTGCTCGATCTCGTCGGCAGCACGCCGGTCGTGCAGCTGCGGGGCCTCCCCGCGAGCGCCGGGACGGTCGTCGCCAAGCTCGAAGGGCTGAACCCGGGCGGCAGCATGAAGGACCGCACCGCCGCGCACATGCTGCGCGAGGCGATACGGCGCGGCGACCTGCTGCCCGGCGGGCAGGTCGTCGAGTCGACCTCCGGCAACCTCGGAACCGGGTTGGCTCAGGCCGCCGCCGTGCTTGGCCTGCGGCTGACGTGCGTCGTCGACCCCCGGTGCCCGCGCACCAGCATCCTCACGATGCGAGCGCTCGGTGCCCGCGTGGTGGAGATCACTGAGCCCGACCCCGAGACGGGCGACCTGCTGGCCGCGCGGCTCGCCGAGGTCCGCCGTTTGCTGGCCGACGACCCCACGGCGTATTGGCCCAATCAGTACGCGAACCTCGACAATCCGGCCGCGCATGCCGCGGGAACGATGGCCGAGCTCGACGACCTCTTTGGCGGATCCCTCGACACCGTGTATGTGGCGACGAGTACCACCGGCACCCTCCGCGGCTGCGCCGATCTGCTCGCCGCCCGCGGCCGGGCGACGCGCCTGGTCGCGGTCGACGCCGCCGGCAGCGTGCTCTTCGGCGGGCAGCGCGCCACACGGCTGCTCCCGGGGTACGGTGCCGGAGTGGTTCCGCCGCTTGCCCGAACCGGCGACCCCGACGAGGTCGTCCGCGTCGCCGACCGAGACGCCGTCGCCTGGTGCCGTCGCCTCGCGCGGACCGACGGCCTGCTGGTTGGAGCGTCAGGCGGCGCCGTGGTCGCCGCCGCAGCGGCAGGCAGCCCGGCAGCTCCGGGCGGGACGGTCGCGTTGATCCTCGCCGACCGGGGCGCCGCCTACCTCGACACGGTCTACGACGACGGCTGGGTCCAGGAGCGCTTCGGCGAGATTCCCGCCGTCGTGGGGTCTCCTGTGCCGGGCTACGCCGGGCCGGCGGCGTGACGCTCCGCGTCGCCGTCGTCGGCGCGGGTCCCAAAGGACTCCACGCCCTCGAGCGGCTCATCGGCCACCTGCGCGAGCACCCGCCGCAGATCCCAGTTCAGATCGACGTCTTTGAGCCGTCCGTGCCAGGCGCAGGCCCGGCCTATGCGCCGACCCTGCCGCACGCGGTCCTGATGAACCTGCGGTCGGATCTCGTCGACGCCTGGCCCCGCAGCGGCCGGCAGGCGGTCGCGGCCGATGACGCACACCCCGACTTGACCGGGTGGGCCCGCCACGGCGGCTCGATCGCCGAGTACGCGCCACGCGCGCAGGTCGGTGCTTACCTGCAGTTCGCGTTTGAGCAGGTGGCAGCCGACGGCGGGGCCGTCGCCCAGATCCAAGTGCGCCGGGCATGCGTCGAGGCGATTCGTCCGGTCGACGGCCGCCACCACCCGTCGTCCGGGCGGTGGCTCGTGCAGACCACCGGCGGGGGACCGGCAGACGCCTTCGACGAGGTGCTGCTGGCCACCGGCCACGGCCCGCTGCCCGGCCCGGCAACGTTCGACGCCCGCCGCCTGGCGGAGCTGCCGCTCCCACCTGGGATGACGATCGCCACCCGCGGCTTCGGGCTCACGACCCTCGATCTCGTCCGGCTGCTGGAGGCCCGCGGCGCGTTCGACGGCGGCACCTGCGTCCACGCCGTGAGTCGCAGCGGGCGGCCACCTCTCGCCAAGCCGGCCCGCGAGGTCGAGGCCGAGCTTCGTGCGCGGTGCTCCCCGGTCGCGGCCGGAGCTGGCTGGCCGCCCGCCGGTGCGCTGACCACGGCGTTCATCCGGGAGGTGGTGGTCAACGAGGCGTCACGCGTGCTGCGAGGCCACGGTCCGACGGGTTGCGATCGCCAGGTGCGGGCGGAACTTGCCGAGATCGAGGCTCGCACGGTCGTCACGCCGGTCGACGCGATGGCGCGGCTGCGCCGGTCGATCGACGCAGCAAGCGGCGTCGCCCGGCCCGATCCAGCGACCGCCCTCGGGGTAGCCTGGCGCGCGATGCAGGGCGCCGTCGTTGCGTGCGGAAGCTTCGGTGCGTTTGCCGCCGGAGAACTCGCCCAGTTTCGTGCGCTGGCGTACGCCCTCGAGTTGACGGGCTTCGGGCCGCCGCTGGCGTCGGCCACGTCGCTGCTGTCGGCCTTGGAGGCGGGAGCGGTCCGCACCCACAGCGCCCCAGCGCGACTGACATCTCGGGGTGCCAGCCGACTGCTGATCACCGCAGATGGAGACGAGGTGGCGATCGACCGCGTCATCGACACGGTGCTGCCTGCGCCGGGGGTGGTGGCCGGTTCGCCGCTGGATCTTCTGCTCGAGCAAGGGCTGGTCGCCACCAGCCCCGACGGCCGGGGCGTGCGGATCGAGCGCGACGGGACAGCGCTGCGCCCCAGCGGACGCCCTCAGCCGGGACTCGCGGTGATCGGGCGCCCCACCGAGGACTGGGTTCTCGGCAACGACACGCTGCTGCGCGACACCCACGATGTGGCCGAGCAGTGGGGCGCCCGGGTGGCTGGCTTGGCGGCCACCGGTCGCAGCCTGGCCTCGCCGCAGCGGTTGGCCGCGGCCGGGGGCGCGCCGCGATGACGCGCTGCTCCGGGCTCGAGCCATTGCCGTCACGCCGGTTCTCGCTCCTTGACGCGGTCGAGGGTGTTCCCGACACGCTCGCGGAGCTCGTCGGCGAGTACGGCTCACCGCTGAACCTGCTCGATCCCGTGCCGATGGCCGCCAACCACCGGGAGCTGCGCGACGCCGCCGAACGCTGCGGGGTGCCGCTTCGGGTCTTCTTTGCGCGCAAGGCCAACAAGTCGATCTCGCTGATGCACCGCGCCTTGGAGCTGGGGCTCGGCGTCGACGTCGCCAGCGAACGCGAACTGGAGCAGGCGCTCGCGGCCGGCGCCACGGGGCAGGACCTGATCGTCACCGCCGCCGTGAAGACACCGGCGCTCCTGCGGACGGCCGCGGCAGCTGGCGCCGTCGTCGCCCTCGATCACGAAGAGGAGGTCGACGGCTGGCTCGCGGCGACTTCCAGCGTCGCCAGCGCGCCCGTCGCGCTCCGACTCGCGCCGGCGCTCCCCCACGGGATTCCGACCCGGTTCGGCCTCGAAGCCGGCGACGCTGCCCGGGTCGCCGAGCGTCCTGAGCTCGCCGGCTCCATCGTGGGCGTGCAGTTCCACCTCGACGGCTACTCCGCCCCGGACCGCGGGCTCGCCGCCACCCAGGCCCTGGAACTCATCGACCACCTCCGCGAGCGTGGCCATCCGGTGCGCTTTCTGGATATCGGCGGCGGCATCCCGATGCGGTACGTCGACGATGGGTCCGCGTGGGAACGCTTCTGGCTGCGGCACCGTGCGGCACTCCTCGACGAGACCAAACCATCGATGACGTTCCGCCGTCACGGCCTTGGGCTGCACGTCGTCGACGGCAAACTCGGTGGCGCACCGGCCGTCTATCCCGTTGCTCAGTCGCGCATCCGGGGCGCCTGGCTTGAGGCCGTGTTGGGCGAGCGGGGCCCGTGCGGCCGGGCCCTCAGCGACCGCTTGCGCGAGCGCGGCCTGGAGCTGCGCTGCGAGCCGGGCCGCTCGCTCCTCGACGGCTGCGGAGTCACCGTTGGCTCCGTCGCCTTCACGAAGACGGCCGTCGACGGGCTCCCCCTCGTGGGGCTGGAGATGAATCGCACGCAGCTGCGCAGCGCCGCCGACGACTTCCTCGTCGACCCGGTGCTCGTCCGCCCGAGCGCCGTAACCGTGCCAAGCGCAGCACCGCGGCAGGCCAACCTCGTCGGCGCCTACTGCATCGAGCGTGAGCTGATCACGTGGCGAACGCTGCAGTTCCCGGAGGGCGTCACCCGCGGCGACCTGCTCGTGTTCCCAAACACCGCCGGCTACATGATGCACATCCTGGAGAGCGCCTCACACCAGATTCCGCTCGCCGCGAACGTGGTGGTCGGCGTCGACGACGACGACGTCCTGACCGGCCATGAGCGAGACGCGATCGACCGCGTCTCGCCCTTGCGCCCGTAGGCGGCGACCGGCGAAGGCCCACCGCGAGACGTGCTCAGTCGCCGAGGGCCGACTCGCGGCTGCGCTTGCGGCGCACCCGGTAGAGCGCCCAGGCGATCGCGGCGAGGATCGCGAACGGCAGCAGGACGGCGGCGCCGACGAGCAGAATGCCCGTCACCGTGCCGAGCGCGCTGACGGCGTCGGAGGCGGCGTCGCCGATCGACCAATTGCCGTCGTCGTCGGCCGAGGGCGCGTCGCCAGCGGGCGCATTCAGACTAAGCGCGACCGTCGTGAGGTTCGTCCGCGTCTTGAGCCGTGCGAGCTGGCTCTCCAGCGATTGGCGCGTGCGGCGGTTGTCGGCCAGGCGCCGGTTGAGCGCGGCGATCTGGCCGTCGGTCTCCGCTTTGGCGAGCGAGCGCAGCAGCGCCGCGCGGACCTCTTTGTTGTCGCCCAAGCGCTGCTCGACGGAGTCGAACGAGCTGGTGATGTCACGCGAGGACTGCTCCTGGTTGGTCACCGTGCCGAGGTCGCCGAGGCGCTTGAGGGTGCGGTCGAGCTGGCTCGAGGCGATCTTCAGCGTGTACGTCGCCGAGCCCGCGCCGCGTGACTGCGTCGAGACGCTCGAGTTTGCGACGTAGCCGCCGCCGAGCCGAACGATGTCCTCGACCTTGCTCGTGGCCTCGGGCAGTTTGCCGGACTTCACCTCGACCGCCATGAGCACGTTCTGCTCGACGCGGCGCTGGCCGGTGGCTGGGGTCGACGATGAGCCACGGGCGACGGCGCCGGAACTCGAGCCGGCACTCTTCGCGGCCTCAGCCGACATGGGCTCCGCTTGCGCGCCATTCGGCGCGGCCGAGGCCGCGACGTCTCCCGCGCTCTCCTGCGCCTGGTCGACGGCGGCCGACGACGGTGCCGCGCTCATCGTCTGCGCCGCGTCGTCGCCGAGGTCGAGCGACTTGGTGTTTGGCCCGGTGGTGAGGAACGCTCCGACGCCGACGAGCAGCACCAGTGTGACTGCCAGGCCGCCGCCGTAGGCAAACGACGTGCGACGGCGCGAGCCGCCGGTCGCCCCAGCGCGGCGCCCGGTGCGGCCCAGCGCGGTCGACGCGCGGCCTCGCGCGCCGCCCTTGGCAAACCCGCCGGCCACGTCGTGGCGCAGCTGCCGGCGCAGGTCGCTCGGCATCTCCGGCGCCGTGGCCTGCACGTCGCGGACGATCGCCGCGAGGACGTCGTCCTCGATCGGTTCGCCGCGCAGGGCGGCGTCGAGCTGGTCGAGCTCGGCCTGGATGGCGGGGTCGAGCACGTCGTCGACGGAATCGGTGTTGGGGCGTGAGCGCATCATGAGCAGGCCTCCCGAAGGGCGCCGAGGGCGCGGTGCAGGCGAGTGCCTGCGTTGGACTCGGAGATTCCGAGCGTGGTGGCGATCTCTGCGTTGGAGAGACCGGCGTAGAACTTCAGCGCGAGCAGGTCGCGGTCGCGCGGGTGCAGCGAGGCGATCGCTGCGCGGACGGCGTCGGTGCGCTCCGCACCTACGTCGTCGGCCTCAGTGCCGTCGGCTGCGGCGACTCGCTCGCCCGCGTCGGGCACGAGCGTCGCCGAGCGCTTGCGGCGCCGCAGCTCGTCGAGCCCGGCGTTGCGCGCGATCGAGAACAGCCACTGGCGTGGCGTCCCCCGGCCCGCGTCGTAGCTGCGGCGTTTGCGGTAGGCCCGCTCAAACGCCAGGGCGGTGACGTCCTCCGCGGTGGCAGCGTCGCCGACGAGCTGCGCCACGTAGGCGTACACGTCGGCACAGGTCGTCCGATAGAGCGCATCGAACTCCAATCGGGGTGGTCGCGCGGCTGCCATGCTCGCGCTCAGCGTCTCACTCATGCCCCTACTACGTGGGCACAGTTCCGTTCATCACACGACTTTTTCCTCGCTGCCGCGAGCCGGTCGAGACGAAGGACGTTAAACGTCCTTGGTTTCGACCAGCGACTTGGCCCCGCCGCCCTTCAGCGCGTCGCGGATCTCGATCAGCAGTTCCTGATCGACGGTGAGCGCCGGCTCGGACTCCACCTCGGCCTTCTTGAGGCGCTCTTGGGCAGCGTTCATCGGGACGACGATCACGAAGTAGACGATCGCCGCGACGATCACGAAGTTGATGACGGCCGTCACCACGGCTCCCCACATGATCGGGGTGCCGTTGATGTCGAAGCTCTCTGCCGAAAGATCAGGCACGCCACCGATCGCGGCGATGAGCTGCGTGATGACGCCCTTATTGAGCGCGGTGACGATCGTCGTGAATGCGGCGCCGATGATGACGGCGACGGCCAAGTCGACGACATTGCCTCGCAGGAGGAAGTCGCGAAAGCCTTTGATCATGGGTGGTTCTCCGAGTTTTCGGACGAGCATAGTGCCCGCCCTAGACCACCCGTTCACGAATTCTTGATGTAACGGATCCGCGCCTCGCACTACCGTCGTGCCAATGGTGAAGCCGACGGCCCAGTCCAGCTCCCCGCAGACCTCGCCCGCCGTCGACCACGCGGCGCGGTTCGCGGCGACCCGCCAGCGCACCTTCGATGCGATCGGTCAGGTGTCGGCCGCCGACCTCGAGCGGGTTCACACGCCACTGCTCTCCCCGATCGTCTGGGACCTCGCCCACATCGGTGCATTCGCCGATCTCTGGCTGGCGCAGGTCCTCGGCCAGCCGCTGATCCGCGAGGACCTCGCGATCACCTACGACGCCGGAGCGACGCCGCGCTCGGGCCGAGGCGCGCTGGAACTCCTCGACCACGCCGGTGCCCGCGACTACCTGGCGCGGGTCGACGAAGCCCTCCTCACCGCCCTCCCCAACCTCGACTTCAGCCACCACTCGCCCGATCCTCTCCTGCGGGGCGGGTTCCTCGTGGACCTCCTGATCGAGCATGAGGAGCAGCACCGCGAGACGATCCTGCAGGCGCTCCATATCGCCGAGCCCGGCGTGCATGTCGTCGGGCCACCCGCCGCTTGGGCGCCCGCACCGACGACCGGCCCGCTGATGGTCACCGTGCCAGACAGCCACGTGGAGGTCGGCGCCCGCTCGGGCTTCGCATACGACAACGAGCGGCCGGTCTACACGGCTGCGGTGCCGGGGTTCCGCATCGACCGCACGCCCGTCACCGTCGGCGCGTACCGCGAGTTCGTCGCGGCGGGCGGGTACGACGACGAGCGGGTCTGGTCGACCGACGGCTGGGCGTGGCGCCAGAGCGAGCAGGTCCAGCGGCCGCTGTTCTGGCAACCCGACGGCACGGTTCGGCGCTTTGACCGCCTCGAGCAGCAACGAGACGACCAGCCCGTCATGAACGTGTCGTTCTACGAGGCGGAGGCCTATGCCGCCTGGCGTGGGGCGCGGCTCCCGACCGAACTCGAGTGGGAGACCGCCGCCCGGCTCGACGCGTCGACCGGCATCTCGCGCCCGCAGCCATGGGGCGCCGAGCCGACCGACCGGCCCCGGGCCAACGTCGACGGCAACGCCCTCGGCCCGCTCCCCGCCAGCCCGCAGAGCGCGGCCCCCTGCGGCGCAATGGGCATGATCGGCGACGTCTGGGAGTGGACGTCCTCCCCGCTGCAGCCCTACCCGGACTTCCGAGCGTTCCCGTATCCGGAGTACTCCGAGGTGTTCTTCGACGGGCCATACCGCGTGCTGCGCGGCGGCTCGTGGGCCACGGCCGGGTGCGTGGCTCGCTCCACCTTCCGCAACTGGGACTTCCCCCAGCGCCGCCAGATCTTCGCGGGTTTCCGCTGCGCCTGCGGTGCCTGACCGACGCCCCGACTGATCTCTTAGCGCCGGGCTCCGTAAGGGAGACATACCCGGCCTGAACTCAGGGCGGTCCAACCAGCCGCCGATACTAAGTCTGCTCCCCCGCCAAGACACACGAGAGAGCCACGCACCATGCCGACCACACACGCCGAAGACCGCGCCGTCCTCTCAGACCACGGCCTCGCCCTCGATCAGGGCCTCCCCGAGACGTGGACGGCCCTTGCCGCCGACGTGCTCCGCGGCCTGACGGCCGAGCACAAGCACCTGCCGCCGAAGTGGTTCTACGACGCCCACGGCTCCGACCTCTTCGACCAGATCTGCGAGCAGCCCGAGTACTACCCGACTCGCGCGGAGGCGGCGCTCCTGGCCGCCCAGGGCGACGCCATCGCCGCAGCATTCTCGGCGCGCGAACTCGTCGAACTCGGCTCTGGGTCGTCGACGAAGACGCCGTTGCTGCTCGCCCCGCTGCTCGCCGCCGGCGCGCTCGAGCGGTACGTCCCCGTCGACGTCAGCGCCTCGGCTATCGCGCTCGCAGAGCGCTCACTGGCTCGCGAGTTCCCGACTTTGCTCGTTGAGCGACGCATCCTGGACTTCACCACGCAGCTCACGCTGCTTGGCCGCGCGCCGCAGGGCGGCCGGCTCGTCGCCTTCCTGGGCTCGACGATCGGCAACTTGGAGCCCGTCGAGGTGCAGGCCTTCCTTGAGGCTCTCCACGGCCAGCTCGGACCGGACGACGCGGTCCTGATCGGCGCCGACCTCGTGAAGGAGACGTCGGTATTGGAAGCCGCCTACAACGACGCCGCTGGCATCACCGCGCAGTTCAACAAGAACGTGCTGCGGGTGATCAACCGCGAGCTCGACGCGAACTTCGACGTCGACGCGTTCGCGCACGAGTCGATCTGGAACCCAGACCTCGAGCGCATCGAGACGCGCCTGCGCGCGACGGCCCCCCAACAGGTCCGCGTGCGGTCGCTCAGCCTCGACGTGACCTTCGAGGCAGGCGAGGCGATCTTCACCGAGATCAGCCGTAAGTTCCGCCGCGAGACGATCGCCGACCTCTACGACGCTGCTGGGTTCGAGCTCACGGACTGGTTCGAGGGCGACGGCGTCTACGGCCTCAGCATCGCCCGACCGGTCTAGCCCGCCGCCGCGCGCAGCAGGAGAGGCGGGCGCGTCGGCCGCGCGTGGCGCGACCGGTAGCGTGACCGTCGTCCCATGACCCTGCTCGATCACCTCCCGAAGACCGCCGACGAGGACGAGCTCTTCGACGCCTTCTCCACCTGGGCGGTCGAGTCCGGGATCACGCTGTATCCGCACCAGGAGGAGGCGGCGATCGAGCTGTTCTCCGGCAACAACCTGATTCTCGCCACGCCGACGGGCTCCGGGAAGTCGATGGTCGCGATCGCCGCGCACTTCGCCGCCATGGCCGACGACCGTACGACCTTCTATACGGCGCCAATCAAGGCGCTCGTGAGCGAGAAGTTCTTCGACCTGTGCCGCGTGTTCGGCGCCGAGAACGTCGGCATGATGACCGGCGACGCGTCGGTCAACGCCAGCGCGCCGATCATCTGCTGCACGGCCGAGATCCTGGCGAACCTCGCGCTGCGCGAGGGCCCGGATGCCGACGTCGGGCAGGTCGTGATGGATGAGTTCCACTTCTACGCCGAGCCCCAGCGCGGCTGGGCGTGGCAGGTGCCGCTGCTCTGCCTGCCCCGCACCCAGTTCGTGCTGATGAGCGCGACGCTCGGCGACACCACGAAGATCAGCGAGGACCTCGCCCGCCGCACCGGCCGCGAGACGGCCGTGGTCGCCGGGACCGAGCGGCCGATCCCGCTGAGCTTCGAGTGGTCGGTCGACCCGCTGCACGAGAAGCTCGAGCACCTCGTCGCGCACGACCAAGCCCCGGTCTACGTGGTGCACTTCACGCAGGCTTCGGCGATGGAGCGCGCGCAGTCACTGCTGTCGGCCAAGCTCTGCACCCGCGAGGAGCGCGACGCGATCGCCGAGGCGATTGGCGCCTTCCGCTTCACGACCGGCTTCGGCAAGCAGCTCAGCAAGCTCGTCCGCGCGGGGATCGGCGTGCACCACGCCGGGCTGCTGCCGCGCTATCGGCGCCTGGTGGAGCAGCTCGCGCAGACGGGCCTGCTGAAGGTGATCTGCGGAACCGACACCCTCGGCGTGGGCATCAACGTCCCGATCCGCACGGTCGTCTTCACCGGCCTGACGAAGTACGACGGGACCAACCACCGGATCCTCAAGGTGCGCGAGTTCCACCAGATCGCGGGCCGCGCCGGCCGCGCTGGGTTCGACACGTCCGGGACGGTCGTGGTGCAGGCGCCTGAGCACGTCATCGAGAATGCGCGGCGCCTCGCGAAGGCCGGCGACGACCCCGTCAAGCGCAAGCGCGTACAGCGCGTGAAGGCGCCGGAGGGGCAGGTCAGCTGGACCGAGGAGACGTTCACGCGGCTCAAGACCGCCGTCCCCGAGGCACTGGTGTCGCGGATGAAGGTCGATCACTCCACGATCCTCAACGTCGTCCAGCAGCCGTCGGATCCGGTCGAGGTGATGCGCGCCCTTACGGAGGACAACCACGAAGACGAGCGTGGCCGCGCACGCATCTCCGAGCAGGCCCAGGCGCTCGGAGATGAGCTCCTTGCCGCCGGCGTGCTGGAGTGGCTGGAGGAGCCGGACGAGCACGGCCGCACGCTGCAGCTGGCCCCGCACCTGCAGGACGACTTCGCGCTCAACCAGCCGCTGGCGTCGTTTGCGCTGGCCGCCTTCGAACTCGTCAACCCCGAGAGCGAGCACTACACGCTCGACCTGCTCTCGGTCGTCGAGGCGATCTTGGGCGACCCCTTCCCGGTGCTGGCCGCACAGGCCAACAAGGAGCGCGGCGAGGCCGTCGCCGAGATGAAGGCCGAGGGCATCGAGTACGACGAGCGCATGGAGCTGCTCGAGCAGGTCACGTATCCCAAGCCGCTCGGCGAAGAACTCCTCGATGCCTTCCGCATCTACCGCGAGACGCACCCGTGGGTCCGCGAGTCTGACCTCTCTCCCAAGTCGGTCGTGCGCGACATGTATGAGTGGGGCCGCTCGTTTACCGAGACCGTCTCGCACTACGGGATCACGCGCTCGGAGGGGCTGCTGCTGCGCTACCTCAGCGACGCCTACCGGGCGCTCCGCCAGACCGTCCCAGAGGAGTTCCGCACCGAGGAACTCGAGGACATCATCGAGTGGCTCGGCGAGACCGTCCGCCAGACCGACTCCAGCTTGCTTGACGAGTGGGAGGCGCTCACCGATCCCGAGTCCGTCGCCGAGGCGGCTGAGCGCGAGGCGAGCGGCGCGCCTGCCCCTCCAGCCCGGCCGATCACCGGGAACGAGCGGGCCTTCGCCGTGATGGTGCGCAACGCGTTGTTCCACCGCGTCCAGCTCGCCGCCCGCGACCGCTTCGACCTCCTCGCCGACCTCGACACCCAGGCCGCGGCCATGTCGGTTCCGGCCGTCTCGCCATCGATGAACGCCGTCGCCTGGGAAGAGGCGCTCGGGACCTACTGGAGCGAGCACGAGTCGATGGGCTGGGGCCAGGAGGCGCGCTCGCCGGAGCTGCTGATCATCGACAAGACTGCCGGCCCCGGGACCTGGTCGGTCCGCCAGGTCATCGACGATCCGGAGGAACACCACGACTTCGCGATCGTCGCGACCGTCGACCTGGACTCCTCCGACGCGGCCGGCGAGCCCGTCATACGCACCGAGTCGTTCGGGCAGTAGTCGGCCGGAACTGGCCCTTCCGGGCCGCCGTCCAGCAGTACTCCTGATACCCAGTAGACTTTGAGGTGTTTGGGTCTCCCCTTCCCCGACACCTCCTGATGTCTGAACGCCTGCTCTCCTTTCCGAACCCCGTCAACGAGGTCGCCGCGCGCGTGACCGCCGGGGGCGTCGTCGTCCTTGGCGTCCTCCTCGTCGCCACCGGCTGGCAGTGGCTGGCCGTCCCGATGGCCGTTGGGTTCTTCCTGCGCGTGCTCGCGGGGCCGAAGCTCAGCCCGCTGGCGCTGCTCTCGGTGAAGGTGATCGTGCCGCGGCTGCCGTTCGAGAAGAAGATGGTCGCCGGCCCGCCCAAGCGCTTCGCGCAGACGATCGGCCTCGTGTTCACGACGGTCGCGTCGCTGCTGTTCTTCGTCGTGCCGGGTGCCGATACCGCGGGCTACGTGATGATCAGCTTCCTGATCGTCGCGGCGGGCCTGGAGTCGTTTGTTGGCTTCTGCCTCGGCTGCCAGGCATTCGCGCTCCTGATGCGCGTCGGCGTGGTTCCGGCCGAGGTCTGCGAGTCGTGCAACGACATCTGGGCCGGCCGCGAGCGCCCGACGGTCGCCTCGTAGGCCAGCACCCCGCGCCCGCCCCTCAGGCGGGACTGCGCGCCGCCGACCACAGCAGCGCGAGGGCATCGAGCATCGCGGACGCCTCCACCTGGGGCGCCAGGAGGTGCTCGGTGAACGCCGACTCGGTGCCCCAGACGAGCACGAACGCGCGAGCGGCCACGGCCTGATCGGGCAGCTCCGGATGATCGGCGCGCAGCCGAGCCTCGGCGGCGAGCCGGAACCGGTCATGAACGTCGCGCCAGAAGGCCGCGATCTCGGGGTCGTACGTCGCCGCCTCGGTCAGGAGTCTCACGGCGCCTGGGTGCGCCTCGAACACCGCAAACATCGTGCTGAGGGTCTCACGCACGTCGCCCTGCCCCCGCCGCAACCACGCTCCAGCCTCGGCCTCGAGCACCTCGGCCAACTGGCCGCCAAGGCGGAGCGCGAGCGCCCGCTTGTCGGTGAAGTACGCGTAGAAGGTGGCCCGCGAAAAGCCCGCCTGCTTGGCGATCGCCGCGACACCCAACTCGGCATACGACGCGCCTTCTGCGACCAGGGCCTCGGCCGCAGCCAGTAGCGCGGCCTCGCCGCGTTCACGGGCAGCTCGAGCATGGTCGGACTGGCGGGCGAGGGTCGGCACCAGCCCAAGACTACGCACCTCAGCACCAGGCGCCAGACGTTGCCACCAGACGCCACCACTTGACACCGTGTCTAGTCGTGGCGTATACACCTCGTATGACGGTCGCGTCCTCCCTTGCCAACCTCGATCTCGGCGACACCGCGCACTGGGCGAGTGGCCCGCCGTATGCGCTGTTTGCCGAGCTGCGGGAGCATGCCCCCGCGCACTTCAGTGCGTTTTCGCGCATGCCCGGCGAGGGTGGCTTTTGGTCGCTCACTCGCGCCGACGACGTTGCCGCCGCGACCCGTGACTTCGCCACGTTCTCGTCGGAGCGCCGCGGCATCTTCCTGTTTGATGACATCGGCGTCCCGCTCGACATGCAGCGGTTGCAGATGATCTCGATGGACCCGCCGCGTCACGACCGTCTCAAGAAGCTGGTCGGCAAGGCGTTCACGCCGAAGCGGATTGCCGAGCACGAGGACCATGTGCGGGCCATCATCACCCGCGTCCTGGATCGCTTCGAACGGTCCCAGCAGGTCGACCTCGTGCAGGACATCGCCTGCCCGATTCCGGCGCGCGTGATCGGCTCGTTGCTGGGCACTCCGGAGTCCGACGATCACCGGCTCCTGTATTGGACGATGATCTCGACGGCCTTCGAGGATCCCGAGGTCGCGGCACTGAACTACGACCCGCTGGCCGAGATGGCGGCGGTCGTGAACTACATCAACGCGGTGCGGGAGGAGCGAATCGCGAACCCGGGGAACGATCTCCTCAGCGGACTCATGGAGGCCGAGGTCGACGGCGACAAGCTCGACGACCTCGAGATTGCGGTGTTCTTCATTCTGCTGCTGTCGGCCGGGAACGACAGCACCCGCTCGGTGTACAGCTCGATCATGCTCGAGCTCATGCGCAATCCCGAGCAGCGCCAGCTGCTGCTCGATGACCCGTCGCTGATCCCGGCCGCCGTCGAGGAGGGCGTACGGTGCTTCCCGGCGTTCTCGTTCATGGGCCGCACGGCGACGCGTGACGTGGAGCTGCACGGGCAGACCATCAAGGAGGGCGACCGAGTCCTGCTCTGGTACGTCGCCAGCAATCGCGACCCAGAGCGCTTCCCGGATCCGGAGCGCTTCGACCTGACGCGTCCCAACCTGGATCAGCATCAGGCGTTCGGCGCCGGCGGACGCCACTTCTGCCTCGGCGCAGCGCTCGCGCGACTCGAGCTCCGGCTCTGGCTCGAGGAGACGCTGACCCGCTTCCCGGACATGCACCTCGACGGCGACCCGCGGCGCTTGGAGTCGTTGTTCCTCAACCAGTACCGCTCGATCCCGGTGCGGCTCTAACCCGCCCCGAGAACGACGAAGGGCGCCCCAAGGGGCGCCCTTCGCGAATCTCAGATGAGGTTCAGTTCGAGCTAGATGCGCTCAATCAAAACAGCCATGCCAAGTCCGCCGGCGACGCACATCGACTCGATGCCGTACTTGCCGCCGGTCTTCTCGAGACCGTTGATGAGGGTGGTCATGATGCGGGCGCCGGTCATGCCGAAGGGGTGACCGAGGGCGATCGCGCCGCCGAACGGGTTCAGCTGCTCCTTGGAGATGCCGAGCTCCTTCATCGACGGGACGATCTGCGCGGCGAAGGCCTCGTTGATCTCGACGATGTCGATGTCTTCGATCTTCTTGCCGGTGGCGGCGAGGAGCTTCTGGATGGCCGGGATCGGGCCGACACCCATGTACTCCGGGTCGAGGCCGGCGACGGAGGTGGCGATGATGCGGGCGCGCGGGGTGAGGCCGAGCTTCTCAGCCTTCTCCTCGCTCATGATGAGCGTGGCGGCTGCGCCGTCGTTGAGCGGGCAGGCGTTGCCGGCGGTGACGGTGCCGTCGGGCTTGAACGCCGGGCGGAGCTTGGCGAGGCCTTCGGCGGTGGTGCCGGCGCGCGGGCCGTCGTCCTTGGTGACGACGGTCTCGGCGACGTCGATCTCGTTGCCTTCCTTGTCGACGTCCTTGTGCGCGGCGACGGTGACGCCGATGATCTCGGCGTCGAAGTGGCCGGACTCCTGGGCGGCGACGGCGCGCTGCTGGGAGATGGCGGCCCACTCGTCCTGCTCTTCGCGGGTCACGCCGTAACGCTCTGCGACGTTCTCGGCGGTGAGGCCCATCGGGATGTAGACGTTGGTGATCGAGCCCTCGGAGCCGTCGAGCGCCGGGTTGAAGGCCCACTGGCCGCCCTGCACGGTGCGAGACACGGCCTCGACGCCGGCGGCGATGTACTGGTCACCTTCGCCGGCCTTGATGGCGTGGAACGCGTTGCGGATCGTCTGGAGCGACGAGGCGCAGAAGCGGTTGACGGTCACGCCCGGAACTTCAAACGGGAGGCCGCCGAGGATGCCGGCGTTGCGGCCGATGTTGTAGCCGGTCTCGGCCTCGCCGAAGGCGCAGCCCATGATCAGGTCGACGGTCTCACCGAAGTCGACGCCGGGGTTGCGCTCGATGAGCGCCTTGATCGGCAGGGCTGCAAGATCGTCGCCGCGGACGGTCTTGAGCGATCCCTTGACGGCGCGGCCGATCGGGGTGCGGATTGCGTCAACAATGACGGCTTCAGGCATGTCGGATTTCTCCGTGTATCTGTTTCGTCCCGGCCGTCTCACTCGACAGGACATGACTTCCCCGGCGGTCTCACTCCACGGGGGCTGCCGAGCAGTCTACGACGGCGTAGCTAGGAAATGTCGTCTGCCTGTGAAGCGCACAGATCGCGCCGAGTTCGGCGCTATTCCAGGCCCAAGTCCCGGACGCCCAACTCGTCGGCGCCGAGGTGGTGCGCGAGTTCGTGGCGGACGGTGATGGTGATCTGCTCTTGGAGCAGGTCGGGGTTGTGGCCGAAGTCGCGGCGTAGGGAGTCGCGGAAGATCAGGACGCGATCGGGGTAGTCGTCGCGGGCGACGGTGTCTCCCTCGTACATGCCGTAGGCGCGGGCCTTGATGCCGCCGTCGGTGACGACGACGGCGAGGTTACGCAGGGCACCGCGGAGGATGTCCGGGAGGTCATCGAGGGCGTCGGCGACGATCTCTTCGAAGTGATCGTCGCGCCACGGGTCGAGTTCCATGAACTCGTGCTCGTCTGGGTCGACGCTCAGCCCCTCGGCGGCGAGGCGCTCGCTGCGCTCCACCATGCGGTCGAAGTCGTCTTCGGAGACGGGGTCCCAGCCGGCGGCGCTCACGCCGAGCGCGGCGATGATGGAGCCGATCACCAGGATGATCGCTGCGCCGACGGCGAGCCCGGCGATCAGGCTCGACATCGTCCGCGAGACGAGCGCCACGGCGACCAGCAAGGTGACCACGACCAGGAGCTTCGCGAGCCCGGTTCCTCTGCGGTCCATGGTGCTGGTGCCTCCTGGTGGGGCGCCGCCCCGCGTGTCGCTAGCCCAGGAGGTCGCGCGAGATGACGACTCGCTGGATCTCGCTGGTGCCTTCGTAGATCTGAGTCAGCTTAGCGTCGCGCATCATGCGCTCGACCGGGTATTCCGTCACGTATCCGTAACCACCAAGAACCTGGACGGCTTCGGTGGTGACGGCCATGGCCGTGTCGGCGCAGATCAGCTTCGCCATCGAGCTGTACCGCGAGGCATCAGGCGAGCCTGCCTCGATCTTGCAGCAGGCGGTGTAGAGCAGCTCGCGGGCGGCCGCCGTCTTGGCTTCCATGTCTGCGAGCTTCCACTGCAGCCCCTGGAACTGGGAGAGCGTCTTGCCGAACTGCTCGCGCTCCTTGGCATAGCCGACGGCGTAGTCGGTGGCGCCCTGCGCGAGACCGACGGCCTGGGCGGCCGCGCCGAGACGCGAGACCTGCAGGGTGCCAAGAGCAACGCGCATGCCTTTGCCGACCTCGCCGATGACGTTCTCGGCTGGGACGCGGACGTCGTCGAAGATCGGCTGGCCCGTCGGTGAGGAGCGCATCCCCATCTTGTGCTCGAGCTTGCCGACGGAGACGCCGGGGCGATCGGCCTCGACGAGGAAGGCCGTGATCTGGCGCTTGGGCTCGCGCGCGGTGACGGCGAACACGATGTAGAAGGTCGCGATCCCGGTGTTGGTGATCCAGTTCTTCGTGCCGTTGATGACCCACTCGTCGCCGTCGAGGCGCGCCGAGGTGACCATGCCGCCGGCGTCGGAGCCGGCACCCGGCTCCGAAAGTCCAAACGCGGGGATCGCCTTGCCGGAGGCGCAGTCCGGCAGCACGCGGGACTTCATCTCGTCGGAGCCGAAGAGCTTGATCGGGAGGGTGCCGAGTTCCTGCGTCATCAGCTGCAGCGCGGTGGAGCCGTCGGCGTGCGCGAGCTCCTCGATCGCGATGTTCAGCATCAGCGTGCCGGTGCCGGTGCCGCCGTGCTCCTCGTCGAACGGCAGACCAAAGATGTCGTTCTCGGCGAGGATCTTGCGGATCTCCCAGCCGTACTCGGACTTCTCGTCGAGCTCGGCGGCGCGCGGAGCGACCTGCTCGCGGGCGACCTGTCGGACGTGATCACGCAGCTGCGTGATCTCCTCAGGAAGCAGGTACGGCGCGAGAGTTGCCAGATCGGACATGACCGAAACCCTAGAGAACTCGGCAGTACCGCGAATTCGACCCGCGTCCAAACCGCGCCAGTCCCGCGGTGAGACTTAGAGGCCGCCGCCTCGGAGCACGTAGGGCACCGTCCTGAGCAAGATCTTCACGTCGGTCCAGAACGACCAGGTCGTCACGTAGAGGTAGTCGATCTTGACCATCTCGTGGAGCGGGATCTTGGCGGAGCCGAGAATCTGCCACTGGCCCGTCATGCCGGGCGTCAGCGCGAGGCGGCGGCGGTGCCAGCCGACGACCTGGCTGTCCTCGTCGACGACGAGCGGGCGCGGGCCGACGAGCGACATGTCGCCCTTGAAGACGTTGATGAGCTGCGGGAGCTCGTCGAGCGACGTCTTGCGCAGGAGCCGGCCGACGCGGGTGATGCGCGGGTCGTTGGCGATCTTGAAGAGGCCGTCGGTCTCGTTGTCTACCCGCAGGGCGTCTTTTTGCTGGTCGGCGTCCTGGACCATCGTGCGGAACTTCAGAATCTCGAAGCGTTCGCCGTCGCGGCCGACGCGGGTCTGGCGGAAGAAGACGGCGCCGCGGGTGTCGAGTTTGATCGCGATCGCGCAGGCCGCCAGGAACGGCGACACCACGAGGAGGCCGGCGCCAGAGACGGCGAGGTCGAGGCCCCGCTTGAGCAGCAGCGAGGAGCGCGCCATCCGCAGGCGGCGCATCGCGAGCAGCTGCATGCCGGAGAGGTCGTCGAACACGACCGACGAGCCGAGGACCTCGAAGATGCGCGGGACGAGGGTGACGTTGACGCCGACCGCCTTGATCGCGCGGACGACGTCGAGGATCTCGCTCTGGTCGACCTGCTCGGGCGCCACGATCACGCGCTCGATGCCGCCTTCTGAGATCGCGCGCTCCAGGCGCGGGATGAGCGTCTCGACCTGGCCGGGGACGAAGGAGATGCGATCGACGACGTGGGCGCTGACGGCGTGGGTGGCCTCGAGCTTGGCGGCGACGTCCTCGGCGGTCGCCTCCGCGCCGAGCACCAGGCAGCGTTCGACGGGAACACGCCGCGTGACGATCGAGCGGGCGGCGTAGCGGAAGAGCAGGAGTGCGGTGAAGGTCGAGACCCAGAGGGCGAAGACGTTCACCTTGTCGATCTCGCCGAAGATGATGCGGTCGCCAAGCAGGTAGGCCACGAGGGCGACCACCGTCGCCACATGGAACAGCTGCGGGGCCTCGTCGAGCGTCGTCTTGCGCAGCAGAAGCTCGTCGCGGTCGTAGAGGCCGATCATCTTGGCCACGATCACCACGACCGGGATGGCAAGCAGGGCCGTCACACGCGGGAGTTCGCCGCCGAACGAGCCAATGGCGATGAAGAGCGCCAAGCACATGGCGGCGGCGTCGGAGATCGCGAGGGCGCGGCGGTAAGTGCGGTCGCGACGGCCGCTCGTCCGCGAATGCGAGCGCTCGATGATCGGGCGCTGCGCGACGGCTTCCTCGGAAGGAATCGTGGCGTGCGGGGCGCCGATCGTCGGAGCGTCCGGGCGGTCGCTCAGTCCAACACCGTCGGGACGGCGCGGGGAGAGACCCAGCCGAAGAGCACGGCGGCGGGCCCTTTCGACGATCTCCGGACTAGACAACGCTTCTCGATCGATGTGGACAAAGATGCTCCTTCAGGAGCACCTGCTCTGCAAGCTACGTCACAGATTCCGGAACTTCAACCGGCACAGGGTGAAGTCGGCCCCAACCGCGGCCTATTGAGCATGCGTCGAAAAGCGTCCGTGGTGCGTCCAGCGTCCGCTCAATAGACCGTTTTTAGGTCAGCGCCGGTGCAGGAGGACGGAATCGCGCCGAGCGTGGGCACCCCGGCGCCTCACAACGGGCTGCGCGCCAAGGCGTCGAGCGACCCCGGTCGACGCACCTCGAACGGGCGCATCGGACCCTTCAGAAACCCAGAGCGACGAAGGCCAAATGGCCGGTTCGTCGATGTCTCGCGCGGCTGCGCGGTCGGCCCGCCCGGCAGCAACGCAGGCACCGACCACGATCAACGTCACAGTGACCCAGATCAGGGCGGCGACGAGCAGAAGGGACATTGCCCGCCATCATCGGCTCGATTGGCCGCTTGACGCACGGCTACGAACCGTATCTGGACGGATATCGGACTTTGCGCACAAGGATGCCGGCAGATGCCGACTTGTCTGGTGTGGCCACTCCCCGCGCGAGGGCCACCACCGCGCACGTCGCCCCTATGTCTTCGATCGACACCTCACGCAGCACCGCCAGCCCCACCGCCGGGGCCTCGTCTTCGGACCGCCTCGAGGCGGCGGCCGCACCGGCCGTCGCTCAGGTTCGTCGGCTGCGTCGCACATTCGGCATGCTCGGCGAGCTCCCCGCGCCGTTGCTCGGCTTGGTCGACGCCTTCGCCCTTGGCCTCGCCTGCCTGCTGACCCCCGCCGACGTCGACGCGCTCTGGCGCCTGGGCGCATTCGTCACGCTCTTCGTTGGACTGTCTGCGCGCCACACCCACCGAGCGGGCACCGGTCGCGTGCGCCCAACGACCCTCCTGCTGGCCATCGCCGCCGGCGGCGCGAGCGCAACCGCCGGCCTCCTCGCCGTCCGCAGCCTCTTGCCAAGCGGTCCCCCAGCCCCCGATCTCCTGCTGCTCGGCGTCTCCGCAACCCTCACCACGGTCGTCCTGCGCAGTGCGCTGCAGGTCGCGGCTCGCCATGCCCGGCGCCGCGGCGCGGGAACGGTCCCGACGCTGATCGTCGGCGCTGGCATCGTCGGCCGCCAGCTGGAGCGCCGGATGCGCCAACACCCCGAGTTGGGCTTCACGCCCGTCGGGTTCCTCGACGACGACCCCTCTCCCCTGGGCCAGCTCGACGCAGGGCGCCCAGCCCTCGTGCTCGGGCCAACGGCCGCGCTGCCGGAGGTCGTTCAGCGCAGCGGCGCCCGCCACGTGGTGTTCTCCTTTACTCGCGCGCCCGATTCCGAGGTGCTGCCACTCCTGCGCGAATGCCAGCGCGAGGGGATCGACGTGTCGGTCATGCCGCGGCTCTTTGAGAACGTCAACGGCCGAGTACGCGTCGAGCAACTCGCCGGCCTTCCACTCTTGGCCTTGCGCCAGACGAACCCCCGCAGCTGGCAGTTCCTCGTCAAACACGGCAGCGATCGGTTGCTCGCAGCCGTCCTGCTGCTCCTGCTGCTCCCGCTGCTGGCCGCCATCGCCACAGCCGTCCGCCTCAGCTCTCCGGGCGCCGTGCTCTATAGCCAGGAGCGCGTCGGGCGCGACGGGAGGCCGTTCAAGCTCCTCAAGTTCCGGTCCATGCGCCCGTCGACGGGCCCCGTGGACTTCGAGGTCATCGAGCGGCTTGAGATCGCTGGCCTCGGGCCCGGAGGAATTGAGGGTGAGGACCGCCGCACGCCCGTCGGCCGGTTCCTGCGGCGCAGCGGACTCGACGAACTCCCCCAGCTCGTCAACGTGCTGCGCGGGGAGATGTCGATCGTCGGCCCGCGTCCGGAGCGTCCCGAGTTCGCCGACCGCTTCGGCGAACGGCTGCGGCGCTACGACGACCGCCACCTCGTGCGTGCCGGCATCACCGGATGGGCGCAGGTCAATGGCCTCCGTGGCCAGACCTCGATCGCCGAGCGCATCGAATGGGACAACTGGTACATCCAGAATTGGTCGCTGGGCTTGGACCTCCTCGCCGTCGCCCTGACGCCTCTGGCGATCCTGCGGACTCCGAGCGAAGAGGAGGCGGCCGGTGCCACGCACCCCGACACCGACCACCCCGGCTAGCGTCGGCAGCTCGCGGCGTGGTGGTCCTCCCGCCCGCCCCAGCGCCGCGGATGCCGGCGGTGCCACGCCGCGCTCCGGCCAGCCCGGGCCTTCGTACGCCTCGCCTCAGCCTGAGCCGGCGGCTCCCGCCGGCTTCACGATCACGTCCGACGCCGTCCGCCCCAACGAGCCGACGCCGTCACCTTCAGCGGTCGCTGAGGGGCCGCTCGCGCTGCTTTGGCGTGGCGCGCTCGGTCTCGTCGGGATCGGAGCGCTCCTGGCGTGGGTCACGCTCGACGAGCCGCTGTACAAGCAGCTCGCCGTCGCCGTGGTGGCCGGGGCAATCACCGCCACGATCACCGTCGCCCTGACCGACCGTCGCGAGACCTCACGCCGCACGGCGATGATTGGCCGCGAGCATGAGCTGCGGTTGCGTGAGCGCCAGCTCGTCCATGCCCAGCACGCGCTCGAACGCGAACGCAGCCGAGTCGCTCTCTTCCAGCGTGCCGCCGAGGGCCTTCGCGGCCAGCGCGAGATCGGTGCCATCGCCACGGCCGGGCTCGAGCTGATCACGACGGCGTCGGCGGCCGACTGCGGCGCGATCTACCTGCGCCCGGATGACCGCGACGAGTTCCAGCTCGCGGGCGTGCGCGGGATCGCGCCCGAGCGGGTCCCCCACCCCAACAAGTTTGCGACGCACAGCGCCGGGCGCGAGGCGCTCGGTGGCCTGCGCGCGATGGCCACCACGCACGGCCCAAGCGGCGTGATCCACGAACTCGGCCACCGCATCCGCGTGGAGTCGTTCATTCCGATCGTTCGCCGCGGCCGCGCGATCGGCCTGGTCTGGACGGCCCGCACCGAGGGGCAGCCCTTCAGCGTGCCGGAGCTCGCGACGGCCGGCGGCATCGCCGACCTCGTCGCCGCGGAGATCACAGGCGCCAGCGCGCTGGCCCGCGCGATCGACGCCGCCCGGATCTCGCAGATCATGATCGAGCATGCCCCGGATCCGGTGGCGCTCTTCTCCGCCAGCGGCAAGGTCCTCGTCGAGAACCCACCGATGGCGCTGCTACGCGGCAAGGCGCTGGCCGTCGACGTGCCCGAGACGATGCGCCAGGGCGAGATTCGCGACGAGGTCGTGACCGATGCCGGGCGCCGCGTCCTCACCCGCTACGCCACGCCCGTCACCGATGGCGAGGGCCGCCCGATCGGTCGGCTCGTTGCCTTGCGCGACGTGACGGCTGAGCGCGAGGCCGATCGCCTCAAGGACGAGTTCTTCGCCCTGGTCTCCCACGAGCTGCGCACCCCGCTGACGTCAATGCTTGGCTACCTCGAGCTCGTCCGCGACGAAGAACTCTCCGAGGACGGCCTGGAGTTCATCGACGTGATCGAGCGCAACGCGCACCGGCTGCAGCGCGTCGTCGGCGACCTGCTGTTCGTGGCCCGCTTCGAGGCCGGTCACATTCCGATCCTCGAGGGCCCGCTCGACGTACGCGTCCTCTGCGACGAGGCGATCGCGGCGGCGCTCCCGGCGGCGGATCGCTCCAACGTGAAGCTCCACCTCGACGCCGACCGGACCGCCTTCATGGACGCCGACCGCGATCGCCTGGGCCAGACGCTCGACAATCTCGTCAATAACGCGATCAAGTTCACGCCCGAGGGCGGTGACGTGACGCTGCGCTTGCGCGACCGGGGCGACTCGATCGTCGTCGAGGTGCAGGACTCCGGCGAGGGCATCGATCCCGACGAGATCGACAACATCTTCAAGCGCTTCTACCGCTCCGGCCGGGTCGTGCGGCGCGCGGTGCCTGGCGCTGGCCTCGGCCTCACGATCGTGCGCTCCATCGTGGAGGCGCACGGCGGCACCGTCCGCGTGACCTCCCGCCTGGGCCGCGGCTCGACCTTCACGGTCACCCTCCCACGCGAGCGCGACCGCGCCGCTGCCGGCGTCCCGGTCTACGACGCCGTCAGAGCCGCAGAGCCGGCGTAGGGGGCGTAGGGGCCTTCCGGCCGGGGTGGGGTGGTCCCGCCGGAGACGCGGATCGCGAGGTCCGTTTTCGGCCTGGCGGCCGCAAACGTACATCGCGACGCGGACTCTCTCCGGCAGGACCCCCACCCCGGCCTGCTGACTGGCGGTGCCCTCGCCTTCTCAAACGTCGCCTGAGCTGTTGACGGCAGCGGGACTGAGCGCGCTACGCCTCCGACGGGCGATTGGCCGCCCGTCGAGATTCCTGGACTTTGTCTCGGTGAACTTCGACGGCCAAAGCGAGCCCATAGCGCCATCAAACGAAACGAGGCCGGAAGCACCGTGTGGTGCTTCCGGCCTCGTCCGACCCGGTGCACCGCTCCTGAGAGATCGAGCGGCGCAGCGAAACTGAGGCCCCGCGCAAGCGGGGCTGAGGTGTCCCTCGACTAGAGGAAAGGGTTGTCCATGTCGAAGCCGCCGAAGCCACCGGACGACGAGCGAGCCGCCGCGGGAGCCGGTGCCGGGGCAGGCGCCGCTTCGGGAGCGCT
Source organism: Solirubrobacteraceae bacterium (assembly GCA_032119795.1). Classification (GTDB taxonomy): domain Bacteria; phylum Actinomycetota; class Thermoleophilia; order Solirubrobacterales; family Solirubrobacteraceae; genus JAGIBJ01. The sequence goes on from JAUMFO010000008.1 coordinate 349,634, forward strand.
GGCGACGGCTGCGCCGACACCGGTCCCGAGGTAGCGGTAGCCGAAGCCACGAACCGTCTCGATCGGCACCTCGTCGGCCGGCAGAACCGACTCGAGCTTGCGGCGCAGGTAGCCCACGTAGAGCTTGACCTGCTCCGGTGCGGCGCGATCGTTGCCCCAGACCAGCTCGAGGAGCCGGTCGCGGCCGATCACCTCGCCCGGATGCCGGACGAGCGTGTGCAGCAGTCGGAACTCAAGCGGCGTGAGGTGGACCGGCGTCCCGGCGACGGACACGGTCGCGGTGACCGGGTCGATCGCCACGAGGCCGTCGTCGATCGCCTGCGGAGCCTCAGCCGTCGCGTCGATCGACCGACGCAGGATGGCGTCGATTCGGGCGAGCAGCTCCTGCCGACCGAACGGCTTGGTCACGTAGTCGTCGGCGCCCGACTTCAGTCCGCGCACCTTCTCGAGCTCGGTGCTTGCGGCCGTCAGCATGATCACGGGAACGTCGGTGACGTCGCGGATGCGCTGCAGCGTCTGCCAGCCGTCGATGTCCGGCATGGTCACGTCGAGCAGCACGAGGTCTGGGACGTCGCTGAAAATGTGCCGCAAGGCGGCTCGCCCGTCGATCGCTTCGGATACGTCGTATCCGGCTCGTTCGAGCAGCAGCCTCACAAGGCTGCGAACGTCGGGCTCGTCGTCAACGACGAGAACTTGGTGTTGGGTCATCGTGCCCCTCCCGGAACAACGCCGCCGCGACGCATGAGCTGAGTTGCGTCTTCGATGGTGAGTGGTCGTGCAAAGTGGAATCCCTGGGCGAGTCCACAGCCCAGGACGCGCAGCATCTGCGCTTGCTGTGCGGTTTCGACGCCCTCGGCGACGGCGTCGATATTGAGTGCGTTCGCCATCTGGACGAGCGCAGAGACGAGCAGCGCGTCTTGGCGCCGCTCTCCAAGTTCGGAGACGAAGGAGCGGTCGATTTTGAGTGCGTCGACCTCGAACCTCCGCAGGTAGGACAGCGACGAGTAGCCGGTCCCGAAATCGTCGAGCATGATCTTCACGCCGCGTTTGCGAAGGTCGGTGAGGATGTCGACGGCGTGCTCCTGCTCGATCAGCACCGACTCCGTCACCTCGAGCGCGAGCGACGTGGCAGGTAGCCCGGACTCCGCCAGCACGTCGACGACGGTGTCGCTGATGGAGCGGTCGCCGAGCTGACGAGCGGAGAGGTTCACCGAGAGCTGGAACGGCCGCGGAAGATCGAACTCGCGGAGCCACTTCGCAGCCTGGGTGCACGCCTCACGCAACACCCACTCGCCGAGGCCGACGATCAGCCCGGACTCCTCGGCGATCGTGATGAAGTCGCCCGGCCCAACGAGCCCACGCTCGGGGTGTTGCCAGCGCACGAGCGCCTCAACGCCCTCGATGAAGCCGGTGCGCAGATCGACGATCGGCTGGTACCGCAGGGAGAGTTCGCCGCGTTCAACGGCGCCTCGCAGTTCGCGTTCGGTCCGCACGCGCTCCGTCACCCGGTCGCGGAGGGAGCGGTCAAATACCTCGACGCGATTGCGTCCAAGCTCCTTCGCGCGGAAGGTCGCGGCGTCGGCGTCGCTCAGCAGCTCTTGGGGCGTCGCCTCGGCGGTCGCGAGCGTCAAGCCAATGCTGACGCTGAGCAGGTGCTCCTCCCCCGCGGCTACGAACGGCTCAGCGAACACGTCGAGGATCGCCTCCGCCAGCAGCATCGGGTCGGACTCGTCGTCGACCTCACCGCAGACGATCACGAACTCATCGCCCGAGAAGCGGGCGATGGTGTCGCCGGGGCGAACCACCGACTGCAGTCGCGGAACGATGGCGGCAAGCAGCCGGTCACCGACGTCGTGGCCCAGCGTGTCGTTGACGAATTTGAAGTGGTCGATGTCGAGGACGAGCACGCCGGTGAGCAGCCCGAGCTTGCGGTCGCGGTCTAGCGCCTGCTCCAGGCGGTCCACGAGGAGCGTGAGGGTCGGCAGACCGGTGAGGCGGTCGTGCAGATCCAGGCGGCGGCGCTCGGCCTCCTCGTCCCAACGGGCGAGCGCCTCGCCGTACGTCCGCGCGACCTCCTCGACGAACTCGCGCTCGGCGGGGTCCCAGTCGCCGACCTGCGGGCGGTAGACGCCGATCACGCTGGCGATTGCTCCACCGGAGAAGACGGGCACGCCCATCCCAGCCAGGACGCCGGCCTGGTCGAGCGACGGCGTCTTGAAGATCTCGCTCTGCTCCCAGTCCCCGACGGTGACGGTCTCCCCGGAGCGGACGGCGTGGCCGATGATGGTGTTGTCGTTGACGGCGTCGAGCGCCGGGAGGCGGCCCGGCTCCCAGCCGATCGAGGCACGCGTTCGGAACGTCTCGTGGTCGTCGCGCAGATCGGCGATCAGCACATGCGTGGAGAAGGTGGTGGATCCGACGGCCGTCAAGATCTCGGCCTCGACCTCGTCCGGAGCGGACCCGCGTGAGATCAGTACCCGCAAGCGGGAGAGCACGCGCTGCTGGGTGTTGAGCCAACGAATGCGTGCGTCGGGCGCGGCGGCATCGTGAGGCACGACGAGGCAGGAGAAGCCGATGGCGTTGCCGGCGCTGTCACGCACCGGTGAGGGGTCGACGTCAACGGCGATGTGCTCGCCGTCGGCCCGGCGGAAGAACGTGGCAAACCGGGGAAATTGCTGGCCACCCATCGTCTCGGCGATGAGCGCGGCCGTCTGCGCCTCGCGATCAGGAAACAGCGCCGCCAGTGGCGTCCCGATCACGTCGCTGGCCTTCCACCCGAGCAGCTCCTCGATCGCGGGGTTCCACGTCGTGATCACGCCGTGCGTGTCGGTGGCAAGGATCGCGTTGCGCGAAGACGTCACGACGGCCGCGATGCGGTCGTGGCGGTCAAGCATTCCCGCGACGGCGGCGCGGGCACGATGCTCCTCGCCGAGGTCGGTCAGTTGGACGAGCAGCAGCGGCGCCTGGCCGGGCTCAACGACCGCACTCGTCGACGAACGAAACCACGCGGTCTGCCCGTCTGGGCGCTCGAAGGCAAACTCCGGCGATCCGAGAATGGCTCGGTCGCCAACGAGCAGGGCGGCGAGAGCGCGGTCGGCAGCAGCCCGGTCGCGGGGCGTAGCAAAGCGAGTCCAGTGGCTGCCGACGAGGTCTTCCGGCGCGGTTCCCAGGAGCGACGCGACTCGCAGATTGGCGCGCACGATGATCCCGGTCACGTCGAGCAGCACCATCGCCACCGGCGACAGATCAAACGACTCACGCATGCCGCCGCCGAACACTCGAGGAACGGTGGCGGTGGGCGTTGGGTCTGGCGGGCTAGGCACGAGGCGGCGGCGTTCCCCCCTCATACCGGCGAAATGCACGCCGGGCCGCGCGTTTTCGCGCGGAGGGGTTCTCTTTCATACTTTCGGCCTGTGCGCCCAGGAGTTGAGCGTTTGGTATGAGAGTTGGCGGGACCTGATCGCTCAGCCGCCCGTATGCGGAGCCGGATCTACCGCCCGGACACGGCGGCGCTCGCCTCGCTACATAGCCAGGCGACCTCGTCGAGGTCGTCGACGACCTTGAGCAGTTGCATGTCGTCGGCGTCGATCATGCCGCGCCTCAGCATGTGTTCCTGGGTCCAGTCCAGGAGTCCGTCCCAGTAGCTGCTGTCCATCAGGATCACGGGGCGCTGGCGGACCTTGCCCGTCTGAATCAGGCAGATCGTCTCGAACATCTCGTCGAGGGTGCCGTAGCCGCCAGGCACACACACGAACGCGCACGCGTATCGCACAAAGCAGACTTTGCGCGCAAAGAAGTAGTTGAAGCTGACGTCGAGATCGACGTACGGGTTGGTGCCCTGCTCAAACGGCAGCTCGATCCGCAGGCCGACCGAGAGTGCGCCGGCGTCTTTTGCACCGCGGTTCGCGGCTTCCATGGCCCCCGGGCCGCCACCGGTGATCACCGTGAGGCCAGCGTGGCCGAGTGCCTGGCCGACCGCGCGAGCTGACTGGTAGTCCGGCGAACCGTCCTTCGGCCGGGCGGAGCCAAACACGGTGACGCCGTGGCCGATCGGCGCGAGCATCTCAAACGCCCGGCCGATCTCGGCGGAGATCTTCTCCACGCGCTGGGCGTCGGTGACCTTCGAGACGACCGCGGGGTCCTCGGCGGCGATGAGTTCCTCATCGACGGTCTGTGGCTGCCGCGGAGTGAGGTCGTGCGGCAGTGGCGTGACGCGCGGATCAAAGTCCTCCCACGCGAGTTCAAAGTCCTGTGGCGCCGAAGGGTCGTCCTCCGACTCGAAGCTGAGGTCGTCGTCGGTCATCAGGCCATGGTGGCAGCGTGGGCGTTCACGCGTCACCGGATGGACGATTCAGAAATGGCCGCGAATGCCGACGGCTGCCGGAAGCCTCGGCATTTCCAGCCGGCTGGGACTCAGCCGTGGAGGCAAGCCTCGAGGATGGCGAGCGCGACCTCGCTGCGCGGCAGCAGGCTTGATGCGAGCAGGTGCTCGTGCGGCGCATGGGAGCCTTCGCCGAGCGGGCCCAGGCCGTCGATCGTGAGCGGGACGACGCCTGCCACGTGACTGGCGTCGCTGGCGCCTCCGCGCGAGGCCGGCACGATCGGGCGGCCCAGCAGGCCTGAAGCTCGCTCCAGCGTCGGCTCAGCGGCCTCGGTGGCGTCCATCCCGGGCCAGCTGCGGCCGATCCGGGCTTCGAGGGCGACTCCACCGATGTCCGCTGGAACGGCGGCAAGCACCGTGTCGAACGCGGACGCGTGGTCGGCGCGCACGTCGCACGTCAGCGAGCCTGTCCCCGGGACGATATTGACGGCCTCGCCGCTACGCAGCATCGACGGCACGACGGAGAGGCTCAGCGGCCCTCCTGGGTCGTGGAGTTTGGCGACCGTCAGCGCGGCGGAGGCGAGGGCCAACAGCGCGCTGCGCCCCTCGTCCGGAGCGGCACCCGCGTGCGCGGCGCGTCCTTGGGCGGAGATCTCGATGCTCCCCGCGGCTTTGCGCCGGACGACGACCGCCTCACGCCCTTGCGCGTCGCGCTCGCCAGCTTCAAAGCAGAGGCAGGCGTCGTAGCCTGCAAACCGTGCGGAGTGGAGCATTGGCCCGTGGCGCCACTCCTCGTCGCAGACGAGCAGCAGGTCGAGCTGGGCGTAGGCGGCGCGCCACGGCTCGGCAGAGAGTTCGGCGACGATGCCGAGGGCGATCGCGTCTCCACCCTTCATGTCGATCGTGCCGGAGCCGTCGATCCGGTCACCGACCTCGGTCGCCGACTGGTGCTCGGCGCCCGGGATGACGGTGTCGAGGTGGCCGACGAGGACGACGCGACGCTTGCCAGTGCCGCGGATCGTCAGCAGCAGGTCGTCTTCCAGACCGGGGCTCGACGAGGGCAGCCGAACGACCTCGGCCGTCGGCACGGCCGCGATGCAGGCGTCGACCGCGCGCCGCGCCCCGTCGACGTCTCCGAACGGCGAGGAGATGTCGACGAGGACCGGAATCAGCCGCAGCGCGCGCTCGGCGACGGCTGGGGCAAGAGCGTTCAGGGAGGCGGCGGGCGCGATACCGCAAGCCTAGATGAGTGGTTGCTCAGTGGGCCTTCCTGGGGACGAGCACGTCGGCCGCCGTGACCTCGTCTTCTTTCGCCGCCTCGGCGGACTTCGTGGCACCGTGGGCCGCGGTCGCAGGCTTCGCGGTCGTGCCATGGTCAGCCGCCGGAGTCGCAGCATGGTCCGTCTTGGCAGCGGCGTCGCCATGGCCAGCCGCCGGAGTCGCAGCATGGTCCGTCTTGGCAGCGGCGTCGCCATGGCCAGCCGCCGGAGTCGCAGCATGGTCCGTCTTGGCAGCGGCGTCGCCATGGCCGGCCGCCGGGGTCGCGGCATGGTCCGCCTTCGCAGCGCCTTCGCCGTGATCGGACTTCGCGTCCGCAGCGCCGTGATCAGCCGCCGCTGGTGTGGCGCCGTGATCGCCGGCCGCTGGCGTGGCGCCGTGATCGCCGGCCGCTGGTGCGGTCGCACCGGCCTTCGCCGCAGGCGGATCGAGCTTCTTGGCGCCCATGCCGAGTCCAACGCTGGCCCAGACGAGCAGGCCGGCAATCATGACGCCCGCTGAGATGAGATCACGCCCGATCAGCGCGCGCCCGTCGCGCGCCACCAGCGCTGCGATCGACAGGGCAATGCCGAGGGGCACCAGGACCGCGGCCGTGTGAGGGAACGCGCTGAAGTGCAGGATGCCGCCGACCAGCAGGCCGAGGCCCAGGCCGAGCACCAGTGACGTGGCAGTGTCACGGATACGGCCAAGCAATCCGCTCCCGGCTGCAGCTCGCGGCGTCGACGCGGCGGCAAAGAGCAACGCTCCGCCGAAGCCAAGGCCCAGGTAGAGCGCCGGGTTCGCGCCGTAATGGCGCACCGCAGCAGTGACCAGGCCGACGCCGAGCACCTGCCCAAGGAGTCGCAAGTACTGAGCGATGAGGCGACCGACCGTGAGCGGCGCCGCGCGATCATCCGCGTCTGCTTCCTGCTCCTGTTCGTGCTCAAGCGCAGCGTCGAGCGTGAGCGGAGCCTGCGAGAGCACGAGGAGGTGCTCGAGCTGTTCGGCGCTAGCGGCGTCCTGGGTTGCGGTAGCGCCCGTGACCTCGCTCGTGGCGCCGGCCTCGTCTGGAAGCGGCGGTGCCGTGGGCGTGGCGGAAGCCGTGGTCTGGTCGTTCAGCATGGGAAGGGAGGGAATCTCGGAGTCGGGAAGTTCTTCCGTTCTTCGGACGCCACCACCCCTTTCCGGACCGCTCATCCGTCCAGTTGGGCCCGATCAAACCGTCTCCAACCACCCGCAAGAACGACAAAGGGCGCGCCGCACACTCAGTGCGACGCGCCCTTCGCGCAGTTCGAGGCAGTCTCGCTGGCTAGGTGCCCAAGACGACATCGACGCGGCGGTCGATCGCGCCGGCGACGAGGTCACGGAAGGGCCCCTCGGGGAACCGGGAGACGGTCGCCGTGAGGAAACCCTCGATCATCAGGCGCTTGGCCGAGTGCTCAGGAAGACCACGGCTGCGCAGATAGAACAGCTGCTTCTGATCGAGCGGCGCGATCGCGGCGGCGTGCGTGCAGCGCACGTCGTTGGCGAGGATCTCCAGGCCGGGGATCGCGTCGGCGTGGGCCTTCTTGCTCACCAGCAGGTTGCGCGACTCCTGGAAGGCGTCGATCTTCTGGGCGCCGGGGACGACCTCGATCATGCCCGACCACACGGCCGTGGAGCGGTCGTTGAGGATGCCGCGGAACGCGAGATCCGAGTTGGTGCGCGGCGCGGCGTGGACCTGCTTGGTGGCGTAGTCGAGGTGCTGGCGGTTGCGAGTGGCATACGCGCCCGTCACGCGAGCCTCAGCACCTTCGCCCTCGAGCGAGACGTCGAGGTGCACGCGTCCGTCGCCGCCGCCGAGGCCGAGGACGGCCCAGTCGAGCGTGCCGGAGGCTGCGATCGAGGCACGCTGGGATCCGAGGATCCACTGGTTCTCCGGCAGCTCCTGCACGGTGAGGTAGCGCAGATGCGCACCATCGCCGACGACGATCTCGGCGACCGGCAGGGTGATGCCCTTGCCAGCCTCCGGCGTCGCATCCCACAGCTCACGGATCTCCGCAGTCGCGCCGGATTCGATCACGATCAGCACGCGGAAGGCCTGCTGCTCGCCGGCCGTCTGGTGGTTGATGCGCAGGCCGATCGGGCCCGATGCCACCGTGTTGCGGCTCACGTGCACGAAGGCGCCGCCGGCCCACGTGGCGTCATTGCGGGTCACGAAGACGTCTTCCTCGTCGGACAGCGTCCCGAGGTGGCGCTCGACGACGTCGGCGTGCGTGACGGCGGCCTCGGCGAGCGTCGAGACGGTGACGCCCTCGGGGGCTTCACCGACGATCTCCACGTGCTCACCGGACTGCGTCAGCGTGATGACGGCGCCGTCGGTCTCCGGGACCTCCGGAGCCGCCGACGGTTCGCCAGCGATGGCGATCGGCAGCGACAGGTCGAGCTTCTCCAGGGAGGTGAACTCCCAGCCGAGCTTCTTGCGGAAGCTGGGGAGTTCGAGGCCGCGGGCGCGCTCGATGGCGGCAGCGCGTCGGTCGGTGAGGAACACCGACGGGGCGGGGGTGACCTGGGTCAACCGATCGATCCTTCCATCTGCAGCTCGATGAGCCGGTTCATCTCCACGGCGTACTCCATCGGCAGCTCCTTGACGATCGGCTCGATGAAGCCGTTGACGATCATCTTGGAGGCTTCTTCCTCGCCGAGTCCGTGGGACTGGAGGTAGAAGAGCTGCTCTTCGCCGACCTTGGAGACCGTGGCCTCGTGGCCGACGTCGACGTCGTCGTCGCCGATGCGGATCGTCGGGTAGGTGTCGGAGCGGGAGTCCTCGTCGAGCAGGAGGGCGTCGCAGACGACCTTGCTCTTGGAGCCGTGGGCGCCAGCGGCGATCTCCAGCAGACCGCGGTAGGTGGAGTGCCCGCCGTCCTTGGAGATCGACTTGGCGAAAATGTTGCTCGTCGTGTTCGGAGCGGCGTGCACGATCTTGCCGCCCGCGTCCTGGTGCTGGCCCTTGCCGGCAAACGCGATCGAGAGGATCTCGCCGTGGGCACCTTCGCCGGTGAGGTAGACGGCGGGGTACTTCATCGTGAGCTTGGAGCCCAGGTTGCAGTCGACCCACTCGACGGTCGCGTTGGCCTGGGCCTCCGCGCGCTTCGTCACGAGGTTGTAGACGTTGCTCGACCAGTTCTGGACGGTCGTATAGCGAATACGCGCGCCCGGCTTGGCGATCAGCTCAACCACCGCGGAGTGCAGCGAGTCGGCCGACCACGTCGGGGCGGTGCAGCCCTCGACGTAGTGCACGTAGGAGCCCTCGTCGGCGAGGATGATCGTCCGCTCGAACTGGCCCATGCTCTCGGTGTTGATCCGGAAGTAGGCCTGCAGCGGCATCTCGACATGCACGCCCGGCGGCACGTAGACGAACGAGCCGCCCGACCACACGGCGCTGTTGAGCGCGGCGAGCTTGTTGTCGTTCGGCGGGATGATCGAGCCGATGTACTGCTTGACGAGCTCGGGGTGCTCGCGCAGCGCAGTGTCCATGTCGGTGAAGATCACGCCCTGCTTCTCGAGCTCCTCGTTCACCTGGTGGTAGACGACCTCGGACTCGTACTGCGCGCCGACGCCGGCGAGGAACTTACGCTCGGCCTCGGGGATGCCCAGGCGATCGAACGTCTTCTTGACGTCCTCCGGGACGTCGTCCCAGGAGCGCTCGGAGCGCTCGGAGGCGCGAACGAAGTAGTGGATGTCGTCGTAGTCGACGTCGGCCAGCATCGGGCTGCCCCAGGTCGGCTGCTCACGCGCGATGAAGTAGTCGTACGACTTGAGACGGAACTCGAGCATCCACTCGGGTTCGTCCTTCATCTCGGAGATCTTCGCGACGAGTTCGCGAGTCAGGCCCTTGGGGGCCTTGTACAGGTACCCGTCCTCGTCGTCGTGGAAGCCGTACTTCTCGGTGTAATCGGCGCCAATCGACTGGAGCGACTCCTGCTCTGCGATCACCTCTGGTGTGGACATCTGAGTCGTGACTCCGGCGGTTGCTGACGTGGACCGCAGGAACGGGAACTCCCCGCCCGACGGCCCTCAAACTTATCTCCGATCTTAGCGGTCGGAGAGCCGAGGTCCTGTGTGCCCTGGTCACTTAGGGGCGAGGGGGCTGCTCGCCCTTCAGGTCGGCCGTGAGATCGGCCACCGCTGAGCTCACCGTGGGATAGACGCGTCGCCGCTCGCCAAGCGCCCCGGTGCCGTCGATCACGTCGCGGACCTGGCCGATGTCTCGCGCGATCACCAGCCGTTGCCCAGCCGCCTCGAGTTCCTCGTCGACTTGCTTGAGGGCCGCCGCGGCCGTCAGGTCGACGGACGGAATCGATTCGGCGTCGAGGACCACCGCCCGAACGCCGTCCTCGCGGGCGCGGCGACGGATCGCGTCGCGAACGGCGTCGGCGTTCGCGAAGAACAGGGCGCTCTCGACGCGAAGCACCACGATCCCCGGCACCGGTTTGGCGGTGGGCTCGCGTTCGACGTCGACAAACAATCCGCCGGGCAACGCACCGAGCGTGGCGATGTTGGGCCGGGAGGAGCGGTAGACCATCAGCACCAGCGACACGCCGATCCCAACGGCAAGCCCCGGGATCGTGCCGAGGAGCAGCACGCCGCCCAGCGCTGCCACCGCGGCGATGAAGTCCGGGCGAGCCGTCACCCCGAAGTGCTGGCGTGCTCGCTTGCTCGGCGCCTCGAAGAACTCCACCAGCGCCGGGAAGTCGACGAGCTCGATCACGGCGGCAATCACCACGGCGGCCAGGCAAGCCAACGGCAGCTGCTCGAACAAGCCCGTGAGGAACAGCAGCGTGAGCACCGTCAGCGCGGCTACGACGAGTCCGGAGAGCTGCGAGCGGGCGCCGGCATCGACGTTGACCGCGGTCTTGGAGAGGCTGCCGTTGACGATCATCCCGCTCATCAATCCGGAGCCGAGATTGGCGGCTCCGAGGCCGAGGAGCTCGCGGTTGGGGTCGATGTCTTGGTGCGCCTTCGCGGCGTAGGACTTGGCCGCCCCCAGCCCCTCCGCGAAGCCGACGAAGATCACTGCGGCGCCACCAACGATCGCTGAGACGAACTGGTCGGCGGTGACGTCCGGAACTCCGAGGCTCGGTAGACCGGCTCGGATATCTCCCACGACCGCCACGCCGTGCTCGTCGAGCCTCAACACCGCGACCGCCGCAATGCCACCAGCCACCACCAGCAGCGACCCTGGAATCGCAGGCGCGGCGCGCCGAAGGCCAAGGATCAGCGCGAGCGACCCGAGGCCAACCATCGCGCTGAGGGCGTCGACCGAGCCGACCTGCTCCAGCACCTGCAGCGCCCGCTGGAAGAACTCGCCTTCCACTGGCTCAATCCCGAGGAGTTCGGGCACCTGGCCGACGATGATCGTCAGCGCGAGACCGACGATGAAGCCCTTCATCACCGGTTCGGAGATGTAGCTCGCGACGAACCCGAGGCGCAAGATGCCGGCGACCAACGCGACGAGTCCGGCCGTGATCGCGAGCGTTGCCGTCATCGCCGCAAACAGCCCGGCATCGCCGGCAACCAGGTCGGCGACGGTCGCAGCCGAGAGTGCCGCCGTCGCAGACATCGGTCCCGCGATCATCTGCCGCGAGCTGCCGAGCATCGCGTAGAAGATGAGCGCCGGCGGGGCGGCGTAAAGGCCGACGACCGGAGAGACACCGGCGATCGACGCGTAGGCCAGCGCCTCCGGCACGAGCACGGCCCAGACCGTGATGGCCGCGAGGAGATCCCCGCGCAGCCAGTCGCGCTCGTAGCCGCTGAGCGATGGAAACAGCCCGAGTGGCACGCCGCCCGCGCCTCTCAGTCGACGAGCACGTAGGCCACGCCGTCCTCGATCTCGACCGGAAAGGTCTCGACCGGTTGATAGGCCGGCAGCGTCTTGGGGCGGCCGGTACGCAGGTCAAAGAGCGACCCGTGCCGCGGACACTCGATCGTGCCGGCGGCGCAGTCGATCGGGCCGTCGTCCAGCGGAGCACCGTCGTGGGAGCAGACGTCCTCCATGGCGAGCAGTTCCCCGTCGCAGTTCACGACGAGGATGTCGATCCCGTCGACCTCCAATTGCCTGCGACCACCAACGGGGATCTCAGAGACCGGACCAACCTCGGCGCGCTCACTCATAGCCGCACGGTACCGCCGCAGCGCCAGGCCCGCCGGGCGCCGGATCGAGCACACAACGTTATGTGTTGACAGCTGACCTGTGAGAGGGTGCGCAGCCAATGCCTGCGCGTGTCCCCCGAAACAACGGCCCGATGAGCGGGCGTCTCCGCGTCGCACTGCTCCTCGCCCTGTGCGCCGCTGGCGTGGCTCCAGCCGCGTCTTCGGCCGACCCGGTGCGGCCCAAGGCCACGCCGCTGGCCATCCTCGCGACCGGGGCCCCGACTCGGTGCCCGTCGGCCGGCGAGGTCGACGGGGAGCAGCTCACCTCCTTGATCCGCCGGTCGACCGAGGGGCTGGGCTCCAACGCCTTTCTCACGTTCGCGCTCTTCCCCGTGCTGCCGACCCCCGCGGTCGTGCTCTGCGATCCCGAGCTTGCCCAGAGCAACCGGCCCCTTGGCGCCTTCGGCGGCGCCACGCACCACGACCTCTCGTCCGACCTCGTCTTCCCCGGTCTGCGCGCGCTCGGCACTCCAGCCGACGGCTTGGCCGACAGCGAGCTGGTCCCTGGCGACCGCGTCGAATTGCCGGTCGCGGGCCCGAAGTCGCAGCTGACGGTGGTCGTGGCGACGGCCACGGGTGCGCGTTCGGCCCACCTGCCGGCGCTCGGCGCGCCGGCGGCCACGGCCGTCCGGATCGAGGGGACACTGGCGGCGCCCGTCGCCGTCGTCGAACGGGCCGACGGCGAGCCGACCCGCGTGCCGATCACCCCACCCTCCAAGTCCTCCGTGCGGGTGACCCCCAAGCTGCACGGCCGCGAGATTCGATTCCACGGCACCGCCGCGCCCGGAACGCTGGTGACGGTGTCGACCTCCGGTGGCGACGACGCCGACCTGGTGGTCGCCGCAGCGTCGGGCCGCTTCAAGGGGCTCGAGGTTCGCGTGGGGCCGAAGCGGCGTGCGATCTCCGTCAGCCTGATCAGCCTCACGCGGCGCCAGGCATTTGAGGTGAACTGCACCGCGCGCTGGAGCAAGTCCCGCAAGCTCGCCGACAAGATCAGCTGCAAGGCGATCAAGGCTGCACGTGCCACGCGCGGCGTCCGGCAGGCGGTCGCCCAGACGGCCAAGGCGCGTCGGGCGGCCGCACCGCCTTTGGCCGCGCCCCGGGCCACACTGGCGTCTGGTGCCGCAGCCCCAACGACCGTCGAAGCGAGCCTCAACCGGCTGACGACCTTCGCGGCGTCCGAGCTGCCGTCGCTCGGCGGCGACCTCAACGGCGATGGGCGCCCAGAGACGCTCGTCAACAACCTCTACGACGAGACGCCGCGCCCTCGGTTGGTCGTCAGTCAAGGTGCAGGAAGCGCGACGTCGGTACCGATCCGTGCCGACAAGAACGACTACGAACTACTCATGGACTCCGTGCCCGATCTCGACGGTGACGGCCGCGATGAGCTCGCAAACGGCAAGGGCGTCCTGATCACCGACGCGCTCGCTGCGCCGACCCTGCCGGCGCAGATCGACCTGCGTGCCTTGCGGCCGACGAGCCCGCGCGATCTGGACCTCGGCCTCGAGACCGACGACGACCTCTTCGCCAGTCTGCTCACGACGAGTGAGCCACTGGGCAGCGTCGCCGACACGACGGGGGACGGTCGCCCGGAGCCAGTCCTCGAACTCGACGGCCTCACCGCGATCTTCCCCAGCCAGGCCATCGCGCCCGGCGTGCGAAGCCGCCTCGCGCAGGTGTTTCCCCTTGCCGGGCTCGACGACTTGGACGACGAAGGCACGTCGGAGGAAGCACTCTCTGACGCGTCGCTCGACGCCCTGCTCAATGGGCGCTTCCTCGACGACATGCAGGCCATGAACGCGGCAGACAACGCCGGAGCGGTCGTCGTGGGCGGCCGGTTGGTCGCGTTGAGCCCAGCCGACCCCGCGATTGCGCCCACGCGGCCGCGGACGCTCCTTTTGCGCACGTTTGGCGGCGGTTCCGTGCCCACGGCAACGACGTCATTCTCGGCCACCGGCATCCCGCTCCTGCTCGACCACGACCCCGCTTCCGGGGACTCGCTCGTCGCCCTGTTCCAGCGGACGACCTGCGGCGCCAAACGCCGCTGCTTGGATCGCGTGCTGCGCATCAACGCTGCCGGCCAGGCCCAGAGCGTGATCGCGATGCGACGCAGCACAGACCGCGTTGACGCGACGTTCATCGCCGACGGCCCCGACGCCGACTCGGCCGTCGACGCCGCGATCTGGCGGGGCAGCGGCCGCAGCACTCGCGACGTCAAGTCGGCGGGCGACAACGGCAGCATCGCGGTGCTCACGTCAGCGCAGGCCGGGTCCCGCCAGCTGCGGTCGCTGCCGGTCTTGACACGCGGGGGCAAGCCGGTACAGGCGCTGGGACGCGTGAGTTCCACCGTGCTGCCGAACGGCTCACGCTGGCTAGCCGCGCAGACGAGCGAGCGTGGCCGCAAGCGCACCGGCACCTACGCGTTGCTCGGCCAGAAGCCGTAAGCGGCCGGCGGCCAAACCAGCCCGCCAGCCGATCGGCCTACCAGCCCTCGTAGGCCTCCAGGAGCCGCAGCCAGATCTCGCTGCGGCTCGGGAACGCCGGCACCGCCTGCCAGAGCTGCGAGATCGGGATGGCCGCGGTGATGGCGATCGTGGCGGCGTGGATCTGCTCGCCGATCTCCACGCCGGTGAAGGTCGCGCCCACAATCGTGCCACGGGACTCGTCGACGAGCAGGCGGCACGTGCCGGGCGCGCCCTTGCCCACGAACGAGGCACCAGCGTTGCCGTCGGTCGGTACCTCGACGATCCGCACGTCGAGCCCCGCCTGCGCCGCCGTCGCCTCGGTGTGCCCGACGGCCGCAACCTCGGGTTCGGTGAACGTGATGCGCACCGGCGGCGGCCCGTCGCGCAGGACGGCGTCGCGGGCACCGAGGATCACCTGCGCGGCGACGTGCGCCTGGTACTTGCCCTGGTGCGTGAGCAGGTCGCGGCCGTTGACGTCGCCGACGGCGTAGAGCCAGTCGTGCTCGGCCGTCTGCAGTTGGCGACCGACCTCCACGAACCCGCGCGCGTTCGGCGATACGCCGACGGCCTCCAGGCCCAGGTCGCCGGTGCTCGGGGTGCGGCCGGCGGCGACGATGATCTCGTCGACCTCCACGGTGCTCCGCCCGCCACCAGCGGCTTCGACCTCGATGGTCGCCACGCCGCCAGCCTGCGGCCGCTCCACCTTGATCAGCTTCGCGCCCAGCCGCAGATCGACGCCACGCTCGCGCAGGACGGCCGCGACCTGCTCGCCGGCGAACGGCTCCTCGCGCGGCAGCAAGCGCTCCGCGTCGCCGAGGAGCGTGACCGCGACGCCGAGCGCGGAGTACGCGTCGGAGAGTTCTGAGCCGACCGGCCCAGTGCCAACGATGGCCACGCGCGCCGGGAGCGGGTAGCTCGCCGTCGTCGCTTCGCGGTTCGTCCACGGGCTGGCCTCGCGCAGGCCGGGGACGGGAGGGATCGACGGCGCAGTCCCCGTCGCCAGCACCACGGCCGTGCCCGCCTCCAGCTGCACCTCGGTGCCGCCCGGCTGCGTCACCGCGACCGCTCGCTCGCCCGTGAGGCGGCCGCGCCCACGAACGAGCTCGATGCCCATGTGCTCAAGCCACGGCGTCTGTGCGGAGTCGTCGAGATCGTGGATCACCTCATCGCGGCGGGCGAGCACCGCGCGCACGTCGAGCTCGCCCGAGACGGCCTCGCGCACGCCAGGGACTCGGCGCGCCTCGGCGAGCAGGTGCCCGGGGCGAAGCAGCGCTTTGGACGGCATACACGCGTAGTACGAGCATTCACCCGCGACCAGCCGGTCCTCGACCACCACGACGTCGAGCCCCGCCTTCGCCAGGCGCCCGGCGAGCACCTCGCCGGCTGGGCCGGTCCCGATGACGATGACGTCGTACTGCTGCGCGGTCATGACGCCGAAGCTAGTCGAAGTGCTTCCGACCGCTGAATGGGTGCCTGGGCAGGCCACACCGTCCACGGCGTGTCCACCTCTGCACCGAGTGTGGTTGCACAGAAAGTGGTTGTACTGAAAGAGTGCGTCGCGTGTTCCGTCGATCACGCCACTCGGCGTTCCCGCACCGCTCGCTTCTCACGCTGGTCGGGGTGATCGCCACCGGTGCCGCATATCCCGCTGGAGGCGCAGCCGCACCCGTCCGCGCGCCGCTGCAGCCGGATGCCGTCGTCGGTGCTGCCACGCGGCCGTCGTGCGACTCCCCCACCGCCCCGTTTGACGGCGTCGATCTGCTCAACCTCGAAACCGACGACTTTGAGTCCACCGAGCTGACGGACTTCGAGCCGGCGCTCGCCGCCGAGGCCGCGGCCGCCACCACCGACGGCGACCTTCAACCCATTGCAACGATCTGCTCGCCGACCTACGCCGCCATTCCTGCGGCGTTCGGTGGCACGGTGGTCGCGTCACCGCGGCGTTCGCGCGTCGGCACCGGCTGGCGTGAACTCGGCGGCAGCCTTGCTGAGCCGGCGCAGTTCCTGCCGGGCGATGTCCTGACCGTTCCGGACGTCGACGATGCCGCCCGTCTGCGCGTGAGCGTCGCGACCTCGCAGGGCCGACCGACCGCGATCGCCACCTTCACCGACCTCTCCCCCGGCCCGTCGCAGGTCACGCTCAGCGCCGAGCCGCGCGGCCTCGTCGCCCGCCTCACGCGCGCCGACGGCTCCGCGCAGGAGTCGATCCAGCAGCAGCCGATCGTGCCCGCACTCGCGCCGAAGATCAGCGGCCGCCCCTCGCGCTGGGTCGTCACGACGCAGCACCTTCCCGGAACGATCGTGACGATGAGCCGCGACGACCGCTACGGCGACGCCGCGCTCACGAGAGCGGCGCCGACGGGCACCGCGACGACACGCCTCGCCACCTCGGCGTCCAAGCGCAAACGCAAGTACGGCGAGCTGACGATCGTGGCGAGCAACCGTGCCGCGCAGGTCCTCGACGTGCAGTCGTGCTTGGTGCGTCTGAAGGCCAGCCAGGCGCCACGCTCGATGAAGTGCGAGGCCATCACGACGTCGAGCCTCGTCGGCGATTTTGCCGACGAGTACCTCCTCGGTGGCCAGCTCAGCGCGGCCAAGGCGCAGGCACTCCTCGCCGCCGCCAAGGACGTCCTGCGCGACGTCATCCCGGCCGAGCCCACCCCCAGCCTCGCTCGCACGCGCGGCCAGCTCCTGGCGACGGCCCGCCAGGAGGGAGTCCCGGCCTCGCAGCCGTCGGCGACGCGCTCGGCAGCCACCGCCGCGCCGCTCGTGGCGACGGTCACGTCGCGAGCCCCGTCCGTCACCAAGCTGCGGGCCAGCGGCATCCGCGTCCTCAATGCCGACATCAACGGCGATGGTGGCCTCGACTACTGGACCGATTCCTGGAACCAGTACGTCTCCTCGCCCCTGCGCGGCGACGCTGCCGGGGTACTCCTCGTCTCCAGCCCATCCGGCCTGACGGAGCACCGCGTCGACCTACCCGTGCAGACGTTCCGCCTGCAATGGGACTCGGGCGGCAGCGAACTCAGCGCCATCGGCGACATCACGGGTGACGGCATCGGCGAGGTCGTCGTCGACCTCAATGAACGCCACGTGATCATCCCGGGATCCACGTCGTGGACCGGCTCCACCTTCCCGATCGTCGCCCCCGACCTCACGGATCTGCGCCCCGAAGACCGCGTGTTTGCGTTCGACTTGAGCTCACCGGGCGCTCCGCTCGCGACCCTCGATGACGTCGACGGCGACGGCAAGAACGAACTCCTGGCGGCCGACGACAGCAACGCCTGGATGAAGATCAACGCCGCGGCGATGACGCCCGGAACGCTCGCGCACCTGCCGTCTGGCGCTCGTGCGATTACCCCGCCGGCGATCCTGAGCCGCCTGGTTCGCGCTGACCCAGGCGTGCCGCGCGTCAATCCCGCCACCCGGCTGATCGGAGGGCAAGCCATCGCGCTGCGCTGGCCCGTCGTTGCGACCAAGGCCACGCCGACCGGCACGGTCACGATCGACGTGCAAGACGCGGCAGGGCGGAGCACACGCCCCCTGATCTCGGTCTCGACCCCCGGGAACGCCCTGCTGCTCGACTACGACCGCGTCAGCGGCGAGTCGCTCCTGCTCTCGGCCTCGGTGAAGTGCACCACCATCACCCGCTACCGGATCGGTGGCAAAGGCTGCCGCTTTACGGTGCTGCGGGTCGGGCCGGACGGTCGCATTCAGCAGACGGTTGGCGGTCAGCCGTCGACGTCCCAGCTCACCCACGGCAGCGCGCGCTTCATGGCGGACGGCCCGGATCCCGATCAGCGGGTCGAGACGGTGATCGCCAGCGGCATCGACTCGGCGGCGCTCCTGGAGTCGACCGCCACCGGCGGCGTGAAGGAGTCGGCGCTGCCAACGGCCCGACTGCGCCGGATGCCGAAGCGCACGTATTCCAACGGCCCGCTGCGGTTCTTCCCGGTCATTGGCACCGGGGGTTCGCGTCGCCTCGCGGTGCCGCTGCCGACCGTGGAGACCGAACGCTACGGGCGCGAGGTCTGGTACTACGCGCGATCAGCGACGCTGTCGGCCGAACTGCGCTGGCGCTAGCCGACGCGCTGCTCCGCCGGCCGAGCGCCTGGCACTGCCGCTAGAAGGCGGTGGTGCCGGTGCCGCCGGCCGGGGCCGCCGAGTCCGGAACGTCGTCTTCCCAGTCGACGACCTTGCCGCCGAGCGCAGCGGACTTGATCACCTTCAGCGACAGCAGCGCGCACTTGATGCGCGTCGCGGAGATGTCGATGCCGAGGAGGTCGAGGATGAAGTCCTTGTCGAGCGTCATCAGCTCTTCGACGGGCATGCCGATGATCTCCTCGCTGGCCATCGAGGCCGCGGCGGTGCTGATCGCGCAACCGTTGCCGTCGAACCCAACCTCGGTGACCTTGCCGCCGTCGGTGCGGATCGTCACCAGGAAATGGTCGCCGCAGGACGGGTTCTTGTCTTCGGCCTGCAGGTCGGCTGGGTCGAGCACCTGCCAGTTGCGCGGGCGCTTGTAGTGCTCGAGGATGTTCTCGCGGTAGAGGTCGTCCATCTCCCCCAGCACTCTACGCGGGTGTGAGGTAGCGCTGATTCCCAGCTTCTTGGTGCGCCGCGCGGGAGTCTTTAGAGTCCAGTGGGTGTCCACCCTGAGCCGTCGAGCGTTCGTCGCCCGGGCCGGCGCTGCCGGCTTGGCGGTTGCGGCTGCGCAGTCGCCCGCCGGTGGCCTCCTGAGCGGTTCGGCGACGGCCGCGGCGCCGAGCATCCCCGCCGCGGCACTGCAGGAGCTCACCTCGGAGCTGCGCGGCGGCGTCTACCTGCGGAACAATCCGCGCTACCTCACCGCCCAGGCGATCTACAACAGCCGGTTTGATCTGGTCTTCCCGCCGGTGATCGCTCGTCCCCTCGACGCCGAGGACGTCCGCACGGCGCTGCTCTGGGCCGCGCGCCACGACGTGCCCGTCTTCCCGCGCGGCGGCGGCCACGGCTACACCGGCAACGCCACGACCCCGCACGCGCTCGTGCTCGATCTGCGCACGCTCAGGGGCGTCTCGCTCGCCGACGGCAACCGGCGAGCCGAGATCGGCGGCGGCGCGCTCTCGATCGACGTGATCTCCGCCTTGGCGGCCAAGGGGGTGGCCGTCCCCACCGGGAGCTGCCCGTCGGTCGGCATCACCGGACTGGCGCTGGGCGGTGGCATGGGCGCGCTCAGCCGCGCCCACGGACTGACGGCCGACCGGCTCGAGTCGCTGACGATCGTGACGGCCGACGGAGTCATCCGGGAGGTCAGCGAGTCCGTCGATCCCGACCTGTTCTGGGCGTGTCGCGGCGGTGGCGGCGGCAACGTGGGCATCGTGACCAGCACCGTGATGCGGACCGCTCCGGCCGTGGTTGAGACGCAGATCAGCATCCGTTGGCCGTGGCCGGTCGCCGACCAGGTCCTTGACACGTTCCTGCGCACCGCGCCAGAGGCCCCGCCTGCCCTCTCTGGCGACCTCGCGCTCTCGGTCGACTCCTCGTGGAAGTGGCCGGTGGTCCGCTACGTCGGCACCTTCCAGGGACCGGTCGACCAGGCCCGGGCGGCCGTCGCCGACCTCCTGGCCATCGCTGGCGCTGGTTCGTCGTTCGCCCCGAAGACGCGCCTGCAGGCCGCGATGATCGCCGGGTACTGCGAGGGGCTGTCCGTCTCGCAGTGCAGGCCGAACCGATTTGGCGACCCCGGGGCGCTCGGGCGCAGCCGGTTCTTTGCCAGTTCGTCGTATCTGCCAGGACCACTCGCCGCGGAGGGCCGGCAGGCGCTCCTGCGGGCCATCCGCTCCGCGACGCCGATCTTCACGGGCCGCCGCACCGTGATCCTCGCCGCGCTCGGCGGCGCGATCGCCGACGTCGCCCCGGACGCGACCGCGTACCCGCACCGCGAGGCCACCTGCAGCATCCAGTTCCTGGCGCGCAGCTCGGGCGTCTGGGAGGACGCCAACGCGCGGTACTGGGCGCGGAGCAGCCGCCGCTTGCTGGCACCCCACTCCACGGGCGGTGCGTACGTGAACTACCTCGACCTCGACCAGCCGGACTGGCAGCAGGCGTTCTACGGCGCCTCGCTCGATCGCCTGAAGGCGGTCAAGGCGCAGTACGACCCGGACGGCCGGTTCCGCCCGCAGCAGGGCATCCCGCTGCCGGCCTGAGTCGTCGCACCAGCCGCGCGCTGGGGCGGTGAGCCGGTGGTGCTTGGCGAGACGCCCGACGCAGCCACCGGCTCACCGCTCGGCTACTGCGGCAGCAGCGCCCAGTAGTCGAGGTCAAGCAGGACGCCCGGGGCGTACTTGCCGTCGTCGCCCTTGAGGGCCATCGCCTCGTCGCGGCCCTTCGTCGCTACGAGCCGCAGGCGCAGCGCGCCGACGCCGGGGGCCGACGTCTCGACCTTGTCGAGCACCTCGCTCCACGCGTAGATCGTGTCGCCGGCGAAGGCGGGCGAGGTGTGCGCGCCGGCGTTGATCGCGGCGATCAGCTGCGCGTTGGCGAGACCGTTGAACGACAGCGCCCGAGCCATCGAGATGATGTGGCCGCCGTAGACGAGCTGGTTGCCGTCGGGGCGGGCCTCGGTGTTGAAGTGGACCTTGGCCGTGTTCTGCCACAGGCGGGTGGCCTGCTGGTGCTCGGAGGCCGTGAGCGTCACGCCGTCGACGTGGTCGATCTTCTCGCCGACCTCGTAGTCGCCCCAGGTGTGGGGCTCGCCGGCGGCGGCGAAGTCGTAGCTCGTGAAGTCGAGCCCGGCGGGGATGATCAGATCCTCGGGCGCGACGACCTTCGCGAGCTCGGGGAGTACCGTCTCCGGGGCGGGCAGCGACTGATCGCGCTTGTGCACCATCACCCAGCGTGCCCAGTCGATGGCGACCTCGCCGCGCTGGTTCTTGGCGGTCGAGCGCACGTAGACGACGCCGTTCTTGCCGCTGGAGTTCTCCTTGAGGCCGATGACCTCCGACGACGTGGAGAGCGTGTCGCCGGGGAGCACCGGCTGGTGGAAGCGCAGCTCGGCGTAGCCGAGGTTGGCGACGGCGTTGAGGGAGACGTCCGGCACGGTCTTGCCGAACGCGACGTGGAAGCCGATCAGCTCCTCGACCGGGTGCGGCGAGAGGCCTGAGGCGGCCGCGAACTCGGCTGAGGACGGCACGGCAAAGCGCGTCGGGTAGAGCGAGCCGTAGACGGCGCGATCGCCCTCCGTCACCGTGCGCGGGGTCGCGTGCTCGATCACCTGGCCGACGGTGAAGTCCTCGAAGAAATTGCCCGGGTTGGTCTTGGTCATGCGCGTCCTGGGTCGAAGGGAGCGGCCACCATGATGCCGATATCTCGGCGGCGACGGGCGCTGAGGTACGGTCCCGCGCAAGCTGGGGCGGCGCACACGGTTTCTCCAACCGCACGTTTGTGACCAGATCAGTTCGGCCACCGCCAGGTGGAACCGGACGCTCCCTTTCTGCAGGAATGTCGCCGCTTGACAACTGCATTTTGCTGTCTATTGTCGCTGTCCGTGTGCGTCTCGCGGCGTACAGCACTTGTCTCCTCCGCCCAGGAATCCATGTCTGTCAGTCGAACGCGGGCCCCCGGCCGCGCTGCCTTCGTTTTGCCGCGCCGCGGCCTTGGCCGAGTCTCTGGCTCGTCTGGTCGACCTGTATTTGCGTTGATTTTTGCCGCCCTAGTGGCGTGTCTGGCGTTGTCGGCTGGTTCGGCGCAGGCTGCGTCGCTATCGGGTCCGGCTTCGGCGGCGATGATGAGTCGCCTAGGTTCACGCTCCAAGGCGGCGGGGTCGACCACGTCAGCGGGTGCGGTGCCAGCTCGGCGTTCTGCTCAGCGTTCTTGTACGAGCTCAACGCGGATGGTTCGGTCGCTGGGGTCGTGAGTTCGTGCGGGTGGTTGCTCGAGGACCCGGATGCGCCGACGTCCTGTTCGGTTGTGATCAGCGGGTCGTCGGTCGTCGGTCGGGTTGGTGACCCCACCGGGGATTCGTACGTCGCGACGTACAGGGCCTGCAATGGCGACGGCACAGGCTGCAGCAGCCGAAACTTCGAATGGACGCCGTGGCCGATGTCGCTGGAGATCAGCAGCGGCGCGCCAGGTGCTGGCGGCGTGGTCGACGTTCGCGTATCGAACGCTGCCGGGTTCCCGTCGGTATCACAGCCCTCTCTGTACGACGTCAACAACCGGGAAGAGTATTCCTCCTGGGCCAACGCCAGAGGCGACACCTGGTACGACTTTGGCGTTGGCGGTAACGACTGTCCTGGCCCCTACTTCCAGGCGAAGTACGGCAGCAAATCGAGTCGGATTTTCCGCGTCAACGGCATCAGCCGAGACGGTGCCCCTTGCTTCGACGACGACCCCTCGGGCGAAGGGGGAGGCGAGGGCGGCGGTGGCAGCGGCGGTGGCAGCGGCGGTGGCAGCGGCGACGAACCCGACCCACCCACAGCGATCCTCGAAGGCCCCTCGTCGGTCACCATTCCGGACTACGCAGAGTTGAAGGTACGCCCTTCAGCCCAAACGAACTACCCGTACTGGTTGGTTGTCCGCGATACGACCGACAACAACCGCGTTGTCGCTGCGTGCTCCGCGGCCAACGCGTCGTGCGCCATCGAGCTCCACGGCGACCCTGGGATGACCGAGCCCGTGGTGCATCACCTCGTCGCCACAACCGAGATTGGCAATGAGGTTGTCGCCGAGGGAACCACCAAGGACGTCACCGTCAATCCTTTCCCGACCAAGGCTAGGGTTCAGGTTCGCGACGTCAGCGCGGCGGGTCCGATCAGCTTCAGTGCCGGGAGGATCTCGGTCGGGATCTCGAATGTGCGCGCCGCGCCGGTACCGCTTGGCTTCGGCATCTACCTTGAGCGCCGGGAACCAGGGGCGCGTCGTCCTCGTTGGGAATACGCCGGCGGATGCAGTTCAGAGCGCCTTCGCTGTGAACTCAACTACGACGCTCCACCGCAGACTCCGGGTGAGGTGTACCAGGTCGAATTCCGCGCCGTTGTGTCCTATGGCGGAGTGATTCGTCACCAAAGCCCCGTCGCTGTGGCGCGCGTGTACGCCGGTCTGGACTGGACGCGGATGCAGATCGCTGCGGGGCTAGCGGGGGGTCTTTGCGACGCGATCATCTCCCACAATCCGCCACCGCACGACGGTCAGTCGAGCGCCGGCATCCCGGCGCGGCTATGTGGACTCGGGGATGTGGAGGGAGCGATGCTGGCCGCTGCAGCCGCGGCGGCTAGCCTCGGAAACCACGACGAGTTGATCGCATGGCTGCTCGACGAGATTACCGGCGGCGGCAGTGGCGGCGGCTCCGGCGGCGGCGGCGGCGGCGGCGGCGGCTCCGGCGGCGGCTCCGGCGGCGGCGGCGGCGCAGTGCCCGAAGAATTCTACGAGGAGGTCATCGGCCCCCTTGCCAAACAGCTCGATCAAGGACACCCCGGAACGCCTGGGCTGAACCGCGCCAACGCGCGGGCCGTGGCCGAGGCCTGCATGAAAGCGGCAGCGTTCGCATTCGCCACCCACACCAACGGCGGAGTTGATCTAGGGGCCGCTTTCTGCGCCAAGCCAACGATCCCGCTGTGGGTCGTAGGAGCAGACCTCCCAGAAAAGGCGCTGCACAACTACGACGCGCTGTTCGGCAGCGTCAGCCGCAACGTTCACGCCACCCCCACCTGGCTAGAACTCAACTACGAAGACGGCCGGGAGAAGGCCTCGGAACAAAGAAACCGCCGATGGTACACCGCCGATCCGCGATATCACGATCTCTGCGGCGACGCGACGGTACCCGAGGGCAAAGACTGCGACGAGTTTCCCGACTACAGCACCGAACAGGGCGGCGATCGCCCCGCGTTGATTCCCTCGATCCGCAGCATCAACAGTGGGCAGAACCAGAGCGAGGGAAGCCTGCGCAAACACCGGCTCATCGGGGGCTGCGGACTGCTCGCCGGCCTCTCGGGCCCGACCGAGGAGGCCAACGGATCTGGCGGCGACGCCTACCTCGTGCTCCCGACTCCTAAGGTGGGAGCGGAGGAAGAGATGTCGCCTGATCCCCGTTATGGGCAACCTCTCCGGACCGAATCAACGGAGACCTTTGCCGTCTGCCCGAATGGCGGCGGTTCGGGGGACTCGTGACGACCCCCGCCCCGGCGCTAACTCCCGCGATACTCGACCGCTTTGGCCAGGCATCCAGCCACGCCGGCTCCCCGCTGCTGGACGTGCTTGAGCCTGGCCTGAGCGACGGACAGATCGAGGGTCTGGTGGCAGAACTTGGGTTGGGCGCCCCGCCTGAACTTCGAGCACTGTGGGGCTGGGCGACGATGCCCGAACGACCGTCCAATCCGCGGGCATGGCAGATCCACTGGTCGTTTGAACTGCTTCCGCCAACGCGGGCCGTGCATGAAACCAAGGCACGGCGGGCCGACCCGCTGGTTCATCCTCGCCACCAGCACGCCTGGTTGGCCGTGGCGGTCGAGCAGATCCCGCGGTATCTCCTGCTGGACTGCAGCGACCCCGCTGCCGTTTTGCCCGTCCTGTTCGACGAGGAGGAAGTCCTTACGGCCGCCCCGAGCTTTGGGGCGCTCTTCTCGTACTGGACGGAGCTGATCGAGATCGGAGACTGCTTCTACAAAGACGGCCGCTGGCAGCACACTGAATACAGCGAGCCGGCCATCTTGGACTAGGAGACCCGTCCGCGAAACGTCCAGCCGATCGCGGCGGACGCCGACTCTCTGCCCATGCCCGACCGAGACCTACCTCAACACCACTACATCTTGCGGTGGATCGCGGTAGTCGCAGCCTTCAACTCGGTCCTGGTCCTGATCGGCGAGATGCGTTGGCCCTGGGCGCTCGCGCTCACCCCGCTGCTCGGCGTACTTATCGGGCGCAACACGTACCGCGTTGCCCAAGCCAGCTAGAAGATCACTGCAGAACACCGAACGCTGAATAGCGCGTGGCCGCTACGATCGCGGCTAGATGCGCGATCGTTAGTTCCGCCCCCTGCGTCCGCCTCCGCGCGAGCGTGCGGCGCGCCGCCGTGGCGGCCGTCGCGTTCACCGCCATCACGCCGGCTGCCGCGGGCGCTACCACTCTCCCGGCGCGCCCGACGCCGCTGCAGCTCCTCGGCGCACCCACGAGCTGCCCGACGGCCGACCAGGCCAGCGGCGCCGACGTCGGCGCCGAGCTGCGCCGACTCGTGGCCGAGCGCCACGCTGAGGCAGCCGAGGTCCTCCTCGACACGCAACTCACGTCGCCACGGCTACTGATCGCGGCCTGCGACCCGCAGCGTGCGGCCACCTCGACACCGTTGCCCTCGATCGCCGGCACGACCGCGGCGCCCGGTGTGGCCGACGAGGTCGGCAGCGGCTGGCGGATGGTGGGCGGCAGCGGCTGGTCGAGCGGCGGCGCGGCGGCCGTCGGAGACCGGTTCACCCTGCCGGCGCTGCCGACCGGCGCCAGCGTCGATGTTGCCGTTCGCACCCCAGCCGGCGTGGTCTCGCTGCGGCCCGCACTTCCGGCCGACCTCGCACCTCGCGGCGCCCGCATCACGGGGACCGCCGCAGCGCCGGTCGTGGCCATCAGCGGCGTCGGCCCCAGCGGCGAGGCGCGCGAGGTTGCTGCGCCGGTGACGGTGCCTGCTCCGAAGACCAAACTGACGCTCCGCGCCGAAGGCGGCCGGATGGCCGGCAACCGGCTCCGGCTGCGCGTGCAGGCCACGCCGGGCTCGCTCGTCTTCCTGACCTCGTCGTCGGCTGTGGTCCGGTCGCTCGGCTGGGGGCGCGACGACCTGTTCGGGCGTCGGCAGCTGAGCGCGGCCGTCGCGGGCGCCGACGGACGCGCCCGGCTGGTGCTGGCTCGCCCCGGTCCCGTCTCCCCTGGCCGCGAGTTCGCCGACGACCGCTTCGACGTGCTCGTCGTGCACCCCGAACGGCGCATCGTCGACGGCGGCGCCTGCTCGGTGCGCCTCCTCGCCAGTGGCCACGTCGCCGCCCCAGGCGAAGTGCGGTGCAGCCGCGATCGATTCGCGGCGCTGCGGCGGTGGATGGGCACCGCCCGCAAGCCCTACCTGCGCTCGCTGCTTGCCGGGAACGTCGACGGGCCGTACGGCCTCGACGGCCTGTTGCGAACGGGCCTTCCCCTGACGAACGCCTCGGGCATCCTCCAGGACCTCCTTCCAGCTGAGCAGCCGATCGGCGCGCGAGCGCCCAGCGCCGTCACGGCACCACCGCGCCTCGCCGCGCGACGCGCCTCCACGGCGCCCGCCCCCAGGGCCCGTGGCCAGCAGCTGACGTCCATCGCCGGACTCACCTCCGACGACCTCGATGAGCAGATCAGCGCCGCTCCCGGCGGTTTGGGGGTCGCCGATCTCAACGCCGACGCGCGCGCCGACCTCCTCGTGGGCGCCGACCTGCCGACCGTCTGGATGTCGGCACCGGGTGGCGGCTGGCGCCACGTCGAGTTCGAAGCCACCGGCGACGGTGGAGGGCTCGCTGGCGACCTCGACGGCGACGGCACCGCCGACCTCGTCGATGCCATCGGCAACTACCTCCTCAGCTCCCGCAGCTGGGCGACTCCGCCCGCGCGCATCGGCCCGGGAGATTTCGATGCCATCGGCGGCCCCGGGCAGCTGCCGTGGACCGACGGCTGGGGCGGCCCCGCCACCGCCCCCACGCCGCTGGCAGACGTCACCGGCGACGGCCGTCCGGAGCTGCTCTCCGGCTCGGCCGTCTTCGCCAGCGACGCGATCGCCCCCGGTTCGCTGACCGTACAGCCGCTCGTTCGCGCCCCCGATCGCCCGGTCCGTGACGCGCTGATCTCGGAGCTGGGGCGCCTCAACTTCCTGTCCTACCCGCTCGTGCCGCGAGCTGCCGGCCCGCCAGAGGTGATCGCATCCCCCAACGCTGGGGCGCTCCTCATTCACCTCGAGCCGATTGCCGGCGGCGACACGATCGGCGATCGACCGGCCGGCTGGCTGCGGGTGCAAGACGTCGACCCCAAAGCAGCTGGTGGCCTCGGCCCGCTGTCTGCCCCGATCAAGGTCCGTAGCTTGCCCACACTCGTCGACCGCTCCGCGCAAAGTGACCGGCTGATCAACGTGACAGTGCAGGACTGCGCCTCGCACAATGACTGCGCGCAGCCCGTCCGACTCACGCCCAGCGGCGACGTCCGCACCACCATCGAGCTACTGGACGACAGCTACCGCTCGACCTCGTGCGCATTCATCGACGACGGCCCCGACGGCGATCGGGACGACGAGCTGCTCTGCAGCCGACCGAAGCCGGCGTCTACGACCGACGACGCGCATCTGGTCGTCGTCTCCTCCGAATCGACCGGCACCGTCGACCTCCAGCGCCTGCCGCGCGTCACCTACGCGGGCAAGCCGCTCGTCATCGACGGGTACGGGGACGGGTTCGATGTCGGCACGCTCGCGGGCGGGCGCCGCGCGACCGTCGTGCTGCGACGCGATCGCAGCTCCGACCGCGTCCTGTTGATCGACAGCTTCGAGTAGCCCACGGCCGGACAGCTGCGCTCAGCCAAACAAGGCGTGCACCTTGACGAGGCCGTCGACGAGCGCGTCGATGTCAGCCTTCGTCGTGTGCACAGCAAACGACGCGCGGGTCGTCGCCGGGACGCCCAAGGCGCGCGCGAGCGGCTCGGCGCAGTGCTGGCCGGCGCGGACGCAGACGCCGTCGCGGGCGAGGATCTCGGAGATGTCGTGCGGGTGGGCGTAATCGAGTGAGAACGCGACGAGGCCGCCGCGGTCCTCTGCGTTGGCCGGCCCGTAGATCGTCATGCCTTCCAAAGCGGAGAGGCGCTCCAGCGCGTAGGCGGTGATCTCGACGGCGTGGGCACGAACCGCGTCCATGCCGAGGCCGTCGAGGAAGTCGATCGCGGTGGTGAGGCCCGCGGCCTCGATGATCGGCGGCGTCCCGGCCTCAAACTTGTTGGGAACCGGCGCCCACGTCGCGCCCTCCTTCGTGACGACGGAGATCATGTCGCCGCCAACCAAGAACGGCGGCATCTCCTCGAGCAGCGCACGCTTGCCGTGCAAGACACCAAGGCCAGACGGGCCGTAGATCTTGTGGCTCGTCCAGCCGTAGAAGTCAGCGTCGATCGCGGCGACGTCGACGGCCATCTGTGGCACCGCCTGCGCCCCGTCGATGCAGACGACGGCGCCCGCAGCATGCGCGGCGGCCGTGATCTCGGCGACCGGCAGGATCGTGCCGAGCACGTTGCTCACGTGGGCGCAGGCGACGAGCTTCACGCGCCCGCCAGCGAGCGCCGCATGCATAGGCTCAAGGTCAACTTGACCGTCAGGCTTGACCGGGAGCCAGACCAATTCCGCCCCGTTGCGCCGAGCAGCCTCCTGCCACGGCACGAGGTTGGCGTGGTGCTCGAGCTCGGTAATGACGACCTGGTCGCCAGGCTCGAGATTCGCATCACCCCACGAGCGCGCGACGAGGTTGAACGCCTCGGTCACGTTCTTCGTGAAGATCGTCCCCCGCGGGTCGGCGTTCAGGAACGAAGCGGCCCGACGACGCGCACCTTCATAGGCGGCGTCGGCGTCCTGCGAGAGGCCATAGACGCCACGGTGGATGTTGGCGTAGTGGTGGGCCGCGAAGGTCGCCATACGGTCGATGACGACCTGCGGCTTCTGCGCGCTGGCCCCCGAGTCGAGGTAGACGACCGGGGTGCCCTCATGCTCAGGGCCAAGCACCGGGAACGCCGCGCGCACGGCGTCGATGGGAAACGCCCCGCCACTCGCCGGCACTGGAGGGTTCTTCGTGGCGGCGGCGGGGTCCATGCGGAGTCCTTGAGACTTACTTCGTGGCGGCGGCGGCGACGTCGGCGCGGATCGACTCGTAGCCGGTCGTCTCGATCTGGTCGACGAGCTCGGCGCCGCCCTCACGGACGATGCGGCCGTCCATCAGGATCGAGGTGCGCGTCGGCTTCACCTGGTGCAGGATCCGCTGGTAGTGCGTGATGATCAGGACGCCGGTGCCGTTGGCCTTGGCGACCTCGTTGACGCCATGCGCGACGACGTTGAGGGCGTCGACGTCGAGGCCGGAGTCGGTCTCGTCGAGGATCGCGATCTTCGGCTTCTGGAGGGCCAGCTGCAGCACCTCCATGCGCTTCTTCTCGCCACCGGAGAAGCCGTCGTTGAGGTAGCGCGTGGTGAACTCGCGCGGCACGTTGACGAGCTCCATCGCCGCCTCGACGGTCTTGCGGAACTCCTTGAGCGAGACTTCCGGCTCGCCCTTGGCGACGCGGTGGGCGTTCATCACGGTGCGCAGGTACTTGGTGACCGTGACGCCCGGGATCGCGACGGGGTACTGGAAGGCCATGAAGAGGCCCTGGCGCGAGCGCTCGTCGGGATCTTCCTCGGTGATGTCGGTGCCGTCGAGGACGACGGAGCCCTCCGTCACCTCGTACGACGGGTGACCCATGATGATGTTGGCGAGGGTCGACTTGCCGGCGCCGTTGGGGCCCATCAGCGCATGGACTTCGCCACTCTTCACCGTGAGGTCGAGCCCCTTGAGGATGGCTTTCTCCTCAACGCTGGCGTGGAGGTTCTTGATCTCGAGCGTGGCCATGTGGTGTTGAAAGCTTCTCTGGGTCCGAAGGGGTGTCGGGACCGGCGGGGAATGGGGGTGCGCCAGCCCGGTGGGGTGGTTGGTCTACGCCGTGACGACGGGCAACTCTTCGCCAACCGGGCGTTGAGTGCTGAGCGCGCCGACTCCGCCGCGCTCGAAGGCGATGAGATCCGCGAGGGTCGTCTGCTGCAGCGCACGCACCACACCGCCCTGGACTCGCGTCCAAAGGAGCTTGGTGCCACACGGGCCGGTGTCGTCGATGGCGTGGTGCGAGCACACAACCTTCTGCCCTTCCGTGCTGTCGTCGATGAAGCAAGACATCGGGGCGATCGGGCCATCGAGGGCTTCGATCACCTCGTCCATCCGGATCTCGCTCGGATCGCGAGACAGCAGGTAGCCGCCCCGCGCGCCGCGGGTGGACTCCACGATGCCGGCCTTGCGCAGCAGCGCAACGATGCGCTCCAGGTAAGCCAACGGCAGGCGTTCGCGCTCGGCGATCGCCTTGAGGGCGACCGGGTCGCCACCCCCAGCCTGACCGAGGTCGACGAGCAGTCGCACGCCGTACTCAGCTTTGGTCGTGAAGATCATCGCTCTCTAGGTTAGCCGCCGCGAGACCGGGAAGCCGACTTCAGCGGTCGGAATGGAGGTTCGTCACTCATGGCGGGCTCCGAGCGCGCCCAGTCGAGGCCCTGGACGGCCCGTGATCAGCCCGTGACGCGTCCTTGACCTCGCTCCGCAGAAGGAGGAGGCTGGACGTCCTTCCAGCACCCACTGCAGGACCCTCTCCCATGCCTTTCCAGCCGCATCTCGCCCTCGATCGCCGGACGTTCGTGAAGTCCGCGATTGGCGCCGCCGGCCTCTGGGTGCTCAGCGATCCGCTCCTTGATCGGGCACTCGCCGCCGTTCCTGGCGCGTCCGACGTGGCGTTTGCCCAGGGCGTCGCCTGTGGCCAGGTCGACCAGACGGCCGCCACCCTCTGGACGCAGCTCGACGGCTTGTCCGCGCCGTCGCGACTGACGGTCGAGATCGCCACCGACCCAGGCTTTGCCAGCGTGGTGGCGCGCACCGAGGCCCTCGCCGACCCGGCTGCCGCCGGCACCGCTCGCGTGCGCATCGGCGGCGGAGCCCTGCGCCCCGGCGAGCGCTACTGGTACCGGTTCGAGACGGCCACCGATGAGAGTTCACCGGTTGGCACGCTGAAGACGTCGCTGCCGCCGGATTCAACGGAGCCGGTTCGCATCGCGTTCTTTGCCTGCCAGGACTTCCTCTCCGGCAACTACGCCGCCCACCGCGACCTCGCCCAGCAGGACGTCGACCTCGTCGTCTGCCTCGGCGACTACATCTACGAAGACGCGTTCTTCGAGGGCTCGGTCCGCAAGGTGCCCGAGACGCCCGACGGCACGGTGCGGACCTACGAGGAGTACGCCAATCAGTACGCGACCTACCACTCCGACGAGCACCTGCGGGCCGTCCGCGCGAGCGCCCCGCTGATCTCCATCTGGGACGACCACGAGGTCGAAGACAATTACGCCGCGACGCTTCCCGGCGGCAACAGCAAGAAGCGTGGCTCGCGCCCCATCCCCTTCCTCGATCGCCGCGCCAACGGCTACCGGGCCTTCTTCGAGGCGATGCCGGTGATCCGCGACGCCGTCACGCCAGACAAGATCTTCGGCGCCACGCGCTACGGCCAGGTCGACCTGCTCGCGCTCGACACCCGCCAGTTCCGCACGAACCAGCCGTGCAACCCAGGCGACACCTTCATCGGCCTCTGCACCGACCTGTCGACCACGCGCCGCAAGTCCTCCACGCTGCTCGGCAACACCCAGCGCGACTGGATCGTCGACCGCCTTCGGACGTCGACGGCACCATGGAAGCTGATCGCCAACCAGGTGATGGCCATGTCGCTCGACCTCGCGCCTGGCTACCCACTGAACACCGATTCCTGGGATGGCTACGCCTACGAGCGCGCGCTGCTGTGCGACGCGATCGCCAAGTTCGGCGTGAAGGACGTCGCGTTCTTCACCGGAGACATCCACACGTTCTTCGCGGGCTCGGTCACGCGGACGGGCCGCCACAAGTCGGTGTGGGTCGACGGCTTCGGCAAGAGCGGGGCTCCGGTTGCGACCGAACTCGTCGTCGGATCCGTCACCTCACAAGGCATCGCGGATCGCTTCGCCACCACGGAGAGCACGCGCAACGCGGCTGCCAAGGTGCTCGACCCGCTGATCCGTGGCGCGAACCCGCACCTGCGGTACTCCAACTCCGCCTACAAGGGCTACGGCCTGGCTGAGGCACGCACCGACGGACTACGCGTGGAGTACCGCGCCGTGCGAGACCCGCGCAAAGCCGACGCCGGCGTGTTCTCACTCGCCAAGTTCGTTGTGCCGCGCGGCGAGGCGGTCGTCAACCAGGTCGCGGCTGGCCAGGTCGCTCCGGCCTCGCGCCGCCTTCAGGTGTCGCAGGCCGACGCCACCAAGGCGCTGCAGGAGTTCACCGCAGCCCACTGACGTCGTCGACCAGGACGCCGAACAGGATCCGCTCGACGCTCGCCTGGACCTCGGCCAGCGTCGGCGGGCGGGCCGAACGCAGGTGGCCTGACGTGAGTTCGACCACCGCCCCAACGACACCCTGTGCGTCATAGACGGTGGCAAACCGTGGGCCGCCACTGCTCTGCGCGCCGCGCTCCGTCTCCTGGAACATCACCTCGGCGAACGCCGCAAAGAGCTCATCGCGGCGAGCGACGACCGCCGGGCCGCTGTTCAGCGCCTCGACCAGGATCGCTCGCGCCATGATCGGCTCCTCGCCGACGAGTTCCAGGATCGCGGCGAGCCCTGCCCGCTGCCGAAGGACCGCGTCGTCTCCCGCCTCGCGGGCGCCGGCCACGAGCCGCTCGAGCGCCCGCTGCGCGCCGATCTCGAGCAAGGCCAAGAAGCACGCGTCCTTGTTGGCGAAGTGCGCGTAGAACGTCGCTTTAGACATCTTCGCCTCACGGCTGATGGCCTCAGCACTGGTCGCCGCGAACCCGACGCTCACGACCACGGTTGCCGCGGCGCGCAGCAGGCGCTCGGCCTGCTCAAGGCGCCGGGCCTCGGGTGGCTGCCCGCGCCAGAGGCGGCCGACTGTCGCCGTGGGTTCGCTCGTCACGTCGCCAGCGAGCGTACCGGTGGCGCGTCTGGAGACCGGAGCAGAACCCAATGAAAACCTGAACGTTCGCGTTTTTCTATGGTATACCTGGTGCCGCCGTGTGCCAACACGCACATGGCTCCGTGTCATCCCACACCGGCGTTTCGGCGCGCCAGGAGCCCCCGTGTCCTCACTCCACCTCACCCGTCGCCTGCGCTGGTCGCGTCGCGCGATCACGGCTGCGACCGCGCTCGCAGCGGCGGCCGTCGCCCTCCCGGCCGCGTCGCCCGCCAGCGCCGCAACCCGCGACGTCGTCGTCGTCGGCAACGCATTCGCAGGCACCGTCTCCTTCTTGGACGGCACCACCTTCCAGAACCTCGGCTCGATGAACATCGCCCCGGATCGCGCGGCTCGCAAGAGCGCGCTGCTGAACTTCAACCTCGTGGCCACGGTCGAGTGGGAGGTCGTCAAGAGCCAAAAGGGCGGCGAGAACTACATCGACGACATGGCGCTCTCGTCCGACGGCAAGACGCTCATCGTGTCGCGCGGGATCCTGCGCGACGTGGTGGCGTGGGACATCGCCACCAAGAAGGTGAAGTGGCGCGCGGAGACCAACAGCGCCAACGCCGATCACATGGCGATCTCGCCGGATGGTGCGCGCGTCCTCGTATCGGCCAGCTCGCTCGGCTACACCCACGTGTTCGACACGGCCACCGGCAAGAAGATCACCTCGATCGGCGCGGGCGACTTCCCGCACGGCGTCGACTTCTCCGCCGACGGCAAGCGCATCTACATCGGCAGCATCGGGACGACCTACCTCCCCTATGCCCTCAACGCGCAGAAGGGCAATCGCCAGCTCACCGTCGTCGACGCGACGACGTACAAGAACGTGGCGATCCACAAGTTCCAGGCCGGCGTGCGTCCGACCGTCATCAGCGCTGACGAATCCAAGGCCTACCTCCAGCTTTCGTACCGGCGGGGCTTCATCGAGTTCGATCTCGCGACGGGCAAGACGTCACGCGAGTTCACGACGCCGGGGACGCTCGCCGGCAACCAGCTGTTCCCAGACAAACTCCCGGCCAACTCGATGCACCATGGCCTGGCGATGAACGGCGCCGAGACCAAGCTGTGCAACGCCGGCACGATCGACAACCAGATCCAGATCGTCGACCGCGCCACGCTGACGGCCGACTCCACGGTCGACGGCTTCGCCAAGCCCTACTGGGCGCAGAACGACAAGACCGGCACGCTCTGCCTCGTGTCGAACAGCAACGGCAACTACGTCTCCGTCATCAGCTACGCGACCGGTCAGGAGATCAGGCGCGTGCCCGTCGGCAAGTACCCGCAGCGCGAACGCCTCGGCGCCGTCGACACGGCTGCCCTGGCGACGCTCTCGCCCGCCGTCGGCTGACAGCGCCGAGCTTCAGCAGCTGGCGTCGCCCAGGGCGGCCTCAGCTGCTGGTGGTGCCGCGGCCTCCGAGCTTGGCCCAGAGGTAGCCGATGGCGACGCCCGCAACGAGCGTGACGGCGAGCGCCAAGATCAGCGGCGTCTGGATCGGGCTGCCGAAGATCCACCGCACCTCAACCTCCTGGCTGTTGAACACCGCGAACAGCGCGACGAGCGCCCCGATCACCACGAGCAGGATGCGCTTGGCGGTGTTCGTGGTGCGCTTGACGACGCCGGGGCCGTCGGGCGAAGCCGGGGTACCCTGGTCGGCTGGGCGCTGACCTGACGCGGGCTTGGCATGCTCGGGCGGAGTGCTCATAGCGGCCACGGTAATGCGTCGAGCGACCGGGCGGCACTTCCAGAGCGGTCAAAGAAAGCCGCCGTTCACATGTCGCCGTCAGCGGCGCGGTGGGGCCGACACCAGGCATTGGCCGGCCCCACCGCAGCGCGAGCGCCGCACGCGGCGAAGTCTTGGCCTGACGCCAACCAGGCCTAGTTTCGGTTGAACGCCAGCAGGAAGTACACGAGCTGACCGAGCGCGCTGATGAACCCGGCGACGTAGGTCAGCGCCGCAGCGTTCAAGACGGCCTTGGCGCCCGGCATCTCCGAAGACGACAGCAGCCCCTGCTGCTCCAGCGCCACGAGTGCCCGCCGCGAGGCGTCGAACTCGACCGGGAGCGTGACGAGCTGGAAGAGCACGACGGCCGAGAACAGGCCGATGCCGACGATGAAGAGCGTGCTGCCAAGGGCGCTGCTGGCGCCCAGGAGGATGCCGCCGATCACCGGCCAGATCCAGACCGACGCGCCGAAGCTGGCGAACGGCACGATGCTCTGGCGGATCCGCATCGGGAGGTAGCCCTTGGCGTCCTGGACGGCATGGCCGGCCTCGTGGGCAGCGACGCCGAGGGCCGAGATCGACGAGGTGGCGCCGACGTCGGCCGAGAGGCGCAGCGTCTTGCTACTCGGGTCGTAGTGGTCGGTCAGGTGGCCATCGATCGACTCGATCGAGAGCCCTGGGATCCCAGCCGTCTGGAGCACCGCGGCGGCGGCCTGAGCTCCGGACATCCCGTTTGCCGGGCGCACCTGGCTGTACTTCTTGAAGGTCGTCTTGACCTTGCGCTGCGCGTAGAGACCGAGCAGCAACGGGGGGACGGTGAGGATGATCCAGATCAGCATGTTCGCTGCTTCACCGTAGCTCGTTTCGGCGCCCTGATACCCCAGTTCACGCGGCCGCATTCGCGAAGTGGACGCGCCTGCTCACCGGGTCGGCCACCGTCAACTCGACCTGCGCCTGTGTCCCTGCCGTCAGGCCTGCGCCGTCGGCGCGACCGCGCACCGGTGGGTCAACGATCCGGATCTCCGCGCCCTTGCCTTCGACCTCAACCACGCAGGCCTCGAACGTCTCCCCCACCCGCGGCGCCAAGACGATCGCCTCGGCGAGATCGACGACCGAGCGGCTGGCCGAGCCCGACCGCCGGCCGCTGGCCTTCATCAGATCCGGGAGCTCCGGCAGCGCCGCGGCCACCCACTGGGGAAGCTCCACCCCGGACTCGGCGGCCAGGACCGCCTCCGTCGCGAAACGATCCGCCAGGCGACGCAGCGGCGCCGTCACATGGGCGTAGGGCGCAGCGACCGCCGAGTGGATCGACGCGGCAGCCTCAGACCCCTGGCCGACGAGCGGCAGGTAGCCGGCGCCGCGCAGCAGGGCGCGTGAGCGGTCGATCAGGGCAAGATCCTCCGGGCGCCCGGCGTCGAGGGAGGCGAGGCGCTCAGGGAGCGTCTGCGCCGCGGGCCAGTCGACGCCCAGTGCCTGCGCGGCCAGGCGCAAGAGGTCCTCAGCGCCGGCTGGCGGCGGCGGCAGCGTCCGCAGCAGGCCCGACCGCGCCCGGAGCATGATCGCCGCCGCAGCCCGGCCCGTCAGCAGCGACAGCTGTGCGTTCCAGTCCTCGAGCGGATGGCGTGGCAGCCAGGCCAGCTGCCAGTCGCCGGAGCCGCCGGCGTCCTTGACCAGCTCCTGCGAGGGCTCGGGCAGCTCGATCGCGCCGCGGCGGCGGGCAGCGCCGACGAGCACCGGACCGAGCCGCGCCAGCTGCGCAACCTGCGCATGGGGCGACCCGGCGTCCAGCGCGGCCTGCGCACCGGCGTAGTCGAGCTGGGCGGTCGACCGGACGATCGCGCGCTCCACGCTCGCCGACTGCAGCTCGCCCGCGGCATCGACGCTCAGCGTCCACAGCACCGCCAGGCGCCGGACACCCGGCAGCAGGCTCGCCGCATCCTCCGAGAGGGCGGGTGGGTGCAGCGGGACGCGCTCGCCTGGGAGGTAGACCGTCTCTCCGCGGGCGCGGGACTCGTGGTCGATCGTCCCGCCTGGCTGCACGTGCGCGGCGACGTCGGCGATGGCGTAGTGCAGCGTGAATCCACCGCTGGCCCCAGGCTCGATGTGGAGCGCCTGGTCGAGGTCGCGACTGCCGAGCGGATCGAGCGTGACGAACGGCAGGTCGGTCCGGTCGATGCGCGCCGTCGCGCCGACGAGCCAGCTCGCGGCGCTCGGGTGCCCCTCCGCCGTCCCCGCCCCAGCCTCAGCCAAGACCGCGTCCGGGAAGGCCGCCGGCAGAGCGAGCTCCTCACGGATCGCGGCGAGCCCGCGGGCCAGGTCGGCAGCGGCCACAGCGCCCGCGCCAAGTGCGATCCGGGGCTCGGTCATCGGCCAGACGCTACCGCTCGCGCGGGCCCGATCAGGTGGAGCCGGGGAAGGCGACCAGTTCGGCGAGGACGACGCGGTCTCGCCCGGCGCCCTTGGCGGCGTAGAGCGCCTGGTCGGCCTCTCGCATGAGGGCGTCGACGGTGTCCTGAGGACTCATCGGCGCGACGCCCGCGCTGACCGTCAGCCGGGCCTCGGTGCCGCCATGTTGCCCGCGGAGCGCCTCGCCGACGCGCTCGGCGAACGCCCCCGCCTCATCGGGGCCGATCCCAGGCATGACCGCCACGAACTCCTCGCCGCCGATCCGCGCGATGAGGTCGGTCGGGCGTGACTGCGCCTGCAGCGTGGCCGCGAAGCCACGCAGGGCCTGATCGCCGGCGGCATGGCCATGGGTGTCGTTGAGCTGCTTGAAGTGGTCGATGTCGAAGAGCACCAGCGCCAGCGGCATCTCATCGATCTGCGCCCGGCGGACGAGCCGCTCGGCGACGTGCTCGAACGTGCCGCGGTTGGCGAGCCCGGTGAGGCCGTCGGTCGAGGAGACGCGCGCTAGCTCTGCAACCAAGCGGTCGCGGCCTCGCCGCATGCCCCAGACGGCGACGATCACGGCGGCGTTCACGAGCGTGACCTGCAGCAGGAGCAGCAGATCAAACCCAGACGGCCGCACCGCGAGGGCGAAGGCGAGGCCGGCCGTCGCCACCACGCCGACCGCAGCCGCCTCGATCCGCGCGAGCAGGTAGCTGGCACTGAGGATCGGCAGAACGGCGAAGTACGGGAACGCGGCCGTGTGATCTGCCGTCGCCACGATGCCCGTCACGACGAGCGTCGTCGCCAGCTCCGACGCCAGCACCCACCTCGACGAGGGCGTCGGGGGAGTCAGCCGGGCCGCGACCACCAGCAGCGCGGTGCAGACGGCCGCGATGAGCAGCACCGTGCGGTCGTGCGCGCCCGTCGCGGGCATCATCGCCACGATGACCAATCCGGCGGTGGCTGCGGCCGCCATCTGCGCCGAGAGCGCACGCCAACGCAGCAGACCCACCCGGTGGATCGCCTCGGCCGTCAGCTGCCGCTCGCCGCGCGGGCGTGCGCCAGAGGGATCGGTGGCCAGTGAGGTGCTCTGCTCGGGCATGAGGAAGGTGGACGACGAAGCGCTCGGGACCTAGGCCGCGCACGACCCAGCCCGAAGCCGTCCACCTGCCAGGCTAAGCGATCTGGGCGACTTCGCCCACCTGGCCGGGCCGCACGAAGATCTCCTGCCCGACCACGAGCCCCAGACGAGACGCCTCGCCGCGGGTGATCTGAGCGGAGAGATCTGGCTGATCGCCGTCTCGGAGCTCGACGCGTACCTCGAACCCAAGGTGAACGATCCGCTCCACGGTGACGGCGATCGCGTCGTCGATCTGCTCACGTGAGAGGACGAGGTCGTGGGGTCGGACGAGCTCGCCGCGCAGCAGGGCCGTCGCGCCAAGAAACGACATGACGAAGTCGCTGCTCGGCGTCTCGTAGACCTCCAGCGGCGTGCCCCACTGCTCAATGCGGCCCTCGTTCATGACGGCGATGCGATCGGCGACGTCGAGGGCCTCTTCCTGGTCGTGCGTCACGAGGACGGTGGTGACGCCCGTCTCCGCCTGCAGCTGGCGCAGCCAGTTGCGTAGGTCCTCGCGGACCTTCGCGTCGAGGGCGCCGAATGGCTCGTCGAGCAAGAGGACCTTCGGGTGCACCGCGAGGGCGCGGGCCAGGGCCATGCGCTGTCGTTGCCCGCCGGAGAGCTGCGACGGGTAGCGGTCCTGGTAGCCGCCGAGCCCGACAATCTCGAGGAGCTCGTCGACGCGCCTGGCGATCTCCGCCTTGGGCTGCTTGCGAATCGACGGCCCAAAGCCGACGTTCTGGCGGACGGTCATGTGCTTGAACGCGGCGTAGTGCTGGAACACGAACCCGATGGCGCGCTGCTGTGGAGGCACGTAGGTCACGTCGTTGCCACCGATGAGCACGGTTCCGCCGTCGGGGGTCTCCAGGCCGGCGATCGCCCGCAGGAGCGTCGACTTGCCGGACCCCGACGGACCCAGCAGCGCGGTGAGCGAGCCGCTGGGAATCGAGAGGTTGACGTCACGCAGGGCGTGGTAGTCGCCGTAGTGCTTCTCGAGGCCGGCGACCTCAATGGCGTGGGAGCCGATCTCAAACATCCTTGGTCCTTTTTTGATCGAGCACGGTCATGGCCAGCAGGGTGATCAGCGCGAGCACCATCAGCAGCGTGGAGGCCGAGTAGGCGCCGAAGGTGTTGTGGTCGTCGATGTAGCGGGAGTGGACGAGCAGCGTCAGCGTCTGCGATTCGCCGGAGATCCCGGCCGAGACCATGATCACCGCGCCGAACTCACCGAGCGAGCGGGCGACGGTGAGCACGACGCCGTACGTCAGCCCCCAGCGGATGGCCGGCAGCGTGACGCGCCAGAACGTCTGCCAGCGCGACGCGCCGAGCGTCGCGGCCGCCTGCTCCTGCTCTTCGCCGATCTCGTGCAGGACCGGCTCGACCTCGCGCACGACGAACGGCAACGTCACGAAGATCGTCGCCAGGATCATGCCCGGCAGGGCGAAGATCACCTTGAAGCCGGTCGATTCCAGGAAGCCGAAGTAGCCGCCGGAGCCCCACAGCAGGATCAGCGATGCGCCGACGACGATCGGCGATACGGCAAACGGCAGGTCGACGATCGCCTGCACCACGCCCCGGCCGCGGAACCTCCCGCGGACGAGCGCGAGTGCGGTGACGATCCCAAAGACCACGTTGATCGGCACGACGATCGCGACGATCAGCAGGGAGAGCGACAGCGCAGAGATCGCGGCCGGCGTGGTGATCTGGTCCCAGAAGGCCCCGAATCCATCTTCGAACGTGCGGAAGAAGATCAGGACGATCGGCAGCGCCACCAGGATGCCGAGGTAGGTGAGCGCGACGACGCGCAGCGAAAGCGTGGTGCGGCGGGTGAGGATCATCCGGCGTGCTCCTCACGACGGGCGGCGCGGCCCCCAAGCGTGCGGAGCGTGAACAGCACGACGAAGGCGATCAGCAGCAGCGTCACGGAGACGGCCGCCGCGTTGACGAAACGGTCGATCTCGATTTGCTTTTGGATGTACTGCGAGGCGACCTCGGTCTCCTTGGGGATCCCGCCGCCGATCAGCACGACCGAGCCGTACTCGCCGATCGCCCGGGTGAACGCCAACCCGGCGCCGCCGAGGACGGCTGGGGCGAGGGTCGGCAGGACGATCTTGCGGAAGATCGTGAGGTTGGAGGCGCCGAGCGACGCGGCGGCCTGCTCGACCTCACGGTCGAGCTCGATCAGCACCGGTTGGACGGAGCGCACGACGAACGGCAGCGTCACGAAGAGCAGCGCCACCACGAGGCCGGGGCGGGTGGCGTTGAGCTGGATGTCGAAGGGACTCTGCGGACCGTAGAGCGAGAGCAGCACGATCGAGGCGACGATCGTCGGGAGGGCAAAGGGCAGGTCGATCAACGCGTTGACCAGGCTCTTGCCGCGGAAGTCGTCGCGGACGAGCACCCAGGCGATGAGCGTCCCCAGGACGACGTTGATCAGGGCGACGGCCAGCGAGACGCCGAGCGTGACGAGCAGCGCAGCTCGAGCGGCGGGCGCATCGATCGCGTCGACGAACCCGCCGAGCCCGTTCTCGAACGATTTGATCGTGATCGCCGCCAGCGGCGCGAGCACGATCAGGCTCAGCCACAGCGTGGCGACGCCGAGCCCGATGGGCCCGACGCCCCCGGCGGTTCGCCGAGACAAGCGCCGCTTGGAGGCGGCGCGAGCGGCGGGGTGCGCCGGGGTCGTCGTGGGAGCAGCCATCGAGCCGAGTGGCCTGGCTTAGGAGGTGGCGGCGTTGTAGATCTTGGCGATCGAGCCGTTGTCCGGATCGAACAGCGCCGGGTCGACCTCGCCCCAGCCGCCAAGGTCGGTGATCGTCCAGAGCTTCTCGGGATCCGGGAAGTCAGCCTTGTACTTCGCGAGCACGGCCTCATCGACGGGGCGGAAGCCAGCCTTCGCCCACAGCTCCTGGCCCTCGGGGCTATAGAGGTAGTCCTTGAAGGCCTTGGCCTGCTCCGGGTGCTTGGAGGTGCTGAGCACGGCAACCGGGTTCTCGATCTTGAACGTGACGGGCGGGGTGACGTGCTCGACGTCTTCGCCCTGGCGCTCGATGAAGAGCGCCTCGTTTTCGTAGGTCAGCAGCGCGTCGCCGGCGCCCTGCAGGAACGTCTCGGTCGCTTCGCGGCCGGACTTCGGCTGCACCTTCACGTGGTCGCTGACGAGCTGATCGATGAACGCGACGCCGGCCTTGGCGTCCTGACCACCGTTGCTCTTGTCGGCGTAGGGCGCGAGCAGGTTCCACTTCGCCGAGCCCGACGAGAACGGGTTCGGCGTGACGACTTCAACGCCGGACTTCAGGAGGTCATCCCAGTCCTTGATGCCCTTCGGGTTGCCCTTGCGGACGACGATCGTGACGACCGAGCCGAAGGCCAGCCCCTTGTTGGCGTCCTGGTTCCAGTCCTCATCGACGAGACCGGCCTTCACCAGGCGGGTCACGTCGGGCTCGACGGAGAAGTTCACGACGTCCGTCTCCAGGCCGGCTTCGACCTTGCGCGACTGGTCGCCGGAGGCGCCGTAGGACTGGGAGAACGTGACGCCCTTCCCGGCGTCCGTCTTCTGGAAGGCGGGAATCAGCTGGTCGAACCCGGGCTTGGGCACGGCGTAGGCAACGAGGCCCAGCTTGACGCCACCATCGGCTGCGGCGGCGTCACCGGCGTCCGACGTGGAGTCGCTGGCGCCACCGCAGGCCGCGAGACCGACGGCCAGTGCGGCGGCCGCGAAGGCGGAGCTGATCGCTTGTTTGCGCATGAAACCTCAGGAAATGATGGAGAGAACGCTAACCCGGTAAACCAGGTCAGGTTTAAGGACTATACGCGAAACCAAATCAAATCGCATTACTGGGTCGATTTACACCTGAATAGGGCCAGGCGGCTGCGGGCGCCGGCGTGGCCGGCGCCCCAGAGACAGGAGCTAGCGGCGGTCCCAGGCTCCGGGTGCCGCGATCAGCTCGCCGATCACGGGCGGGAGCTGGCCGGCGGCGAGGTCGGCCACGGTGGTGACCTCGAGGACGGAACGCAGGCTGGCGCGGACGGCGATCCAGACCTCGCGGAGCTGGGCGGAGGCGCCGGGGTAGTCGACCTGTTCGGGGGCGACGCCGGCGACGGCGGCCATTGGCCCGTCGACGGCGCGGATCACGTCGGCGAGGGCGATCTCGTTGGCGGGCTTGGCGAGGCGGTGGCCACCGTCGACGCCGCGCTTGGAATCAACGATGCCAGCGCGCCGAAGCTGCTGAAGGATGGTGGCCAGGAACGGGCGCGGGATTCCCTGGGCCTCGCCGAGGCGCTCGGCGGTGGTAAGGCCGCCGTCATTCTCCTGGTGGACGGCCAGCTCGATGGCGGCACGGATGGCGTAGTCGACCTTCGCGGAAACGTGCACCCGGGCATCTTCCCGCACGCGGCGGCGCGGCGCTCACACGCGCGCGCGGCACACGCGGAACGGCTGAGGCAGGCTCGATCCGCTCAGCGAAGCGCCGCCGGACCGGTCGCGGGGACGACCCGCGCCGGGCGCTCCAGCAGGTCGCTCGCGGCGCCGGCCAGCACGCCGGCCCGGTCCAAAATGGCGGCGGCAACTTCGTCTGCCATGGCGGCCAACTCACTGAGCGGGCGGTGGCGGTTCTGCCGCTCGCCGAGGTCGACTTCGGCCATGCCGGCGAGCCCAAGTTCCTGCCACACGTCGATGAGTAGGGCAATGTCGACGGCGTAGCCGGTGGCCATCGGCAGGCCACGGAGCAGATCGGTACGGGCAGCAAGCTCTCCAGCGAGGGGTTGCTCGAACGCCAACAGCTCAGGGAAGAGCTGCCGAAGCAGCGGCTTGGCCGTCAGCTCGGTGACGCGCCCTCCCCCGGTCGGCAGTGCGCCACGGACGTCGACGAACGGTCGCCGGTACCGGCCCTTGGCGAAGGCGTGGCCGTCGAGGGTCACCGCACCAACGAGTCCAACGACATGCTGGGGACCAAACCCCTCGGTGTCGCCGTCGACGAAGCAGACGACATCTTCTTCGAGGACGCCCACTGCGCGCCACATCGCGTCGCCTTTGCCGCGGACCGGGCCGAGTGCTGGGTCGAGATCGGACTGCCGGACGACCTCGGCTCCCGCAGCCTGCGCCAGCGCGGGCGTCTCGTCGGTCGAGTCGTCGGCGATCAGGACGCGGTCGAGGACGCCGCGGGCGCGCAGGTCGACCAGGACTTCGGTGATCGGCCCGATCGAGTTGGCCTCGTTGCGAGTCGGGACGACCGCGACGACCGACTGCGTGCGACGAGCCGCGACCTGCTCGAGGTCGTGGAGGCCATACGGAACGCGGTGCGGTGACTGAGAGGGGCTCATGACCGGACGAAGGCCGTACGCGCGGCACGGACCCCGCAGATCATAGGGCTGAGACGCAGCCGGTCCCCCAAGCCACTTCTCGACCCCTGCAAACGACTACTATCCTCGCGCGATGAGTCTGCGGAATACCTCGGTCACGCTGTGGCATCTCAGTATGTGGCTTCAGCGCCGCGGCCTGGGCGTCCTGGCTCGGATCATCAAGACGATCAACCTGCTCGTCTTCTCGGCGAACCTGGAGCCCGAGGCCCAGGTCGACATCACCACGCACCTCGGCCACCTGGGCATCGGCATCACGATCCACGGCTCCACGATCATCGAGAGCGGCGTCGTGATCTGGCAGCACGTGACGATCGGTGGCGTCGATAACAAAACCACGGAGGGCGGCTCGGGCGTGACGATCTGCAAAGACGTGCAGATCGGCGCGCACTCGGTGATCATCGCGCCGCGCGGCAAACGGATCACGATCGGTGAGGGCGCACGGATCGCCCCCGGTTCGGTCGTCCGGTCGGACGTCCCCGCAGGCGCGATCGTCGCGCCCGCGGAGTCGACCGTCATCAAGCTGCCGGCGTAGATGGAGGGGGCTTAGAGCCCCATCGAGCGGCCGATGAGCTCGCGCATGATCTCGTTGGTTCCGGCGTAGATCCGGTTGAGGCGGGCGTCGACCCAGAACTCGCTGATCGGGTACTCGGTGGTGTAGCCGTAGCCGCCGTGCAGCTGGACGCCAATGTCGGCCGCTTCGCAGAAGAGC
This sequence comes from Solirubrobacteraceae bacterium, assembly GCA_032119795.1. Classification (GTDB taxonomy): domain Bacteria; phylum Actinomycetota; class Thermoleophilia; order Solirubrobacterales; family Solirubrobacteraceae; genus JAGIBJ01. Next base: position 393,962 of record JAUMFO010000008.1, read on the forward strand.
TCGGTCGAGGCGTACTTGGCCATCGCGGCTTCCTGGATGGTGGCGGTGCCCTCAACGTGCCGGGCGATCGTGCGGTCGATGAACATGCGCGTCATCTCGATCTTCGTCTGCAGATCGGCAAGCACGAAACGGCTGTTCTGGAAGGAGCCGATCGGGCGACCGAACGCCTTGCGCTCTTTGACGTAGTCGAGCGTGAGCTTCAGCGCGGCCTCTGCGCCGGCCATGCTGGCGGCCGCGAGCGAGAGGCGCTCGGGAACGAGGTGGGCCATCAGCTGCGAGAAGCCCGTGCCCTCGGCGCCGAGGAGGTTCTCGGCCGGGATGCGGCAGTCGTTGAAGAAGAGCTCGGCGGTGTCGTTGGCGTGCTGGCCGACCTTGTGGATCTGCTTGCCCCGCTCAAAGCCCTCCATCCCGCGCTCGATCACGACCATCGAGAGGCCGCCGTGCGGGTGATCGCCGGTGCGCACCGCGGTGACGATCAGGTCGGCGTTGATGCCGTTGGAGATGAACGTCTTGGCGCCGTTGAGGATCCAGTCGTCGCCGTCCTTCACGGCGCGCGCCTGGATCGCCGAGAGGTCGGAGCCGGTGCCCGGCTCGGTCATCGCGAGCGCCAAGATCGTGTCGCCGGTGGCGATGCTCGGGAACCAGCGCTGGCGCTGCTCCTCATTGGCCTGGGCCAGCAGGTAGGGCAGGCCGAGGTCGTTGACCACGCTCGGGCCCATCCACGACGACTGCACCGCAGCGTGCGAGCTCTCCTCGGCGAGGACGGCGTTGAAGCGCCAGTCGTCGATGCCTGCGCCGCCGTACTCCTCCGGGATGGCCATCGCCATGAAGCCGTGTTCGGCGGCCTTCTTGAACAGGTCGCGAGAGACGAGGTGCGCTTCCTTCCACGCCTCATGGTTGGGCACGACCTCGGCCTGGAGGAAGGCCTGGAAGCTCTCGCGGTATGCGTCGTGCTCGTCGTCGAAGAGGTCGCGGCGAATGCCGAGGCTGGTGGTGGCGGAGGCCATGAGGTGTCCCTGTTGCGGAGGCGGGCGGTGTGCCGCGGGTGTCAGACGCAGCGGGCGGCACGATACCGAAGATGGAAGCGCTTCCATCGATGGATTTGCGCCCAAAGGTGGCGCCCGTTTTAGGCGTGGAGGGGCGTACACTGCGCGGATGTCGACGACCCGGACGCAACGGCGCAGCGCGGCGCTTCGCGAGCAGATCGTCGACGCTGCCGAAGCGATCCTCGCGCAGTACGGCAGCGAGGGACTCACGATGGAAGCCGTCTCTTCGCAGGCCGACGTCGCAGTGCAGACCGTCTACAACCGCATCGGCGGCCGCTCAGCACTGCTCGTCGCCGTCGCCGAGCGGGCCCTGGATCAGAACCGGGAGTACTTGGAGTCCGCGGCGCGCGAGCCCGGCCGGACGGCCATCGAACGGATCGAGGCGATCGGCTTCGCGTATGCGCGCTTTGCTGAGTCACGCCCCGAGCAGTTCCGGCTGATCACCGATCCACCGAGCGAACCGGACGCGCTGAGGCCGATCGAGACGCTGATCGGCAACCAGCTCCAGGTGTTGTCAGCCCTGATCCGCGAAGGCATCCAGGACGGCGCGATCAATCCGCAGCTCGACCCCGAGACGACCGCCAAGGCCCTGTGGGCCATGGCGACCGGCCTGTTCGCGTTGCGCATCCGCACCGACGCGCTTCAGGTGAACGCCGATCAACTCCCGACCCTCGTCGCGACCTCGCGCGCGCTCCTGCAAGACGGAATGCTGAGCGCGGACTAGCGCTCCACCAAGCGGCGCACGGCGCGTGCCACCAACACGCCGAGTGTCGCACCGACGGCGATGTCGCTCGGGTAGTGGACCCCGAGATGCACGCGCGAGATCGCCATGGTGGAGGCTGCAACCGCGAGCGGCGCCGTTGGCAGGAGCCCCGCGTAGCCGACGACGGCCGCGGCCGACGACGCCGAGTGGGAACTCGGGAAACTCAGCGGCCCGGGTGTCGGAATGAGCGGCGGCAGATCCGGAAAGTTCGGTCTTGGGCGCCGCGCAACCTGCTTGAGGCTGGTGTTCACGACGTAGGCCACGCCGACGCCGGCGAGACCCGTGGCCCACTGGCGGCGGCGGCCGGAATCCAGCGCGGTGCCGCCGAGCCCGAGGACCACCCAGGCGGCGCCGTGCTCGCCGAGGTGCGAGTACGACCGCACGACCGCCGTGGCGCGGCGGCTGCGTGCCTGGCCGCGGACCCAGCGCATCCCGGCGGTATCGACCCGGCCGATCGCTCGCAGGACCGGGCCACCAGTGAGGCGTTTGCGCAGACTGCGGCGCGCGGTTTCCCGCTCAAGCCGTTCAGCCTCCGTCAGGGGAAGGGTCTCTTCTTCGGGCGCGGGTGGCGGCGGAGCAGGCGACGGCACCGCAGGACCGTACCGCTCCGCGCCCGCCCGCCACGTCGGCGAGACTGTGCAACATGCGAATCGCCTTGGTGCTCAACGCCCGCTCCGGCAGCATCGGGGATCCGGACGAGCTCACCGGCGCGATCCGCGCGCGGTGCGACGAGCTCAGCGTTTTTGACGTCAACGAAGCCGACGAGGCAGCGGCCACCAAACCCGACCGGCTGATCGTCGCCGGCGGCGACGGATCCCTCGGCTCGGCGTTCGCGGCTGCTGATCGCCATAACCTGACGCTCGCCGTGATCCCCGCTGGCACCGCCAACGACTTCGCGCGTGCGCTCGAGCTGCCGCTCGACCTCGCAGAAGCCGTCGAGCTCGCCACCTCGCCGACGGCCGGCCTACGCAAGACCTGGGCGGGGCTTGCGAACGACCGGCCGTTCGTCAACGTCGCCAGTGCGGGGTTGGCCGTTGACGCCGCAGCCGCCGCCGAGAAGTTCAAGCGTGCGCTCGGCCCGCTGGCCTACGCGGCCGGAGCCATCCGCGCCGGCATGGAGGCCCGGCCCGTCCGCGCTTCGGTCGCGATCGAGGGCTCCGATCCGGATGAACGCACCGGCCGCGTCTGGCAGGTCCTGGTCGGCGCAACCGGGCGCTTCGGAGGTGGATCGGGGCTCGGGACCGCGGCGCCGGACTCCGCCAAGCTGACCGTCGCCTGGGTCCCGGCGGGGTCCCGAGCCACGCTGCCGCTGCGCGCCATCGGCCTTCGCAGCCGCACGATCGAGCGCCAGCCCGGCGTGGAGTCCTGGCAGACGGAGCACCCGATCGTCCACGCGACCCGCCGCGGGCGCCCCGCCGCATGGAACCTCGACGGAGAACGCTGGGATCCCGGCACGAGCCGGGTCGAGTTCCAGCCGCTGGGCCCGGTGCCCGTCGTGATCCCGGACTCCGCCTCGATCTGATGACCGGGGCCGTCGTCCTCGGGCTTGCGACCGTCACTCCGCTCATCCTTGGGGCGATCCTCGGCGTCTACCGGTCCCTGCCCGCTCGGACGCTGGCGGTCGTGTTGGCCTTCGGCGCCGGGACCATGATTGCGTCCGTCAGCATTGGCCTGTTCGAGCCTGCCACCAAGGAGCTCGGGGGCGTCTTGGCGCCCCTGGCGCTGCTCGCGGGAACCGCGACCTTTGTCGTCGGCAGCCGCGCGATCGGCCACCGCGCCGGCGGCGCCCGCAGCGCCGTGGGCTGGGCACTCCTGCTCGGCGTCCTGCTCGACGGGATCCCGGAGAACGCGGCGCTCGGCGTCAACAGCGAGGTCGACGTCGCCCTGCTCGCCGCCATCGCGATCGGCAACGCCCCCGAGGCGATCGGCGGCGCCGAGAAGATGCTGAAGGAGGCAGGTCTGCGCCGCCAAACCGTTCTGCTCATCTGGGGAGCCGTCTCCGTGCTGCTGCTGGTCGTCGTGGTGCTGGCCCGAGCCGCGGGCGACGCACTCGACCCGTCCGGCATCGCGCTGGTGGAGGCATTTGCCGGCGGCGCCGTCATCGCGGTCCTCGCCGACTCGATGATCCCCGAGGCCTACGAGGACGGCGGCCCGAACGTCGCGTTCGCGGTCGCGGCAGGCTTCGCGCTGGCATTCGCGCTGGGTGGGTAGCCTTGAGCGCGATGTCCGATCAAGCGACCCTTCTCGAGATCCCGACCAGCCTGCTGCCGGCTGATGGCCGCTTCGGCGCCGGGCCGTCCAAGGTCCGCCCTGAGCAGATCCAGGCGATCGTGGAGGGTGGCTCCTCGATCATGGGCACCAGCCACCGCCAGGCGTCCGTCAAGGATGTCGTCGGGCGCGTGCGCTCGGGTCTCTCCGATCTGTTCTCGCTGCCGGACGGCTACGAGGTCCTCCTGGGCAACGGCGGCACCACGGCGTTCTGGGATGCCGCCGCTGCCGGCCTGATCCGCGAGAAGTCGCTGCACCTCACCTACGGCGAGTTCTCCTCGAAGTTCGCGAAGGTCGCCGCAGGCGCCCCGTTCCTGCAGGACCCGATCGTGATCAGCGCCGAGCCGGGAAGTGCGCCGAAGCCCACCTCGGATCCGTCGGTCGACCTGATCGGCTGGGCCCATAACGAGACCTCGACCGGCGTGGCCGTGCCCGTCGTCCGGCCCGAGGGCTCCGGCGACGCACTGATCGCCATCGACGCGACCTCCGGTGCCGGCGGGCTCCCGGTCGACATCACCCAGAGCGACGTCTACTACTTCGCGCCGCAGAAGTGCTTCGCCTCCGACGGCGGCCTCTGGCTCGCGATCGTCTCCCCTGCCGCCGTCTCCCGCATCGAGGAGCTCGGCGCCGCGACCGATCGCTGGATCCCCGAGTTCCTGTCGCTCACGACCGCGCGCGACAACTCGCTCAAAAACCAGACCTACAACACGCCCGCGCTCGCGACGCTGCTGCTCCTGGAGAACCAGCTGGAGTGGATGAACTCCAATGGTGGCCTCGACTTCACCGTCGGCCGGACGAAGGACTCCTCGGACCGCATCTACCAGTGGGCCGAGGCCTCCTCGGTGGCCAGCCCGTTCGTCGCCGACCCCGCGCACCGCTCGCAGGTGATCGTGACGGTCGACTTCGACGAGTCCGTCGACGCCGCGAAGATCGCCAAGACGCTGCGCGCCAACGGCGTCGTCGACACCGACCCCTACCGCAAGCTCGGCCGCAACCAGCTGCGCATCGCCACATTCCCGGCGATCGACCCGGACGACGTCTCAGCGCTGCTGGGCTGCATCGACTATGTGATCGAGAACGGCTGAGGGAGCAGCGGCCACCCTGGACAAGACATAGCCCATGTAATATTTTACATGGGCTATGTCTAAGTTGCGCTCCCTCGACCTCCTGTCCACGCCGACGACGGTCTTTCGAGCCTCGGCGTTGCAGCGCGAATACCGTCGAGTGCTCGACGGCGCACACCACGCGCCGGTGCCGGTCCTCGACAGCGATAACGAGCTCCTATCGGTCGAGCGATGGAGCACGATGGCGTTTAGCCATGGCGTCGTGGCAGCGCTAGAGGACGTTGGGCAGTTCCATGCCGCGTACGCGCAGCACAAAGACGATGAACCCGTTAGCTGGGTAGCGATGACGCCGTACCCATGGCTCGTCGCGCTCGACCGCGACGAGATCGACGAGTTCGCAACCGAGCTGTTCCCCTACCTCATGGACTCGGTCCGACGCGGGAGCCTCGAATCGTTTGCAGGCAACCTGCGGGCCTGGGAGTCGACGGCTGAGACCTACGACAACGACGAGATGCTCGCCGCAATGCTGACGCCATTCGATGGCGCGAGCCTCGTCGAGGTGAGTCCTCCTTCGGAGGAGCAAGCTCAGGCCGCCGAGACGCCAGGCGCCAGCGCCGCATGAGCACGGAAGTCCAGCCACCCGGTGGCAGCTACGCCGGAACGCACAAGGTCTGGGCAACGAACAAAGGCAAGAAAGGCTGGGACAAGCTCTGCCAGTCGCACGCGACCAACATGCGCCGGTGTTACGTCGACCTGGCCGACAAGCCATTTCCCCAATTGCCCTCCCAGCGCCACCACCGTCTCAAGGGCAAATTGAAGGACTTCTGGGAGTGGGAAGTCGGAGGCGGCGCACGTGTTCGCTACCAAGCCCACGACACATCGACCGATCCCGTGGTGGTCTACGGCGGCCCGCCACCGCCCGATACCCACTAACGGCCGCGAAGGCCGGCCCTGCCTCAGCAGTACGTGACCTTCTTGCGGCCGGTCGGCAACTTGATGCGCGTCCGTGAGGCGTTGTTGGTCTCGTCGGATTCGACGAGGCGGTTGCGTGGGTCGGCGATGTGGATCAGGTCGTAGCAGCCCTTGAGGCCCTGGACGTCGATCCACTGCTCGTAGTAGGAGGCCGGGTAGATGTCTGCCCAGCCGGGCGAGGTTCCGAGGGTGACTTTCTTGCGCTTGGCGCTGCGGCTGCAGGCCGGGTACACCTCGCGGGCGGGCGAGCGCTCCCAGTCCCAGAGTTTGCGCAGATCGCGGAGGCAGTAGACGAGTTTGGGGCCGACCCGCACCCGCGTCGGCGTGGCCCCCGTCGTCCAGATCTCGAACTGGGCGGTGTACTCGAACTTCCAGATCCGGCCTTGGCCGGGGATCGCTTTGAAGAGCAGGCGGCCGGCGTCGCCGGGCACGCGGATCGACTGGCGGTTGTCGACCCGGTGCACGTACTGCACGGCCTTCATCGTCGTCGAGCTCGTCTTGGTACCGCGGACCTCAACCGGGCCCGCACCGATCGAGAGGACCGCGTTGGCAACGCGCAGGACGCGGCGCTTGCGCTCCACATCCGGAATCATTTGGTAGGGCGGGCGCATCGCCAGATCCGGGCAGAGCGCGCCTTCCTCGTCGCACACGCTGGCCCCCTCGTGCGCGCCGGGCTCGATCCGCAGCGGCGTCGGGCTGACGTACGGCTTCGGCGGCAGCGGCACAATCGCCTTCGCGCGATCGGCCCCTTCGTCGGTCGACGCAAGCCCAAAGAACGCCAGCGGCGACGTCAGGATTGCGAGCGCCAAGATGGCGCCGGCGGCGCGCAGACGCGACCTGGGCGGCGTCGCCGGCACGGCGACCTCATCGTTGGACCGGACTCGGGTGGGGCGGCTCGGCATGCGCCCGAGATCGTAGCGACGGTAGCCTGCGACCGGGCTGCTTCAACCGGGCCCGCGCACCTCTAGGAGAACCATGGCACGCACGCTTGCCGGCAAGACGCTCTTCATCTCAGGCGGGAGCCGCGGAATCGGCCTGGCCATCGCGCTGCGTGCCGCCAAGGACGGCGCCAACGTCGCGCTCCTCGCCAAGACGGATCAGCCGCACCCCAAGCTCGAAGGCACGGTCCACACCGCCGCAGCCGAGATCGACGCGGCCGGCGGCACCGGCCTGGCGATCGTCGGCGACGTGCGCGACGAGGAGAGCGTGCAGTCGGCCATCGACGCATGCGTGGCCAAATTCGGCGGGATCGACATCGTCGTCAACAACGCGTCGGCCATCAACCTCAGCAAGACGGTCGACCTGCCGATGAAGCGCTTCGATCTGATGAACCAGATCAACGTCCGCGGCACGTTCCTGGTCACCAAGACCGCCATCCCGCACCTGCAGAAGTCCGAAAACGGCCATGTGCTCACGCTCTCGCCGCCGCTGAACTTCGCGCCACACTGGCTCGGCAACAACGTCGCTTACATGATGGCCAAGTACGCCATGAGCCTCTGCGCGATCGGTATCGCCGAGGAGCAGCGCGAGCACGGCGTCGCCTCCAACGCCCTGTGGCCCCGCACGACGATCGCCACGGCAGCCGTCAACAACCTCCTCGGCGGCGCCGAGATGATGGCCACCTCACGTACGCCCGAGATCATGGCCGACGCCGCCTACGCCGTCCTGACGCGTCCGTCACGCGAGTACACCGGCAACACGGCCATCGACGACGAGGTGCTCGCCGAGGAAGGCATCACCGATCTCGAGCAGTACTCCGTCACGCCCGGCACCACGCAGTTCACGCCCGACCTTTTCCTCGACGCATAGCTACGCCACCGCGTTGGGTCGTTCGGCTGGCACCTCCGGGAGGTGCCAGCCGGTCGGCTCGGCCAGGCGCTGTGCAGCCTCTGGCCCCCAGCTGCCGCGTTCATAGGGCTGCGTCTCCGGCGGGTCGGCGAGCAGCGGCGCGGCAACCTCCCAGAGTCGCTCGACCTCGTCGGCGCGGGTGAAGAGCATGTGGTCGCCGACCATCACGTCGCGAATCAACCGCTCGTAGGCCTCCAGACCGGTCGTGTTCAGGTGGCGCTGCACGTCGAGCGTGAGCGGCGCCGCCGCCACCGTCGAGCTTGGGCCGGGCACCTTGACCTTCACGCCGACGGAGAGCTGCGGGTCGTCGCGGAGTTCAAAGACGATCGTGTTCGAGGGCCGGTCACCTTCGACCCGGCACCCGAAGATCGTGCAGTCGGGCTCTCGGAGCACCAACGTCACGACGCGGCGGCCTTCCGCGAGCCCTTTGCCGGTGCGCAGCAAGAACGGGACGCCGCGCCAGCGGTCGTTGTCGATGTCGGCCCGCAGCGCGACGAACGTCTCCCTTGCGGAGGCCGGGTCGACGCCGTCCTCGTCGGTGTAACCATCGAACTGCCCGTAGACGGTGAGTTCCGGATCGAACGGCTGTAGATCTCGGAAGACTGCGGCTTTCGCGTCGCGCAGGGCCCCGGCGTCGAGGCTCGCAGGCTGCTCCATGGCCACGAACCCCAGGATCTGCGAGAGGTGGGTGACGACCATGTCGCGGAATGCGCCGGTCTCCTCGTAGAACGATCCGCGGCCGTCGACGCCGAGCGTCTCGGGAATGTCGATCTGGACGGCCTCGATGTGGCGGTTGCACCAGAGCGGCTCGAACAGGCCGTTGGCGAAGCGCAGCGCCAGGATGTCTTGCGCACCTTCCTTGCCGAGGAAGTGGTCGATGCGAAAGATCGACTCCTCCGGCACATGCTCGTGGAGGGCGGCGTTGAGTTCGCAGGCGCTCTGCAGGTCGTGACCGAAGGGCTTCTCGAGCACGATCCTCGCCCGGTCGGTCGAGAGCCCGGTGCGCGCGAGCATGCCGACCATCGGCTGCATCGCCGACGGCGGGACCGACATGTAGAGGAGGGTCCGCGACGTGTCGCCGAGCTCTGCGCGAGCCTCGCGCACGGCCGCGGCAAGGTCGGCGCCGTCGTCGTCGGACGACGCGACGAACGAGATCCGATCCGAGAACGCCGCCCAGTCCGTCTCGTTGAAGTCGTCGGGAGCGAACCGCTCAAGCTTCTCGCGCACCTCGTCCGCGATCTCGCCATCCGGCGCGCGTCGACCGGAGCCGATCACCCGGAACTGCGCCGGCATGAGCCCGGCCTGGAACAAGCGGTACATCCCGGGCCACAGCTTGCGTGCCGCCAGATCGCCACGCGCCCCGAACAGGACGATCACGTGGGGGTCGAGCTGAAGCGGAACCGTCATAGGTTCGAAGCTAGTCGCTCGCCAACGGTGAATCGTTCCGTCGCGTGGCCCGCCGACGCCCCGCAGACTCGGGGGCGCTGGTCGAAACCAAGGACGAAAAACACCCTTCGTTTCGACCGGCCCCGCCGCGCGCCCGATGGGCCGCCCACGTGACCAGGCGGTCAGGCGGTCAGGCCGCGGGGCCGTTCGGCAGGTCGCGCGGCGCCGTGCGGCGCTCGACGATCGCCAGCAACGCACGCTCGAGCAGGCGGACGAGCTCGTGGCGGGGCATCACTGGCTTGTTGACCCAGGTGAGGACGGTCTCCTCGACGAAGCCAAGCCAGCCAGCGACGAGGAGCTCCAGGGCCGGGGTCGGCCGGCGGCCGAGGGCTCGCAGGACGACGTCGACGAGCTGGTCGCGCGACTCGGCGTAGATCTCGGCGACCTCGGAGTCGCCGCCGGCGACGCCACGAATGATCGCCACGTACGGGTCGCGGCGACGCTCCAGGAACGCCACGAACCGCTCGATGACGACCTTGACCTTCATCTCGTCGGCGACGCCCTCGGGCGGCTCGGCAATGCGAGACATCCGCCGCATCGCCGCTCGAATGATCGCCAGGTGGTAGTCGCGGCGGGTCGGGAAGTAGTTGAAGAGCAGCCCGCGCGAGATACCGGCGCGGCGAGACACCTCCTCCACCGTGATCTCGCCCAGCGGCCGCTCGGTGAGCAGCTGCAGCCCGATGCCGATCAGCTGGCGGCGGCGCTCAGCCGCGGGGAGCCGCTTGCCCGTCGGAGGGTCTGGAAGCACGGAGGCCGGCTGATCAGCCGGCGTGGCGCCGGTATTCACCTGCACGTTGCGGAGACCCCGGGACGCGGAATACCCGTCTGAGCAGGGGACGTGAAAACGCCCTGACCACCGACGTTGTGCCCAACCCCGAATGATTGGCACACCTGCGGTGGGCGAAGAGGAAAGAGATACGTGCCGCCGGTCACACCATCAGGATACCCACATCGCAACCTGTAGCCGGGCGCGCGGCGCCGTGAGCAGTCGACATCACGTATGCTCGTTGAGCGTTGCTCAATAAGACATGCGTCTTGTTCGGCCGGCCTCCCCTCACGGCGCCGACCGCGTCCCGGCTGCAGCGCGACTCCCGGCGAGGCCACCGATGAACTTCGACCACTCCGCGCAGACCACCGAGCTGATCCAGCGCTTCGAGCAGTTTTTCGCCGACGAGATCGCGCCCGTCGAGGAGCCTCTCCTCCGAGAGATGCTGGCCAAAGCGCCGGCCGACCGGTGGGTCCAGCCGCCGGTCATGGAGGAGCTCAAGGCCAAAGCCAGGGGCCTCGGACTCTGGAACCTCTTCCTGCCGGATCCCGAGCACGGCGCCGGCCTGAGCAACGTCGACTACGCCCCGCTGGCGGAGCGAATGGGTCGCTCGATCATCGCCCCGGAGGTCTGCAACTGCAACGCGCCAGACACCGGCAACATGGAGGTCCTCCACATGTTTGGCACGCCGGAGCAGAAGGAGCGGTACCTGGAGCCGCTGCTCGCCGGCAAGATCCGCTCGGCGTTCTGCATGACGGAGCCGGGCGTCGCTTCCTCCGACGCCACCAACATGGAGGCCACCGCGATCGTCGAGGGCGACGAGGTCGTCGTCAACGGCCGCAAGTGGTGGAGCACCGGGATCGGGCACCCCCACTGCGACATGTTGCTCTTCATGGGTCTGACCGACCCGGAGGCCGATCGCCACCACCGCCACTCGATGGTGCTGATCCCCAAGGATGCGCCGGGCGTGAAGGTCGAGCGCCTCCTCCCCACCATGGGCTACTACGACGAGCCCGGCGGCCACGGCGAGGTGAGCTTCACCGACGTACGCCTCCCGGCCGCGTCGGCCTTCGTCGGAGGCCCCGGCCAGGCCTTCCAGATCGCCCAGGCTCGCCTCGGCCCAGGCCGCGTGCATCACTGCATGCGCCTGATCGGCCTGGCCGAGATGGCGCTGGAGATGGCTTGCCAGCGCGGCATCGAGCGCGTCGCCTTCGGCAAGCCGATCATCAATCTCGGTGGCAACCGCGAGCGCATCGCCGATGCGCGCATCGCGATCGATTCAACGCGCCTCCTGGTGCTCCAAGCCGCCTGGCTCCTCGACGAGAAGCGCCCCGAGGCGCTGGCCGCCGTCTCGGCCATCAAGGTCGCGGCGCCGCGCATGGCCTGCGAGGTCATCGACATGGCTATCCAGATCCACGGTGGCGGCGGCATGAGCGACGACTACCCGCTGGCGGCGGCCTACACGGCAGCTCGTTCGCTACGACTCGCCGATGGCCCGGACGAGGTTCACCAAGGCGTGCTAGCCCGGCTCGAGCTGGCGAAGTACGGTGCCGGGAAGTGGGGCGGGCGCTAGCCCTGCCGCCCGCGCCCCGCGCCCAGGAGTCACGCACCACCATGAACCCGATCGATCCCGCTCGCGCCCTCCTCGGCCGCTCCCGCACGGTGCCCGGCGCGCCGCGCCGCGTGCTCATCACCGGCGCCGGCTCCGGGTTGGGGCTGGCCCTCGCAGAGTCGTGGGCGCGTCGCGGCTGGAACGTCCTGCTGACCGACCGCGACGGCGAAGCCGTGCAGCGCGAGGCGCAGCGCATCGCCGCCGAGCCGACGAGGGATACGCGCGGCGAAATCGTGGCGGAGAAACTCACGGCGGCCGGGCAAGGCCCGCTGCCGGAGCCCCGCATCGCCGCGATCACCCTCGACGTGACCGACGAGGATGACTGGGCCGCCGCCCGCGAGTGGGTCGAGCAGCAATGGGGCGGGCTCGACGTGATCGTCAACAACGCGGGCGTCGCCAGCGGCGGCCGAATGGACGCCACCTCGATGGAGGACTGGCGCTGGATCATCGACATCAACCTGCTCGGCGTCGTTCAGGGCTGCCGCACGTTCATCCCACTCATGAAGCAGCAGGGTTCCGGCCACATCGTGAACACCGCCTCACTTGCCGGGCTCCTCGCGCCACCGATGATGTCGTCGTACAACGTCGTGAAGTCGGGCGTGATCGCACTGACGGAGACCCTCCGGTTTGAACTCGCGCCCTACGGGATCAACACGTCGGTCATCTGCCCCAACTTCTTCAAGACCAACCTCGCGGACAGCATGCGCACCCCGGATCCCGCGATGACCCGCGTGATCGACAAGCTCGTCGCGAAGTCAACGACCTCCGCCGACACCATCGCTGAGCAGGTCGTCTACGCCGTCGACGAGGGCAAGTTCTTGGTCCTCACCGATCGAGACGGCAAGATCGCCTGGTTCGTGCGGCGCTACGTCCCTTCGCTGTACCGCTCCAAGGCCGCGCAGGCGGGCCGCCGCCTCAAAGCGAGCACGGAGAAGTACCCCTCGCCGTCTGACGCGCCGCGATGACGATGGAGGCGAAGGGCGCCGACGTCGGCGCCGTCCGCGACGAGGATCGATTCGACGCTGCGGCGGTCGACGCTTGGCTTCGAGCCAACGCCGACGGTTTCAATCCGACGGGCGTGCCGGAGGTCCAGCAGTTCTCCAAGGGTGCGTCGAATCTGACGTACCAACTGACGTATCCCGAGCAGGCGCTGATCCTGCGCCGCCCACCAGCCGGAGCGAAGATCGCGTCGGCGCATGACATGGGCCGCGAGTTCCGCGTGCAGCGCGCGCTGAAGGCTTCTTTCCCGTCGGTGCCGGCGATGGTCGCGCACTGTGGCGACGAGTCGGTGATCGGGAACGAGTTCTACGTCATGGAGAAGCTCGACGGGACGATCCTGCGCTCGAGGATCCCCTCGGACCTCGGCCTCGACGCCGCCGGCCTCGGCGACCTCTGCCGCTCGTTCATCGACAACCTCGTCACCCTGCACGCCGTCGATCCGTCTCAACCTGATTTGGCCGCGATCGGGCGAGGTGACGGCTACGTGGCCCGGCAGGTCGGCGGCTGGAGCAAGCGCTACCGCGCCGCGCGCACGTGGAACGTCCCCTCCTTCGAGAAGGTGATGGCGTGGCTCGACGCCAACCAGCCGGCGGACGTCGACAACTGCGTGATCCACAACGACTACCGCCTCGACAACGTGGTCCTCGCGCCAGACGACCCGAGCCGAATCATCGGCGTGCTGGACTGGGAGATGGCGACCCTCGGCGACCCACTCATGGACCTTGGCGGCGCGATGGCGTACTGGGTGGAGGCTGGAGACGGCCGGGCGATGAAGGCCCTCAAGCGCCAACCGACTGATGCCGCGGGCATGCTTACCCGCGACGAGGTGGTCGCTTACTACGCCGAGCAGTCTGGTCGAGCGGTCGATGACTGGCGGTTTTATGAGGTATTCGGCCTCTTTCGCCTCGCGGTGATCATCCAGCAGATCTACCGCCGCTACCACCTCGGCCAGACCACGAATCCCACGTTCAAGCGCTACTGGCTGGCTGTGAACTACTTCGACTGGCGGTGCCGCCGCCTGATCCGTACGGCATGAGCGTCGTCTTGCTCGTTCGCCACGGCCAAGCGAACTTTGGCCTTGGCACGTACGACCAACTCTCGGAGCACGGGCAGCTCCAGGCGCGGCGCCTGGCCGAGGTGCTCGCCTCGCGGGGGATCTCCGTCGACCGGATCGTCTCGGGCGATCTCGAGCGCCAGCGAGAGACGGCCGACGCACTCGCGAGCGTGCTGGGCGGCGGGCTCACCGCTCGGATCGACCCAAGCTGGAACGAGTACGACCACATGCCGCTCATCGCGCGCGTGAAGCCGATGTATCGCAAGCACTGGCTGATGGTGGCGGATCTCGCACGCACCGGCGACCCCAACCGCCGCCTTCAGGAGATCATCGACACCGCGCTGCAGCGGTGGGTCGAGGTCGATGGCGAAGGTGACTCGCCTGAGGCGCCCGCCGACGGCGTAGAGACCTTCAGCACCTATAGCGCGAGGGCACAGCAGGCCCTCGACGCCGTATCGACCCAGAGCGGCACGTCGATCGTGGTGTCGTCGGCTGGCACCATCACCGCGGCCATCGCACCGTTGATCGGGATCCCACCCAGCGCATGGCCGGCACTGCACCGCGTGATGGTGAATACCTCGGTCACGAAAGTCGTTCGCGGGCAGCGGGGCCTATCTTTCATCTCGTTCAACGACCACGGACACCTTGAGGGTGTTCCGGGCGTCAAGATCACCTACCGGTAGGCTGCGCACGTCCTCGGCGCCCTTCCCTCTGCTGAAACGAGTTCGTTCAATGCGCAAGCCGGCCTTCACTCTCGCTGCCCTCCTGGCCACCACCGTGCTCGCCGCTTGCGGCGGTGTAGACAAGAACGCCTACGTCACGCAGGTCACGAAGGTCCAGCAGGCCACCCAGCAGGACGCTCGTGCGCTGAGCGACAAGATGGAATCGGCGAAGACGCCCGCGCAGGTCGCGACGAACCTCGCCGCACTGGGCACGGCGGTGGAGAAGAACGCCGCCGACCTGAAAGCCATCGAGGCGCCGGAGTCTGTCGCCGCCAAGCACCAGGAGTACGTCGACCTGATGCAGCAGTACGGCGCGGATCTGGAAGACCTCGCCGCGCAGGTCAAGACGGCCACGCCGGCGACGGTGCGGGGAATCCTGACGAAGGCGTCGACGCTCACCACCAAGCTCTCGACGCAGGAGACGAAGATCGTCTCCGCGATCAACACTGAGCTGCAGAGCTAGACGCCCGCCTGGCACGTAGCCGAGCGAGGCGGTAGGTTTCCCGGAACCCTTGCGATGGGCTCAGAGGAAGTCGGTGAGAGTCCGACACGGTCGCGCCACTGTGACCGGAGGAGCCGAGGTCGGCTCCCTCCCGGGAAGTCAGGACACTCCGGTCCGTCGCTCGAACACCACATCCGGGGACGCGCAATCCCCCAGGAGTTTCGCGAATGAACCAGTCCGTCATCCAGCCTGCCGCTCCGGCGATCAACCCGCCGAAGGTCGAGTTCGCCGAGATCTGGCCCTACGCACTGTTCGCGTTTGCGCTGATGGCCATGATCTACATGGTCGGCGCCGACGAGGGCGCCGCCGCGCTGGTTCCGGGCAACGCCGTGCACGAGTTCGTGCACGATGGCCGGCATCTGCTCGGCTTCCCCTGCCACTGAGGCCGGGCCATGCTTCGCACCCTGCTGATCTGCGGCTTGCTCGCAGGGCTTCTGGCTGGGCTGGCTTCCTTCGGTACGGCGAGCTTGATTGGCGAGCCGGCGCTCAACGAGGCCATCGCCTACGAAGAGGCCAACGCGCCACCTGAGCCTGCGGTCGCGGCCGACGGCCACACCACGCATAGCCACGATGAGGGCACCACGGTCTCTCGTGGGACCCAGAGCACGTTCGGCCTGCTGACGGCAACGTCGGTCTACGGCCTGGCTTTCGGTGGGCTGTTCGCGCTGTTCTTCTCGTTTGCCTACGGGCGACTGCTCGAGGCGTCTCCACGCGTGACGGCTACATGGCTTGGGTTCTTCGGGTTCCTGGTCGTCTTCCTCGTCCCGTTCCTCAAGTACCCCGCTACGCCCCCCGCGATCGGCGATCCCGAGACCATCGGCGATCGCACGCTGCTGTACTTCGGGATGATCACGATCTCGTTGCTGGCGGCGTTCATCGCCTACCGCACGCGTGCGGCGCTTCAGCAGGTCCGCCCTGAGGTTGCGTCGCTGCTGGGCGTGGTGACGTTCCTGGTGATCGTGATCGCCGCTGGGCTCGCGTTGCCGGGCGTCAATGAGATCCCGGCCGACTTCTCGGCCGTGACGCTGTGGGAGTTCCGGATCGGCACGATCGGCACGCAGCTCACCCTGTGGGCGGTGCTGACGGTCGCGTTCTCCTATGGCGCACAGCACGTCATGACGCGCGACCAGCGCGCCGTGGCGGCCTCTGGCCGCTCCTCGGCGCCTGCCGCCGGCTGAGCGCACCGAATCCCGCCAGGGGCCGCCGCAGGCCCCTCCGAGCGCCGCTGGCCGCTTCGCCTGCCCCCAACGGGGAGCACGCGAAGAGGCCAGCGGCGCTTGTGCGTGGTCGAGAGCGTGCGGCGCCGCCATGACCCGCTACTCGCCTCCCACTGGCCAGAGCGGATGATTCCCGAGTGGCGACTCGCCCGCCGCGGTCGTCCGTCTATGCGAAGCGCACTGGCGTCGTCCCCGCCACCCGGTGACGCGGTTCGACGCCAGCCAATTCGAAGGCATCCACCCACCACGGCGGCGCGTCTTGCGCGAGCCATCGTGGATGAGATTTGGCCGCGCAAGACGCGCCGCCCGAAACGACGGACGCCCGCCCCCACCGTTGAAGGCGAGGACGGGCGTCTGCGGTGCCGCACTGGGCGGCGGTGCTTGCGGTGCGGCTGGCCGAGGCCAGCCGCACCGTTCAGCGTTCGCTTAGAACAGCGAGATGTACTTGATGGTGGTCTGCGGGGTGGCTGCGCTTGCGCCGTCCGCGTTGGTGACGACCAGCGGGTAGCTGCCCTTCGCCAGCGGCGGCAGGATCACCAGGAGCAGGCCGTTGGTGATCGGGCTGACCGTGGCGGGCTTGCCACCGACGGTCACCGACTTCACACCAGTGAAGTTGGTGCCCTGGACCAGCGCGACGCCGCCGATCTTGGCGAAGGCAACCTTGCCGATGATCGACTTGACGACCGGGACCTTGGTGCCGACGACGACCGGGAGGGTCGTGATGTCGAGCGCCGCGGACTTCGCGCCGGCCTTGGCCTTGTTGTCGACGGCTTCCACCGTGAACTTGTAGGCGGTGGCGGCGGTCAGGCCGGTGATGTCAGCGTTCGTCGCCGTGACGGTCTTGACCGGAGTGGTCGAGGCGCCCTGGTAGACGTTGTACTTGGCAACGGTGCCGTCGGGATCGGTGGCTGCGTCCCACGTGAGCTTCACGTTGGTGGTGCCAGCGACGCCCTTGACGCCCACGACCTGCGTCGGGGGCTTGTTCTCGATCACGATGATCGGGTCGGTCGTCACGGAGAGTGCGTCGGACTTCGGACCAGCAAGCGGGCCCTTCGTGTCGACAGCCTCAACGCTGAACGAGTAGGCCGTCGCGGCCGTGAGGCCCTCGATCTTGACCGACGTCGCCGGAGCAGCAACGGTCTTCACCAGAGCGGCGCCCTGGTAGACCTTGTACTCCTTGATCGAGTCGCCAGCGTCCGGATCGGATGCAGCGTCCCAAGCGAGGTCAACCGACGTGGTCGACTTCGCCGTGCTCTTCAGACCAACAACCTTGGACGGAGCCTTGTTCTCGATCACGACGATCGGGTCGGTCGTCACGGAGAGTGCGTCGGACTTCGGACCAGCAAGCGGGCCCTTCGTGTCGACAGCCTCAACGCTGAACGAGTAGGCCGTCGCGGCCGTGAGGCCCTCGATCTTGACCGACGTCGCCGGAGCAGCAACGGTCTTCACCAGAGCGGCGCCCTGGTAGACCTTGTACTCCTTGATCGAGTCGCCAGCGTCCGGATCGGATGCAGCGTCCCAAGCGAGGTCAACCGACGTGGTCGACTTCGCCGTGCTCTTCAGACCAACAACCTTGGACGGAGCCTTGTTCTCGATCACGACGATCGGGTTGGTCTTGACGGGCAGGATCTCGGTTGCGGCGAGGGCGCCCTTGTTGTCGACGGCTTCGACGACGAAGTCGTAGCTCGTGTTGGCGGTGAGTGCGGTCGCGGTGTACTTCAGGGTGGTCACCGTGGCGAGCTTGTCGGAGCCGCGGTAGACGTTGTAGCCGGCGATGGTGCCGTCAACGTCGGTCGACGCATCCCAGCTCAGCTCGACCGTGGTCGTACCGGGAACGCCCTTGAAGTTGCCGGGCACGCTCGGGGGAGCGTTGACCGGCGTGATGTCCTTCTTCGTGATCAGGAGCTCGTCGGCGGCGTCCGACTTGTTGCCGGCCTTGTCGACGGCGCTGATGGTGAAGCGGTACTCGGAGTCAGGACCGAGGTCGGAGAACAGCTTGTTCAGCGTGCCAGCCGGGACCTTGGCGTCGGGCTCGTTCTCGGAAGTGACGAGGTAGTAGTCAAGACCGGAGACCGGGCAGGTCGGGTCAGCCGGATCGGCCGAGTCGGTCGACGCGCCCCAACGGACGTTCAGCGTCGTGACGCCGATGTCTGAGTTGTCGGGGAGGTACGCGCCGGCGCCGGGCATGCTCGGAGCCTTCGTGTCCTTGGTGCACTCGACGATGACCGGGTTGGTCTTCACGGCGAGCGCTGCGCTGCGGGCACCGTTGATCGGGCCCTTGGTGTCGATGGCCTCAACCGAGAACGAGTAGTCCGTGTCCGGGGTGAGGTTGTCGACCTTGACCGACGTCGCCGGAGCAGCAACGGTCTTCACGAGGTTCGCACCCGCGTAGACCTTGTACTCCTTGATGGCGTCGCCTGCGTCAGCGTCGGTGGCAGCGTTCCAGGTGAGGTCGACCGTGGTGGTCGTCTTCGCCGGGCTCGCGAGGCCGGTGACCTGCGACGGCGGGGTGTTCGGAACGACGATCGGGTCGGTCGTCACGGAGAGTGCGTCGGACTTCGGACCAGCGAGCGGGCCCTTGGTGTCGACAGCCTCAACGCTGAACGAGTAGGCGGTCGCGGCAGTCAGGCCATCAACCTTGACCGACGTCGCCGGAGCGGCAACGGTCTTCACCAGGGTGGTGCCCTGGTAGACCTTGTACTCCTTGACGGCGTCGCCAGTGTCCGGATCGGATGCAGCGTCCCAAGCGAGGTCAACCGACGTGGTCGACTTCGCCGTGCTCTTGAGCCCAACAACCTTGCTCGGAGCCTTGTTCGGCTCTGCGTTCGGGTCGTAGTCGACGACCTCGATCGTGGCGATGAGGTTGCTCTGACCGGGGTTGAGCTTGCAGTAGACGTTGAAGTCGTTCGGCGTCGAGTCGGCGGGAACGATGGGGTTGCCGTCGAAGTCCGTCGTGAGCTTGCGGACGTTGATGATGTTGCCGGACTGGCCCTTGGCAACGAGGTTCAGCGTGATGCGATCCAGGCGGATGAGCGCGTTGCCGACGGGCTCAAGCTGAACCGACGGCGTGTCGCCCTTGGCCGTCAGGACGAGGTTGCCGGTGACGGGATCCGAGTTCGGGCGGATCCACGGCTCAACGACGAGCGGAACGAACAGGTCGTCCTGGATGAAGCCATCCGGGAACTCCAGATCGGCAAACGCCTCAGACGAACCCTGAATTGAGTACGCGTTGAGGGTGTTGATCGCGCGAGCGGTGTCGCCACCGGCGGTCGCCGTGGCGTTGATCTGGAACGCCGGCTGGTTGACGCGCAGCTGCGCCTTCGTCGGGATGTTCGACGAGACCTTGATGCTCAGCGGCTGCTTGTCGACGATCGGGTACTTGCAGGTGTACTCGAGGTTGACGTCGGGAACCGAAGGCACAGCGGCCTGGGCACCGGTCGCGCCGGCGAGGCCGGCGAAAATGAGGGCGGCGGTACTGGCTGTTGCCAGCGCACGCGCCTCGCGGGACTTGAGAGACACTCCAACTCCTATGTTGGGTTTGGCGGGTCGGACACCCCGCCGGGTTGGTGACTGCCACCGAAAGCGGCGACGTGCACCGAAGTCTCCCGGATCTGTGCGCCGCCACACGCGAGAACCAGCCAGATCGGAGGACCGCGCTCCGAAAACCCCCGGGGACTCGGGCGAACAGGACCACTTCCTCCCCCACCTCAGCCGCGCGTCCTCGACGCGAAAGTGGCACGACTGAAAGGTGTCTGGTGAGGACCATCACATTGCCCTGGGTTGACCGATCGGCGGGCGCGCCAAGCGCCCGCCATAGGAACGAAGAACGCCCCCGCCACAGACGTGACGGGGGCGCATGCTCGGCGAGCCGAGGACCGAGGTGAGCTCGCGAGCGGCGTCGCCACCTCTGGCTAGTCCTTGCCCTATTGGACGACCTGGATCGTGGCGATCAGGTTCGACTGGCCCTGGTTGAGTTCGCAGTAGACGTTGAAGTCGTTCGGCGTCGTATCGGCGGGGACGGGGTTGCCGAAGAAATCGCTCGTGAGCTTGCGGACGTTGATGATGTTGCCGGACTGGCCCTTGGCAACGAGGTTCAGCGTGATGCGATCCAGGCGGATGAGCGCGTTGCCAACGGGCTCAAGCTGAACCGACGGGGTGTCGCCCTTGGCCGTCAGGACGAGGTTGCCGGTGACGGGATCGGAGCTCGGGCGGATCCACGGCTCAACGACGAGCGGAACGAACAGGTCTTCCTGGATGAACCCATCCGGGAACTCCAGATCGGCAAACGCCTCAGACGAACCCTCGATCGAGTACGCGTTGAGGGTGTTGATCGCGCGAGCCGTATCGCCCTTGGCGGTCGCGACCGCGTTGATCTGGAACGCCGGCTGGTTCACCCGAAGAAGCGCCTGCCGCGGGATGTTCGAGGACACCCTGACGCTGAGCGGCTGCTTGTCGACGATCGGGTACTTGCAGGTGTACTCGAGCGTGACGTCCTCCTGGCAGAGAGAGGCACGGGAGCACGCGCTGGCGCTGAGGGTGCGCACCGCGACGGCAGCCGACCTCGGGCTCGTGGCGCCCGCGTCGTCAAACGCCTCCACCTCGAACGCGTAGGCCGTCGACGGCGCCAGGCCGACCGTGGAGAACGTCGGCGTCGGTGACGTGCCGACCTTCACGCCGTCGCGGTAGATCGTGTAGCCAGCGACGCGCACGTCGTCGGTCGACGGGGCCCAGGAGAGCGCGACCGTTGACGACGTCGCCCGATCGACCTGCAGCCCCGTCGGAATCGTCGGCGGCGTGTTGAGCACGAGCGTGGCGGTCTTGACCGCCAGCGGCTGGCTCCGAGGACCGGCGAGCCCGTTCGCGCCCAGGGCCTCCACGGTGAACGAGTACTCCGTCGCCGGCGACAATCCAACGACCTTGGCCGACGTCTCCGTCCCGCTGACCGTCCTCACTGGGGCCGTGTCCCCGTCCTGGTAGACGCGGTACTCCTTGACGAAGTCAGCCGGATCGGAAACGACAGGAGCGGTCCAGGAGAGATCGACCGAGGTGGTCGACGACGGCCCGGCCTTGAGGCCGGTGACCTTGAGCGGCGGTGACATGCCGCCGACGGGAGAGAGGTCCAGCGAGATCGTGTTGCCCTTGCCAGCCGTCAGCGGGGAGACGATGCCGTTGAGGACGCCGCAGCCGTTGAGATCGCTGATCGCGTAGGTGCCCGTGAGCGTGCCGCCCTTGAAGATCTCAAACGCCTTCGTCGACGTGAGGTTGATCTCCGACAGCGACTTGGTCTGGCAGCTATTGCCACCAGCCAGCGGAATCGCACCAAAGAGCTTCACCTCGCTGACCTTGATCCGAACGAGGCTCTTGGAACGCAAGATGTTCGCGTCATCGAGCGTTCCCGTCGTCTTCCCCGACGGAGCAAACGAGATCTTCACCGTCACCGGCAAGAACCCACCAGCCGTCAACCGACCCGACGTCGGACTCAGCACCAGATCAGCCGAGAACTTCCCATTCGACGGATCCAGCGCAGCATCGATCCCACCCTTCAGCGGCAGCACCCCCTTGGTGAGCGTCTTCAGCGTCGTCGAACCAGCCAGCGTGTACCCCTGACACGCAAGGCCCTCCGGGCAGGTCGGACCAGGCGTCAGCGTGGTGACGGCGAGCTCCTCCGACTTCGGGCCCTCGACGTAGCCCCTGGTGTCGACCGCTGCCACCGAGAACCGGTAGGCCGTGTTCGGCGTCAAGCCCGACACCGTGGCACTCAGGCCAGTCACCGTGACGACCGGCGTCGCGCCTGCACCCTGGTACACGCGGTACTCCTTGATGGCGTCTCCAGCGTCGGGATCGGTCGCAGGGCTCCACGAGAGCGCAATGCTCGTCGTGCCCGCGAGTCCTTTGAGTCCCGAAACCTTGGTCGGCGGAAGGTCCAGCGCCGGCTTGGTCACGAGAAGCTCCCCCGACTCCTCCGACCGGTTGCCAGCCTTGTCAACCGCCGAAATCCAGAAGTAGTACTCCGAGTCTGCCGCAAGCCCGCCGAAGAACTGGCTCAACGTGCCGGCCGGCACCTCGACCGCGGGTGCCTCGTCGGTTGCAACGCGGTAGTAGTCAAGACCGGAGACCGGGCAGTCGCCATCGGCCGGGTCGGTCGAGGCACCCCAGCGCACATTGAGCGTGTTCTCGCCGGCGTCCGAGCCATCGGGCAGGTACACGCCAGGAGTCGGGGTCGTCGGAGCTTTCGTGTCGGTCATGCAGGTCGGCTGCGCCGGGTCGGTCTTGACCGCGAGCGCGTCGCTAGGTGGCCCCTCGAGCGGGCCCTTCGTATCGACGGCTACGACGGTGAACAAGTAGTCGGTGTCCGGCGTCAAGACATCGATGTCGGCCGACGTTGCCGGAGCGGCGACGGTCTTCACGAGGGTGGCGCCCTGGTAGACGCGGTACTCCTTGATGGAATCACCGGCGTCGGGATCCGTCGCTGCGTCCCAAGCGAGAGCAACCGTCGTCGGCGACTTCGCCGTCGCCTTCAGACCGGTGACCTTCGGCACGTGGGGCCCGACGATCACCTCCGGGACGACCTTGATCGTCGCGATCACGTTGCTCTGGCCGGCGTTGAGCTTGCAGTAGACGTTGAAGTCGTCTGGCGTCGTGTCGGCCGGGACGGGGTTGCCGTCAAAGTCGGTCGTCAGCTTGCGGACGTTGATGGTGTTTCCGCTCGCGCCCTTGGCCTGGAGGGTCAGCGCAATGCGATCCAGACGGATCGTCGCGGTGCCAACCGGCTCGAGTTGGATCGACGGCGTGCGGCCCTTGGCGGACAGCGTCAGATCGCCGGCCACCGGAGCCGAACTCGGGCGGTTCCACGGCGCGACCGTCAGCGGAACGAACAGGTCCTCCTGGATGAACCCATCGGGAAACTCCAAGTCGGCGAACGCGTCGGCGAACCCCACGATCGAGTACGCGTTGAGCGTGTTGATCGCGCGAGCGGTATCGCCCTTGGCGACCGCAGTGGCGTCGATCTCGAACTCCGGCTGCTTGACGCCAACCACGACCTCCGACGGGATATTCGACGAGATCTTGATGCTCAGCGGCTGCTTGTCGACGATCGGATACTTACACGTGAAGTCGAGCGTGACGTCAGGAACGTTTGGGACCGCGGCTTGGGCACCGGTCGCGCCAGCAGTGCCAGCAAAGACGACGAGGGCTGCGGTGAGGGCTTTCGCCAACCCGCGTGCCTTATGGGACATGAGAGACACTTCCAACTCCTCGTTGGACGACCGGGGACACCGATCTGGTGGGACATGCACATGTGCATGTGCTTCCGCGACCATACCGCCTGCGGCGCAACACGTGGCGTATCTCACGCGCCGTGCGTCCCTGGCGCTACTTCACCGCAATCCCCCACTCGTGAGCACCCACCAACGACGAGGGCCCGGGTCGCGCAGTGCGCGGCCCGGGCCCCGATCAGCGGTCTAGGACCGTGGATTGATCGTCGTGCTTACGCCTTGGGCGTGAGATCCAACGAGATCGTGTTGCCCTTGCCGGCGGTCAGCGGCGAGACGAGGCCGTTGAGGGCGCCGCAGCCGTTGAGATCGCTGATGGCGTAGGTGCCCTTGAGGGTGCCGCCCTTGAAGATCTCAAACGCCTTGGTCGACGTGAGGTTGATCTCCGAGAGAGACTTCGTCTGGCAGCCGTTGCCACCAGCCAGCGGAATCGCACCGAACAGCTTCACTTCGGTGATCTTGATGCGGACCAGGCTCTTGGAACGCAGGATGTTCGCGTCGTCGAGCGTGCCGGTCGTCTTGCCCGAGGGAGCAAACGCGACCTTGACCGTGATCGGCAGGAAGCTCAGCGCCGTCAGGCGACCCGACGTCGGGTTGAGCACCAGATCAGCCGTGAACTTGCCGTTGGACGGATCCAGAGCCGCATCGATGCCACCCTTGAGCGGAAGCGTGCCCCTAGTGAGCGTGTTCAGCTGCGTGGACCCGGCGAGCGTGTAGCCCTGGCAGGCGAAGCCCTCCGGGCAGACACCCGGCTCGACCTTCGGGCCGGTGGTGCCATCGACGCCAGCGGACTTGGCGCTGGTGAGACCGGGCTCATCAAACGCGTCGACCGTGAACGTGTACTTCGTCGAAGGCGCCAGGCCGGTCGCCGTGAACGACGGCGTTGCCGACGTCCCGATCTTCGTGCCGTTGCTGTAGACGTTGTAGCCAGCGACCTTGGCGTCATCCGTAGATGCCGTCCAGGACAGCGCGATCGTCGACGAGGTCACGGCGCCGACCTTCAGCGCCGTCGGAACCGTCGGAGCGGTGTTGACCGGGTCCGGGATCGGATCGGTCTTGACCGGCAGCGCGTCGCTCGCGGGACCCGCAACCGGGCCACCGTTATCAACGGCCACCACGGTGAACGAGTAGTCCGTGTTCGGCGTCAGGCCATCGACCTTCACCGACGTCGCCGGAGCAGCAACGGTCTTGACCTGGGTCGCACCCTGGAAGACGCGGTACTCCTTGATGCTGTCGCCAGCATCCGGATCGGAAGCAGCGTCCCAAGCGAGGTCAACCGACGTGGTCGACTTCGCCGTGCTCTTCAGACCGGCAACCTTGCCCGGCGCCGTGTTCACGGGGTCCGGGATCGGATCGGTCTTGACCGGCAGTGCGTCGCTCGCGGGACCGGCAACCGGGCCACCGTTATCGACGGCGACCACGGTGAACGAGTAGTCCGTGTTCGGCGTCAGGCCGTCAACCTTGACCGACGTGGCCGGAGCCGCGACGGTCTTCACGAGGTTGGCACCCTGGAAGACGCGGTACTCCTTGATG